>JBGART010000051.1:0-68347 GCA_044230055.1 Myxococcaceae bacterium | reverse complement strand
CCCACGCCCCCGCTCCCGTTCCCGTTCCCCGTATCCCAGCACGGCCCATTACGCGGCTCTCCCTTTCCCCGGCACCACCCGAGCAAGCGCCTGCTCAAGGTCCGCCACCACCTCCTCCGTCGACTCAATCCCGACCGAGAGGCGAATGAGATTGTCCCGAATCCCGATGGCCAGCCGCTGCTCCGTCGTCATCTCGTAGAACGACATCAAGGCCGGCTGTTCAATCAGCGTCTCCGTCCCTCCAAGCGACGGCGCCAGCAGCGCCAGCCGGCAGCCATCGATGACGCGGGACGCCTCCTCGAGCCCACCCTTCACCAGGAAGCTGATGACCCCGCCGAACCCGCTCATCTGTTCGCGCGCCACGGCGTGGTCCGGGTGAGACGGCAGCCCCGGATAGAACACGCGCTCGACGGCAGGGTGCGCCTCCAGCCACTGCGCAATCCGCAGCGCGCTCTGGTTCTGGTGCCCCACGCGCAGGGCGAGCGTCTTCACCCCGCGCAGCAGGAGGAACGCGCTCTGGGGGTCCAGCACCCCGCCCAGCACCCCGCGAAAGTCCTTGAGCGCAGAGAGCAGCCCCGCGCGCCCCAGCACCGCGCCGGCCAACAGGTCATTGTGCCCGCCGAAGTACTTGGTGCAGGAGTGGATGACGAGGTCCGCGCCCAGCGTGAGCGGCCGCTGGTTGACGGGCGTGGCGAACGTCGAGTCGATGAGCAGCTTCACGCCGGTGCGGTCCCGGATGGCGGCCAGCTTCGGCAGGTCCGCCACGCGCAGGTACGGGTTTGTCGGCGACTCGGCGATGAGCAGGCGCGTCTTGCCGGGGACGATGGCGGCTTCGATGGCTGCGAGGTCCGAAGGGTCCACCAGCGTCGACGTCACGCCGAAGCGCTGCAGCACCGTGCCCACGAACTGGCGCGTCCGGCGGTAGCAGTCGGACGTCATCACGACATGGTCTCCCGAGCGCAGCATGGCCAGCAGGGTGGAGGTCACCGCGGCCATCCCACTGGCGAAGAGCGCGCAGTCCTCCGCCTCCTCCAGCGCGGCGAGCTTCTCCTCGGCGGCGCGCACCGTGGGGTTCCCGTAGCGCCCGTACTCCTCGCGCTCCTTCTTCCCGTCGAAGTATTCGCGCAGCTCCGCGGTGTCAGCAAACGCGTAGGTCGAGCTGAAGACGATGGGCGTGGTGAGCGAGTCGTGCGCCTTCTGGCGGGGCTCGCCGGCGTGAACGCAGAGGGTGGGGAGGGTGGTGCTCTTCGGCGGGTGCGACATGGCGGAACGTCCTTTGTCTCCGCCCACCGTTGCCACCGGTCATGAAAAAGGGCCTCCTCGCGAAACTGTGCAAGGAAGCCCACCGGTCCCATCGGCTTAGGGTGACATTTGTAAGGCGCGTCACCCAAGGTGGGCAAAAGTCTCGCGCCATCCGAAGTGCTCCTCGGATGCGCACAGTTATCTCGCGGCGGCGCGATCCTTGTCAAATGTCGCCAAAGGTGTAGGCCGGTCGTTTCACGGAGGGGTGCGATGGCGAAAGCGCGGTACGTGCTGGCGATCGACCAGGGGACGACAGGGACGCACGTGTCGGTGCTGGACCCGTCCATCAAGGTGGTGGGCAAGGCCTACCGCGAGTTCCGGCAGATTTTCCCCAAGCCCGGTTGGGTGGAGCACTCGCTGGAGGACATCTGGAGCTCCGTCGAGCACTGCGTGGCCAAGGCGCTGAAGGACGCGCGCGTGCACGGCCGCGAGGTGGCCGCCATCGGCATCACCAACCAGCGGGAGACCACGGGGCTCTGGTCCCGCACCTCCGGCAAGCCGCTGCACAACGCCATCGTCTGGCAGGACCGCCGCACGGCGGACGTGTGCACCGCCCTCAAGGCGAAGGGCGAAGAGCCGCGGGTGCGCGCCAAGACGGGGCTGGTGCTGGACCCGTACTTCTCCGGCACCAAGCTCGCCTGGCTCCTGCAGAACGTGAAGGGCGCGCGGGCGCTGGCCTCCCGCGGCGACGTCTGCTTCGGCACCATTGATACGTGGCTTGTCTACAAGCTGTCCGGCGGCAAGAAGCACGTGACGGACGTCTCCAACGCCAGCCGCACGCTGCTGATGGACCTGCGGGCGCTGCGCTGGGACGACGAATTGCGCGCGCTCTTCGACATCCCGGGCGACGTGCTGCCGGAGATTCACGGCTCCGCCGAGGTGTATGGCACCACCCTGCGGATGAAGTCGCTGCCTGACGGCATCCCCATCTCCGGGATGGCGGGCGACCAGCAGGCTGCGCTCTTCGGCCAGGCGTGCTTCGCCCCGGGCGAAGCGAAGTGCACGTACGGCACTGGCGCTTTCCTCTTGATGAACACCGGCGAGCAGCCGGTGGAGTCCAAGTCCGGGTTGCTCACCACCGTCGCGTGGCGGCTGGGGGACACGGTCGCGTACGCGCTGGAGGGCAGCTGCTTCATCGCCGGCGCCGCGGTGCAGTGGCTGCGCGACGGGCTTCACCTCATCAAGAAGGCGTCGGACGTGGAGGCGCTGGCGCGGACGGTGAAGACCTCTGGCGAGGTGGTCTTCGTCCCGGCGCTGGCGGGGCTCGGCGCGCCGCACTGGCGGCCGGAGGCGCGCGGGCTGTTCGCCGGCATTGACCGCTCCACCACCGCGGGGCACCTGGCGCGCGCGGTGCTGGAGGGCGTGGCGCTGCAGATTCACGACCTCGCCCAGGCGATGACGCGGGATTCGGGGCGCACCCTCCCCTCGTTCAAAGTCGACGGCGGCGCCACCGCCAATGACCTTTTGATGCAGTTCCAGGCGGACGTGCTGGGGACGCAGGTGGTGCGGCCCAAGAACCTGGAGACCACCAGCCTGGGCGCCGCCTTCCTCGGCGGGCTGGGCGCGGGCGTGTGGCACAGCCCGGAGCAGATTCGCAGCGCCTGGAAGGCGGGGAAGACGTTCAAGCCGAAGATGGCGTGGGAGGAGCGCGAGCAGCACCTGGCCAAGTGGCGCAAGGCGGTGGAGCGGGCATGAGGCGCGTGCTTTTGCTGGCAGCGGCGGTGGCGGTGACCGGCGGGTGCAAGTGCAAGCCGGCCCCGGGCCCCGCCCCGGTGAACACCGGCGGTCCGGTGGTGGGCAAGGCGCAGGCGGTGGACCTGCGCGAGGCGATGATGACCGTGTTCCCCGACGGCCGCGGGGTGCGGGTGCTGGACGCCAGCGCCAGCCTGCAGCGCCAGCTGCGCTACCGCGTGCCGCACGGCCAGGCGCTCAACGAATTGATGCGGCCGCCCATCGCCGAGAAGGGTTTCCGTCCGCCGGAGGCAGGAGACCCGCCGATGGCGCTGGCGATGAAGCCGCCGTTTCAGCTGATGGGAACCCCGCTGCCCGGTGGGCTCGCGCTGGAGCTGGCGCTGCCGCTCACCTCGGAGGACTTCGGCAAGCTGGTGCAGTCCCCTTCGCCCATGACCACCGAGCAGCTGCAGGCGATGGTCCCCACCCCGAAGGAAGCGAAGGTCGTCTCCGACACCTTCTTCTTCTCCGTCCAGTATCAGGGGCCGCCGGCCAAGCTGGAGACCAACCTGCTCGGCCTCGTCCAGCTTCTGCAACAGAACGGCTGGACGCTCACCACCGCGCCGCCGGGCTTCAGCCGCGATGGCGGCGCTGCAGAAGATGGCGGCGCGAGCCTCGGAGCGTCAGAGCAGACGGTGAGCTTCGAATTGGAACGGCCGGCCACCGGCGGCAAGGTGCGCGCGGCCATTGGCAGCGGCGTCGTGGCGGTGACGTATGTCCAGCCGCTGGTGACAGCCGGGGTCGCGACAGACCTCGCACGTTAGGCCGCGCGCGCCGTTAGCGAACGGGCCTCAAGGGTCGCGTCCAAGTGGGCGGTCTGGCTTGCGGCGCGCCGTGGCGCACCCGCTGCATCTGCGGGCCTCCGGGCGAGAACAGGTGTTAACCGGGAAACCTGCGGGCCGGCTCGCCCGAAGTACCCCCTCCCGGAACGAAAACGTCAGCGTGAGTCCGGTGCGCCACGCTGTGGTGCGCCAGCGGCCGCGTCTGGTGTGAGCGCGAAGCCGACTGGTAGACTCGCCGTTCCTCGTCCACTTCAGGGCCGGAAGAGCTCTCGTTCGCGAACGTGCACACGCCAAGACGACTCACGGTTTGTCTCGCTGCCTTCGCCTCTCTCCTGGTGGGCTGCGGCCTGCCGGGCCCGCTGTGTGGCACCCGCGCACGCAGCGGTGGCGGCTCTGCGCTGGACGCCGGCTTCCTGGGGATGAAGGGCGACTCGCTGGTCGTCACGCTCTCCGTGCCTACACCCACCGCCACCTGCGAACGGGGCATCCCCAAGCGCGCGGACGTGAAGGTCACGGACCCGGTCGGCGACGAGGTCGCCTTCGAGCAGGAGTTCCTCCCCGGCCCGGAGGACGCGCCGGAGGACGGGAAGGTGCACGTCACCTTCACGCCAGTGCGCGCGGGCTGGCACGACGTCTCCGTCCACTTCGAGCCCGGCTGGGGCGGCGCGCAGGCGGTGGGGTACGTGTTCCTCGCGCAGAGCGGCGCGATGATTGACCTGCCCGCCTCTGCGGACGGCGGCGGCTGCGCGGACCTCACGCAGACGCCGAATGGCTGGCTGTGCGGAGACACGGTCTTCTTGAACGACGGCGGGACGTGGGCCTTCACCGGGCAGGTCCGCGCGGCGGGCCATGGCATCTGGGTCTACAGCTCACCCAAGGTCGCGTACTACGACACTCGGGACGGCGGGCTGACGCTGATGGGTTCGGTGTCGCTCACCGGGTCGCCCGCCGTGGCGGATCAACTCCTCGCCACGGAGAACGAATTGCTGGCGCTCGCCCCTTCCGGTTCGCGGTCCACGCTGGTCCGCTACCGCTCCAGCGCGCTCGGGGTGACGCAGGAGAACGTCCTCTCCACGGAGGACGCCGGGATGGGCAGCTACGGCTCCGCGCGGCTGCTCTTCCAGCAAGGCGACACCGTCTTCGTCGCGCGCCAGCTCTCCGGCGTCAGCATCAACGGGGACCCGCCGGACTTCATGGCGTGCGGCTTCTCCAGCACCGCGCCCGGCCTGCGCGCGCCGGTCTGCGCCACGCACCACGGCGCGCTGGTGGGCACCAGCCAGGGTGGCCTCTTCAGCTTCTCGGAGAAGGACCGCACGCTGCGCTTCTTCTCCCCGGAGGGAGAGCTCCTCCTGCCCCGGACCAACCTCGCGGTGCCGCTGGGCACCCGGCACCGCAACGGCGCGGGCGGCAGCTCGGCCGCCGCGTCGGTGAACGTGTCGCAGGCGCCCACCTTCGAGAACCAGGCGCTGGGCCGGAGCGAGACGGAGACGTACCTGCTCACGCCGCGCGTCGTCCCGGACGAGGGCATCCAGCTGGAGCTCTTCCGCTTCGGCGTCGCCACGCCTCAGGGCGCCAACGGCCGCTTCGCCTGGGGCGCTCAGGCCTCTCCTGCCCGGGTGAGAGTCCACACCCGGGCGCCGTGAGGGGCGCTCGCTTGCTGTCCCGTATCCGTCCATCCCATCGAGGGAATCACGTGGCCCGCCTCTGGATTGCGCTGCTCGCTGCGGCGCTGCTCTCAACCCCCGCGCTCGCCTACGAGTTCGACGGCAGCCAACGCCTGCTCCTCTCCGAGGGCACGCTGCGCGGCAGCCCGCGCTTGATGGGCATCTCCGGCGCGTTCGTCGGCATCGCCGAAGGTGCAGAGGGCATCACCCGCAACCCGGCCGCCGCCGCGAACCCGGACCCGCACTACGAGGGCGACTTCACCTTCGACCTCGGCGGCACGCTGCATTTTTTGGGGACGCTGCCCTTCTTGAGCCTGGGCGACCAGGACTGGGACAACGACAGCCGGCCGGACCAGGCAGGCGGCGGCCCGTTCAGCTTCATCGGCGCGCAGGTCCTCTATTCGGCGCTCAAGCTCCAGTACAAGAAGGTCGCGCTCGGCGTGGGCTTCGACCTGCAGAACTTCGTCTACCAGCGCTTCGAGCTGAACGAAGAGGGCGTCCCCTTCGTGTCGAAGGCGTTCACGCTGGGCCAGCTGCACATCTTCGGCTCGCTCGCCGCGGTCTTCTGGGAGGACCAGATTGCCGTCGGGCTGGGCGTGGAGAGCACGCACGCGTACGTCGCGCACCTCCAGGACAAGTCGATCAAAGACACGCTCTTCTACCACGGCTGGGGCATCCAGTTCGGCGGACTCTGGCGCCCCAAGCATGAGGATTACCGCATTGGGTTCGCCTTCCGGCCGCAGACCGTGGGCCGCGCGGGCGAACGGCTCGATGAGCGAATGCCGCAGGACGGCGGCGCGAGGGGGACGTTCGGTGGTCTGCTCCCGTTCAGCGAGGTGGTGGCGCCCGCGCGCATCTCGCTCGGCGGCAGCTACGCGGTGGGCAACGGCCGCGCGTACAACATCCTCTCGCCGGACGACTGGACGGAGCCGACCGGAGAGCTCAAGCCCGACGGCACCGCGGTGAAGTCGTCGGCGATGACCAAGTGGCTCTTCAGCGCGCAACTCGACATCTTCTGGCCCGCCGCCAACGCCACCCTGGTCTCGCCCTGGGTGGAGCAGGGCCCGGGCGTGGACGTGCTTTACGCCGGTCAGCACCTCTCCTTCGAACCGCGCATCGCGGTGGAGAAAGAGTTCATCCCGGAGCGGCTGCGCTTCCGCGCCGGCGGCTACCTGGAACCCCCCATGGTCTCCACCCGGGCGCCCGACGGTTCGCTCGGTCCCGGGAGAACGCGGCCCCACGTGACGTTCGGCGGAGAGGTGCGCATCTACAAGAAGCTCACCTTCGGCCTCTCGTTCGACCTGGCCTACGCGTACATGAACCTCTCGGTCGCGCTCTACACCTGGAAGTGACCATGGCTTACGACCGCACCCCGCTCGCGCCCGCAGAGCTCCAGCGCTTCCTCGCAGCGCACCCCAGCTGGCAGCTCGAAGGACAGGTGCTCGCGCGGACCTACGAGTTCAAGGCGTTCCTCGAGGGCGTGGCGTTCGTCCAGCGTGTGGCGGAGCTCGCCGAGGCGCAGGACCATCACCCGGACATCGACATCCGCTGGCGCAAGGTGACGCTCCGGCTGACCACCCACGACGTCGGCGGCTTGAGCTTCCGGGACCCCAAGCTCGCCGCCGAGTGCGACCGCGCGTTCGACGTCCGGTAACTCAGCTTTGTCAGTCGTCCGAGTCGAACGCTTCGTCCAGCGCGGCGCGCGTCCTTCGGGCGCTGCTTTGAAGCGGCTTCACGTCGGCCTCAGGGCGGGGGCTGGTCGGGGCGTTGAGGAGCGCGCCGAGCCTGCGCTGCGCGAGCGCGTTCTTCGGGTCGTACTTGAGCGCGATGCGCAGCGAGGCCACCGCCTGCACGGACTCACCGCGGCGGGCCAGCTCCAGCCCTTCAATGGTGTACAGGCCGGCCAGGCTGCGGCCCAGCTCCTCGCGCCGGCCCGTCTGCAGCGACTCGTCCAGCTCCAGCGCTTCCAGGAAGTGCTCCATCGCCGCGAGCCGGTCCTTGGCGGCCACCGCCTGGTAGGCGGCGCGGCTGATGGCTTCGAAGCGTTCGCGCGGGGACTCTCGCCTCGGCGCCGGCGTCGGCGGGCGGACCTCCACCGTCTGCTCCGCGGCGGGCTCCGCCAGCGGCTGGAAGGTGACCGAGGGGCGGCCGAGCGCCACCACGCCCACCACGAGCGCCACCACCATGGCCACCCCGCCGGCGAGCGCCACGCGGAGGGTCTGCGGCTGGGAGTGGGGCATCGTCCGTACGCTTGAGATGCCGGTGGTGGAGGGCTCTGCGCTGGTCAGCCGAAGCCGCGCGTTGCCCATCACCAGCACGTCCCCGCGCCGCAGCTCCATCTCGCTGTCGGGCGTGAGGCGCGCGCCGTTCACGTAGGTGCCGTTCTGGCTGCCGAGGTCGCGGATCAACACCCGCGTGCCCAGGCAGCGCAGCTTGGCGTGGCGGCGACCGATGGTAGGGTGCACCAGCAGCACGTCGCAGTCCGGGTCTCTGCCGATGAAGAGCGTGGCGCCCAGCAGCGGAAACCGCTGCCCTTCTCCCGCGCCGCGCTCGCCCTGCAGCACCAGCGCGTCGGTGAGCGTGGCCAGGACAGACGCGTCGAGCGCCTCTGTGTCGGCCAGCGTCCGGTCGTACCGGCTGTCGTCGTCGAGGCGGGGGGTTGAGAAGGGTTGCATGACGTCTTTTCTTCGCTCGGCCTGTCGGTCTCACCCCGCGGCCTGACCCCTGGTGCAAGGAAGTTGCGGTCGCGCTGGCAGCGGCCTCATTTCAAAGGCTTGCCCCGGAGTCAATCGGCCGTGAGGAAGGACCGAAGTCGCTCATAGGCGACGTGCAGCGCGGAGATGGACGCGCTCTCGTTTCGCTGGTGCGCCTGGGCCGTCTCCCCCGGGCCGAAGTTCACCGCGTCCACGCCCAGGCTGGAGAAGCGCGCCACGTCCGTCCACGCCTGCTTGGCGCCCGCGGCGAGCCCCGTGGTGCGCAGGAGCTTCTGGAAGTGCGGGTTGTCCGCGCAGACGCGGCCCGACGGCGCGCGGTCGGTCACCTCCAGCTCCGCCCGACCCGCCACCAGCGCGCGCAGCTCTGCCTCTGCTTCTTCCACCGTCCGTCCTGGAGCGAAGCGGAAGTTGAGGTTGAGCTCGAAGCGGTCCGGCACCACGTTTCGCGCCCGCCCGCCCGTCGCCGTCGTCGCGGAGAGGACTTCGAAGAAGCTGTAGGGCCCGAAGCGGACCTCGCGGCGCTCGCGCGCGGTCAGCTCCGAGAGGAAGGGGCCCGCGAGGTGGATGGCGTTCTGCCCCTGCCACGGCCGGGCGGAGTGGGCGCTCTGGCCGACGAAGCGCGCGGTGGCGTGGAGTGAACCCACACAGCCGACCTGCACGATGTTGTCCGTCGGCTCCATCGCGATGCCCAGCGCCAGCGTTCGCAGCTCCGGGCGCTGGTCGAACATTGGCCCCAGGCCGCTCTCGAGGTACGGGCCCTCCTCGCGCTCGTAGAGGAGGAAGGCCAGGTTGTACGGGAGCGCGTCGCGCGGCAGCGCCTCCGCCAGCGCCATCATCACGGCCAGCCCGCCCTTCATGTCGGACGCGCCCAGACCGTAGAGCCGGTCCCCTTCGATGCGCGGCCGGCGTTCGTCCGGGTGCGCTGGGACGGTGTCGAGGTGCCCGACGAGCGCGATGGTGGGCCGCGGGTCCTTGAGGTTTCCGAGCAGGAGCGAGTGCGAGTGGCGGTACACCGCGTCGCGAGCGAAGTGCTGCAGCGCCCACTGCTCCACGTGGTCCGCCAGCGCGCCCTCGTGGCCGATGACGCTGTCGATTTCGCACAGCCCCAGCGTCCGCTGCCCCAGCTGCGCCGCTGTCGGATGAGATGCCATGCGCTGCCTCCTACCGGCTGCCAGGCCGGCGGGGCAAGCACCTGGGTGCGGAGTTGTCCGGCGCTGCTTGCGCGCACGCAGCGCGGGCCTTTCGGGTCCGGTTTGGTTGCGAACACGGACGGCGAGGTCGAACGTGGCGGGGGTGGTGCTCGTCCGGCTGTGGTTGCGAGCGCGGGGAAAAGCGTGGTCAAGGCAGGCGAGTAGGTCTTGCGACCGACTGTCGTGGCGAACGCGAAGGCAGTTATCCCTGAGGGAGCCGGGGCAGGCGGGATAGGCCCAGGAGGCTGACGGGGGCGCCCCCGTCAGCAATGAGCGCCTGTGATTTGAACGCGCGCGGCTTCGCTGCCGACTGCTGCGCTCCCCAAGGTGGTTCGCAGCGGCGCTCCAGCTGACTGGAGCTGTCCCCGTCGGCTGCCGGATTCACGAGTAGTACGACTTCCTGGAGCCGCGCGACGGCTGTAAACAAAGTGGGGAGTATTTGTTAGATATATATAACAAATACTCCCCACTTCCTGTCTACACTCTCATCCCCCCTCCCGAAAACACACTGCCAGTAGCATTTCGGCAATCTCGGGGGCAGCTCCAGCCAGTCGGGGCGCCGCTGCGAACCACCTTGGGGAGCGCAGCAGTCGTCAGTGAAGCTGCGCGCGTTCAAGTCGGAGACGCTGATTGCTGACGGGGGCGCCCCCGTCAGCCTCCTGGGCCTATCCCGCCTGCCCCGGCTCCCTCAGGGATAACTGCCTTCGCGTTCGCCGCGACAGTCGGTCCCAAGACCTACTCGCCTGCCTTGACCACGCTTTTCCCGCGCTCGCAATCACAGCCGGGCAAGCAACACCCCGCCCCCGCTTGACCGCGCGGTCCACTTCGGACCAGACCCTCACCCTCATGGCCCTCCGGGACGAAGCAGCGCGCGAAGTCGTCATCGTGGTGGCCTTCGTGGGACCGGGGGGCAGCGGAAAGCAGACCACGCTGCAGGGGCTCTACCGGCTCGCCGAGGCTGCCGGTTGCAGGCTGGGCACGTGGCGACAGGACGGTCAGCTCGTCGGCTTCGACTACTGGCCTCAACCCGAACGCCGTCGCGGAGACGACGGGGTGCGGCTGATGCTGCGGACGCTCACCGGCCCTGTGGGCTGGACCTCGGGGAGCGAAGACCTGCAGAGCGTGCTGGAAGCCGCGGACGCCCTGGTCGTGACGGTGGACCCCACCCAACTGCCTCACCTGAGAACCCTCCAGACCCACCTACAGCTCCGCCTCCGGGACTTTGACCGGTGGCCGCTCATCGTGCAGGTCAACAAAGTCGTCACGGGCAACGCGCCCACCGTCCCCGCCTTCAAGCAGGCGCCCCGCCTGGCGACCGACGCGCTCAGCGGCGAGGGCCTGGAGGCGCTGCGCGCCACGGTCGAGACGGACCTGCTGGACCGCGCGCTGCGCAACCTCCGCAACCCGCCCGCCCCCAGCCCAGAGGTCCAGCCCGACCTCGGGCTGAGCGCGCTCTTCGCCACAGTGACCGCGCATCCGCCCGCGGTGGAGCCGGCAAGCAAGCGCGCCGCGGTGTTGAAGCAGGCACGGAGCGCGTTGGACGAACGCAAGCCTGAGGCCGCCCTGGCGCTGCTCGCCGGGATGCACGGCTCGACCGAGGCGCGCCGGCTGCGGCTGGAGGCGTTCACTCAGGCCGGACAGGAGGCGGAGCTGCGGACGGAGCTGGACGCGGCCGTCACGGAATGGACGCAGCCCGGCCAGGCGGTGAGCGCCGAGGACTTCGAGTCCCTGCTCGCCTGCGCGAAGCGGCTCGCAGATGTGCGCCTGACAAAGCGAATCGAGAACGCGCTCGACCGCCTCCGCAGCACCGACGCTCTCTGACGACTTCTGATGGACGGCGGTACAGGCCGCGGCCGATATTCGGGACCCGATGCGCTCCCCTCCACCCGTCCCCGTCCTGCTGCGTGCGCTGGCCCTGCTGACGCTCGTCGCGCTCGCAGGCTGCGCCTACAGCCAGGCGCTGAAGCGGGGGGATGAGTTCCTCCAGGCCAAGCAGTGGCAGCTGGCGAAGGCGGAGTACGAACGCGCCATCGCGCTGGAGCCGCAGAACCCGGAAGGTCCCGCGCGGGTGGTGACGCTCAAGGAGACGTGGGCGTCCGAGTACATCCTGAAGGCGGACCACGAGCGTGCGGGCAAGCAGTTCGCCGACGCGGTGGCCGACTTCCAGCGTGCGCTGCAGGTGGACCCGGGCAACCCGTCGGCCGCCACCCGGCTGGCGGAGACGCTGGACGAGTGGGTGAAGTCCGCGCGCCTGCTGCTCGCCAACCGGCAGCTGACGCAGGCGCTGGCGCAGCTGGACGCGCTGCTCAAGGCCGTGCCGGGGCACCAGGGCGCCTACTCGGCGCGCGAGGAGACCCGCTTCGCGCTGGCGGCGCAGAGCTTCCAGATGGCGGAGACCTACGAGCGCAACGGCAAGCTGGGCAACGCGCTCATCGAGTACCTCCGGGCGGACCAGGCGCGCGTAGGCGCCACGCCGGCGCGCGAGCGGGCAGAGGCGGTGCGCAAGCGGCTCATCGACTCCATCGCCTTCTACGCGCAGGTGGCCCCGGTCATCGACCACGCCAACGCGCCCGACGTGGCGGCGCGCTTCAACACCGGCCGGCTGGGGGCGATGGGGCAGAAGCTGCCCATCCGCTTCGTCACCACCGCGCCCAACAACGTGCTGGGCGTGAAGGTGACGCTGACGTTGGACCGCGTCCTCTACAACCGGGAGAAGGAGACCACCCAGCGCCTGCAGAAGTACGTGGCGGGGATGCGCGCGGTCGCCAACCCCCGGCGCACGGACGCGGAGAAGGCGCTGCTCTCCACGGAGCGGAAGCTGGAGGACAGCGAGGAGGACGCGCAGCGCGCGCTGCGGACCTTCCTGGACGCCACCTCGGAGTTGGAGCGCGCGCGCCAGACGTTTGACCGCTGCCGGGTGGACGGCTTTGCGCTCTGCCAGCGCGCGGTGGCGGAGTGCAAGGAGGCCGCGGCGGCGGCCAAGCCGCCCGACGTGCCGCGCGAGTGTCAGAACCTCAAGTGCGACCTGGTCAGCTGCGCGCCCGACGAGCAGGCGGTGGCCAAGCAGCGGCAGGGCGCGCAGACGGCGCGGGACCGGGTGGAGGCGCTGGCGTCGGCGGAGCTGAAGCAGAAGAAGGAAGTGCAGCGGATGCGGGACGTGGTCTTCCGGGAGCCCCTCACCGTCGAAGAGCCCATGCAGGCGGACTTCTACTTCGACGTGGAGCTGCACCGCGCCACCGTGCGGACCTCGGTCACCCTCCAGCTGGACAGCCTCACCACCGAGGCGCCGCCCGCCCCCATCACGCACGACTACGTCGTGGTCCACGAGGACAACACCTACAAGGCTTACGAGAAGTACGGCATCGTCGCGGACCCGCTGCAGCTCAAGGGCGAGCTGGAGCTGCGGCTGGCAGTGGGTGACGCGGTGCTGGTGGACGTGTTCGGCCGCGTGAAGGCGCACTTTGAAATCCACCGCCAGGCGCTGCTGGCCGACGCGCGGCGCGGGCTGGTGCGCGCGGGCGCGGAGGACGCCATCGAAGCGTCGGTGCGCGCGGTGCTCGCCAGCCCGGACGCGCCGCCGAAGGACCTGCTCACCGCCATCTCCCGCGCGCGCGGCGTGAACGCGCCCGAGGGGATTCTGGCGCTGTAGGATGGGCGGGTAGAAAACCCTTCTAAAACCAGGAGTCCAAGCCCCGTGTCCCAGGCGCCGCACTACAAGGACAACCTCCGCGACATCCAGTTCAACCTCTTCGAGTTCCTCGACATCGGCCGCACGTCGCTGGGCAAGAAGCCCTTCGGCGACCTGGACGAAGCCGCCGCGCGCCAGACGCTGGAGACGCTGGCGCCCATCTGCGCCAGCGGGCTGGGGGACAGCTTCTACGAGGGGGACCGTACCCCGCTGGTGTTTGACCCGAAGAAGGGCGAGGTGCGCCTGCCCGAGGGCATCAAGCGCGCGCTCGGCGTCTACTACGAGGCGGGGATGCAGACGCTGGAGCTGCCCACGCACCTGGGCGGCCTGGGCGCCCCGCCGTCGCTCGCCTGGGGCGCGTTCGAATTGGAAGTCGGCGCCAACCCCGCCGTCGCCTTCTACGTGCTGGGCACCGTGCTCTCGAAGGTCATCGACCGGCTGGGCACGGAGTCGCAGAAGAAGCGCTACGTGCTGCCGATGCTGGAGCGGCGCTGGGGCGGGACGATGGTCCTCACCGAGCCCGACGCCGGCAGCGACGTGGGCGCCGCGCGCACCCGCGCCCGCCAGGTGAAGGACGACGTGTGGGAGCTGGAGGGCGTCAAGCGCTTCATCACCAACGGCGACTTCGACACGGTGGAGAACATCGTCCACCTGGTGCTGGCGCGGCCGGAAGGCGCGGCGCCGGGGACCAAGGGCCTGTCCATGTTCATCGTCCCCAAGTTCTGGGTGGGCGAAGACGGGAAGCTGGGCGAACGCAACGGCGTCTTCTGCACCAACCTCGAAAAGAAGATGGGGCTCAAGGCCTCCGCCACCTGCGAGATGACCTTCGGCGACGGCGTGCCCGCGCGCGGCCTGCTGGTGGGCAACGTGCACGAGGGCATCCGGCAGATGTTCCACGTCATTGAGCACGCGCGGATGGCGGTGGGCATGAAGTCGATGGCCACCCTCTCCACCGCCTACCTGAACGCGCTGGCCTACGCGAAGGAGCGCGTGCAGGGCGCGGACCTGCTGCAGGCCCGCGACAAGGCGGCGCCGCGGGTGAGCATCCTCCACCACCCGGACGTGCGGCGGATGCTGCTGCTCCAGAAGAGCCACGCCGAAGGGATGCGCGCCCTCATCCTCTTCACCGCCCACCAGCAGGACGAGGTGGAGCTCAAAGGCGGGCACCACTCGCCGGACGCCGCGGCGCCGGACGCGCTCAACGACCTGCTCCTGCCGCTGGTGAAGGGCTTCTGCTCAGAGCGCACCTACGAGCTGCTCGGCCTCTCGCTCCAATGTTTCGGCGGCTCCGGCTACCTGCAGGACTACCCCATCGAGCAGTACGTCCGGGACCAGAAGATTGACTCGCTCTACGAGGGCACCACCCACATCCAGGCGCTGGACCTGCTCTTGCGCAAGATGGCGCGCGACGGCGGCGCCACGCTGCAGGGCCTCTTAGGCCGCATCCGCGAGACCGTGGAGTCGAAGGAGGGCGGAGACGCGCTGGCGACGGAGCGGGCGGCGCTGGCGACGGCGCTGGGTCAGATGGAGGAGGCGCTGGGCGCCTTGATGGAGAAGCTCTCCGCGTCGCTGTACCACGTGGGGCTCCAGGGTAACCGCGTCCTCTTCGCGCTGGCGGAGCTGGTCATCGGCTGGCTGCTGGTGCGACACGCCGCGGTGGCGGTGGCCAAGCGCCCGACGGCCAGCGGCAAGGAGGCGGCGTTCTACGAGGGAAAGGTCGCCTCGGCCCGCTTCTTCTGCCACGAGGTGCTCCCCAACGTGGGCCTGGCGGCCCGCCAGGTCGTGAACAGCTCCTTGCAGTCGATGGAGCTCTCCGAGGATGCTTTCTAGGAAGACATCACGCCGGTTCTCTTGAAGCTGGGGGGAGGAACCGTGGGTCTCAAGCTGTGGGTAGGCCAGAGTGAGCGCGCCGACGTGCTGGGGCTCGTCGACGAAGCGGTGGGCAAGGCGCGGGAGCGCGCGGCGCACCCGTCGGTCGCCATCGCCTTTGCCAGCGGGCACTACCCGGCGGACGCGCTGGCCCAGGCGCTGGAGCAGGCCCTCTCCGGCATCCCCTGGGCGGGCTGCACCGGCGTCACCGCCTTCGCCGGCAGCACGCTGGTGGAGCGCGGGCTGGTGCTGGCGCTGGTGGACGGCGCGGAGGTCCGCGCCGGCATTGGCCTGGGCAGCAAGGTGACCGAGGGCGCCCGGGCCGCCGGCGCCTCCGCCACAGCAGAAGCACTGGGCGCGCTGGGGCCCTCCGCCGGGGGGAGCCAGTCCATCGTCCTGCTCCCCGACACGCGCGCGGGCAACGGCTCTGAGGTGGTGCGCGGCGCGCTCTCCGAAGGCGGCTCTGCCTCTGCCTGGGCGGGCGGCGGCGCGGGGGACAACCTGCTCGACGCGCCGGCTTCGCAGCTGGCGTGCGGACGCGCGCACAGCGACCGCGTGGTGGCGCTGGCGCTGCAGTGCCCCGGGCGGGTGGGCGTGGGCGTCCAGCACGGGTGGACCCCCTACGGCCCGCCGGTGCTGGTGACCGGCGCGCGCGGCCTGGTCATCACGGAGCTGGAGTACGAGCGCGCCTTCGACGTGTACCGCGTCACCGCCGCGGACCAGGGCGATGAAGTGACGCCGGCGAACTTCCCCCGCTTCGCGATGACGCACCCGCTGGGCATCCCGCAGGCCAGCAACGAGTTCCTCATCCGGGACCCCATCTCGGTGGAGCCGGACGGCGGGCTGCGCCTGCAGGCCGAAGTCCCCGAGGGCGCCGTCATCCGCATCATGCAGGGCGCGCCCGCGCAGCTGCCGGACTCCGCCGGGCTGGCCGCGCGCATGGCGGCGCAGGAGGCGGGCGGCCCGCTGGGCGGCGCGCTGGTCTTCGACTGCGTCTCCCGCTACCAGCTTCTCGGAGAGGACTTCCACCGCGAGCTCCGGCGCTGCCAGGAAGCGCTGGGGGGCGTCCCGTTGGCGGGTTGCCTGTCGTTCGGTGAAGTCGGCGCGTTCCGCGCGCAGCTGCCGCAGTTTCACAACAAGACGACGGTGGTGCTCGCGCTCCCGGGGTGAGGAGGTGACGTCGTGACGGCGCAGTCGGAAGACTCAGCACGCCGGCTCGCCGAGGAGCGCCTGGCACGCTTGAGCGTGCTGCGCGAATTGAGCGTCGCCGCGCTGGAGCTCTCCGCGCCGGCCCAGCCGGTGGATGCGTTTCTGGAGCGTGTGGCGGAGCGGCTGGGCGCGCTGGCCGTCCTCTGGCTGGGCCGCTCCATCGACGGCGCTGACCTGCTGCTCGGCGCGGCGGGGCTCTCCCGCACCTCGCGCGCCCTGCCCTTCGGCCCGGGACAGACGCTCCCCTACCCGGAGCTGGCCCGGCAGAGCCTGGTGCGCTGGGAGTTCCCGCTCCTGCCGGGCGCGTCCGGAGAGCTCGCCGCGGACAGCAGCCTGCTGCTCTTCTTCGATGGCGCCCAGGTCCCGGAAGCCTACCGCTCCATGGTGGAGCGGCTGGCCCGCGACTTGAGCCTCACGCTCACCCACCGCCACCTCTACGAGCAGCTGCAGCGCAACTTCGAAGAGCTGCGCCGCACGCAGGAGCGCCTCGTGGCCCGCGAACGGCTGGCCGCCATCGGCGAGATGGCCGCGGTGGTGGCCCACGAGGTGCGCAACCCGCTGGGCGCCATCTTCAACGCCATCAGCTCGCTGCGAAAGCGCGTGTCGGGTCTGGAGACAGCACCGCTGCTCGACATCCTCGAGGAGGAAGCGGAGCAGGTGAACGGGATTGTCGGAGACCTGCTGGACTTCGCCAGCCCGCGGGACATCTCGCCGCGCACCGAGTCGCTGGAACGGATTCTGGAGGGCGCGCTGGAAGGGGCGCGCAACGCCAGCGGGGAGATGGCCACCTCACGGCTCTCCCTGGAGATTCCCCGGCCGCTCCCGCCCGTCTACGTGGACGCCCGGCTGATGCGGCAGGCCCTGCTCAACCTCCTGATGAACGGGCTGCAGGCCACCACGGACACGGGCCGGGTCACAATGCGCGCCACGCGCGCGCCCTGCGCCGGGAAGGAGGGCGTGCGGGTGGAGGTGGCCGACGATGGCGCCGGCATCCGGCAGGAGCTCCAGAAGCGCATCTTCGAGCCCTTCTTCACCACCAAGGCCCGCGGGACGGGATTGGGCTTGAGCGTGGTGCGGCGAATTGTGGAGGCGCACCACGGGGAGGTGAGCGTCAGCTCCGCCCCCGGCGCCGGCGCCACGTTCACCGTCCTGCTCCCGGCGCCAGCGTGAAGGCCTTCAGTCGCTGACGAAGCGGCGCCCGTCGTACCAGAACAGCGGGACGTCGAACTGGCGGGAGAACGCCCGGTAGAGGTCCGCAAGCGCCTGCCGGCGCGCGACCTCGGGCGCCACGAGGCGAGCGATGTCCTTGCTGAACGCCACGGGACCGTGAATCTGCGCTTCGGTGTAGCGGTACCTGTCCGGCGTCTTGCCCGGGGGACGACCGAGGACATGGTCCATGATGGTGGGCAGGCCCTCTGTCTTGGCCAGCGTGTGAGCCACGTGCTCCGGCGTGCCAACCAGGTCCGCCGTGGCAACGCCGGAGTCATCCGGGGTGAGGGTCGACCGCAGCTTGACCTCAGGTCGAAGCACCAGAATGGACGCCCCTCCGTCCTGTCGCGCGCCTTTACCCCGCGCGAGAAGACAGGCGCCTCTCGCTTTCTCAGAACCGCGCGAACGGAAACCCCGTCAATCCCAAACGGATAATCCGGACGGATGAAGTTTGAGTTGCCCCCCAACTGGAAGTCCCCTTACCGGCTCACCGACGTCGGCCTGAAGCGGGACGGCTTGAGCTACGCGGTGGAGCGATTGGGGCTCGACCCGAAAGGCAACCTCACGCTCTACCACCAGACCCATCGCGGCAATTGGCCGGGCTCGCACGACGCGCTCCACATCAGCGCGAAGCGCGGCCAACTGGGCACCCTCGGCGCCGGCTTCTACACCTCCACCATTCCGGTGACCGGCGCCTACGGCAACGACCGGCTGACCCTGGAGCTCCCGGTCGCCGCGCTCAAAGGGGTTCCGGTGCTGGAGCTCCCGCCAGGCACCGTCGACAAGCTGTGGGACGTGATGAAGCTCCCGGTGGATACGACCGACGTCCACATCGTCGCCGCGCAGGGCCCCACGTTTCAGGGGCAGGACCGCGCCACCTGGATGACGTTCAAGCCTCAGTCGGAGGATTGGCTCAACGCGTCCCTCACCCGGGCGGAGTTCTAGCGTGTCGTTCACCCTGCCGCTCAACTGGAGATCTCCGTACCGCCTCACCGACGTCGGCCGGAGGCGGGACGGCTTGAGCTATGCGGTGGAGCGGCTTGGGCTCAAGCCCTCCGACAGCCTCACGCTCTACCACCAAACCCACCGCTCCGAATGGCAGGGCTCGCACGCCCCGGTCCACATCACGCCGGCACACAGCCGCCTGGGTGCGCTCGGCCCAGGCTTCTACACTTCGACGATTCCGGCGACCGGCTACGGCCCGAATCTGCTCACCCTGGAGCTGCCGGTCGCCGCGCTCGAGGAGGTTCCGGTGCTCGAGCTGCCACCGCGCGCCATGGACACGCTGTGGAGCTTGATCGGGCGAGAGGACACGGTCGATGGGGTGGACATCATCGCTGCCCCAGCCCCCACCACCTACGACGAACAGAAGGGCGCCACCTGGTTGGCGTTTACACCGCAGTCGGAGGATTGGCTCAACGCGTCCCTCACCCGAGCGGAGTTCTAGCGTGTCCGGGTTCACCCTCCCCGCCAACGGCTCTTACCCGGCCGACCTGCTCCGACTGGGGCGGCGCCGAGACGCCAAGGACTACGCGGTGCGGGCGCTGCGCCTTCCGCCCGAGGGCACGCTCACCGTCTACCACCAGACGCCCATGGCCTGGGCGAAGCGGGGCGCGCGGACCCAGATTGATACCCACCGCAGTTCCTCTGGGACGCTGGGGCCCGGCTTCTACGCCTCCACCGAGCCCGCCGAGTGGTACGGCTTCGAGCGCTTGAAGCTGGGAATCCCGGTGGCCGCGCTGGAAGGGCAGCGCCTGCTGGACCTCCCCAGCGGAACCGTTGAAGCGCTCTTCGACGGCAGCTCTCTCTTTGACCGGCCCCTCCCCGGCGTGGACATCCTCGCCACCCCGGGCCCCCGCCGGCAGCTGCAGGACCGCGCGACGTGGTTCGTGTTCACTCCGCGGACGGGCGACTGGCTCAACTCCGTCGCCACCGAGGCGCAGTTCTAGAGCGGGGCGACGCTCTGCTCTTAGGGTGCGGAGACGCCCCTCAACGCCGGGGCCGCGCGCGGGAGGGTGACGAAGAAGGTCGCGCCCTCCCCCACCTGCGACTCCACCCAGATGCGGCCGCCGTGCCCCTCCACAATCTGCCGGCTGATGTAGAGGCCCAGCCCCAGCCCCGCGAAGTGGCTGGTGGGCGCGTTCCCCGCGCGGAAGAAGCGCCCGAAGAGCCCCACCTGTTCCTCCTTCGGGATGCCAATGCCCCGGTCCGTCACCGCGCACAGCGCGTCCTCGCCTTGCGGGCAGAGCTCAATCCGCACGCTGCCGCCGGACGGGCTGTACTTGATGGCGTTGTCCAGCAGGTTGGTGAACACCTGCTCCAGCCGCACGGGGTCTCCCTGCACCCAGAGCTCGCCCGTCGCCGTCACCTCGAAGACGTGGCGCGGCGCGGAGAGCCGGAAGTTGGCCACCACCGCCTGCACCAGCCCGTCCAGCCGCAGCGCCACCCGCCGCAGCACCATCCGGCCGGACTGCAGGCGGGAGAAGTCCAGCAGGTCGTTGACCAGGGTCACCACTTTGCGCAGCGACTCCTGCACCTTCTCCAGCGTCTCCACCCGCGGAGCCCCGCCCACCCGCGCCGCGCGCACCAGCGCGTCCAGCCGCAGCGCCAGGGGGGTGAGCGGCGTCTTCAGCTCATGCGCCGCGGTGGAGAGGAACTCGTCCCGCTTGCGCACGGCCTCCTCCGCCGCTGTCCTCGCGGCGTGCTCGCGCTGCAGGAGCAGCCGGCGGTGCGCGTCCACTTCCTTGCGCGCCGTGATGTCCCGGAAGTACCAGCCCTGACCGAAGTGCCCGCCGCTGGCGTTGCGGATGGGCGCCACGTAGCGCTCGAAGGTCCGCCCGTCGCTCAACTCCACCTCCTGCGTCCCCGTCACCTCCGCGTGCGTCTCCAGGAAGGACGCGCTGGCCAGGAAGCCCGCCGGGTCCCGCACCTGCCGGGAGATGCTCCGGAGGAGCCCGCCGCGCGAAGTCCCCTCCTGCACCGGCGGCATCCCCCACAGCTCCAGGAAGCGCCGGTTGCAGCTGGCCACCCGGCCCTGCGCAGAGAGGATGAGGATGCCCTCCGACGACGCGTCGTTCTCGCACTGCAGCAGCGTGCGCTGCTCCTCCAGCCGCGCGCTCAGGCTGCGGTGGGCCAGCGCCATCGCCAGCACCTCCGCCACCCGGCGGAGCATCCCCTGCAGCTGCGGCGCGTCTCGCGGGCGGTGCAGGAAGAAGAGGCACAGCCCCCACTGGCTCTCCTTCCCCTCGGGCGTCATGGGAAACGCCCAGCGCTGAATGCCGGGCGACAGCAGCTCCGGGCACGGCAGCGGGAGGGTGCGCCAATCCACCGGGACCGGCTCGGCGAGCACCCGGCCCAGCGCCGGGCTGTCGAGCGGCAGCGCCCTCGCCGCCCGCGACACGCCCGCCGCGCCCATCAGGTGCAGCCGCCGCTCCCCGCGCCGCAGCTCCAGACACAGCGCCGCGGCGCAGCCCACGCGCTCGCAGACCTGAAGGAGGAAATGGGAGAGCGGCGCGCCGGGGTCGAAGAGCCGCAGCACCGCTGCGGTCAGCTCCTGCAACGCGCTCTGGAGCGCGAGCCGGTCCTCCTCGCCGAGAAGGCCCAGGTCCCCGCCATCCCTGCGCTCACTGACCATGCTCGCCTGCTCTCAGAAGGCCATCACCACCGCCGTCTTGTTGTGGAACTGCGGCATCCCCCCGCGCATTGCGCCGACTTCGCCCAGCGTCAGGCACCCCACCAGGCTGAAACTCCGGCGCGAGAGCGCGGCCGCCACCGTCACCAGCTCCTCGTCCTGCCCCCCTTCCAGCCCCAGGCCCCGGTAGCGCGAGAAGCAGCCGAACAGCACGCCGCCGCCCCGCGCGTTTGAGATGCCTCCCAGCGCGTCCTCCGCCGCGCCCCGGCCCGCCTCCAGCAGGCCTTCGCGCTCGCCCGACATCAGCCGCACCAGCGTGCCCTCCGGCACCTCCGCCACGCACTGCAGCTCCCCCGCGCTTCCCACCGCCACGGGGTCGCGGATGAGGTGCTGACCGTGACCGAAGGTCTGCGGGATGCCCAGCGGGTGCAGCATGGCGAACTCCGTGAACGCGTCCCCGCTCACCACGTGCCCGTGCGTCGCCGCGACCGCGCGGTAGACGGAGAACGCCGAGTCATAGTCGAGCTCCCACAGCGAGGAGCCGGTCGCCCGGGTGACCATCGTCGCCGGGCCGTACGGGCGCCAGCCATGCCGGATGCCCACGCCGATGGGCTCTTGCGTCTCCACCGCGAGGGCCACCGCCGCGTCCTCGTACGCCTCTCCCGCGGCGAGCTCCGCCGCCCGCACGAGCTGGAGGTTGTCGCCCACTCCCCCGCCCGCCCAGCACAGCCCGGTCCCCGCCTCTTGCGCCGCCCCCCGCACCACCTCGGAGCCCATCCCTGACGTGGCGTCCGGCAGGAGGATAATCGCGCGACACCGGTCTTCCCGGATGAGCCCCATCCCCTCCAGCGCCTGCGCCACCGCGGAGCGCCCCGCCTCACGAGGCGCCCGGCTCACAGGCCCCGCAACCCCCACGCCCACCCGCGCGCCCTCCGCCCAGAGCATGGCCACCGCCACGCCCTCCCGGAGCAGCTGCGTCCCCGCAATGACCCCCGCCGTCGTGCAGCCCACCCACGGTACGTTTCCCAGCTCGCCACTCAACGCCCGCGCCAAAGTCCCCGGGTCGTACCCATCCGTGCAGAACGCGAGCGCCAGCGCGCACTCACCTTCGCCCCCGCTCGCCCGGCCCACCGCCTCCACCGCCGCCGCGTGCGCGCCTCTCGCCGTGCTCCAACCCACCCTCAGCTGCATCCCCGCTGCTCCTTGCAGGTCAGGTAGGGCAGCGGGAGCGCCATGGCATCCGTCCCGGCGCCGAGCAGTCGTGCTGCCAGGGGCTGTGCTCCGCCAGCGCGGGCTTGAGGCTGCGCTCGGACGCACGCTCCCGGCGGTTGCTGGCAGGGCCGGCCAGATTGAGCACGGGTTCGGTGCTGCGTTTCATCCTCCTGCTCTCGGCGTATGCAGGCCCTGCCAGGGGCCTTGAGGAGCCCGGGGCAAGCCGGCCAGATTGAGCACGGGTTCTGCGCTGTGTTTCATCCTCCTGCTCTCGGCGTATGCAGGCCCTGCCAGGGGCCTTGAGGAGACGGGACAGGCCGGCCAGATTGAGCACGGACTCGGCGCCGTGCTCATGCCGCCCGCGCTTGCCGTGAGTCGGCACTGCCAGGGGCCTTGAGGAGACGGGGCAAGCCGGCCAGATTGAGCACCGGTTCGGCTGTGCCATGCCGCCCGCGCTTGCCGTGCGTGGCCCCTGCCAGGGGCCTTGAGGAGCCGGGGCAAGCCGGCCAGATTGAGCACCGGTTCGGCTGTGCCATGCCGCCCGCGCTTGCCGTGCGTGGCCCCTGCCAGGGGCCTTGAGGAGCCGGGGCAAGCCGGCCAGATTGAGCACGGGTTCGGCGCCGTGCTTCGGCGTACGCGAGCGGCCCCAGAGGGGGCTGACGGAGTCAGCCCTCCAGGCATTGCCGTCCCTCACACTTCAGGCACTCGTGTGCCTCGCGCCTGACTCCCGGATGAGTTGAGCAGGTTACCCGTGGCTCTTCGGGCCGTCTCCTCAGCTTCAGACGCCAATGTTGGAAGTGATAGACGTTCTCGTCACTATTGACGAGAACGTCTATCACTTCTCAAAACGCATCTCGTACACGTTTGAAATCTCCGAAATGAAGCGATCCGGGCGCTCCCTTACGTCCGCCCACGTGTATCGCAGCACCTGCCAGCCCGCGATTGCGAGCCGTCGATCCCGGGACCGGTCGTTCTGGAATGCCCGCCGGTCGCTGTGAAACTTCCACGAATCAAGCTCCACACCGAGGCGTACGCGTGGCCAGGCGAGGTCAACCTCCGCTTCAAAACGCCCCTCACTCTCAACACGGTAGTGCAGGTGAGGCGTTCTGCCGGTCGCCAAGCCAAGCTCCATCGAGAACGATTCGAGGTCGCTGTCGCACACCTCATCGTCAAGGGTGTATTCAGACAACAATTCACGAAGCCTCCTGGCTCCCCGTCGACCTTGCCCCTTGCGCTCTACCAGGAGCTTTATCCAATTCAAGTTTGACCGCCGAAGACGCAGCGCCGAATCCAAAGCGACACGGAGCTGCGCTTCATCCAGCACCCACGAGAGGTCCAACAGGGTTCGCCCGACCTTGGTCAAACGAACCGCGCCATGCTTGAGCACATCCGCAGGCTCCAGGTCGCGCGTGCGCCAGTGCCTAATGCCCGGAGCGGGTGCTGGCCTGGCTCCCATAGGAACCAGGAGATGAACGGCGGCTGAGGACGGAACCGAGATTCGGTGCCAAACCGCGGCGGAGTGATGAGAGAGGACACTTTGGTCGCCGCCCAGGAGAAGTGCGGCCATGGCACGCTGCTCTACGGTGAGCGGGCCGGGGGACAGCGAGTAGACCCCTCGTCCCAGGCGCCGCCAGGTGCGGCGCTTCACGCGAGCCCTGACCCAGTGATCCGACATTCCGCTTTGATCACACTGCGCCCAAGTCACCAACCCGAACTGCCGGGAGGCGATAGCCGCCACCCTCTGCTCCGCTGACGCTTCCATCCCCAACCTCCAACCCCGCCGTCGTCGCGCTCCGATCTATCAGGAGGGACCGACATGCCCGCGACGGCCGCGCCCGTTCAAACCATCCCGCCAGGGCGTGCGTGTGCC
Source organism: Myxococcaceae bacterium (assembly GCA_044230055.1). Lineage (GTDB taxonomy): Bacteria > Myxococcota > Myxococcia > Myxococcales > Myxococcaceae > JBGART01. The sequence goes on along the minus strand of JBGART010000051.1, from coordinate 44,276 downwards.
GAGGCCACTGCGTCACCCTCTCCCTCAAGGCCCCCCTGTTAGCAGCCGCATAGGTCCGCTGTTGATTGTTCACGCTGGGCCGCGCTGCTGATCGCGCTGTTTTCCGCAATCAGGGGAGCCGGTGCACCAGCGTGACCAGGTGGCCCAAACAGGAAAGCCCCAGCCGACGGGCTGAGGCTTCCAGTTACAGCAGGGGAAGTTGGCGGTGATCAGCAGGTGCGAGCCGGCGTAGATGAGCGCGGAGCACGGGTGCGCGCGGGACGCGCGCCAGGGCGGCAGCGAAGCGTCGTGGGGGACCGGTCCCGCAGACGATGCAGACGGCCTCGAGGATCGGCGGCGGGATGAGCCAGGCGGGGATGCCGCGTGAAAGGGCCAGCTGGGCCATGGTGTCGCTGCGCGCGAGCCAGTCTGGGATGACGAGCTCGTAGTCCAGTCGGAGTTCCGCGTCGGCCCGGGAGAGCATCTGCCAGCGCCCCTCATCGGTGCGCTCGAAGGAGGCGACCAGCTGGACGCGACCGTCGTCATTGACCGCCACGGCCACAAGCTGGCGCCGGGCAGGCCAGATGGCCAGAGGTATGGGCCTCATGCTGCCTCCGGCAACGCAGCCTGGACGTGCTCCGCGGTCGCGACCTTCGCCTTCGCGAGCGCAGCTGCGAGCAGCGCATGGTGCGCGAGCAGATTCACTTTTCGCGGCAATCCATTCGTGGCCTGGAAGAGGGCCTCCACCGCGGAGGGCTCGAAGAGCGGCAACTCCGTCCCGGCAAGGCGCAGCAGGTGCGCGAGGTACTGTGACAGCTCCTCACGCGTGAGGCCGCCGAGGTGGTGTCGCACGACGATGCGTTGGTTCAGAGGCTCATGCACCGCCATGCCCACGCGACGTCGCAGCTCAGCCTGGCCGACGAGAAGCAGACAAAGCCGATTCTGCGAGTCCATCTCGTAGTTGGTCAACAGGCGGAGTTCCTCGAGGACATCCGGCCGCAGGTGTTGCGCCTCGTCGACGACGAGGACCGGGCGCACCTTGGTCTCCAGGCACAGTCGGGTCACCTCTGCGCGGATGACGCGGTAGAGCGCTGCTCGGCTGCGTTCCGTGGGCAGGCCGAGTTCCCACGCGATGGACTTGTACATGTCCATCGCGTTGCCGGTTGAGAGCGGGACGTAGAAGACGCGGTAGAGGCCGGTGTGCAGGCCGGCCACCACCTTTCGCGAGAGCGTCGTCTTCCCGCTGCCGACTTCGCCGGTGACGAGTCCGATGCCGCGCAGCTCCAGCAGGTGCCCGAGGCGGACCTCCAGCTCGCGCCCGGCGGCAGAAACGAAGAGGTCCTCCGGGGCCAGGTCCTTCCCGAACGGGTGGCGAGTGAGACCGAAGTGTTTTCGATACATGGCTATCGGCCCTTCTCGTCGTCGCGCTTCCACTCTGAGAGACGCAGGCCTGGCGGCGGCGCGTCAGGAGGTGCCGAGACATCCAGCGCGCCGGTGGTCCGGTCGCGGCGGACGAAGCAATTCGCGTAGACGTTCACCACCTTGGCATCCTGGGCCTTCTTCCCCTCGTGCCACACCTGCACGCCGCGGTGCTGCAGGGCCGGCTCGAAGCGAAGAGTGACGGTCGCCCCCACGAGAGCGGCGTCCACCTCGTAGACAATGCCGTTGAGGGACACCGTGCGGTCCTTCTGCACCTTCCGCTTTGCCTCGAGGAGGAAGAGGTCGTCGAGTTCGAGCTGCGCGTCGAGCTGGCGGACGTCTCCGCCGAATTTCGCCCAGCGGTCGAGTGGCGTCTCGCCGTCCAATCCGCGATGGGGCGCGTGGTGGTACTCGCCTTCAACCCAGGCCCATAGCCGACGGTTGAGTGCGTCGAGGCTGGAGGTGTCCGCGTCGGAGAGTGTCGGCAGCAGCTGCATTCGGACGGTCCGAAACCAGCGCTCCTGCTTGCCCTTTGACTCGGGCTGGTAGGCCCGGGCGTGGATGAGGGTGATGCCCAACTTTGCGCAAACCAGCGACAGGTGGTGGCTGCGGTACGCAGACCCGTTGTCGACGAAGAGCCGCTTCGGGACGCCCCTGCGCATGACGGCCTGCTTCAGCACGGGCAGGAAGGCGGTGGTGTTTTCTGAGAGCGCGAAGGCTGCGTAGGGCACCACGCGCGTGGCGTCATCAATGAAGCCGATGAGGTACGTCTTGCGACGCTGTCGGCCGGCAACCGTCACTGCGGGCCCGTGCATGACGTCGCTCATCCAGAGTTCCCCTGCGCTCGCGAACGCAAAGCGGCGCCGGTCGGCGCCGCCTACAGCAGCTGCGCGCCGCGTGAGGCCCGCGCGGGCGAGCGCGCGGTACACCGTCGTCGGCGCCAACTCCACGTCCTCGGGCACCTTGCTCGAGGCGAGGGCCTCCTTGATGACGAGCTGGACCGACAGCTCCGGGTTGTTGTCTTTGATCGACACCAGGACGTCGCGCACCTCCTGCGGCAGTGCACGCGATTGGCCTGCGTCGCTACGTGGTCTGGGCTTCAGGGCGTCGAAGCCGCCCTTGCGGTACGCCTTCAACCAGTCGCGGATGGTCTCCTCCGCGACGCGCGTCCGCGCCGTGCCCGGAATCTCGTAGTCCTTCGCCGCCTTCGCTGCGAGTTGCCCGTACAGGCCCTTGGTACCGGGCGCGAGGTGCACCAAGTCCGCAATCACCCCGTACCGGAACAAGGCGATGTTCTCGAGTCGCTTCGTCTCCTCCTCCTGCGCCACGTCAGCCTCCCTGCTTGGCCCTTCATTGGGCTGCCGGGGTGACTACGTGGCCTTCGTCGGCGGGTCTGGCCCCACTTCGTGTTGTTGAGCGCCAGCAGCGCCCCCGCCGCGCTGGAACCGGGGGCCGAATCCGACCGGGGGCGGGAGGTGAGCGAGGTGTCGCTCCACCGTGGCGCGAAGCTCCGCCAGCACGCTCTCGGCCTGCATCACCGAGCGGAAGGACGTCACGGTGGGCATCGCTCCAGCGAAAACTATCGGCAGCAGCCCCAGCGCGGTCACCAGGATGGCGCGGACGGCGCTGACGCGCCGTCGCGTCCACCTCACCGCCCCGGGCAACTCGATGTCCGGCCGCAATTGCGACGCGGCCGCCTCCAAACTCGGTGCGTCCTCCACCGCCGCCGCCACCCGCTCCACGTCCTGCAGTGACGATGACAGCCTCGACGCTGCGAAGTCCGGGAGCAGGCTGAACGTGGTGTGGCCCTCGGGGCAGTACCACCGAGGCACCTGCACACCAGGTGGGGTCTTCCTCGCATAGGTCCCATGCCGCCGCAGGCCGCATCCACCCCGCGGATGAAGGGGGCACCGCTCCAGAGTGGCAAACTGCCACGCTTGCTGCTTAACGTAGTCAACGCTGGTGAGCCCGGTCGCGAACCGAAGCTGCACCGCCAGCCGGGCCCGCACGGCCGCTATCCGTGGCGGGCCACTTTCCTTTCATGGCGCAGGTCGTGCCCGCGCCGGGCTGGCACCGTGCCCGCGGTGTCGGCCTGTGGAAAGAGTTTCTTTGGGCTCCGGCGCGCCGCAATCCGCCACCACCTGCCGCTTCGCGGCGGTGGCTCACATCGACTCGGCACCGGCGGTGGATCGTGGATCTAAGCGGTCAACAACACCCCCGCACGCGCCCATTCAACCCATCCCGCCCGGGCGTGCGAGTGCCGAGGCCACTGCGTCACCCTCTCCCTCAAAGCCCCTCGCACGCGCCCGTTCAACCCATCACGCCGGGGCGCGCGTGTGCCGAGACTGCGTCACCCTCTCCCTCAAGGCCCCCCCGCACACACCCGTTCAAACCATCCCGCCAGGGCGTGCGTGTGCCGAGGCCACTGCGTCACCCTCTCCCTCAAGGCCCCCGCAGCCGCCCGTTCAAACCATCCCGCCAGGGCGTGCGTGTGCCGAGGCCACTGCGTCACCCTCTCCCTCAAGGCCCCCGCAGCCGCCCGTTCAACCCATCCCGCCGGGGCATGCGTGTGCCGAGGCCACTGCGTCACCCTCTCCCTCAAGGCCCCCCGCACGCGCCCATTCAACCCATCCTGCCCGGGCACCACCGTGCCCTGCGCTCAGACGGAGACGGCGAAATCCCGGAGGGCGCTGTTGAGCGAGGTCTTCTTGTCCGTGCTTTCCTTGCGCTGACCGATGATGAGGGCGCAGGGGACGTGGAAGGTGCCGGCGGGGAACTTCTTCTCCCTCATCCCGGGGATGACGACGCTGCGAGCGGGGACCCGGCCCTTGTGGACCTTCTCCACGCTTCCGGTGACGTCGATAATCTGAGTGCTCGAGGTGAGCACGACGTTGGCGCCGAGGACCGCCTCCTCCTCCACGACCACGCCCTCGACCACGATGCAGCGGGAACCGATGAACGCGCCGTCCTCGATGATGACGGGTGAGGCCGAAGGTGGCTCGAGCACACCGCCCAGTCCCACGCCGCCGGAGAGGTGAACGTTCTTTCCGACCTGAGCGCAGGAGCCGACGGTGGCCCAGGTATCGACCATCGTCCCGGCGCCCACGTAGGCGCCGATGTTGACGTAGCCCGGCATCACCACCGTCCCGCGCTCGAGGAAGGCGCCGTAGCGGACGGCGCCGGGCGGCACGACGCGGACACCGGCGGCCTCGAGGCCTTTCTTGAGCGGAATCTTGTCGAAGAACTCGAAGGGCGGGACCTCCATCACCTTCATCTCGGAGACGGCGAAGTAGAGAAGGATGGCCTCCTTCACCCACGCGTTGACGCGCCAGCCGTCCGGGCCCTTCTCCGCCACGCGGAGCGCGCCGGAGTCCAGCTGGGCCAGAGCGTGCCGGACCGCCTCGACATACGACGGGTCCTTGATGCGGGCCCTGTCCTGAAACGCCGCTGAAATCTTCTCCTGAAGCTCACTCATCAGACCTAGGGACTCCATCAGAAGCGGGGGCGCTTGAGGTCATCCGGATTGGCGGAGGGCTCAGGCGGGGGAAGACCGAAGTCTGGAGGAAGCGGAGGATCCACCAGCTCCTCCGCGGGCGCCACCTCCTCCTCCACGGGCGGCCGCTTCGCGCGCGGCTTCCCGGTCGCTGCCGGCGCTGCGCCGCGCGGGGGCGGGGCGTCTGCCTCGCTGCCTCGCACCGGAGGCTGAGCAGGCGCCGGCTCAGCGGTCGGCGACGGCGAGCTCGGCTTCGCGCCCGGAGGCGGCTTTTTCATCAGCGTGGCCGCGCTCTCCGGACCCGGGAGCGACAGGAGCCACACCGCGCCACCGGCGAGCGCCGCAATGACCAGCGCAATCGCCGCCCGCTTGAAACGGCGGTGACTCAAGCCAGCGGCCTTGAGCTCACTCTCCTTGAGGTCCTCGATGGTGGACCGCCGCCGAGGCTCCGCCCAGCTCTGCGTATGCGCGAGGCTCGGAGAGCTGCCGGAGTCCGAGCGCACCAGCGACGCGCTCTCCTTCGTCTCCCGCTCGCCCTGCGGGATGACGGCAGGACGCTGGCGGTGCGACTCCTTCACCTCCCAGGGACCAGGCCGGGCGGCGCTGGTCTCCGTCTCTATCGCGGAGAGCGTCTCCTGGGAGTCCGCGCGCAAGCTCCGGCCGGGGGAGCTCAAAGGCCTCGCGCGCAGCGCGTCCTGCGGAGCGCTGGGCAGCGCGGGAGAGCTGACGCGCGGCACCGCCGGCGAGCTCGTGCGCTGAGCCGACAGCGTGGGAGCGCTCGCGCGCTGGGCCGGCAGCGCCGGTGAGCTGGTCCGCTGCCCGCGCAGCAGCCCGGGCGAGCTCAGCGGCCGGGCGCGCTCCGGCTCGAACGGGCCGGGCGACGTCACCGGCCGGACCCGCTCCCCCGCGTCGAACGACGGGGGCCGAGCGGGCGCAAAGCCGGGCGAGCTCACCGGCCGCGTGCGGGGTGACTCTGGCGTTGGCTGCCCAGGCGACGTCACCGGCCGGGCCCGCTGCGACAGCACCGCCTGAAGGCTCTCGTTGTCGTTGGGCACCACCGGCACCGCGCGTGAGCGGTGCGACAGGACCGCTTGCAGGCTCTCGTTGTCGGAGAACGCCGCCCCGCCAACGGGGGCTCGCTTCGACGCAGGGAAGGGAGCCTCGACGGGCTCGCCCTCGTCGGTCACCCGGCGAAACGCCTCCTCGAGCTCATCGTCCTCCCGGGTCACGCCGCTGGCTTCTGCCCAGGGAGAAGCCACCTCACCCGTCGCGCCGAACCGGAAGCGCTCCTCACTCCGGAACGTGGAGCGCCGGAACCCATCGTCCTCTACCCGCGCCGCGCCGGCGCCCTCACTCCGGAACGTCGCATCCCGGAACGACTCCGCCTCTGCCGCACGGAAGAGCTCCGCGGGCTCGACCTCGTACTCGCTCGTCGTCACCGCTGGAGGGAGCTCGCCCTGAGCCTCGAGGTCCTCAGGGTCACGGGGCACCGCGCGGAAGGCCTCATCCTTCTTCGCCGTCCGCCGGCCCAGCGCCAGGCGCCTACCCCGGACCGCAAAGCCCTGCGAGCCGGGTGCATCCGAACGGCCTGCGAGCGCTTCGAACTCACCCGTCACCGCCGCATCCGACGCGGCCGGCTCGCTGGCGGCAGGACTGCGAAGCCGTTCGCGAGATCCACGGGGCGGGGACTCACCGCGGCCGGCACGCTCGTGCGCGGCGACCGCTTCATCCGGCTCCAGGAGGTCCGCGAAGCTGAAAGCGCCCGCCGTCGCCTCATCCTCGGCCCGCACCTCATCCGCCAAGCCCGGCGCTGTCCCGGCTGCGGCGACGGGCCTCGCCTCGCCCCCGCCTTCGGCCACGGAGTCGAGCGCAGCCTCGGCCTCATCACCTGTGGCGACTCCGTGCCCCGCCTCATCCGCCAAGCCCGGCGCCTCGGCCTCATCACCTGTGGCGACTCGGCGCCTCGCCTCATCCGCCAAGCCCGGCGCCTCGGCCTCATCACCTGTGGCGACTCGGCGCCTCGCCTCATCCACCAAGCCCGGCGACTCGACCTCATCACCTGCGAGATCCGCCCCGCGCCTCGCCTCGAGTCGCTCCCCATCGGTCGAGCTCAGCGCCGCTGCCGCCTCAGCACCTGCGAGCGACGCGCCTCGCCTCGCCTCTTCCGCCACGCCCAGCGCCGCTTCGGCCCTATCACCTGTGACCGACGCGCCTCGAGTCGCCTCTTCCGCCAAGCCCAGTGCCGCTTCGGCCTCATCAGCTGTGACCGACGCGCCTTGCTTCGCCTCGCCTCCAGCCTCCTGCGCGAATCCAGGCACCAGACCAACGGAGCGCTCAGCCTCCGCGACAACGGGCGCCGCAGGTCGACCCTCTTCAGCGACTCCCCGCCACGCCTCGTGCGCGACGGCCGCATCGCGCGGCGCCTCACCGCCTCGGAACCCGTCCGCGAGCAGGTACGCTCCACGCGTCGCATCGCTCCGCTCCTCGTCCCCATCGGCAGCGGCATACGCTGTCCGCCGCTGAGCTTCCGTGGAGACGTCATGCGCGGGCCCAGGAGCCCCTTCCTCAGCCCGACGGCGCTGCGCTCCGTCCTCGGTCGCGGCCGGCTCGTACCGGCCCTGCGTCGGCTCCGATGCAAACGGCCCCGCGCTCGGCGCTCCGGCACCCTCGAACCGGCCCTGCGTCGGCTCCGTTCGCGACGACTCCGCGCCCGCCGGCTCGTTCCGGCCCTGCGTCGACTCCGCGCCCGCCGGCTCGTTCCGGCCCTGTGTCGGCTCCGTTCGCGACGACTCCGCGCCCGGCGCCGCGTACCGGCCCTGCGTCGGCTCCGTTCGCGACGACTCCGCGCCCGCCGGCACGTACCGGCCCTGCGTCGGCTCCGTTCGCGACGACTCCGCGCCCGCCGGCACGTACCGGCCCTGCGTCGGCTCCGCTCGCGACGACTCCGCGCCCGCCGCTGCATCCTCCGTCCGCTCGGCGCGGAACGGCTCCGGGAGCTCGTACCTTCCCTGCGTGGGCTCGGCCCGGAACGGCAGCGCCTCATGCTCGCCAGTCGAATCCACCGGGCGCTCCTCGGCGACGGTCTCCGAGCTGTCATCCTCGCTGAGCGGGATGCGGCGGCGGCGCTGGACGGCAGTCTGGGCCTGCGGCTCCTCAAGCGCGTCCGCCGCGAGGCCGGGGTCCGTGATGCCGGGAGGGAGCGACGGCTCCTCGAACGGACCGAGCGCGTCCAGGGCCCGCGCCTCCTCCGGCGTGAAAATCGGAGCGCTGCGGGCGGCGAGCGACGCGGGCGGGCGGGGCGCCAAGACGCCAGCGGCGAAGAGCGCCTTGTCGGACAGCTCACCCACCTCATGCTCGCCGCTCACGTCGGGGAGCACGGCCTTGAGCAAGTCATCGCCCGCGTGCTCCGCGCCGAGAAGCCGGGGCAGCGGGACCAGCACAGGCTCAGTGCCGGCGCGGCCCCACTTGGTGAGGGAGGGCGAAGGGGGACGGGCCTCGTCGGCGAACAGCTGGGGGAGGGGCACCTCCACCGTCTTCTTGCGGTTGAGGGCCGCCCGCTCTTCGGAGGGCTGGGAGGGGTGGCGCATCCGCACCTCGAGCGGCAGGCGCGCCTGGCGCACCGCTTCAGCGCTGCTGGGCAGCTCCGCGTCCACCGTGAGGGCGCGGCGCTCCACGGACGTCGCGCGCGCAGCGCCCCTGGGCGCGGCCTCCAGCTCCTGGGCGACCGCGGCGAGCAGCGAGGCGGCGGTGGCCGCGTCCGGACGCGCCTGCGGGTCATCCTCGAGCAACCGGTCCAGCGCCTCCATCAGCGGCGGCGGCGTGCCCAGCGGCGCCCACGGGCGCCACTTGCCGGTGGCCACGTGGTGGACGAACGCCAGCGGGCTGAGCTGCTCCGGCAGCGGCATCCCCACCGCCACGCAGAGGACCGTCGCCAAGCTGTAGAGGTCCCCTTCCGGCGCAGGCTCTCCGCCGCGAGCCCGCTCCGGGGCGAGAAAGGCGGCGCCCTTGAGCAGGTGGGCCGCGCGCTCCTCGCGCCGGCGGTCCGTCAGCCGGTTCACCAGCACCAGCGGCAAATCCCAGAGGACGTACTGGCCCTCCTCCAGCTCCAGCACGGACTCGGCGGAGAGCTCGCCGTGGACCACCTGCTGCGCGTGGAGGACGGCGAGGGCTTCGGCGATGGAGGCGCCCAGCCGCGCGGCCTTCTGCGGCGTCAGCGGCGCGGCGAGCGTGGAGAGGAGCTTTCCGTCGGGGAAGCTCATCGCCACGTAGGCGTTGGGACCCAGCTGGCCTGTCTGGCGAATGCGGGGGAGCAGCGGGTGGGCGGGCATCGACTCCAGCGCGCGCGCCGCGGCGGCGCCGTTCGCCGTCAGGGGGAACCACCGGACCGCCAGCCGCTCACCGGACTCGACGTCCTCTGCGCACTCCAGCCGCCCTACCCCGTCACAGCGCAGCGGCGCGCGAACCTTGATTCGGGGATCCAGCTCAGACTGCGTCTTCATGTGCTTCCCTTGGAGGCTCCTATCGGTCCTCGCGCCTACTTGCCTTCCACCACCACGCCACCGGCTCCCGCGAACGCCACCCGTCCCTCCATTCGGCTCACCGCGCTCAACACCCCCGGCGCGTTGAACGCCGTGCTCCAACCCGTCCCGTCGTAACGCAACACGGCGCGGTCGGCGGAGATATACACGTCACCCTCATCCCGCGCGACGAGCGCAGTAATAGGTGCGGGCGCGACCGCGGTCGCAGTCCAGGCGCTTGCACCGCTCTGCCGCCAGACGGTGGCCCCACCCGCAACGTGCAGGGCGCCAGAGGCGTTCACGGAGACGGCGGTCAGGCTGGCGACAGGGTCCGGGAAGGTCGGGGTGACCTTCGCCCAGCTGCCCGCGGAGAGCCTCAAGACCGTGCCGCCCTCGCCCACCGCCACCGCGGAGCCCGGCCCCAGGCAGTGGACCGCGCGCAGGTCCGCCAGGGTGGGGGCCATCATCTGCACCACGCCGGTGCCGTCGGTCTTGAGCACGGTGCCGGCGTCGCCCACCGCGTAGAACTCCGCGTCGCCCGCCCGGCAGATGCCCCGCAGCGCCGCCGCCACGCCGGTGGTCAACGCCAAGGGCGAGCCGTTGTACGACCAGCGGTGAAGGCGCCCGCCGGAGCCCGCCATCAGGGCGAAGCTCGTCCCGGCAGCGACCTGCGAGAAGGCCGCGGAGGCGAGCAGCGGGCGCGCGTACTCGCTGGGGCCGCCCGTGCTGCGGCGCAGGAAGAGGTCTCCGATGGGGCTCATCAGGACCATCCCCTCCTGCGGCCGGAGCGCCACCGAGCGCAGGTCCATCCCGACATCCAGCGCTTCAGAGGTGGAGAGGCCGCGGCGGAAGACGGTGGTGCTGGCGGCCTGCGAGTCCGTGAGGATGACGCCGCCCGCGTAGGCGCGCGACATGGCCTGCGTCATGCCGTTCAAGCGCAGCAGCGGCTCTCCCGGCTCCAGCTTGTTGGCCACCCAGCGGAAGAGCCGCCCCGGCCCGCCGTTGGGGGTGACCGCGGAGGCGGCAGTGAGCACGAAGACGCTGCCCGGCGTGCCCTCGCTGATGGCCAGCACGCCGAAGCCGGGGAGGTTCTGCGGGGCCTCCGCGTCAGCGAAGGTGGGCGTGGGGATGTAGCGGCGGGTGGAGAGGGTGAGCCCGGCCAGGCTGAAGTTGGGGCCGGTGACCGAAGGGCCAATGCTGCGGAAGCCCTCCAGCGTCATGTTGTCCATGTCCACCCAGAACGGCTTGCTGAGCGAAGGCGAGTAGACCACGCACCCGCGCATCATCCCGGCGCTGGAGGTGCAGCTGCCCACCACCCGGTCATCGCCGGCGCCCGTCACCAGCGCGCTGGTGATGCGGTAGGTGTACCCGGTGGGACCAGAGGGGAAGGCGTGCTGGGACCAGTTGACGCCGTCGAACCGCAGCGCCATCCCGGCCTCGGCCGCCACCAGTACGTGGCTCGCGTCCAGGCCGTGCACGGCGACCAGCTCCGTCCCGGAAGGCAGCGAGGGCTGCAGGGGCACCGGGCTCAAGTTGGCGCCGTCGTAGCGCAGGAGCGTGCCGTTGCTGCCCACCACGTACCCCAGCGTGGTGCTGGCGAGCCACACCGCGCGCAAGGTCTGCGTGGTGCCGGTGGCCACCGTCGTCCAGGCGGTGCCATCCCAGCGCGCGGCGAAGCCGCCGGGCCCCACCACCAGCACGTGGTTGCCGGCGAGCCCGGGGACCTGATCCACCGCGTTCACCCGCGCGCGCAGCCCGGGGCCCGTCTGGGACAGGACCAGCGGCGTGGCGGTGCAGACACCCAGCGCGCAGTTGCCCGGGCAGGGGACGTCCATCGGCGCGTAACGGCACATCCCGCTCTCACAGGTGCCGGTCTTGCCGAAGCTGCGCACCGCGCCCGGGATGCACTGGGGCGGCGGCGGCATGTCGCAGACCTTGCCGGCGCAGAGGTCCTGGCCCATGCAGGTGCCGGCGGCACAGGCGTTGGCGCAGGGGACCTCAGTGGGCGCGTAGTCACACTGGCCGTCTTCGCGGCGGCAGGCGCCGAGCGTGGCGTAGGTACGCAGCGTCTTGGGGCCCACGCACTCGGCGACCGGCGGGTTGGTGCAGCTGACGCCGGCGCAGAGGTCGCCCCGGCAAGCGCCGCTCGCGCAGCCGCCTTTGCAGAGCAGCTCCGAAGAGGGATAGGTGCACGCGCCCGTCACCGGCTCGCAGGTGCCGGTCTCCGCGTGGACGCGCAGCACCTGCGCATCAATACAGCTGGGCGAAGGGGGCGTGGCACAGGCGCCCTTGCCACAGGCCGCCTTGCAGTGGCCGGCCGCGCAGACGTAGCCCGCGCCGCACGGGTTCTGTTCGTCGCAGCGCAGCCCCTCCACGTCGATGCTGAGGGAAGCGCAGGCCGAGAGCAGCAGGGCGAAGGCGCACGGCGCCAGGCGGAGCATCACTTCACCCCCGGCTCAGGCAGCGTGAAGGCGAAGGTCACCCCGCCGGCGACCGTGAGCAGCCCGCCGCCGATGAGCAGGACGTTGGCAGCGGTGCCCTTGCTGTTGGCCGAAGCCGCCAGCGCCTCCGCCTCGCGCCGGGTGAGCTGCGTGCGTTCGCGCCGGTAGCGCCCCACGTCGGAGGCGCTCATGGAGCCCAGCGCAATCCCCGCGAAGAGCGAGGTGAGGCCCACCGCCGCGCCGACGACCGCGCCCACGTGCACCCGCTCCCGCGTGAGCCACGGTCCCCCTCGCCGCTCCACGCCCAGGTCCCGGAGCGCGGGGGTGGGCGGCTCCACCGCGACGGTCACCAGCGGAGGCGTCACCGCGAGCACCACCGTCGTGGTCTTGCCCGTCCGGATGGCGGCGGTCTTGCGCACCAGGCCTGGGCGCAGCGTCGCCACCACCTCGCAGTCGCCCGGAGGGAGGAAGGTGGCCGCGGGGAGCTCCTCGAAGCGCTTGCCCTGCACCACCACCGACCCGACCTCCGCGGACTCCATCTCCAGCAGGCCGCGGCCGCTGGCCTCCGCGCGGGCCAGCGCCTCCGCCACCAACTCCGCCACGTCCAGCGCGTCCGTGGCCTGGGGCGCGCGGCGCAGGTAGAGCCGGTAGTAGTAGGTGGAGTACGCGTCATCGCCCAGCTTCTCGTAGGCCTTGGCGAGGTCGTAGGCGACCTCGGAGGTCTCCAGCAAGCCGTCCGCCTGGCGGAAGTTCCAGATGGCCGCGCCCAGGTCTCCGGCCACGTAGAGCGCCTCGCCCTTGGTGAAGAGCGCCTTGAAGCGGGCTGACACGTCCGGGTCCGCCGCGTCGGCAGCGGGAGGCACGGCTGCGGTGAAAGCGAGCGCCAGGAGCACTGCCACCATGAAGAACTCCCGGAGTGAGGGCCGGGCCCTATAACCGATAAGGGGCAACTCCCACAACCACGCCTGTGACTCCAAGGCGTTACCGGTGTCGCCGGGTCCTGAATTCGCGCTTGTTGCGGGTCTCTCCCGTTGACCAGGCTTCACGGGGATAGCACCGCGGGACGCGGCGCGTTGTCTGCCCGGCCACAAGGGCGACGGCCCGGTAGCCGGCGGCGCAACAGCGGGGGCGCGCGCTCCCTCTGACGGCGTCGCGGCACAGGGGCTGCTCTGCCCTCCCGGCGCAACCCCACCCCTCAAAGAGAGGCCCGCCATGAAACGTCTCTGCTTCGCACTGGCCGGCGTCGCGCTCGCGCTCGTAAGCGCCAGCGCCCGCGCCGACTGCCGCACCTCCAGCTGTCAGAAGGTCATCGACAACGGCTCGGACGCCACCCGCAAGACGCTGGTGGTGCTGGGCGACGGCTACGCGGCGGGGGACCAGGCCCGCTGGCGGTCCGACGTAGAGACGCTGGTGACCAACGGCGTCTTCGGGAACGACTTCTTCAAGGAGATTCAGAACGCCTTCAACGTCTACCGGGTGGACCTGGTCTCGGTGGCCTCCGGCGTCAGCCAGCGCCGGTACGACGAGCGCGGCACGCCAGACGACGGCTCGGACGACGTCATCCTCAGCACCACCTACCGCAACACCTCCCTGGGCTACCTCTTCAGCGGCTCCTGGGCGCACTCGTGGATGGAGGGGCAAGCCTTCACCGGCTCCCGCATAGCCACCGCGCTCTCCACCCACGTCACGCGCGCCGACTACGTCCTCATCATGCTCAACGAGTCCGGCTACGGCGGCCACGCGGGCGGCAACACCCAGGTCGTCACCAGCGGCTCGCACTGGACGGTGGTGGCGCACGAGTACGGCCATGGCATCGGCGGGCTGGGCGATGAGTACTTCAACCGCGCGGAGACCTACACTGGGTCGGCCATCAACGGCCCCAACTGCTCCACCGTCGTGAACCGCAGCGACGTGTTCTGGAACCGCTTCGTCGCGCCGGCCACCGCGCTGCCCACGCTCTTCTCCCCGGCGACGATGGACAGCAACCGGACCGTCGGGATGTTCGAAGGCTGCGGCACCCTCGCCCGCGGCATCTACCGCCCGGTCGACAACTGCCGGATGCGCTCCAACTCGCCGCACTTCTGCCCGGTCTGCTACACGCGGATGAAGGGCGCGCTGCACCCGTACACCCAGCAGACCTTCGACCGCGCGGTGTCCGGCGACTTCACGGGCGATGGCCGCAGCGACCTGCTGGTCCATAACGGGCAGGACCTGGCGCTCTTCCGCACCACCGCCACCGGGCGCGCGCTGGATGACGCGGCCAGCATCCTCAACAACGTGGTCCCGCCCGCGGCGGGCGGCACCACCTGGCAGCCGGCGGCCAACGACCAGTACTTCGTCGCGGACTTCAACGGAGACGGGTACGACGACGTCTACGTCTTCAACGGCTCGGACTGGTCCACGCCGTACCTGGGGATGCTCCGCTCCAACGGCACCAGCCTGGAGGGCGTGGCCACCTACGGCGGCTCCATCCCCAGCGCGTGGACAATGCGACCGGGCGACAAGCTCTACGTGGGCGACTTCGACGCCGACGGCCGGGAGGACCTTGCGCTGTTCAACGGCGCCGACTGGTCCACCCCCTACTTCATCGTCCTGCGCTCCACCGGCACCGCGCTCACCCGCGTGGCCCTCTACACCACCAACCTCCCCGGCTGGCAGATGACCGCCGGGGACCAGTACCGCGTGGGCGACTTTGACGCCGACGGCCGGAGCGACCTCTACGTGTTCAACGGCAGCAACTGGAGCATCCCGTACCTGGGGATGATTCGCGCCACCGGCACCGCGCTGGCTGGCGTCCGCGTCTACTCCACCTCGCTCCCCGGCTGGACGATGAGCAGCGGAGACCAGCTCCACGTGGGCGACTTCGACGCCGACGGCCGCGCGGACGCGTACGTGTTCAACGGCAGCAACTGGGGCTCCACGTATCTGCTGATGGCCCGCTCCACCGGCACCGAGCTCGCCTACGTGCGCCGCTACGACAGCGCTTCGGCGCCGCTGCCCGGCTGGGCCCTCCGCCCGGGCGATCAGCTGTCCGTCGCGGACGCCAACCGCGACGGGCGCGCGGACCTCGTGGCGTTCAACCCGGCCCGCGATTGGAGCACCGAGTACCTGGGCACCTTCGTCTCCAGCGGCAGCGCGCTGTCTGGCACCTGGTCCGCTGACTGGGTGGGCGGCTGGAACCTGGGCACCACCGACAAGCTGCTGGTCTCAGACTTCAGCGGCACCAGCCACAGCAAGGGCGACCTGTTCATCCGCAATACGAGCTGGCTCGGCATGCTCCGCAGCACGCCGTCCGGCTTCGTCCTCGACCGGTCCTACCCGCTGTGGATTTACAACCCGCTCCACGACGCCCGGCCGTGGTCCACCACGCTGCCTTGACCTCCCCCTTTTTCCAAAGGAAGACACCTATGAATCCCATCCGAATTGTTTCGACGTTCACGCTCCTCGCCCTGTGCGGCTGCAGCACGGGGCAAACCCCCACGCCGATGGACAGCGCGGCGCCTCCGCCGTCGCTCGCGGACCGGCAGATGGACGTCGCCGCCGCGCCTGCTGTGTTGAGTCAGACCGATGGGCCGTTCGCGCTGGCGCAGAACGCGCCGGTGGTGACCGTGCAGACCGGCCGCAAGTTGCCCGCCCCCGAGGAGCGCTCGCACCTGCGCCTCTCGGTGCGGCTGACCGAGGCCGGGGGCGCGGAGTTGGTGGACGTCGCGGTGCTCGAAGGGACGGTGGTCGGCTCGCACGAGCCTGCCGGCGACTACCTGTACGAGGTGATGGGCCCGCAAGGGAGGTTGGCGCTGGAGTCCCTGAGCGACCCGTTCGAGCTGCGCGGCTACCCCGCTCCCGTCGGCAGCAATGCGCCGCCCGCCCACGCCATCAGCCGCATGCCCGACGCGGTGGTGGTGGCGAAGGTTCCTGCGGAGCTCGCCCCCGGGCAGAAGCTGAGCGAGCTCTCGTTCAACTTCTACAGGGTGAAGGCTGGGTATGCGTTGCCCTCGCTCGATGAGGCCACGGTGGACGCGTTCATCAAGGAGGGGAAGGTGGAGCTGAAGGCACAGCTGCCCGCCGGGAAGTTCGGCGCGGCGGCGCTGGGCCGGCTCCAGGACGGGAAGGCGCAGCAGTAGTCGGCGGGCGGCTTCCGGTTCGTCCCGTCGACTCGGGGCGAGCCGGGGCGCTCGTTTCACCTCGAGCGGGTGTGCAGCGGCGGTCTCGGTCGTTGCGCTCGGGGATGAAGGCAGCTGTCCCTGGGGGAGACGGGAGGTTCACGTCGCGGGGGCCCTGCTGCTTTGGAGCTGGCCGAGCTCAAACCGTGGTGGAGGCGGCGGCCGTCACCACGCCCGCAGCCAACCCCATCGCAACGCCGCACCGACACCGCTGAAACACAGACAACAACTAAGTGATAGACGTTGTCGTCAATAGCGACGAGAACGTCTATCACTTCACGCGCAACACAGTGCCGCACGCCCGTGCGCTGCATCCAGCCGGGCGCCACCTCCACCGCGGTCCAAAGTCGGGCCAGCTCCGACGAGGCAGGGCTCACGCGACGTGAACCTCCCGTCTCCCTCAGAGCCCACTGCACTGCCTCCGGACCGCCTGACGCCACCCGGACTCGGCTTCAACCGCGGCAATCGCGCCATCAGGCGCCTCCCCCGCTCGCCTCGAGGAGGGAGACCGGCCCTGGCCGTCACATTTCGTCGGAGGAACAGTCGGGCGCCTCCCCCGCTCGCCTCGAGGGGCCGGCCATTTCGTCGGAGGAACAGCTGTTTTCAGTCAGGCGCCTCCCCCGCTCGCCTCGAGGGGGAAACCGGCCCTGGCCGGCCATTCGTCGGAGGAACAGCTGTTCTCAGTCGGGCGCCTCCCCCGCTCGCTCGAGGGGAAACCGGCCCTGGCCGGCCATTCGTCGGAGGAACAGCTGTTCTCAGTCGGGCGCCTCCCCCGCTCGCCTCGAGCGTTGCGCCGTCAGGCGCATAGTCGAGAGGTGGCGCAAACCCACGCACGCCACCTTGCCGGGTTGCTTCGAGCAGAGCGGAGCGGCCCATGAGCCAAGCTTCGGAAGCACTGCCAACGTCTCGACTATGCGCCTGACGGCGCAACGCTCGACGCGAACGGGGGGAACCCCGCAATGTTGCGGGGCCCTGGTGAGCTGTTCTCTAGGAGCGTTGCGCCGTCAGGCGCACAGTCGAGAGGTGGCGCAAGCCCACGCACGGCTTTTAGCCGGTCTGTTTCGAGTGGAACGGAGCGACCCATGAGCCAAGCCTCGGAAGCACTGCCGACGTCTCGACTATGCGCCTGACGGCGCAACGCTCGACGCGAACGGGGGGAACCCCGCAATGTTGCGGGGCTCTGGTGAGGTGGCGCATCCCCACGCACGGCACTTGGCCGGTTTTTTTCGAGCAAGCCGAAGCGGCCCATGAGCCAAGCCTCGGGAGCACTGCCGACGGGCCGACGTCTCGACTATGCGCCCGACGGCGCAACGCTCGACGCGAACGGGGGGAACCTGCGCCTTAGAAGGAGATCTCCGCCACGGGCCGGACCCTCAGCGCGTGTGGCTGGTTCCCGAAGTGGTCGAGCATGGCGTTGTGGTGCGCCACCACCTGCGCAGCGGTCAACTGCGCGGTGCCCGCGTTCCCGTGGGCATCCGCCGCGAGCGTCACCGCGAATCCGAGCGAGTAGGCGCGACGGCAGGTGGTGTCGATGCAGTACTGCGTCATCAGGCCGCAGACCACCACGCGGTCCGCGCCGGCTCCACGCAGGACGGCTTCCAGCTCCGTCTCGTAGAAGGCGTCGCACTCGCGCTTGTGGACCACCGCCTCGCCCTCGCGGACGTCGAGGGACGGATGCAGGGGCCAACCCGGAGCGCCCACCGCGGCCCGGTGTCCCTCTGGGCCGTCGTGCTGGACGAAGACCACCGGGGCCCTGGCGGCGCGGGCAGCGGTAAGGAGCGCTTCAATGTGCTGGAGCAACTGCTCCGGTTGCTGGACGGCGGGCGGGCCCCCGAGGATTCCCAGCTGGACATCAATCACCAGCAGCGCGGTGGACATGGCGCGGGCATAGCACGCCTCAACCTCGAGGCAGCGCCGCCACCAGCAACTCCAGCTCCTCCTCGGAGTTGTAGTAGTGCACCGAGGCGCGGATGAGCTCCTCCAGCCCGCGGCGGCTCATGTCGAGCAACGTGCTGCTCCGGCGCGACACCCAGACGTTGATGTTCCGCACGGCCAACGCCCGGCGCACCGCGTCCGCGCTCTGCCCGGCCAGGCGGAAGGTGACGATGCCACTGCGCACCTCGCCCAGGTCGCACACTTCGCAGCCAGGGACCGCGCGCAGAAGCCCGCGCAGCTTCTCCGCCAGCGCTTGCACTCGCGCCCAGATGTCCGGCAGCCCCCACGCGAGCGCGTAGTCCACCGCCGCGCCCAGCCCCAGCTGTCCCGCCACGCTTCGCTCCCAGGTTTCGAACCGGCGCGCGTCCTTGCGCAGCTCGTACTCGCCCGGGCCTTTCCAGGTCGCCGCCAGCAGATCCGGCATCGGCGGGTCCAGCCGCTCAATCCACTCGCGGCGCACGTATAGAAAGCCGGTGCCGCGAGGAGCTCGCAGGAACTTCCGTCCGGTCGCGGCGAGGAAGTCGCAGCGCAGCGCCTCCACGTCCAGCGGCAATTGCCCGGCCGCCTGACACGCGTCCAGCAGATACGGCACGCCCGCGGCGCGCGCGACGCGTCCGACGTCTGCCGCCGGGTTCACCAGCCCACCGTTGCTCGGCAGGTAGGTGAGCGCGATGAGCTTCACCTCCGGGCCCATCCGCCGCTCCAGCTCCGGGATGCTGAGCGCGCCGGACGCGTCGCTCGGGACGACCTCCACCCGCGCGCCTGCGCGCACTGCGGAGTGCAGGAGCGAGATGTAGTTGCTCGCGTACTCGGACTCGCTGGTGAGGATGACGTCGCCCGGCACGAAGCGCAGCGAATGGAACGCCAGGTTCCATGCCGCCGTCGCGCTCTCCACCAGCGCCACCTCGTCGCGCGCGCAGCCCAGCAGCGTGGCCACTGAGTCGTAGACGCGCTCCACGCGCAGCCCCTCTCGCGCCGCCGCCTCGTACCCGCCGAGCTCCGCCTCCAGGCTCAGGTGACTGATGACTGTGTCCACCACCGCCGTCGTCGGCAGCGCCGCGCCCGCGTTGTTGAAGTGCGTGCGGCGCGTCACGCCCGGCGTATCCGCCCGCGCGCGCTGAAGGTCGATGGTCATCTTTTGAGGCTCCCCTTTGCGAGGGCTAGGCTTGCAGGCGGGCCCGCCCCTCACAAGAGGCGATACACGCCGCCATACCGGGAGGAATGCGGTGGTTTCAGCGCCGGGACTCTCTCGTCGGCCGGGACCAGCATCAACGGCGTCGACTGGACGCCCGCCGTGCAAACCACCATGGGTCCGCAGTTGGTCAACATCAAATGGGACCCGTCGTCCAACCGCTACGTGATGATTGGAATCAAGAACGAGTACACGACGAACGTGCAGTTCGTCACCCGCACCTCGCCCGACGGCATCACCTGGACGGAGACCGCAGCGGGGGTTGCCGCGCCCAACTGGTCTGCCGAGTTCGGCTTCTCCGGCGATGACCGCGGCTTCATGACCGGAGGGAAAATCCTCCTCGGCTTCGCCGCGCCCTACGACTTGAAGGGCGACCTCAAGTGCGTGGACGCGAAGTGCGAGCTCTTCGTGATGCCGGTGGACGTCACCTGGCGCTGAGGGAGTTCGACCGACATCCACAACTCGCTCTGAACCCACGTGGGGGGCTGATACCGTGCGCCGCATGCGACCCGCCCTCCTCACCGTCGTGCTGCTGTGTGCAGTGGCGTGCGAAGAGAAGACCCATCCGGCGCAGAGCCCGCCGCCGGTTGAGGCCAAAGAAGACCCGCCCGGGCTGCCTCCGCCGGACGATGTGAAGGCCCCGCCGGCAGAGGCGCAGACGACCGCGAGCGGGCTCGCCTCCAAGGTCCTCCAGCCGGGGACGGGGACCGAGCACCCTGCCGCAGAAGACACAGTGGTCGTGAACTACACAGGCTGGACCCCGAACGGGAAGATGTTCGACAGCTCCGTGGTGCGCGGGCAGCCGGCCACCTTCCCTTTGAGCGGCGTCATCAAGGGATGGACAGAGGGCGTCCAGCTGATGGTTCAGGGCGAGAAGCGCCGCTTCTGGATTCCGGGGAAGCTGGCCTACGGCGACACGCCCTCCCGGCCGGGCGTCCCGGTGGGAATGCTGGTCTTCGACATCGAGCTGCTGAGCCTACGGAAGCCCACCAAACCGCCGGCAGCACCCGAGGACCTGGCGGCGGCGCCCAAGGACGCCAAGCGGCCCAAGCGCGGGACGGCCTACCGGGTGCTGACCGCGGGGAGCGGGAAGGTCCACCCCGGGGACGCGGCGACCGTGGAGATCCACTACTCGGCCTGGAACAGCGAAGGGACGCTGGTGGACAGCTCCATCGTGCGGCGCAAGCCGGCGACGATTCCGCTCCAAGCCCAACCCGGGAGCTGGACCGAGAACGTGAAGGGGATGGTCGTGGGCGAAAAGTCGCGCTTCTGGATTCCAGACAGCCAGGCCTACGCCGAGGGCGCAGCCAAGCCCGCGGGCGCATCGGGACTCCTGGTATTTGATATCGAGCTGCTGGCCATCCAATAAAAACAGAGACTTCCATTTCTGTGAGACCTGCAGCGCTCAAGTGCGTCGGCCGCGAACGGTAAAGCACGCGGACAGGACGCCGATGACGGCTCGCTCGATAAGAGGTGAAACCCCTCTCTGGGAGCGAACATGGTTGGCCAACGACTGCTGCTGGGTGCAGGAACCGCATTGCGCGCGCATCAGTTTCGCGCCGTGGCCGGTGACATCGCGCCCACCTTGATGAGCAGGCAGGGGATGAACCTGCGCGTGATGGATCCGACCTGGCTCTACGACCCGAGGAATGTCGTCCCGTGGAAGGGCTCGCCTGCAGTCGACACCTACCACGTCATGAACTCCATGGGCCTGGGAGGCCTCACGCGCCACGACGACGATTCCGTCCTCAGGACCGGCCCGGACGCCATCGGCAGCTTCCGCAGCGCGCTCCACCCGTATCCTGAGTTCCAACAGCTGTTCCCAGCGCTCGAAGTCCTCGAGCGCGACCCCAACGAGCTGATGGCCGTCTACCACTTGCACGTCCCCTACGAAGGCGGGGGGACCAAGGACGCGCTGGTGGTTACGGAAGCCGCCCTCAACCAGCCAGGGGAGCCGCTCAATGGAAGCGAGCGTCCTCCCGTCCAGGTGGGCTACGGCCTGGAGCTCTCGAACTCACCGGTCGACTGGAGCGTGGTGCTGGGCAAGTAGGACCGGCTCAGGGCGAACCCTCCAGCCAACCTGGCCGGAGGGCGCCCAGCCCTACTTCTGAGCGACAGGCGGCGCCGCGAAGCGGCCAGACGCCTTGAGCAGCCGGAGCGCGGAGAGCTGCACGTTCAGCTTCTCTGTGAGCAAAGACACCTCAGAGTTCACCAGCGCAGCGTTCGCGTCAGTGACCTGAAGGTACGTCCCAGCGCCGGCCTTGAAGCTCACCTCGGCCAGGTCCGAGCTCTCACGAGCCAGCCGCGCCGACTCCTCGGCCTTCTGGCGAGAGGCGATGGCGCTCTCCAGGTCCAGGCGGCTGCGGGTCAGCTCGTCAGACGTGCGCCGCTCCATGATGGCCCTCTGGGCGCGGGCCTCCACCACCTTGGCGGCCGCGTCGCGCAGGTTCGCCTCGCGCAGCCCGCCATCAAACAGCGTCCAGTTGGCGGCGAAGGTGAGCGCCCACACCGTGTTGCTCCCGGTGAAGCCGCTGGCGTTGGAGACCGCGTAGCGGGCATTGAAGAACACGCTGGGCAGATAAGACAGGTACGACGACGTCCGGTTGCTCTCCGCAGCCGACGTGCCGAACCGCGCCGCGGCGACATCCGGGCGGGCGGCGAGCGCGTCCGGCACCGTGTTCAAAGCGCCCTCCACCAGGTCCGGCGGGAGCGCGGGCTCCGGCGGCGGGGCGACCTCAAAGTCCCCCGGGCGGTTGAGCAGCGCGGCCAGCGCCAGCCGGGCAGAGGCCAGCGCGTTGCGGGCGCGCAACACATCCTGCTCCGCGCGGCTGCGGTCCAGCTCCGCGCGCAGCCGGGTGAGCTTGGCGACCGCACCGGCCTGTTCCTTTATCTGCGCGTCCTTCTCATGCGCGCGGGCGACCTCCAGCAGCCGCTCGCTCACCTTCAGCGTCTCCTGCAGCGTGGCCATCCCGTAGAACGCCTGCGCCACCTGGAAGAGCACCTCCCGGCGGGTGGCCTCCGCCGTCGCGAGCGCCGCGTCCTGCGTGAAGCTGGCCGCGCGGATGGCGGGCCAGAGCGCGGGGACCAACAGCGCCTGGTTCAGCTGCGCCTGGGCGCCAAGCGCGTCCGCCGGCTGAATGGTGACAGTCGTCACCTCCGCAGGAAGGAGCCCGTAGGGCGTGGGCGAGCCGGGCAGGTCCGGGTTGGGGTCCTCCGTCGGCACGCCCGGCGCCACCTGCCGGATGGCGTAGCGGGTGGGCAGGGAGATTTTGGCCTCCAGGTTGTTGCGGGTGTACGACCCGCCGACGCTCAGGTTCGGCAGGTACGCCGCCCAGGCGCGGGAGGAGAGCTGCTCCGCCTGCTTGGCGCGGGCCCTCACCACCTCGAGGTCCAGCGACTGCTTCTGGGCCTCCTCCATCGCCTGGTCCAGGGTCAACGTGCTGGCGCGGGCGACAGAGGCCAGCGCGAGAGCGACGAACAACGCGGTGCGGTTCACTTCGCAACCTCCCCCTGCACAGGCTCCACGGCGTACAGCTCTCCGCGCGGCTCATCCCGCTTCGCCTCCTTCATCCACGGGAACACCGGCCCGAACGTGCGCCAGAACCAGCGGGAGAAGTCATCCAGGTACGAGTAGGCCACCGGCACCGCGAGCAGCGTGAGCAGCAGCGAGAACACCTGCCCGCCCACCACCACGCCTGCCGTAGCGCGGTTGAAGCCGGCGCCCACGCCCTGCGCCGTGACGAGCGGAATCATCCCCGCCACGAACGCGAAGGTGGTCATCAGAATCGGCCGGAGCCGGTCCTTGTTCGCTTGCAGGATGGCGCGCAGGCGCACCGCCTTCACCAGCTGCTTGCGGACCGAAGCGGCGTTGCCGGCCTTCACCTTCGCCAGCGCCGCGTCAATCGCCTCCGGCGTCAGCACGTCCTTCAGCGCGGGCACCAGCTGCCGGCGCAGCTCCGGCACCGAGGCCTGGAGATTCCAGCCGGAGCCGCGGAGGGTGGAGGCCAGCTTCGCCAGCGCCTCGTCGAGCAGCGGCTGCCACTTCTCTTGCAGCTGGTTGCTGTGGTCAATCTGCAGAATCGCGTTCTTCTTGACGACGCCGAAGAGCACGAAGATGCCCAGGAAGCTGTAGAGGTCCAGCGCCTGGCCGAAGAGGATGACCGAGAGGATGGCGAACGGCAGCGTGAGCGGCAGCGAGAACAGAATCGTGATGGGGTGCAGCCAGGACTCGAACTGCGCGGCCAGAATCAAATACATGAATACAAAGGACGCCAGCAGGCCGAGGATGAAGGAAAGCCCGGTCTCCGCCATCAGCTTGGTCTGACCCTGCGGCTTGATGGAGAAGCCCTTGGGCAGGTTCTCCTCCCGGATGGCCTGCATCATGGCGTCGCCGATGGCGCCCTCGTTCGCGCCCGGACCGCCGTTGGCCATGAACGTCACCTGACGTTCGCGCATGTAGCGGTTGATGGTGCTGGGGCTGGACGAAGACTCGAACTTCACCACGTCCGCCAGCGACACCAGGCCCAGCTTGCGCGAGGGGACGGTGAGCAGCCGCAGCTTGTCCTCGCTGATGCGATACTCCTCGGTCGCCCGGAGGCGGATGTCGTACTGCTCGCCGCCCTCTGCGTAGGTGGAGACCTTCTGCCCGGCCACCAGCAGCTGGAGGGACTGCGCCACGTCCATCACCTGCACGCCGAGGTCCGCCGCGCGGTCGCGGTCCACGTACACGGCCAGCTCCGGCTTGCCGGTGACCATCGTGGTGTCCACGTCCACCGCGCCGGGAATCTTCTTCACCCGTTCGCTGATGGAGTTGTTGGCCTTGGTGAGCAGCTGCAGGTCCGGCCCGGCGAGCAAAATCTGAATGCGCTGCGTGGCCTGACCGCCGCCGAACTCGTTCACGTCGGCGATGCTGACCCGGAGGTCCTTGTCGAGCGTGGGGAGAATCTTCTGCCGCACCACGTCCTTGAATTCGTTCTGCGTCACCTTGCGGGAGCCCGGCGGCGTCATCTTCACGTAGATGCGCGCCAGGTTCGGCGTCTTGCCCGGGTCATCGCCGATGGTGAGCAGCGTGGCCTTCACCTCCGGGTAGCCGCGGATGATGCGCGCCACGCGCTGACCCACCAGCTCCGTCGCGGCGACGCTGCGCCCTTCAGGGAGCCGGACGAGGACTTCGAACTGCGCGCGGTCGTCAATGGGCAGAAAGCCCTTGCGCGCGGCCTTGGCGAGCGGCCCGGTGGCCACCAGCGTCAGGAGGCTGGCCAGCATGATGAACCAGCGGTGCCGCATGGCGAAGGCCAGCAGCTTGCTGTAGCCGCGCTCCACCGGCCGGTAGCCGACGTCCACCACCCGCTCCAGGAACGGCTTGCCGTGGTCCCCCACCTTCTTCCGCTCCAGGAAGTAGGCGGCCAGCATGGGCGTCAACGTGAAGCTGACCAGCAGCGACACGGCGATGCTCATGCTCATGGTGATGCCGAAGCTCGCCAGGAAGCGGCCGGGGATGCCAGCCACGAAGGCGATGGGGAGGAACACCGCGATGAGGGAGAGCGTCGTGGCGAGCACCGCGAGCCCAATCTCCTTGGTGCCCTTGACCGCCGCCTCCTGCGGGCTCATCCCGTCTTCTTCGATGTGCTTGAAGATGTTCTCCAGCACAACGATGGCGTCGTCGATGACGATGCCCACCGCCAGCGCCAGCGCCAGCAGCGTGATGCTGTTGAGCGTGTAGCCGGCCAGCTTCATCAGGGCGAACGTCCCAATGATGGAGGTGGGGATGGCGAGCGCGGCGATGAGCGTGCTGCGCAGGTTCCCCAGGAACACCAGCACGATGATGGCGGCGAAGAGCGCGCCCAACAGGAGGTGCTCTGTCACCGCCTCGGTGCCGGTGCGGATGACCTCGGACCCGTCGCGCTGGATGGCCAGGCTGTAGCCGGCGGGCAGCTCCTTCTCCACTTCCTTGAGCCGCTCCTTCACCTCGTCCACCACCGCCACCGTGTTCGTCCCGGACTGCTTGCGCAGCGCGAGCAACACCGTGCGGTCCTCGTTCCACATGGCGGACGTCTCCACGTCCTGCACGCCGTCCTCTACCTTGGCGACTTCATCCAGGCGGATGGCACGGCCCTGCTGGTCGCGGATGATGACGGCCTTGAGCGCGTCAATGGACTGCACCCGGCCGCTCACGCGCAGGGTGAGGTAGTCCTTGCTGGTGTCCAGGCGGCCGCCGGGGAAGGTGATGTTCTGGGCCGCGATGGCGGCGCCCACCTCGCCGGCGGACATGCCGAGCGAGCGGAGCTTCACCGGGTCTACGAGGACGTTCACCTGCCGCTTGCGGCCGCCGATGAGCACCGCCTGACCGACGCCGTTCACCGACTCCAGCCGCCGGCGGACGATGCGGTCCGCGACGTCCGTCACTTCCTTGATGTCCGGCTGGTGCCGCAGCCCGCTCTCGCCCGCCGTCGTGGGCGAGGACGCGTTGAGCGCGATGAAGAGGATGGGCTGCGAGTCCGGGTCAAACTTCTGGACCACCGGCGGCTCAATGCCGCGCGGCAGCTCCGCCAGCGCGAGGTTCACCTTCTGCTGAACCTCCTGCGCGGCGACGTCTGCGTTCTTCTCCAGCTTGAACTGGATGATGATTTGCGACACGCCCTCAGAGGAGACGCTGCGCAGCTCGTCGATGCCGCTGATGGTGTTGATGGCGCCTTCCAGCTTGTCGGTGACCTCGCGCTCCATGTCCTCCGGCGCGGAGCCGGGCTGGACCGTGAAGACCACCACCACCGGGAAGTCGATTTTCGGGAACTGGTCCACGCCCAGCTGCCGGTAAAACACCGCGCCTACCACCAGGATGACAATCGACAGCACGGCCGCGAACACCGGCCGTTTCACACACATCTCAGCAAGCCATTGCATGTTGAATCCTCGAGAAGTCCTACGAGCTCACTGAATGGCGCTGCCGTCGCGCAGCCCCGCCGGCGGCTTCAGGACGACCTTCTCGCCGTTCGCCAGCTTCTCCAGCACCGCCACCCGCCCGTCCTTCGTCACGCCCGTGCGCACCACCAGCTCATGCGCCGCGCCTTCCTTGGCCACGTAGAGCCGGCGAACGGTCCCGTCGGCCTTGATGGCGGCAGAGGGGACCGTGGGCTGCTCCTCCTCGCCGGTCAGAAGAAGGACGGTGGCGAACATCCCGGGCCGCAGCTCCTGGGTCTCGTTCTGGG
This sequence comes from Myxococcaceae bacterium, assembly GCA_044230055.1. GTDB lineage: Bacteria > Myxococcota > Myxococcia > Myxococcales > Myxococcaceae > JBGART01. The sequence continues at coordinate 17,935 of JBGART010000051.1, read as the reverse complement.
CGAACGCTTCGATGATGAGGTCTCGCGTGTTGGGCCGCAGCGTGGGGCTGACGAAGCGGACCACCGCAGGGAAGTCGCGGTCTGGATAGGCGGAGACCTGCACGTTCAGCGTCTGACCCTCGCGCACCTGGCTGACCACCGGCTCCGGGACGGAGATGCTCACCCGGACCGGGTTGACGGCGAAGACGCTCGCCACGCGGGAGGAGGGCATCACGTACTCGCCGGTGTTCACGTAGCGCTCGCCGATGATGCCGTCGATGGGCGCGCGGATGATGGTGTCCCCCGCCAGCTTCCCGGCCAGGTCCGCCTGCGCGCGCGCGGCGTTGGCGCCGTAGAGCTGCGCGGTGCACGCCGTCTTCTGACGCTCATAGTCCGCCTTGGGCAGCGCGCCCTGGGCGAACAGCGTGTCGGCGCGGGCGCAGTCCTGCTTGGCCTGCTCCACCTGCGTGTCCGCCATCTGCGACTGCGCGCTGGCGGCCGCGGCCTGGAAGCCGGCCGCCTTGGAGTCCACCCGGGCCAGAATCTGGCCGGCCTTTACGGGCTGCCCGCGCTCGACGTAGGTCGCTGCCACCCGCCCTGCGACGTTCGCCGCCACCTCGGACTGACGGTCCGCCAGCACGCTGCCGGTGAGGGTCAGGTACTTGGGCATCTTGAGGTGCTGGACGTCCGCCGTCTCCACCTTCATGGGCGGCTGCGGGGGCGCCTTGGTGTCTGCGGCGTTGGCGGCCTCCGGCTTCTTGCAGCCGGCGCTCAGCGCCAGGGCAGCCGCGAGGGCGAGGGTGAGTGAAGGGGTTCTCATGGTGCGTGGTGCCTCGTTCAGGGTGCGTCGGTAAGAGGAGCTCACGGTGCGAGCGTCCGGGTAAAAAGCCTGGCCAGCTCGACGACGTACTGCCGCTGAGTCGGACGGGTAAAATCGCGCTTCATCAGATGGGCGAGGAAGGCGCGCATCTGCAGGGAGCCGAGCATCGCCACCGCGGCGGTCTCCAGCTCATCCACGGTGACCAGCCCCTTCTCGCGGGCGACCTTCAGCCACTTCTGCATGGCCTTCACGCCCCGCTCGGGTCCACTGGGCTTGGGGAACAGCTGCGAAGTGGGGATGCCGCTCTCGCGCAGGGCCACCACACACGGGATGGCCTGCTCCATGAATTCGGCGATGCGCGCGAAGAGCTCCCGCAGCTGCTCTTCCAGAGAACCTGCGCCGGGGCCGCGGGCCAGAGACTCCATCCACTCCGGGTTGTCCGGCGGCTTGAGCGCGGCCAGCATCAGCCGCTGGCGGTTCCCGAAGCGCTTCAGCAGGGCGGGGGCGCTGACCTTGAGCTCGCTGGCCACCTGCTCCAGCGACACGGCCGGGCCGTGCGCGAGCACGGCCTCGCGCATCGACGCGAGGATTTGCTCGTCACTGACCTGCCGGGGACGCGCCATGGTGCGTTAGTTAGTAACTGGTAACTAACCTCCGCGCAAGTCACAGTGGCGTACGTCCAGCGGCGGATACCGTGATGCGTGGCGAAACCCCGCACCTGGCCCGCGCTTTAGGTGAGTGCCGCGACGGCGTCAAATCCAGGGGGGTTCAGGGAGCGATTAGTAGCTCTTCGACACCCGCGCCTGCCCGGTGTAGTCGAAGAACACCGTCTTCAGCTGCGTGAAGAACTCGGCGCCCTCCTCGGCCATCTCGCGCTCGCCCACGCCGGTGGACTTCCACCCGCCGAACGGGAGCTGCGCCTCCCCGCCGACAGTGGGGTTGTTCACGTGCACCATCCCCACCTCCGCGCGGTCTACGAACTTCATCGCCGCGTTCACGTCGCGCGTGTAGATGGACGCCGACAGGCCGAACTCGACGTGGTTGGCGGCGGCGAGCGCCTCTTCGAAGTCACCCACCTCGACGACGGCGATGACCGGGCCGAAGACCTCCTCCTGGTGCAGCCGCATCCCCGGCTTCACGCCGGTGAAGACCGTGGGCTGCACGAAGAAGCCCTTGTCGAAGGCGCCGCCGGTGAGCCGAGCGCCGCCCGCCGCCAGCTTGCAGCCCTCGTCCTGGGCGATGCGGATGTAGTCCAGGTCCGTCTTCAGCTGGCCCTCGTCCACCGCGGGGCCCATCTCCACGCCGTCCTCCAGACCGTTGCCCACCTTCAGCCGGTTGGCGCCGGCCACGAGCGCGGCGATAAGCGCCGGGGCCATGCCGCGCTGGACGACCACGCGCGAAGTGGCGGTGCAGCGCTGTCCGGTGGAGCCGTAGGCGCCCTGCAGAATACCGGTGGTGGCGAGCGCGAGGTCCGCGTCGTCCAGCACCACGACGGGGTTCTTCCCACCCATCTCCGCGGTGACCCGGATGCCCCGGCGGGCCGCCCGTTCGTTCAGCGCCAGACCGATGGCGTTGGAGCCGGTGAAGGAGACCGCCTTCACCTCCGGGTGGTCCACCAGCGCGTTGCCCACCGCGCCGCCTGGGCCCGTGACGAGGTTGAAGACGCCCTTGGGCAGCCCCGCGTCATGGAGAATCTGCGCGAAGAGCGTGGCGGTGCCCGGCGTGCCGGAGGCCGGCTTGAGCACCACCGCGTTGCCGGTCACCAGCGCCGGCGCGCTCTTCCACACCGGGATGGCGAAGGGGAAGTTCCACGGCGTGATGAGCGCCACCACGCCCAGCGGCTGGCGCAGCGTATAGGTCAGCTGGCTGCGCGTCTCCGACGGGAGCGTCTTGCCGTGCGTGCGGAAGCCCTCGCCCGCGTAGAACTCCAGCAGGGCAATGCCCTTCTGAATCTCCCCGCGCGACTCGGCCAGCGTCTTGCCTTCCTCGCGGCAGAGCATCCGGGCCAGGTCCTCAATGCGCGCGCGGCAGAGGTCCACCGCCTTGGCCAGCACCCGGCCGCGGGCGGGCCCGGGCGTGCCGGACCAGCCGGGGAACGCGTCCTTCGCCGCGCCCACCGCCGCCTCCACGTCCTTCTTCGAGGAGAGCGGGTAGTGCCCGACGACGTCGTCGACGTTGGCGGGGCTGCGGTTCGGCGCGTACTCGCCGGTGGCGGGGGCAACCCACTGCCCGCCGATGAAGTTTTCGTGGCGCATGGGCGGCGGATCTACTCCGCGGTGGGCCCGCCGCGCTACTCCGACCAGGAGATTCGAAAGGTGACCGACTCGCCCTGACGGCGCGTCTCCTTCACCAGCACGTTCTTCGCGCCGGAGAGCTCCAGCATGGTGCTCACCACGCCCTCGAAGTACGGCACCCGTTCCCCCACGCCGTTGATCCAGAAGTCATAGGCGCAGGGGCCCACCTTCGTCGTGGTGCACTCCAGATGATTGGCCACCGCGCGGAACTGCGTCTTCGCCCGCTCCAGCACGCGGTGCGGCCCGAGCAGCCGGCACAACTTCACCATCATCCGGCCGATGGTCGTCTCCTCGTAGTGCTTGATGGCCTGGCAGCCAATGCGCCGCATGGCCACAGCCTCTGCCAGCTCCGGATAGGCGAGGGCGGCGGCCATCTTCAGCCCGCGCTCGTAGATGGCAAGCGGGTAGGACGGCTTGAGGACATCGAGGTCAATGCCCAATTCGCGCAGCCGCGTCCGGATGAGCGGCGTGAGCCTGCCCGACAGGCCCCGCTTCAGGGCGCTTTCAACGGCGACGGCGTAGACGAGTCGTTCCATGCGGCGTGGGCGGAGGACCGAGGATACCCTGTTGAACGCGCTGACATGAACCGCGTTTCGCCTGCCCCGTAGGGCAGACGCTCACAGCGGCCGGGCCTGCACGCTCAACATGTAGTCCGCCGTAGGCCTGCCACGGGGAGGGCGCGGGGGCTCGCTGGCGAAGGCGCGCTCCGACAGCCGGATGAAGAGCAGCCCGGGGGGGACCTCCAGCGCCTGGGTCCGCTCTGCCCCGCCCAAGCCTTGCGCGTCCACCAGCGCCAGCCGTCGCGGAGCATCCCCGCGCGAGGGCGCGTGGTGCACCTCCATGACGACGTTCAGGTCCGCCACGCCGGTCACGCCGAGGGACACGGCGCTCGCCTGCGCCAGGTCCACCACGAAGACGTCCTGGTCAGACTCGGTCTCCGACGGCGGCGCGCCCAGCGTCCCGCGCACCTCCCCGTTGAGCGCGATGGGCGTGGCCTGCGCCGGCGCCGCGTTCGGCTCCCGCTCGGCGTCGTAGGTGACCGGGCGGGCGGAGGCCTTGAAGACGCCAAACGCGCCGGCGCCCGCGGCCACCAGCACGCCCAGCGCCAACAGCGGCGCCGCCACCCGCCGCACCCGGAGCGAGCGCTCGAAGCGGTCAAAGTCCCGGCGGCTGGCGCGGTCGGCGTTTCCGTCGCCCGGCAGCGGCGTGAAGTCCACCGCGCCCTGCCCCAGCTCCCGGCGCAGCTTCTCCAGCGCGGCCCGCATGTCCTCCGCGGAGGCGAAGCGCTTCTCGCGCGGCTTTTCGAGCGCGCGCCGCAGCAGCGCTTCGAACGCGGGCCGCACCGCGCGGCCGGGCGCCACGTCGGCGATGCGCGGCGGGGGCGACTCCAGCTGCTGGTTCACCACGCTCATCAAAGTGGGCCCGGTGAAGAGCGGGCGGCCGGTCACCAATTCGAAGAGCAGCGCCCCCACCGAGTAGACGTCGCTCCGGGCGTCCAGCGGCTCCCCTCGCGCCTGCTCCGGCGAGGTGTACGCCGGCGTCCCCACGAAGTCCGCCACCCCGGTGATGTGCTTGCGGCCCTCGCCCTCGTTCAGCTTGGCGATGCCGAAGTCCAGCACCTTCACCAGGTCATCGCGGTCCTTCTGCCGGATGAGCATCACGTTCGCCGGCTTCACGTCCCGGTGGATGATGCCCTTCTCGTGCGCCTCCTGGAGCGCGGCCAACACCTGGCTGCCGATGGCCAGCCCCTTGTCTTCCGCGAAGGGCCCGTGGGTGCGCAGCATCCACGCCAGGTCCCGCCCCGGCAGGTACTCCATGGCGATGTAGAGCGCGCCGTCGTCCAGCTCTCCGAAGTCGAAGACCTGGATGGTGTTGGGGTGCGAGAGGCGGGAGACCACCCGCGCCTCCTGCTGGAAGCGCGCGGTCAGCTGCCGGTCCATCCCCAGCTCCGGGCGGAGGACCTTCAGCGCCAGCACCTTCCCCATCCGCACGTGCTCTACCTTGTAGACCGTGCCCATCCCGCCTTCGCCCAGCTTCTCTCGCAGGCGGTAGCGGCCGTCGATGACCTTCCCGGACCACGGCCCGGAGAGCGTGTCCGACGTCGGCGTCAGGCCCCGGAGGTCCTCCCCGCAGGCAGGGCAGTAGTTGGGCAGCTGGGTCAGCTGCTGGGCGCACTTGGGGCAGGTCAGGCGGTCTTCCACGGCGGTCGGTGACGCTACCCGACCGGCGCCGTGAGGGGCGAACCGGACGGGCGGATTCGTCACCCGTCGACGTGCGGAAGCGCCTACAGCTCCGAGAGGGCCAGGTGCATCCGGGTCCTCGACTCCAGGAACCGGGCGAGGGCGAGGGCGCTCTTGATGGGGAGCTTGTCGAAGCGGGCGTGGACCTGGAACCGGCCGCGGCGCTTGGAGATGCGGTTCACCACGGAGACCAGGCGGAGCGGCTCCAGCACGTCAGGGAGCCTGAACTGAACCACCACCGCGTCCCCCTGCAGGCGCTCCGGGGTGGACCAGGAGATGCCCTCCAGGGAGAGGAACGCGGAGACGTCCTGCCGGTTCGCGTTCGCGCAGTCGATGACGGTCACGTCGCGCGGGACGCGGGGCGCGTCGCGGCGGTCTCCCGCGCGGCGCTCTGCCTTCCTGTCGAGCGGCTCTTCCAGCTTCGGCGGTGCGCGGCGGGCGACGCTTCGGCGATCCGGGGCGGTGAGCATGCGCGGCATGTTCGCGCCACAAGCCTGTAGCGCAACTTTTTGGCCCATACCCACCTGCGGCCACCTCGCCCCCTTGCTCGCCCGCACTGCGGCCGCGTCCGTACTCGGAGAGCAAGAAGGCCGTGCCCGGAGCGGAGCACTCGCTTCCTCGAAGAGAGGTGGCGACATGCTGGACCGGCTGCTCGCCCGGCTTCGGGTGCGCGGGAAGCTCGCGGCATCGTTCTCCCTGGTGCTGCTGCCGGTTCTGGCGGTGTTGGTGGCCGGCATCGCAGAGAGCCATGCCCGGCAGCGGGCCACCGTGCTGGACTCGGAGCTCTTGACCGCCCAGGCGCTGGGCGCGCACATCGAGGAGGCGTTGGACGCGGCGCTGGCGCTCGGGCAGGCGGTGGCCAGCGCGCCGGTCGTCCAGCGGTTGGACCCGGAGGAGCTCGACAGCTACCTGACCCACATCGTCGCCCGGCTGCCGAAGTACGTGGCGCTCACCGTGTACGACGAGCGCGGCGTGAACCGCGGCTGGGGGGACCCGATGTACCCGGCCGAGCCTCGCATCTCCATCGCCGTCCACCCGTACTTCAGCAAGGTGATGGTGAGCGGTGAGCCGATGGTCTCCGAGGTGCACGAGTTCCAGCGCCCGGCGAGGGTGGTGGGCTTTGTCGCCTGCGTCCCCATCCCCGGCCCCACCGGCAAACCCCGAGGTGTGGTGGTGCTGCGGATGCCCGCCGCGGTGCTGGCGGCGCGGTGGAAGGAGGCGCGGCTCTTGCCAGACCAGGCCATCTTCCTCACCGACCCGTCGGGGCAGCTGGCGTTCCACACCGCCACCCCCAACCTCAGCTTCGCGCAGAGCGTCCGCTTCTCGGAGACGCCCTCGGTGCAGGCCGCGCTGCGCGGCGCCGTGTCGCAGGCGGACGCCTTTGTCCCGCCCTGGCCCGCGGCGCCCGCGCTGACGTCGTTCAACCGCACGCCCAAGTACGGCTGGCTGGTGGGCGTGAGCTTGCCGCGTGCGGTGGCCTTCGCCTCGGTGCACCGCCAGATGGTGGAGCACAGCCTGGTCTTCTTCGCGCTGGTGGCGCTGTGCGGCTTCCTGGTGGCGACGTTGACGCGCTGGCTCTCCGGGCCGGTGCGGGCGCTCGCCCGCCGCGCAGAGGAGCTCGGCCGGGGCGACGCGCTCTCCCTGCTGGAGATTCGCAGCGGGGATGAGCTGGAGGAGCTGGGCCGCGCCTTCAACCAGATGAGCCTGCAGCTGCAGCGCAGGACGGCGGAGAACGCGCAGCTGTGCCGGGAGCTGCGGGACATGCTGCGGCTGCGCGAGGAATTCCTGCGCGCGGCGGCACACGAGCTCAAGACGCCCATCACCACCATCAAGCTGTGGTCCAGCGCGCTGCTCAAGTCAGAGACGGTCCCCCTCTCCGCCCACCACGCGCTGGAGTCGGTGCTGCGCCAGACGGCGCGGCTGGGGCGGCTGGTGGAGCAGCTCAACGTCCTCAAGCAGCTGCGCAGCCAGCAGGTGGAGCTGCACCGGGAACCGCTGGACCTGGTCCGCCTCGTCGCGCGTCAGGCGGGAGCGCTGGAGCGCGGAGCTCCGGACACGTCGGTTCGACTGGACGCGCAAGGGCCGCTGCGGGTGATGGCGGACCCTGCGCTCCTGGAGGAGGTGGTGACGCACCTTTTGGAGCATGGGCTGACCCACGCCGCGCAGCTGCCCGCCATCGACGTGGTGCTGCGCCGCGAGGGGGCGCAGGTGCGGGTGCACGGGCCGGCCATCGACCCCGAGCGCCAGCGCCACCTGTTCGAGCCGTTCTATCCGCCGTTTCCGCCCGGGGCGCGCGGCTACGTGGGGACCGCCAGCCTGGGGCTTCACCTCTCCAAGCTGATTGTCGACGCGCACGGCGGCCGGATGGGCGTGTTCAATGAGTCAGGCGGCGGCTCCACCTTCTGGTTCAGCCTGCCGCTCGCCCTCGAGTCGGGCCCGCTCGCCGTGGAGAGCGGGGCGCCGGTGCACTGAGGGCCGCGGACTAGTCGTCGAGCTCCACCGAGAAGTCCTCGGGGACTTCCTTGCCTTGCAGGCGCAGCGCCTTCGCGCGCTCCTTCATCTGCTCCTGCAGCACCTTCGCCGCGCGGCGCAGCTCGTCGGCCTGCGCCTTGAGCCTCTGCTGCTCGGCGCCGAAGCGGCGCATCTCCGCCTTCCACTGCTGGTCAGCGCGCGCGGCGTCCCGCTCCGCCTGCGCCCGGGCACGCTCCGTCTCGCGCTCGGCCTGACCGCGCGCCCGCTCTGCCTCGCGCTCGGCCTGGGCCTGCGCCCGCTCCGCGTCCCGCTGCGCCCGCTGCGCCTCGCGCTCGGCCTGGGCCTGCTCGCGCGCTGCCTCCGCCTGCGCGCGCGCCGCTTCGGCAACTTCCCGGAGGTAGGCGTCCTTGGAGAAGTCGCCCTTCATCCGGAACACGAAGCGCTTGCGGGAGTGGTCCCCGTCGCGCTTGGCCTCGTCCAGGCGGGAGAGCACCTCGCGACGGTCCCCCTCGTCGCTGATGGCGGCGGCGGCCTTGCGGTAGAGCGCCTCCACCTCGGCGTCGATGCTCTGGTGGTCCGTCACCTCCTGCAGCACGGCGTCCTTGCCGTCGTCGTCGCGCACGCGGTCCAGCAGGGCCAGCGCGCGGTGGATGGCCTTGGCGGGGACCGGGTCCGGGTGGAGCAGGTCCTTGAGCGCCTCGGAGAGCGACTCGTCGTCGCGCAGCTGCTCGGCGACGTCCAGGTACGCCTGGGCCAGCGGGCCGCGGACCAATTCGCTCTCCTTGATTCGGTGCATGTACTTGAGCACCTCGAGCTTGGAGTCATCCGAGCGAATCTTCGCCGCGGACTTCAGCACCTCGTGGCCGGTGTCCACGGTGATGGGCGCCCCGCGCAGGAGGGCGACCAGCGCGTCTGCGCGCTCCTCGTCTCCGCGCAGCTTGTCCGCCACCCGCAGGAACTCCTTCCGGGTGGACTCGGCGGCGAGGTTGAACTCGCGGCCCACGTCCTCCAGCCCGTCCAGCACGTCATCGTCCGAGCGCGCCTGCTCGGCGCGGCGGATGGCGTCCACCGCGGCCTGCTCGTCCTGCTTGAGCGACCGGATGAGCTGCCGGTGCGGGTGCTCATGCCCGTCGTCGTCGTCGTCATGCTCGTGCCGCGAGAAGCTGGGGGGCGCGGGAGGGGTGGGCGGCGCCGGCGCGACGGGCGCGGCGGGGACGCCTGGCACCACGGGCGCGGAGGAGACGTTCGGCGCGGCGATGGGGCCGGGCATCGGCGCGGGGGCCGGCGCGGAGCCGGGTGCGGCGATGGGGCCCGGCATCGGCGCGGGGGCCGGCGCGGAGCCGGGAACGACCGGGGCCACGCGGCGCTCGGACTCCGGGCGGCTGATGCGGGGCAGGTTCTTGTCCTTCGCAGGGGCCGCAGGCGCTGGCGCAGGCGTCGGCGGCGCGGGCTGCGCGACGGCGGGCTGGATGGCTGCGAGGGGGATGACTGCCGCCGCCATGGCGAGCGCTGCGAGCGCTCCCCGCCAGGCGGAGAAGCTGCCGCGTCGGACGTTCGGGTCGAGAATTGCCATCAGTCTCTCCTGCAGCTCATTGCGCTGCGCCATGGGAAGGGTTGCGGCCGCGAGGCGGGGCCTGTGGCCCAGCGCGCGCACCATCTCGAGCAGCTCCCCCGCGTACTCCGAGGGCCTGCGTCCCGCGCCGAGCACGTGGTCATCACACGCGTATTCGCGCAGGGACCGCATGCGCTGCGAGGCGAGGTGCACCAGCGGGTGGAACCAGTAGAAAGCGCAGGCCAGCTGCGCGCACAGCTGCGTGAGGGCGTCCAGCCGGCGGACGTGCGCCAGCTCGTGGAGGAGCACCAGCTGCAGCCGCTCCGCCGTCCAGCCGCGGGAGGAGGCCGGCAGCAACACGGTGGGGCGCAGCACGCCCCAGGTCATGGGCAGCACAGGCTCCGTCGACTCCACCAGCCGCACCGTGCGGCCAATGCCCAGCGCCGCGCACAGCTGCTGCGCCAGCACCCGCCGGCCATCGTTGACGTCGCGCGCGCTGCGGCCCAGCGCCGCGACTTTCATGCGCCCGTAGACCAGCCGCACCAGGAGCAGCGCCGCGCCGGCCGCCCACAGCCCGGAGAGGAACCGGCTGGGCGTGAAGCCGCGCGCCGCCACCAGCAGGGGACCTTCCGCGTCCTCCGAGAGGTTGAGCAGCACGCTGGGGTCCATCGACGTGAGCACCACCCGGGTGTGCGTGGAGCGCGGCGGGTCGCCCGCGGGCGAGGGGGAGTAGACCTGAAGGGGGTGCCGCCACACGCGCTCCGGCCGCTCCCACTCGAAGGTGCGCCGGGCGGCGCCCTCGAACGAGGGCCGAACGCGCGGCGCGGGCGTGAGGACAAGGCGCGGTGCGTTCGCGGGAGAAACAGTCGACGCCGGTGCGCTCACCACCTCCACGCGCCAGCTGGGCAAGAGCAGCGCGAGCGCCGGCAAACAGAGGGCCGCGACTGTGGCCAGCGCCCACAGCAGATGGCGTCCGCTGGCGCTCCCTTTGCGGACCAGGAGCACGGCGAGCGCGGCAGCGCCGAGGACGACCGTCGCTTTGAACGTGGCGTCCACCAGCACGGCGCCCAGCGACGGCGACGACCAGACGGACTCAATCAACTCCGCGACTGAAGGGCTCATCGCGTCACCCTGGCTCTGCGACTGACGGGTTCATGGGCTTAGCGCCCGTCCTTCCGGCTCCGGTCGATCAACTCCGAGAGCGCCTCCAGCTCGTCCGAGGACAGCTTCACGTCCGGCAGCTCCAGCAGCGCGGCGATGGCCTGCTGCGAAGAGCCGTCGAAGAACGTGCGGACCAGGCTGCGCAGGGCGCTGGTGCGCGCCTTCTCCCGGGCCACCGTCGGCAGGTACACGTAGCGCGCGCCGTCCTGCTCGTGGCGCAGCTGCCCCTTCGCCTCCAGAATCCCCATCATGGCCCGCACCGAGGAGTAGCTGGGGGGGTCCTCCACCTGCTCCAGCACCTCGGCCACCGTCGCCCGCCCCAGCCGGTACACGACGTCCATAATCTGTCGTTCGCGCCGGCTCAGCTTCGCTTGACCCTCTGGTTTCATCCGTGACCCTCGATGTGCGGTTTTTTTAGCAGTCTGCTAAAAAATTAGCAAGCCCTCGCGCGAGCCGAACCGCCGGTTCGTAACGGCCGGGGGTGCGGGGCCATTGCATGGCCCTCGCTTCCGTCCTTGCAGAACGGTCGAAAGTGCCGAGAATCCCCCGCCGTGCGCGTGTCGGTGGTGGTTCCGGTGTACGACGAGCTGAAGACGCTGCCAGAGCTTTTGCGGCGGGTGGTGGCGGTGGACTTCCCCAAAGAGCTGGTCATCGTCGATGACTGCTCAAAGGACGGGAGCCGCGAGTTCCTGGAGACGCTGGCGCGGCAGGGGGTCCGCGCGCTGGGCGAGGTAAGGCCAGCGAACGAGAACACCTTCAAGGTCATCTTCCAACCCACCAACGGCGGGAAGGGCGCGGCATTGCGGCGGGGCTTCGCGGAGGCGACGGGCGAGGTGGTCATCATCCAGGACGCGGACCTGGAGTACGACCCGAGGGACATCCCGCAGGTCATCCAGCCCATCGTGGACGGCGTGGCGGACGTGGTCTTCGGCAGCCGGTTCATCGGCACGCCCAGACGGGTGCTCTACTACTGGCACACCGTGATGAACCACCTGCTCACCACGCTCTCCAACATGGCAAGTGGCCTCAACCTCACGGATATGGAGACCTGTTACAAGGCCTTCCGCGCGGAGGTGCTGCACACCATCCGCATCGAGGAAGACCGCTTTGGCGTGGAGCCGGAACTCACGGCCAAGGTGGCCCGGGGCGGCTTCCGCGTGTACGAGGTCCCCATCAGCTACCACGGGCGGACCTACGAAGAGGGGAAGAAGATTGGGTGGAAGGACGGGGTCCGCGCCCTCTACGCCATCGCCAAGTACGCCGTGAAGCGCTGACTCGAATAAGCGTTCCACTCGAGTGGGGCGGGTGTTACTTTGACGCGCCTTCCCACTCCCACCGGTTTGGCTGTCAGCCGCACCCCTGCCCTCCATGTTCGACTGGCTTCACACCCTCTTCTCTCGTGACCTGGCCATCGACCTCGGCACGGCCAATACGCTCATCTACATCCGGGGCGTGGGCATCGTGTCGAATGAGCCCTCGGTGGTCGCCGTGCAGCAGGACACCCGCGGCGGCAAGAAGGTGCTCGCGGTGGGCAAAGAGGCGAAGGAGATGCTCGGCCGTACGCCGGGCAACATCGTCGCTATCCGCCCCATGAAGGACGGCGTCATCGCCGACTTCGAAATCACCGCGGCCATGCTGCGCTACTTCATCCAGAGCGCGCACAACCGGAAGACGCTGGTCAAGCCGCGCATCATCATCGGCATCCCGTCCGGCATCACCGAGGTGGAGCGGCGCGCGGTGCGCGAAGCGGCGGAGAACGCGGGCGCGCGTGAGGTCTACCTGATTGAGCAGCCGATGGCGGCGGCGATTGGGGCGGGGCTGCCGGTGACGGAGCCTTCCGGAAACATGATTGTCGACATCGGCGGCGGCACGTCCGACGTCGCGGTCATCTCGCTGGCGGGCATCGTCTTCGCCAAGTCGGTGCGCATCGGCGGGGACAAGCTGGACGAGGCGATCATCCAGTACGTGAAGCGCAAGTACAACCTGCTCATCGGCGAGCGCACGGCCGAGCTCATCAAGATGGGGATTGGCACCGCGTACCCCACGGATGAAGTGATGAGCATGGAGATTAAGGGCCGGGACCTGGTGGCGGGCGTCCCGCGCACCCTCACGGTCACCTCGGACGAAATCCGCGACGCGCTCTCGGAGCCGGTGAACGGGATTGTCGAGGCGGTGAAGATGACGCTGGAGCGGACCCCGCCGGAGCTGGCGGGCGACATCGCGGACCGCGGCATCGTCCTCGCGGGCGGCGGCGCGCTGCTCAAGAACCTGGACACCCTGCTGCGCGAAGAGACCGGCCTGCCCGTCTTCCTCGCGGAGGACCCGCTGTCGTCGGTGGTGATTGGGGCGGGCAAGGCGCTCGAGTCGCTCGACATCCTCCGGCAGGTTTGCCACCCGGTCTGAGGCGGACCCACAGCGGCGCCGGTTTCCGCCGGTCGCAGCCTGGGTCACCAGCGCCCCGGCAGGTCCTGTCTCCCCTACAACGCCCATCACTAGCCTCGTCGAGCGTCGACTCACGCGCTCGGGGGCTTCATGGGCGGATGCACACGCTGCGTGCTGTGGCTCTTGCTGGCCTCCGGCTGCGCCACCCCTCATCTGTCGACGCTCGCCCAGCCGCGCCCGGTTCCCCCGCTGGTGACGGACCGCCACTTCGCGGGCGGTGACGCGCTGCTGGCCAAGCGCGCGTTTGACCGCGGGGACTACAAAAGGGCCCGGGCGCTGCTGGCCCGTGAAGCGCCCTCGTTCGAGGTGCGCCTGCTGCGGGCGCTGAGCGCCTACAAGGCGAAGGACCACGCGGTGGCCGGCCCGGAGCTGTTGGCGCTGGGCGCGGAGTACGCGGCGCTGGCGGACCGCTGCTTCCTGTGGGCGGGCGCGTCGTTCGAAGCCACCGCGTCCTTAGGGGACGCCGCGGTCGCTTACGCGTCGGTCTCCGCGGGCACCACGTCGTTTCCTGCGGCGAGGCTGGCGCTCGCCAAGGTGTATGCGCGCACCCACGCGCTGGAGATGGGGGCGGCGGCGCTCCAGCCTTTGCTGGAGGGGGAGCGCACGCCAGCGCGCGCGGAGGCGCTCTGGCTGTTGGCGACGTTTCAGCGCGCGCGGGGCGAGGCGGGGCTGGAGCGGGAGAGCCTGCTGCGGCTCTGGGCGGAGCACCCTACGAGCGCGTTTGCGGCGAAGGCAGCGGCGCGGTTGCCGCGTGGGTCGTTCACCGCGGAGGTGAGCCTGCGCAGGGCGGAGAGTCTGCTCGCGCTGCGTCAGCCGCGCGAGGCGCTGGCGGGCACGCGGGCGGTGCTGGCGGCGGGGCCGCTGAGCGCGGCCTTGGCGTGCCGGGCCAAGGGGCTGAACGCGCACGCGCATCTGCGGCTGCGGCGGGCGGTGCTCGCGCAGAAGGAGTTGCTGGAGGTGGTGAAGGGCTGCGAGCCGTCGGAGACCCGGGCGGAGGCGCTCTGGACGCTGGCGAGGGACAGGGAGGGCCGCGCGGCGCTGGCGCTGTATGACCGGCTCGCGGGGGAGCAGCCTACTCATCCGTTGGCGGATGATGCGCTGCTCGCGGCGGGCGTGCTGTCGCTCCAGCTCGGAGATACGCCGGGCGCGCTGGAGCGGCTGGACCGCGTCGGCGCGCGCTACCCCACGGGGGATGCGGCGGCGGAGGCGCTCTTCGCGGCGTTCTGGTGGCACCGCCGGAGCGGGAACCGGGACGCCGCGCTGGCCGCGCTGGAGCGGCTGGACGGCGCGGCGCCGGGGCTGGCCGGGGATACGCATCCGAAGGTCCTCTACTGGCGCGCGCGTTTGCTTGAGGAGACGGGGGACGCGGCGCAGGCGGAGCCGCTGTATGACGCCGTCGCCCGCGCGGCGCCGGGGACGTACTACGGGCTGCTGGCGCTGCAGCGGCGCGCGCGAGGACAGGAGGAGGTGGGCGCGGAGTCGCCGGAGCAGGCCGCTGCGCTGGAGAGCTTGTATGCAGACCCGCATTTCAATGCGGGCCTGGCGCTGCACCGGCTGGGGTTGCCGGACGCGCTACGGGAGCTGGCGCGGGTGGAGCTGGAGAACAAGCCGGCCGAGGCGCGCACGCTCCTTCTGCGCGTTCTGTACGACGCCGGCCGCAAGCGCCAGGTGGAGCTGCTCTCCTCTCAGGGAGAGCTGGCCGGGGCGGTGACTCCGGAGACCGCCCCCGTCTGGAGGCTGGCGTTCCCGGACACGTTCCGGCCGCTCGTGGAGCGCAGCGCGACGCAGAGCCAGGTGGACCCCAATCTCCTACACGCCGTCATCCGGGAGGAGAGCCGCTTCCGTCCCTCCGTCCGCTCCAGCGCTGGCGCGCTGGGGCTGGCGCAGCTGATGCCGAGCACCGCGCGCTACGTCGGGCGCCAGGCCGGCCTCACCGTCACCGAGCGCGGGCTCCTGGTACCGCACAAGAACCTCCGGCTCGCGTCGCTCTACCTCCGGTCGCTGCTGGACACGTTCGAGGGGAACCTTGTCTATGTCACCGCCAGCTACAACGCCGGCCCGAACGCCGTGCAGCGCTGGCTGCGCGAGCGCCCGGGCCTCGAGGTGGATGACTGGGTGGAGGAGATTCCGTTTCTGGAGACGCGCCAGTATGTGAAGCGGGTCCTGTCCAGCTATGCCGCGTATGCGCTGCTGACCGCGTCCCCGCCCACGCTGATGGCCCCGAAGGCCCAGCTCTCCTTGCTCACTCGTGGCGAGTGAAGCGAGACTTTTTCGGCCGTCGCTCTTCGTGGGTTTACGAAGGAGAGCGCCCTGAGCACAGCGCGAGCTCGACGGGACGTGCGGGGGCTGACCGCAGGCGAGCTCGGATGCGTCCTCCTCCGAGCGCTGGCAACTGCATCCCTGAGGAGACGGGGAAGGCGAGTGTGCGTCGCACAGGCTTCGCCTACCTGGCTGTGCCAGCGCCATCCGAGAACTGCTCGTCTGGTTTGCCGGGTCCATGGCTCGGGCAGTCGCGGCGAACTGAGGCGCGAGGCCCAGGCGGGCTCGGGTGCGTCCTCCTCCGAGCGCTGGCAACTGCATCCCTGAGGAGACGGGGCAGGCGGGTGTGCGTCGCACAGGCTTCGCCCACCTGGCTGTGCCGGCGGCCATCCGAGAACTGCTCGTCTGGTTTGCCGGGTGCCACGGTTCGGGCACTCGCGGCGAACTGAGGCGCGAGGCCCAGGCGGGCTCGGTGCGTCCTCCTCCGAGCGCTGGCAACTGCATCCCTGAGGAGACGGGACTGACGGGTGTGCGTCGCACAGGCTTCGCCCACCTGGCTGTGCCGGCGCCATCCGAGAACTGCTCGTCTGGTTTGCCGGGTGCCACGGTCGGGTGAGCGGGGCAAGCGTGCGCGCTGTCCTGAGGCGGCGGGCGCTTCCCTCTTCCGAGCGCCATGCTCGGGCACGAGCGGTTAGCGCAGCAGGGTTCGCACAGATGCGGGTCCGCGAGCGGTTCGCCGTCCTGGGGCGGCGGGCGCTTCTTCTTTCCGAGCGCCCTGCTCGTGCGCGAGCGGGTCACCGGGCAGCAGGGGCTTCCGCGTCCGAGCGCAGAAGCTCATCTGGCAGCGCGCAGCTCGCAGAATCGGAGGAGGTCTCGTTCCGAGCGGGCGGCCCGAGCACCAAGCGGCTCTGCCGTCGCTCCCTCTTCCGAGCGCCCAAGGCTGTCCGCCGTCCCGGGACGGGAGGCGGTTCTCGCTTCCGAGCGGCCAAGCCCGTCTGCCGTCGTCGTTCCCTCGCCCAAGAGCACAGGCTCGCTTGCGAGCGGGGCTGCCGTCCCAGGACGGGCCGTCGCTCCCTCTTCCGAGCGCACAGGCTCGCTTGCGAGCGGGGCTGCCGTCCCGGGACGGGCCGTCGCTCCCTCTTCCGAGCTCACAGACTCGCTTGCGAGCGGGTCTGCCGTACCGGGCCGGGAGGTCGTTCCTTCCTCCGGGCGCGTCGGCGCGAGCGGGGCTGCCGTCCCGGAGCGAGCGGCTTCGCGCTTGCGCTTCATGAAGTCCCGGCCGTAGAGCTTCTCTGCGGCGAGTTGGTTGTGGGCTTTGCAAAGCAGTTGCATGTCATCAGCAGAGTGCTCGCCTGTGCGTGCGAACCCCTTCCGGTGGTCCAGCTCCAGGTATGCCGTCTCCGAGCAGCGGCGCCCGTCTGGACCAACGAAGCTGCAGCGCAAAGTGTCGTGGCCGACCACCAAGCGACGAGTGCCGTAGGGGACGTGCCGCGTGGAGGCCTTTGCCTTCTTCTTCGCTCGCGCTGGCTTGGGGGCGGAGGGCGAACGCGGCTTGGCGCCGATGCCGAAGCGCTGCTTCTTCACCTTGGCGATGAGGAGATCGACGGCCTGCTCGACGAGGAAGGCGAGGCTGCCATCCGGCCGACGGTGCCGCAGGAGCGCCTGCGCCTCCTTGAGCTTCTCCTGGAGCGCCTCGGTGGCGGTGAACTCCACCTTGTACGCATTCGGAGCGAGCGGTTTGACCTGGTCACTTCGCTTCGGAGGGCCTGCAGGCGGCGGGGTGGAGATGGGCGCGGCCGGCGGGCACGCCGGGGCGTGGGGAGCCAGGGCGCTCTCAAGCACGAGCGCGGGCGCCGGCGTTGAGAAGAGGTCGAGCACAGGCGCATCCTGTGTCGGCGCTTCAGGGGCGCGAGGCGCGGGGAGCTTCCGGATGCTGTCGGGGACATCGGGCTGCGGGTTGATATGGGCGACGAGACCTTCAATCTCGCGCTTGGTCTTCCCCCAGGCGCGGGCGATGAGGTCCTCGCTGTTGTCCTCCTTGAAGTGTGGCGCGAGCAAGCGGAGTCCGGAGAGGTGGAGCCGACCCTCGCGGAGGCCGGCGAGCAGCTCCGGGAACTGCTTCGCGAGCCGGGCGACGGTCGTCACGTTGTAGGTGACATCCTCCGAGAACCCGAGCTCGCCCATGCAGTACGCGAACATCGTGGGAAAAGCCTGGTCGCAATACAGCCCGCGCGACTCCACCTCGGCGAGGTGAACGAGGAGCTCTGCGGTCAGCGCATTCGAGCGCCTGACGACGTCCCGCGTGGAAGCGAGAAGGGAAAGATTGTCGAGCGACGAAATGTTGTTTGTCATGTTTCAATTCCTACCACGCTGTTTCATGAGGGCCGGGGAGGCCCCAACGAGGCGCGATCGATGGTGATAGCGGCGAGCGCGAGAACAGGCCCCTGTGCGAGCCGCCGCGGGCCGTAAAGACGAGAGGAATGGCATCGCCAGCGACGACAGAGACCCGTCCGACGAGTGCTCGAAAAACCCGTCAACAACATTCGACACATCTGCATGTATCATTTGTCGCAAGCGTCACGACCGACCGACGCACAGCGTCCGCGCCGAGAGGGACAGCTCCAGCCAAATCACCGAGCTGCTGCAAACCCCCTCGGGGAGTACAGCAAGGGGACGTGAAGCGGACTGGGAGCGGGCGGCTGCGTTCGAGCTGCCG
>JBGART010000111.1:0-11934 GCA_044230055.1 Myxococcaceae bacterium | reverse complement strand
CCCGGGTTCGGGTTCGGGTTCGGGAACCGCGCAGGCTCGTCCGGTCGCCGACCTGAAGTGGTTGCCCGTCGTTGCGCTCTCGTCCGTGACCGACTGCCCGTGCTCGAACCCGAACCCGGGCCCGGGCCCGAACCCGAACCCGGGCCCGTACCCGTGAACGAAGGCGAACGCGAACGCGAACGCGTGCTCCCTACCCGCAGCCCGCAGCCCGCAGCCCGCAGCCCGCAGCCCGCAGCCCGCAGCCCGCAGCCCGCAGCCCCGCAGCCCGCAGCCCGCAACCCCGCAACCCCGCACCCCGCAGTCCGCAGCCCCGCAGTCCGCAGCCCCGCAACCCGCCCCCCGTACCCCGGAGACACCATTCCCCGCAGCCCGAACACTCCGGCCCTTCGTCGCCTCGGGTTCATCGCTCCTGACGCGAAGCGGCGTGTGTGTTTCCGCGAGGGTGCAGCCCGCGAAGACATGTCCCCGGGCGGGGTAGACTGCGTGTGTGTCCGCCTCCCTCGTTCGCTGTGTGTTGGTGTTCATGTGTGCAGCGGCCTGCGTTCCGGCCCCTCTCGAAACCGACGGAGGCGTGAGTCCGGACGCGTCCGCCGCGGCGGGAGACGCTTCGACCGCGCAGCCGGATGCAGCCGTCGACCCGGTCCGCGATGGCGGCGTCGTCGCCGAACCGGATGCCGGGAGCGACGCCGGCGTGACCCACGACGCGGGGGTGACCGACGCGGGCCCTCCTTCGCCGACGGCTCCGTTTCCGGTGGCCTCGCTCTCTGACTACTGGGCCGGCCGCGCGCGCTGGCAGCTGGTGCGCAAGTACACGCGGTCTGCCTGGCCGGCGAACACGGACGGCTTCAACTTCGGCACGCACATCACGGTGGTGGGCGACACCTGGTACCTCTTCGGTCGCTCGTACCACTGGCTCGACAAGCCGGCAGGGTGTGACCCCTCTGCGCCGGGGCTGGGTGTGCAGGTGCGCGCCTCCCGCGACCAGGGGAAGACGTGGGGGCCCCTGGTGGAGATTATTGCGCCGCGCCCGGGCTCCCGCTGGCAGTGCATGGCGACGGATGGCGACGCGTTCTTCAACCCGACGGAGAACGGCGGGACCTGGCACTACCTGTTTCAATGCTTCGCCCCCGGCGGACCGTGGCAGGGCTGCCACCTGGCGAAGAAGGGCGCGGACCCCTCGGTGGGCACCTGGGTGGAGACGGTCCCCAACCCCGCCGTCCCCGCGAAGTCGCTCTGGAACCGCATCTGCAACACCGCGGCGGACGACTGCGCGCGCATTCCGGGAGGCGTGGGCCGGGTCTACGACGAGGGGACGTTCAACATCTTCCGCTTCGACGGGACCTTCTATTGGGTCTCGTTCCACGGGGCGAGCGACTCGGCCAGCGGGGTTCACGGCTACCGCGGCATCGCCAAGACGCGCGACTTCGGGACGTGGGTGGCCGGAGATCCCGCGCAAGGCGTGCCGGGCGACGCGGTGTTCGACGAGGACGACGCCGCCGCGTGGCGCGAGAGCTGGCAGGGCGGGAACGTGGGTCCCGGCGCGGGCTCCATCCTGGAGGAGGGCGGCCACGCCTACCAGATTCAGGAGGTGGCGGACCGCAGCCTGGCCTGCACCACCGGTCAGAACTGGGACTGGGGGATGGAGCGCACCAACGCGCTGACCAGTACGCGCTGGGAGCAGCTGCCCGCGGGCAACCCGTTCTACTACTCAAGCCACGCCACGGACGCGCCGGGCGGGCAGCGGTGGCCGTGCACCCCCGGGTACGGCCGGCTCTTCAAAGACCCGCTGACCGGCGCGACGTACAGCCACTTCTCGCGGGACGCCACCGACTTCGACTACCAGGGCGTCTTCCTGTATCAGCTCACGCCCACCGCGAACGCGCTCAACAACGGCGACCTGTGGAAGTGCAACGCCGAGGGCTGGAAGGTCCTGCCCTCGCCTGGCAGCACCAACCTGGTCGTGTACCGGTCTCCGAACCAGGCGTCCGACGCGAACTGCTTCCTCGAGAGCAACTGTGGCGGCGCGTGCTCGAACGGGCAGAGCTTCTACCAGGACGTGGACGCGGTCGCGCTGCGCGGGCGGAAGGTGGAGTTTGGCGGCAAGTTCTTCGGCGTGGGCGGCCCCGTCTCAGCGAACCTGGTGCTCTGGCAACTCTCCGCAGGAGCGCCCAAGGCCACCGAGGTCGCGCTTGTCGCGCCCAAGGATGGCTACAGCGCCTTCCGCGGAGAGGCCACCATCGACGCCGCCACCACCACCCTCCGTTTCCAGCTCTACCTGCAGGGAGCGCCGCTGGCCGTCCGAGCAGACGAGATGTTCATCGAACCGCGCTGACTCGCTTCCACGCCGGTGCAGTTGCGGGTTCACAGTTCGCTGCGCTGAGGTGTCTCCAAGAGACGATGCGGCTCTTTGAATTCAAAGACGGAAAATCTGACAAGTTCTGGCGAATTGATCTCAACGAGAGCACCCACACCGTCACCTACGGCCGAGCTGGGACCGCGGGCCAGTCGAAGGTGAAGGTCTTCGCGTCGCCTGATGAAGCGCGCGAGGACCACGACAAGCTCATCGCGGAGAAGCTCAAGAAGGGCTACCGCGAGCTCGCTCCCTCGCCAGAGCCCAACGCGGGCCCACAGCCCAAAGTGCCGAAGGCGCCGAAGACCGGCAAGGGGGTGCTCCCCGACTTCCCTGCGATTCCCAAGCGCACGCTGGACGGGCTTGCGGCGAAGATTGCCAAGAAGCCCGACTGGGCGAAGGCCTTCGTCATCCATGAGCTGGCTTCGTCAGAGCCGGCAACACAGAGTCCGGTGCCGCGGGAGCAGCAGGAGGCGAAGCTCTGGTTTGCGCTCCTGCGCTACGAGCTCGTCCCATTCTGGCGCGAACCCGACCTCTGGGAGCACCTCGCCACGCTCTCGCCCCGCCCGCCCGCCGACGTTGCGCTTCTGCTCTCCAAGATCACAACGCTGCCCACCTCCAATCGAAGAGAAAGGCTCCCCGGCTGGCCTGACGCCCTCGACGACCTCGTCCTTCCGGCGATCCTCGAAGACCCCTCCGCCTTCGCAGGGTGGGAGTCCTGGCACGAGTGTGTTCGAACAGGCGTGATGACGGCGCTGCTGCGCGCAGGAAGGCTGGGGCGAGAGAAGCTGCCTGCCTCCTTCGTCGAAGAGTTGGCGCGTGGGCACCTGCTGATGAACACCTTTCAGACCCCTGCGCGCAGCACCCACGAGCGCGGCCTCATCGACGAGCAGCTGCAGGTCATTGACGGTCAGGCGAAGTGTTTGTCGATCTACGACCCCGACGGAACGCCCGGCGCGGCGTTCGACCAATTCATCGAACAGTTTGTCAGCAAGTCCGAATTCGACAAGGCGGTGGATGCGGCGGCAACGGCTCCTCGCCTCGATGCGCCCTTCTACGAGTCCTACCGATTTGACCACATTCGGCGCATCGCCGCGATCGTACGGCGGCTGCCTCCGTCGAGCTTGACGCGCTTCCTCTTGCGGCTTCCCACCAGGGAGATTCGCGTGGTGGAGGCCCAGCTCGCCCAGCGCAGTGACGCGCCGAGCGCCTTCTTCACAATTGCGCGCGAGCTGCTCGAAGCGTCCGAGCCCTCCGACGCGGCGAGAGAGGAGTACGCGGGGGTCGTGCTCGTCGAGGGAATTCTCCGCGCAGCCGCACGAGGTGAGGCGCTGCCCGCGGACGACGACGCTCGCTTCCCGCTCGCGCGCTTTCCGGTCAGTGCCTACCACCGGAATTGGACTGAAGCGCTGCCTGACGAGGTTCCGGGCCTGACGCGGTTGATCGCCGCGCTGAAGGCGCTCGGAGATGACCGCGCGGCGGCGCTGCTGCAGCGTCGGCCAGCGCAGTGGCTGTTCCCGCTGCTCCATGCGTTTGCAGACAATCGTGAGCTCTTCGACTTCGCTTTCACGACCGCCGTGGCGGCGAAGGGCCTTACCTCGCCCGGCCTCATCTCCATTGTCTTCGGAATCGGGCTGCTCCCACTCGCCGAGGTCGATCGCCTGGAAGAGAAGGCGGCCGCTCATGCCAAAGAGCGACCTCTCCGCGCGGAAATGGTGCGGACGGGAATCGCCGTCATCCTGGCCAGAGAAGCCCGTGCGGGGCGCCTCTGGGACGAGCGCTTGGATAGGTTCCTCGACGGACCGAGCCTGGATCCCGCAACGCAGCTGGGTGCTGATTGCTTTCGTTGGATCGCCCCGACCGTCGAGGGCGCCATCGCCGCGCTGCCGCCTGCCCGGCGCGCCGCCTGGTTCGACCGCGCTGTGGCGCTTGAGAAGGACCCCGCTCGTCTCCTGCTCCTGGTGCCCTCCGACGATGACGCCCTGGTCGAGCGAGCGCTTCTCGGGTGCCTGACCCTCTCCAAGTCGGAAACGCTCGACTCGGGGGTTGAACGAATCGTCAAGGCGATGGCCGAGGAGCGCGTCTTCGCTCTCGCAAAACGCGTCTTTGCCACCGCGCCGTTCCCCAAGCTCCTCGAGCGCATCAAGGGCCGGTTCGGCACGGCCAAGGTCGAAGCGCAGCTGAGCATCGCGCCCCTGCGGCCGATGACTCTCGATGAGATGAAGGAGCTCGCGGCCTCTCTCCCGGGGCCGAGTCAACCGGTGACGGTGCTTGAGTCCAGAAGCGATGTCGAAGTGGAGGGAATCTCGCGCGTAGGAGGGCCTGGATTTGAGCTGGGCGCCGCCCACCCGCTGGGCCCGGACGGTGAACGCTTGACGCACGTCTTCACGGTCGCGGTGGCGGACGCTCCGGTGCTGCGCAGCAGGTTCCCTCAGGCGGAAGCAGTGGCGCTCTACCTCGAAGACCCGGATGCGAACGCAGCGACGGAGCCCCACAACGCTGCGACCAAGCTCGTCGCGCTGTCGAAGGAACAGGTGGCGGCGGGCGACGCCCAGCCCACGCCGAAGGACCTCTCCCGGCGAGCCATCAAGGCGACCACCTTTGACGTGTCCAGCTCCGTATTTGCGGATCCAGACAGCGCGGACGAGGACGTCGACACCGCCGACGAAGATACCCGAAGCCCAGCGGAGCAGCGGCTCGCCGGCGCCCTCGGCTCATTCGCCGCGCTCGCAGGGGGCGCTCCGGCCTGGATTCAACAGCCTCAAGGCTCGAACGGCTTTCTTCTCCAGTTCGACGAACGCTTCGCAGACGTCAACCTCGGCGATAACGGCGTCATGTATGTCTTTGAAGACACCGCCTTCTGGCAGTGCCACTGAGGCCTGACCTTCAGCCGCCGGAGGGCTCCGCCCGCCCCAGAAGCGGCAGCGGCGTCTCCGCCCGCGCCTCGAGCGACGCCCGGAGCGCCAGAATCTCCGCCCGCGCGCGCTCCTTGAGGGCAGGCAGGTCCTCGAGGGTGAGGCCCTGCGTGGAGATGGGCGTGCCCACCGTCACCCGGGCGGTGGAGGTGTTGAAGCGCCAGGAGTGCTTGGGCAGCGCGTGGCGGGTGCCGCTCACGGCGATGGGCAGGATGTCCGCGCCGTTCTCCAGCGCCAGGCGGAAGGCGCCGTCCTTGAACGGGAGCAGCTCTCCGGTCTTCGACCGCGTCCCCTCGGGGAAGATGATGACGGGCACCCCTCGGTCCAGCCACTGCGCGCAGCGCTGCATGGCGCGCTTGCTGGACTCGGACTCGCCGCGCACCAGCGGGATGTCCCCCGCCAGCCACATGCTCCAGCCCACGCAGGGAATCTTGAAGAGGTTCGCCTTGGCCAGCCACTTCATCTCCCACGGGAGGTGCGAGATGAGGAACGGGTCCGCCTGGGATTCGTGGTTGCTCACCACCACGGTCTTGCGCGTGGGGGCCACGGGCGCGCCCTGAACGCCGAAGCGCCAGTAGGGCGTGAGCTTGGCCGCGACGACGCCGATGAGCCGGAAGGTGCGGCCCACGAGGGTGCGCTTGCGGTCGAACGGCAGGGTCAGCAGCGCCACCCCCAGCTGAAAGAAGAAGCCGAAGAAGGCGACGCAGCCAATCTCAAACCAGGTCCAGATGCTGAGCCACGCGGTCACGCGGGAGCTTGAATCAGAGGGGTTCATGAGGAGGGCCGGGAAGGTGAGGGGCGAGGGACACTACCTCCCGGCGCAACCCTTCCGTCGGCTCTCGAGCGGTTCCGTTGCCAGCCGGTGACACAACGGCGAACGGCCAGGATCTCCGGGGCTGTGCGCAGATGCCGACTACCGGCTGACGACCGCGTCCCGGCCGCCCTGCTTCGCGCGGTGGCAGGCGTTCTGCGCGGCCTCCACCAGATTCCCCCACGGTTCCCCGCGGCGGAGGACGGCAACGCCGACGGAGACGGTGAGCCGGAACTCGCCGGTGGGAGAGCGGTGGGCGGTGCCGGGGACGGTCTTCCGGATGCGGTTGGCCAGGCGCAGCGCCCGCTCCGCAGAGCAGTTGCGGACAAAGACGCCGAACTCGTCCCCGCCGACGCGGCAGATGGGGCCCTGGCCGTCGATGATGTCGGAGAGGCGTTCGGCGAGCCAACCCAGGGCGACGTCCAGGGTCTCCAGCCCCTGGAGGTCGTTGTGTTCCTGGAGGTCGTCGATGTCTATCCAGAGGAGCGCCAGCGGCCGCTGGGCTTTGCGCGTTTCGCTGACCGCCTTCGACAGCTCCACCTCGAAGCGCTCGCGCTTCCAGGCGCCTGTGAGGAGATCGACCTCGCGTGCGAGCTCGACAGTCATCGGATGGGTCCAACAGTAAGTCGCGCCTTCCGGCTGCGCGAGTGCTCGTCCATCCCTACTCTGGCGGCCAGTGTAGCCGTTTCAGCTCCCTGACGACTTCCGGGTCTTCTCCCTGGCCCGGTCAAACCCGGCGAAGTGACGCATCGCTTCGTCGCCCACGCTCTGGATGTGCCGGTTGTTCAGGTACGCGCTGATGGGCACGGCCACCAGCGGGACCGCGCGCCCGAAGAGCGACAGCCCGCCCTTCTCCAACAGTGTTCCCGCCACCTTGCCCAGCACCTTGGGGCTGGCCCGGGTGGCCGGGTTGATGCCGTTGGCATAGCTGAACAGGTCCAGCAGTTCCTGCCGGGACCGGTCGCTCTTGAGGTTGACCTTGTGGAGGGTGGCCAGGTCCACCAGGAGGACCACCTCCAGGTACGCCATGATGAGCAGGTCCGCCGGGACGGAGGCGATGCCGAAGACGCCGCTGACGCCGCCCACCATGCCGGCGACGCTCTTCTTCTCGTCGATGAGCCGCTGCCCCAACTCGCGCACCGGGGCGGACGGATAGGACGCCTCCATCGCCGCCACCCGCTTGCGCGAGCGGCCCAGCTCCTTGAGCACCAGGTCCCCCAGGCGCTGGTTGGCGAGCCCCTTCAACCGTCGAGGGGAGAGCAACTTCAGCGGCTGTGTCAGGGGGTCGAAGAACGACATGGCGTTGGCTCTAGTAACCCCGTTCGGCCAGGTAAAGGTCCACCAGCGCGCCCTCTTCGAACCAGACCTGCGCCTGGATGTGGTTGAACCACTTCGAGTCCGGGCGGGCTTCGCGAATCTCCAGGAGAATCCGGTTCGACTCCACGTCCACCACCTGGGCCCGCGTCAGGCACGCGCCGCCGGGAGATTCTCCCACGCCGCCTTGGAGGCAAACGTCGTCGCCGGTCGACAATTTCCGGGCGAAGAGCTCCGCCAGGTATTTCGCCTCATCGCACCTGCCCCGCACGCCGGACTTCCCCAACTTTTCACAGCGGTTCTGCGCGGGCGCCTGCACCTCCGGCGCGGTGTTCCACAGGCCCTCCTCGCGCGGCTTGCGGGTGTCGGTCACGCAGCCCGCCAGGAGGACGGCCGCCAGAAAGCCTGCTCGCCTTGCTCCGAGAGGTAGGCGCATGTCGCCCCTTAGCGTGCGGTGTGTTCTGACAGGAAGCGGTGAATCCGTCGAACAGCTTGGGCGGAGGGCCTGCGGAACGCCAGCCGCATCCCGCCCTCGAGACCCAACGGGCCCACCACCTGCCCCTGGACCAGCACGGGCGTCTTCGGGTCATCCGGAAGGAAGAGCGCCAGCGACACCCGCGTGCCCAGCGGCCGCGCCTGGCCCTGCCGGGTGGAGAGGCCGAAGGCGGAGAGGTCTTCCGTGATGCGGAAGTAGCGGGACGTGCCGCGGCGCTCCTCGCACTCCACCTCCACGCGGACCCGGGGGGTGGCGCGGCGGTCGCGGCCTTCCCGGCGGTCCGGGCGTCGCTCGCCGTGAGGCGTCAGGGCGCCCAAGAGCTGCGCCCGGGAGCTGGAGTTGGACCTGCGGTCCTCCGCCCGGCTCACCTGGGCCGGGGGGGTCAACAGCAGCATCTCCGTGAAGTCCTTCTTGTTTCCCATCTGAATCGGCGACCGTCCCCCCATTATCGCGGGAGGTTCTGACGCAGTTGTCCAAGGTCCCTTGGATCAACCCCTCAGCGGTGCACCGCGAGCATCTCGCTCAGGTTGATGGGGATGCCCATGCCACCCGAGTCCAGCTGGCCAGCCAGGCTGAACCGGGCCTGTCCTCCCCGCAGCGCGGCGACGGCGGCCGGGGCGTTGGCCAGATTGAGGGTGAGCGGGATGGACACTTCGCGGGTGGCGTTGCCGGCCAGCGCGCCGAGGTTGCCGGTGGAGACCGTCCCCACGGAGACGCCGGAAATCTGCAGGGAGCCGGACAGCCCCGCAACGGGGAGCTCGAACGAGTTCCGGTTGGTGAGCGCGACGGGCAGCTCCAGGGTGAGGCCGCTCAAGGAGAGGTTGGAGATGCGCGGCGGCTTCAGCTGAACCGTTGGGACCTTGGGGACCTCGAACTCGCCCGACTGCGACATTGGAAAAGTGATGACGCCGATGGGCGTCTTGAGTCCGATGTGGCCCTCCGCCCGGTAGCGCGCGCGGTCCTTGGTGAGGAAGGTGGTGACCACCGGCGCCAGCTCCTGGAACTTCACGCCGGCGGGGAAGGCCAGCTCCGCGGTGCGCTGGGCGGGGATGGTCAACCCGGTGGGCGGCTTGCCTGCCACCACCTGCTTGTCCTCGACGAAGAGCGCGTAGTCCACCTCCGCCAGCGACAGCCCCAGCGGGTTGGGGTTGTCCACCACGTAGAGGAGGTTCACCGTCGCGCCGGCCAGCGACACATCCAACAGCTGCATCGTCTTGAATTGAAACGTGGGGCGCTTGAAGGCGGAGGAGAGCAGGTTCTGCAGGACGGCGCACCCGCTGGCCACCAGACAGATGGACGCACCGAGGGCGACGCGGGCGAAGGCGGACGCCGGCTGTCGAGGGGGCATGGGTAAGCTCATAGGCGCCCGCGACGAGCCGGCTCAAGGTCTAATTCACAGCCTCGGCACGGCGAAGCCGCCGCCGCGGGAGTAGCCTTGGAGCTCCATGAGCCTTCGCACCTCCCTCGACCCCTCCCCCCAGACGCTGGAGAACGCCCAGGGTGCCCCCCGCTTCGGGACCTACCGGGGGGAGCTGGCGAAGGTGAGCTTCGACGCGCTGCAGACGCCCTACGCACTCTCGCTGCCGATGCGGGCGGTGCGCCGCAAGCGCTGGCAGTACACGCTGGTGTGCACGCCGGACGTCGTCGCGCTCTTCGCCATCGCGGACCTCTCGTACACCGCCAACGCGTTCGCCTGCGCGGTGGACCTGCGGCGGAAGAAGGCGCTCTTCGACGAGGGCTTCCTCGGGCTGCCCGGGGCGATGGCGCAGGTGAACGAACATCCCGGCCGCGGCCACAGGTCTCGCTTCCGCTCGCTGGGGGTGCGGATGTCCTGCGCGCGCGGGGAAGCGGAGGACCGCTATGCGCTTGGGCTCTCGCTCGGGCTCTCCCCGCTGAAGGGCTCCGGCGTGAACCTGGAGGGCCAGGTGCTGGCCGCAGGCGGCGCGCCGGCGCTGACGGTCATCTCGCCGGTGACCGAGGGCGGCGTGGTGAACGTCACCCAGAAGTGGGCCGGGATGCTGGCGGTGGGGACGCTGGAGGTGAAGGGTCAGCGCTTCCTGCTGGACGGCGGCGTGGCGGGGATGGACTACACGCACGGGCTGCTCGGGCGGCGGGCGTGCTGGCGCTGGGCGCTGGCCAACGGCCGGCTGACCGATGGGACCCCGGTGGGGCTGAACCTCGTCGAGGGCTTCAATGAGTCCTCCGAAGACGCCAACGAGAACGCGCTCTGGGTAGGGGAGCGGCTGGTGCCGCTGGGCCGGGCGCGGTTCACCTTCAACGCCAGGGATGTGCTGGACCCCTGGCACCTGACCACGGCGGACGGGGTGGTGGACCTGCGGTTCCGGCCCATCCACGTCCACCGCGAGGAGCGGGATTACCGGTGGGTCAAGAGCCACTTCGCGCAGCCGGTGGGAACTTTCGAGGGGACCTTGCGGGTCGACGGTCAAGTGCTCCCGGTGGCCTGGCTGGTGGGGGTTACAGAGGATCAGGACATCCTCTGGTAGGGGCCCTACAATCGCCGGCCGCATGACTGAACCTTCAGAGTTTACCGAGCTGTTGGCGACCGAGGTCGCCCGCTTTCCCCGCGCCCGGCTGTTCGTGAGCAAAGGTCCCGACAAGGGAACCGAGGTGGTGCTCGAAGGCCAGACCGTGCTGGTCGGCTCCGACGAGACCTGTCAGCTCCGGCTGACCGACACCTCTGTCTCCCGCCGCCACTTCGAGCTGACCGGCGGTCCCGGCGGCTACCGGCTGCGGGACTTGAAGAGCACCAACGGCGTCTTCATCGAGGGCGTGCAGGCGCTGGACGTGCGGTTGGCGGACAAGGCGCGCATCACCCTGGGCCGCACGGAGCTG
The DNA here is from genome assembly GCA_044230055.1 of Myxococcaceae bacterium. Classification (GTDB taxonomy): domain Bacteria; phylum Myxococcota; class Myxococcia; order Myxococcales; family Myxococcaceae; genus JBGART01. Next base: position 1,195 of record JBGART010000111.1, on the reverse strand, counting down.
CGCTTCGAACCGGAGCGGCAGCAGATTCACTGGCCGCTCTCGCCCTCGGACCGCTTCGGCGAGGCCATCGGCCGCTCCACCGCCATGCGCCGGCTGTTCGCGGTGCTGGAGCGCGCCGCGCCCACCGAATCCGCCATCGTCCTGGAAGGCGAGCCCGGCACCGGCAAGGAGCTGCTGGCCCGCGCCATCCACGACCGCAGCGAACGCAAGGAGGAGCCGTTCGTGGTGGTGGACATCGGCTCGCTGTCGGAGCCACTCCTGGATTCGGACCTCTTCGGCCATGAGTTGGGGCAGCTGACCGCCGGCAAGGCCGCGCGCCCCGGCGCCTTTGAGGAGGCGGACGGCGGGACGCTGTACCTGGACGAGGTGGCGGAGCTGCCGCTGTCGCTCCAGCCCCGGCTGTTGCGCGCGCTGGAGGCCAAGGAGGTGAAGCGCCCGGGCAACAACGCGCCGGTGAAGGTGAACGTGCGGGTGGTGGCGTCCACCCACAAAGACCTGGAAGCCGAGGTCCGCGCCGGCCGGTTCCGCGAAGACCTGTTCTTCCGCCTCTCCGTCTTCCGCGTCCGCGTCCCCGCGCTGCGCGAGCGGCCGGAGGACATCCCGATGCTGGTGAAGCTGTTCGAGGCCAAGCTGAAGCCCGCGCAGCCCATTCCCGCGGTGACGGTGGACATGCTCGGCAGCCACAACTGGAGCGGGAACGTCCGGGAGCTGCGCAACGTCGTGGAGCGGCTCTGCGCCTTCCCGGATTTGGGGCCGGCGGCCATCGACAACGCGGTGGGCAAGAGCGGCGCAGAGGATGCCGGGAGCGCGCGGCTGCGGCAGGAGATGACCAAGCAGCTGGTGTCGCTGCCGTACCATGACGCGAAGGAACGGGTGCTGGAGAGCTTCGAGAAGACGTACTTCACGGAGCACCTGCGCGCGGCCGGAGGGGTGGTGACGAGGACGGCGCAGAGGGTGGGGCTGCCGCGGCAGTCGGTGCACCGGATGCTGCGCAGGTTGGGGCTCCACTCCGGCGAGGAGTGAGGCGGGCGCTGCGAACAGCTCAAAGGGTGCCCCGGCCGGGTACGGGGGAAGCGGGTACGGGGGAAGCGGGTACGGGGGAAGCGGGTACGGGGGAAGCGGGTACGGGGGAATGGTGTCTCGGGTTCGGTTTTCGTTTACGCGTTCGCGTTCGTTTCGGCGTTCGGGCCCGGGT
>JBGART010000110.1:0-12032 GCA_044230055.1 Myxococcaceae bacterium | reverse complement strand
AGCGCCGTCGCCCGACCGGAGGAACGTCACTTCCTGGGCTTCAGACTGCGGCGTGAGCCGTACGAAGGAGCCACGGAAGTGCTCCTGTCCGAGCGCACGAAAGAGCGCCTGGACGCAGCCATTCGCGAAAGGGCGCCACGAACCTGGGGTCGCACGCTCAAAGCGTGCATCCTTGGTCTCAACACGTACCTGCGTGGATGGATGGGCTTCTTCCGCATCTGCACGGACGCGGTCCTGCCGGTGCTGAACAAGACTGACGCGCACATCCGCAGACGACTGCGCGCGATTCAGTTACGGCACTGGAAACGTCGACAGACCATCGCAAAGAGGCTCATTCAGCTGGGAGTGCCGCCCCGAATAGCGTGGCGAGGTGTCTACGGAGGTCGAAAATCCACGTGGGCACTTAGCCACTCACCAGCAGTGGATAGAGGACTCCGCAACGCGTACTTCGCCGAACGGGGACTCATTTCACTGAGGGAGCTATACGAGGAAGAAGCCCGGCGTATCGCCGGCCCACAGCAGCTGTCGCTGCTGGGATAGCGGAGGCAGGTAGCCCTTCGGCGGCGGCCTGGAGCTGATCCAATCGGGGTGGTCGCGGTGATCCACTCGCGGTTGCGTGTTGGCGCTGGGACGTCGTGAGCAGGCCGTACCGATTCCAGAGGGGATCAAAACTCAAACCGCCGAAGGCGGTGCCGCCTGGCGGTGAGTTGGCCGGAAGTGAGTGGGTGCCCAGGGCCTGCGAGGATTCCGTCGGGTCGCGGGATGCTCTCCAGCAGAGCCCGCTCTTCGGGCCGCCTCGCAGGCCCCAGACAGAAGGCGAAGGGCGAGCGTCAGCTCAGAGTGTCGCCGGGCGCGCGGCCCGGCCAGGAGCTCTCCCAGAAGAGCCAAGCTCGAGGTTGGCAGGGAAACGGCTCAAGCGCTGGCCTCTTCGCCAGTCGCGGATTGCGCCGGTCCTGCGGCATCGGCGCGCATGCGGGCGAGGTGCTGGCGGTAGCTGGGGCCGTCAATGTCGATGCGGATGGAGTTGGCGGCGAGCCTGTCCAGCACCGCGGCAGCCAGCGTGGCGTCGCCCAGGTACTTGCCCCAGGCGGAGAGCATCAAGTTGGAGGTGATGGCCGTCGAAACCGTCATGTGTCGGCGGTCGAGGAGCGTGAAGAGCATGTGGGCCGCGGTGGGCTCATCGTTGCGGCGCTTGAGCTGACCGAGGCCGACGTCGTCAATGACGAGGAGCTGAGCCCGACACCACGCCCGCATGCGCTTTTCGTAGGTGCCGTCGGCGAGGCCGGCATAGAGGTCGTCGACGAGGTCGACGCAGCGGGCATAGCGGACGGTGAGCTCCTGCTCACAAGCTTTGAGCACCAGCGCCTGCAGGAGGTGGCTCTTGCCGGTGCCCGTCTTGCCGGTAACGAGCACATCCTCGTTGCGGGCAGTGAAGGTTAAGTCGAAGAGGGCTTCGACGGCGCGGCGCTCGAGGCCGGGCTGGAAGTTCCAATCGAAGGTGGCCAGCGTCTTCCTCACCTTGAGGCCGCTGCGGTCGAAGCGCCACTCGATGCTGCGGGCCAGCTTGAAGCCCGCGGCGGCGGCCAGCAGCCGCTCGATGCTTTGAAGGTCGCTGGCCTTCTCGTCGCGGGCCCATCGCAGATGGGCGTCGATGTCGAAGTCCATCAGGCCGAGGCGCTTCAGGTGTCGGTTGATGCGCTCGCGGAATTCGTCCGGGGCGGCTTGCTGCCCAGGGGCTGGGCCTCCGGTTCGGTGGGCGGTGACGCGCTTGGGCATGACGGGACTCCTGGTGGCTGCTGGGAAGCTCCTCGCGCGGGGAGCGCGTCGTACTCACGGAGGTCTCTGGGGCTGGCGGCGCCCAGGGGCTCGAGCTTCGCGGCGGAAGCCTGGGCCACGTACTCCTCGAGGCGGCGCGGCGTGCCACGCACAAGCAGAATCCGCTCGACGGCCTGATGCTCGAGAGCGCCATAGGCGAGCGCGTGTTCCAGCGCAGCGATGAGCTCCGTTGTGTCCCAACGGGCCCGCAGGCCCAGCACCTTCCGCGCGTGGTACGCGGCGGAGCGCGGCTGCGCCTTCTCGAGCGCGCTCAGGAAGGCCGCGGCTGTCTCGTCAAGGCCTGCGTAGGCGCTTCTCAGTTGGTCCAAGTCCGGTCCGCGCTCTGCGAGGCGGGGGCGGTGGCCGTCCAGCACCGACTGCTGCTGCGCCCCGCGCGGCAGCAGCTGATGACGCGCGATGCACGTCAGGTCGGCCTTGTAGATGAAGAGCTCGCGCTCGGTGATGCGCACCGGGAGCAGCTCGGTGACGTAGTCGTACGGCAACGAGTACCAGTTGTTCTCCCAGGCGATGAAGCCCTCGATGTCGCACACTCTGTAGAGCACCCGCGCGGTGTCGTAGGGGTGGAGCGGCAGCGGCCGCAGCAGCGGCTGCTCCTCGGCGAAGAGCTCCATGCGGGTGCGCCGCTTCATTCGCTTGAGGGGGCGCAAGTCCGCGATGGTGTCCATCCACAGGACGAGCTGGGCCTTCAAGTCCGGCAGGTCGCGGAAGGTGCGGCCGCGGAAGAAGCTCAAGGTGAGCTCGTAGAAACTCCGCTCTACCCGGGGCTTCTCGTTGGGGGAGCGAGGGTGACAGGCCACCGGCGAGAACTCGTAGTAGGTGGCGAAGTCGACGAAGCGCGGGTTGTAGATGGGCTGCGGGCCTTCCCAGCGCAGCACCGCCGGCTTCTGCACGTCGTACTTGCAGCGGCGGGCCGCGCCACCGAAGCGCTCGAAGGCGTGCACGTGACCGTCCATCAGCGGGTGCAGGCCGTTGCCCTCGTGGAAGCCGAAGTACTTCCTCGTCGAGTAGCGCAGCGTGTAGCCGAAGGCCTGCAACGTCAGCGGCGGCGCGTGCGTAAAACTCACCGCGTAGGGGGACCAGTCACACTCGGCCAGGTCCCCCGGCTCCCGCCGCGGCGTCTCGAGGCTCGGCGTCGGCGTTGGTTTGGGGCGAAGCCGCCGCACCAGCACCTTCACCCCGGTATAGGCGCCTGTGAAGCCCTTCTCTCTGAGGCTCTCGAAGACTCGTTGCGCGGTGATGTCCGGATATTGTTTGAGCAACGCATCCACCTGGCCGCGGAAGACATCCAGCTTCGAGGGTCGCGGCTGGCTGACGGTGCGTGGGCGCACGAGCGCCGACTGCACCGCCGCTCGCGCCTTGCTGTGCTCATTCACAATCCCCCGCACGGTGTTGCGGCTGATGTGCAGCGCCCGGGCGATGGCCCGCCATGTCATCCCCTCCCGGTCGAGCTGCAGCACCTCATGGATGAGTCGCTCGTCAACGGGCGGCATCGAGGGCTCCCACCGCACCAAGGCGTTGCTCGAGGCTTGTCGTCAGCGAGACGAGCGCACGCCGCAGTTCACCCAGCTCGCCCGAAACCATCGCGCACGAAGCCTCCCCCAGGCTCGTCAGCGAACGCTCAAGCAGCCGGGCCTGCAGGCGCGCCGCGAGGCGTTTCATCGCCCACGCATCAGCGACGAGTTGCTCGCCCGGTGTCCGCCGCGCAGCGCCTCCTCTCGGCCCTGGGGCTGCAGGCGCGCGGGCCTGCACCGCTTGCTCGAGTAGCCTGGGCCGCTGCTCCTCCGGAGCCGCGAGCAGCGCGTCCACCAACCGCGTCGTCTGTCTCGTCGTTAGCCCCCGGCGCGCCACTGCCTGCGCCGCCGCGTCCTGGTTGCAGCGCTGCAACCGGGTCAGCTCCACCGCCGCCGTCGCCGACACCAGCCCGAGCCGCACACTCGCCATCAGCTCGTCCGACAACTCCTCGGCCAGCGTCAGCTTGCGGCACACCCAACTCTTGTCGTGGCCCAGCAGCTGCGCGATGTGCGGCTGGTCGAGCTTCTCCTCCCGATACAGCGAGCGCACTACCCACGCCTCTTCGAGGGCGGTCAGGCCAACGCCGGCATTGCACAGCAACAGCCGCACCTTCGCGCCCGCCGCGTCGAGCGCGTGCACCTCGACTCGCAGCTTCGGCCACGACAACGCCCGCGCTGCCTGCCACCGCTTCAGTCCGTCAAACAACTCCAACTCTGCGCCCGTGTCGCTGCGCGTGCGCCACGCCTGCACCGGCGTCAGCTGGCCCATTTTCGAGAGCGACAGTTGCATCTGCTCCTCGGCCGCCGGGTGGCGCAACCGCACTGCGCTCAGCGACGCGCCCAGCTCCCCTGGCGCCACCTCGATGCTCGCGCTCTCCTCCGTCATGCGCGGCACAGTGCGCGACCTCGTGTCCGCCGGCGATGCCGGCGCGTGACGCGTGCGCCGCCAAACGGATTCAACTCCGCGTCCTCTCTCGGAAAGTTTCTCGAAGTCGGCGCGTGACACTCAGCCTCACGGCCCGCCATGCACCTCGCCGGTCGCCGTTCCCCCGAGCGAAGCGGCCACCAGTCGGCGTAGCTGGCGCCGGAAGTCGGCGCGTGACACCAGCTCACGCGCCTCCATCTGGGCCATCATTTCCTCAATCCTTGTCTCGGCTTCCAACGGCAAGTCGGCGCGTGACATCGCCTTCAGTCGGGTAGCCCCCTTCCTCCTGCACCTCGATTGCCGTGCCCGCTCCGCCGCTCGAAAGACCTCAGGCTCCCGGCCACGACGTCTCTTGGCTTGCTGCCCGCGTCGCTTCCGCCTGCACGCGTCGCCGCACGTCTTCTGCCGCTTCCCTGTCCTCGGGTGTGGGTCGAACCTGCCGCTGCATTCGCTGCACCGCGGCCGCACTCTTCGTCTTGCGGGCATCCACCCGTTGTCGAACACTCCGAACCCGGTGGACAACCTTTGCGCCGAATCGCTCCGGTCAGACCCTGCTGGTGGATCTCATGACCGCCGCAAAGTGGATCTCACTCAGGCCGCCGCCAAAGTCGAGGCCGGGCGTAGCGGAGGCGATCTCAGGCGCTGGTGTCGACGCTGCGGTTGAGTGCCCGGACTTCCGCTCTTTCTTGAGCCGTTGGCTGTCACCTTGGATGAGCAGCGTGTGGCAGTGGGGAGTCGGTCCAGGATTGCCGCCGCCAGCATGTGGTCGCGGACGACGAGCTCAAGCGCAGCAATCCCTGGGGGAGACGGGGGGCGAAAGGGGCGAACGCCCGGCTCTGCCCGACTCCGCGGAGGGAAACTCCGGCCGCGGTGGAGGCGCAGCCCGGGCGGGAGTGGGCGCCCGATTCGGCCCGTCTGGCGGGGCAGAAAGGGGCCTACAGTTGTCAACACATCCAGGTTGACGACCATTATTAATTGTTCAATTGATTCAACACGTTGTCCCGGCCGGTGTCCGCGGACTGCGTTAACAACTCAGTTTCGACCTTCTGCCCCTCGCCTTGGCCCTCCCGATCCGGGTGAGACGCAACCGTTCGTCGACAAACGCAGCGGAAACCGGCAGGAAACCCACCCGTAGCAAGAGTTTGTCGACAAGCGGTTGCGTCTCGAGCGCCCGTTCCCGCCGAGGCCGGGCTCCGCCTCAACCGCGGCCGGAGTTTTCCTCCGCGGAGTCGGTCGAAGGCCGAGCGTTCGCCCCTTTCGCTTCCCGTCTCCCCCAGGGATTGCTGCGTTCGAGCTCGCCAGCTGCGACCGGCCTGGCACAGGGCGGAGGGCTCGTTCCGGGCGCCCACTCCCGCCGAGGCCGGGCTCCGCCTCCACCGCGGCCGGAGTTTTCCTCCGCGGAGTCGGTCGAAGGCCGAGCGTTCGCCCCTTTCGCCCCCCGTCTCCCCCAGGGACTGCTGCCCTCGGGGTCCTCGCAGACGGGCCCGCTCAGCTCTTGGGTGGCAGCGCCCCGAGCTGGGTAAGCAGCGTGGTGTCGACCATCCCGGAGATGTCCGCGGTGGGGATGAAGCCCAACTCCTGGGCCTGTGCCGCATCCGTCGCAAGCTGCGCGGCGAGGGGATCCAGCGTCAACGTGAACCGGGAGAACGCCTCTTTGAGCACAGGCACAGGGAGCGAGTGCTGAGTGAGCGCCCCGTAGGCGCGGTTCGCCTCCTCGGCGAACGCCTGAGGATTTTGCTCGTACCTGCGGGTGAGCGCGATGTGCGCCTGAAGGAACGCCTTCACGTCCTCCGGGCGCTTCTCCAGCAGCGCCTTGTTGGCGACCACCAGCGTGGTGGGGAACTGCCCCTTCGGCCACAGCGTGCGCTCATCCAACAAAAGCTGCGCCCCGCCCTCATGGATAAGCCGCGCGCCCCAGGGTTCCGGCACCCAGGCTCCCTCAATCTCCCCGCGACGCATCAGCGACAGAATGTCCGCGTTCGTCACCGAGATGACCGTGACATCCCCCTTCCCGTCCTTCCCGACGCTGGCGGTGAGCCCGTGCTCCTTCAGCCAGTGGCGCAGCGCCACATCCTGCGTGTTGCCCAGCTGCGGCGTGGCGAGCGTCTTCCCCTTGAGCTCCTCCGCGCTCCGAGCGGACTTCGTCACCAGCACCGCGCCGCCGGACGCGGACCCGGCGATGACGCGCAAGGCGCCCTGCGTCTTGAGGTACGTGTTGATGGCGGGGCCGGCGCCCACGTAGCTCACGTCCAACGAGCCCGCGAGCAGCGCCTCCATCGCAGCGGGGCCGGCGTTGAATTGCCGGGTCACCACGCCCCCGCGCGGCTCCAGCGCCTTCTGGAACGTCCCGTCCGCGCTGCCAACCAATGCCTGCGCGTGCGTGACGTTCGGGAAGAACCCCACGCGCAGCGGCGCGCCCGCCTTCGCCTCATCCCGCTTGCAGCCAGCCGCAAGGACCAGCACCGCAAGCCCCAACCAGGCCCGTCTCGACATGGCGCACCTCCGGTGAACGTCGCCAAGGTGCGCACGCAGGGCCCGCGCGTCGACGCGACGCTGCGCCAGAGCGTCAAAAAGCAAACGCCTCGAGACCTGAGCCGAAGGGGCCAGGCCTCGAGGCGTCGAAACACGCTACTTCGCAGGCGTGCAGCGCAGCTCTACCGTCCCGGAGCGGCCGCGGCTGGTGGCCCAGGAGGCCTCCGCGCTGCCGTCGAAGTCGATGGTCGTCGTGTCTCCACGCGCGGTGAGGACCTCAACCTGCCCGCCCGCCGCCGGGCACACGCCCGCGCACTTGGTCAGCGCGCTGACCGTGGTCACCCGCTGGAAGACGCCGGAGGTGTTGGTCCAGGTTCCATCCACGCTCAGACACTGCGAGCCGATTTCATGTTTCACGGTGTAATCACCCACGTGATGAACCGTGCGGCCGCGCGGTCCGGTCGCGTTCACATCGCTGTTCACATCAAACACGCGCGCGTTGCCGACGCGGTTGCAGACCGCGGTGGCGTTGATGTCCATGCTCCCGCCATTGGCGCCCAACCCGCTGCCCACCACCGTCACCTGCATCCCGGCCGGACCGCTCGCCGCGAACGTGGCGGTGAAGGTGCCGCTGGCCTTCAGCCAACCGTAGCGGCCGGAGCAGTTGTTCAACACATAGGTGACCGTCGCGCCGGACGCGGTCGCCGTGACGCACGACGAGGGCGAGAAGCGCTCCGGCGCCTTCGCAGCGGCGCGGGTGGCCAGCGCCTCCGGAGAGAGCTCCGTGCACTTACCACCCGAGGCAACTGCGTCCTCCGCCACCAGTTGATCCGAAGTGAGCGCGGACTCGGACGAGACCAGGTCCAGCTCGTCCCCGCCCTGCTCCGCATCCAGCCCCGCCATCCGGCCACAGCCCGCCGCCACCACCGCCACCGCCGCCATCATCCAAACCGTCCGATTCATTGTCGTCTCCGTTCCAATCGGACGCGCCGTGCCGCGCCCGTCGGGAACTGCAAACACGGAGTCTCCAAATTGGTTGCGGGAGCCGGCGACCCCACGGGTGCGATGGCGTGGGGAGAGGTCGGCACAATCGCGCCGGACGACTCAGGGCGCCGTCTCCACGAGATGATGCAACGGGCCGTAGACCGAATTGATGAGCAGGTCTCGAAGCACGGCCCCTCCCTTGTTCGGCTTCGACTCGAGCGCGCCTCCGCGCACGTAGCGGGCGCTGACTTCCGCCGAGCTCTCCGCATCGACTTCTGCGCCGCAGGTCAATCGCCTCTGCTCCGGACTCCAGACGTAGAGCGTGCCCACGAGTCGCCCGGGAGAGAAGGTGCTGCCCTGAGCCACGGGCGCCTCGAACTCCGTGGCCACCAGCAACAACTCCGGGCGCTTCTTGAAGGTTGCCAGCGCGTCCTTGATGTTCGCGACCCGCTGCTCTGCCGTGACCGGCGCATAGAACGCAGCATCGTGCGCGAGGTGCTTGTCCTCAATCCATCGATCGAGGCCCGTCGCCGTGTTCGCATCCGGCGGCGCGCTCGGCGCACGGCTCGGCGGCTGGAAGTTGATTCGCGGCAGCAGCGTCGCGATGAGGCTGCTGTCTGTGGGACGCTGGTCCTCCCGGATGAACTCGGTTGACGGAATCGCGCACAGAGTTGTGGCGAGCTTCGGGAGCTGCTTCGCATTGAGGGCCTGATTGCGCGCGTCGTCCGAGGCGACCGCGAACGCGCGAGCCTCGTTCAGCGAAGCCTGGGCCTCGGCGAGCAATGTACCCGACAGGCTTGGCGGAGGTGGTGGCGGCGGTGGCGGTGGATCCTCTTTGCACCCCGCGATCATGCAGGCGACGACCGAGACCATCCATTTCTTCTTCATACCTGTCCCTCTCCCTGACTCTGAACGATGCTGACAAATCGCTTCTTGAGCTTCCGTGTTTCTCCAGAGTCGAACCGGACCTCCAGAAGGTCATCCTTCGAAGAGACGACCGTGCCCGGTCCGAAAGTCGGGTGGATCACTCGCTGCGCCACCGGTGCGCGCCGGCCTTGGTCCCGGAGCTCCGAGTGAATCTTCTCCCAGTACGCAAGCGCATCTGCGACCGCCTCTTGCGTCGTCCGTCCGTCGCGCTCAACACGTGAGCTGTATCGCGTGCAGTCGACAATGTTTGGCTCGCGCAGCTCGCCGACATACACGCCAACGTTGAGATAGAAGTCGCCGGTTTCCCAGCGCGACGCCTGGATATCGAAGACGTCAATCCCGTCGTCCGTCTCGCGATGCCAGGTGTTCTTCTTCCGCGCGAAGCCGTGGCCCTTGAGCAGCTTGGGGAGCTCCTTGAGCAGGTGGTCCTTCAGCATCCTGTCGCCGTCCCTTTGCGCTTCCGCGCCCGCTTGAGGGTTACGGTCGCGGAGAGAGGGACTGAATGGCAACAGGCTTGCGCTCATTTTGCTGGGGCCTCGTCGCACCGTCCGGGCTCGCGCTCGTGTACGGGGAGCGGTTAATCAGCGCCCCACGGGTGACCAGCGCCATCTCGACCGGGAAACTCATGGTCGCCCTGGATTCCATTGCTCTGGGCGACACCGACGACGAGAGCCGGAGGAGCTGCTCGCTCTTGCGAGTCGGCGCGCCTCAGGCCGAGTGGAAGCCGACGCTTCTCCAGCGGCTTTAGGACCCCTGCTTCAAATAGGACCGTCTTCGCCCTGTATCTTTCATACGGTCCCACGAATGAACAGGACGTCCGAGTCATGAGCCAGACGGCGCACCTCTGGCTCTTCTTTGTCATGGTCGCCGGCGTGGTCGTGCTGCCGGGGATGGACATGACCTTCGTGCTGGCCAGCGCGCTCACCGGCGGCAGGAGGGCGGGCTTCGCCGCGGTGGGCGGAATCGTCTCCGGCAGCATGTGCCATGTGGCCATCGGCGCGACGGGGATTGCCGTCGTCCTTCAGGTGGCGCCCATGCTCTTCAACGCGGTGCTCTGGGTGGGCGCGCTCTACGTGATGTGGATGGGCGTCTCCATGATTCGCAGCAGCGCTGCGTTCAGCGCCGGCGGCGGAGGCGCCGCGCTCTCACCCGTCGCCACGTTCCGTCGTGGCGCGATGACGAATCTCCTTAATCCAAAGGCGTATGTCTTCATGCTCGCGGTGTTTCCGAGCTTTCTGCGGCCAGAGTACGGGCCGCTTTGGCTGCAGGCCGTCGTGCTCGGGCTCATCATCGCCGTGACGCAGACAGGCATCTACGGGACCCTCGCGCTCGTCGGAGACCGGGCGCGGCCCTGGCTGGAGTCACGTCCTGCGGCGAACGTGCTCATCGCGGGAATCGTGGGCGGGCTGCTGTTGCTGGTCGCCGCTTTCACGGTCCTGAAGAGCTGGCGAAGCGCGTAAGGCCTTCACCAGGCGGGCGGCTGCTGCGCTGCCGACGGTGTCGGCGACAGGAAGACGCTGCGCGCGAGGTCTACCGTGGTGCCGCCGTCGGTCTGGAAGTAGTTGCGATGGCCAGGATCCAGCGCGCACGGGGTTCCGGACGGCCCCGTCGCGGGGGGGAACGTCTGACACGTCCACGACAAGTTACCTTGATACATGATGTCTGCTCTGCCGGCTGCGCCTGTATCCGCGAGGTGGCCCGCCGCCACCGGTGAAGGCGCGTGGTCAGGCGCGTCCGCGGGGACGATGCCGAGCGCGTGGAGGACTTCGTGGCCCGCGGAGAACTCCCAGTAGTCCAGCTGGTGCCCGTCCGGTGAAAATGGATTGGCCCGGCAGTCGGGGATGGTCGTGCTTCCGCGCACGACAGTTCCGGCGGAATGTGCGGAGGTGAGCGCCTGCTGCAGCGTGAGCGAGGTCGCCGCGACCTGGGTCACCGTCACCTGTTCCGTTCCGACTTGCGCGGTGAACGGCGTCGCCGGCAGCGGCAGCTGGGCGGTGGAGTGAACCGTCAGCTGCGTCTGGCCCGCGCTCGCCACGGCGGTCAGGAACGTGGCGCGGAAGATTCCTCCCACGAAGAGCGCGGTGAAGCGGCCGCGCAGCGCAGGCGGGAGCGGGGCGCCGCCGCAGTGGCCAAAGTCGAGCCCATCCACGTAGACGAGGTAGAGCTTGTTCGGCTCCGCGAAGGAGACCTTGAGGAGGTTCTCCAAACGGTCGCGGTGGTAGACGGGCCCCGCGGGAGACCCGACCGTGCCGGCGGCCATCGCGACCTCGGTGTAGCCCGCGTCCAGCTTCACGTGGGTGACGTCCAGCGTCCCCTCGCAGGTGTCGAAGCGCAGCCGCGCGCCTCCCATCTTCGCCGCGAACCAGTCGTTGATGGCCGCCATGCTGCGCCGGATGCTGCCGTCCACGTCCAGCTGCGGCGACGCGCTCCGGTCCGCCGGCTCCACGTAGAGGACGTGGACCTGGTAGGCGCCCTGCTCGTCGTCGGGCTGGTCCACCGTCGTCCGCTGCCGCCGCCAGGCGTCGTTCGCCGGCGCCCCGGGAGGCCGCGGCGAGCAGTGGCCCGCGTCGAGCGCGCCCGCGTCTGCGTTTCCTCCGTCGGTACCGGCGTCCGACCCACCTGCGTCCGTGCTGCCGGCGTCCGATCCACCTGCGTCCGTGCTGCCGGCATCTGCGAGGCCCGCGTCCCCGGCCGCGCCGGCATCCGGCGCCCCGGAATCTACCGCGGTGCTTCCCCCGTCCGGGCTCGTCTGAGGCGCCCCACCGCACCGGACGAGCAGCACGATGAACGCGAGGACTGCGAACGCGAGGAGGCGGCGATGACCGATGGAGAGCACCGCGCGAGGATAGCCGCTGGTCCTTCGCCCGGGGCGTAGTGAGCACGGCGGGAGGCAGAGACCGAAGTGTGACGACGCGTGGTGCCGCGCTCGCCCGCTCTGAACATCCTCGGCCCGCCCTCCTGGGCCGGAAGGTCCCATGGTCGACCAGGTGGTCGACCACGAGGCGTCAGACCTCGCTCGGATCCATCCGTTTGCGATTGCTAGAGGTTTCCCCAGCTCCGCAGGCCGAACCCAGGGCCGGTCGACCGGCCGACCACTTTGGGACCTCCTCGCGCGGGAGGGGGCGCGTTCGCGTCTTGTGCTGTGTATGAACGACTCGCGATCGAACAGGTAGTCGACGGAGCGTGGGCGCGAAATCAACCGGGTGCGCGCGGAGACGCGGAGGCAGCTTTAGGCAGGGTGACGCGGGTTCTGGGCTGAGCCATCCGTTCGCCTACGCGGAGACGGATGAGGTCGGCGGCGCGAAGGCAGTTATCCCTGAGGGAGACGGGGCACGCGGGATAGGTATGGGCGGCTGCCGGGGGCGCCACCGGCAGCA
>JBGART010000050.1:0-69436 GCA_044230055.1 Myxococcaceae bacterium | reverse complement strand
GGTCCGTCCGCCGCGGAGACCACCAGGATGGCGCCGTCCATCTGCGCCGCGCCCGTGATCATGTTCTTCACGTAGTCGGCGTGGCCCGGGCAGTCCACGTGGGCGTAGTGCCGGTTCTTGGTCTGGTACTCCACGTGCGCGGTCGAGATGGTGATGCCGCGCTCACGCTCCTCCGGAGCCTTGTCGATCTGGTCGTACGCGAGGAACGTGGCGCCGCCCGACTTCGCGAGCACCTTCGTGATCGCCGCCGTGAGGGTGGTCTTGCCGTGGTCGACGTGACCGATGGTCCCGATGTTGACGTGGGGCTTGTTTCTCTCGAACTTTTCCTTGCTCATCCTCGCTCCTTCAAAATGGAGCCCTGATCCAGGATTGAACTGGAGACCTCATCCTTACCAAGGATGCGCTCTGCCATCTGAGCTATCAGGGCTTGGTTTTTCGACTCGACTGCGACTGGAGCGGGAAATGGGACTCGAACCCACGACATTCAGCTTGGAAGGCTGACGCTCTACCAACTGAGCTATTCCCGCTTGACTCATGCTCCTTCGACTTGGCCGTGTTGTGGTGGAGGGGGTTGGATTCGAACCAACGAAGGACAAGTCCGGCAGATTTACAGTCTGCTCCCTTTGGCCACTTGGGTACCCCTCCGCACCTCCGCTATCGCTGCTCCTCTCAACTCCGCCGCCGCTTTCTGCTTGGCCGGCGGCGGGATTTGAACCCGCGACCTTTCGCTTACAAGGCGAGTGCTCTACCAACTGAGCTACACCGGCAACGCCCGCTCTCGCTCCCGCCCAAAGCCCGGAAAGTCCAAGACAAAGAAACGCCCGCCCAAGCGAAAGGCGCGCTCTTTTAGAAGACGCCCTGACCTCAAGTCAAGCAGAAGCTCTGGACGTTGACAGAAGCCCTGTCTGACGACGGTGCTCACGGCACGCCTATCCGGCGCTGCCGGGCCACTTCGTAGAGCAGGATTCCGGCGGACACGGAGGCGTTGAGCGAGGCGACCTTCCCCAGCAACGGGATGGAGACCCGGAAGTCGCAGTGCGACAACACCCCGTCCCGGATACCGGCGCCCTCCGCCCCGACAACGACGGCGAGCGGTCCCTCCAGCTTGGCGCGGTCCAGGGGCTGGTCACCCTCCGGGTCCGCGGCGGCAATCCACAAACCGCCTTCCTTCAGCTCTTCAAGCGCGCGGGAGAGGTTCACCACCCGGGCCACCGGACAATGTTCGATGGCGCCGGCCGACGCCTTGGCCACCGCTCCCGACACGCCGGCCGCGCGGTCCTTGCCCACCACCACGCCGTGCGCGCCCAGCGCGTGCGCCGAACGCACGATGGCGCCGAGGTTGTGCGGGTCCTGGATGCCGTCCAGCACCACGATGAGCGGCGGCGTCCCCGACTTCTTGGCCAACGCCAGCAGATCCGAGAGCTCCGCGTAGGTGTACTCGCGCATCTCGGCCGCAACACCCTGGTGCACGCCGCCCTCGGCGATGGCCTGAAGGCGCTCGCGCGGGATGCGTTCCACGCGGACCCGCGCCTCCTTCGCCCGCGACAAGAGCTCCGCCGCCTGCTTCGCGCCCACCTGCCCCTCCAGCAGGTACAGCCGCTCCATCTCCTCCGGCCGGGCGCGCAGCGCCTCCAGCACAGGGTTCAACCCATAGATGAAGCGGCCCCCTGGGTTGCGAGGCGTCGCCTCCCGTGGCGGGCGGCGCTCCTCTGGAGGACGCTTCCGGCCCTCGCCCCGCCGCGCGTCCTGCGGCGGCCGACGGCCCCGCCCTGCCCCATCTCGATCTCGCATTCGGCAGGCCTTCTGCGCCACCCCGCGCCCCGGGTCAAGCTCCGCTGGGGCGGGAGGGCTATGTTCCTGCCGGTTCACGCTCCCCGGAGGTCCCCCCATGGGTCGATGGCTGGTGCTGCTGCTCCTGGCTGGACAGGCGTGGGTGAAGCCCGCCGGCACGCTCAACCTCAACGCCACCACCGCCCGCTTCGACACGGACGCTGTCGAGGGACCCACGGTCAGCATGAAGCGCCGGCCGGACGGCTCCTGGGGCGGGACGCTGCAGGGCAAACCGCTGGACGTGCGGCTCAACGGCGACCGCCTTGTCGGGTCCGAGCTCAAGGGGGAGCTGCGGCGCAAAGGCAGCGAGCTGCGCATGGAAGGGCAGTGGCAGGGCACGCGCTTCCGCTACGAGCTGACCCCCGAACGGCTGGTCGTCCGACTGGGAACCGCAGGCGCCGACTACCTGCGGCAGCCCGATGGTGCGCTTCAGGCGCAGTCGCACTCCCAGCGCGGAGGATCCCTCACGGGAGCAGAAGGCCTGCTGGACGCGCCGCTGCCGCTGCTGCTGGCGCTCATCGCCGCGGGCGAACCCTAAAAACGCCCCCTCGTGAAACCTACGCCCGGCGGCGCCTTCGCCTGAAGAGTCCGCGGCGTCCGCGCTCCTGCGCCTTCGCCCGGAGGACGCCGCTCAACGCCAGAATGGCCGTCGCCGCCACCAGCTGTCCGCCGAGGATGATGCGGTTCACGTCCACCGCCGGCCGCCAGCGGAGCTTCCCGCCCTGCAGCACGTAGGCGCCTGCCGGACGCGCAGAGATGCCGTAGCCCGCGCCGCTGCCGCTGCCCTGGTTCTGCGGACCGCTGCCCCCTCCCCCGCCTGCGCCGCCCTGAACGCGGGCGGCGGGCACGACCAGCAGCTCCCCTGCCTGGATGGGCTGACCGAACACCCGCTGCGCCCCGAAGTTCTCCCGCGTCCTGTCCAGCAACTCGCTCACGTCCATGGCTCTCGCCTCCTGTGGCCTTGAGGTGGGGGCGCGCGACTGACCTCGCAGCAGCCGGCGCTTCGAGCGGCGCCACCCAGGCCGGACGGGCAGTTGGCGAGCCGTCGTTTCCTCTTTGCACACACCCTCGCGCCGCCGGGTCCCACCTGAAAGCCGGGGCGAACACCTCCCCGCGAAGGAACCTCAGTCATGCTCAGAATGAGACCGCGCCCGTTCTGGGCGAGGGCCCTCGTGTTGTCTGTCGCGCTCGCGGGCTGCGACGCCGGCCTCTTCTACGAGGACGAGCTCGCCCACGACGTCGAGGGGGCCGTCACCTCCTCCACAAGCGGCGCGTGCGTGGCGCCTCAGGTCCGCGCCACCTATGCGCTCGGCGGCACCGTTCTCCTGCCCTGGGGCGAGCAGCCGGGTTACGTGCTGGTGAGGGACGAGCGCATCCTCGGGATGGTCGCGAGCCGCGACGAGGTGCCGCCCGACGCCACCGTGGTGGAGACGGACGGCGTCATCGCCCCCGGGTTGATCGATCTCCACAACCACGTCGCCTACAACTTTCTGCCGCCCTGGACGCCGCCGCGCCTCTACCGGAACCGCTACGAGTGGCAGCGGGAGCCCTCCTACGCGCAGGCCGTGCGGGCGCCGTACAACGCCGTGAAGGGCGCCGGCCACCTCTGCCAGGCGCAGAAGTACGGCGAGCTGCGCGCGTTGATGGGCGGCACCACCTCTATCCAGGGCTCCATCGGGTACGCGTGCCAGAACGGCTGGGTCCGGAACATCGAGTCCAGGGTGCTCTGCGAGGATCACATCCGCCAGAGCGTGCTCTCCGTGGACGGGCTCGCCCCTGCAGACGCGGCGAAGCTGGTGGAGCAGTTCGACAAGGGCATCACGACGGCGTACCTCGTCCACCTGGCCGAGGGCGTTGACGACCGCTCCCGCGGCGAGCTGGACACGCTGCGCGCGCTCGGGCTCCTCCGCAAAGAGGTGGTCGCCATCCACGGGACCGGGCTCTCTGCCGCGCAGCTCGGCGAGATGGGGGCGGCCGGCATGAAGCTCATCTGGTCGCCCCAGTCGAACCTCGGGCTCTATGGAAGCACCACGGACATCCCCGCCGCGCTGGCCGCGGGCGTGAAGGTGGCGCTGGCGCCGGACTGGACGCCTTCGGGGAGCAACCACCTCCTCGCCGAGCTCAAGGTCGCTGACCGCATCAACCGCGAGCAGTGGGGTGGGCTCCTTTCGGACGCGGCGCTGGTGGCGATGGCCACCACCACGCCCGCCGAGATCGCCGGCTACGGCGACCGGATGGGCCAGATTGCCGCGGGCTTCGCGGCCGACCTGGTCGTCGTCAAGCGGAAGGGGAAATCTGCCCTGCGCGCGCTCATCGAGGCCGAGCAGCGCGACGTGCTGCTCACCGTCGTCGCCGGCAAGCCGCTGTACGGCGAGGTCGCGGCCCTCGAAGCCCTCGGCGTCACCGACTTCGACGCCCTCTCCATCTGTGGTGAGCCGCGCGGAGTGCTGGTGCGGGACGCCACGGTGTACGGCGGCAGCGAGACGCTCGCCGACGTCGTGAGCGCCGTGACGGTGGAGTCCGCCCACCCCTGGCCGCTGGACGCCGCCTGCCCGAACCCCTGATGCAGCCCCTCTCACCCAAGGAAACGAAGAGCCACCCATGCTGAACGACCGTTTGAAGACGCTCCTCCTGCTCGCCTCCCTCACCCTGCCCGCCTGCGGGCCGAACGCGGCAGACGTTGACCCCTTCGACGCCGACGGGGAGCTGGGCCAGGACGAGGACGCGCTCACCGGGGTCAGCGACGACGACCTCAACGGTCTCTATGTCGCCACGGTGGGCGCGGAGGTGCTGGCCGAGGAGGCGATGGTCTACTCCTGGCCCGAGTCCGGTATCCGCCTCACGCTCAAGGGCGCCACTGTCCCGCTCAAGCGCTCGGGTGACGCGCTCACCGGTGCGGGCGTGGCGCTGACGGTGAAGCCGAACGCGGCCGGCGTGGGGGACGACTCGATTGAAGGAACCGTGAACGGCGCCGCCGTCGTGCTCCGCCGCGACACGCGCCCCAAGGAGCCCGTCACGCTCGCGCTCCCGAAGGACCGGCCGTTCCGGTCGTTCCTCGACGAGGTGATTGCCCCCGCGGCGCAGCGGGACCGGGAGTCCTACACCACGCTTCGCTCCGCCCCGATGGGCACCTGGCTGCGAGACGTCCAGCTCTATCGGAGCGGCGCGTGGCTGCGGAAGTACTTCAAGGGCGCCAACCGGAGCGAGCAGTCCTCAGCGTTCCACGACGTCGTCTCCGCGGTGAACAACCTCCGGACCACCCCGCGCCGGATGACCAAGGAGTTCAGGTTCTCCAACGCCCTGAAGGCCAACCTCTCTGACCCGGAGCTGACCGGCCTGGCGATGTCCACGTTCAGCATGTACTTCCCGACCGCAGCGGGCCGCGCGCTGCGCATCCGCCTCACGGATGACGCGATGGCGTACTTCATCACCGACCGTCCTCAGCGCGCGGAACGGCTTGGGCTGGTGGTGATGGACACGCCCACGCACCACCCTCTGGCGAGCACGTTCGGACGGCAGCTGCTCGACCTCGGTGAGATGCCCGCGGCGGACACCGTCACCTACGCGCGGGTCCTGATGGAGCTGCTCGCGCGCTCTGACGCCTCTGGCGCCAGTCAGCTCAGCCCGGTGGGCCGCTCGGCGCTCATCGACTGGTACGCCGTGATGGCGATTGAAGACTACCGCGGCGTGGCCTTCGGCATGGCCAACCTCGGCTGGGGCTACAACATGAGCAACGTCCAATTCTACGGGCTCGTCGCGCGCTCGCTCGCGCGCCCCGGCGCGGTCGACAGCGCGGGGGCTCCGGTGAAGGGCCAGGTCATCGTCGGCGCGCAGCTGCGGCCCGGCGAGCCGTCCTACGCGGACGTGCTCAACGACGGCGGCGACATGCAGGAGTATGGGGACATGGCGCGCCTGAAGACGCTGGCCACCGCGTACCTCCGCGAGCGCCACCCTCAGCGCGTCGCCGAGGTCGAGGCCTCCTTCGCCGGAGTCGTGCCTGCGAACGAGCTCGGCTCGCTCGCCCGGAATGACGTCTTCCACTTCATCTGCGCGCAGCTTTACGACGCGCGCGGCCGCACCGCCGCCCTCAAGGACCCGGCGAAGGCGGTGCGCGCAGTGAACGCTGTCGTCGCCCTCTTCCAGACGCTCGAGACGGACTCCGCCCCGTTCGAGGCGTGGCTGCTCACCAAGGGCCTCACCCAGAGCGACGTGCCGGCGCCCAAGTCGACCGGCTTCTAGAGCACGTCGACCGGCACCGAGACCGCCTTCTGCTGGCGCGCGCAGAGCTTGTCGGTGCAGATGAAGAAGACCAGCTTCGCCTCCAGGCTGGTCTTGCCGGCGGCCGTCGCGGCGAAGGGGACCTCAAAGCGCGGCTCTGCGTAATCGCTGCCCGGCTGCTTCTTTCCCACCGAATCCGAGAGCGTGAGCTTCTCCTTCTCCGGCTTGAGCGCGGTCCCCTTGAGCTCCAGCTTCAGCGGCGCTTCGGTAGAGACGTGGGCGCCCGCCTTCGGCTTGATGGAGAGCACGAAGCTGCCCTTCTCCCCCAGCTTCAGCTTCTGCGAGCTGCCATCCGTCGAGAGGTCGTACAGGGCCGCGGGGTCCACGTCCTGCGCCCGCACCGCTCCCCCCACCAGCAGCGCTCCGCAGAGCGCCACCACGTTCACGCCAGTCCGTCTTCGCATCACTCACTCCAGGGGGAAACGACCGGCCTCGATTGTCCCTCAATTAACCTGTCGCCGGCCCTCCTGCCTCTTTCGGCGCAGTGCGGGCCTTGGCCTTCGCACCTGCACCTACCAAAACCTCCGCGCGGGCGATGATGGCCGCGGCGAGATCCACCCCCGTCGCCTCCTCCATCTCCGTCAATGCGGGCGAGCTGTTGACTTCGAACACCTTGGGGGCGCCTTTGACGTCCAGCAGGTCCACCGCAGCCACCTCCAGCCCCACCAGCCTCACGCTCTCCACCGCCGCGTGCCGTTGGGCGGGCGTCAGCTCCACCTTCTCCAGCCGGGCGCCGCGGATGAGCGTGCGGCTCAGCCGACCCGCCCGTGCGCTGCGGCGAACGGCGGCCACCACCTCGCCTCCGACGACGAAGACGCGCAGGTCATGCCCGGCCTTGTGGACGTACTGCTGCACGATGAGGTTGTGACCCAACCCGAGGATGGCCTCCAACGCGGCCTCCAGGGACTGCAGGGTCTCGCAGACCATCACGCCGTGCTTCTCCTGGCCCTGGAGCAGCTTCACCAACACCGGCACGCCGCCCACCAGCTTCACCATGTCCTTCAGGTCCGCCGCGTCTCGCGCCATCACCGTGGCCGGAATGTCTATCCCTTGCGCCGAGAGCAGCTGGAGGCACCGCATCTTGTTGCGCGCCTGGGCGATGGCCTGCGCCGAGTTGAGCAGCGTGGCGCCGCTCATGGCGAACTGGTTCACCACCGCAAGCCCGTAGTTCGACACGGACTGGGCAATGCGCGGGATGACCACGTCGCACGGCGCCAGCTTCTTGCGCTGGTAGAAGAGATGGGCGCTGCGCCCATCCAGGTGCATCTCCACGTGGACCGGGTTGAGCACCCGGACCTTGTGCCCGCGCGCCCGCGCCGCCTCGAGCAGCCGGGCGGTGGACGGGATGGTGCTCGCGCGCGAAAGGACGGTGAGGTTCATCGGCGCCGCAAGCTAGCGACGGGACCGGGCCAGGTAAAGCGAGCTGGAGTCGCTTAGAGGCCTTCGATGATCCGGAACTCGAGGTTCACCGGCGCCTGCGGCGTGGCGTTCGAGAGCTGCGTGCAGAGGCTGCCCCGGAAGGTGACAGTCGGCGAGCCTGTGGCAGCGGAGTAGTCCCAGGTGTCCGCGCCGCGCGCGATGGGGTTCCCTTCGACCAGCACCGAGAGGAGGTTGGCATCGGACGGCGTCGATTCCAGCCGGTAGATGCAGGGGTCGGTGACGGTCACGGACTGCGCAATCTTGATGAGCGCCGCCGCCAGCTCGGTGGAGTTGCCGGTCTGGTAGAACGCCTTCTGACAGACGTTTCCGGCGCCGCAGGTGTTGTTGGCTCCGCACTCTGCGTTGGTCCCGTTCGGGCAGGTGCGTGGCACGCCGCCAGCGTTCGCCATCGCGTTGAGCACCTCTTCGCCGTCGCCCGTCGCGACGTCGCCCGCGAAGCCCACGACGATGGTGCGGATCTTCTTCGTGTTGAGCTCTGCCACGGCCTGGACTGAGTCGTTCTTATCCAGACAACCGAGCTTTGTGTAGTTGCCCGCGCAGAGCGACGCGGAGGCCAACGTGCAGCGGCAGACCGTGGAGTTCGTCTGCGGATCGTACGAGTTGGCGTTGTTTGAGTTGCAGTTGGGCAAGCCGTCGGTCAGCAGAAGAATAAAGTCGTCGCGCTCATCCCCCAGCAGCGCGTTGTAGGAGCCGAGGTTCCGGAGGCTGGAGCTGGTCGGCGTTCCGCCGCCGGCGCCCACGCTGGCAATGGTCGTCCGCACGTTGCCAGCGAGCGTGGTGAGCTCTGCATCCGTGTCCGTGCTGCTGGCCGGCAGCTGCTGCTGGATGTCACCGACTGACGTCCCGACGCACTCCTGCGCGCCTTCACCCAGCGGATACGTCGCCAGGCCGTAGCGCGCGAGCGTCGCAGAAGACGTCAGGAAGGTGTTCATCGCCGCCTTCATCTCGGAGAGGCGCGTGCAGCTGCTGGCGCCACCTCCGCAAGGCGTGACCGGCGCGCTCATCGAGCCCGACTTATCGAGCAGGATCATCACGTTCGGCTTGAGGTTCTTGGCGACGACCTTCTTGGTCTGCGTGGTCTGGGCAATGGCGAGCGGCTGCACCGGCTCGAAGTCGTAGGTCATGCAACCAGAGAGGGCGACCGCGCAGACGAGGCCACCGGCGAGCGAGCGGGGAAACATGAACTCATCTCCTCCCACCAGCGCCCACCCTTTGTGCTTCGAGGCGCTCTGGGTCATTTCGAGGAAACGCGACGGGCAGGATACCTGTCGCCGCAAATGCCTGCCAGCCTTAGTCCCAAGGCCGTCGTAGAACCTGACACCCCGCCCCAACCCCTTGCGATCAAAAGGTCAGCACCCGCGCGCCTTCGGTCAGGCGCCAGATAGAGGGGAGCCCCATCACCTCATCCAGCTTCCCGCCGAGCTCCCCGGCGGAGAGTCCGCAGATCTTCAAAGTGGTGTCGCAGGCGATGACCCGCGCCCCCAGGCCCTTCGCTTCTTCCAGCATCCGCTGCGGCACCGGCACGCCCAGGCCCGTCGCACGCACGCTCTCCGCGGTCTCCCGCTCTGATTGCGGTTGGCCGAACGCCCCGCGGCTGAGGGCGCGCAACGCGTCAAACGCGAAGACGAAGGTCACCTCATCACCCATCGCCGCCGCGGTCAGCCCCAACGAGGCGGCCTGATAGCCGACCTCGTAGGCCGCTCGCTGCACGAAGATCACCACCCGTCCGCTCATATGCGCCACGAGTTTGCCCCAAATCGCCCGCGGCGCCATTTCGCTTGTGGTGCGTGTTGGCTGAACATAAGTTCAGCCAATGGCGTCCCGGGAGGATTTGCTGGAGCACGTGCGCCTGCTCGGCCAGGCGTTCCGGCGGCTGGGGATGGAGGGCCACGCGCGTAAGCTGCGCCTCTACTTCATGGCGCTCCAGCATCACCTCACCACGCCGGAGGCGCATGAGCTGGACGTCCGCTGGTCCGCGGCCTTCGTGCGCGAGTGGATGCGGACGCTGCGCGTCCCGCCGTACGACGCCGTGTATCCCTTCCGCCCGGCGGGCGCGGGTTGTGAGCGCTGCAGCCGAAAGATCGCCGCGGTCAACGAGGTCATCACCGAATGCGCCTACCCCGGCGGATCGCGGAAGCGCTGCCGCGCCTGCGACGCCGTCTGGCTGGAGGGAGAGCCCGCCTGACGACGTTTGTTCCGCTGCCTTCGGGTTCGGAAGCGCTGCCACGCCTGCGACACGCCGGTTGACTGGAGGGAGACCCCGCCTGACGACGTTTGTTCCGCTGCCTTCAAGCGCGGCTGGGTAGTCTCCCGCCCGCCATGCGCCGCGCCTTCCTACCGCTGACCGCCACCCTCTCCTTGTTGCTGTGCTCCTGCGGTCCGGCCGCGGGCGAGCTGGGCTCCGCGTGCTCGAACGACGCGGCGTGCAGCGGCGGCGCCTGCTTCACCGGCTTCCCGGGCGGCTATTGCAGCCAGCGGTGCGAGAACCAGGCGTGCCCTGAAGACGCGTACTGCGCCGCGATGGAGACCGGGAGCTTCTGCCTTCAGCGCTGCGCCATCGGCCTGTTCGACTGCCGCAAGGGCTACTTCTGCGCGGACATCTCCGCGGGCAGCGTCTGCTATCCGGACTGCACGGCGGACGCGGACTGCGGCGCCGGCGCGCGCTGCGAGGGCGGCAAGTGTACGCAGGCCACCGCTCAGGCCAACGGCGCGGCGTGCCGCCTCAACGTCGGCTGCGCGAGCGACCGTTGCGAGCTCTCCTACAACGGCGGCTACTGCACCCAGCCGTGCGCGCAGGCCGGGCCCGGCGCGTTCGGCCAGGACTGCCCCACAGGCTCCGTCTGCGGCCAGGTGAGCGAGGCCGCCGGCCTGTGCCTTGCGACGTGCGCTTCGGACAGCCAGTGCCGCTCGGACTACCGCTGCGAGGGCACTGGCTGCCGCCCGAAGTGCCGGGGTGCGGCGGGCTGCGGCCTGGGGAGGACCTGCGATGTTGCCGGCGGGGGCAGCTGCATCGAGGGCAGCGCGCTGCCGCACAAGCTGGGGGCCGCGTGTGGCGCGGACGGCGACTGCGACTCGGACTATTGCCTGGACGCGCCCACCACCGACTTCCCGAAGGGCGCCTGCTCCCAGGACTGCTCCGCGGACTCCAAGCTCTGCGGCGCAGGCGGGCTGTGCATCGTGCCCGCGGACACCACGGCGCCGTCGGTCTGCCTCCAGACGTGCAGCAGCAACTTCGACTGCCGGAGCGACTACTTCTGCTCGGCGGTGCGGAACAGCACCGAGCGCGTCTGCATCCCCCGCTGCTCGGCGGTGCAGGGCATCTGCAACGCGCCCGAGGTCTGCGACGCGTTCTCCGGCGACTGCGTGCCTCCGGGCAGCGCCGGGGCCACCACCATCGAGAAGGTGACGATCGGGACGATGGCCATCAGCGGAGAGAGTACCTCCAAGGACTTCACGCTCTCGGTTCCTGCGGAGGCGCTCTCCTTCACGCTGGTGCTGCGCGGCACCGTGGGCGGAACGTCGGTCATCTCCCGGCTCACCTCCCCTTCCGGCGAGCTGCTCTTCGACCTCGACAACTATCTGCAGTCCAGCGTCCGCATCCTGCCGGTGAACGACGGCGACTTCGGGATGCTCTTCCCCAACAGCCCGCGCGTGGCCATCCAGCCGGGGACGTACCGGTTCAGCGTGCTCAACGAGAAGGGCAGCGGCACCGGGCAGGTCTTTGCGCTCATCAAGAAGAGCCCCTCGCGCGTGCTCTCTCAGGGACGGCTCAACCTGAACCTCTGGTTCGCCGGCGTGACGGGCGTCACCGCGGCCAGCGCGCCGACGGATCCGAAGGTCCAGGCGATGATGGCGGAGTTCACGCGGATCTACGCCACCTCCGGCATCGCGATAGGCGTCGTCGGCTACTTCGACGTCCCGGCGTCCAGCGCGGCGAGCTTCGCGGTCATCGACACCACGGACGGGAAGGACTCGGAGCTGCGCAAGCTCTTTGAGATCAGCGCCGGCGCGCCGAACAACGCCATGAACTTCTTCCTGGTCCGGGAGATCAAGGGCGGCAGCGCGGGCTTCACCATCCTCGGCGTGGCGGGCGGCATCCCGGGCATCCCGTTCGAGCAGGGCACCAACGCGTCCGGCGTCGCGGTGACGGCCATGGATCTCCAGATGAGCCCCGCGTCCGTGGCCCGGACGATGGCGCACGAAGGCGGCCACTGGCTGGGGCTGTGGCACACCAGCGAGCAGAACGGCACGATGTTCGACCCGCTGGCCGACACGCCCGAATGCCCGGTGGCGCAGGACGCGGACAAGAACAAAATCGTCACCAGCGCCGAGTGCGGCAGCTTCGGCGCCAGCAACCTGATGTTTTGGGAGGCGGGCCCCACCGCCTCCAATGTCTCCGGCAACCAGGGCTTCGTCCTCGTCAGAAACCCCGTGGTGACCCAGCAATGATCGCCTCCCCTTCCTTGCGTCTCCTCGCCGCGTCCCTCTCTCTGCTCGCCGCCGCGTCTGGCTGTGCGCGGCACTCCTCAAAGGCGACAGAGGAGGCGCGCCCTACCTCCGCGCTCTCTCCGGAGGCGCTGCGGGCGCAGGTGGAGTCCCTGCTCAACGGCTACGAACGGATGCCCACCGACGAAGACTGGAAGGCGGTGGGCCCGGAAGCGCTGGGCGTGCTCGAGCAGATTTACCGCGACCCCAAGGCCCTGCCCTCGCGCCGCACGCGCGCGGTGGCGTCCATGGCCCAGGTGGACCACCCCGCCGCGGGCGACACGCTGAAGGCCATCTTGCAGAACCCGCGCGTGGAGGCGCAGTACCGGTCCACCGCGGCGCTCGCGCTGGGCGCGCGGCTGGGCAGCTTCGCGGTGCCGGTGCTCGAAGGTTCGCTCAAGGATGGGGATGGCGCCGTGCGCGAGGCCACGGCCCGCGCGATGGGGCGGGTAGGCGGCCCCGACGCGCGGCGGTCGTTGGAGGAGCAGCTGGCCAACGAACAGGATCCCGCGGTCCGCGAAGTCATCCAGCAGAGCCTCACCAAGACGGAGCCCTGACGGCGCGCCGCGGCACTGTGTGGAATCGACCACACGGAACCACCCGTGCGAAGCTGCCGGTCTATGCGCCTAGCCGGCTTGTGTCTGTCGCTGACCTTCGTCTTTCCCGCGCTCGGTGGCGTGGTGCAGCGCCAGACGATTGAGGAGATGACCCGCTCCGCCACCGTCGTGGTGCGCGGCCGGGTGCGGCAGCAACAGGCGAGCTGGGACGCGGACCACCGCCGCATCGACACATACACCGAGGTCCAGGTCACCGAGGGCTACAAGGGCACGGCCCTCTCGACGGTGCTGGTACGCCAGCCGGGCGGCGTGGTGGGGCGCATAGGCCAGTCCGCCTCGGGCGCGGCGGCGTTCACGCCTGGCGAGGAGGTCATCCTCTTCCTGGAGCCTGCGCGTGATGATCCCGCGCTGTTCCTGCCGCTCGCGCTCGCGGCGGGGAAGGTGCAGATAGACGCGAAGGCGCTCGGCGGCCCGCGGGCCGTCCGCAGGCTCTCCGGGCTGGCGTTCTATGACCCGGGCGTGCGCGCCCCTGACGCCCTCCGGCCGCTGGATGTCGAGGACCTCGGGCCGCTGGAGGCGTTCGTCCAGCGCGTCCGGGCGGCGGCGCGCGGCGGGAACGCACGATGAGGCGGGCCGCGTTTGCGGTGGCGGCGCTCTGGGCAAGCGCGGCGCTGGCGGTGCCCAGCGGCCACCGGTGGCGCACCCTCCCCGCGCCGTACCGCGTCTTCACCCACCCGAGCATCAATGGCGTCCCCAGCTTCCAGGCGGACGCGCTCCCGGTGGTGAGGAACGGCTTCGCGCGGTGGACCTCGGCGCAAGTCTCCTGCACCACCTGGAACAGCAGCTACCTGGGCAACTTCACCAGCCCCACCGGCAAGGCGATCATCAACGCCACCGACCAGAAGAACCACGTCGTCTGGCTGGGCGGCGCCGACTGGGCGTTCGACAGCCAGACGCTGGGGCTCACCACCACCACCTGGTACGTCGACACCAACGAGATCATCGACGCGGACATGCAGCTCAACGACAACCGCGAGTGGAAGGTGGGCGGGGCGCTGCCGCGGGTCGACGTGGAGAGCATCGTCACGCATGAGGCCGGGCACTTCCTCGGCCTGGACCACACGGCCAACCCGGCGACCGTGATGTACGCCACCTACCCGGTCGGCGAGCTCAAGGCCACGCTGCACGCCGTCGACATCAGTGACGTCTGCGGCGTGTACCCGAAGACTCCGGGGACGGGGACCCAAGGCGCCTTCTGCTCGGTGCCCGCCGACTGCGCGGCCAGCGCGCCGGTCTGCCGTGCGGGGCCCACCGCGCCCTCGTCCAAGATCTGCACGATGGATTGCGCCGGCGGCCAAGCCTGCCCCTCCGGCTTCACCTGCCAGACGGACTCCCTCGGAGGCAAGGCTTGCCTCGCGACGGTTCACCAGAGCGACGTCTGCAAGTTCTGCACGACGGGCGGTCAGTGTCAGTCCGGGCTCTGCGTGGGCGACGGCCGGCACAACTGGTGCGCGAACACCTGCCAGACCCCGCAGTCCGCGGCGCAGTCCTGCGGCGCCGGCTTCACCTGCGTCCTGATGGACGGCACCGCGACGTACGTGTGCAAACCGACGACCGGCGTCTGCCCCCAGCCGCAGTGCACCACCGCCGCGCAGTGCCCGGTGGGCTACGACTGCGTCACCGGCATGTGCGAGGCCACCGGCCGCGTGGGAGACCGCTGCGAGGTGTCCACGTACTGCAGCGCCTGCACGGACTGCATCGGCACGCTCAACGAAGCCTACTGCCGCGCCTGCTGCGACGGCCTGAACGCCGGCGGCACCTGCACCTCCTGCGCGAATATGGCCTGCCCGGGCGGCTTCAGCTGCCTCCCGGAGACCAACATGAAGGATTCGGTCTGCGTGCCCTCCAGCGGCGCGGCCACCTGCCAGACGTGCTCCACCGCGGCGCCCTGCCAGCGAGGGCTGACCTGCTTCAATGGCCGCTGCCTCAAGTCGTGCAACCTGAACCAGCCCGGCACCTGCGAGGCGTGCTTCCCCACCACCGCGGGTGGGCTGTGCGCGTGCGCGGACGCCACCTCCCAGGTGGGCCAGGTCTGCCGCGCGCCTCCCTCTGACGGCGGCACCTATTCGGTCTGCGTGAACGGCGCGGTCTGTCTGGGGACGCCGAACACCTGCCGCGTGCCCTGCGTCAATGCGGGCCAGTGCGACACGGGACAGACCTGTAAGACCGTCGACGGCCAGGCGGTGTGCGTGCCGGACCTGATCCCGGGCGCGAAGTGCAATGCGTGTGGCGACGGCGGGACGTGCAACCCGGGGCTCGTGTGCTTCAACGCGCGCTGCTACACGCCGTGCGACGCGTTCTCCCCCACCTGCAGCAGCTGCGTGGACGTGAGCGGCCCGCAGGATGTCTGTGCGTGCGACGACCAGCGCGCTGCGCCGGGAGAGGCGTGCGGGGAGCAAGGGGTCGACGTCTATGCGTGCTCGACGGGGAGCCTGTGCATTGACCGCACCTGCCGCCTGGCCTGCGTCCAGGGAACCGAGGTCTGTGCCCCGGGAGAGACCTGCCGTGAGGTGGCCGGCACCTCCGTTTGCGCGCCCACCACCGTCGTCCTCGACGGAGGGCACGTGGGCCCTGCCCCCAAACCGGACGGCGGGCAGGAGGTTCCGGGGACCAACGGCTGCGGCTGTGGAGCGAGCGGCCTGACCGGCGCGCTGCCGCTCCTGCTGCTGGGGCTGCTGTGGCGCGGCCGGCGGTCCGTCTGCCCGAGGTGACTTGAGCCCGCGGCGGGCGGTACGGTCGCGCGCAATGCGACACACGGTCCTCCTCTTCGACATTGACGGCACCCTGGTGACCACCGGCGGCGCCGGCCGGCTGGCGCTGGCCCGCGCGTTCCAGGCGCGCTACGGCGTAGCCGACGCCTGCAAGTTCCCGCTCGACGGGATGACGGACCGGGCCATCGTGCGCGGCGGGCTGGCGGAGCTGGGCGTGCCCTGCACCGACGCGGAGATCGACGCCGTCTTGTCGGCCTATGTCGCGCTGCTCTCGGAGACCATCTCGGCCGTCGACCGCGACCGGTACCGCGTCCACGCCGGCATGCGGGAGGCGGTGGATGCTGCGCTCGCTCGGAAGGACTGCGCGGTCGGGCTCGGCACGGGCAACATCCGGGCGGGCGCGCGGGCGAAGCTCGAGCGCGTGGGGCTCTACGACCGCTTTCGCTTCGGCGGGTTCGGCTGCGACCATGAGGTCCGCAATGAGCTCATCCGGATGGGCGCCGAGCGCGGCGCCGCGCTGCTGGGCGCGCCCCTGGGGGAGTGCCGGGTGGTGGTGATTGGCGACACGCCCAAGGACATCGCCGCCGCGCAGGCCATGGGTGCGGAGTGCGTGGCGGTGGGCACCGGGCACTTCGATGTGAGCGCGCTGCGCGCGGCCGGGGCGACGCACGCGGTCCCCGACCTCACCCACCCGGGCGCGCTGGAGGCGGTGCTGGGTCAGGCGTAGGAGAAGTGGTAGGACGTGGCGCCCATGAGCGACGCGATCATCGAAGCCTTCGAGCTGGCCCGCTTCGCAGAGCAGCTCTCCGCCCGGTTGGCCGAGGCGCACCGCCAGCTTCCTGAGGGAGTGGACCACCGCCGGGAACGCGGCTGGCTGGAGACCGCGGAGGAGATGGTCAACGCGGACGTGGAGCCGGTGCGGCCGCTGCTCGCACGCGCACGCCTGTTGCCGGAGCTGAGCTTCCTTCGCGACGAGGTGGCGGAGGAGTTCCAGAACGCGTGGGTGGACGGGCTGGAGAAGCTGGTGGCGGGAATCACCTTCCACGCCGGGAGCCGCGCGCCGGTGCTGGAGGCGCTCTTCCCCGCGAGGACGAAGCTGCCCGCCCTGCGACGGGCGAACCGCGCGGCGGCGACGGCGTTCTCCACCGAGTTCGAGCGGCGGCTGAAGGGCTCCTACGTCACCCGGATGTTTGGCCAGGAGGACTTCGCCTTCGTGCAGCCGGTGGTGGAGGCCATCCAGTCCGCATTCTCCCAGTACGTGGCGATCTTCGAGGGAACCGCCCTCTCCGACGACGAGGTGGCGCAGCTGCGGTCGGCGCTCACCGAGGCCGGACAGCGAATCGACCGCTCCACTCAGCAGGCGAAGCTGCTCGCGCAGGCGGCGCTGCTGCCCGTCGACGGCGCGTTCGAGAACGCCGGCCTGAGCCTCAAGCCGCGCAAGCGGAAGGTGGCAGCGGCGGAGGCGCTGGCGCCCGCGATCGAGGCGGAGCCCGAGTTGGAGCTCGAGGCCGAAACCCCGGCTGAGGCTCCGCTTCCGGTGGAAGAGGAGCCGGTCGTTGAGGCTCAGCCCGAGGCCGCCCCGGAGGTCGTTCCGGACGCACCGAAGCCGGCCAAGCGCACGCGGGCGAAGAAGGCTGCGAGTGAGCCGGCTGAGGCGGGCGGCGAACCGGCGGCGGAGGTTCCAGAGTCGGGTGAGCCGGCGGAGAGGCCGCCCCGCTCGCGCAAGCCGCCCAAGGGGCCTCAGGCAGAGGCCTGAGCGCTCAAGGCCGCGCGTGATGGGCAACGTCGCCCTCCCGATTGATCCGCTGCTTCCGGAGATCACCTCGACGCTCGCCAAGAGCGCGTCGCTGGTCCTGGAGGCCCCTCCTGGCGCGGGGAAGACCACGCGCGTGCCACGGGCGCTGCTGGAGGCGGGGACCTCAGGCTCGTTGGAGATTGTGGTCCTGCAGCCGCGCCGGTTGGCCACGCGGCTGGCGGCGAACCGGGTGGCGGAGGAGCTGGGGGAGAAGCTCGGAGAGACCGTGGGGTACCAGGTCCGCTTCGAGGACGTGAGCAGCCCCCGGACGCGCCTGCGCTTCGTCACCGAGGGGGTGCTGGGCCGGCGGCTGCTCTCGGATCCGAGGCTGTCCCGGGTGGGCATTGTCGTGCTCGACGAGTTCCACGAGCGCCACCTGGCGGGTGACATCTCGCTGGCGCTGCTGCGCCGGCTGCAGGCCGGGCCCCGGCCGGATCTGAAGATCGTCGCCATGTCCGCCACGCTGGAGGCGGCACCCATCGCGGCCTATCTCGGCGGGAGCCCCACCCTGCGCTCCGAGGGACGGCGGTTCGACGTGGCGATGGAGCACCTGCCAGCGCCGGATGATCGCCACCTGGATGAGCAGGTGCTGGCGGCGCTCAAGCGGCTGCTCGCGCGGGGCGTTGAGGGCGACGTGCTGGTCTTCCTCCCCGGCGCGGGGGAGATCCGCCGCGCCCAGGAGGCCTGCGCGGACTTCGCGCAGCGGCATGGGATGGAGATCCACGCGCTGCACGGAGATCTCTCCGCCGCGGAGCAGGACCGGGCGGTGCGGCCGTCCCGCCGCAAGAAGCTCATCCTCTCCACCAACGTGGCGGAGACGTCGGTGACCATCGACGGCGTGGCGGTGGTGATTGACAGCGGGCTGGCGCGGGTGGCGTCTCACTCGCCCTGGTCCGGGCTGCCGGCGCTGCGCGTGCAGAAGGTCAGCAAGGCCTCCGCGGTGCAGCGCGCGGGGCGCGCAGGCCGGACGCGCGCCGGCGTGTGCGTGCGGCTCTTCACCCAGCACGACTTCGACGGGCGCCCGGACCACGAGCTCCCGGAGGTCCGCCGGATGGATCTGGCGGAGACGGCGCTCGCGCTGCATGCCAGCGGCGTGGCGGATCTGGCGACGTTCCCGTTCTTCGAGCCGCCGCCCGCCGCCTCCCTGGAGGCCGCGGAGGCGCTGCTGCGACGGCTGGGCGCGGTGGACGCGAAGGGCGGCGTGACGGAGGTGGGACAGCGGCTGCTGCGCTTCCCTGTCCACCCGCGGCAGGCGCGCCTGATGATCGACGCGCAGACGCGCGGGGTGGCGGCGGAGGGGGCCGTCCTCGCCGCGCTGCTGGGGGAGCGGGACATCCGGCAGGAGGCTCGGGCGCGGCTGGGCCCTGGGGGCGGAGGGAGCCGGCTTCAGAGCGGGCCCTCGGATCTGCTGGAGATGCTGGAGCGCTTCCGCGAGGCCGAGCGCGCGGACTTCCAGGCGGCGCGGCTGCGGAGCCTGGGGCTGGAAGTGGGCGCGACGATGGCGGTGGACCGGGTGCGCAGGCAGCTCTCGCGGCTGGCGGGCGGCTCGGCGCCGACGAAGCTCTCCGGGCCCGCGCAGGATGAGGCGCTGATGGCGTCCGTCCTCGCCGGCTATCCGGACCGCGTGGCCAAGCGCCGCAAGCCGAACTCGCCGGAGCTGCTGCTGTTCGGCGGCGGCACGGCGACGCTCGCGGAGACCAGCGCGGTCCGCGAACCCACCTGGATGGTGGCGGTGGACGCGGAGGAGCGCGGCACAGGCAAGGGCGCCCAGGTGCTGGTCCGCGTGGCCAGCCAGGTGGAGCCGGAGTGGCTGCTGGACCTTGCGGGCGGAGAGCTGAGCGAGCTGGATGAGCTTCAGTGGAACGCGGATGCCGAGCGCGTGGAGCGCGTCACCCGGATGGCGTACGGGCCGCTGGTTCTGGAGGAGACCCGCGCTCCTGCGGCGCCCTCCCCTGCTGCGGCCAAGGTGCTCGCGCAGGCAGCGCTGAGGGCGGGGATTGGGCGCTTCGTCGACGCGGAGGCGCTGGAGCACTGGCGGATCCGCCTGGAGCTGGCCGCGGAGTCGTTCCCTGAGGCGGGGTTCTCGCAGCCGGATGACGCGTTCTTGAGCGAGGCCGTCTCCCGCGCCGCCAGCGGCGCGCGGTCCTTCGCGGAGCTGGAAGCGGCGGAGCTGCTCTCGCTGCTGCTCGCGGAGCTTTCAGGGGAGCAGGCGCGGCTGCTCTCGCGTGAGCTGCCGGAGAAGGTGGCGCTCCCGGGGAACCGGTGGGTGAAGGTGCACTACGAGCGCGGCAAGCCACCCTGGGTCGAGTCGCGGCTGCAGGACTTCTTCGGCATGGCCACCGGCCCGAAGGTCTGCGCGGGGCGCGTGCCGCTCGTCCTGCATCTGCTTGCGCCCAACCAGCGCGCGGTCCAGGTCACCACGGATCTCGCCGGCTTCTGGTCTCGCCACTATGCCGGCATCCGGAAGGAGCTGATGCGCAAGTACCCCCGGCACTTGTGGCCAGAGGATCCGCTCCACGCGCAGCCTCCGGCGGTGCTGGGGCGGAAGCGGTAGGCGGGTTTTTGGGGAGCCGCCCCTCACTCCCCTGTTCCTGCGTGCGCAAAAGCTGCCTGTCCTCGTGCGCTTGTGGGGCCGAAGGCTGCGGCTCCGCCGTTGTGTGGGGGGCGGGTAGCGGCTCTCGGGTTCGGGCTTCGGGAACTCGGGGTTCGGGAACTCGGGGTTCGGGCTTCGGGCTTCGGGCTTCGGGCTTCGGGCAATGGTGTCTCGGGTAGGGAGCACGCGTTCGCGTTCGCGTTCGCCTTCGTTCACGGGTACGGGCCCGGGTTCGGGTTCGGGCCCGGGTTCGGGCGACCGGATGATCCGTCCTCGGTGTCCCGAACCCGAACCCCGAGTTCCCGAACCCGAACCCCGGCCCCTACCCGGGCCCGTGAACGAAGGCGAACGCGAACGCGAACGCGTGCTCCGAGACACCATTCCCCGAACCCCGAACCCCGAACCCCCGAACCCCGAACCCCGAACCCCGAACCCCGAACCCCGAACCCCGAACCCCGAACCCCGAACCCCGAGTTCCCCGCCCCCGGCTCTCACCCCACGTCGTTGGCCACCGCCCACAACGCGAAGCAGAACCGCGCGGGTCGCTCTCTGGGCGCGGGCGGCCTGCCCCCTATTTCAGGCTGAAGCGGGCCTCGCCCTGGTCGCACTTCACCTTGACCGAGTCGGCGGGGAGATCTCGCGGGACGCCGTCCTGGGCGAAGCGCAGGAGCATGATGCCTTCGGAGTCATGCGCTGCGAGCGACTTGAGGATGTAGCGCCGGTTGGACGGGAGGCGGAGCTCGCACTCGGTCCAAGCGCTGCCGCTGTCGTTGTAGAGGGTCAGCCGGGGACCTCGAAGCGTCGCGCGGCCCTTGAGCCCCACCTTCGCTGCGGGATCTTCGGGGGCGCCAGCGGCCTTCGGTGCCTTGCCCTTCCCCAGCTCGAGGAACTTGGGCCCGGACTCCTTCGAGGCTTCCGCGTCCAGACTGACCCTCGACAGGCTCTCCCACACCTCGAGGACGGTGGCGGTGCCCACGCGGCGCCGCTCCTGGGTGTCCCCGATGGTGGGGCCCAGCACCGTGACCGCAGCGCCGACCTTCAATCCCTGATCCGTGCCGGCGCGGGCAAACGTGTCGCCCTTGTCGACGAAGAGCTCCACCACTCCCGGCTTGGGGTCTCCCGCCAGGACCGGCGCAACGGCCACCACCGTCGCCAGGCACGCACCGGCGACGAGCTGCGAGTAGGTCATGGAGTGCTTCCTCCGGTTACTTCGGCGCCATCTTCTGGATGTACCCGTGAATGTCCCCGATGGTCCTCATCTGCCGGGCGACGTCCTCCGGGATCTGCACGCTGAGCGCCTTCTCCAGCGCCACGATCAGGTCCACGGCGTCGAGGCTGTCCAGCCCGAGATCCTCGCGCATCCGCGCATCGGGGACGATCTTCGCGGCGTCGAGCTCGAACTCGCTCACCAGCGTGTCGTTGACGATCTTGATCGCCTGTTCTGCTGCGGTCGTTTCCACCATGGCGCGCGCTCGCTACCAGGGTTGGCGCAGACGGTCAACGTGAAAGCCCGTCCGCGCAAACCCGCACGGGCTTTGGCCGAAATCCGTAGACTGTGTTAGTTGGACGACCTCTCGATGAGGCAGGTGTTCATCACAGGTGCCAGCCGGGGCATCGGGGCAGCCATCGCTCGGAAGTTGGGCGTGGAGGGCTACCGGGTCTGGCTGCACTTCCGGAGCCGCGAGGACGCCGCGCGTGAGGTGGCTCGGTCCATCACGGCCGCAGGCGGACCGGAGCCCCTGCTCACGCAGTTCGACCTGGCAGACCGTGCGACGGCGACCGACACGGTCCGTCGTCTGGTGGAGACCGAGGGTGCGCCGGACGCGCTGGTCTGCAACGCCGGGGTCAACCGGGATGGCCTGTTCGTCTTCACCGATGATGCGTCCTGGGACGAGGTCATCGACACCAACCTCACGGGATTCTTCGCGGTGGCCAAGCCGGTGGTGAAGGCCATGCTGCGCCGCCGCAGCGGGCGGGTGGTCCTGCTCTCCTCCATCGCGGCTCAACGGGGCAGTCCGGGACAGGTGAACTACGCGGCCAGCAAGGGCGGCCTCATCTCCGCCGCACGTTCGCTTGCGCTCGAGGTCGCGCCCAGGGGTGTCACGGTGAATGTGGTGAGCCCGGGACTCGTAGAGACCGAAATGCTGAAGGACGCGCCCCTCGCCCAGCTGATGCCGCTGATTCCGCTCAGCCGTCTGGGGACGCCCGAAGAGGTCGCGCACGTGGTGGGGTACCTGTGCTCGGAGGAGTCGGCGTACATGACCGGCCAGGTGTTGAGCGTCAACGGCGGGATGTGGATGTAGCGGCAGAGGCGGCCGCCATCCTCACGGGAGGGAACGAACGGAATGCGACGCGCTGTGATCACGGGCATGGGAGCGGTCTCGAGCCTCGGTCTCACCCTCGACACCATCAGCCGTTCGCTTCGCGAGGGGATCTCCGGTGTGGGCGTGGATTTAGAGCGGAAAGCCCGCGGCTTCCGCTCCGCGCTCACCGGGCTCATCAAGGGCTTTGACGCCGCGGCGCACTTCGACCGGAAGGCCCGCAAGACGATGGGCGAGGCCGCGGCGTACGGCTGCGCCTCGGCGCTGGGCGCCATCGCGGACGCGGGGCTGGCGAAGGAGTCACTCGCGCGGCCGGAGGTGGGCGTCATCTTCGGCAACGACACCACCTGCGTGTCGGCGCGGGAGATGTTTGACGAGCT
The DNA here is from genome assembly GCA_044230055.1 of Myxococcaceae bacterium. Classification (GTDB taxonomy): domain Bacteria; phylum Myxococcota; class Myxococcia; order Myxococcales; family Myxococcaceae; genus JBGART01. Next base: position 46,986 of record JBGART010000050.1, on the reverse strand, counting down.
GGCGCACTCGGGGCGCACGCACGCGCTGGGGAGCGGGCGGATCATCCGGGTGATGAACTCCACCGTGACCATGAACCTGGGCACGCTGCTGGGGGTGCAGGGGGCCTGCTGGTCCCTCTCAGCGGCCTGCGCCAGCGGCCTGCACGCGGTGGGTCAGGCGGCGATGCTGATTGGCGCCGGGCAGCAGGAGATCGTCATCTGCGGCGGCGCGCAGGAGACGGGCTGGGAGGGCATGGCCGCGTTCGACGCGCTGGGCGCGCTCTCCACCCGCGAGGACGACGCCGCGCGCGCGTCCCGGCCGTTCGACCGCACGCGGGACGGGCTGGTGCCTTCGGGCGGCGGCGCGGCGCTGGTGCTGGAGTCGCTCGACTCCGCGCGCGCCCGCAACGCGCGCATCTACGCTGAGGTTTTGGGTTACGCGTTCAGCTGCGACGGCGGCCACCTGACGAACCCCACCGGCGACGGGGCGGTCCGCGCCATGCGGATGGCACTCAAGCAGGCCTCCGTCGCGCCCGCCGAGGTCGAATACGTGAACGCCCACGCCACCAGCACGCCGGTGGGCGACGCGGTGGAGGCGAAGGCGATCGCCGAGGTGTTTGGAGACCACGCGGTCCCCATCTCTTCCACCAAGGGGCTCACCGGCCACGAGTGTTGGATGGCCGGCGCGAGCGAGCTGGTCTATTCGCTCCTGATGATGCGCGACGGCTTCATCGCGGGGAACGCCCACCTGACCGAGCCCGACGAGGCGAGCGCTCGCCTGTCGCTCCACCGCGAGTCGCTGGCCCAGCGCCCGCGTACGCTGCTCAAGAACTCCTTTGGCTTCGGCGGGACCAACGCCGCGGTCGTGCTGCGCTCCCTCGAGTAGACCGCCATGCCTGAGCTGAAAGACGTCCAGAGCGTCCTGCCCCACCGCGAGCCGTTCCTGATGATTGACCGCGTGGTGGAGATGACCGACCGGCGCATCGTCGCGGTGCGGACCTTCAAAGCCGAGGAGCCGTTCTTCAAGGGTCACTTCCCGCAGCGGCCCATCGTCCCGGGCGTGCTGCTCATCGAGGGCCTGGCGCAGACGTTGGCCTACTTCGCGCTCTCGCACCGGCCGTCGCCGAACGCGTTCCTGGTAGGGATTGATCGCGCGCGTTTCCGCAACATCGTGGAGCCGAACCAGGAAGTGCGGTTCGAGGTGGAGATCCCCGGAGAGGAGCGCTTCGGGATGCTCACTGGCAAGGGGAAGGTCCGGTTCGGGGACAAGCGCATCGCGGACGCAGAGCTGACGGGGTACGCGGGCGACGCTGCGGGGCGGTTGACGTGAGCCTTCGCGAGTTGCTGAAGCCGGCCGAAGGGTTGCCGGCGGATCACTACGACGTGGTGGTGGTGGGCTCCGGGATGGGCGGGATGACCTCCGCGCTCATCCTGGCCAAGGAGGGCTTCAAGGTCTGCGTCCTGGAGCAGCACTACCGCCCCGGCGGCTGTCTGCACCGCTTCTTCCGCGACCGCGTCCCTTTCGACACCGGTTTTCACTACCTGGGCGGCGTGGGCCAGGACGGGACGTTCGGCCACTACCTGCGCTTCCTCGGCGTCCACGACAAGCTGAAGTTCCACCCGTTGGATCCCGACGGGTTCGACGTCCTGCAGTTCCCTGGGCTCACGTTCAAGATCCCCAACGGCTGGCCTGCGCTGACGGAACGGTTGATCCAGACCTTCCCGAAGGAGAAGGCCGGCATCCTGCGCTACGCGGCGGCCTGTCAGCAGATCTGCCGCGACAGCCCGGCCTACTCGTTCCAGGCGCCGTCGATGCAGAGCGGCGAGTTCGGGAACGTGGTGCTGGGGCCGTTCCTGCGCTCGGTGACCTCGGATGAACGGCTGCGCGGCGTGATGCTGGGGCAGAACCTGCTCTACGGGATCGAACCGGAGCAGACGCCGCTGGAGCTCCATGCGCTGGTGATCGACTCCATGCTCCAGGGCGCAGTGGGGATTGACGGCGGCGGGGATGCGCTCGCGAAGGTGATGGTGGACGCCATCCGCTCCAACGGCGGGACGTTCCGCACGCGCGCGAAGGTCACCCAGCTGAATGTGGACGCGCAGAAGCGGGTGGACTCCGTCACGCTGGAGAGCGGCGAGGTCATCCACTGCCGCTGCGTGGTGTCCAACGCGCACCCCAGCCTCACGCTGGACCTGCTCCCCGAGGGCGCCATGCGGCCGGCGTATGCGAACCGCGTGCGGGAGATGAAGGACGGCATCGCCTGCATCGCCGGGTACTTCACCTCGTCCAACCACGACGCGCCGAAGCGACGGCACAACCTCTACGTCTACCCGAGCTTCGACTTCGACGCGGGCTACCGGACGTGCGGCTTCGGCAAGGGCCACGGCGACGAGAAGGGGTTGTTCATCACCTTCCCGAGCGACCGGGAGTCCGTCTGGAAGGGGCCGCGGGTGATCCTCGCGCTGGGGATGATGCCCTGGGCCGAGGTGGAGCCCTGGGCGGATACCAAAACCGGCAAGCGTCCCCCGGAGTACCTCGCGCTCAAGGAGCAGTACGGCCAGCAGTTGCAGAAAGCCGTGGAGGCCGCGCTGCCAGAGCATCGCGGGCACCTGACGCGGGTGGAGGTGTCTACCCCGCTCACCAACCGCGACTACACGCAGACGCCTCACGGGGCGATGTACGGGCTGCGTCACTCGATTGACCAGTGGGGCCGGTACGCGCTCCACCCGCGCACGCGCATCGACAACCTGATGCTGACCGGTCAGAGCGTGCTGATGCCGGGCGTTCTGGGCGTCACCGTCGGCGCGTTCGTCACCTGCGCCTTCCTGCTGGGATTTGATCACCTCTTTCAACGGGTCGCCCGCGCATGAGCCCTCGCCGAGTCGTCGTCACCGGAGCCGGGTTGCTGTGTCCCATCGGCAATTCGCTGGAGCAGTGCACGCAGTCGCTCCGCGAGGGCACCTCCGGCGTCCGGGCGATGCCCGAGTGGGAGGTGGCGAAGGGGCTGAACACCCGCGTGGGCGCCACGGTGAATGGGTTTGATGAGAAGTCCATTCCGCGCGAGTTCCGGCGGTCGATGGGGCGGCTGGCCCTGCTCGCCGCCGCCGCCGCGAACCAGGCCTCCGCCAGCGCCAAGCTCACGCCGGAGCTGCTGGGCTCCGGCCGCGCGGGGCTCTCGCTGGGGCAGACCGTGGGCAGCCCGCATGCCACGCAGACGTACTTCCACACGCTGCGCGATGAGGGCGTGAAGGGCCTCAAGTCGACCACGTTTCTTCAGCTGATGGCCCACTCCGGCGCCGCGAATCTGGCGCTGATGCTGGGGATCAAAGGCCGCGTCTGGGCGCCCGCTGCGGCATGCGCCTCCGGGAGTCAGGCCATCGGCCAGGGCTTCGAGACCATCCGCGACGGGTATCAGGACGTGATGCTCTGCGGCGGCGCCGAGGAGCTCCACGTCACGACCGCGGTCACGTTCGACATCGTGGGTGGGACGTCGCGGATCTACAACGCCACGCCGACGCTCACCCCTCGCCCGTTCGACAAGCGCCGCGATGGGTTGGTGGTGGGCGAGGCGGCGGGCGTGCTGGTGCTCGAGGAGTATCAGCACGCGCTGCGGCGGGGCGCGGCCATCTTCGGTGAGGTGCTGGGCTTTGCTACCCACTGCGACGGCGAGCACCTCACCGCGCCTGCTCGCGAGGGCATGGCCCGGACGATCGCCGCGTGTCTCTCCAGCGCCGGGCTCTCCGCTCGCGACGTGCACTATGTGAATGCGCACGCGACCGGGACCCAGATGGGGGACCCGGTGGAGGCGCAGGCCACGCTGGACGCGCTCGGTGGGGACATCCCGGTGTCCTCCACCAAGGGGCATACGGGGCACACGCTCGCGGCCTGCGGCGCCATCGAGGCCATCTTCAGTCTGTTGATGATCCGCCACCGGTTCCTGGCTCCCACGCTGCACCTCGAAGAGGTGGATGAGGCGTGCGCCGGGCTCCGCTACGTGCGTGAGGTAGAGGAACGGCCGGTGACTCGCGTGCTCTCGAACAACTTCGCGTTCGGCGGGGTGAATACGTCGCTGCTGCTCGCCGAGCCTGCGTGAGGCACCGGAGTCGGCCTCTCCCTTCGCCTCGAGGGGACCATTTCGCCGGAGGAACAGCTGTTCCCAGTCAGGCGCCTCCCCCGCTCGCCTCGAGCGTTGCGCCGTCAGGCGCATAGTCGAGAGGTGGCGCAAACCCACGCACGGCACTTAGCCGGTCTGTTTGAGCGGAGCGGAGCGGCTCATGAGCCAAGCTTCGGGAGGCACTGCCGACGTCTCGACTATGCGCCTGACGGCGCAACGCTCGACGCGAACGGGGGAGACTCACGGGGGAGACTCACGGGGACACCTTGCGGGGCCTACGGGCTCAGCTGCAGCAGGTTGTCCTCGAACGGGAAGTCTGCGACATAGTCTTCGAGCGCGATGTCGATGCGATAGCCCTCTGCGCCTTTGAGCGTCACCCGCTTGGCGAGGAAGCGCGGGCCGTAGCGAGCGAAGTCTTCGTAGGTGACCGCCAGCCGCTCGGCGCCTTTCAGGAAGTAGCGCTTGGCCACGGGCTCCAGATACCGGGCGGAGGTGGTGACTTCCACCTCGTCCACGTCATCTCCCGAGGACACGGAGCAGCGCGCGACGAAGGTGTCCCCTCGGGGCTCACCGACCGTCGGGCAGCCGAGGAAGTAGATCCGATCAATCGCCCGGGCGATGTGCTGGACATCCAGCTTCTCGGCAATCTGCGCGAGGTGGATCTTGAACTCGAACCTGCCGTCGCGCTTCACCGCGTCGAACAGGCGCGGGCCCACTGCGGCCGTCGCGGAGACTCGAAACGCCCCGTCGCTCCGTCCCAGCAGATAGCCCTGGAGGACGCCGCTCTGCTGCTGGTAGCGGGCGCTCACCTGGTGGAGCATCTTGAAGCGCTTCGGCCGGAGCGCGGCGATCTGCGCGTCCGCTTGCTGCGCAGTCTCCGCCTGGATGGGCGGGAGGGAGGCATCGCCGGACGGAAGGTGCTTGCACGCCGCGAACACGAGCAGCGCGCACAGGGCAAGGCCGCGCGCGATCACGGGCTGGCCATCTTCACGGCGTGCTCTCTGAAGGCGATCTCTGTGCTGTCTCCGCCCGGCTCTTCGAGCGTCACCTTTTCGAGGTCCGGCGTGGCGTTGAAGGAGAGGCGCAGCCGCTGGACCACCTGCGCCACCTGGGGATTGCGTGGGGTGAGCTCCAACTCCAGCGGCGCGGCTTTGCGGATGCGCACGGCGTAGAGCGGAACCAGGCGCTCCAGGTCCGCCTTGAGGACGGCGCTGATGCTCTCGAAGACCTTGGCCATCCCGGGCTCCGAGGCGAGGTCAAACGTCTGGGTGGTGTTGAGCGCCGGGAAGCGCATCGTGGCCGAGGTGCCCTCCAGCGTGAGCTCGCTCACCGACGGCTTCTCGGTCCGCCAAACGAGCTTCCCCGTCTTGCCGTACTGAAGCGTCCCCTCCGTGATGAGCGTGTCCTTCAGCGCCGCCCAGTGGCGCTTCTGGATGAACTTGGCAGTGAGCGAGTCGGTCGCGGCCAGCCGCTGCTTCAGCGCCACCAGCGCCGGAGTCTGCTGCAGCTGCGCGAGGGTCGCGTCGCCGTCCGCGGCGCCCGCGTCAGGCGCTGGCTTCGGCTTGGCCGCCACGGCGGGGAACGCCAACGCCAGTGCCAAGAACCACGGGAGGTGCCTTCGCGCAGGTTCGCCGAACGGTGTCATCGGATGGCGAAACTCGCAGATCCCTCCACGCATTTCACCGTCAGCCGGTCGATGTCGACATCCCGCTCCACGCCATCCTGATTGAACTTGCGCAGCAACGTCCCGTCGCTCTCGCCGGCGGGGATGGCGTCAAACACGTAGCGTTGATTGGTGGGCAATCGCACTTCGCAGCGGGTCCACTCAAAGCTGTCGCTGTTCTGGAGGTTGACGCGCTTGAGCGGGCCGAGGCCACTCCAGTAGGCGCGGCCGCGGAGCGCCTTCACCGGTGGCGGTTCAGGCTTGACGGGTTCGGGCCTCTCCTCGGGGACGACCGCCGCCGCCACCGGGGGCTGCTTCTCCGGCTCAGCAGGCGGCGGTGACGGGTCCCGCGCGACAGCGGCTGCTCTCACCGGCCGGGCCCTCGGATCAAACGCGCCGAAGAGCACTTCCTTGGGATCCCCCACGCCAGGGTCCAAGGCCAGCCGGGCCAGGTGCGGCCACACCTCCATCGCGGTGGCCTCCCCTATCAACTCCCGCTTCTTTCCGTGCGCCGGCCCCACCACCTGCACCCGCGCTCCCACGACCAACCCCTCGGCCGTGCCCGCTCGCAGGAAGTGCTCGCCCCGGTCCACGAAGATCTCGTAGGCCTTCTTCACCTCGACCTTGCGACGCGGGCCCGTGCGGACGGCGACTACCGGCGGTGGGTTGCTGGCCACCGGAACGACCGCGGGCTTGGTCGGCTCCCTGGGCTCGGGCTTCTGAACCGGGGGAGGCTGCGTCACCACGGGCTCCGACGACGGCACCGGCGCTGTGGCCGCAGCCGGCGCTTCCGTGGGACGACTGAGCACCGCGAGGCCAGCGCCGACCCCGACCACCACCAGCGCGAGCACGATGACCATGGGCGCGCGGCGCTTGGGGATGGTGAGCGTGAAGCTGTCCCCGGCCGCGACGGAGGGCGCCGCGGGCGCCGGCGCGGCGGGCACAGCAGGCGGCGCGGGCGTGTTGCGCAGGGAGGTGCCAGAGAAGCCTTCGCCCGGGCGCGGCGTAGTCCGGATGGCGGTGCCTCCGAAGCCGTCGGCGTCGGCCGCGGCGGTGGACTCGCCGCTGCCGAAGGCCTGTGAGGGGGCGCCGTTCGCGTGCTCGCCGCTGCCCGGCTTGCCGACGGTGGAGAGCCGGGAGATGAGCTTGCGCTGCTCGACGAACTCCTCAGGACAGAGGCCGCGGACGTAGTTGCCAACCTCTTCACCCCCGACAGAGGCGCCCTCGCGCACCAGCTGTTCGTTGAGCGCCCGGGCGAAGTCGTCCGCGCGGGGGTAGCGCTCCGTGGGGTTCGTGGCCAGAGCGCGCAGCAGGGCGCGGTCCACGCCCTCGGAGATCTCCGGCCGCAGCTCGCGCAGCGAAGGGATTCTGGGGTTCGACATCAGGGCGACCATCTCGCCCACCGTCTCCCCGAGGAAGAGCTGACGTCCGGCGAGCAGCTCCCAGACCACCACGCCGCACGAATAGATGTCGCTGGTGTGGTTGACGGACTCGCCGCGCGCCTGCTCCGGCGACATGTAGCCCAGCTTGCCAAGCACGGTGGACGGCTGGGTGTGCTTGCTGCGCGCCGCGCTCTTGGCGAGCCCGAAGTCGATCACCTTGATGTCGCCCTCGTACGACACCATCGCGTTCTGCGGGGAGACGTCGCGGTGCACGATGTTCAGCGGCGTGCCGTCAGCGCCCACCTTCCGGTGCGCATACCCGAGCGCCTCGGCGATCTTCTGGCCGATGTAGAGGCCAATGGGCACCGGCACCTTGACGTGCGTGTCCCGCGCCCGCTCCTCGATGCGCGACAGGTCAACGCCGGCGATGTACTCCATCGCCATGTAGAAGGACTGGTCCAGCTCCCCCATGTCGTAGACCTGGGCGATGTTGGCGTGGGTGAGCTGAACGAGGACGCGCGCTTCGTGGTGGAAGCGGTCGACGAACTGCTTGTCCGCGCTCATCCGCTGCAGGATGGTCTTGACGATGCAGAGCTTCTCGAATCCCGCAGCGCCGGTAAGCTTGGCCAGGTAGACCTCGCCCATCCCACCCTGCGCCAGCTGATGGACCAGCTCATAGCGTCCGAAGGACCGCGGCGATGCGAGGGCCGGAGTCGACATGTGGTTCAGGATACGTCAAAACGCTGGGCCGCATGCGCGTCGTGTCATCGATCGCCCTCTGGATTTGGGTGTGGATCCTCGGCTTCTTCCTCGCCACGCTGGCCGTGCTCCTCTTCATCCCGTTCAACCCGCTGGTCGACCGCCGCCGCCGGGTCATGAACTGGGTGAACGGGCTTTGGGGCAAGGGCGTGATGGCCGCGCTGCCTTTGCTGCGGCTGGAGGTTCACGGGCTGGAGCAGCTGCGGACGGCGCGAGAGCCCTACCTCATCTGCGCCAACCACAACTCGGTCTCCGACATCATCATGATTCTGGCCGCCTGGCCGCAGCTCAAGTTCGTGACCAAGCGCCCCATCTTCTTCTTCCCTCCCCTGTGCATCAATGTGCGCCTCGCGGGCTACATCCAGGCGGCGAAGGGCGAAGAAGGCGGCGCGAACCGGGTGCTGGACGAATGTCTGCGCTGGCTGAACCGCGGCTGTCACGTGCTGGTCTTCCCGGAGGGCACGCGCTCCGAGGATGGCAAGACGCTGCGCTTTCGCCAGGGGCCGTTCGTGATGGCGCAGCGGGCGGGGGTGAAGATCCTGCCGCTGGCGCTCTCCGGGACGCACCGCTGCATCCCCAAGGGTTCGCCCTGGTATGACCTGCGCGGAAAAATCACCCTCGACTTCCTCGCGCCCATCACGCCGAGCGACGGCCCGAAGGCCCTCGCCTCCGCCACGCGCCAGCAGATCCAGGCGGCGCTGGACCGGCGCGGGCCTCCGGACGCGCCCCTTGGCTGGCCGACCTGACGTTCCCCTATGCCCGTCGCGATCACCTCGGTAGGGGCTGTCAGCGGTCACGGGGCCGGCGTCGGTCCGCTGTGCTCCGCCCTGCTCGAGGGGCGCACCGCGGTGCGAAAGGCGACCCGCTTTCCTACCGAAGGTCTGTGCAGCGACCTCGCTTCGGAGGCTCCCCCAGATGAGGCGCTGATCCTCCCCCACGGCGCACCCGTACCGGAGGACCGCGCGTCGCGGCTGTTGCTGGCGGCGGCGCGCGAGGCGCTGCTGACTGCGGGGCCTCCGCGGCTCCGCCGGGGCGTGGTGGTGGGGACGACGAAGGGCGCGCTGGAGCCCGCGCTGGCGGCCTGGCGCGCGGGCCGCCCAACGGCGCACGACGCGCTCTTCGCGCCCGCCGCCGCGCTGGCCCAAGCGTGCGGGGCGAACGGGCCAGTCCGGGCGGTGGGCGCGGCGTGCGCCTCCAGCTCCGCGGCGCTGGGCCAGGCGCTGGCATGGATTGAAGACGGCGTCTGCGACGAGGTAGTGGTCGGCGGCTGCGAGGCCCTGCACGAATTCGTGTACCTGGGCTTCCACGCGCTCAAGGCGCTCTCGCCACGGCCCGCCGCGCCGTTCGACGCCGCGCGCGCCGGGCTCTCCCTGGGCGAGGGCGCGGGCGTGCTGGTGCTAGAGTCGGCGGACCGGGTGAAGGCGTTGGGCCGGCCGGTGCTGGCGTGGCTGGAGGGCTATGGCGGCGCGGCAGACGGGCACGACCAGACGGCGCCAGAGCCCGGCGGCGCGGGGCTGATTGCAGCGTGTCGGGCGGCGCTCGCGCGCGCGGGCCGGAGGCCGGAGTCGTTGGGCCGCTACCACGCGCACGGCACCGCCACCGCGCACAACGACCGCATGGAGGCCGCCGCGTACGCCTCGCTCTTTCCGCGCGCCCCTCCCCCGCTCACCGGCGCGAAGGGCTCGCTGGGCCACACGCTTGGAGCGGCGGGCGCGCTGGACGTCATCGCCTGCGTGCTCACCCTTGGCCGCGGCGTCATTCCGCCGGTGGCGAACCTGGCCTCCGTTGATCCCGCGCTGGCTGTCAACGCGGTCCTCGGCGCGCCCAGGGCGGATCCTGTCCGCACGGCCCTCGTCGCGACCGCGGGGTTCGGCGGCATCAACACCGCGCTCATCCTCTCCGCGGAGGGCGCGCGATGAGGCGGCCCGTGGCGATCGCCTCCTGGGCGACGTGGACCTCCGGCGGCGTGGCGATCGCCCGGGCGCCGCTTGGCGCGGAGGCAGGAGCGCCGCTGGGCGCCTGGCCGGAAGCGGCCCCGCTGGCGAAGATCCACCCGCGCGCGCGGCGCCCACATCCCTCGGCCCGGCAGCTGGTGCAGCTGACCCACGCGCTGCTGACCCACCGCGCGGCGCTGGGGGCACCGCCGGCCCTCGACCGGACGGGGCTGGTGCTCAGCACGCGCGCCGGCTGCGCGGCAGCGGACCTGGAGTTCTTCGGCCAATGCACGCAGCGCGGCGCCGCCTTCGGCTCTCCCTCGACATTCGTCTACACCCTCCCCACCGCCGCGCTCGGCGAGGTGTCCATCGCGCTCGGGCTGCGGGGCGGGCTGGAGACCGTGTCCGCGGGGGAGCGCAGCGATCTGGCGGCGGTGGTCAGCGCCGCGGGCCGCGTGGCGCGCGGGGAGCTGGACGCCGCGGTCTGCGGCGCGTTCGAGCTTCCGCGGACAACCGACGGGAAGGCCGCCTTCGCGCCCGCCGTGGAGCTCATCTCGCTCTTCCTGGTCGAGCCGGCCGAGCGCGCCGGGGCTGCCGGACGGCCGGTGGAAATGACGACGACCCAAGGGGCGACGGACGCCCTCGCGCTGGCCGCGCACCTGGCGGCGGGCGGGCCTGTGCGTCTGGACCCGACCGCCTGACGCCCCTTGGCGAAATGCTGCTATAGGGCCCCGCGAGGCGCCCAAGGGCCGTGCGCCCTGTCGTTCGGGAACAACGCATGTCGAATCCGCTGCCGAAAACCCTGGGGCTGTGCGCCGCGCTGGCCGTGGCGGCAGTGCCAGCCCGCGTCCTTGCGCAGTCCGTCAACAACACCCGCACCGCGGCCGTCCTGCTCGGGACGCCCGCTGCCGCGGGGCTCATCTGCAACGTCGGCACCCTCGCGGGCCTGGTGAGCACGGGCACCGCGCGCCGCGGCTTCACCATCACCGGCGTTTCGGTGGCAGGCGCCACCCTCCTCTCCTCCGGTCTGCTGATGCTCGTCTCCGGGCCGACGCGGGACCGCGCGCTCTTCACCCTCGCAGCCACCGGGCTGAGCTTCGGACTGGCCACGCTCGCCTTGAACCTCTACGGCGTGTTCCACCCGCACGTGGAGCCGGAGCCGCTGCCGCGCGCGATGGGCCTGCCCGGGCAGCTCTCGGTGGTTCCGCTCTTCGGCGCCGGGCGCGACGAACGGATGGCGGGGCTCAGTCTGTCCACCACGTGGTAGGGAGCTCACGCGAATGGCCCAAGCAGCGACGCGGACCACGCTGGTCACCGGAGGCACCAAGGGCATAGGCCGCGCGGTGGCCTTGCGGCTCGCGGCGGAGGGGCACGCGGTCACTGTCGTCTACCGCAGCGATGAGCGAGGACGCGTGGAGACGCAGGCCGCGGCCGAGGCGAAGCAGCTCACCCTGGCGTACGAGCGCGCGGACGTGTCCGACCCCGCGCAGGTGGAGGCCCTCTTCACCCGGCTCGCGGCGTCCGGGCGCGAGCCCGACTGCCTCATCCACGGCGCAGGGATGACCCGGGACGCGCCGTTCATCTTCACCGGCGCGGCGGACTTCGACGCGGTGGTGTCCGCCAACCTGCGCTCGGCGTTCCTGGTCTGTCAGCAGGCGGCGAAGGCGATGGTGCGGCGGCGCTTCGGCCGCATCCTGACGTTCACCTCTCCGGCGGCGCTGCTGGGGAACGAGGGGCAGGTTGCCTACTCGGCGGCCAAGGCAGGGCTGCTGGGCCTCACCCGCACGCTGGCGCGCGAGCTGGCGCGCTACAGCATCACGGTCAACACCGTCTGCCCCGGGCTGATCGAAACCGAGATGTCGCACGGGCTGGACGACAAGAAGAAGGCCGCGCTGGTCGCCCGGATCCCCCTCGGGCGGACGGGCCGTCCCGAGGAGGTGGCCGGGGTGGTCAGGATGCTCTGCGACGACCGCGCCGCGTACATCACCGGGCAGTGCATCGCGGTGGACGGCGGCCTCACGTAATATCCGCACCGAAAAAATGACTACTCCTGACATGGCGCTGAAGACCGAGCTCAAGAACCTCATCGTGGAAACCCTGCGGCTCGAGGACGTGAAGGCCGAGGACATCAAGGACGCGGAGCCGCTGTTCTCTCGCGACGTGGGCCTGGGCCTGGACTCGTTGAACGCGCTCGAGCTGCTGACGGCCATCGAGTACAAGTTCGGCGTCCGCTTCGCCAGCGACGGCACGGCCAAGCAACACTTCCAGTCGGTCGAGTCGCTCGCGGCGTTCGTGCAGTCCGCCAAGGGCTGATGCGGGGCGTCGCGATCACCGGGCTCGGAATCGTCACTGCGCTCGGGCGCGGTGTGGAGGCGCACGAAGCGGCGCTGCGGCGAGGAGAGTCCGGTCTGCGCGCCCTGTCGCTCTTCCCGGCGCCCGGCCTGCCGGAGAGCCCCACCGGCGAGGTCTCTCCCGCGCACCTGCCGCAGGACCCCACCCTCTCCCGCTCCGAAGCGCTGGCCCTGGTCGCCGCGCGGGACGCGCTGGGGGACGCGCCGCTCGCGGGTCCGGGCGCCATCGTGGTCGGCACCACGACGGGCGGCATCCACGAGTCGGAGCGACACTACCTGCTGCACCGGGGCGCGGCGACACCTGAGAACCGCCTGGCGCTGCGGCACCACCCGGTGGGGAAGATTGCGGACCGGCTGGCCCAGCGGCTGTCGCTCGAAGCCGAGCACCACACCTTCTCCACCGCCTGCTCCTCCAGCGCGAACGCCATCGGCTACGCCGCCATGAAGATCGCCGCCGGCGCGGGCTGGGCGTTGGCCGGCGGGGTGGATGCGCTCTGCCGGATCACCTACCTGGGCTTCCACTCGCTCAAGCTGCTGGCGCCGCACTGCCGTCCTTTCGACCAGGGACGGCTGGGCCTGGCGCTGGGCGAGGGCGCGGCGTTCCTGCGGCTGGAGCCGGGCGCGGCGGCCCGCGCACGGGGCGCGCCCATCTACGGCTTTGTGCAGGGCTGGGGCTGCACCGCGGACGCGCACCACATGACCGCGCCGCACCCGGAGGGCAAGGGGGCGATCGCCGCCATGCAGGCGGCGCTGGCGGATGCGGGCCGGACGCCTGGCGACGTGGGCTACGTCAACGCGCACGGAACGGCCACGCCAGCCAACGACCGCAGCGAATCGCTCGCCCTGCGCGCGGTCTTCGGCGCCGCGGTCCCGCCGGTCAGCTCCACCAAGGGCGCCACCGGGCACACGCTGGGCGCGGCGGGCGCGGTGGAGGCGCTGCTGTGCGCGCTCGCGCTCTCGCGCGGGTGGGCTCCGGGCAACCTCGGCCTTGTGCAGCAGGATCCCGACTGCCAGGTTCCGCTCATCCCCGCGCAAGGGCTGAGCGGGCCGCTCCAAGTCGCGCTCTCCAACTCGTTCGGCTTCGGCGGCAACAACGCGGCGCTGGTGCTGGCGCGGGAGGAACCGTGAGGGCCGCCGTGCTGGGGCTGGGCATTGTGGCGCCGGGCGCGGCGGGCTGCGCGGCGTTCGGCGCACAGCTCGCGCAGCCGGCGCAGGCGCCGCTGAAGGTCCAGGCGTACGGGGATGAGGCGGACCCGAAGGCGAAGCGGCTCCCCCGGCTGGACCGGATGACGCTGGCCGCGGCGCGCGAGGCGCTTGGCGCGGCGCCGCGCGAAGGCTTGAGCGTCGTCTTCGGCACGGGGTACGGCGGCCTGCAGGCGACGGTGGACTTCCTCGAGGGCGTGGCGGTGCGCGGGAACGCGTTCGGCAGCCCCACCGCGTTCCACCAATCCGTGCACCACGCGCCTCTGGGCCAGCTCTCCATCGCGCTGCAGATCCACGGCGCGTGCCTCACGGCCTCCGACCGCGAGCTCTCCGGCGAGAGCGCGCTCAAGGTGGGCTGGGAGCTGCTGGCCTCCGGCCGGGCGGAGCGCGTGCTGGTGGTGGCGGCGGATGAGATCGTCCCGGCGCTGGTCTCTGCCTATGACGCCTTCGGGCTCCTCGCTGCGGGCGTCCGGCCGGCGGAGGGCGCCGCAGCGGTGCTGCTGGGCAGGCAGGGCCCTTCGGACCTGTGGCTGGAGTCGGTGGCCGTGACCGGGCATCCGTGCGGTTCGCTCAAGCGGGCCTCGCGGCAGGAGATGGCCCGCCTGCTGGTGGCCGGTGCGGCGACGTGCGGTGCCTCCGCGCTGGTCTCCCCGGCCGTGTGCGGGCTGCCCTCGGACAGCGAGGAGCTGGCCGCGCTGGCGCAGGTGCTGCCGGAGGCGGAGCGGGTGAACGACGAGATGCGGGTGGGGTTCAACCCCTCCGGCGGGCTGCTGCGGCTGGTGGCGATGGCGCTGCGGCTGCGCGCCGCCGGCAACGCGGGGCGCGGTGGGTTGATCCACGGGCTGGCGCCCGGCGGCGGTCAGGCGGTCACGGTCCTGCGGCATGAACGGGCTTGAGGCCGCGGCGCTCGGCGCGCTGGGCGCGGCGGCGGGCCTGGGGACGCTGGCCCTTGGGGTCTTCCACCCGCGCGTGCCGCTCTTCGGCGCGGTGGTGGCGCGCGGGCGCCCGGGGCGCAACGCGGTGGCGCTCACCTTCGATGACGGCCCGCACCCGGACTTCACGCCGCGCGTCGCCCAGCTGCTGGAGCGCGCGGGTGGGCGCGGGACGTTCTTCTGCGTCGGCCGGCAGGTGGAGCGCCACCCGGAGCTCGCCTCGCAGCTGGTCCGCGCCGGCCACGCGCTGGAGAACCACACGTACAGTCACAACGTGGCGTGGCACCTGTTCTCCGCGGCGGCGCTGACGGAGGATCTCCGCCGCTGCCAGGCGCTCCTCACGCAGGTGGCCGGCCGCGCCCCGCGCTACTACCGGCCCGCGGTGGGCATCCGGAACCCCGCCGTGCACAGGGCCGCGAAGGCTTTGGGACTGCCGGTGGTGACGTGGAGCCGCGCGCCGCGCGACGGCGCCCGGGCCCTGACCGACGCGCGGGCGCGAGCCCTGGCCAGCTCCACGCGGGACGGGGACATCCTGGTGCTCCATGACGGAACGCTCTCCGGGAACACGGCGCTGCGCCAGGCGACGCTCTCCCATCTCCCGGCGCTGCTCGACGGGCTGCGGCAGCGGGGGCTGTCGCTGGTTACCCTTGAGGCGCTGCTCACCTGAGTGATTCGAGGACCGTTCATGTCTCAACCTGTGCTCATCCGCATCTGGTCCGACTTCGTCTGCCCCTGGTGCTACGTCGGCCTGGTGGAGGTGGAGAAGCTGAAGAAGGACTTCGACGTCACCGTCGACTGGCGGCCGTTCCTCCTTCGTCCTGACACGCCGCCCGAAGGGAGCCCTCCCCCGGAGTACGTGCTGGCGCGGATGGCGGATCCGAACAACCCGCTCAAGCTGCGGGCGGCGCAGGAGGGGCTGAAGATGGTGGACCACGCGATCGTCCCCAGCACCCGGCGCGCCCACGAGGTGGCGGAGCTGGCCCGCGAGCATGGCCGGATTGACGCGCTCCACGCGTCGCTCCTTCGCCGCTACTGGGAGCAGGATGAGGACTTGTACGCCCTCTCCACCCTGCGCGGCGCCGGGCAGGACGCCGGGCTGAATCCCGACGAGGTGGAGGCTGCGGTCCAGTCCGGCCGCTACCGGCCCGTCGTGGACGAGGCGCTGCGCAGCGCGCGCGAAATGGGCGTGAGCGCGGTGCCGACCTTCCTCGTGGGTGACCGCCTGCTCATCCAGGGTGCCCAGCCACAGGCCGTGTTCCGGCAGGCGATGGAGCGGCTCGGCGCCAAGCCCCGGTCGAGCTGAGCTTGCCCCTCCCGCCCGGCCCTGGCGGGCTATTTCGTCGGATAAACAGCGCCCCCCGCGTTCGCCTCGAGGGGGAACCGGCCCTGGCCGGCCATTTCGTCGGAGGAACAGCTGTTGTCAGTCACACGCCTCCCCCGCTCGCCTCGAGCGTTGCGCCGTCAGGCGCATAGTCGAGAGGTGGCGCAAACCCACGCACTGCACTTTTCCGGTTTGTTTCGAGCAGAGCGAAGCTTCCCATGAGCCAAGCTTCGGAAGCACTGCCGACGTCTCGACTATGCGCCTGACGGCGCAACGCTCGACGCGAACGGGGGCAACCCTGCAATGCTGCGGGGCCCTGGTGAGCTGTTCTCTAGGAGCGTTGCGCCGTCAGGCGCATAGTCGAGAGGTGGCGCAAACCCACGCACGGCACTTTGCCGCTCTGTTTCGAGCAGACCGAAGCGGCCCATGAGCCAAGCTTCGAGAGCACTGCCGACGTCTCGACTATGCGCCTGACGGCGCAACGCTCGACGCGAACGGGGCAACCCGACGTCTCCGTGGGGTGTGGCTGCTCCGGGGTTGGCGGCGTTGCGCCCCTTCTCGCCGCGCTCTTCTGCCTGACCAGGCGTCGTCGCCGCGCGCAGGTCAGGGGCCGGTGAAGGCGGAGAGTGTTCGGGGGGCGGGCTTCGGGGGAATGGTGTCTCGGGCTGCGGGCTTCGGGGAACGGTGTCTCGGGTAGGGGTAGGGAGCACGCGTTCGCGTTCGCGTTCGCCTTCGTTCACGGGTACGGGCCCGGGCAGGGGTTCGGGCTCGGGAACACCGCGCACGGCTCGTCCGGTTGCCCCTCGTTGCGCTTTAGCCCGTGACCGAGTGCCCGCGCCCGAACCCGAACCCGAACCCGAACCCCTGCCCGGGCCCGTGAACGAAGGCGAACGCGAACGCGAACGCGTGCTCCCTACCCCTACCCGAGACACCGTTCCCCGAAGCCCGCAGCCCGAGACACTATTCCCCGGAAGCCCGCAGCCCGCCCCCTGCCGCCTCTCGACTACCCGTCGCCATCCGACGACGAGGATTTGTGAGCAATCGGGAGACGCTCGATGCAAACGGTGGGGGTAACGACACCGCTACCGGCGCTTACTACGGGGCGTGAGCCAGGGCGGAAGCGGGCCATCGCCCTTCGCGAGGCGCCGCTTGGCGACCGCCAGGGCCTTGGCCTTCGCCCGCGCCTTCGCGCGCAGCTTGGGCCCCGCGCTGACCTCCGGCTCTGGCTCCGCCACGGCGAAGACTTGAGGCATAGGCCCCACCTCCGCCGCGACGATGGGGGGCGCATACGGCGCGGGGAGCTTGGCAACGGCGACCGGAGGGGACGCGAGCGCGGCGGGCGGCACCTGGGGACGGGAGAGCAGAAACGCGGCGCCCACCATTGCGACGATGACACCGCACCCGACGGCCGCCGCCATCGGCAAGCTCAACCGCTGCGCGCGGGAGGCCGCGGACACGGCCCAGCCCTGGGTCGCCGCCAGCGCAGCGGGTGCCATCGCCTGAGGCGTCTGCGCGGGTGGGAGCGTTTCGAGCTCAGAGGTCGGCGCGTTCTCCGCCGCCGCCTCCGTGGCGGTCTGGGAGATGGCCCTCATCGCCTTGAGCGAGCGCCGGGGGCCCCAGGCCACCTCTTCGCAGCTGGCGAGGAGCACGTCCTCACGGCGCTTGCGCGTGGGGAAGAGCTGGCTGACGAACTCCGCGCGCACAGCGGCCTTCCACATGTAGCCGGAGGCGGCCTGGCTGAGCGCGGAGGCGAACTCTCCGGCGTTGGCAAACCGCTTGGAGCGCTTCTCGTGCAGCGCCTTGAGGACGACCGCGTCCAGAGCTCCACTTAACGCGATGTTGAAGCTGGAGGGCGGCGCGAAGGTGTGGCGGCACTCGAGGCTGCTGACGGGCTTCTGGCCCGAGAGGCACTCGTGCAGCAGGGCGGCGAGCGCGTACACGTCGCTGCTGGGGTCCGGCATCCGGCCGTGGAGGGCCTGCTCCGGCGTGAGGTAGGCGGCCACTTCGCTGAGCCCGTCAGGGTGCAGGAGCTTCCCGGACACGCAGCGGAAGAGGCCGAGGTCCACCACCTTGGTCTGCCCGCTGAATCCGACGAAGAGGCTGTGGTCGCTCACGAAGCCGTGCGCGTGGTCACCCGAACGGTGGAGCTCTCGCAGCGCCAGCGCAGCCTCGTACACCGCGGCGAGCGCCAACCCCATCGGCACCGCTTTGCCCTGCTTGCGGCAGTTGGCGAGGATCTCCGAGAGCGAAGCGCCGGAGCAGAACTCGCTCACCCAGAACAGGCCCTCGTCGGCGGCCTCGCACTCGTAGACCCGAGCGAGGTTGGGGTGGCGCACCCGCGTCGCCCAGCGGGCGTGCTCCATCAGCTCATCGACGCCCGCCGCGCCTACCTTCAGCGGGCGCAGGACGACCATCGCCGTCCCCTCTCGCGGATCCGTCCGCAGCGCGAGCAGGCTGCTGGAGGCACGGGACGAGAGGCTGCGGATGACCTGGCAGGGACCAATCTCCCAGCCGGAGTACGGGTCTGTCTTTGGGTCGGTCTGATCCAGCGGGTTGCCGCTCTGGGCCGGCGGCTTGGGCACCGTGGGCAGCTTCTCGCGATCCCACGGCGCTCCCAGAGACGACCGCTGCCCCGGAAGGAGCAGCGCGTCAGTGGAGGTCTCTTCAGAGGGCAGGGCCAAGGCAAGCCTGCGCAGCAACCTCCGTGCCCGTCACGAAACACCTGAAACACAAGCAACAACAAGCCGGTTGGCGCGTGATTTGTCCAGGCCACCGTCGTGTTTCAGGACAGGTCCGAGACCTCCTCGTACCGCTGTGAAACTTTCTAGCGGACGGCTGGATGGAGCACGCCCGCCCGCGCCTGCGCTTGAAGCTCAGACCAACTTGAGCAGGGACCGCATCATCCCCTCGCCATCGCGGACGAAGGGGTTGTTGTCGTCGAGCACATAGCCGCCGAGCACCGCGGTGATGGCGCGCTTGATGAGGTCCGTCTTGTTCTGCCGCAGGAGGATGCGGGGCAGGTCCCCGGTATACCAGGTGCGGACGAAGACTTTGAATGTGGAGACGGCCTTGTTCACCGGCGCGGCGTAGTCGGTCGCCCAGTCCACCGCCTCTCCGGAGAGGGCCCGGTCCACACAGCGGGCCGCGCGCACCGCGGACTCCAGCGCCAGCGTGACGCCAGAGGAGAAGACCGGGTCGAGGAACTCGGCGGCGTTGCCGGTCAGCACCCAACCCGGGCCGTAGAAGCGGTCCACCGCGGCGGACCACGCCTCCAGCTTCTGGGTGGTCATCACCGGTGTCGCCTTCGCCAGCCGCTTGCTTGCGTTCGGGTCCGTCGCGAGCAGCCCGAAGAGCTTGTCCCGGTTGGAGCCCGGTACGGCGTCGAAGTGGGCCTTCTCGGCCACCACGCCGACGGAGGTGCGGCCGTTGGAGAACGGGATGATCCAGATCCACGCGCCGTTCGGGTGCAGGCACACCCAGATGTCGCCCTCCTGGCTGCCTTCAGGCCGCTGGTCACCCTCCACGTGCGAGAACAGGGCCACGCGGGGCGTGATGACGGACTCGCGCTCGAGCTTGAGGAGCTTGGGCAGGACGCGCCCGTAGCCGCTGCAGTCGATCACCCACTTCGCGCGGATCTCCTGCTTCTGGCTGGTCTCCACGTCCGTGGCGAAGACCTGCGCGCCGCTGGAGGAGAACTCGATGGCGTCCACCCGCTGGTTGAAGCGGACGTCGAGGCCGTTCTTGCGCGCCGCGGTGGAGAGCGTCTGGTCGAAGTCCGCGCGCGGGACCTGGAAGGTCTGGGTGCGCTGGCCGGGGAAGACGTCGGCGAAGCAGAAGCGCTCGCGCTCGCTGTCCTTGAGGAACAGCGCCGCCTGCTTGGGGATGTAGTTGCGGGCGATGACCGCATCGAGTAGGCCCGCCTCCTCGAGGAGATCATTGCAGCGCGGCAGGAGCGACTCGCCGATTTGAAAGCGGGGGAACGTGCCCGCCTCGAGCGCGAGGACCGACCTGCCCTTCCGCGCGAGCCAGGAGCCGGCCGCGCTGCCCGCGGGTCCAGCGCCAATGATGAGGATGTCGGTGGAGATCATGAGGGCCGGGGTTCTACCGCCGTCGCCGGCTTGCGCGCCACGATCAGCGCGTTGGCCTTGAACAGCCCCTTGCCTGCCGGGCGGACAGTCACCTCAAAGCCCTCGCCGCGCAGCAGCGCCACCATGTCGCTGATGGCCCACGCCCGCACACCCGCGCCCTTGTTCCACCCCCACCGGACCGCCAGCGCGTCAATCCTCTCCGCGAGGTTTCCCTTCGCGCCGGCGGAGTCCAGCTCCCTCACGAGGAGCACCCCGCCCGGCGCGAGCGCCCGCGCGCAGCGGGTCAGCCACTCCCGCTGCTGCGGCACGTCCACGTAGTGCAGGACATCCAGCAACGTCAGCGCGTCCGGTTGGCCCAGGGGGACGACGCGCGCGTCGCCCTCGACGAGGGTGACCGCCCGGGCGCCGGCCATCAGCGCGCGGGCCGCCGCGACTTTGGCCGCGTCCCACTCCACCGCGCGCACGGAGAGCAGCGGTTCTCGCAGGATGGCCAGCGCGGCGAGGATCCCCATCCCCGCGCCGAGGTCCACCAGCTGGCGGCGCCCGGCCAGCTCGGCGAGGACCATGGGGTAGACGGGATCCAGCCGGACCTTCCAGGACGCGTAGCTGCGGAAGCGGCGCGGCACCCGCTCCAGCTGATCCGACAGCGCGTCCAGCTCCTCGTAGGAGAGCCGCGCCTCGGTGGCCTTGCGCGCGCGCTGCCGGGCCACGACCCGCGCGGTGAGCACGCCGAGAATTGTCCCCAGCACGCTGCCGACCACCAGCCCACCGAGCAGGAAGGCCAGGACGAAGGCCTTCACCAGCTCCTTGGGCGGCGTGTCGCGGATGGCGTCCAGGGTGAGCGGGAGGAAGCGGCCCTCCAGCAGATAGGTTCCGGTCTGCAGCGCCGCGAGGATGATGAGCGGCGTCAGCGGCGGGAAGTTGATGTTGGAGCCGAGAAGGATGGCAATCCGGTTGAGGCGCAGCACGCGCGCCACGCCGAGGGCGATCAGCATCTGCAGGCTGTAGAACGGGCTGCAGCCGATGAGCACGCCCACGCCCACCGCGACGCCCAGGCGCGTGGGGGTGGCCTCCTCGTTCACCAGGCGCCGCCACTTCTCGCGCAGGCGGCGCTTGGCGCGGAGCTTCATCGACGGCGCTTCCTGCTCCGGCGCCGCGGCCTGTTGGGGGTTCGGCTCAGTACTCACCGCGGACACCCAGGAACGGCCGGATGGGCAGGTGGTTGAAGGAGCTCTCCTGCGGCAGCGCGCCTGAGGCGAAGTCTCCGTCGTCGTACACCGCCGCGAAGATGTTCCGGGCGTTGGTGACGTTGAGCAGCTCCACGTACCAGGCCATCGCCAGCGGCCCCAGCTTGAAGCGCTGCTCGGCGCGGATGGACAGATCGTAGTAGCCCCCGTAGCGCGCGCTGTTCGTCTCGCCGAACACCGGCAGGTAGCGCTCCCCCACCTCGTCCCTGACGAAGCCGGCCACGGGCGTGTACGGCCGGCCGGTGTGCGCGGAGATGCGGGCGGAGAAGATCCAGCTGTCGGTGGGCGTGAAGGAGACGTGGGCGGCGGCGGTGAAGCGCTGATCCCAGGGCGCCGGGTAGGTGGACGCGCCCGCCGCCAGCGGGTTGGTGCGGTCGGAGAACACCAGGCCCATCGACAGCCCGTAGGCCCATTGGCGCCGCCGGCCCAGGAGCATGAGGTCCACGCCGCGCGCGAAGCCGCGCCCGGTGCTCTGGAACGCGGGCTGGCCTGAGCTCACCAGCGCCGCCACGCCTTCAGGGGTGTCCGGGTTCACCGCGAGGTGGTCCAGCCACTTGGCGAACGCTTCAATGCGCAGCAGCGCTTCGAACGGCAGGCCCTGCTCCAGGCCCACCACCAGCTGGGTGGAGCGCTCCGGCTGGAGGGCCGGGTTGCCATAGACGGGATCCAGCAGGAGCGGGTTGGGCTGGAACTGGGTGGCCATGCCGAAGGAGACCTTGGCCACCGTGGCGGTGGGGAAGGCGTAGGAGGCGGCGGCGCGCAGCGCATAGCTGGCCTGGGCGGAGGCCACGTCGGCCTGGACGCGCATCCCGCCTTCGACGGTGAACGGGTCATACGGCCGCCAGGTGTGCTCTGCGTAGGCGGCGAACACGTCGCGCGCGCCGGTGGGCGAGATGTCGACGTTGGCGACGCCCGTCTCCACGAACGGCGTGGAGGACCACGGCGCCACCGCCCGCACGTCAGGGACCTGGCCTTCGAACTGGAAGAAGCGGTGCGAGTACTGCAGCCCCAGCCGCAGCCGGTTGCGCTCCGAGAAGGCGATCAGCAGGTCCGCCTTGCCAATGCCCTCGCGTCGCTCGGCGTCCCGCGCAAAGACCGTCTCGCCGCTCACCGAGGTGTGGTTCTCGTCCCGGGTGAAGGCGGCGGTGAGGGTGAGCTCGCTCTCTCCACCCAGGGCAATCCGGTGCTGCAGCATCGCCACCTGGACGACGTTGGAGAGCTCCAGCCCGCCCGCGAAGTCGAAGAGGACCTGCTCGCCGGGCTGGATGAGGAAGCTCAGCCCATCGTTGGCGTACAGGTACGTGGCGGTCAGCCGGTGGGCGCCGCGCTGGTAGTTCGCCCGAACGAGGTATTCGCCGATTTCCGGGGCCACGTAGCTCTGCCCGACGACGCCCAACGCCTTCAGGACGGCGAAGTACCCTTCGAAGTAGCTGCGCCGCGCGGAGACGAGGAGGGACAACCCCTCCACGCCCGTGGGCGAATTGACCATCGCCTTCGCGGTGTGCGCGGAGATGTCCACCTGGGCCTTGAAGCGGTCGGTCTCTCCGGTGAGGTAGTTCACCTCCAGCACGCCGGAGAGCGAAGGCTCGTAGCGGGCGGGCGTTCCCCCGGCGAAGAAGTCCGCCTTCTGAATCAACATCGGGTTGAAGACGGTGGCGAAGCCGCCCAGATGGAACGGGCTGGAGAGGGGCACGCCGTCCAGGTAGTAGATGACCTCCTCGGGCCCGCCGCCGCGCACGAAGAAGGTGGCGAGCAGGTCCGGGTCCGCCGCCACGCCCGGCAGCTCCTGCACCACGCGCGAGATGTCCTCCAGCGCGCCGGGCGTGCGGTCGATGTCCGCGCGGGTGATTTGAAACCGGCTCACCTGCGGCGTGCGGTCCACCTCTGGCAGGTCCGGCAGCAGGCGGTTGGCCGTCACCCGCGTCTCGAACACCTTCTCCCGGGAGAGCGCGTAGCGCCGCGTGAGGGAGTCGCCGTTCTTGAGCACCTCCGCGAAGGCGCGCTCGGCGAAGCCCTCCTTGGCGACCACCGCCCAGACCTTCCCGTCCTCGGGCGGCAGCAGCTCCACGCGGAAGCGGCCCTGCGCATCCGCCAGCGCGGACGACGGGCCCACGCTCACGCCTGCGCCCGCCAGCGGCTCTCCCAGCTCTCCCACCACCTCGCCCTCGAGCACGGCCGGCAGCGGCGGCGGGATGAGGTCCACCGACATCTCGATGGCCGCGGCCACGCCCGCGCCGTCGCGCGTGGCTGCCGTGAAGGTGCAGTGCCGGGTGGCCTCCAGCGCCGCGGCGTCGAAGGGTTCGCCCATGCCCTGGGCGACCTGCAGCTGCGTCACCGTCCCCTTCTCGTCCAGCGTGACCCGGACCATCACCTTGCCGGCGCGCTGGCTGCGGACCTCCGACGCCGGGTACTCCGGGAGCGAGGGGCACTGCGCGCCGGGCGGGACGATGGCCTCCTCGGCGAGCGCGGTGGCGGAGCAGAGCGCGAGGAGGGCGAGGAGGCAGCGGGGTGTGGGCATCACAGGCGGGATACTACGGGCGGCCGGCCATTCTGAAGCGCTTGCACGCCCTGCGAGCGAGCGCGGCTCACGAGGGCGGCTCCCGCAGCCGTCCGGACCGGGCCGTCTCCCGGAAGTACGCCGCGGCGGGGGTGGGCGTGCGCTCCAGCGTGTCGAAGTCCACCCGATAGAGGCCGAAGCGCGGGCCCCAGCCCTCCAGCCATTCGAAGTTGTCCATCAGCGCCCAGTGCAGGTAGCCGCGCACGTTTGCGCCCTGGCCGATGGCCTTCAGCACCTGAAGCCAGTGGTCATAGAGGTAGCGCGACCGGCGGTTCCCCTGGCGGTCATCCAGCCCGTTCTCGGTGATCCACAGCGGCAGGCCGTAGCGCGTGGCCTCCATCAGCAGCGGCGAGAGGCCCTCCGGGTAGTACTCCCACCCGATGTCGGTGAGCCCGCGCCGGTGCACGTCGCGGTACTTGAACTCCAGGAACGGGGCGCGCGGGATGAACCGGAGGTGGGCCCGCGTGTAGTAGTTGAGACCGATGAAGTCGACGGACCCGCGCGCGCCCTCTATCCGCTGCGACGTGGTGGCGATGCCAGGCATGAAGACGCGCAGCTCGCCCGTGCAGAGCGCCCGCAGCAGGGCGTGGTTGTAGCCCTCGTGCGCCAGCTGACAGAGCGCGCGGTCCAGTGGGTGCCAGAAGCGGTCCGGCGCGAACGCCACCACGTTCTGGGAGATGCCCATCTCGGTCTTCCCGCACTCCGCCCACAGCACTTCGCGGGCGACGACGTGGCAGCGCACCAGGTTCGCCAGCGCGTCCATCGCCCGCTTGCCGTCGGTGAGGCCCGGCGGCATCACGCCCTGGATGTAGCCGCCCAACAGGAGGACCATCGGTTCATTGAAGGTCAGCACGAGCGCGTCCACGCCCTTGAGGATCTTCGCGCACACCCGCACGTAGCGGCGGAAGGCCTCCACACACTCCGGCTGATGCCAGGGCGTCTGCTGCGCGAACCAGACCGGGTGGGTGAAGTGGTGGAGCGTGACGACGGGGCGGATTCCGGCCGCCCGCATCTTCTGCAGCCGCAGCCGGTACTCCTCCACGGCGGCCTCATCGAACGCGCCGCGCGAAGGCTCGATGCGCGCCCACTCGAGGGAGACGCGGAACGCGGTGGCACCCACCTCGCCCACCAGGCGCAGGTCTTCGTCGAAGCGGTTCCAGTGGTCCACCGCGCGGCCGCAGCGCTGCTCGCGGTGCACGAGCTTGCCCGCGCGCTCCCAAAGCGACCAGTCGTTCTCGATGCCGCCTTCCACCTGGTACGCCGCGGTGGAGACGCCGAACACGAAGCCGGGAGGGAAGCTCAGCTCCGCGCCCATGGCGTGCCGCTCAGAGCTTCTTGTGCATCTCGAGGTGCGGCATGCCTGCCTCCTCGAACACCGCGCCGCGGGGCGCGTAGCCGTGCTTCGTGTAGAAGTCCATCGACGCCAGCTGTGCGTGGAGGATGATCCCGATGACGCTGCGCCGCCGCGCCTCTGCTTCGAGCGCGGTGAGCAGCTTGGAACCGGTGCCGCCCTTGCGGTGCGCCTGCAGCACCGCCATGCGGCCGACCTGGGCCCACTGACCGGTCTCGTTCTCCGGCGCCGTGGGGAGCATCACCAGCCGGCCGGTGCCGATGGCGTGCCCGCCCTCCACCGCGAGGACGTGGTACGCGCGCTGATCCTCGGCGTCGCGGTCAATCCCTTCGGGGACGTGCTGCTCTTCGATGAAGACGATCTCTCGGATGGCGAGCGCCTGGAACAGCTCGCCCTCGTTCTTCACCGGTGTGATCTGGACCGCTCGGACGTCTTGTTCAGCGGGAGCCATACGCGCGAGCACCCTACCCCTAAAGCCGCGGCCGCCAACAGGAGAAATTCGTGTGGTAAACGCACGGCGTGGGGACGCCCCTCTTCGCCGCGCTGATCGCGCTCGCCCTGTTCGTGCTCCTCGCCCTCTTCGCTCGCGGCGGACCCACCGAGGCGCAAAGCGCTGGCGCGCTCCCGCCCGAAATCGCCGGCATCCTGCGCCTGACGCTCACCGAGCTGGGGAGCGTGAGCGCCCGCCTGTTCAACGAGCTGGGGTTCTCCATCCTGTCGCAGGACGAACGGCCGGACCGGGTGGACCTGCGCGTGGAAGACCCCACCCCGGTGACGGGACAGCGCGCCTACATCCGGTGCGTCCCTCCCCCGGAATCCGGCGCCGTCCAAAGCGCAGAGGTGCAGGCGGCGCTCGACACCGCGCGGGGCGAACACCTGACCAAGGCGGTGGTCATCACGCCGGGCCCGTTCTCCGACGAGGCTCGGCTGGTGTCGCAAGGCGCGGCGGTAGAGTTGATCGACGGCGTGCAGCTCGCGCGGCTGTTGCGGCAGCACCTGCCGGACGTCGCCAACCGGCTCGGGTTGCCGAGGTGACCGCACAGGCCGGGGAGCCCCGCGAGTCCGCCAGCGTGGCCGCAGGCTGGCTGCCGCTGGTCGGCTTCTATGCGATCTACTTCGCGTCCAACGGGATCCTCCTGCCGTTCCTGCCCGCGTACCTCAAGGGCCTCTCGCTGACCGGCGGCCAGGTGGGCGCGCTGCTGGCGCTCAGCCCACTGATGTCGCTGCTGTCTCCGCCCATCTTCGGCCACTGGGCGGACCGGACCGGTCGCGCGGACCGGATCCTCACGCTCATCTCGGCGGGCGCGTTCGTGGGGTTCCTGCCACTCCTGGTCACCCGGAGCTTCGTGGCCGTCGCGGCCGCGCTCGTCACCTACGCGTTCTTCGCGTCGTCGATGACCAGCCTGCTGGACACGCTCGCGCTCAACCGCGTGTCGCTGGTGGGCGGCAGCTATTCGAGGCTCCGGCTCTTCGGCTCGCTCGGCTTCGTCTGCTCCTCGGCGCTCTTTGGCGCCCTCGTGGACCACGTGGACGGGAGGACCGTCATCGCGGCGGTGGCGCTCATCGGCTGCTACCTCGCGTGGAGCTTCGCGGTTCGGGCGCGGACGCCGCCCACCCAGCACGTCGGCATGTTCGGCGCGTGGGGCCTGCTCAAGCACCGGGACGTGGCGCTGCTGCTGTGCGCGTGCGCGCTCCACTGGATTGCCTGCGCGGCCTACCACGGCAACTTCTCCATCCACGTGGCGGAGCTCAAGCTGCCGCCCTGGGTCGTCGGCACCAGCGCGGGCCTGGGCGTGGTGGCGGAGATCGCGGTCATGTACCTGTACCCGTCGCTGGCGGAGCGCATCTCCCCGCGCCAGCTGCTCATCGCCGCGTTCCTGGCCAGCGCGCTGCGCTGGTGGGCCATGGCCACCACCTCGTCCGCGGCGGCGATCATCGGCCTCTCGCTGCTGCACGGCTTCACCTTCGGGGCGTTCTATGTGGGCGCCATCGCCTTCCTCGCGCGCCGCGTGCCCGTGGCCCAGCGCGCGTCCGGACAGGCGCTCTTCGCGTCGGTCACCTTCGGGCTCGGGGGGTTGGTGGGCTACCTGAGCGCCGGCGCGGGCTACGACTGGCTGAGCGGAGGGATCCGCGGGGCCGCGATGTTCAGCGCGCTGGGGGTGCTGAACGGGGGCGGGCACCGCCTGTTCGCGGTCGGCGCGGTGCTGGAGGTGGTGGCGGCGCTGGTGCTGCTGGCCGCCCGACCGGCCCGGAAGGCCTGAATTCCCCTGGGGAAACGGAGGGCTTCCCCCGGTTCCAAGAACCTTGGAAACTCCTTTCGGGCGCTGGCCGATAACCTTCGAAGGCGCTCCGCGGACCCCTTGGCCTCCATGCGTTCAATTCTGCTGCTCTTGCTGGCCACTGCGAGCCCCGCCCTGGCGCAGGCCGACCTCTTCTTCCGCACCGGCAAGCCGCCGGTGTTCCGGGAGGAGGAGTTGGACCGGCGGTTCGCGAAGAGCAAGCTGAACCGGGCGCTCACCAACGGGACGCAGGACCCGCGCTGCGCGGAGCTGCTGGGCGGGCTGCTCACGGTGCTGGGGGAGATTGCGCCCATGCTCCACACGCGGGACCAGGACTTCTATCTGGACCCCGCGCTCGGGAGCTCGCTCAACACCCAGCTCACCTCTGCCCGGTTCCCTGGCAACGCCTACGTGTCGATGATGGTCCGGCGCGTCCTCATCGACCGGAAGATCCCCAACGCGTGGCTGGAGAACGCGGCGGGCTTCAACCCGCGGCTGACCATCGACCTGGGCAAGCTGCGCTACCTGGCCGACGGCATCCAGCCGGCAGACAGCTTCCTCTTCACGCTGCCGGCGCTGAAGCAGCGCTACGAGGTGGAGGTCAAGCGGGCGACGAGCGCCGTTGCGGACACGGCGATGACTGCGTTCATGGAGTCCTACCTGGAGCGCAGGGTGGTCTGGAATGGCCTGCAGCTGATCGACGTGGGCCCCGAGCAGCGGCCCGCGCCCCGCCGCGGCCGCGGGAAGGCGGCGCCCATCGTCTCTCCCACCGCGGAGCCGCCCGGGCTGGTGGCCCATCTGGAGCTGCGCATCAACCCGCCCGAGCCAATCAACCCCCTGCTCCGGCAGGTCCCCGGCTTCATCCACAAGGGCCCGCCCCCCATCCGTATCACCGCGAGGCTTGCGGAGCGGCAGTACCTGGAGCTGGCGAAGGTCCCGCGCGGGACCCGCGTGGTGGTCATCGGCATGCTGCGGAAGGTGGAGAAAGAGGGCGACGTGGTGGAGCTGGCCGACGCGCTGCTGTTCGAGGACCGCGACTGGTCGCGCAACCCGGCGCTGGTGGATCCCGCGTCCGTCGCGGCCTGTCCCTTCGCCACCAACGAGCTCACCGGGACGGCGCCCCGTCAGCCGGGCGGCTTCGCGCACTAGAGAGCGTCCGCGCTGCCGGACGGCCCGTCGCGGGTGCCGGACGGCGCGGAGGTTCGTCCTCAGAGGGCGGCGCCCCTGGCACGCGCGGTGCTCAGGGTCAGCGGCCATGCGAGTCGAACGCCCTTCTGACGCCCCAGCCAGGCCGCCGCCCGCGCGCCCCTTCCGCGAGTTGATGAAGGCCCGGAGTCCGCCGCGCGTGCGGAGCCGGGAACAAACAGTCCGCTCTGCGTTACCGGTGGCGATGTCCCCGGCCGACTCCAAGGGACGCTTCCCCGTCAGCGCGCAGGCGCTTCAGACGGCGCGGGCGGGAATGAACGCAGAGGCCAGGCGTCTGTGCGACACGCGCGCCGAGGCGACGACAGCACACGAGGAAGGCATGAGCTCGCGGTTGGTGGACATGCTGTGCAAGGAGCTGGTTCAGGAGTTCGTCCACAGCGCGCCCGAGGGGACTCGCCAACACCAGGAGCCCTCCCCCGCCGTTTCGCCCGTCCAGCGCGCGTCCGGCGCAGCTGTCAGCCCGGACCGGGCAGGGGTGAGCGCGCAGGACTCACCCACCCTCCCTGCAGAGATCAAATCGAAGATCACCGCAGCCCGGGCACTGGTGGAGCAGATCGCCGCGTTCGTCCGGTCAAACCGCCCTGCGCTCTCCCTGACGCTTAGAGGCGGGATGAACGCGGAGGTGGAGGTGGAGCGAACAGGACGGAACGAGGTCGCGCTCCTGGTCCGCGGGCGGCAAGGGCCACCCGCCCCTCAGGACCTCTCGCGCATCCGCGACGCGCTGGATGCGCGAGGTCTCAAGCTCTCGTCGCTGAGCGTCAGCTGAACAGCGCTGCGCTTCAGGGAGGGTTCGGGTCGAAGAGGGCGCGCTTGCCCTCCTTCTCCTTGAACTCCTCAGCCTCGGGGAGCGCGTCCTTCTTCTCCGAGATGTTCGGCCACTTGGTGGCGAACTCGCTGTTGAGCTCCTTGTACTCGGCCCACTTCTCGGGAAGGTCGGACTCCGGGAAGATCGCCTTCGTCGGGCACACGGGCTCGCACGCGCCGCAGTCGATGCACTCGTCCGGATGGATCACGAGGAAGTTCTTTCCCTCGTAGAAGCAGTTGACCGGGCAGACCTCGACACAGTCCGTGTACTTACACTTCACGCAGGGCTCGGCGACGATATAGGCCATGAAACGCTCTCCCTCTCCCTCGGCTAATTTCGCGCGCGGCAGAGTAATGCAACCCCGGTCGACTCGCCATGGGAGTTTCCGCTAGGGGGCGCCGGTCTTCAATGTCCCTGCGCGGCCTGGGGCGCGTCCTGGCGTCCGCCGGGGTGTCGCTCCGTGGGGTAGCCCGCGGTCACCCACGCCTCGAGGCCGCCCTGCAGGCAGACCACGTCTCGGCCGCAGAGTCGCAGCAGGCGATACGCGCGGCGACAGGCCCGGCCTTCACCCGCGCCGCAGAGGACGATGAGTTCGTCGTCCGGCAGGGCCTGACCGCTCTGCGAGATTTCAGCGAGGGTCATGCGGAGCGCGCCCGGGATGTGCACCCCGAAGCCCCTCCAGTCCTCGTCTTCCCGGCAGTCAACGACGACTATCTCGTCGTCCCCCAGCCGCACGAACAGATCATTCGGAGTGATGGACGGTTCCACGCGCGACCTCCTCCGCTTGCGTAACGCGACCTGTGTGCGGATTCTTCCAAGCCCCCCGTTCTTGGCGCCGCGCCTTTTGACGTCCGGGCCTTTTCGCTAACCTCGGCGGATGCTTGCGCACGCTCCGTGGCTGCTGATCGCGGCGACCGTCGGCTCACTCTCCACGGCGCCGAAGCCCGGCACGCTCGGCACCCCGGCAGCCGAGCCTCCGGTCCGCACGCACTCCGCGTCCGGGGCGCTGGTGCTGGCGACGGGGACGATGAGCCCTCCCCTCACTGGAGAGCTGCTGGCGGCGGTCCGCGCATACGTCGAGGCTCGGCGGCAGGAGCTGGGGCTGCCGGTCAGCTCGGCGCTGGGCGCGCCCATCGGCTTCTCCACGCGCTTTGGCGGCGCGGTGCACTTCCCCCAACTGGCCGGCGGCTACCCCGTCTACGGCGCGAAGGTCGTCGTCACGCTGGACGCGCAGCGCCGCGTCTATGTCCTCGCGTCCAGCGCGGTGCCGTACGCGAAGGCCGTCCTGCAATGGACGGTCAGCCGGGAGCGGGCGATGGAGCTGGCGGCGGCGCGGACCCCGCTGGCGAAGTGGGAGGGCGGCGCGCCCCTCGGCGGCTCCCGCGCGATGGTGTTCCAGGTGGGCGACGAGGTGCACGCCGGCTACCTCGCGCACGTCCCGTCGCTGGATCCCCGGGAGAGCTGGATGGTCGCCGTGGACGCCACCACCGGCGCGGTGCTCTGGGCGCAGAACCGCGTCTTCTACGCGGCGGACGATGCCCAGGTGTACGAGCGCAGCCCCGGCGGGCTCGACGCGGGCGTCGGTGCTGCGCCGCTCACCGCTGTCACCGTGGAGCACCTGCTGCCCGGGCGCGACAGCGGCTACCTCGAGGGCGATCAGCTGGTGGCCTTCAACTGCTGCCCCACCCAGGACTGCCGCAGGGACGCCGGGTCCGCGCGCGCGGACGGCAGCGTGGCGGTGCCCGTCTTCGGGATGCTCCCGTACGACGTCGCCATCTGCCAGCGCATGCCGCTGGCGTCGCAGGATCCCGCGGTGCACGACGCGGGCAGCTTCGTCTACACGCCGGTGGATCCCGCCAGGCCGAAGCAGGTGCTCTCCGACGGAACGGCGGTGGTCGACATCCTGGAGCCGGCGAACTCGGATCCCTTCGCCGAGGTTCAGGCTTTCTACCAGGTGAACAAGGCGTACGACTTCGTCCGGTCTCTCTCCGTCGCCGCGCAGGGACCGTTCAACCTGGACGCCGGCTTCGCCCCCTTCAGGCTGCGCGACACACGGGAAGGCAAGCGGTCTGCGGTCTGGGTGAACGTCACGCTCCCGAATGTGAACGAGGCCATCGCCAGCGGGATGCTGCCGCTTCGCGCGAACACGCTCACCCACTTCGACAACGCGGCCTTCATCGCCAAAGAGAACTTCGACCAGTTCCGGATCGACGCGTACTCGCTGGATGTGGACACGATCATGATGTTCCAGGGCGGGACTGCGGACTTCGCCTACGACTCACCGGTGCTCTGGCACGAGTTCGGGCATGGGGTCATCCACGCGACGGCCGGGTTCGACGGGTTCGCGATCGACGAGCGCTCCGGCAACAACGAGGGCGGCGCGCTGCACGAGGCGATCGCCGACTTCATCTCCGCCGCCTACGGCAAGGACTCCCGCGTGGGCGAGTACGTGGGACCGCGCCAGGGGTCAGGCGAAGGCACGCTGCGCGACCTGCTCAACACCGAGAGCTGCCCCAATGTGCTCTCCGGGGAGGTCCACCAGGACAGCCAGCACTTCTCCGGGGCGCTGTGGGACGCGCGGCGCACACTGTTCCAGGGCGCGGACCAGGGGCGGACGTTCGACGCGGCAATCTACGCGGCGCTGGTGTCGATGACCCCGTCGACCGACTTCGCCCAGGCTGCGGCGACCGTCGCTGCGCAGCTGCCCGTCGCGTTCCCCTCGGTGGCGGACGCGGCCGGCAAGATGTCCGCGCTCTTCGCGGCGCGCGGCGTGACCGGGTGCTCCAAGGTGGTGGACGTGACGAACGCGCCGGCGCCGCGCAGGCGGTACGGCGTGGGCGGGACGACCCTGGCCAAGCTGGCAGCGAACACGGTCGTCCCCGGGCCGTATCAATTGCGCGTGAGCGTCCCCGCCGGCGCGAGCAGCGTCCGCATCTCCACCACGCTCACCACCAGCCCGCTCGCCGCGTCAGGGCCGCGGCTGCACCTGCTCGTCAAGCGCGACGCGCCGCTGAAGTTCACCCGGGCGGGGGCGAACGGCCTGACCCACGACGCTGAGGTGAACGTGAACAGCGGGACGGCCACCGGGCCGGTCACCCTCACCGCGCCCCTCGCGGTGCCCTGCGGCGGCGCGCTGTACTTCACGCTGGGCAACTCGTCGACGGACGCGCTGGCGCTGCAGAACGTGAGCTTCACCGTCGTCCCCGCCGCGAGCTGCCCCCAGGATGCGGGGACGCCGGACGCCGGCACGCCCCTCCCGCCCTACACCGTCGCGAGCCCCACAGGCACGGCGGGCGACGCGGTCCCCGGGTGCGGCTGCCAGAGCGGCGGGGCGGGCTCGGTCGCGGCCGTGATCGGCCTGCTCTGGGGGACGCGACGAAGGCGCCGCGGCCGCACGTCCGTTCCTTGACCGATCCAGAGTTCGACGCCTATAAGCCAGCCGACGTTGGCGCCATAGCCAAGTGGTAAGGCAAGGGTCTGCAAAACCCTCATTCCCCGGTTCGAATCCGGGTGGCGCCTTGGTCGTTCAGCAGCCGGTCTCCACCGCGCCGACATCGGGCGCGGTCCCGCAGAACGGCAGCCCCACGTCGACGCCCTTGTCCGCCGCCGCCGCGCTGCTCGGGACGAGCGCGTCTCCCGGCTGAAAGGCCGGGTCCGACTCCGTCGAGAGCGCGTCCAAGCCACGCGTTTTCCACGCTGCGAAGTCCAGGTTCGCGCCTTCAATCTCGAACGCGCCGCGGCCCGGGCCGTAGAGGTTGCGATCCATCTTCAGGCCCGGCCGGTAGGCGCCCAGCTCCACCGCCTTCGCCCCCGCGACGATGTTGTTGAGCACCGTGAGGTTGGTGGTGGGCCCGCCCGTTCCGTAGCCCACCATCAGCGCGGTGCCTTCAATGCGGGTGAGCGTGTTGTTGAGCACCTTCGCGCCGCTGGAGTTCTCCAGGCGGATGCCGGTGGCCTCGCCACCGCCCGCGCGGACGATGTCGTGGATCCGGTTCTTCTGGACGAGCACGTTGGTCGGCACCGGGCCGGTGTGGTTCCCGCCGATGGAGATGCCCTTCGAGGCGTCGAAGATGTCGTTCCCCTCGATGGTGACGTCCGAAGCGGACATGTGGACGACGATCGCGTCGCCCTTCGCCGTCGTGGTCGGGCGGAAGCCGTGGATGCGGTTGTTCCGGATGATCACGCGACTGCAGGTCTTCACGTCCACGCCGTTCTCCCGGTTCGAATAGAGGTGGTTGTTCTCCAGCAGGAGACCGTCCGCCGGCGGCTTGGTATTCATCCCCTCCGGCCCCAGGCACTGCACGCCGTCGCCGGAGTTGTCGTGGATGTCGTTGCGGCGCAGCGTGATGTCCTTGGATGAGGCCTGGACGACGATGCCGTGCGAGTCCGCCGAGCCGCGCGAGAAGTGGTGGATGTGGTTGTTCTCGATGGTCGCGCCCGTGGCGCCGCTGTGGGTGGTGACGCCTCCGCCGAGGGTGCCGTGGTGGAGCTCGCAGTTGGCCAGGCTGGAGCCGCGCACGTCGCCGGAGAGCTCCGCGCCGAACTCGGGCTGCCCACGCACGTCGACCTCGAAGCCGTCGACCACCCAGTACGGCTGCCGGAGTTGAACGATGCCACCCGCGCCAGAGCCGCCCGGGACGAGCTTGGGTTTGCCTTCACCCTGGAGGGTGATCCGCGCGTCCGCTCGGCCCGGCTGCACGCTGGAGTCGATGACCACGCGCTCGGCGTAGGTGCCTGCGCGAACGTGGATCACCGCGCCCGGCTTGGCCACCGTGAGGGCCTTGGTGATGGTGCGGAACGGCGCGGCGTCGCTCCCCGCCGCGGAGTCGTTCCCGGTGACGCTCACGAACCACTCGGCGGTGGGCTTGGGGGTGGGAGGGTCCGCAGGTGGCGCTGGGGGCGACGGGCTCTCCAGCAGGGGCGTGTGCCCCGCGTGCGCCGGCAGCGCCGCCACGGGGGTGTCCGGGACCGGCTGCGCGCCGATCAGTACCTGGCCGGCACCGGAGGTAGGCGCTCCTGAAGCACCGGGCGCCGCGGCTCCAGAGGTGGCCGCTCCCGGTACCGCGGCGTCTTCGGGTCCAGCGGGGGCGCCGCCGCATCCGGCGACCGCAAACCCGATGATGACCGCCGCGGCGGTGTGGGCCCTAAGCATTCACTGCTCCTGGTTCAAGGGGGTGAGGTCCTCAAACGGCGCAAGGGGGCACCGCTATTTCGCGCGCCGTTCGGCCGGTTGCTCAGGGGACAGGCTGCTTTTTCGCGCCCAGGAGCTGGCGCGGAGACAAACGCTCGCAGGAAAGATGCCTTTCCCCGCTTGCGCAAGCGCTGGCGCCGGCAGGCCTGATGAGGTCGAGGCTCGTCGACCCCGCGGACGGACGTTCCTCAGCGGGCTGATGCCTGCGACGACTCCGCGCGCGCGTTCCCGCCACAGGGGCCAGGCAACTTTTTCCGCGGGCGCCACGCTCTGCTCCCGTCCTTCGCGGGGAAAAGCAGCCTGTCCCCTCGGCTGCTGATGGCCTCCGAGGGCTGGTGGAATCCGGTCCGGTTCCTTGCGCCACGGGGGACAGGCAACTTTTTCCTCGCGCGCCCTGCTCTGCCCCTCGTCTCTCGCGGGGAAAAAGTAGCCTGTCCCCTCGGCTGCTGGTGGAGCTAGGTTCGCGGTGTGGCATCTCTCGCGCGCGGCCGCCGCCTTCGCCTGCCGCTACTTCTCTGCGCTGTCTGCGGGTGGGTCATCGCGCCCGGTCCTGTGCTCTCACAGCCGGCCGACGCCGGACTCGTTGTGGGCGGCGACGCGTCAAGCGTGAACGGCGATGCGGGCGCGCGCGCCGCGGATGCATCTGTCACCGTCGACTCCGGCACTCGGACTCAGGATGCCTCCGTTCCTCTTGCCTCCGACTCCGGCGCCCGGACTCCGGATGCGTCCATCGCCCTCGCCTCCACTGCGCCGCCGGATGCGGCGATCCCTGACGCCGGGACGAGCGCGGCGCTGGACCGCCTCGTCGCAGCGCCGCCTGTGCTGCCGGCCAAGCGGCTGGACTTCCGCCACGGGGATCCCCGGCTGTCGGTTCGGCTGATGGAGAACGCGGAGGAGATTTTCTTCGCGGCGCGCGGGCCGGTGCGCCTCCGGGCTGCGGGGGCGATCGAAAAAACCGTGGCGGCGCCGGCGGGCGCGCGCTTTCGCGTGCGGCGGATCCGCAGCGACCCGGCCAAGCTGCGCTACGCCATCCAGCTGGCCGAGTTCCACTTCGACGACAAGGCGTCGCTCACGCGAGAGCAGGCCGCCCTCGAAGCGCAGGGCCTGCGCGTCCGGTCGCAGGTCTTCGGCGGGGTGTACGGGATCGCCGGGAAGGTCATCGACAACCGTCGCTACCTGCTCCTGTTGCAGGAGTCCTTCGACACGGCCGAGCCCGCGTCCACCCGCCAGGCGGAGCTCCTTCGCAGCCACCGCCTGCGGACCACGCTCTTCGAGGAGCTGCGGCAGCCGGCGTCGGGGATTCTTGAGCTGCTGGATGAGTCAGGCGCGTCACTGGCGCTCGCCCAGGACCGGATCGACGCGGAGACGCTGGATGACTCTGGCTTCGACGTGCGCGAGGTGGAGTTCGACGTGGGCTACGGCACGCACGGCTTCGAGGACCGGAGCTACCGCGGGGCGCTGCAGATCACCGTGGATCGCCACGGGAAGTTGGCGCTGGTCAACCTCGTCTCTCTCGAGCAGATGCTCTACGGCCTGGTCCCGGCGGAGATCTTCGCCAAGGCGCCGCTGGAGGCGCTCAAGGCGCAGGCGGTGACGGCGCGGGGCGAGGTCCTGGCGAAGATCGGCCTCAAACACCTGGCGGACCCGTACCTGCTGTGCAGCGAGCAGCACTGCGCGGTCTACAAGGGCCGCACCAGCGAAGCGGCGAGCACCACCGCGGCGGTGGATGCCACGCGTGGGGAGGGCCTCTTCGGCAACACCGGGCGGCTGGTGGACTCGGTCTACAGCGCCATCTGTGGCGGCCACTCCGAAGACAACGACGTGGTCTGGGGAGGTGTGCCGAACCCGCACCTCCGGGGTCGGCCGGACATCATCGGCCCCACCGCTGGGCTGCCGGGTCCGAAAGACCTCAAGGCCTTTTTGGAGACGCCGGTGCCGGCTGCCTGCCGCCTGTCGTCGCTCTCCGCCCCGGGGAAGTACCGGTGGGAGCGGCGGTTCACGGCGCAAGAGGTGGATGCCTTCGCGGCGCCGCTGGGCGTCGGCGCGGTGCAGGCGCTTGCCGTGGTGGAGCGGGGCGCATCCGGACGAGCGCGGCTGCTCACGGTGGCCGGCGAGCGCGGGGCCACGCAGGTCCGGGGAGAGCTCAACATCCGCAGGCTGTTTGGCATGCTGAACAGCGCGATGTTCCTCGTCGCCCCGGAGCGGGATGCCAGCGGGGTCATCAGCGGTTGGGTGTTCACGGGAGGTGGCTGGGGCCATGGCGTAGGGCTCTGCCAAACGGGGGCGATTGGGCGCGCCGAGGCGGGGCAGACCTACCGGACCATCCTGCGGCACTACTTCAGCGGCGCGCAGGTCTCGCGCGTTTACTGAGCCCGATTCCAACCTATCGATTTTCGAGCTTTTGACCCCGACACACCCCCCCTTGATGGATGAGGGGGCGCGTTGGCACTCTGCTCAAGGAAACTTCGGACGAGGGGGGCGGTTAAAATCGCACCCGTGGCGACGATGACGCCTGCAGAGCGGAGAAAGCGAGGAGGGGCATCGCGCCAGTTGCTGGCGGTCGCCTTTGCGCTCGTCGTCCATGGCGTCTTCGGCTGCTTCCTCATCTTCCTCTCACTCATCCACTTCGGTGGCCCGCCGCTGCCTCGCAAGAAGCTGAGCTCGGTGTCGATGCGACCCATCAGCTCCGGCCAGTGGATGAAGAACCGGGGAGAGTCCAAGCCCGCCAAGGAAGAGCCGAACGCGCCGGTGGCCAAGGTCGCGCCGCCCAAGCCCGCCGAGCAGAAGAAAAAGGATCCGGAGAAGAAGCCGGACGGTCAGGTGGTGGACGTCGCCCCGGGCAACAACGAGGAGAGCGCGGACGCGGACTACCTCGCGGAGAGCAACAACAAGGTCAAGAAGGAGACGAAGGCCAAGGACCAGACCGCGTTCTACCGGAACGCGATGCCCCGGCGGACCACCAGCACGCCGCAGGAGAACCAGGGCCAAGACAACGTCGAGAAGGCGCAGATCGCCGGGAACAACGGCATGGGCAACGACGACCGCCCGCTGCGCGAACCCGGCGACCGCAAGAACGTCTTCGAGGTCCCCGACACCAAGCGTCGCCAGGAGGTGGCGCTGAAGAATGATCCGCTCCTCCCCGGCCCGGGCGCGCAGGTCTCCAACCAGAAGGAGAGCGCGGAGGTGGTGGGCAACTCGGATCGCTTCAAGATTCAGGCGGGCGCGCCGAACGGCTCGCAGGAGGAAGCCTCCGCTGGCCGCAAGGGCATGAACGGCGTGCTCACGCTGGTTCCGTCGATGTCCGCGTTGGACAAGGTGACCGGCGCCGCTCCGAATGATCACCTGCGCGACGTGGAAGAGGGCGAAGGCACCTTCCTCAACACCAAGGAGTGGAAGTTCGCGAGCTTCTTCAACCGCGTGAAGCAGAGCGTGGGGATGCACTGGGATCCCGGCAGCTCGCTGCGGGTGAGGGACCCGTCTGGACAGATCTACGGCGGGCGGGACCGCTACACCGTCCTGGCCGTGACGCTGAACGAGCGTGGGATGGTGAAGGAGGTCTACGTCGAGAAGAGCTGCGGCCTGGACTTCCTCGACCTCGAGGCGGTCCAGTCCTTCGAGCGCGCCCAGCCCTTCCCCAACCCGCCGCCCGGTCTCATCACGACGGACTCCACCGTGCGCTTCTCCTTCGGCTTCTTCCTGGAGATGGGCGGCGGCCCGCGGATGCGGCTGTTCCGGCAGGCGAACTGAGCTCGCGCAGCGCCTCCCCCGCTCCGGCCATTTCGTCGGAGGAACAGCTCTTCTCAGTTGGGCGCCACCCCCGCTCGCCTCGAGCGTTGCGCCGTCAGGCGCATAGTCGAGAGGTGGCGCAAACCCACGCACGGCACTTTGCCGGCTTGTTTCGAGCAGACCGAAGCGGCCCATGAGCCAAGCCTCGGGAGCACTGCCGACGTCTCGACGATGCGCCTGACGGCGCAACGCTCGACGCGAACGGGGGCAACCCTCGCGATGTTGCGGCCTGGTGAACGCACTGCACTTTGCCGGTTTGTTTCGAGCAGAACGAAGCGGCCCTTGAGCCAAGCTTCGGGAGCACTGCCGACGTCTCGACGATGCGCCTGACGGCGCAACACTCGACGCGAACGGGGGCAACCCCGTGCCGTGTAACCTTCAGCGGCCGCCGCGCGTACTGTCTTCAGGCCCTGGAGAACCGCATGAAAACGCTCGCCGTCGTTGGAACCCTCACCGCCGTGCTGCTGAGCTGCGTCGCCAGCGGGGCCGGCGCTCGCAAGGTCGGCACGCGGCCGGGCGGCGCAGGTCACGGCACGGCGCTCAAAGCGTCCGATAAGAACCAGCTGGCGATCTTCGCGCAGGGCTGCTTCTGGGGCAGCGAGAACCGCTTCCGCAAGCTGCCGGGCGTCGTCGCCACCGCGGTCGGCTACACGGGTGGAAAGACGGCCAACCCCACCTACGAGGAGGTCTCCTCCCACACCACCGGACACACGGAGGCGGTGCTGGTGGAGTTCGACCCATCGAAGGTGACGTACGCGCAGCTGCTGGCTGTGTTCTGGGGCTCGCATGATCCCACCACCCTCAACCGGCAGGGCCCGGATGAGGGGACGAACTACCGGTCCGCCCTCTACGCGCTGGACGCGGAGCAACTGCGCCAGGCGCAGGCTTCGCGTGAGGCGGAGCAGGCGCAGCTGCTCTCCCCCATCACCACCGAGATCGCCCTCGCGGGACCGTTCTGGATCGCCGAGGAGTCCCACCAGCAGTGGGACGAGAAGCACGGCTACGAGTCCTGCCCTCTGCCCCGGCGCGCCCGCCGCAAGTAGCGTCGCGCGGTCAACGCCCGTTTGGTGAGCGCTGGAGCTAGTCTGGCGCTGCGATGACCGGTCCCCTCCCCTCCGCGGCTGAGCGAAGCCTCTCCATCCGGCGCGTCCTCTTCGGCATCCTCGTCGCGAACTGGGTGGTGGCCATCGCCAAGCTGCTGATGGGGTTGGTGGCGGGCTCCGCGTCCGTCACTGCCGACGGCCTGCACTCCTTCATCGACGGCGGCTCCAACGTCCTCGGCCTGGTGGCGATGTCGGTGGCCGCGCGGCCGGCCGACGCGGACCACCCCTACGGGCACGGCAAGTTCGAAGCGCTCGCGTCGCTGGGGATTGGCGCGATGGTGGGCATCGCCATGCTGGAGCTGGGGCGGATGGCAGTGGACGCGCTGCTGCACGACACCCACCCCCAGGCCACGTACGAGATGATGGCGGTGATGACAGGCACGCTCGTCATCAACTTCGCCGTTACCCGCGTGGAGCGCCGGTATGGCGAACGGCTGGCCAGCCCGCTGCTGCTGGCGGATGCTCGCCACACGCTCTCGGATGTGTTCGTCACCGCCGCCGTGCTGCTGTCGCTCGTCCTGGTGCGCCTGGGGTTCAAGAAGGCGGACGGGCTGGTGGCGCTGGGCCTGATGGTGGTGGTGGCGTACGTCGCCTACGGGATCGTCAAGCAGGCGGTGGGCATCCTCTCGGACACCGCGCGCCTGGACCCCTC
This sequence comes from Myxococcaceae bacterium, assembly GCA_044230055.1. GTDB lineage: Bacteria > Myxococcota > Myxococcia > Myxococcales > Myxococcaceae > JBGART01. The sequence goes on along the minus strand of JBGART010000050.1, from coordinate 7,082 downwards.
AGAGGTGAGCCGGTTGGCCCGCTCTGTGGAACACGTCCTCAGCTGCTCCGACGTGCGCAGCCGCGGGATGGAGGGCTCCGTCTACGTGGACTTGAAAATCCAGGTCCACCCGCTGCTGGCCACGCAGCGCGCGCACGAGGTGGCGCACGCGGTGGAGAAGCGGCTCTCCGCCGCCTACCCGCAGGTGGTGGACGTGGTGGTCCACGTCGAGCCCGCGCAGGACAGCGCGCCTGAAGAGCAGACCTCGCCTGCCCTCCGGCTGCCGTGAGGCGTCACGCCGCGGGCGCGTAGTCCTCGATGGGCGGGCAGGAGCAGACGAGCTTGCGGTCGCCCAGCACGCTGTTGAGCCGCCCCACCGACGGCCAGAACTTGTTCCGGCGGACCGACGGCGTGGGGAAGGCGGCGCGCTCGCGCGAGTACGGGCGGTCCCAGGCGTCCGCCGTGACCACTTCGGCGGTGTGCGGCGCGTTCTTGAGCAGGTTGTTCTCCCGCGGCGCCTTGCCCAGCTCAATCTCTTCAATCTCCTTGCGGATGGAGATAAGCGCTTCGCAGAAGCGGTCCAGCTCCGCCTTGGACTCGCTCTCCGTCGGCTCGATCATCATCGTGCCGGAGACCGGGAACGAGACGGTGGGCGCGTGGAAGCCGTAGTCCATCAGCCGCTTCGCCACGTCCTCCACCTCGATGCCGGCGGTCTTCTTGAGCGGGCGCATGTCCACAATGCACTCGTGCGCCACCCTGCCCTTCCGGCCGCGGTAGAGCACCGGGTAATGCGGGTGCAGCTTCGCCGCGATGTAGTTGGCGTTGAGGATGGCCACCTCGGTGGCGCGGGTGAGCCCCTCACCGCCCATCATCTGGATGTACGCCCAGCTGATGGGGAGGATGCTGGCGCTGCCCCAGGGCGCTGCGGACACCGCGCCGATGGCGGTCTCTCCGCCGGTGCGGACCAACGGGTGCCCCGGGAGGAACGGCGCCAGGTGCTGCCCCACGCAGATGGGCCCCATCCCCGGGCCGCCGCCGCCGTGCGGGATGCAGAAGGTCTTGTGCAGGTTGATGTGACAGACATCCGCGCCGATGTCGCCCGGCCGGCAGAGCCCCACCTGCGCATTCAGGTTGGCGCCGTCCATGTAGACCTGCCCGCCCGCCTCGTGCACGTGCGCGCAGATCTGCTTGATCTCCTCCTCGAAGACGCCGTGCGTGGAGGGGTACGTCACCATCAGGGCGGCGAGGTTGTTCCGGTGGGTGGCGATCTTCGACTGGAGATCTCCCACGTCGATGTTGCCCTGCTCGTCGCACTTCACCACCACCACCTCGTAGCCCGCCATCACCGCGGTGGCCGGGTTGGTGCCGTGCGCGGAGGACGGGATGAGGCAGATGTTGCGGTGACCCTGACCGCGGCTGTGCTGATAGCGGCGGATGACCAGGAGGCCAGCGTATTCGCCCTGTGACCCGGCGTTGGGCTGGAGCGACGCGGCCGCGAAGCCGGTGATCTCCCGGAGCGCTTCCTCCAGCTGGCGGAACATCACCTGGTACCCCGCCGCCTGCTTGGCCGGCGCGAACGGGTGCAGCCGGCCAAACTGCGGCCACGTCACCGGCATCATCTCCGCCGTGGCGTTGAGCTTCATGGTGCAGGAGCCCAGCGGGATCATCGAGTGCGTGAGCGAGAGGTCCTTCGACTCCAGCATCGTCACGTAGCGCAGCATCTCCGTCTCGGAGTGGTACTGGTTGAAGACGGGGTGCGCGAGGTAGTTGGACTTGCGGCGGAACAGCTCCGGGATGGAGGGCGACGTGTGCGCCGCCAGCTCCTCAAGCGTGAACTCCAGCACGCGGCCGCTGGCGAAGACCTCGACCAGCGCCTGCAGCTCGCCCACGGTCACCGCTTCGTCCAGGGCGATGGTGATGGACCGGTCGTCCAGCTTCCGGAGGTTCACCCGCTTCGCTTCAGCGTGGCTGAGGATGGCCTTGATCTGTTGCGGCGTGCCCTCCACCCGCACCGTGTCGAAGTACTGCTCGTGCTTCACCTGGAAGCCCAGCCGCGAGAGCGCGGAGGCCAGCACGCGGGTCAGCCCGTGCACGCGCTCCGCGATGGCCTTGAGCCCGCGCGGGCCGTGGTAGACGGCGTACATCGACGCGGTCACCGCGAGCAGCACCTGCGCCGTGCAGATGTTGCTGGTCGCCTTCTCCCGGCGGATGTGCTGCTCGCGCGTCTGCAGCGCCATCCGCAAGGCCGGGCGGCCGTTCGCGTCCTGCGACACGCCGATGATCCGCCCCGGCATGCTGCGCGCGAACGCGGCGCGCGTGGCGAAGAAGGCCGCGTGCGGGCCGCCGTAGCCCATCGGCACGCCGAAGCGCTGTGAGTTGCCCACGACGACGTCTGCGCCCCACTCACCCGGAGGCGTGAGCAGCGTCAGCGAGAGGAGATCCGCCGCGACCACCGCCAGCCCGTCCGCCGCGTGCACCTTCTCCACGAAGGCGCGGTAGTCATGCAGCGCGCCGTCAGTGGCCGGGTACTGCAGGAGCGCCCCGAAAAGGGGGGTCTTGAAGTCGAAGGTCCGGTGGTCCCCGACGAGGACGGTGATGCCCAGCGGCTCCGCGCGGGTCTTCACCACGTCGATGTTCTGCGGGTGGCAGAGGTCTGACACGAAGAAGGCCTTCGTCCCGTCCGCGTCCTTCACCGCGCGCGCCAGCGCCATGGCCTCCGCCGCGGCGGTGGCCTCGTCGAGCAGCGACGCGTTGGCGATCTCCATCGCCGTGAGGTCCATCACCATCGTCTGGAAGTTGAGCAGCGCCTCCAGCCGGCCCTGGGCGATCTCCGCCTGGTAAGGCGTGTACTGGGTGTACCAACCCGGGTTCTCCAACACGTTGCGCAGGATGACCGGCGGCGTGATGCAGTCCGAGTAGCCCATGCCCAGGTAGGACCGGAAGATCTGGTTCTGAGAGGCAAGGCCCTGGGCTTCGGCCAGCAGCTCGAACTCGGTCTTCCCCGGGGGCAGCCGGAGCGGCTTCTCCTGCCGGATGGCGCGCGGCACCGCCTGGTCGATCAGCTCATCCAGCGTCCCCACCCCCAGCGCCTGCAGCATCAGCGCGAGCTCCTGGTCGTCGGGCCCGATGTGCCGGCGCGCAAACGCGTCGGTGAAGTGGAGGTTGAGCGCCATGATCTTTGAGGTCCTTCAGAGGAGAGCGGGTGAGGCGTAGGCAAGTAATCGACCGTCTCCGGGGAATCAAGGGTGGAGGCGCCAGCTTCGGGTAACGCCGCGTGCGCCTCGCTCGCCCCTCCCACGCGCCGCGGCAGGACCTTTCTGGAAAAAGCTGCCTGTCCTCTTTTCCGGGCTGGTAGCTTGCGCGCGCGTACTGACATGGAGGGCGCTGTGCGAGCGAGAGTGGCAGTCCGCTTTCTGCTGGTCGCGACGTTCCTGGCTGGCTGTACGAAGGACGAGGCAGCGGCCGACGCCGGCCTCGCCGCCGCGTCAAAGGACGCCGGGCCACCCAAGCTCCTCACCGACTGCTCGGGGGCGCGCGAACGGACGCCCTGTTCGGATGGGGATCCGCTCACGGTGGAGGACCGTTGCTCCAGAAACCTCTGCGTGGGGACGAAGCTCAAGCTGGAGATCGTGGAGGCTTTCACCGACCCGGCGGCCGACCGGCGCTCCTTCCTCGCCCCCAGCGACAAGACGGTGGTGAGGGCGCGCCTCATCGGCCCGGAGCCTCTGGTCAGCACGGTGAGCTGGAAGGTGACGCCCAAGGGCTCTCAGACGGGGCCGGCCAAGCTGGTGACCGCGAAGGGCCCCGCGCTGACCTTCATTGGCAGCTCGAAGATCGGCCAGAACGGCAGCCGCCAGCCCAACCCCGCGCTCCAGTACGAAGTCCTGGCGTTCCTGGAGCTGGAGGGGAAACGCCTGGAGGCCAAGCTGCCGCAGACGATTGTCATCCGGCAGGAGGAGGTGGACGTGCTGCGGCAGGAGTACCTGGACTACGGCACCAACTTTCAGCCGAGCGCCGCGCAGATCGTCCCGCCCACCCGGCCGCACTTCAACACCGGCAACTACTCGCTCATCGCCGAAGAGAAGAAAGACGGCCTGGAGAACCTCCTGAAGAGCGTGTCGAAGAACCTCAATGCGCTCATCAACAATGACGTGCAGAAGGTCCCGGTAGGCCGGGCCGGGCTCCCGCCCAACACGGTGGTGGTGGAGCCGGGGCCGTCCATCTTCAACGTCGGCCCGCTGGGGGACACGGATCCCCAGGGCGATGACCGCTGCGCGGGGCCGGTGGTGGAGGGACGGTGCGGCGGCGCCATTTTGGCCGGGCCCAACGGGCGCGCGGACACCACCGCGAACAACCGAAGGTCGTTCGTGGACGTGGAGCGCTTCGTGAGCAGCGCCTACCGCAACCCGCAGCGCAACCGAGCCGCCGGGTCCATCACGCGCAACAGCCTGCATACGCGCGGGATGGCCCTGGACATTGACCCGCGCACCATGAACATCCCGGGCAAGAGCGCCCAGCAGGCCATGTGTCTGGTGGAACAGGCCGGGGAGCTCGCCGCAGCGCCGACGGGCAAGTCGTTCACCGAGCGCGGCGCTGCCACCTTCCTGGAGTGCGATGATCCGTTCGCGGACCACGTCCACGTGAACCTGTGAGCGCAAGGACTGCCATGACCCTGAAGCTCTGCACGGTGGCCCTGCTCTGCGCGTCGACCGCGCTGGCGCAGGAGGACGACGCGAAGAAGGGCCTCGCGCTGTTCGAGGAGAACTGCGCCTCTGACGGCTGGAACGGGGAGCAGTGCAGCAAGGCGCAGGAGCTGTTGACGAAGGCGCTGCAGAAGGACCCCGCGAACGAAGAGGTGGAGCTGGCGCTGGCGCAGGCGCGCTGGAACCAGGCGCTGGCCAAGCCGAAGGCGGACCCGCAGCGCGCGCAGCTCAAGCAGCAGTCCATCCAGATGTTCCAGGGACTGGTGAGCAAGCGCGCCCATGTGGCCAAGCCTTCGCGGGTGGACGCCCGGGCGTTCTACGAGCTGGGCATGCGCACCACCGACACGCCGCAGCGCCTGCAGCTGCTGGAGGAGGCCGTGAAGACGGATCCCCAGCACACGGAGGCCCACCGGCGTCTGGCCGACGTCTATGTCGACCTCGGCCGCACGGATGACGCGGTGAAGACCTACAACGAGGGCATCCGCGCGCGCGCGGTGAAGCGCACGTCGACCACCGCCTGGGACGGCACCAGTCAGGATCTCCGGGAGGCGCTCAACGACATCCGCTTCGCCCAGACGCTGCAGCGCAAAGGGAAAGTCCAGGAGGCGGCGAAGGTCTACGACACGGTTCTCCAGGTCACCGACGACGAGCCTCGCACGCGGCGGTGTCTGCTCTTCCAGTCGGTGGACACGCGCGCGCTGGGCGGTCAGACCCCGGTCTCCGGCAAGGTCGCCGCGCTCCGCCCGTTCTGCGCCAACCTCGAAGGCATCAACCGCGCTGCCACGCTCGAGAAGGAAGGCAAGGTGGACGAAGCCATCAAGGAGCTGGAGGCCCATCAGAAGGCCAACCCGCGCAACGAGGAGAGCTACCTGATGCTGCAGCGGCTCTACGTGAACAAGGGCGAAGCCGTGAAGGCCACCAGCGTCACCCGGAAGTTCTTCACGCTGGAGGCGGACAAGGTGGAGCGCTGCAAGCAGTTCCGCAGACTGACGCCGCGGGCGCTGGAGGCGCTTGAGGATTCGGCGCGGGACAAGCTGGCGCAGGACTGCGGCGCTCGGGAGCCCTGAAGAACGCATGGACTCCCTGCGCAAGCCGCTCTTCCTCGCCGCCGCCATCGCGTTGGCCATCGCCTTCTGCGTGGAGATCGGCTCCACCTTCCTCTCCGTCCCGGAGCCGACGAAGGCGCAGATGGAGGCCCAGCTGCGGAGGGATGACCCCACGCTGCCGGACATCATCATCGCCGTGCGCGTGGCCGACATGATCGACGCGCGAAAGGGGTCCCCTCCGCGCCCCGGAATGGCCATTTCGCACCTGGCGCTGCTGGATGGGCTGCTGCTCTTCACGATCCTGCTGGTGGCGCTCTCGCTGGTCGCGCCAGAGCGGATTCAGGGCCGCATTCAAGGGCCGGTGACGCTCATCCTCTGCATCCTGCTCATCCTGGGCGCGTTCGTGATGGTGATGGTCGCCTTCACGCTGCTCATGGTCATGTTCGGGCTCTTCACCGCCGCGCCGTTCGGGACCCTCGCCTACCTGGCCATCTGGGGCTTCTTCAACAAGAGCGGCGCCAGCGCCACGCTCTCGCTGATCATGACGTTGAAGCTTGTCTTCGCCGTCCTGCTCATCCTCTCCCAGCCGCGCTTCCTCCAGAACAAGGGCCTGGTCGTCCTCATCGCCCTCTCCCTGGTCTGCAACGTGGTGGTGAGCTTCCTCCACGGCATTGTCCCCGGGTTTCTGGTCAGCATCACCGATGCGCTGGCGGCGATCATCGTCAGCATCGTCGCCATCGTCTGGGCCGTGCTGATGGCCATCGGCGCGCTCATCGCGACCGTCAAGTCGATCCGGTTCGAGAAGCAGAGCGCGTAGGGGCCTGGCCGGCCATCTCGTCGAAGGAACAGCTCTCTTCTCAGTCCGCCGCCTCCCCCGCTCGCCTCGAGGGGGAGACCGGCCCTGGCCGGCCATTTCGTCGGAGGAACAGCTCCCCTTAGTCGGGCGCCATCCCCGCTCGCCTCGAGGAGGATACCGGCCCTGGCCGGCCATTTCGTCGGAGGAACAGCTGTTCTCGCGCCGTCAGGCGCCACCCCCGCTCGCCTCGAGCGTTGCGCCGTCAGGCGCATAGTCGAGAGGTGGCGCAAGCCCACGCACGGCACTTAGCCGGTGTGTTTCGAGCGAAACGGAGCGGCCCATGAGCCAAGCTTCGGGAGCACTGCCGACGTCTCGACTATGCGCCTGACGGCGCAACGCTCGACGCGAACGGGGGCAACCCCGCGATGTTGCGGGGCCCTGGTGAGCTGTTCTCTAGGAGGGGGGGACGCGGTTGACCCGCGACATTTCTAGGGACTAACTCGCTTGAGACATAGCCGGGGTCCGAGGCCGCGCACACACTGGTGTCTTTGTACCCGT
>JBGART010000109.1:0-13719 GCA_044230055.1 Myxococcaceae bacterium | reverse complement strand
GTGATAGGACTCGTCATGGTCGCCTTCTCCTTGCACCTTGAGTGCGCTCAACCGGCTTTTTAGCCGGTTGGAGGAGGCGACCTCTTCATCCCATCTCGACTATGCGCCTGACGGCGCAACGCTCGACGCGAACGGGGGGCATCCCCGCGACCACGCCCACTTGAGGTATCAACAACCCATGGAGCAGCTCTGGATTGCCGTTTCAGATGTGACCCGGGTGGCTGACCTCGAGCTTCGGCCCTATGCGTCTGCCTTTGGGCAAGCCAACCCCACGCCGTGGTTCTGGCGCGGATATCCGATGGGCTCTGCAGAGCGGCTCCTCACGACGCCAGGGAAGCTGAACCCCCAGTTGATCGCCTGGCTGAGGAAGGAGCTTCCCGCCTCTGTCTTCAGGATGGCGGAGGAGAACGCGTGGCTGCTGTGGAGTTGGGAGTCCGTGAATCAAGCCCAGGCGCAGAGCCAGACAGGGCTCACTGTTTCCACTTTGGTCAGGCTGATCCTGGAAACCCAGGACACGTGGCTCGTCTGGGCCGAACGCTCGGTCGACCAGGAACCAATTCCCAGCGTTCAACTGTCGCCGCAGGAGGTCGCCGAACGGCTGGCGGAGCAACAGACCGTTCTCGCCTGGCCGCGATGAGTCGCCACCCCGACTGCAGCAATCCCGGAGGATGCCGGGGGGCTCGCGTGACGTACGCCCTGCCCCATCGAAGCTGGCCCGGTCTCGCACCGCGGTGGAGGCGGCGGATCCCCGAACGCATCAGCCAGGTGCAACCGTTCGTCGAGCAACTCCTCCGAAACGGCCAAGAAGTGCCCGTGCACGATTAAGTCGGCCTCTGCTTCCTCAAAATCGCCCTTTCTTTGGCGAGACGGACCTTCCAGCGAGAGAGCAGTACCCGATGGATGCCTTTGCTCGCGGCGAAGTCCGTCGTGTTGAGCTTGCTGTTTTCGAGCTCGTCGATGACCTTTCGCCACTTCGCTTTCGCGCGCTCTGAAACGCCGCCACGGAGTCGCTTCAGCCAACGGATATACAGCTTGTAGGGAAGCCCCTTGCGACGGCAGAACTCTGTCGCGCTGATACCGAGTGCGAGTTGTTCTTTGCAGAGCTTGTCCCAGTCGGCATTGCTGGGACGGGGGGCGAGGCGCCGGCGCCACTCGCAAAACGTCCGATGATTGATGCCTCGGGAGAAGCAGAACTCCTTGCTATCTACCTGCCCCCTGGATTGCTGCGCGACGAGCTTTGCCCAGTCCTCTTCGGTGCGCTGTGGCTGACCCTTCGCCTTCACTTCCTCGGAGTCAGCAACCTCCTGCGGACTGCGAGGGGACAGCGTGTAGTTCCAATCGCCGTGAAAGGCTTCGAGTTTGAGTGCCAGGTTCGCCATGGCGTCGGCACTCACCCTCTGTCCGAGCGGGTATTTGTCGGTATCGAGTTCTGAGTGAACTCGCAACCCTTTCGCCGTTCTCGTTCCCGAGATGAGGCACACCACCGTCTCGTACGAAATCAGTGGTCGGCCCCTCCAGTTGATGGTGATGAAGGAGAAGAGCCGGTGCTCAATCTTGTTCCATTTGCTTGTGCCCGGCGGGAAGTGGCTTACGTGAATGGTGAGCCGCAGCTTGTCCGCGAGTTTCTGGAGCTCCAGCTTCCACCGGCGAGAACGACTGCTATTGCTGCCTCCTCCATCCGCGGTCACGAAGAGCTCGGTCGCACCCGGGTAGGCGACCGACCCCATCAAATCCCACCACTTCGCCAGTGATCGCACTGCGAAGGTTGGTGTGTCGTGATCCATCCCGACGTTGACGTAACCGCTGTTGTTAGCGATGTCGTAGATGCCGTACGGAATGGCCTTCCCGACTGCGTCATCCGCGAAATTGTATGTGAGTACTTCGGTCGCCATTCCCTTCGGGTGCCACTCACGTCCAGCGTTGGCGTAGTTGCCAACGAGCTCCTTCTTCTTCGCGTCCACCGAAACGACCGGCACGCCGCGCGCCATGAAGTCCTTCGTTTTGGCGGCGATGTACTCGAATTGCGCGTTGCGGTCGGGGTGACTCGCCCCCTCTTTCACGCGAGAGGTTCCCTGCAGGCTGAATCCTTCCGCGTGCAGCAGCCCACACACCTTCTGCGCGCTGACAGGGCAGCCGGCGGCCGTGAGTTCACTCGCAATGATGCGAGTGCTCTTCAGCATCCAGAGCAGTGGCGACTCTGGATCGCCACGTGTCGAAGGCTCTACGAGCTCTGCCAGCTTGGCTTTGATTTCAGGGTTCTTCACTTCGATGCGAGGCCGGCCCGCTCCGCGTCGCCGGACGCGCACGAGGTCCGCTGGCGGTGACCCCGCGAGGACTTCATTCCGACCCTTCTGGACGGTGCCTTTAGCTATCCCCATCGCCCGCGCCACGATGGCAACTCCGCCGTGGCCCATCGCTGCGGCCTCTGCGCCGGCAAACAGGCGCCGCCCGCGCTCGTCGAGAGAGTGCTTCAGCAGCGAGTATCTCTGCGCAACCGGAGCGCCCCTGTCCACAGCGCCGACAGATCACGTCTTGGCGTGCCAGTCGATCAGAAACCGATCACTTAATTCCGTGACGGGCACGAAACCGCGCCTGGCGGCGAGTTGCTCGACGAACGGTTGCGTCTGGCGGGCTCCCCCTGCGTGCAGGGCCTGCTCAGCCTCCACCGAGCGCCGAGGTCAGCACCGCGGAGCCCATCCTGGCTGTGCGACGCACACGCGCGCCCCCCGACCACCCCAGGGATTGCTGCGCTGGCGCGGCGCAGACAACCCATCTGCGCCGCTACCGCCGCGCCGTCTTCTCCTGCACGAGCTCCACGGCGACGACGTTGTCATCGGGGCTGCGGTCGATGAGCTTGTTGAGCGGATCCACTCCCGCCTTCGCCGGCTCCCGGTCCACCACCACCGTCCACTCGTGCTCCGCCTTGTCCACGCGCTCACGCCGCAGCGCGAGCACCTTCCCCTTCGCATCCAGCACTCCGACGTCCACCCAGTCCGCGGGGGGAATCTCCTTCTCCTCGCCCAGCTCGCCGGCGCGCAGCTTCTTGATGCTCGCCTTGACGTGGACCTCGTACTTCCCGTCGGCCTGCTTCTGGGCCGTGGCGGCGGTGGCGCGCAGCTCATAGAGGGTGATGGTTTCGAACAGGTCGCTCAGGAAGGGCTGCAGCTCCGCGGGCGTCTCCGCGCGCAGGTAGCCCAGGAGCTCGCGTGACGTCGTGAACGGCGGGCCCTTGAGCGCCACCGCGCCCACGTACTTCTTGAGCGCGCGGTTCACGGCCGCCTCCCCAATCGCGTCCTGCAGCGCGTACATCACCAGGCTGCCCTTCTGGTAGTGGATGTAGCCCTGGTCCTCCACGCGCAGCAGCGGGACCTCGCGGTTCTTCTCCATGCTCCGGCCGCGCAGGTAGCGGTCCAGCTCGTAGCGCAGGTACTTCTTCATCGACTCGGGCCCGAACGTCTTCTTCATCACCATCAGGGCCGCGTATTGCGACAGCGTCTCCGAGGTGACCGTGGCGCCCTGCACGCGCCCGCCGACCACCTGGTGCGCGAACCACTGGTGCGCGACTTCGTGCGCGGTCACGTAGAACGGGTAGTCGACCTCGTCCTCCTTGCTGTCATCCACGTCCGCGATGAAGCCGAGGGACTCCGAGAACGGGATGGTGTTGGGGAACGACTGGGCGAAGGTCGCGTAGCGGGGGAACTCGATAATCCGCACCTGGCGGTGCTGGTACGGCCCGAAGTTCTGCGTGAAGTAGTCGAGCGACGCCTTCACGCTGCGGATCATCCGGTCCACGGCGTAGGTGTGCGTCGGGTGGTGGTAGACCTCGATGGCCACGTCGTTCCAGTGGTCCTTCTTCACGGCGAACCGTGCGGAGATGAACGCGTAGAAGTTCAGGATGGGCGCGTCCATCTTGTAGTGGAAGTAGCGCCGCCCACCCTCGGTCCACTCACGGATGAGGTAGCCCGGTGCGAGGGCGGTCTGATCCGGCTCGGTGCTGACCGTGGCTTCGAAGGTCACGAAGTCCGCGTCGGGGATGAAGTAGTTGTTCCGCAGCTCGGCCGCGTCGTCGAGGTCCGGCATGCGGGGCTTCAACGCCAGCGCGTGCTTCTTCCGCTTGCCGTCCTCGCTCAGCTCCTGATGCCAGCGATAGCCCACGGTGGGGAAGTACCCGCTGTTGAAGAAGGTGCCGTTGTAGACGAGGTCGGTGTTCGACCCGCCGTTCTCAAACCCGGGGTTGGCGTAGTCGAGCGTGAAGCGGAGCGTCGCCTTCTCCCCGGGCGCCAGCGGCTGCGCCAGCTCGTGGACGGAGACGCCCAGCCGCGGGTCCTCCACCACGGTCCGCTCTCCCCGGCCGAAGCTCAGGGTGCGGGTGGTGGGCCTGGCGCGCGTGGTGACCAGGACGCGTGAGATGGGCGTCTGCGTCTTGTTCTGGAGCTCCATCGTCCCGCGCAGCTGCACGCGCCGCTCCGAGGGGAAGATGTCCACGTCGGTCTTCACGCCCAGGACGCGGGGCAGCGGCTGCGTGTGCCAGGCGGCGTAGCCCTTCTCGTAGTCCGCCTGCGTGGCCTCCGCCTCCTCCTGCGTCTGGTAGTGGTTGAGCCGGTTGGTGTTGAAGAAGATGTAGCCGCCGAGCGCGAGGAACAGCGTCACCACGGTCCCCAGGCCCGCGGCGAGGGCGGGGGTCAGGCGCGCTCGCAGCTGCTTGAGGCGCAGCCCGAACCCCTGCTCCATCCCGCGCACCCAGAACAGCCGCGCCACGAGGGCCAGCGCGATGGCCGCCAGGGCCCAGTACGCGCGGAACCAGAGCACGGCCTGCAGCTGGTGGCCGAAGCCGTTCATCGCCGAGTACTGCCACTGCGGCGTGGCGTTGAAGCGGTAGAGGTTGTGCTCGAACCCCATCAGCGGAAGCGCAATCCCCGCGAGGAAGTAGAGGATCATCAGGAAGTGCGCGACGTACTTGTGGTTCACCACCGTGTGCACGCAGAGGGCGAGGGCGCACAGGCACCAGGCGTCCAGCAGCCGCAGGCCGAAGAGAACCTCGACGTACAGCGGCAGCTCGAAGTGGAAGTAGCCCTTGAACAGCTGGGTGCACACGCCGCAGACCAGGACCACCGCCATCAGCAGAATCTGCACGCCCATCAGCGCCAGCAGCTTGGAGGCGGCCTTCACCCACGTCGGCACGGGAAGCGCGTCGTCAATCTGCGCCAGGCCCGCGTCGCGTTCGCGCCAGACCAGCTCCCCTGCGTAGAACGTGATGATCGCCAGGATAAAGAGCGAGAACGTCCCGCCGACGACCTCCAGCACCTGGTACGTGACCGGGAAGGTGCGCGTGCCGAACATCTTCCCCACCGCCGGCGCGGTGCTGGCGACGAAGAGCACGCCCGCGAGGACGATGACGCCGAAGAAGACATTCTTCACCGTCTCCGCCAGCTGCAGCCGCGTGAGGGTCCTCAGCAGGGTCCAGGAGCGCGCGCTGGAGAAGTCCAGCGGAACCGGCGCGGCGCGCCCGACCGGACGCGGCGCTTCCACCTCAGGGACCGGCGCCTTCGTCGCGCGGCCACTCTCGGAGCGGTGGGCGAAGGAGAAGCGCCAGTAGGTGACGCCGAGGAGCGCGCAGGCCACCCCGACCCAGAGGCACCGGTTCCAGAGGAAAGCACCCGTCAGCGGGATGAGCCGGGTGTTGCGCTCTGCGAGGGTCCAGTACTCGGTCACGCCATCGGCCGCCAAGGTCCCGAAGGGATCCAGCAGGGCTTGAAGCGTCCGGTGCTCGACCGGGTCTGCCAGGCCCACGCCCACGAGGTAGCCCAGCAGGAGCACCACGCCGCTCACGTAGACGGGGAACATCTTCCGGGTCAGCGCGGCGATGCAGAAGAAGAGCGTGCAGCTGACGAAGAGGTTGGGAAGCAGGACCGTGAGGTACGGCCGGGCGAACACGCCGGAGACCCACGGGCCCAGCTTCGACGGATCAATCCAGGGCAGGTGCAGCCCCACCCAGAGACCGAAGCCGACCGCCAGGAAGAGCACGGCGCTCGAACCGAGCGCGCCGACAAAACGCCCGCCCAGGTACTGCAGCTTGCTGATGGGCGCGGTGAAGAACAGCGGGCTGCAGCGGTGGTCGACGTCCTGGAACGTGGCCTGACCGGCGATGGCGGCGATCATCATCTGGCCGAAGTGCGCGACCAGGAGGATGAGGAATGAGAGGGCGAACGGGGAGTTCGCGTAGAGCTTCCCGCCGGTGATGAAGTGGATGCTGCCGCCGGGGAAGGCGCCGCCCGCGAGCGCCGCCGCCAGCGCGCCCAGCGTGGCGAGCACGAGGAAGTAGACCCAGGCGGAGGGCCTGCCCAGGCGGGAGCCCAACTCGAAGCGGGCGATGGTGAGGAAGGTGCGCATAGCGCCCTCAGACCTTCCGGATGGCGGAGAAGTAGACGTCTTCCAGGTCCGGCACGGCCGGCGCAAAGCTCTCATCCGGGCGGGCCTGGGCGTGGACCCTGATGCGGGTCTTGCCGGAGACCAGACGCGTGGAGATGACCTGGTGCCGCGCCAGGTGGTCCGACAGCTCCGCGCGCTCCACGGTCTTCTCCCAGATCCGCCCGGAGAGCCGGACGACTTCGTCCGCCGGCTTGCCGGAGAGCAGCACCTTGCCCTGGTGGATGATCGCCATCGCCCCGCAGAGGTCCGCCACGTCAGAGACGATGTGGGTGGAGAGGATGACGATGACGTTCTCTCCAATCTCGGAGAGCAGGTTGTGGAAGCGCACCCGCTCCTCGGGGTCCAGCCCGGCGGTGGGCTCGTCCACGATGATCAGCTTCGGGTTGCCGAGCAGCGCCTGGGCAATCCCGAAGCGCTGCTTCATGCCGCCGGAGAACCCGCCGATGGCCTTCTTGCGGACCTCGTAGAGGTTGGTCTGCCGCAGCAGGCGCTCCACCACCTCGCGCTGCGCCTTGCCGTCGTGGATCCCCTTCAGCGCCGCGAAGTGCCGCAGCATCACCTCCGCGGAGACCTTGGGGTACATCCCGAACTCCTGCGGCAGGTACCCAGCACCCGGCGGACCTGGTCTTTCTCGGCGAGGACGTCCAGCCCGTCCAGCTGCACCCGCCCGCCGTCGGGATCCTGCAGCGTGGCGAGGGTGCGCATGAGCGTGGACTTGCCCGCGCCGTTGGGGCCGAGGAGCCCGAACATCCCGGAGCCAATCCGCAGCGAGATGTCCTGCAGCGCCTGCACGCCATTGGGGTACCGCTTGGACAAGCCCTCGATTGTCAGTTCCATGGACGCCCCGTACGAGTCCGCTGTGACGCGATTGCGCGCACCGCTGTGCTATTGAGCGACGGCGGCCGATGATCTCCACCGTCGAGAAGGTGCTGTTCCTAAAATCGGTTGACCTCTTCTCACAGATCCCGGGGGAGGATCTCGCCCAGATCGCGCTTATCTCCACCGAGGAGTCGCGCGAGCCGGGAGACGAGATCTTCACCGAGGGCGAAACGGGGGACGCGCTCTACCTCGTCCTGGACGGCAAGGTGCAGGTGCACCGTCAGGACCGGGTCATCGCCGAGCTCGGCGAGCGGGAGTGCTTCGGAGAGATGGCCCTCCTGGACGCCGAGCCCCGGTCGGCCACGGTCACCGCCCTCACCCCGGCGTCTCTGCTGAAGATCACCCGGGAGGACTTCGAGGAGATCATGACCGAGAAGCCGGAGATCAGCCTGGGGATCATCAAGGTCCTGACGCAGCGCCTCCGCAACGCCATCCGCTGACCCACACCCCGGTTGTGTGCTACGAGCAGCGCCTTCGCCCCTGAGTCGAAGGAGCCCTTCAGTGTCCCAGCCTGCCCGCAAGCTCGCCGAGCCCCCCATCGCCCCCTCCGAGCCTGAGTTCAAACCGTTCATCCCGCCGGAGAAGACGCTCCCGGAGCTCACGGTCCGCGGCGTGCTCATCGGCTCTGTCCTGGGCATCATCTTCGCGGCGTCGTCGGTCTACCTGGGCCTGAAGGTCGGCCTCACGGTGTCGGCCTCCATCCCCGTGGCCGTGCTCTCCATCACGCTCTTCCGCTGGCTGGCCAAGGTGATGCGGCTGCGCCCCGCGAACATCCTGGAGAACAACATCGTTCAGACCACCGGGTCCGCCGGTGAGTCGATCGCCGCGGGCGTGGCGTTCACCCTGCCCTCGCTCTTGTTGATGGGCCACGACATGGAGCTGGTGCGGGTGCTCCTCGTCGCGCTGCTGGGCGGGCTCATCGGCGTCCTGATGATGATCCCCCTGCGCCACGGGCTCATCGTGAAGGAGCATGGCAAGCTCAGCTACCCGGAGGGCACTGCCTGCGCGGACGTGCTCATCGTCGGCGAGCAGGGCGGCACCAACGCGAAGACCGTGTTCCTCGGGTTCTTCATCGGCCTGGGCTACGCGTTCCTGAACATCATCACCAAGCTCTGGGCGGACGTCTCCACCTTCTCTCTGTCGTTCTGGGGCCGGCTCAAGGGCGGCATGGTGGCCTTCGAGGTCTCCCCGCCGATGCTGGGTGTCGGCTACATCATCGGCCCGCGAGTGGCGGCGAACATGATGGCGGGCGGCGCG
Organism: Myxococcaceae bacterium; assembly: GCA_044230055.1. Lineage (GTDB taxonomy): Bacteria > Myxococcota > Myxococcia > Myxococcales > Myxococcaceae > JBGART01. The sequence continues at coordinate 5,154 of JBGART010000109.1, read as the reverse complement.
CTGGCCTTCGTCATCCTCATCCCCCTCATCCACCTCTTCGGCGACAGCATGCCGACGCCGATGTACCCGGAGACGGCGCTGCGGATCTCGGAGATGAGCTCGTACCAGATCCGCAACGCGTACATCCTCTACATCGGCGCGGGCGCAGTGGCGACGGGCGGGTTCATCGCCCTGGCGCGCGCCATCCCCACCATCCTCGGCGCCTTCGCGGGCGGCCTGAAGACGCTCCAGGCGAGCAAGGGCGCGGCGCCGGTGAAGAAGCAGCGGACCGCGGTGGACCTGCCCATGCCGGTGGTGCTCGGCGGATCGGCCGCCATCGCCGCCGCCATCTGGCTGGCGCCGGTCATCCACATCAACATCGTCTCCGCCATCCTCATCATCCTGTTCGGCTTCTTCTTCGTCACGGTCTCCAGCCGCATCACCGGTGAGATCGGCTCCTCGTCCAACCCCATCTCCGGGATGACCGTCGCGACGCTGCTGCTCACCTGCGGCATCTTCGTGGCCATCGGCTGGACGGGGACGCACTACAAGGCGATGGCGCTGACCACGGCGGCGCTGGTCTGCGTGGCCGCCTCCAACGGCGGCACCATCTCCCAGGACCTCAAGACCGGCTTCCTGGTGGGCGCCACCCCGCGCAACCAGCAGCTCTCCATCCTGGTCGGCGTGGTCACCAGCGCCATCGTGATTGGCTTCGTGCTCTTGCTGCTGAACCAGTCGGCCACCACGTTCAAGGCCGCCAGCCATCCTTCGTACGCCGCGCAGGTGGAGCCGGGCGCCGCGGAGATGAAGGGCCCCGACGGGCAGATGTACCGCGTGCACTTCGTGCCGGACGAGGTCGGCGACGTGAAGCGCGGGAAGTACCTGGTCGACGGCGAAGGGAAGATCCAGTACCTGGTGGATCCCGGCGTGTCGGGCAGCTACCCGTACAAGCTGGAGCCGGTGGCGCCGGGCAAGACGCTGGTGGCCGCTGCCGACGCGGAGACGGAGATCGGCATTGACCACAAGGCCTACCGGATTGCCGTGCTGGACCAGGATTCGAACGGGCTGCTGGCTGGGCGGTACCTGGTGGACGCGTCCGGCAACGTGGCCTACCGCGCCCACAAGCAGCTGAAGTACGACGCGCCCAAGGCTCAGCTCTTCCGGCTCATCATCGACGGGACGCTGGGCGGCAAGCTGCCCTGGGGCCTGGTGCTCATCGGCGCTTTCCTGGCCATCCTGATGGAGATGGTGGGCGTGTCTTCGCTGCCGTTCGCGGTGGGCGTTTACCTGCCCATCTCCACCTCCGCCGGCATCTTCGTGGGCGGCATCGTCCGCTGGCTGGTGGGCCGCGCGCGCAAGGGCGAGTCCGAAGCAGAGGCCGAGTTCTCTCCTGGCGTCCTGATGGCGTCCGGGCTGATCGCCGGTGGCTCCATCGCCGGGGTCATCCAGGCGCTCATCTCCGTCGCGGACGGCGACCGCGCGTTTGACCTCTCCCCGCACCTGCCCCACTTCCTCCACAACGAGAGCGTGTGGCCGTTCATCCCCTTCGCTTTGATGGCGGCGGCCTTGTACATCGTGGGTGCACGGAAGGAGCCCTCGAAGGGCCACGCGAAGCCGTAGCACCGGGGTGCCCCGGGCACCCACAGGGCGCCCCGCTGGGAAGGTCCCCTAGACTTGCTGCGACCCCATGTCGCAGCTCAACGGCAGGACGCACGCAGCTGACCTCCCGCCGCCGTCCGCGGTGGATCCTTCGCAGGGCGCACGGGTGGAGCTGGCCCGCGCGTTCGCCGCGGCGCTCCTCAAGGGCGTCAAGCAGATCAGCATCTACCGGCACGACGCCGCGCGCTTCCCGGAGCTGCTGCACAAGGCGCATGAGGCGCTGACGGCGTTCACCGCGGCGCATGGCGCGCTGGCGGTGAAAGTGGAAGCGCAGAACCTCCTGCTGCAGGGCGCGCCGCTGCTCTCCGAGGACAGCCCGCTTCCCTACCGCTTCTACCGGGACGGCATCCGCCAGCTCACCTTTCGCCCGGGCATCCCGGCGAAGGAGCTGGTGCAGCTGGCGCTCATCGCGCTCTCGGACGCGGAGCATGGCGAAGACCTGGTCAGCCAGCTCTGGCGCAGTGGGCTCTCCCACGTCGAGTACCTGGTGCTCGACGGCTTCCAGCTGGAGAACGTGCCGGATGAGCAGGTAGAGGTCGAGGTGGACCAGATCGTCGGCTACCTCTACGACCGGCTGAAGACGACGTCGGATGACTCGCTGCACTTCGCGCGGCTCTCCGCGGAGGACCTGAACGCGGAGCTGGACGGCGTGGAGCAGCTGCGCGGCGTGGTGGTGAAGGGCACCAGCGCCGGCGACGCGCTCAAGGCGAAGCTGCAGCGGGAGCTCGAAGAGGAGGAGGGGCGCCTCTTCCCCAAGTTGGTGATGGCCGTCTTCCAGGTGGTGGAGAGCGGGATTGAAGATCCCACCCACCTCGAGGAGATGTTCATCCAGCTGCTGGATGCCCTGCTGCTGCAGGAGGACTTCACCACCATCAACCAGGTGGTGGCGCGGCTGGAGGCGATGGCCCGCAAGGGTGAAGCGCCTGGGCCGGAGCGGCTGCGCGCCACGTTCATCGCGAAGATGGGCGAGGAGCAGCGGCTCCTGCGCGTGGCCGGGGTGCTGCGGACGGCGCAGCCGCGCCACGGCGCGGACATCGCGCGCTACCTGCACCACCTCGGGCCGGACGCGCTGGTGCCGCTGTTGGGCGCGCTGGAGTCGCTGGAGCTCCCCGACCACCGGGCCCTCCTGTGCGACGTGCTGGCCCGCTTTGCGCCTGAGCGCCCGGAGCCGTTCATCCAGCGGCTGGCATCCGACCGGCCGCAGACCGTGCGGGACATGGTCGCCTTGCTGGAGAAGTGCCACCACCCGGACCGCCTGAAGCTCTTCGGCCAGGTGATGAAGACGCCGAACCTGGCGGTGAAGCTGGAGGTGCTGGCGATCATCGCCAAGGGGCGCACCGGCGAGGCGCGCAAGCTGGTGGCGGAGGCGCTGAACGACGCGCATCCACCGGTCCGCATGTTGGCGGCGCGGCTGCTCAACCACTTCGACAAGGACGCCGCGCTGGGGGAGCTCGTCCACGCGCTGCACGCGCCCGGGTTCGAGAAGCGGACCCCCGAGGAGAAGGGCGCGTTCATCAGCGCCCTGGGCGCCACGGGCCTCCCGGGCGCGGTGACCGAGCTTCACGCCCTGCTGCACCCCAAGGCCACCCTCTTCCACAAGGCGAGGGAGGTGGAGGACAAGCTGCTTGCCATCCAAGGGCTGGTCGGCGCTGCCTGCATCCAGTCCTACAAGGTTCTGCAGGAGCTGGCGGACGACAAGCACCAGCCGCCGGAAGTCCTGACCGCCGCGCGCAAGGCCATGCACCAGACCCGCAAGACGCTCTTTGGCGACCACGCGCCCCACCACGAGGAGTGAGCCGCCATGCCCGCACTCATCAAGACCCACTTCCCGCAGCAGGAGAACCTCAATGAGCTGGGCCGGGCGCACAGCGAGAAGCTCCAGGGGATGGGGCGCGCGCTGGTCTCCGGGCTCTACATGCTCATCCGGTCGGTCAAGATGTATGAACCGGAGAACGCGGTCTTCGAGAAGCCGCTGACGCAGCTGCAGGACCTCATCAATCAGATTGTGGGCCGGGAGCAGCGCCTGGAGCTCACCGCGGTGGGGGACTCGTTCTACCTGAACAACATGCTGATCAAGGTGGACCTGAGCGCGCTGGACAACGTGCGCTACCTCCGAAGGGTGCTGGCCGCGAAGGACGTGGGCGGCGTCACCCTCGAGGGACCGGTCCAGCTCTCGGAGCTGCGCAACTTCATCTGGATCTTCAGCAAGGAGCAGGTCGCCCACATCGAGGAGGACGGCGCCCCCGGGCGGAAGCTGGTGGCGATGAAGCTGGCCCGCTTCTCCAAGCTGAAGGAACGGCTGAACGAGCAGGAGCGCGGAACGGAAGAGAAGGTCGACCGCAAGAAGTACGCGATGACCGTCTACGCGCGCGCGGTGTTCTTCCTGCGCCGGTATCTCAAGTCCGTCCGCGAGAACGCGCCCATCCCCACCACCCGCGCCCTGCGGATCGTCCAGGACCTGGTGGACCTGTCCTTCGAGCAGAAAACGCACTTCCTCGGGATGACGACCGCCAAGGGCGAGGCGGACTACCTCGTCTTCCACCAGGTCAACGTCTGCCTCTTCTGCATCGTCTTCGGCGGGGAGCTGGGCCTCACCCGCGCGCAGCTGAGGGACCTGGGCTACATCGCGCTCTTCCACGACGTCGGCATGGCGCTGCTGCCCGACACCATGGCCACCAAGAAGGGCGTCCTCACCCAGGACGAGAAGGCCTTCGTCCACCGCGCGCCGCTGGTCTCGGTGCGGAACATCCTCCTCGAGAAGGGCATCTCCCGGACCACGCTCACCCGCGTGGTGGCCACCCACGAGCACAAGCAGGACTATGGGGCGGCGGTGCGCGACGCGCGAGGCAACATCCAGCTGATCATCCCGCGCGGCAGCCTGGGCGTGTACGCGCGGATACTCGCCATCTGCGACACGTACGACGCGCTGACGTCAAAGCGTCCGTACCGTGAGGCGTATGGGCCGGAAGTGGCGCTGATGCTGATGCTCACGGAGCTCCGCTACAAGTTCGACCCGGAGCTCCTCACCGTGTTCATGCGAGTGATGGCCATCCAGCCTGTCCGCATCCTGAGCAAGCGCGAGCAGACGCTGAACCTCTCCGGAGTGTAGCGCCCCCGAAACTCTCCCTGGGAGGCCCCCTGGGAAGTCACCCCCTGGGAAGTCACCCCCTGGGAAGTCACCCCCTGGGAAGTCACCCCCCGTTCGCCTCGAGGGGGAAACCGGCCCTGGCCGGCCATTTCGTCGGAGGAACAGCTGTTCTCAGTCAGGCGGCACCCCCGCTCGCCTCGAGGGGGAAACCGGCCCTGGCCGGCCATTTCGTCGGAGGAACAGCTGTTCTCAGTCAGGCGGCACCCCCGCTCGCCTTGAGCGTTGCGCGTATGCGTTCGGCGGATCGCGTGGTGACGGCGGCGGGCGGCGGGCGTACTTCGTCTCCGCATGAAGATCGAACCACGTGAGGTTTGGGTAGAGCGTGTCCGGCGGCTCGTAGAGAGCGGGCTCCCGGCCAAGGATTTCGC
>JBGART010000004.1:0-295670 GCA_044230055.1 Myxococcaceae bacterium | reverse complement strand
CGCCGCGACCTACCTCAACCAGCGTGACACGCCAGGAACTGGCTCGATGATGGCCACCGCAACTACGTGCAAGACGCAAACCCATCAACCAGCCCGAGCGATCCTTGGCTCGAATCCCTCAAACGCTTCGCCCGGCAACAGCAGGCAATGAAGTTGACGGAGCCATTCGCTCCGACTCAGCGGCGGCGATCATTTTTACGGCGCCGGGAACGAACACGACTCTCCCCGGAAGCAGCCTGCGTCGACCGTCGTTGGTGTTTGATTCAACTCGGCGTCGATGGTGGGCGTTCTCAGTTCAGAGCAACGAGACAGTTGTGGGATCGTGGTCCGATGACCGAATCAACTGGAGCACTCCGCAGACCGTCCCTGGAGTGAAAACCAAATCACCGGTTTCTGGCACCTTCCAGCCTGCAACCGACTCCATTCTACTTGTCTACAACACCGCCGATGGGAACCCTTGCCCACCTTGCTCAGCAACCACCGGATGTGTCGGTGAAATCAGAGCACTACGGATGACCGGATCTTCGACGTCGGCGGCCGGATTCGGGTCAACATACAGATTCATCTCGCCGCAGAGCAGCACATCGATGGCCTACGCGGGGTTTGGTACCCCAGTGCTTGCCTGTGAAAATACGGTGGAAGCGGCGACACCCTACCAATGTGAAATCGTAGCTACCGGTCTCGATCCGGATCGCAACACGTGGGGTTGGAAATTCTCGGTTAACAGCACAAGCATTACAGGCTACTCCTCCGCCTACGTCGTTGGCGGAGGCGCAAACGGAACTATCTCGATCGCCTCCAACGGAGACTCACGAACAGGGGTCTGGGCATTGGCCGTCAAAGGAACAGACGGAGTTGCGTACGTAAACACTAAGGCCAATGTGAACGCTGCATGGGGGACGTTCGTCTGGGCGTACACTGCGGAGGTTGGATACAATCGACTGATTCGGCCGTTATTAGGCCCAGTCCTCCGGAGACGAGATCCCATCCCGGGGATGCCTCCGAGCGCTAACCCAGAATGGACTATCACTTGGAGTGAACCATAATGGCTCATATCTCGCCGCGCCGGCTCGCCCCTATTCTCGTGTCTTGGGTTTGCATCTTTGCAGCAACAACTCGTGCCGATCAGGCGGCTAAGCAGTATCCATATTCGCAATTGTCCATGCTTCCAGCGGAGCTCTGTCTGTTGGTATGGCTATCGCCAGTGATTGTCGAGCTGGAGATCCAATCGATAGGGAAAACGCGATTAGAGTCATTCGCGTCGTATCCCCCTGCAATCGAGATTACGCCAGCCGGTGCGAGTGTTATCCGGACCATCAGAGGCAGTTTGCCGCCGAACCCTGAGATACGGTTCGCATCAGGCATTTCGCCTACAGGTGAGACAAACAACGGAAAGATCGTTGTTGGAATGAGAGGCGTCGCGTTCCTGAATCCAACGGATGGGCGCTATGTCGTTCTCAATCAAGGATGGTTTCCGCGTACCAACGGGAGAGTTCAAAACGTCGGACGCTACGAAGCGGGGTTGGCGGCTACCACGTTTGATGCGGAGCTATCAAGCTGGGTCGTAAACGGCGGCTGCCCCAGGATTCCTCCCGCTTTGCCCCCGCCGGTTCATTCAGGCACCATTGATGGAGGAACACGCCCTGACGGCGGCAACCTTCCGTAACATCAGTCCAGAGATGACTCAGCCTGCGGGTTTCACATCTGCCGCAGCCGACCCAGTTTTGGCGGAGCACAACTGTGACGATGCCCTTTAGGTGCCTCGGTCTTCTGACCTTCCTGCTGTCGGCTGGATGTGTGAACAGGCCACCGGACAACCTGTGCGCGGACCAGTCGGCGCTCTCCCTCAATCCGCTCCCGCCTTGCCGATTGGTGGCGCTGTCAAACGCGATCGCACAGGTTGAGATCCTGGATTGGCAGGAGGCGCGTGCGTACTCCTTCGAGGGACTGCCGGATCAGCGCATGACTCCCGTGCAGGCGCGTGTCGTTGAAGCTCAGAAGGGCGTGCTGGGCGCTGATTTCGAGCTGCTCGTCGCATCAGGTGTCGACGATGGCGGTGTCTCAGAGAATGGCCCTCTTCGCGCGAGCGACGGTGGGGTTCAGCCGGGAGTCGTCTTCTTGTCATCCGTGGGCGGGCACTGGGTGATGCTCGCCGGGGGCTGGTACTGGCGCGACGGCAGCGAGCTCCGCTCCCTGCGCCTTCCGGACGCGGGCGTGCTTGAAGCTGAGTTCGTCGGCGAAATTCGAAAGTGGGTGCCGAAAGGCGGCTGCAGCGAAGACGGCGGCTGTCTCTAGGCAGAACCCAGGCGGGCTTCCGCCGGATAGGTCATGTCCGTCATCGGCGGAAGCACTGTCGTGTAGACAACGCCGTTGACTTCGAACGACCTCGGCTCAGGTTTCGCTTGCACCGAGGCCTTGAGCTGCTCGAGGTCGAGCGCGTAGTAGCCCCAGAGATCTCCGGGGTCCGGCGCCTTCTGCCCGGTCGTGTAGAAGACCGCGCCCTTGCCCAGCGGGAGCAACTCCAGGTTCCGCAGCAGCTTCGCAGCGCGGTCGCCGTGGACGTAGTCCAGCACATTCGACAAATCCACCGCCGCGACCCGGAGCTTGCCGCTGCGCAGCGCCATCCCCAGCTCTCGCAGGGTCGTGTCGCCGGAGAGGCTCCCGTTGAGGTTCACGACCTGACCGCGACGGATCATCGCCTGCAGGTTGCGGAAGGACGCGTCGCTGCCGAAGAACTGCGCTGACCAGGCCTCGTCCACGCGGGCCGCGTCCGCCAACCACTCGCCCATCTCCTCGTCGAACGGTCGCGCCAGCTTGAGGCCATTCACGACGCGGTAGAGCGGGTCCTGCCGAAGCGCTTCGCTCTCCGGTTGCTGATTGACACGGTCGAGGAAGGCCAGGTCTGCGGCTCTCGAGTTCCGCGTGGCTCGTACCTCGGCAAGGGACGCTCGGTCGACGTCGCGACCGAGGAGGCGCGCGAGGAACTCGTGTCGGTTTGCCGAGGACAGCACCAACTGCATCAGCCGGTCGTTGAACGCCACCAGCCGCGGATCCACGTCGACGATGACCACCTTGCCGTTCGGGACGCTGGCGGCGTGGTTGAAGGACCGGAAGGAACCCACGCTGACCACGACGCCGTTCCGGGGCAGCGGCTTCGCCGGTATGCGTTCGGCGGATCGCGTGGTGACGGCGGCGGGCGGCGGGCGTACTTCGTCTCCGCATGAAGATCGAACCACGTGAGGTTTGGGTAGAGCGTGTCCGGCGGCTCGTAGAGAGCGGGCTCGGCCAGAGATTTCGCGAGTGAGATCGGTGTGAACCCGCACACGCTCGCGGGTCAAATCGGCGCCTCCAGCCGGGAAGCAGCCCAGACATCCCGCGCTGGCGGCCTCGAAGCCGCGGTTCGTGGATGTAACTGCCGCGCTGACCGGAGTTTCAAGGGCGCGAGCTGCAACCGCGATCGCTACACGGAGCCGTTCGAGGTGGTCCTCCTCAGCGGAGCGCGCATCCGCGCGTGCCGGCGACGTTCGACTCCGCGTCGCTGCGTGCGCTCGTCGCGGCGCTGGAGGTGGCGTGATGCTGCCCGCAGGTGTCCGCATCCTCGTCTGCACTCAGCCGCAGGACATGCGCCGCAGCTTCGACACGCGCGCTCGTAGCGAAGGACGTCCTCGCGGAAGATCCGCAGTCGGGGCGCGCTGTATGTCTTCGTCGGAAAACGCGCGTGTCGTGTGAAGGTCCTCTGGTGGGATCGCAACGGGTTCTGTCTGCTTCAAAAAGCGTTTGCACCGGGCGCTTCGTGATTCCAGACGGCGAAGCCGTCGCAGCGACAACGGTGAAGATCAACGGGGCGGCTCGCGCGCAGTTGTTGGCCGGCGTCGCGCACGAGCCGCGTGCGCGAAGGCTCTTGACGTGAGATCGCGGTGCGCGAGTAGAGCGCGCGTTTGCTAGACACGACCGCCATCGAAGAGCTCGCCGGGCTCGGCAGGTCGGCGACGACCCGCGAGCGCGACGAGTACAAAAAGCTGTATATACCGTCGCCGAGCTATGCCGCAAGCTCGAGCTCGGCATCGTCGGCCAGAAGCGCGAGCGCTACGCCGGCAATGCGGACCTGGCTGGACGATGTCGGTTCTGCAGATGCTCGTCGGCGAGGCCTTTGGTGCGCCAACGCGCGCGAGCGCGAAGAGGTGAGCGCGCACACCCGCGCCAGAAGCCAACCGGGCGCAAGCCGCTCCCAGAGAGCCTGCCCCATGTCGACATCGGCCGCGAGGTGCAGCGACGGCGGCTTCGAGGCGCCGAGCGCATCGGCGAAGACGTCAAGGATACGCTCGGCATCGGCCAGCGTCGTTCGTCATCGTCCGCGTGCATTGCCGAAGTTTGTCCGGAAGGACCGCGACAAGCTTGAGTGCGAAGTGCTGCAGGCCTCGCCGCCAGAGCTTCCCATTGAGCGCGGCATGGCTGGCCCGGCGCTCATCGCAGACACCATCGTGCGCCGCTGGCAGGACCACTTGCCGCATCGACTTCGAGCGCGTCTACGGCCGTGAAGGCGCGCCACTTGCCCGGTCCACGCTCTGCGGCTGGCACGTCGCGGCGGCCTGACCCTGGTGTTGCCGCTCATCGAGGCGATGTGGGTCGACGCGCTGCTTGCGCCGTACCCTCTGCGTCGATGCGACGGGCGTGCTCGTCCAGGCGAACGAAGTGCCGGCAATGCACTTCGCTGGGTCGTCGCCGCCCCGGAGAAGCACGTGCTGTTCAACTTACAGCGCGCGAAGCACGACTCCGCTGCGGTCGACGAATGTGCTCAAAGGTACAAAGGGTACCTCGTTGCGGACGCCCCACTGGCGTCTACAACCACCTGTTCGCAACGCGGGCGACGTCGTCGAGTCCGTGTATGGCGCACTCGAGGAGATACTTTTTTTCAAGGCACTCGAGACCGACCCGACGCGAGAAGCACGCGCTCGCCATTCTCCGGCCGCTCTTCCAGCTCGAACGCCAGTGGGCGACGGCGCCGCCAGATTCTCGCCGGCTGTACAGGCTGGAGAAGTCGAAGCCGCTGCTCGACCAGTTCTTCGCCTGGTGCGAGGCCGAGGCGCTCACCGTCATCGACGAGACGCCCATCGCGAAGGCCATCGGTACGCCCTCAATCAGCGGCAGGCGCTGTCGCGCTTCCTCGACGACGGTAGGTTGTACATCCACAACAACTTCTCGGAGCGGGAGCTCAGGCGGGCGCGCTTGGCCGCCGGAACTGGATGTTTCTGGGCAGCGACGACGCAGGCGACGTGAACGCGACCTTCGTCACGCTCCTCGCGAGCTGCCAACTCCACGGCATCGAGCCCGCCGCGTACCTCGAGACCTTCTCTGCCTCCTCCCGAGCTGGCCGGCGAAGCGCGTCTCAGCTCGCCGCCCGCCTACTGGAACCAGACCGTCCAGCAGAAGGATGCTCAGGAGCGGCTGCTCGCCAACGTCTTCCGGCAGGTCGCCATCGGTGCGCTCGTCGGCCATCCTGTGAACGAGTAGCACCGCGACTCGGCACGGTCAGCACGGCCTCCGCTGAACGGATACGCTTCGCCTGGTGGATGAGCCAGCCCTTGTTCTCGTTGGGGACGAGGAACGCGTCGGTGAAGAAGCCAGCCTCCTCACGCACCCGCCGGTTGCCCAGCGGCAACGCGCGCAGGCCGACCATTCCTGTCGCGGTCTGACGGGGCCAGCTGGCCGAGACGACCTCCTCAGGTCCGCATGCCGCCACCGGCTTGCGCGGGTGGAGGCGCAGACGCGGCCCAGAGGAGGGCTCGAACATCACCGGAACTGGGCGCCGGAGGGCGAATCGGCTGGGCAGCAACATCAGCTGAGTTCTCCGGCCTTTCCGCGCCGAGTTGTCTCCAATCCGCAACACCTTCCGCGGTCTGGCGACAACCCTCCATCCAGGAGATGCTCCATGAGCGTTACGGGCATTCGCAGAGTCTTGTACGACGTGAATCCGGACTCGAAGTGGGACGCCAAGCGGACGAAGGGTCCCATCACGAACGAGGAGGCGACGCAGATGATCGCCTCCGCCAAGGACAATCGGAAGGTTGAGGCCGAGGAGGCGCTGACGCTGGCGTGGATTGGCCACCGGTTCGACTTCAAGGGCCGCAGTGGCCGCCGCGAGCTCCTCGAGACCGCCGGCAGGTCGCTGGACACCTTCTCTGAGTTCCGCCGGTTGTCGAAGCCGAACCAGCTTCGCGCGCTGAACGCCATCGGCGAGCGGCTCCCCGGCTTCACCGTTCAGTCCAAGCGCTTCAGTCTGAAGAACGCGGAGCAGGAGCTTCAGGCACTCAAGCTGGCTCCGGCGCTCGAGGGCGCGCTGCTCGGCTTTGTGAACAAGCTGCGCGCCACGCCTGAGGGCCAGAGCTTTACGCAGGTCTCCTTGGGGCTCTACGGCCATGGGAGCGACGTGTTCGCTGCGGACCTCAACATCACCAGCCGGCGCGACCTCGGCTACATCACGTTCACCGCGAACGAGCGCGGCGAGAAGCTGGAAGAGTCCGGGCACTTCCCGCACTGATCTCCATCCCGAGCGTTGCCGCCGTCGCGCACCCCCGTTCGCGTCGAGCGTTGCCGCACCCCCGTTCGCGTCGAGCGTTGCGCCGTCAGGCGCATAGTCGAGACGTCGGCAGTGCGCCCGAGGTTTGGCTCATGGGCCGCTCCGCTCTGCTCGAAACAGGTCGGCGTCTGGAGCGTGCGTGGGTTTGCGCTACCTCTCGACTATGCGCCTGACGGCGCAACGCTCGAGGCGAGCGGGGAGGCGCCTGACTGAGAACAGCTGCTCCTCCGGCGAAATGGCCGGCCAGGGCCGGTTTCCCCCTCGAGCGAGCGGTGTGGTTCGCTACCCACCGTGGTGCTACTTCAGCGCTGCCGCCATCGCCGCGTGGCGCTCTACGCGGTGGGCGTCGAGGTAGCCGCTGTCCGCGCGGCGCCTGGCGCCCTCGAACAAGAGCGCAGCGTCGCCCTGTGACCCCAGCGCCTGAGCCGCGCTCGCGGCCAGAAGCCACGCGTCGGCTCGGTCATCCAGGAGCCCCTCGAGCAGCTTCACCGCCTCTGCGCTCGCACCCGCGTTCAGCAACGACTCCGCACGCCCCAGCGCGGCCTGACGCTTCGCCGGCTCCGCGGCCCCCGCGGCGGTGAAGGCCTGCAGCGCCTCCGCTGGCCGACTCATGAGGAGCAGCTCCGTCCCTACCCGGAGGTTCGCGGCCCACGAGGTGGAGCCGGCGAGCAACTGCCCGGGCCCCGGCGCGCCGTGGAGCGCCAACGCCCTTCGGTGCTGCGCCAGCGCCTCCTCCAGCTTCGCGCGGCGCGCTTCACTCCCTGGCGCCTCGCGCATCCCCATCGCCTCGCACGCACAGCCCTTCAGGAAGAACAAATCCGGCAGCTCGCCCTCAATGGCCAGCGCCTTATCCACCGTCGCCAGCGCGCCCGCAGCGTCCCCCTCCTTGAGCTGGAAGTGGGTGCGGACCACCGCCACGCGCAGCACGGAGCGGTGCTTCGGCTGCGTACCGACCAGCGGCCACGCCTGCTCGGCCACCTGCCGGGCCTCTTCCGGCTGCCCACTCTCCATCAGCTCGAACGCCAGATAGCCGCGGGGCGTGATGTCGTCCGGGGTGAGCTCACATTGGCGCCGCAGCAGCCGCAGGTTGCGGTCTGACTTGCGCAGAGCGCTGCGCAGCTCCGGGACCGCGCCCAGGTGAACCAGGTCCACCCCCAGGTCCGCGACCTTCAGGCCGCGGCGCACCAGCCACTCCACCGGGCTCTCATGCACCACGCCCGTGTAGGTGAGCCCGTCCGTCCGACGAAGCACGCGCGGCAGTCGCACGGGCGCACACAGCCGCTGCTCCCCGCTCAGCACCGCCGCCTCCGGGGCGTTCAAGCTGGCCGCGTCGTGTAGACGAACCAGGCCGCAGTCGAACGTCGCCGTCTTCAGCGCTGCGCGCAGTCTTTTCCCAGCGCCCGCCGCCAGACGTTCATCCGCGTCCAGCTGAAGCACCCACCTGCCCTTCGCGTGCGCCAGGGCCAGGTTCCTCGGCGCGGAGAAGTCATCTGCCCACGCCGTGGAGATGACCTTCGCGCCCGCAGACCGCGCGAGCTCCACGGTCCGGTCCGTGCTGCCTGTATCGACGACGATGAGCTCATCCACTACGCCCTTCACGGAGCTCAGACAGCCCGGCAGGAACCGCTCTTCGTTCCGCGCGATGAGGCACAGGGACAGGAGCATGCGCACAGCCGTGAGCAACGGACATGCCCTCGCCGCTCCCTCGAAGGCCGGCTGTCACGTGCGTGACGTGGCGTCACCCGTGTGACGCCAGCACCGGCCGCTCCCTCTCGAACGCACGGCGGCGCGGGCTTTGCTCCTGGCCCCCGGACATATGGGCAACGACTCCGAGGCGCGGCCGAAGGTGTCGGTCATCATCCCCGCCTTCAACAAGTGGGCGTACACGTTCAAGTGCCTCGTGTCGCTCGCGCAGCAGACGCGCGGGCAGTCCTACGAGACGCTCGTCGTGGACAACGCGTCGGCGGATGAGACCCGAATCGCGCTTCCGAAGCTCGAGGGCATCCAGGTCCTGCGCAACGAGCAGAACCTGGGCTTCGCCAAGGCCTGCAACCAGGGCGCGAAGGCGGCGAAGGGCCGCTACCTGCTCTTCCTGAACAACGACACCGAGGCGCTCCCCGGCTGGCTGCCGCCGCTGGTCGCCGCGCTGGACGCGGATTCCGGCGTCGCCGCGGTGGGCGCGAAGCTCCTCTTCCCCGACGGCACCCTGCAGCACGCGGGCGTGGCCATCGCCTACGGCGCGCCGCAGCCCATCACGGCCTTTCACCTCGACTACCACGGCCCCGCCACCGACGCGTCCGAGGTACGCCAACTCCAGGCGGTGACCGCGGCCTGCATGATGGTGCGCGCGGACGCTTTCCAAGCGGCGGGCGGCTTCGACGAAGGATTCATCAACGGCTACGAGGACGTGGACCTCTGCCTGCGCCTGCGCGAGCGCGGCGGCCGAATCCTCTACGTCCCTGCCAGCCGCCTCGTCCACCACGAGTCCGTGAGCGACGGCCGCTTCGCGCACGTCCGCCACAACATCGACCGGCTGCACCAGAAGTGGATGGGCAAGCTGGAGTCCTTCGACCAGGACTACCGCTCACGTCCGCCGGCCGCGGCCCAGGAGCCGGCACCGCGCGCGCCGGCCACGGTGGTGGTGGTCTCCCGCGGCGCGTTCGACACGCTGGCGCCGTGCCTGGAGAGCGCGCTGCTGCACCTGGGCGCGAAGGATGAGCTGCTGGTGGTGGACGACGGCAGCTCGGAGCTCACCTCAGGCCTCGTCTCCCTCATCGCCGCGCGCGCCCACGGCCGCCTGCGCGTCCTGCGGGTGCCCGACTGGCCCGGCCTCGGCGCGGCCCTCGCCCGCGCGGCCGCCGAGGCGCGCCACGACGCGGTCGTCGTGCTGGGCGCCCAGATGAAGTGCGCCACGGGGTTCGTCGACCGGCTGATGCACCACGCCGCAAGCGCGCCGGACGCGCTGGTGGGCGGCAGCCTGGACCCGCTCCCGCCGCGCGCTGCCGGCACCGACAACGCCATGGCCCGCTACTCGCCCGCGCGCGCCCCCATCCCGTTCGCGCCCTGCGCCGTCCCGGTGGAGCAGCTGGAGCGCTTCTGCGTGCTCGGCCCTCGCGGTGCGTGGAAGGCCCTCTCTGGCCAGGAAGGGCCCGCGCTCACCGGCACCTCGCGTCACCCGTTGCGCCTGGCGCCCGAGGTCCTCCTCCTGCCGCTGGTCCCACTGCAGCGCGCTGCCCCTTCCCCCACGCCTGGAGCCCCTCATGGCTGAGCCCGTCCGCCGCCGCGCGCAAGCGCAGACCGCTCCCCCGGAGCTGCCCCTCCGCCCCCGGCACGCGCCCACCACCAGCGTGCCATTCCTGGAGCCCGTGCTGCCGCCGCTGGAGGCCCTCTTCGGGGACTTCGAGCGCATCTACAAGTCGAAGACCTTCTCCAACGGCGGCCCGGTGGAGCAGGAGCTCTCCGCGCGCTTCTCCCGCTACCTCGGCGTCGCGCACTGCCTCCCGGTCGCCAACGCCACGCTCGGCTTGATGATCGCCATCAAGGCGCTGGCCAAGCCGGGCCGCACCAAAGTCGTCCTGCCGTCCTTCACCTTCGCCGCCACCGCGCTCGCTGCCGAGTGGTGCGGGCTCACCCCGGTCTTCTGCGACGTGGAGCCCGACGGCTGGCAGGCCCACGTCACGAAGGAGGAGCTGGCGCCCATCGCGGACGACGTCGCCCTCCTGCTCACCTGCAACACCTTCGGCGCGCCGGCGGACATCGTCCACTGGAAGTCTTTGGCGCGCGCGCTGGACGTGCCGCTGCTCATCGACTCCGCGCCGGGACTGGGCGCGACGTACGCGGACGGCAAGCCACAGGGGACCTCCGGGGTGATGGAAGTCTTCTCCATGCACGCGACCAAGCCCTTCGCCATCGGCGAGGGCGGGCTCATCACCACCGATGACCCGGCGCTGGCGCAAGCGCTCAAGCAGCTGCGCAGCTTCGGCTTCGACGAGGAGCGCATCTGCCAGAGCAACGGGATGAACGCCAAGCTGACCGAGATGCAATGTGCTATCGCCTGCCGCGTGCTGGACGTCATCGATGACATCTGCACGCACCGGCGCGCCCGCGCGGCGGAGTACCGCGCCCGCCTCGCGCCGCTGGGCGTCGACTTCCAGGCGGGCGGCGAGTGCTCGGCGTACCAGTTCATGCCGGTGCGCGTGCCGCTGGGCGCGGATGTCCCCGCGCTGCGCAAGGCGCTCTCGACGATGGGCGTGGACACCCGCTGTTACTTCGCCACCCCACTGCATCTTCAGCCGCACTTCGTCTCCCGCCCGCGGCTGGGCGCGCTGGCGAACACGGAGGCGCTCTGCCCGCGGATGCTCTCGCTGCCGATGAGCAACAAAATCTCGCCGGACGCGGTGAGCGCCGTATGTGATGCGCTGGAGCTCTCGCTCGGGAGGGCGTCATGAGCGCCGGCCCGGTGCAGCTCAACTGGCTGGCCCGCTACGTCCCGCTCAAGCCCCGGCTGGATGAGCAAGCGCGCCGCAGTCTCCTCGAGGTCGGCTCTGGTTACCGCGGCCTCGGCGTGCTGCTGGATTCGCCCTTCGTCGGCGTGGACGTCGGGTTCTCCGCCCCGGCGGTCCCGCCGATGATTGCCATGGAGTACGACGGCCAGCGCCTGCCCTTCGCCGACGGCGCGTTCGACACTGTGGTGAGCATGGACACGCTGGAGCACGTGCCGCCCGCGCAGCGCGGACCGTTCCTGGATGAGCTGCTGCGCGCCAGCGCCGCGCGCGTACTGGTGGGCTTCCCGGCCGGCGCGGAGGGGCGCGAAGCGGACCGGCTTCTCGCGCAGGTGTTCCAGGCGCGCGGGGGCGCGGCGCCGACGTGGCTTGGAGAGCATGACGCGCTAGGGCTCCCCGAGGCCGCGGAGGTGGAGGCGCTCTTCCGCGCCCGTCCCGCGTGGCGCTGGGAGGCGCTGCCCTCGGTGGGGAGCTTGCCGTGCCTGCTGCTCACGCTCGCGGACGCGCTGCCTGCAATGGCCGCCTGGTCAGACCCCATCGTGCAGGCCAACCGGGACGCGCTGTGCAAATGGATTGAGGGCGGGACGTTCGGCCCGAGCTTCCGCAAGGTGTATTTGCTGGAGCGCCGCGAAGCGCTGCGCCCGCGGGTGGACCTGGGCAACGTGGCCACGCTCGCCGCCGCGCTCACGTGTTCCGCGTGCCGCGGCGAGGGCCTGAGCGCGGAGGGCCCGCAGCTCACCTGCCCGCGCTGCCAGGCGGCGTACCGGACGGACCGTCAGGGCGTCTGGCGATTGCGCGCGGACCGCGCTCCGGCGCCGCCACCCACGGAGAGCGCGACGTTCTACCTGGAGCCGGACTGGCTGAACGGCATCGAGTGGGCGCGCGCGGTCAGCCGCTACCTGCACGCGTTCCCCGCCACCGCCCCGTGCCGGTTGTGGCTGCAGGTGGACCCGGCCAAGCTCTCCCTCGAGGAGGCGGCGAAGCTGCTGGAGCCCCTGCACAGCGCGTTCGGCGAGGCGCCCTTCCCGGAGCTGACGCTGAGCGCGGACTTGGCAGAGCGGCCGGCGCAGCGGATTGGCTTGCCCAGCGAGGAAGGTGAGCTGCGCGAGTGGAGCACCGCGCGCTTCCGCGACGCCCTGCGCGAGGGTGCACGACCGTGAGCAGCCCAGAAGCCCAGGCCATCAGCGAGGCGGACGCTCCCGAGCTCGCCAAGAAAGTCGCCAAGCTGCGCGCGGACAAGGCGCTGCTGGGCCACATTCGTCTCGAGCAGGCGAAGCTGAGGCTGGAGCGCAGCCGGAAGGAGCGCCCCGACATCTGGAGCGGCGCGCCGCTGGTCTCCGTGCGCATCTCCACGTTGAACCGGCCGGACCTGCTGGTTTCCCGCGCCATCGCGTCGGTGCTGCAGCAAACGTACCCGAACTTCGAGGTGGTCATCGTCGGCGACGGCGCCACGCCGGAGACCGCGGAGGCTGTGGCCAAGGTGAAGGACCCACGCGTCCGCTACTACAACCTCCCCGCGCGCCCGCGCTACGCGAACTTCCCGCGCTTCTTCTGGTCCACCGCCGGGACCTACGCGGTGAACACCGCGCTGGACCTCTGCCGCGGGGAGTGGATTGCGCCGCTGGATGACGACGACGAGTTCACGCCGGACCACCTCGAGGCGCTGCTGGGCGCCGCGCGGCAGGCGGAGGTCGAGATGCTCTACGGTCAGATGGAGGTGATGGAGTCTGACGCCTGGGTACCGCGCGGGAGTGCGCCCTTGGCGAAGGGGCACATCTGCCACGGCGCGGTGATGTACAGCGCCGCGCGCCTGGGCGGCTTCCGGTACGACCCGTACGCCTGGCTGGAGGATGACCCGGGCGACTGGAACCTCTGGAAGCGGATGGCCGCCATCGGCGCGCGCATCGGCTTTCTGCCGCAGAAGGTGGGGCGCCATTACCCCGAGTACACCGGCGTGGTGGTCTCCGAGGAGCGGGACCGGATGTTCAAGCGGGTGGCCACGCCTGCGGAGATTCTGGCGGACGCGGAGTGGACGGGCGCGCTGGCCGCGCTGGAGCTGCCCTGATGAGCGCGTCCACGAACCTGGCCCTCACGCTGCCCTTCAAGTCCGTCGGCGAGGACGTGCAGATTTTTCCCGGCGCGAAGGTCATCAGCCCGCAGACCATCTCCATCGGCGACTCGGTCATCATCGATGACTTCGTGTTCCTGATGGGTGGGGACAAGACGCAGCTGGGCAGCTTCATCCACATCGGCGCGTTCACGCTGATGGTGGGCGGAGGGGAGCTCATCCTCGAGGACTTCGCCGGACTCTCCGGCGGCGTGCGCGTGTACACGGGAAACGAGGACTATCTCGGCGGCTGCCTCACGAACCCCGCCGTGCCTGCGCCGTACCGGAAGGCCACGCGGTCGTTCGTGCACATCGGCAAGCACGCCATCGTCGGCGCCAATGCGGTCATCCTCCCGGGCGTGAAAATCGGCGAGGGCGCGGTCATCGGCGCGAACAGCCTGGTGACGAAGAGCTGTGAGCCCTGGACGCTCTACGTGGGCAGCCCCGCCAAGCCGCTGCGCGCGCGGCCTTCGGAGACCATCCACCGGCTGGAGAAGGAGCTGCGCGCTGCCCTCTATGACGAGAGCGGGCGCTACCGCCCCAAGCGCACCCGGGGCGAGCAGTGAGCTTCGCGGTCTGCATCGTCTCTCCCCCGGGCTACATCCACAGCGAGGCCTTCCGCGAGGTGGCCGAGTCCATCCACCACGGCCTTGTCGCGCTCGGGCACGACAGCATCCTCACCTACCGGGTGAACGTCCCCGGGCGCCGGCAGATTGTCTTCGGCTCCAACCTCGCCGCGAAGATGGGGCTGAACCTCGCGGACGACTCGGTGCTCTACAATCTGGAGCAGGTGGAACGCGGCTCGACCTGGCTCGACGAGGCGCACCTGGCGCTGCTCAAGCGCCACACGGTCTGGGACTACAGCCGCGCGAACATCGCGGAGCTCAAGAAGCTGGGCGTCAAGCAGGTGCGGCATGTTCCCATCGGGTACGTGCCTGCGCTCACCCGGCTGAAGCCTGCGCCCGAAGAGGTGGACGTGCTCTTCGCGGGTTCGATGAATGAACGGCGGCAGAAAGTGCTCGACGCGCTGGCGAGGAAGGGGGTGACCGTGGAGCGGCTGTTCGGCGTGTACGGCGCGCAGCGTGATGAGCGCATCGCCCGGGCGCGCATCGTCCTCAACCTGCACTACTACGACGCCAAGGTGTTCGAGATCGCCCGCGTGTCGTACCTGCTGGCGAATCAGCGGTTCGTGGTGAGTGAGCGCGGGAAGGAGAGCGAAGAGGAGGCCGCCTTCGCACCCGGAGTGGCCTTCGCCGACTACGACCGCCTCGTGGACACCTGCGTGGATTACCTCGGCCGGCCGGAGGACCGCCGCCGCATCGCTGCGGCCGGGTTTGAGCTCATGCGCGGAAGGCCAGTCGACTTGAAGGACGCGCTCCGCTGAGGCTCCTCCCCGTTCGCGTCCTCCCCGTTCGCGTCCCCCGTTCGCGCCCCCCGTTCGCGTCCCCCGTTCGCGTCCCCCGTTCGCGTCCCCCGTTCGCGTCCCCCGTTCGCGTCCCCCAGTCCCGTCCCCCAGTCGCGTCCCCCCGTTCGCGTCCCCCCGTTCGCGTCCCCCCCCCGTTCGCGTCGAGCGTAGCGACGCGCAGCGGCGCGTAGTCGAGACGTGGCACTGCCCACGAAGGGCACAGCGCCGTCTCGAGCGCCGCTGCAATCCGGAATGGCGATGATGGCGTGCGTAGGCCTTGCCACGTCTCGACTACGCGCCGCTGCGCGTCGCTACGCTCGACGCGAACGGGGGGGGCACCGAACGGGGGCGCGGCGGGGCGCGGCGACGGGAGGGGCGAACGGGGGGCGGGCGGGGGGGCGCGGGAGGGCGGGGGGCGAAGCGGGGGGGGGCGGGGGGCGCGAACGGGGGGGCGAAGGGGGGCACGAACGGGGAACGCGAACGGAGGGGGCGAAGGGGGGGCGAACGGGGGAACTCGAACGGGGGCCGCCCGCGGTGCGCCGACGCCGCTACCGGCCGAACAGCAGCGAGGCGATTTCGTCGCTCTCGCGGCGTTCCTGCCGACGCTGGTCCTGAACAATCTCTTCGCGCTTGGTCTCCACCACGCGGCGCAGCGCCTCTGCATTCCGGCGCGCAACCTGGTGCTTCTCGCGGGCCGCGTCCTCGTGCTTGCGAGACTCGTTTGCTCGGTCTGCCGCCAGCTTGGCCTCGCGCAGTGCGCTGGCGTGAGCGGCTTCGTGCATCTCCCACACCGCAGCGCTGTCCTTCTTGCGCGAGTCCTGCCGGGTGCGCGCGAGCGCCTCTTCGGCGGCAGCCTTCGCGCGACGGGTGGCTTCCGCGGTCCGCACCAGCTCCAGGCGCGTGCGCTCCTCGTCCCGTTCCTTCAAGCGCACCACTGCGTCGAGTCGGGTTGCGGGGGGAGCCATGGTGCGCGGAGCCGCTGCATTGCAGGTGCCACGTCCAACCCCGCTGTAACGCACGCGGAGGCGCCTCGAATCCCACGGGTCTTTCGCGCCGTCGAGGTGTGAACGGACCCAGGCCCGGCAGAATCCGCCGGGCAGTTTCTGCCGGGTACCGCGCGCCAGCAGCGTGAACCTCGCGGAACCGCAGCCGCTTCCGGTGGATCTCCCATTGCTCAAGGCCTCCCCGAGGCACTGCGAAAGGGTGCGCGGATGGCGGACGGCATCTACATCGGAATGGCGGGCGCGGTGGCGCGGTCCGAGCAGCTCGACTCCATCGCCGACAACCTCGCCAACGCGCAAACGCCTGGCTACAAGGCCGCGCGCCCCGCGTTCCAGACGTTCCTTCCCGTCTCCGGCGCGCCGGACAAGGCGTACCCCGCGGCCGTCGCCACCGGCTTTGACCTCGCGCCGGGCATGCTGGTGCAGACCGGCGCGCCGCTGGACATCACCCCGGAAGGCGACGCCTTCATCGCGGTGCGCACGCCCGCCAACACCGTGGCCTTCACCCGCAACGGCCGCCTGCAGATTGGCGCGGACGGCGTGCTGCGCTCAGGCGACAACCTCGTGCTGCAGCCGAACGGAGAAACCATCGCCTTCCTCCCGGAGGCCAAGCCGCGGCTGGACGCCAACGGCGCCTTCTGGGTGGACGACGCGCCGGCCGGGCAAATCGCCTTCGCGAAGCTCGAGGGCACGCTGTTGCGCACCGGAGCCACGCTGCTCGCGCCGGCCGAGGCTGGCAGCGCCACGCCGGTGGAGACGCAGGTTCGGCTGGGCGTGGTGGAGCAGGGCAACGCGACCGCGCTGGAGTCCGCGGTGGCGCTGGTCTCCGCGCAGCGCAACTACGAGACCTCGATGCAGGCCATCCAGACGTACCGGCGGCTCGACGAGCGGGCCAGCGAAGTCGGCAGGATCCGCTAGGCAACAGCTTCAGGAAGGAACGGAGAGAACACCCATGATGCGCTCGCTCTACACCGCAGCCACCGGCATGGAGGCCCAGCAGCTGCGGATGGACACCATCTCGAACAACCTGGCGAACACCAACACCACCGGGTTCAAGCGCGTGCGCGCCGAGTTCGAGGACCTGCTCTCAGAGACGCTGCGAGGCGCCGGCGCGCCGGACCCGCGCGGCGGCACGGAGCCCACCGCGCTTCAAGTCGGCCTCGGCGTGCGCACGGTGGCCACCACCCGGTCCATGGCCCAGGGCGACATGCTCAACACCGGCAACCCGATGGACCTCGCCATCGAGGGCGCGGGCTACCTGCGCGTGCTGCGCCCCAGCGGCGAGTACGCGTACACCCGCGCGGGCAACGTCCGGGTGGACGCGGACGGCCGGCTCACCACGCAGCACGGAGAGCTCATCGACCCGCCCATCAACATCCCCACCGACGCCACGGAGCTGCGGGTGCAAGGCGACGGCAAGGTGTTCGCGAAAATCTCCGGCCGCGAGGACTTGATGGAGCTGGGCTCTCTGGAGCTGACGCTCTTCACCAACCCGGCCGGGCTGGAGGCGGTGGGCAACAACCTGTTCATCCGCTCCGGCGCGTCCGGAGAAGTCACCACCCACCGTCCCGGTGAGGACGGCGCGGGCTCGCTCGCGCAGGGCTTCCTCGAGGGCTCCAACGTCCGCGCCGTCGAGGAGATGGTGGACATGATCACCACCCAGCGCGCCTACGAGCTCAACTCCAAGGTCATCCAGACCGCGGACCAGATGCTCCAGAAGCTCACCACCCTTCGCTGACGGACCCTCGATGGCGGCGCTCGTACTCCAGTTCCTGCTCCTCACCGCCGCCACGCCGCAGGCGTTGCGCGACGCGCTTATCGCCCGGACGCCGCCGGACACGCGCGTGGAGGTGGTCAGCTACCAGCCCTCACTGGCCGAAGGCTGCACCGCCACCCGCGCGGAGCTCCCGCCCGCCCTCGCCTCCGGCCGCTTCGCCGTGCGGCTCACCGGTGCCAACCCCCAGGGCAACCCGTGCAGCGGCTGGGCCTGGCTCCGCCTCTCCGTGCACGCCCGCATCGCCATCACCACCCGCGCCATCTCCGAGGGCGCGCCGCTGCACGACGCCGTGTCGTTCGAGGAACGGGAGCTCTTGCCCGGCCGCGCCCCTCTGCGCGCACTGCCGGAGGGCGCCGTCGCCGCGCGCTCGCTGCCGTCCGGCCTCGCGCTTGCGCCCGAGCATGCACGCGTCGGCCTCGGCAATGGCGCCGCGGTCACCGTCCTGTTGCAGTCCGGAGGACTTGCCTTGAGCCTGCCCGGCAAGCTCGTCCCCTGTGGCCAGGGAAAGACCTGCGCCGCGCTGCCCACCGGCAAGCGCGTGCAGGGAACGCTGGCGCAGAACGTCCTCACCGTTTCGCAGGAGCAGGAGCTGCCCCGATGAACCGCCTCGCCCCCGCGCTGCTGGCGCTCCTCCTGTCCGCTTGCGCGTCCACGCACATCGCGCCCTACGTCCCCAAGCAGCGCACGTACGCGGTGCCGGAGCCCTCCGCCAAGGCCGCCTCGGACGAGAGCAGCGGCAGCCTCTGGAGGCCGGGCCGCGGCGCCGCCATGCTCTTCACCGACGCGCGCGCGCTCAACGAGCAGGACCTGGTCGTCGTCAAGGTCGAAGAGATTGCGGACGCCAAGCGCAGCGCGGACACGGAGACGCAGCGCAGCTCGGAGCTGTCCGCGGACGTGAGCGCCTTCCTCGCCGCGCTCAACGCGGGCGCGCCAGCGCTCAGCGCGAACGCCAAGCTCGCGGCCGGCTCCAAGTTCACCGGCCTGGGCTCTACCGCGCGGATGGAGCGGCTGACCGCCACCGTCCCCGCCATCGTCCGCAAGGTGCTGCCCAACGGGAACCTCTTCATCGAGGGCCACCGCGTGGTCCTCGTCAACAACGAGGAGCACCACTTCTACATCTCCGGCGTGGTGCGCCCCATCGACATCGACGGAGAGAACAGCGTGAAGAGCTCCACCATCGCGGACGCGGAGATTGAGTTCACCGGCCGCGGCGTCCTGTCCGACAACCAGGACCGCGGCTGGTTCTCGCGGCACCTGGGCTGGCTGTGGCCCTTCTGAGGAACTTCGTCATGGCCTCCTTCCGCCCCACGCTCCTCCTGCTCTGCGCCCTCGCCGCGATTCCCGCGCGGGCCGCCACCCGCCTCAAGGACCTCGTCGACGTGCAGGGCATGCGCGAGAACGAGCTCTTCGGCTACGGCCTGGTCGTCGGCCTCTCCGGCACCGGAGACTCTGAGCAGGTCCTCTTCACCTCGCAGTCGGTCAGCGGCCTGTTGGGCCGGCTCGGCATCCGGGTGGACCCGCGCGACGTGCGCTCGCGGAACGTGGCGGCGGTGATGGTCACCGCGCGGCTGCCCACGTTCACCCGTCCCGGCAGCCGCATCGACGTGTCGGTCGCCTCCATGGGCAACGCGCGCTCGCTCGCCGGCGGCGTGCTGCTGGTCACCCCGCTGGCCGGCGCGGACGGCGTGGTTTACGGCCTGGCGCAGGGTCCGCTGCAGCTGGGCGGCTACGAGGCCGGCGCCGCCGGTTCCTTCGTCCGGAAGAACCACACCACCTCCGCCAGCGTGCCGGGTGGCGCCACCGTGGAGAAGGCCGTGGCCCCCAAGTTGGGCGAAGGTCCGCTGACGCTCTCCCTGCGCAAGCCGGACTTCACCAACGCCTCGCGCGTGGTCGCGGCCATCCAGACCGCGCTGGGCGACGGCTCTGCGAAGGCGCTGGACGCGGCGGCGGTGGAGCTCACCGTCCCCGAGGAATTCAAGGCCAACCCGGTGGGGCTGCTCGCCAAGCTGGAGGGGCTGGAAGTTCAGGCGGACGCGCGCGCCAAGGTCGTGGTGAGCGAGCGCACCGGCACCGTGGTGCTGGGCGACGCCGTGCGGCTGCGGCCCGCGGTGGTGACGCACGGCGGCCTGCGCGTCTCCGTCTCGCAGACGCCGGTCATCTCCCAGCCCAACGCCCCGTTCTCCAACAACGGCCGCACGGTGACGGTGCCGGTGGCGCAGGTGGAGGCGCAGGAAGAATCCCGCGGCGCGGTGGCGCTCCCTGTCACGTCCACGGTCGACGAGCTGGTCAAGGCGCTCAACCTCCTCGGCGCGCGGCCGAGGGACCTCATCGCCATCCTGCAGGCGCTCAAGGCGGCCGGTTCGCTGGACGCTGAGCTTGAGGTGCTCTGATGCCATCGCTCTCTCCGCTCGGAGCTTCGTTGAGCCCGGCCGCGCCGGACGAGGCGCTCCCTCGCGCGGCGAAGGAGGTGGAGTCGCTCATCCTCAAGCAGCTGTTGCAGAGCAGCGGCGCGTTCAAGGCGGCGCAGATTCCCGGCGGCTCCGTCTACGCGGACCTGTTCACGCAGACACTGGCCGAAGCGGTCGCCGCCAGCGGCGGGCTGGGCCTCGCGAACCAGCTGGTGCAGACGCTCTCGCCGAAGCCCAGCGCGCCGGCGACCGCCCCGGTGCTGGGCGGACCCTCCCGGCTGACCTCCGGCTTCGGTGTCCGGGCAGACCCGGTAAACGGGCACCCGGCGATGCACAACGGGATGGATTTGGCGGCGCCCGAAGGCACGCCCATCCGCGCGGCCATGCCCGGCGTGGTGGTGCGCGCCGGTGAGCGCGGCGGGTACGGCAACGCAGTGGAGGTGGAACACGGCGACGGCCTGCGGACGCTGTACGCGCACGCCTCCACGCTCGCCGTCCGCGCGGGCGACCGGGTGGAGGCCGGGCAAACCCTCGGAACCGTGGGCGCCACCGGAAAGGCGACGGGCGCGCACCTGCACTTCGAGCTGCGCCAGGACGGGCGGGCGCTCAATCCCGCGCGGGCCCTTAAGGCGTACGCCGGGCGTGCCGAAGAACCTGCTGGAGAAGTCCCCTAGCCAGGAGTCGTGTCATGAAGGTGAATGACACCAAGGACATCAAGCCGGTGAGCGCGACCCAGGCGACGTCGCCTGTGAAGCCTGCCACCGCGGGTGAGCCTGCCGACAAGGTGAGCGTCGACCAGACGCGCAACCTCGAGCAGGCCATCGCCGCCGCCAAGTCGAGCTCCGGCATGGAGCGCTCCGCCCGCCTGCAGGAGATTGCCAACTCCGTGAAGAAGGGCCAGTACACGCCGAACGCGTCGCAGATTGCCGAGCGCATCCTCTCCGCCGCTGAGCTCGAGGCGCGCATCCGCGCGATGTTCTCGCGCTGAAGACCGCTTCACCCTGTTTCACCCAAACACTGACGAAGGACCTCTCCGGATGAGCCTCGCGGACGCCATTGACGCCACGCAGCAGCTGAAGACCGCCCTGATGGGCGAGCTGGAGGGCGCCCGTCACGAGCGCACGCTGCTGCGCAGCCTCGCCCACGAGGCGCTGATGGCGCGCGCCGCGGCCCGCGAAGCCTTCAACGTCACCTCCCGCCACCTCACCGCCCGCATGTCGCAGGGCCTGGAGTGGGCGGCGCGCACCTTCGGCCTGCAGGCCGTGACGCTGGACGCGCTGCGCGCCCACGCGCCGGCGGAGGCGGATGCGCTGGCCTCGGCGCTGGCGGATGTGCGCGCGCTCTCCGCGGCGCTGGCGGAGCTGGACGCGCTCAACCGCCACCTGGCCGAGCGCGCGCTGGGCGTGGTCCGCGCGTACACCACGCAGCTGGCGCCCACGCCGGCCGCCTATGACCGCCGCGGCGCCCGCCCGGCCGGCGAGCAGCGCACGCAGTCGCGGAGGGCGTGACATGTCTGACCTTCTGGCCCTCCTCCACTCCAGCGCCGGCAGCTTGAGCGCGCACAGCGCCTACAGCGCCACCGTCAGCCACAACCTCCAGAACGCCAACACGCCCGGTTACGCGCGACAGCGCGCGGAGCTGGCGGCGGTGCTCCCCTCGGACCGCATCACCGGCGCCTTCATCGGCCGCGGCGCCACCATCCAGGCCGTCTCGCAGGTGCGCGACCGGTTTCTGGAGGCGCAGGTGCCCTCGGCGCTCGGCCGCGCGGCCAGCTCCACCGCGGAGTCCGCGGCGCTGGCGTCGGTGAGCGCGCTGGACCCCCAGGGCGGGCTGGGCGACGCCATCTCCGGTTTCTACTCGTCGCTGCGCGCGCTCTCGCAGAACGCGTCGGACCCGGGGCTGCGGCAGGCCGCGGTCTCCAGCGCGCGCGGGATGGCGCTGGCCTTCAACACCACCGCGCGCTCGCTGGCGGACACGCGCAGCGGGTTGGACGCGAAGATTGCCGGCGACGTGGAGGAGGCCAACTCCCTCGCGCAGCAGGTGGCCAGCTACAACCGCGAGATCAAGATTGCCCGCAACTCGGGCAACGCAGAGCCCAACGACCTGCTGGACGCCCGCCAGCGCGTGCAGGACCGCCTCTCCGAGCTGACCGGCGCCACCCCGGTCATCACCGGCGAGGGCGACGTGAACCTCGTCCTCGGCCAGGGCGCGCCGCTGGTGACGTCCGACCGCGCGGCCACGTTGAGCACCCTCGCCTCTCCCACCAACGGCGGGCACCTGGCGGTCCGCCTCACGCCCTACGGCTCCACCGCCACGCCGGACGCCGTCGGCCTCGCCGGGGAGATTGGCGGGCTGCTCTCCGCGCGCGACGGCGCGCTGCTCACCGCCGAGGGCCGGCTGGACACGCTGGCCGTGGACCTGAGCAACGCCGTCAACACCTCTCACCGCGCGGGCTACGGCCTGGACGGCGTCACCGGGAGGGACCTGTTCACCCCCGGCACGCCCGCCACTGGCACCGCCGCCCGGATGACCGTGGACGCCACGGTGCTGGCGGACCCGTCCCGCCTGGCCACCTCCGCCACCGCCGCTTCGCTGCCGGGCGACGCCACGAACCTCCT
The DNA here is from genome assembly GCA_044230055.1 of Myxococcaceae bacterium. Lineage (GTDB taxonomy): Bacteria > Myxococcota > Myxococcia > Myxococcales > Myxococcaceae > JBGART01. Next base: position 273,275 of record JBGART010000004.1, on the reverse strand, counting down.
GCAGACGCTGGCCACCGAGCGCGTGCCGCTCACCGGCGGCCTGGACGCTGCGGGTTCCCTGTCGCGGACCATCTCCGAGTTCGGCGCCGCCGCGCAGCGCATGGCGTCGCTCTCCCAGCAGGACAGCACCATGCTCGACAACCTGCAGGGCATGCGCGAGTCCGTCTCCGGCGTCTCCATCGACGAGGAGCTGGTGAACATGATGCGCGCGCAGCACGCCTTCGAGGCGGTCAGCAAGGTCATCCAGACCACCGACCAGATGCTGCAGACGCTGATGCAGTTGAAGTGAGCCGCCTCAAAAGAGAGCCGTGAAGGAGCCGAACCGTGCGCGTCACTGACCGTATGACCTTCGACCAGGCCGCCCACGGCATCGCCAAGGCCCGCGAGCGCCAGGAGGAGGCCGTCGGCCGCGCCAGCAGCGGGCTGCGCGTCAGCCACCCGGGGGATGACCCGGCCGCCGCCGGCCTCATCGCCAGCACCAAGGTGAACGAGCAGCGCCAGGAGTCCATCCGGGAGACGGTCAGCCGCGCGTCGGATGAGCTCTCCTCGGCGGACGGCGCGCTGGACGGGATTGGCCAGCTGCTCTCCCGCGCGCGCGAGCTCGCCGTGCAGCTCTCCAACGACACCTACTCCGCCGCCGAGCGCGCCGCGGCGGTGGACGAGGTGAACGGGCTGTTCCGTTCCGCCGTGGCGCTGGGCAACACCACCGTGGGCAACCGCTTCATCTTCGGCGGCAACAAGGATGGCGCTTCGCCCTTCGACGCCGCGGGGAACTACGTCGGCGACACGGCGGTCCGCCAGGTGGAGATTGCACCAGGCGTGCTGCAGGACGCGTCGGTCCGCGCGGACGTCGCGCTCAAGGGCGTGGGGGGCGGCTCGGACGTCTTCGCCACCCTCTCTTCGCTGAGCACCGCGCTGTCCACCAACGACCTCACCAACATTCGCGCCTCTCTCACCGGGCTGGACGCCGGCATCACCCAGCTCTCCTCCGCCCGCTCCCGTGGCGGCAGCGCGATGGCGGTGCTGGACGCGGCGGCCTCCGCCAGCCGCGCGGGCCGGGACGCGGCCACCACGGAGATTTCGAACCTGGGCGACGCGGACATCTTCAAGGCCGCCACCGAGCTGGCCCTCTCGGAGCGCGCGCTCGAGGCGTCCTTGAGCGCGTCGGTGAAGAGCTTCTCCCTCTCGCTGCTCGACAAGCTCGGCTGACCTGAGAGCTCAAACGCGGTCCAGGAGCGATCATGCGGGGGGACCGGTGAGCGCGCTGGCGGAGACGTGGGGCGAGCGGGTGCTGCGCCGCCATGACGCCCCGGTGGACGCGCTGGCCGCCATCCTGCGCTGGCGCCTGCGCCGGCCCACCTCGTTCTCTGCCCAGGCCCGCGTCGCCCTGCGGCTGGTCCCTGCCCTGCTGCACGCCAGCTTCCCGCGAGCGGACCTTCGTCAGGAGCCTCCAGGGTTGGAAGGCATCGCCGCCTCCCGGGTAGGCGCCGGGCGCACCGCGCGCGAGCTGGGCCTGCCGCCGCCGTCTGCCGGTCCGCGCGGCCGCCGCCTCGTGCAGGCGGTGCTCGCCGTGCCGGACGGGACCGCGGCACAAGTGCTGGTGCTGGTGGCCGGGACGCTCTCCTCGGAAGAGCAGGCGCGGCTGGATGGGCGGCTCGCGGCGATGCGACCGCTGCTGCACGGCGCCTGCCCGGGGATGACGGTGGAGGCGTACCAGCGGGTGAATTCGCACAGCGAGCTCGCCACCCGGCTGCTGCTGGAGGGCATCCTGCTGGCCGGCCGCCCGGCGCCCGGCCTCTTCCTGGACTCCGGCCCCTTCGCGCTGGCTGAGCGCGCGCAGGCGTTCGGCCGCTGCGCGCTGCAGGCGCCCACTCCGCTGTGCGCCACCGCCCTGCTCCTGCTCTCCGCGCCGCAAACGCCGCCGCTGCCGTATCTGGCGGTGGAGCTGATGAAGGAGGCGGTCTCCGCCCGCGCGCTGGCGGACCCCGAGGTGCTGCTGGCCCTGAGCGCCGCGCGCTCGCACCCCGAGGGCGCGCTGTGCGTGGAGCTGCTCTCGCTGGTGGGCTCGCCGGTCGCCCGCGCGCTGGCACAGACGCACCTGAGGACCGCGGACGGCGAGGAGGACGTGGCGCAGCTTTTGGGCGTGGTGCCGGCGACACCCATCTCCCTGGAGCCTTCGCAGCAGACCGCCGCCGGGGTGATGGCGCTCTCCGCCAAGGTCGCCCGCGCCTGCGTGCACGCGGTGCGCTCCATCCCCAAGGCGTACCGTCCGCCCTTCGAGGCCGTGCTGCGCCGGGAGGCGCTCTCCACCGGCGCGGCGCGCGCGCTGCTGCCGCTGCTGGGCGCCCGGCTCTCCTCTGAAGGTCTGATGGCGGGCGGCAATGTGGTGGAGCGGAAGCTGCGAAGGGTGCGGGAGCTGCATGACCGCTCCGGTGCGTGCCTGGGCCGCGGGGCCACCTCGCACCAGGCCCGAATCCGCGCGCTGGCGCTCATCGCCGCCGCCATCCACCGCTCTCCCCTCCCGCCCAGCGCGGGCCGGGCCTGGGAGCGCATCGCCCAGCGGCTGGCCGAAGCGCCGGCGCGCCGCACCTTGCTGGTGGTGGTCTACGCCGAGCGCACCGCGGCCACGCAAGGGGACGCGCCCACCCTGCGCGTCTCCCGCGCGGTCTGCGTGGTGCTGCGCCCGGGCGGCCGGCCCACGTCCTTCCGGTTGAGCCCTTCAGACGCGGCCCGCCGGGTGACGCGCGAAGCGCTGGCCGGAACGGTGGTGGAGACGATGTCCGCCACCGGCGAGGCCGAGCCCGCCGCGCTCCGGCTCTCCCAGCTGGCCAAGCTGTGCGCGGCGCACCAGGGCGCGCAAGAGTTCGCGGTGCAGAGCGGTGACGAGGTGCTCTGGAGCGTGGACGGCCGGGTGCGTGCGGTGGACGCCAACCGGTTTCTGCGCCGGCCGCGGACGACGGAGCGGCTGGAGCTCGGCGCCCGGCCGAGCGCGCTCGCGCGCACCGGGCTGCGGCTCGTCACGCTGGAGTGCACGCTCACGCTGGCGGACGCGCAGCACGCCTGGCTGGCCTACCGCGGCCACAGCGGCTGCGCCTTCGGGGAGCGGGTGGCGCTGGCGGACCTGGACGCACACCTGCGGGACTCGGAGCGGCTCGTGCGCGCGTTCGACACGGCCCTGACGGTGCGGGCGGACGACGCGTTCCAGAAGATGAGCCGTCGCTTCGGTGACGAGCAGGCGCCCACCGCGTCCGTCGAGGTGGGAGGACGGCTTCCCCACGCGCTGTCGCTCTCGCTCAACGGGGAGACGTTCGGGCGCGGCTGCCCGTTTGGCTGGGAGGCGGCCGCCGAAGTCGCGCTCTCCTTGTGGCCGGTGGGCACGCGCGGGCGGTTGAGCGTCAGCCGCGTGACGCTCGAAGGGAACGCGTCAGACACGGCCCCGCTCTTCGCGCTCTACGCCCGCTCGGTGGCGCTGCGTCGGCTCGCCGCGCACATCCGGCGCCTCTCGAGGACACCTTAAGGACCGGCGGCCCCGTGTCGATTTTCTAGGCAGAGGCGGACAATCGCGTCCCGCCCTACTGCGAGGAGAAGTTCACCACCATGTCGATGTCGATCAAAACCAACGTTGCGAGCGTCAACGCGCAACGAAATCTGTTTCAAACCGGCAACCAGCTCGACTCGTCTCTGTCGAAGCTGTCCTCCGGTTACCGAATCACGAAGGCAGGCGATGACGCCGCCGGCCTCGGCATCTCGAGCAACCTCGAGGCGCAGATCCGCAGCTACAATCAAGCCTCCCGCAACGCGCAGGACGGCATGTCGCTCATCCAGACTGCGGAAGGCGCGCTGAATGAGACGACGAACATCCTGGCCCGCCTCCGCGAGCTGGCGATGCAGTCGGCCTCTGACGGCGTGGGCAACACGGAGCGCGGGTACATCCAGACGGAGACCGCGGCGCTGACGACGGAAATTGACCGTATCGCCAACGCCACCGAGTACAACGGCACCTCGCTGCTCAGCGCTGCGACGACCCTGACCTTCCAGGTCGGCATCCGCAACGTGACCGCGAACGACCGCATCAACGTGGTCACCGTCGCCGCCACCGCGTCCGCCCTCGGCGTCAACGCCCTCAGCCTGTCGACCAGCAGCAGCGCCCAGACCGCGCTGTCCACCATCGACGCGGCCATCCAGACCGTCTCCGCCGCCCGCTCCACCTTCGGCGCCGCCGGTAACCGCCTCACGTCCGTGGTCAGCACCATCCAGACTGCGTCGGAGAACCTCTCTGCCGCCAACGCGCGTATCCGCGACGTGGACGTGGCGGAAGAGACATCCAAGCTGGCGCGGTCGCAGGTGCTGATGCAAGCCGGTGTGTCCGTGCTCGCACAGGCCAACCAGTCGCCGCAGCTCGCCCTGAAGCTCCTGGGATGATGAAGGCGTTGGCTTAACCTGAATGGCCAGGCCTCTCGGCGAGCAACTTCGCCGAGGGGCTGTAGCCGCTGTGAAGGGATGACCCCATGGTTTCGATCTTTCGCGCTGGCGGTCTGGCGTCCGGTCTGGACACCAACACCATCATCGACAGTCTGGTGCAGATCGAATCTCAGCCCCTCGCGGTGTTGCAGAAGCGGCAGTCAGCACTGCAGACGCAGATCTCGGCGCTCGGAGACCTCGCATCCCGGCTCTCGAATCTGCAGTCTGCGGCTGTCGCGCTCGGCACCACCGGGGCCTTAGGGGTCAAGGTCAGCAGCACGCACACCGACTTCACAGCGGCCGCGTCGTCCACCGCAAGTCCCGGCCGCTACCAGGTTCAGGTGACTTCCCTGGCAGCGGCCGCCAAGCAGCGCTCTGCAGTCTTCGCCGCCGGCACCTCTCCGGTGACCGGCGGCAACCTTCACATCAAGGCGATGGGCGCGGAGTTCGACGTCGCCATCGCCGACGGCGCCAAGCTCTCTGACGTGGCGTCTGCCATCAACCAGTCCGGCGCCGCGGTCAACGCCGCCGTCCTCACCAACGCCAGCGGCAGCTACCTCTCCGTCACCAACCGCGACACGGGCCACCCCATCGGCTCCGCCGCCGCAGACGCGCTGGTCCTCACGCACACCACCACGGGCTCTCAAGGCATCGCCCTGGGCTTCGCCTCCGTAGCCACCGCCAGCAACACCAAGTTCAACGTGGACGGGCTGGACTTCGAATCCACCACCTCCAGCACCACCACGGCCATTCCCGGCACCACGCTTACCGCCAAGGCCACCGGCGCCGTCCAGGAGCTGGTGCTCGGCACCGACGCGGACGCCACCGCGGCCAACATCCAGCGCTTCGTCGACGGGTACAACGACACCTACCGGATGGTGCAGCGGCAACTCTCCGTGGTGGAGACCACCAACCGCTCGTCCACCCTCGCCGGCGACGGCGCGCTGCGCTCCCTCCAGCAGCAGCTGCAGCGCCTGGTCTCCACGCCCGTCACCGCCGACACCGGCGTGCGGTCTTTGGCGGACCTCGGCGTGAAGAGCGCCCGCGACGGCAGCCTCTCCATCGACCGCACGGCGCTGGACAAGGCCATCGCCAAGAACCCCGGCGCGGTGAATGACCTCTTCTCCCGCGCCACCACCGGCCTGACCGACGCCACCAAGAAGATGGTGGACACCTTCACGGACCCGGTGGACGGCGTGCTGGTCACCCGGAAGGCCGGGCTCTCCAAGAGCGTCACCAAGCTCACCGACGAAGCAGACCGCCTTCAGACGCGCCTCGACGCGTTCCGGGAGAACCTCGTCAAGCAATACACGGCGATGGAGAAGGTCGTCAGCAACCTGAAGAACATCGGCACGTACCTCACGCAGCAGGACGCGCAGCGGAACAAAGGAGGCTGAACCTTCCATGCATCCCCTCAAGGCCTACGCCCAGACTCAGCAGCAGACCGCGTCCAAGGAGCGCCTGATGGTGATGCTCTTCGAGGCCGCGCTGAAGCACATGCGCCAGGGCGCGCTGCACCTGGAAGGCGGGCAGGCCGAAGCGGCGGTGACGCCGCTGACCAAGGCCTCCGACATCGTGGTGGAGCTGATGGCCACGCTGGACCGCCCCCGCGCGCCGGAGCTGTGCGACTCGCTCTTCTCCGTCTATGAGTTCGTCGCGCTGCGGTTGACCCGCGCGTCGCTCATGAAAGACGCCGTCGCCGCGCGCGACGCCGAGCGCGCCTTCGCCCCGCTGGTGGACGCGTTCCAGACCGCCGTCGCCCAGACGGCCCAGGGCGCCCCGTGAGCACCCGGGCGCCGGACAAGGCGCCCGTCCCCGCCGCCCTGGCCCGCGCCAGGGAGCGGCTGCTCGCGCATGACGCGCCGGGCGCCGCCGCGGAGCTGGAGGCGCTCGCCGCCCTGCTGCACACGCTGCCGCCGCTGGACGCCGCCACGCTCGCCGAGCTGCGCGCGGGACACGAGGCCTGCACCGCCGCCGCGGAGGCGCTGAATGCGTCCCTGGCAGAGCGTCTGGCCCAGAGCGGCGCGTCCCGCCGCGCGGCCGTGGCGTACGACGCGCAGGACGCGGAGCACCGCCGGTGAGCGCCGAGCTCACGGTGGCCCTGGCAGCGTGCGCCCAGCTCACGCTGGCGATGCCAGCGAGCGCCCAGCTCAAGGGGCAAGGGCCGTGAGCGCCAAGCTCACCGTGGCGATGATTGTGAAGGACGAGGCCGCCGTGCTGCCTCGCTTCCTCGAGTGTCTGGGCGACGTGGCCGACGAGCTCCTGGTGGTGGACACCGGCTCCACCGACGCCACGGTGGCCCTGCTCACCGCCGCGGGCGCGCGGGTGCTGCACCGCCCCTGGGACGGGGACTTCTCCGCCGCGCGCAACTTCGGCCTGCAACACGCCACGGGCGACTGGGTGCTGGTGCTGGACGCGGATGAGCTTGTCCGCCCGGCGCTCAAGGTGCAGCTCCGGGCGCTGATGGCCGACGATGCGGGCGCGGGCGCGGCCACGGTGGTGATGCACAACCCGCTGCCGCACGGCCACCAGCGCCAGTCGCGTCTGCTGCGGCTGTTCCGCAACGGCCCCCACCTGCGCTTCCGCTACCGCATCCACGAAGACATCAGCGAAGCGGTGCAGGGCGCGTTGACCGCGCGGGGCGAACGGCTGGTCCACCTGTCGGGCGGCGTGGACCACCTGGGCTACGTGCGCGAGCACGCCCTGGGCAAGGACAAGAAGGCGCGGGACCTGGCGCTGCTTGACCGGTGCCTGGCGGAGGACCCGAAGGACCTCTACAGCCACTTCAAGCGACTGGAGCTGGCGCGCTTCTGGGCGGACGAGCCGCTCCTGCGCGCGCTGGCTCCCCAGGCGCAGGACGCGCTGGACGCCGCCCCACCCGAAGTGCTGGCCCGCGCGCCTTACGCCGGAGAGCTGGCGGCCCTCCTGGCGGACGCGCTGCACCCGGGCGCGCCAAAGGACGGCGAGGCGCTGCTCACGCGGCTCTCCACGCGGCTGCTGCCCTCGGCCGCGCTGTTCCTGCGCCGCGGGGAGCTGCGCGAGGCGCAGGGCGAGATGACCGGCGCCGCGGCGGACTTCGACCGTTGTCAGGCGCTGGCGCCCGCTCTCGGCAATCTCCAGCTCTCCACGGTCCGCCCGCTGCTGGGCCACGCGCGCCTGGCGTTCGCACGCGGCGCGCTCGGTGCGGCGCAGGGCTTCGTCACCGACGCGCTGGCGTACAACCCGCTGGACCCGGAAGCGCTGCTCCTCGCGGCGACGCTCGCCCGCGCGGGCGGCGCGGCGGGGCTCCAGACCTTCTACGCCGCGCACGCGCGCGCCCACGGCGACGCGCACGAATTGCGCGCGGCCGCGGCAGAGGCGGCGCTGCGGGCGGGCGACTTCGACTGGGCGGCGGAGGTGGCTTCGCCGCCGGCCGGTGAAGCCTCCCTCCTGTGCCTGGCCGCGCAGGCCTTCCTCGGACAGGGAGACCTGGCCCGCGCGCGGGACGCCTCGGAGCGCGCGCTCGCCCACGCGCCGGAGGCGGGCCTGGGGGTGCTGCTCTGCGACCTCGCGCAGGGCCAGGACAGCGACCTCACGCTGGAGCTGGAGCCGGAGCGCGCGGCGCAGCTGCTGCGGCGCTGGCTGGAGCCGGTGAGGCGCGGCCGCAGCGCGCCGCTGCGGGCCAGCATCTGTGCGCTCGCGCCGGCCCTGAAGGATGCATTCCCATGGCTGCCCGCCCACGTCGCCGCCTGGGTCTGACCACGCCGTCTGGCCGTGGGTCACCCACCACCCGCGAGGCGTGGTTGACCTGTGGCGCGGTCAGCGGATTCACGGCTCTGGAGTGGGAGCCCTTCTTGCACACCGAACGGGGTGGTCCCCGCTGCGAGGAAGCCGCTTGAACGTCGTCGACGCCGCCAGACCGGAGGAGCCCATCCTCGTCGTCGACGACGAGCCGGGCATCCTGCGCATCATCACCAAGTCGCTCAAGCTGGTGGGCTACGAGGTGGTGCAGGCGGAGACCGCCGAGGCCGGGCTGCAAGTCCTCCAGCAGCAGCCCGCGCTGATGTGCGCCATCACAGACCTGCGGATGCCCGGCATTGGCGGCCACGGGTTCGTCCGCAAGGCGCAAGTCCTGGCGCCGGACCTGCCCATCATCGTGATGAGCGGCCACGGCGACATGGACGACGTCATTGAATGCATCCGGCAGGGCGTGTCGGACTACGTCCGCAAGCCGTGGGGAGACGGGGACCTGCGCGCAGCGGTGGAGCGCACCCGCAAGCGGCGCGAACGCCTGCGCGCGGAGCTCGCCGGGGACGCCGCGCTCGCCCTGCAGCAGTCGCCGCGGCCGCCGGGCTTCACTCCGCGCCCGCCCTCGCTCACTCCGCGCCCCTCCCCGCTGGCGGTCTCTGCGGTGGTGCCTACGCCGCGGCCGCCCACCGGGAACACCGGGCCGCTGGCGGCGATTCTGGCGCGGCTGCGCTCGGGTGAAGTGCCCATCCCGGCGCTGCCCAGCGTGGTGCTGGCCGCCCGGGAGGTGGCGCAGAACGAACGCGCCTCCGCCATGCGCATGAAGGAGGTGGTGGAGCAGGACTCCTACCTCGCCGCGCGCATCATCCGGGTGGCGAACTCCAGCTACCACCTGGGCTACGGGCGCGTGACGGACCTACGGGCGGCCATCGCGCGGGTGGGGGTGCGGGAGCTGGCCAGCCTCATCGACACGCTCATCCTCCAGCAGTTCCACGCGGTGCCGGACGCGCGCTTCCAGCCGCTGGTGGAGACGTCCTGGCGCCGCACGCTGCACCGGGCGGTCACCATGCGGTTCCTCGCGCAGGAGCTGCGCACGCTGGGGGTGATGCCGGACGACGCGTACCTGGCCGGACTCTTCTGCGACATTGGCGTGCCGTTCCTGTTCCGGGTGCTGGCCGAGTTCCGCGCCTCGCCGTCGGACGCGGCCACCTTCGTCTCAGACCACCACGCGCAGATGGGCGGCACCATCCTGGATACGTGGCAGCTGCCGTCGGGCTGCGCGGAGGTGGCGCGCCGCCACCACTCCGCCACCCTGCCCGGGCCGACGCTGGTGCGGCTCTTGTGGGCAGCAGAACCCATCATCACCGCCTGCGGCGTACCGGAGGACAGCCCGCCCCACCCCCGCGCCCTGGAGACCCAGCTTGAGCTGGGCTTCACGCCTGCGATGCTGGAGAGCGTCCAGGCCCGCGTGCAGGCCTACGTCGCGACGCACGCCTCAGCGATGGGACCCACCGGAAACGACGCCACGCCCGCAAGCTGAAAGGTCACCTTGTGTCTGATCCCTTGAACAGCCCAGAAGCCCAGGCCGCCCGCGCGCTGCTGTCGAAGCTCCTCGGAGGGGCCGCGAGCGTCAAGGCGTCCGACCTCCACCTGCGCGTCGGCGCCCCGCCCTTCGTGCGGCTGGATGGCGTGCTGTCGCGCACCAACGCGCCCGCCACCACCGACGCGGAGATGGAGCGCATGGTGCTCATCACCTCCGGCCGCGCACCGGGCGCTTCGGGCCTGGACGACTGGGAGTACTCCTTCGAGCAGGCCAACGGCGCGCGCTTCCGCGGCCACGTCTTTCGCGAGAGCGGCCGCTGGGCGCTCACCATCCGCGTCATCCCGCCCGGCATCCCCACCTTTCAGGAGCTGCGGCTGCCGCCGGTGGTGAAGACGCTCTCCGAGAAACAGACCGGCCTGGTGCTCATCACCGGCCCCACCGGCAGCGGCAAGACCACCACCGCCGCGGCGATGCTCAAGCAGCTGGCCAGCTCCTCGCCCGCGCACGTCATCACCATCGAAGACCCGGTGGAGTACCGGCTCCAGGAGCCCAACTCCTGCATCACCCAGCGCGAGGTGGGACGCGACACGCCCTCCTACGAAGCGGGCCTGAAGGCCGCGCTCCGCGAGGACCCGGACGTCCTGTTCATCGGCGAAATCCGCGACCGCTACGCGCTGGAGGTGGCGATGCAGGCGGCGGAGACCGGCCACGCGGTGCTCTCCACCTTCCACACCGGCACGGTGGTGCAGACCATCCAGCGCCTGGTCTCCATGTTCTCCAACGAGGAGCAGCAGAGCGCGCGAGAGCGCATCGCCGACAGTTTGCGCGGCATCATCGCGCAGCGCCTGCTGCCCCGGAAGAAGACGCGGGGCCGGGTGCTCTGCACCGAGGTGATGGTCAACACGTACACCACCAAGGAGTGCATCCGGGACATCGCAAGGCTCAAGGGCCTGCCCGCGGTGCTCGAGCGCTCCGGGGACCGGCTGATGCACTCGCTGGATCAACAGCTGGCGCTGCTCATCCGCGAAGAGCTCATCGAGGTGGAGGTGGGCCTGTCCCACGCCTCATCGCCCGGCGACATGCGCCGCACGCTGAACCTGGCCGGCATGGTCGCCTGACCGCCTTTCTAGGAACCCCCTTTCGTCCAAAAGAGAGAACCCATGACCGTTGAAACGCAGCCACTGGAGTCGATGAATGCCGCCGTGGTGGTGGAGGCAGCGCGGCTGGACTTGGAGGACGCCCTGGCGGAGGTCATCGAGAAGGACGGGCTGTCCATCCCGCCCTACCCCGCGGTGGCCATCCGGCTGCTGAAGACCGTGAAGGAGGACAAGTTCAGCACCGACGAGCTGACCCGCATCCTCTCCTCGGACCAGGCGCTGGCGGCGACGGTGATGCGCTGCGCGAACTCCGCCTTCTACGGGCGCACGCGGGTGACCACGCTGGCCGCCGCCATCGCGCGCATCGGCGCGGAGGAGCTGACCCGCGTGGCGCTCGCCGCGGCGCTGGGCGCGGACGCGCAGGCGCCGGGGAGCCTGGCGTCGCTGCGGCGCACGGTGTGGAAGGACTCCCTGATGAGCGCCATGCTGGTCCGCACGCTCGCGCCCAAGCGCGGGCTGCCGGCGGACGAGGCGTTCCTGTGCGGGCTGCTCCACGACTTCGGAAAAATCATCATCATCGGCACGCTGGAGCGCATCCTCCAGAGCCACCCCGCCATCGCCGCCAAGCCGACGCAGTACTGGAACGACGTCATTGAGAAGGACCACCGCGACGTGGGCGAGAAGCTTGCCCTCAAGTGGAACCTCCCGGACTCCATCTGCACCGCCATCCGGATGCACCACCACCCCATCGAAGAGGTGGACACCGCGCGCCCGTTCGTGGAGCTGGCCATGGCGGCCGACGTGGTGATTGAGCTGCTCGCCAAGAACATGCACGTGAGCGCGGAGGACCTGGCCAAGGTCCCCCACCTGAGCGCCGCCGAGCGCGAGGAGCTGGCGCGCATCATCCCGGACCTCCCCGCGGTCATCGACTCGCTGGAAGAGCCCTCCGACGGCAAGAAGGCCACCCCCGCCTCCAAGGTGGCCGAGGGCGAGTCCACTCTGGGCGACACCTTCGATGTGGACTTCCAGGTGGCGCCGTTCGGCAACGAGTCCGACTACACGTTCCGCGCGGTGGCGGTGAGCTCCAACGGCTTCGCGATGCTCGGCGAGCAGGCGCTGCCGGTCAACCACCTGGTCCACCTCCAGCTGGACCACGACGAGCTGGGCTTGGAGGTCTGGGCGAAAATCACCCGCTGCCAGAAGGTGGGCACCCAGTACCGCGTGGAGGCCAAGCCCTTCGCCCTGCGCGGAGAGACCTTGCGCGAGTGGATAAGCCTCACCACGCAGGCCCGCGTGCAGGCCCAGTCGCGGTGAGCAGCGTCTAGTGCTTCGCCTGCAGCACATTGAGCACAGCGTCGTCTCCCGTTCGCGTCGAGCGTAGCGCCGCGCAGCGGCGCGCAGTCGAGACGTGGCAGGGCCCACGCACGCCCTCCTCGCGCCCTCGGATCGCGCCGACAGCCGGGACGGCGCTGTGCCCTACATCGGCAGTGCCGCCGTCTCGACTACGCGCCGCTGCGCGGCGCTACGCTCGACGCGACGGGGTTGCAGGTGGAATCAATTCGGTCTGGGCGGAGCACTAGAAGCAGCCGTTCACGCCGCACTGCCTGGAGCAGCAGTCTGCAGGGCCGATGCAGGGCGAGCCCGGGGGGAAGCAGGGGCCGCCGGCATCCGTGATGGGAGGCGAGGTGCACACCGCGTTGGTGCACATGCCGCTGCAGCACTCGAACGACGCGGCGCAGAGCGTGCCGTCCGCCAAGCAGACCCCTGCATCTGGGACGAGCGGGAACTCGCAGGTCCCCGTGAGCGAGTTGCAGAAGAAGCTGCAGCACTCCGTGTCTTTCATGCACGGGCTGCCATTGCCCAGGCATTGGTTCTCACAGATGCCGAAGACGCACTGGCCACTGCAGCAGTCATTGGCGAAGCCGCAGCCGCCGCCCTGCGGTACGCAGGCCGGTTTCACGCACGTCCCATCCTGTCCGCACGCAAGAGAGCAGCACTCCGCGGAGCTGGTCCCCGGGTCGGAACAGGCGGCGCCGGCCGCGCGGCACGGGAGGTCCGCGCACTTGCCCGCGGGATCGCAATGAAGGCTGCAGCAATCCGGCTGCGCTCCGCCGCAGGTGGTCCCGTTCGGCAGGCACGCGGAGATGGGCGTTTCGCAGCGGCCCGCCCGGACGTTGCAGCCGCCGGCGCAGCAGTCGCTGGTGAAGGCACAAGCCTGACTTTCGGCGACGCAGCTGCCGCCGTCCCGTGCCACGCAGCTGCCGCTTTCGCAGCGCTGCAACCCCGCGCAGGCGGTGCAGGCCACGCCCCCCGCGCCGCAGGCTGAAGCGTTGGTCCCCTCTACACAGCCGCCATCCCGCGGCGTGCAGCCGGTGCAGGCAGTGGCCTGGCACTTGCCCGCCACGCAGACGGTCCCCGCCGCGCAGACCGAACAGGCCCCGCCCGCCGCGCCGCAGGCGCCGTCCTGCGTCCCCGTCACGCAAACGCCTTGAGGGCTCACGCAGCCTGAGCAGCTGGGCTTCACGCACGCGCGGTTCACGCACTCCTGGTCCGAAGCACAGGTAGAGCAGGCGCCCCCGCCCCCGCCGCACGCCAGCTTCGTCTCTCCCGTCTGGCAGGCGCCTGAGGCGGTGCAACAGCCCGTACAGCTTGCGGGCCCGCAGGAGGCCGTCATCGCCTTGCATTCGCCCTGGGCGGTGCACTGCTGGTCCGCGGTGCACGCCACGCAGGCGGCGCCCCCATGGCCGCACGCTGCTTGCGAAGACGAAGACGCGCCCCCCTGGCAGACGCCGGCGGTGTCACAGCACCCGGCGCAGTTGGCCGGGCCGCACTTGGCGGGCGGGTTGCTCTGCCCGCACCCCAGCAAGAGGACTCCGACGGACAGCGCTGCCCAGCTCCACGCCTTCATGATGACCCCGTGAATGAAATTCGCGGGGCCGGCGGATGCGAACGCCGAGCCAGGGCCGAGGCGTTGAAAATGAGGCCTTCAGCGCCTGAACCAGGCAGGCGAATAAACCTGACAGCAATAAATCCGTGGATCGCCCTCAGACTTCTGAGCGCCTGTCACAACAAGGTGTCGACAATTCCTGAAATTTGTCGACGCCGTCAGAGCGCGAAGGCGGCCAGCACCTTCGCCGGGTCCTTCAGCTGCTCATGCACCGCCAGCACCTGCTCCGCGGGAGAGCTGCCAGAGGCGGCCACCTCGTCCAGGGGCGAGAGCAGCGCGGCGTCCTCCGGGTCCAGGCGGCCGAGCCCACGGCGGGCGATGCCGAGCAGCTGCGACGTGAGCGCCGCCAACGACGTACCGCGCAGGTTGCCCTTGAGGCCTTCCTTCCGCGCGGTGTCGTGGAAGGCGAGGTGTTCTGCGTGGCGCAGCGCCGGCAAGAGCCGCGACGCTTCGTCGCGCGCGGTGGCGTCGTAGAGCAGCCCGCGCCAGAGGGCGGCCAGACCGCCGGTCATCGCCGGGTTGACGCAATCGGCGCCGCGCACCTCCATCACCTTCTTGAGCCGCACGTCGGGGAAGAGCGTGGAGAGGTGGTCCACCCAGTCCGAGGACAGCGCGGGCCGGCCCTCGTAGCCCTTGTCCAGGAGCTCCCGGAAGGTGAGCTTCGGCCGAAGGTATTGCCCGTCCCGGCGCAGGAAGAGCAGCGGCGCGTTCAGCGCCCACTCGACGTAGGCGCGGTAGGAGAAGGAGCCGTCGAAGAAGGCCGGGAGGTAGCCGCAGCGGGTGGGGTCCACCTCATCCCAGACGCGGCTGCGGTAGCTCAGGTAGCCGCTGGGCTGGCCCTCGAGGAGCGGGCTGTTGGCGAAGAGGGCCACCATCAGGGGCGCCACCCGCGCGGTCAGGGTGACCTTGGCCACGCAGTCGGCCTCGTCGGCCCAGTCGAGCGACACCTGGCCCGTCGCCGTCATCAGCATCATGTTGAGCGCCAGCCGGCCGCGCTCCGGCAAGGACTCCCGCATCACGCGGTAGCGCGTCTTGGGCATCCAGGGCATGTCCTGGAGCCGCGCGTACGGCCGGTAGCCCAACGCCACCGCGGTGAGCCCCAGCGGCTGCGCGGCGGCGCGGACCTCGGCCAGGTGCCGGAGGTTTTCCGCGTGCGCTTCCCGCGCGGTCTTGAATGGCGTGCCGGAGAGCTCCAGCTGACCGCCGGGCTCCAATGAGACGGTGGCCCGGCCGCGGGTGAGGGCGATGACCGGCGAGGACGGGGCTTCGCGGAAAGGCTGCTGGCCCTGCTTGGCCAGCGCCGCGAGGAGCGCTTCAATCCCGTTGGGACCCTCATAAGGAACCGGGCGCGCGGTGCCGGAGAAATAGAGGAGCTTCTCGTGCTCCAGGCCCACCTGGTGCCCGGCCGCGGGGCGCTCCGCCTGGCGGAAGAAACTGACCAGCTCATCCACCCGCGTGAGGGGCGCCGCGCTCTGCTCGAGGTCCAACGACATGGGCGAACCTTTATAGCGGTCGTTGACCCGCCCTGCTCGATTTGCGAGCGTGACTTTCCATGAGCCCGCCGCGCACGCCCGCCGCGAGCACGCCCCCCCGCGAAGTGTGGATCCCCGCCCTGCCTCCCAAGGGCACGGCCGGAGACTTCTGGCGCGGCCTGCGCCTGCCCTTCCGCGGCGCGCGGCTCATCTCCTCTCAACCCAAGCTGCGCTGGCTGGCGCTGCTGTCAGGTGCGGTGACGTTGGTGGCGCTGGGCGCGGTGCTCTCGCTGGCCTTCGGCTACACGGATGACCTGGTGAGCTGGCTCTGGGCCAAGCCAGCCAGCTGGTACGGCGCGGCGCTCTGGTACGTCGTCACCGCGCTGGCCTTCGTCATCCTGGTGGTGGTGGGCGCGAACACGCTGCCGCTGCTGGCGCTGGCCCCGTTGCAGGACCCCATCTCCGAAGCGGCAGAGGAGGCCTGCGGGGACTTCACCGCGCCGCCGTTCTCCGTGGGCGGGCTCATCAAATCCACCGCGTTCTCCTTGGGTCACACGCTGGCGCGCATCTGCGTGCTGCTCGCCGGACACGCACTCCTGCTCTTGCTGCACTTCATCCCCGGTGCGGGCAGCCTGCTGTGGACCGTGCTGGGGTCCTTGTGGACGGCGGTCTGGATGGGCGCGGAGTACCTGGCGGCGCCGATGGCCAGGCACTACCTCCCGTTCGCGAAGGTCCGGGCCGTCCTCTGGCAGCGCCCCCTGCTGGCGCTCGGCTTCGGGGCGGCGGTCTACGTCATCCTGTGGATCCCGCTGCTGAATTGCTTCTTCGTCCCAATGGCGAACGTGGGAGGGACCCTCCTTTATAGAGGACTCGTCCAGTCCGGCACCTTGCCTGTAGGCCGTCCGGGCCCTTGACGGCGCCGGGTCCATCTGCAGCACGAAGGAAATGTGCGCAGGGCCGGCGGGTTGACGTGGCCTAAGCGGAACGCCCTTGCGCGCCGCGGCGTCCATGCTTGAAAGGCCAATCGCTTGAAGCGCTTATCCAGCGTGATTAGCATCATCGCCGTACGGTCTTACGGCGGCCTGGCGAGCTTCCAAGCGACCCGAACTGAAGTCCACGTCCCGCCGGTGCGGCCTCACCGACCTCGTCCAAGGTAGAACTCTCATGCCGCGAATCCTCCGTCGCGTCGCCGCGATCTTGATCCTGCTGGGCGCCTGGGCCTTCGTCGGGCGCGACCGCGCCCCGGGCTCCTCCACGCTCAACGACGCCCTCGCCGGTCCTGGTGGGCGGCTGTGGGCCGAGCAGGAGGTGCCGCGGACGTTCGAGAAGCCGCCGCACAGCCTCTCCTCACCGTGGCTCTTCAACAAAGTCACGCTGAACATCAAAGAGAACTACGTCGACCCCAAGCGCGTGAAGCCGAAGGAGATGATGATCTCCGCGCTGGAGTACGTGGAGAAGGCGGTCCCGGACGTGATGGTGGAGGGCTCGGCGGAGACCGGCACCCTCAAGCTGAACGTCAACGGGAAGCTCAAGGAGTTCGACATCAGCCGCGTCGACTCCCTCTGGAAGATGAACTACGCGATGAAGGACGTGTTCGACTACATCGCGCGGAACATGCGGCCGATGGAGGACACCCGGGACGTCGAGTACGCGGCGATCAACGGCATGCTGCAGACGCTGGATCCCCACTCCGTCCTGCTCCGTCCTGAGATGTACAAGGAGATGAAGCTCACGACCAAGGGCGAGTTCGGCGGCCTGGGGTTCGTCATCCAGATGAAGGAAGGCAACCTCACCGTCGTGAAGGTGCTGCCGAAGACGCCCGCCTATCGCGCCGGCATCAAGAAGGACGATCAGATTCGCCGGATTGGCGAAGAGTCCACTGTCAACATGGACCTCAACGAGGCCGTCTCCAAGCTGCGCGGAGCGGTGGACTCGAAGGTGACCATCCTGGTGGACCGCAAGAGCTGGGAGAAGCCGCAGGTGATGACCCTCACCCGCGCCACCATCAGCATCGAATCCGTGCAGGCAAAGATGCTGGCGCAGAACGTGGCCTACGTCCGGCTCAAGAACTTCCAGGGCAACACCACGCGAGATCTGCAGGGCGCGCTGATGCAGTTGCAGAAGGAGGCCGAGCCCACCGGCGGGTTGAAGGGCATTGTCCTGGACCTGCGCGGCAACCCCGGCGGCCTTTTGGAGCAGGCCATCCAGGTGTCGGACCTCTTCGTCTCCCAGGGCACCATCGTCGCGACGGTGGGCCTCTCCGACAAGCTGCGCGAGGAGAAGAAGGCGCACGCGGAGGACTTCGACGACCGCTACCCGTTGGCGGTGCTGGTGAACGCGGGCAGCGCTTCCGCTTCGGAGATTGTGGCCGGCGCGCTCAAGAACTTGAACCGCGCGGTCATCATCGGCCGGCAGACCTTCGGCAAGGGCTCCGTGCAGGTGCTCTATGACCACCCGGACGAGAGCGCGCTCAAGCTCACCATCGCCAAGTACCTCACCCCCGGTGACGTCTCCATCCAGGAGGTGGGCATCGTCCCGGACATCCAGCTCATCCCCACCCGCGTGACGAAGGAACGGCTGGACGTCTTCGCGCCGCGCAAGTCCATCGGCGAGGCGGACCTGGACCACCACTTCGGCAACCCCAGCTCCTCGGTCGCGGCGAAGAAGCGCGAAGAGGTGCTCGGGCGCGAGAAGCCGGTGGAGTCGCTCAAGTATCTCAAGGAGGACCCCAAGCAGAAGGACGCCTCCGCGCGGCAGCAGCTGGAGGAAGAGGGCAAGACGCCCAAGCTTTCCAAGAACGACAAGGGCGGCAAGCCGGCCGGCAAGGACCTGCTCAAGGACACCGACGCCGCGGGCACCGACGAGGACCTGGACGACCAGCTGGACGCGGAGTCCCAGGATGAGATCAAGGAAGACTTCGAGGTGACGTTCGCCCGCGACTACGTCCTCAAGGCGCCGCAGGTGGAGCGCGCGGCCATGCTGAAGACCGGCAAGGCCTTCGTCGCCCAGAAGCGGCACGAGGAGGAAGAGCGGATAGACAACGCAATCGCCGCGCTCGGCGTGGAGTGGACCCCGGGCGAGACGCCGAAGAACGTCCAGCTGGCCACCGCGCTCAAGCCGACGGCCGACCGCCGCATCGAGGCGGGCGAGGCGGTGGACCTGGAGCTCATTGTGGAGAACAAGGGCGCCGAGCCCCTCAAGCGCGTCCACGCCTGGACCGAGTCCGACAACCTCTTCCTGGACCACCGCGAGTTCGTCTTCGGCACGCTCAAGCCGGGCGAAAAGCGCTCCTGGAAGGTCCCGGTCAAGCTGCCCAAGGACATGACCAGCCGCCGGGACGAAGTCACCGTGAAGTTCTTCGACGACAACGGGCCCCTCCCGGAGACCCTCACCACGGAGCTGAACTTCGTGGAGCTGCCTCGCCCGGTCTTCGCCTACAGCTGGCAAGTCATCGACAACTGCAGCCACTGCAACGGCGACGGTCAGGTGCAGCGCGGCGAAGAGGTGGAGCTGGTCATCGACGTGAAGAACACCGGCGCGGGCAAGGCGCTGGACTCGTTCGCGCAGATTAAAAATGCGGCGGACCAGAACATCTTCATCGAGAAGGGCCGCTTCAAGCTGGGGGACCTGTCGCCCGGCGAGTCCAAGACGGCGCGCTTCCAGCTGGAGGTGAAGAAGGCGTACCGGGGTGAGACCTTCCCGCTCAAGCTGGCCATCGTGGATGAGCCGCTGGAGGAGTTCTCCACCGAGAAGCTGCAGATTCCGGTCACCGACGAGGGCCCCCAGGTGGAGGCGCGCAAGGGCTTCATCAAAGTGGCTGACAAGGCGGCGCTGCTGAACGCGCCGGCCGGCAAGGAGATTGCCCGGCTGCCCAAGGGCGGCGTCTTCACGGAGCTCGGCAAGGTGGGCGAGGCCTACAAAGTGGAGCTGGACAAGGGCCGGTTCGCCTTCGTCCGCGCCGCCGACGGCCGTGAACAGCGGACCGGCAAGCTCTCCACCGCGAAGGACATGGAGGTGCTGGCCTTCCGTGAACCGCCGCAAATCACCTTGAGCTCGGACCCCGCGCAGGGCGGCATCGTGGTGGATGGGGACCGCTTCGCGCTCTCCGGGACGGTTACCAACCCGCGCAGCCTGCTCGACATGTACGTGCTGGTGAACGACCAGAAGGTGTTCTTCAAGAGCGCGGGCAAGGAGGAGGCGGAGAACGGGCGCATCAAGTTCAGCACCGACTTCGCGCTCAAGGAGGGCAACAACACGGTGCTGGTGGTGGCGCGCGAGAGCCAGGACTTCGCCAGCAGGAAGACCCTGGTCGTCCGCCGACGCCCGCCTGCCATGGCGCAGAAGTCAGCCCCCAAGCCGCCGGCCGACGTGCCGTAAAGCGAAGGCGCTGCGCGCCGCAATAATTGAGGTTGGGTCCGCCCCACGCTACCGTCCCGCCCGTTGCCGGCGAGGAGGGACTTCGAGGATGCGGAGCCTGCAGGCCATTGCGGTTGCGGTTGTGAGCTGCTCGGCGGCCGCGCTGGCGGACCCCAACGACATCCAGCTCTACAAGCTGGGGAACCCCATCGACGCCAGCGGGAACCCCACCGCCGGCAACCCCAACTTCCGGGCCTTCACGCGCGGGTTGGGGGTGGCGCTCAGCTCGGCCAACCTCATGCCGCCGGAGACCCTGGGGCACGCCGGCTTCTCCGTCGCGGCGGAAGTCTCCATCGTCTCCCTGGCCACCCAGGAGCCGGGCGGCGGCCCCTGCCAGGCGGCGCGCGCCGAGTGCTTCATGTTCCCCACCCAGAAGGACTTCACCACGCCGCTGCTTCTGCCGTCCGTGCACGTCCGCAAGGGCCTCCCCTTCTCCTTCGAGCTCGGCTCCCGCATCTCCTGGGTGGAGAAGAGCCGGATGGTCGCCGTTACCGGCGAGCTCAAGTGGGCGCTCAACGAGGGCTTCACCTATTTGCCGGACGTGGGCGTGCGCGCCTCCGTCACCCGGCTGGTCAACGGCCGCGACTTTGAGCTCACCACCGGCGGCGTGGACCTGGGCGTGGGCAAGCAGTTCGCCATCGGCGGGATGATCACCTTCACCCCGTATGTCGGCTGGAACCTCCTCTTCGTGGGCGCCAGCTCCGCCACCGTGGACTTCAACCCGGGCAGGACGCAGCAGGCCGCCACCTCCAGCTCCACCGCGCAGCTGGACAGCAAGGAGGCCGGCCCGTTTGACGCCGTCGGCTTCTTCGCCAACCGCAACAACCGCTTCTACGGCGGCCTGCGCTTCATCGGCGGCGTGATGCAGCTGATGGCGGAGTTCTCCTACACCATCCCGGACACCGCCGGCGGGTTCGAAGGCCCCAGCATCCTCGCCATCAACTTCGGCGTGGGGTTGGACTTCTAGCGCTTCAAGGCAGCCTTCAGCGCTCCGGGCCGGTTGGTGATGCAGTAGCGGACGCCCAGCTCTCGCAGCGCCTGCGCGTCCGCGGGCTCATCCACCGTCCAGGCCGCCACCTCCCATCCGCGCGCGCGCCAGGCCGCCACCCGCGCCGGCGTAATCTGCCGGTGGTAGGCGTGCACCGAGTGCGTGCAGACCAGCGGCGCCACCAGCGCGTTCTGCAGGAAGAAAGACTTGTCGGGGTCAATGAGCAGCCCGCGGCGTACGCCCGGCTCCAGTGCCCCCACCCGCCAGAGGCACAGCGGGTTGAAGCTGGAGATGACCGTGCGCTCCACCACGCCCAGGCGACGGATGACCTCCACCACGCCGGCGCAGAGGCCGAAGTCGTCGGCGGTCTCGCACTTGAGCTCGAGGTTCAAGACGAAGTGCGAAGGCAGCGCGGCGATGACCTCTTCCAGCAGCGGCACGCCGGCGGAGGCGTAGCCCAGCTGCCGCCCGACGTCCGCCCGCCGGAGCTTCCAGAGGGGCGTGCGCACCACCTCCCAGTTGAGCCCCGCCAGCCGGAGAAGCGACTCGTCGTGGCAGACCACCACCTCGCCGGAGCCGCAGGCCATCGCGTCGAGCTCGATGCCGTCCGCCCCCTGCCGCGCCGCCTCGAGGAAGGCCGGCAGGGTGTTCTCCGGCGCATCAGCGCTCGCGCCCCGGTGGGCCAGAATCAGCATCGCGACCAAGTCCCGCACCCCGGCGGGGCTGTCAAGCGAACGACGCCGTGGGGCGCGCTCAGCCTTGCGCCAGAGGGCCCGTTGAAGCATCGTCCCACCATGTCCTGCGGCTACGGAGAGCTCTTCGTTCTGGCCTTCGTGCTGGTGGTCATCTTCTCTGCGTCGCGGATGGGCGCGCTCGGCAACGCGCTGGGCAAGTTCATCTACTCGTTCAAGAAGGCGTCGAAGGGGCAGGACTTCGTCGACGTGAAGCGCTCCGGCCGCCTCCCCCGCCCCACCGACATCGAGGACGCGACGGTCATCGACGAGAAGAAGCAGGGCTAGCCCTCACTTCTCCGGGTGGAGCAGCCGCCGCGCCTGCTCGCGCAGCTCCGGGTGGGCGGTGTTGTCGTGGATCAGCTCCTGGAGGTCCGTGGTGTTCAGGAGCGGGATGATTTTCGCGGCGACCTCTGGTGGGCAGTACGGGTTGAACACCAGCGCGCGGCGCACGGCGTGGCGCACGGACCAGCGCGGCGAGCGCCAGATTTCAATCAACGGCTCCGGCCGGGCTGGGCGGCGCGCGGCGATGCGCACCACCAGCTCCTCGGTGAGGCGCGGGTTGAGCAGCACGTTGCGGACGACGGACGCGTCCGACGCGGTGGCCAGGCGGGAGAGCTCATCCGGGTTGCGGGTGGCGCGGGCCTTCTGCGTCAGGTAACCCAGGCCCTCGCTAAACGTCCGCGCGTCGGCCTTGGCGGCGGCGGCGGCATCCAGCGCCTGCAGCGGCGGGCCCTGCGGGAAGAGCGCCGCCACCTCGTCGAGGTCTTGAATCTGCGCCAGCCGCCGCAGGGACGCCGCGTGCGGAATCTGCGACGCCTCCAGCCCGAGCGCGGCGACGAAGTACCCCAGCACGCAGGACGCGGGCTCGAAGCCGGTGCGCGCCAGGGAGATGAGCTCATGGATGAGCTCCGTGGCGTCGATGGGGTCCAACCGGGCCAGCTCTCTCGCGGCTGCCTTGCGCAGCACATCCGTCCCGCCACTGAGGCTGTGCAGCCTGCGCGCGAGCTCCTGCGCCTGGGCGCGCGTCGGCATGGGGCGGCCGCCCTTATCTCGCGGCGGTGGTCCGCGTCGCGCCGTCCACCACCGTGACCTTGAGGCGCAGGCCAGACAGCGCGGGCGGGTACTCGTGGAACGCGATGACGAACGGGGCGCGGCCCTTGGAGGCCACGTCCTGCGCCTTCTTCTCCAGGCGCTCGTTCATCTTCTCCAGCTCCTCCTTGCTCCCCAGCGAATAGAGGTCCTCCGGGTTGGGCGGCGCCCCGGCCCAGCCCTCCGCGGCGCGCACCAAAAGCTCCCCGTCCAGAATCTCCGCCCGCACCTTCACCTTGCGCCCGCGCGCCCCGCGGTTCTCCACTTCGCCGCGCACGAAGAACACCGCGCGGCCGGCGCGCGTGTCGTAGAGCCCGTTGGAGATGTCCAGCGTCACCACTTCTGGCGAACGGGAGAGGAGCGTCTTGAGCTGCCCCGGCGAGAAGTTGGCGAGGTCCAGCTTCCCCTCGTTCAAGTACACGGCGCAGATGGTGACCAGCGCGAGGAGCAGCGCGGCCGCGAAGCCCAGGTTGAGGACCAGGCCGCGCGCGTGGGAGCGCGGCGGGGCTGCCTCGCCCGGCTCCTCCACCGCGGCGGCGTTCTGGACCGGATGGCTGCCGCTGTGCCCCGCCGGCTGCTGGACGAGCTTGATGCGCCCGAGCGTCGCCGGCGGTGGCCCGTCCCCCAGCGGGCGCGGGGCGGCTGCGGGCGGCGGCGGCGGCGCGGGCATGTCGAACATCGCGCGGTCCGGCTCCGACGGCATCTGGAGCACCTCGCGCGTGGGCGGCGCCGCCTCCTCCAACCCGTTCGTCCCTATCCACGCCGTGCTTGCCCGGCCTTCGTCCAGCGGCGGGACATCCGCGAGCAACCCCGGCGGAGGCGGCGCCTTCACCGGCGCGGCGCGAGGCGGGCTGGTCTGGGCTCTGGCCGGCGCGGACGCCGCCTTCGCCGCCACCCGCCGGTCTGGCCGGGTAGGGACGGCTTCGATGGGGGCAGCGGGCGCAGCGGGGCGTGGGGGCGCGTCGAAGAGGAAGGCGGCGGGGTCCGGTTCCTCGGGCGTGCGCGCGACAAGGCCCAGCACATCCACCTGCGCGCCGGCGAAGCGCGGCGTGGCGGGGCGAGGCGCTTCAGGGATGGGCGCGGGCGCGCGCGGCTTGTCGTCCAGGCTGCCGAACTGCGCGAAGGGGTCTGGCGGCTCCGCGGGAGCGGCGTCCCGCTTGGGCGCCTCCGCTGCAGGAGCGTCCGCGCCGCCCTTCTTCACGCGGAAGGTGTTCTGACACTTCGTGCAGCGGACCTTGACGCCCTTCTCCGTGACCTTCTCGTCAGGGATCTTGAAGCGCGTCTGACACTTGTCGCACTTGACGATCATGGCCTTTGGATGGCCAAGTATAGGGAAGGCCTGTTTGCGCAGCGATGGCGCAACAGGCGCTTGCCCGCCCACACCCCCTCTGATATCAGACACTTCGCGCGTCGCGTCATGCCTCGGGTACACTGTTGTCGGAGCCATTCATGAGCGAGCTCGACCCCACAACTCCGGTGACCAGCGACGGGAAAGACCCGAAGGTCATCAAGCGCTACACGAACCGCAAGCTCTACGACACCGTAGAGAGCCGGTACGTCACGCTGGATGAAATCGCCGAGATGGTGAAGCAGGGCGTTGAGGTGAAGATCGTCGACAACCGGTCCAAGGACGACCTCACCTCGGTGACGCTGGCGCAGATCATCTTCGAGGAAGAGAAGAAGAAGAACCGGATGCCCTTGACGGTGCTGCGGGAGATCATCCGCCACCCGGGCGAGTCCATCTCCGGCTTCATCCAGAAGGAAGTCAGCCCCCGCGTCGCCTCCATCCGCGAGGGCGCCGAGTCCACCATCGACAAGCTCCTCGGCAGGGAAGGCGGCCCCCCCGTCGCCCCCGCACCGGACGCGTCCGCCCCCGCCTCCAGCACCTCCCCCGAGTTCCTCAAGGCCTCCCAGCGCGTGCTGGAAGACTGGCAGCGGCGGATTGACGAACGCGTCAAGCTGGTGCTCGAGAACGTGACCGGCAACCTGCCCGCCCTCGGCCGCGACATGCAGACCCTGCTGCAGCGGCTGGAGCAGCTCGAGCAGAAGATCGACGACCTCGAGAAGAAGAAGTAGCCCTGAGCGCCGCCGTTCGCGTCGAGCGTTGCGCCGTCAGGCGCATAGTCGAGACGTCGGCAGTGCTTCCGAAACGTGGCTCATGGGCCGCTTCGTTTTGCTCGAAACAAACCGGCAGAGTGTCGTGCGTGGGTTTGCGCCACCTCTCGACTGACGGCGCAACGCTCCCAGAGAACAGCTCACCAGGGCCCCGCAACATCGCGGGGTTGCCCCCGTTCGCGTCGAGCGTTGCGCCGTCAGGCGCATAGTCGAGATGGGATGAAGAGGTCGCCTCCTCCAACCGGCTAAAAAGCCGGTTGAGCGCACTCAAGGTGCAAGGAGAAGGCGACCATGACGAGTCCTATCACGACGACTGTTGGATGCGATCTAGGCGACACCACGACGGCTCTGTGCATCATCCACCCCGACGGGCGACGGGAGAGGTGCAAGCCGATCCGCACAGTGCGGGAGGAATTCGAGAGATGGTTCCGTCGGCCGAAGGTCCGGGTGGTGATGGAGGCCGGTACGCACTCGAGATGGGTCTCCACCCTGCTCAAGGAGATGGAGCACGAGGTTGTCGTCAGCAACCCGCGTCGGGTGAAGCTGATCTCTCAGAACGACTCGAAGAGCGACGACAACGACGCCGAGCTCCTGGCTCGACTGGGGCGGGTCGACATCAAGCTGTTGGCGCCGGTGCGACATCGGGGGATGGAGGCGCAAGCGGATCTATCCGTGCCGAAGGCGCGGGACGCGCTTGTACAGACGAGGACTCGGTTGATCAGCACTTGCCGAGGGATGGTGAAGTCGATGGGAAGCCGGCTTCCGAAGTGCACGGCGGAATCCTTCTACCGCAACGCCCGTGCATCGGTGCCCGAGGAGCTCAAGCCGGCATTGGAGCCGTTGTTCGACACGCTGGAGGCGGTCGAGGAGTCGATCCGCGCGGCGGACAAGACGATAGTCGAGCTGGCGAAGAAGTATCCCGAGGTGGAAGCCATCTCGCAGCCGACAGGCGTCGGCCACCTAACGGCGCTTGTCTTCCTGCTTACCCTCGAGGACAAGCGTCGGTTCAAGAAGAGCCGTTCAGTCGGGGCGTTCGTGGGCTTGCGCTCCAGGAAGAAGGAATCCGGCAACTCCGACCCCCAGCTGCGAATCACCAAGGCGGGCGACCCACTGCTCAGACGACTGCTGGTGCAGTGCTCGAACTACATCCTGGGTCGCTGTCGAGCAGACAGCGATTTACGGAGGTGGGGACTGAAACTCGCCGAGAGGGGAGGAAGGAACGCACGCAAGCGGGCGAAGGTGGCGGTGGCGCGCAAGCTGGCGGTGCTGATGCATCGACTGTGGGTGACGGGGGAGGTGTACGAGCCGCTACGCCAGGCGAAGAAACGGGCGGGATAGCCAGGTGTGGACTCCGCGAAGATGGGACGGGATTGCAGAACCCGAGCTGCCTCGCGTCTGCGGTGCCGTCCAGGGCTTCGCAAGTCGCTACGCGACCCTGGACTGCATCCTCGCCGCGAGGCGCTGGGCAGGTATGCGCTTGCGCGGGCAACTCCCGCTCGCAGGAGCGGGCGTCAGAACGTGCTGTCAGGCAAAACCGGAAATACTGCTGTCGCCTGAAGCGACAGACGATTGAAGGGAAGGAAAGAAGGCAGACAACCGCTCCGAGGCGTCGCCGTGGCGCCCGGGCAACCGAGAACCACGAACCGCCTTGCCCGGGTGACTGCGAGAGACGTCTAGAGCGCAGACAAGCTCGAAGTCGAGATAGCAGCACCCGAGCAGGACGGAGCCCAATGTGCACGGAGCCGCAACGGCGGCATCCACCAAGTGCGAATGGAAGCGTGGCGGAACGAGTTCTCGGATGCACCGGACGTCAGGGCAATGCTCCGGAGGGGCCTCTGCTTGACACGAGGCGACCTCTTCATGGAAGACGTCGGCAGTGCTCCCGAAGCTTGGCTCATGGGCCGCTCCGCTCCGCTCGAAACAGATCGGCTAAGTGCCGTGCGTGGGCTTGCACCACCTCTCGACTATGCGCCTGACGGCGCAACGCTCGAGGCGAGCGGGGGAGCCGCCCGACTGAGAAGAGCTGTTCCTCCGACGAAATGGCCGGCCAGGGCCGGTCTCCTCCTCGAGGCGAGCGGGGATGGCGCCTGACGGCGCGAGAACAGCGGTTCCTCCGACGAAATGGCCGGCCAGGGCCGGTTTCCCCTCGAGGCGAGCGGGGGTGGCGCCTGACTGAGAACAGCTGTTCCTCCGACGAAATGGCCGGCCAGGGACGGTCTCCTCGAGGCGAGCGGGGGACGCGCCCGACTGAGAAGAGTGGTTCCGCTGAAGGCCGCCGTTTATTGCGCTGAGCTGCTCACCGTCGCGCCGCGCGCGGGCGCAAGCGGCACGCCGTTGCTGGTGTTAGCCGCAGCGGCGCTGCGGCTACTGCGTGCCGGCGCCTTCTCGCGGACCTCGCCCGCGCGGAAGACCTCCTCGGCAATCTGCTCCAGCATCTGGGCGCCCTTGCTCCAGGGCGAGTACTCCCAGATGGTCTTCCCGTGGCTCTGGGCTTCGTCAATCTTCACGTTGAAGCCCAGCGCGGTCTTCGCCAACACATCCGGGAAGTACGCGCCCAGCTTCTTGCGAATCTCATCCGCCAGGGCGGTCTTCCGGTAGAGCGTGGGCACCACCAGCGACACGCGGAGGTTGGGGCGGTGGTACTCCTCGCCAATCCGGCGCACCGTCTCCACCACCTCTGCGCAGCCATCCAACGACAGGTAGGTCATCGCCACCGGGATGACCACCTCGTTGGCCGCGACAAGGATGTTGAAGGTGGTGAGCCCCATCGACGGGGGCGAGTCGAACATCACCACGTCGTAGCCGGCGGCCTCTGCTGCGCCAAGCCGCTCCGCCAGCCGGTGCGCCCGCCGCGGGTCCGCCGAGACGGTGACCGGGAAGTCCGCCATGTCCTTGTACGCGGGCACGACGTGGAGGTTTTCGACGGCTGTGGGGTGGACCACCTGGTCCAGCCGCAGCTCCCGCTGAGAGAGCCAGTGAAACACGTTCGGCTTGAGCGCCCGTACGTCGAGGCCCAGCGACTTGCCGGCGTGACCTTGAGTGTCCAGGTCCACCAGCAGGACCTTCAGCTTCTTCCGTTGAGCGAAGTAGGCCGCGACGTTGACTGCGAGCGTCGTCTTGCCCGTGCCGCCCTTCTCGTTGATGAACGCTATCGACCTCATGGTTGGGGCCGCCTAGTTCTTGCCAACGAGTGAGTCGACCTTCCCTTCAACGGACGCGAGCATACGCTCCAGGTCATCCACTTTGCTGCGGAGAAGATCCAGGTCCGCGGTCGAAGGCAGGTTCATCGCCGACAGCCCCGTCCGGATGCTCTTGTCCACCGTGCCCTTCGCCGCGAGCGTCCGCGAAACGATGAGCTGGATGGCGGCGACGAAGCGCTCGTTGGAGAGCAGCTGCTGAGCGATTTTTCCGATCCGCTCTTCGCCCGTCTCGACGAGCTTCTTCATGACCGGGTTGTTCTTGAGCATAAGAGATACCTTTTGACCTTGACGCAACGAGGCGCGGCGCACTGTGAACACCGACGCCAGAGGTGTCAAGCGTACCGGTCACGCGCGTTGACAGCCCGTCGGCGCCGTCCCTACGGTGCGCCACCGTAAATGCCCTCGCTGTTCGACAAGCGCCTGGTCATCGTCACTGGCAAAGGCGGTGTCGGCAAGAGCACCGTCGCCGCCGCGCTCGCCACCCTCTCCGCCCGGGAAGGCAAGCGGACGCTGGTCTGCGAGGTGAACACCCAGGAGCGGGTGAGCCTCCTGCTCGGCAAGCGCCCCGCGGGGCCGGAGATAACCCTGCTGGAGGAGAACCTCTGGGCCGTCGACATCCGGCCGGCGGAGGCCATGCGCGAGTACGCGCTGATGATTCTGAAGTTCCAGACCATCTACCGTGCGGTCTTCGAGAACCGCCTGGTCCGCTACTTCCTGCGCTTCATCCCCTCGCTGCAAGAGCTGGTGATGCTGGGCAAGGTCCTCTACCACCTGCAGGAGACCCTGCCGGACGGCAGCCTCCGCTTTGAACGCATCATCCTGGACGCCCCCGCCACCGGCCACGCCATCGCCTTCCTCAGCGTCCCCCGCGTCCTGCTGGACACCGTGCCGCCCGGGCAGCTGGCCCGGGAAGCGGAGAAGATGCGCGCGCTGCTGACCGACCGCGCGGTCACCACCGCGGTGCTGGTCTCCCTGCCGGAGGACATGCCGGTCAACGAAACCCTGGACCTCCACGACACGCTGACCCGCAAGATTGAGCTGCACCCGGGCGCCGTCGTGCTCAACGCCTTCGTCGCCGACCGCTTCAGCGACGGAGACGTGAAGGAGCTCCAAACCCAAAGCCCTGCCCTGCTCCCCTTGGCGCGCGGTCACCATGCCCGGGCCCAGCTTTCCGTCGACTCGCGCGAGCGCCTGGAGCAGGGCACCCGCCGCCCGGTCTGGACGCTCCCCCGCCTGTACGCCCGCGAGTTCGACCGCGCGTGCATTGACCAGCTCGCCGCGCAGCTGCAGGCGCACGTCCGGGAGCCGCTGTGACCGTCCCCTTGCCCGTGGACGAGTCCCAGCCCGGGGCCGATGCCCTCAAAGAGGCCCTCGCCCAGCGGCGGGTCCTCCTGTGCGTGGGCGCTGGCGGCGTGGGCAAGACGACCGTCGCCGCCACGCTGGCGCTGCGAGCGGCGGTGGAGGGCCGAAGCGCGCTGGTCTGCACCATCGACCCTGCCCGGAGGCTGGCCAACTCGCTCGGCCTGTCGGAGCTGGGCAACGCGGAGGCCCGCATCTCCGAGGAGCGCTTCACCGCGGCGGGCCTGCAGCCCAAGGCGCCGCTGCACGCGATGATGCTCGACATGAAGCAGACCTGGGACGAGCTCATCGAACGGCACGCCCCGCCCGACAAGCGCGCGAAGATTCTGGGCAACCGCTTCTACCAGTCGCTCTCCACCGCCCTGGCCGGCTCCCAGGAATACATCGCGATGGAGAAGCTGTGGCAGCTGCGCTCCATGCGCGACTACGGCCTCATCGTCCTGGACACCCCGCCCACCTCCCACGCGCTGGACTTTCTGGACGCGCCCAACCGCATCCTGGACTTCCTGGACAACGAAGCCGCCCGCTGGCTGCTCACCCCCGCGCTGGCCGCCGGCAAGGTCGGCCTCTCGCTGTTCAACCTGGGCGGCAGCTACGTCGCCAAGACCATCTCCAAGCTCACCGGGACGGAGACCCTGCAGGAGCTCTCCAGCTTCATGCTCGCCATCAGCAGCATGAACCAGGGCTTCCGCGAACGCGCGCATCAGGTCAAGCAGCTCCTGGGCTCCGAGCAGACCTCCTTCGTTCTGGTGGCCACCCCGGGCGCGGAGCGGCTGGACGAAGTCGTCTCGTTTCACACGCTGCTGCGGCAGAGCGAGATGCGGGTCACCGCGCTCGTCGTCAACCGGGTGCATCTGCCGCCCACGCAGAAGCAGCGGGCCGAGGCGGCGCGCCTGCCGGGCGGGCTGGCGGAGAAGATGGCCCTGACGCTGGATGAGCAGGAGCGGATGGCGGATCAGGACGCCAAGGGGATTGAGGCCTTGCGGGTCCAATGCCACCCCACCCCGCTGGTGCTCGTTCCCCGGTTTGAGCTCGACGTTCACGACCTGGACAGCCTCTGGCGCACCGGCCGCTACCTCGTGGGTGAGCAGTCGCCGCACTGAAAACACCAGGGGATGGCCAACCGACTGCCCTCCCGTGACGGCGGTGTGGGCCTTGCGGCAGACTCGGGGGTCTTCGCCTTCGGAACCCCGCGCAGGGTCGCGGTGTCTCCCCTGGCGCTGCAAGGGCCGTCCAAAGGGGCGAAAGAGGTCACCGCGTCGATGAGAGCCGCGAAGGTCACGTGCATTGGGTTGCTGGCGGTCTGCGCCTCCGGCTGCTTCCTCCGTTCGGCGAAGCAAGACGGGCCGCAGCACGAGCTGCGCTTCGAAGAGGTCACCATCGTCGGCGACCTGGAGCTGGAGAAGCTCAACGACGAGGAGCTCTTCGCCGGAGGCTCCTCCGCGTTCGCCGCGGGCGACTTCAAACAGGCCGCGCGCTACTTCGGGCGCCTGGCGGACTTCCACCCGCAGAGCCGGCACCGGCGGGCCGCGCTGTACAACGCCGGCCTCGCCCACGAGAAGGTGGACGAATGGCAGGAGGCCTACACCCGCTTCTCGGAGCTGGCGGACGCACAGCGCGGGAAGGACGACGCGCTGGACGCCGCGTTCCGCGTGGCGGAGACCCTCTACCACCTGGAGCGCTTTGAGGACGCGGTCGCCCTGCTGAACGTCATCGCCGAACGGCGGGACCTCTCGATGAACAAGCGCATTGAGGCGCAGGTGCAGAAGGGCATCTGCCAGCTGGAGGCGGGCCTCACTGAAATTGCCGAAGCGACGCTGCGCAAGGCCGTGGCTCAGGCGCAGGAGCTGCCGGAGAAGGACCAGGTGGATGACTACTTCCCCGCCCAGGCGCAGTTCTTCCTCGGGGAGATTTACCGGCTGCACTACGAGTCGGTGAAGCTGGACCCGGAGCGGGGCGTGGACCAGCTCGCGAAGGACCTCGAGTACAAGGCCGAGCTCCTCCTCTCCGCGCAGGGCCACTACCTGCGCTCCATCCGCATCGGCAACGGCTACTGGGCCACCGCGGCGGGCTCCCAGATTGGAGCCCTCTACGAGAACCTGTACGACCACATGGTGGCCTCCCCCGCGCCGAAGGAGCTCAACCCGGAAGAGGCGGACGTCTATCACCAGGAGCTCCGGAAGAAGATTCGCGTCCTCATCACCAAGGCCATCAACATCTACGAGCGCACGTTGGAGGCAGCGGAGCGGATTGGCGCCTCCAGCCCCTTCGTGGACAAGACCAAGGAGAGCCTCAAGAAGATGAAGGACCTCCTGGTGGCGGACGCCCAGCGCGAAGAAGCTGAGCATCCCACCGGCAGCCAGCCCGGCACCGAGCGCGAACATCCGCACAAGACGCCGGCGACTTAAGGCTGCCACCTAGAAAAACGAGCGCCGGCAGATAGGCCCCCAACCCCGGACCACGCCTCCCTGCCTACCTGCCGGCAACCCGGCGCCGGGTCGCTCCCCAACGCCCCGGCGCTCCCCAAAACCTGCAGCTACGTCTTCTGCTGCTCCATCGCCGCCATCGCGATGGCCTTCACCAACCCTTGCGCTCTGCGCCCCGCGGCGGTGGTCCCCTGGGCGTCTGCTTCCACGGCCCTCAAGAGGTCCGCGAAGCCCTCGCGGTCGCCCGCCTTGATGCGCAGCTCGCCGCGGTTCACCAGCGCCACCGGGTTGTGTGCGTCCCCTTCGAGCGCCCGGTCGTAGGCGTCCAGCGCCTCCGCAGTGCGGCCGAGCTTCTGGTACACGGTGCCCAGCGCCGCGCGGGCGGCGCTGTCGAACGGGTTGCCCTCCACCAGCCCCTCGAAGATGACGCGCGCTTCTTCGAGACGACCGCCGCCGGCGAGGTCGCAGCCGACCTGGGCAATGCCCTGGGCCTGCTCGAAGCTCATCCCCTCCAGCTGGGCCCACGTCAGCTCTCCGCGGGCGTAGGCCTTCAACCTCGACTTCAATTCGGTGTGCAGGTCCATGTGACGCAGCTCCTTGCTCTTGATGACTCGGGTCACGGGCTCACGCCCTCGCCATGTTCCCGATGGCCGTCTTCGCCATCTCGTTGAACTTGGACGACATGTTCGACATCAGGTCGTACATCTGCTTCCGCCGCTCCATCGCCTTCTGGAGGCGCTGCTGGAGCAGCTCCTGGTTCTGCTGCTGCTTCGCCAGCTGCTTCTGCCCGTCCTTGTCGTCTGCCTTCGTCGTGGCGCGCAGCTCGGCGAGCTTCTGCGACGAGGTGCCCATCTCCCCCATCACCGCGAGGATTTCATCGTCTTCGCCCTCGGCAATCTTCATGAGGATGAGCTGAATCTTCTCTTCCAGGCTCAGCGACGGGTCATTGAGGATGGACTGGATGTCGGAGCGCGCGCTGGAAGGTCCAACGCTCCCGGGACTGCCACCGACGCTGCCCACCGTCCCGCCGCAGCCCACGCCGCCCGGAGGTACCGGTGCGGAGGAAGACGGCGTTGAGGGCGAAGACGGGGACGACGGCGAGGGGGCTGGAGACGGCGCGCCGTAGGTGGCGAGGTCCTTGTCCACCCGCGCAATCTCGTGGAGGACGTCGCCCAGGCCGACAATCCCGTCCTTCCCGCCGATGTGGGCCGCCATCTCCAGGCGGTTGAAGTACTCCGGGTGGTCCAGGAGAAACGTGGCCACGTGCTTGAGCTTGGGGTCCGCGTTGGGGTTGGAGGCGATGGCCTGGAGGTTCTCCCGGGTGAGGTACTCATCCAGCCGGCCCACCGCGCTGTCGAAGGTGTTCCAGTTCGCCTTCAGCATCTGGAGCACCTCGCGGTACTCGAGGATGTCGTGGGCGAGCGGGCTGTCCGAGCGGGTGGTGACGCCGGGCGGCAGCGGGGCCGTGTTGAGGACCGGCTCGGCAGACGCGCGCGAGGGGCAAACGCTCGGCGGTTCTGAGGGCTGCGGCGTGCCGCCGCACACCGGCCCGGGCGTCGTCTGCGACTGAGCACGCAGCTGCTCCCGCATGGCCCGGACGTCGTCGAGCGATAGGTGCCCGTCGAACCGCTGTGTCGACGCCCCATCCACCTGCGCGAATTCGTCCCGGTGCGAGAGGAGCCAGACCGCCGCTCCGCGGACCTCGTCGGTCACCTTGGAGCTGTTGGCAATCATCAGCAGGTCGTCCTTGCTGATGAACGTGTCCTTGAGCCCCATCATGTCGAAGGCGGTAGGCCTGGCGAAGGTGTCGAAGTACTTCTCGACGACGGCGAGGTTCCGGTCGAGCTCGCCGAGGGACGGGTCCGCGGGACTGGCGGTGGAGGCCGCCGAGCGGGACGCGGTGGCCGCGTAGCCCTGGATGGAGGTGGCGCTCTTCGACGGGACGTACTCAGTCTTCTGCGCCTCCTTCGAGAGGTCTCCGACCAACCCGACCCCGCCGCTGATGGCGCAGACGAAGTTGCCCGTGTAGAGGCCCGCCACCAGCTTCGCCGCGTTCCTCACGGAAGACGGCAGGCCCAGCCAAGCGCCGCCCGCGTCGATGATCGCTCCCATCGGCTCCAACATGGTGTGTCGCTCCGAATGTGCGGTCAGGGTTGGGGGTGCGAACCGCTTCAGCGCTGCCGCTTCGCGCCTTCAGCGGGCGGCCGTCTCTGCAGCGGGGATGCCTGCGGGGTGCAGAGGGCCACTCGCCCGGAATCCCGCGGGGTTCGCGCAGGCGCGCCCGAGTGAGGCGTCTCCCGTTTCAGACGGCTTGAGTCCCGACCGGGAGATGGATGCAAAGGCGCGGAAGAGCCGCCTGTGCGTTAGAGTTCCGCCCCTGGCATGCGAGCGATGGGGCTGGATGTAGGCACGAAGACCGTGGGCGTCGCGGTGAGCGATGAGTTGGGGTTCACAGCCCAGCCCGTCACCACGGTCCGGCGGACGAACCAGCGATCAGACCTGGAGGCGCTCCACGTCCTGGCGCGCGAGTACAGCGTGGAGCGCTTCATCGTGGGCCTGCCCCTCAACATGAACGGCAGCGAGGGCGAGCGAGCAATCGCTTCGCGCGCCTTTGCGGACGCGCTGCACTCGAAGACCGGCCTGCCCGTGGAGCTGTGGGACGAACGGCTGACCACCGTGGCCGCGCAGCGGGTGCTCCTCGAGGCGGACCTCTCGCGGGCCAAGCGGAAGAAAGTGGTGGACCAGGTGGCCGCGGCCCTCATCCTGCAGGGCTGGCTCGCGGCGCAGGGCAATCCGTCGGAGTTTGAAGACGACCGGGAGGGGTGAGTGAAAAAGTTCCTCGTCGTGCTGCTGGTGCTGGCGGTGCTGGGAGGAGGCGCGGCGGGCGGCATTCTCTGGTGGAGGGCCAAGGCGCTGCAGGCCTTCGTGGAGGCGCCCTTCGGCACGCCGGAGCCCAAGCGGGTGGACATCCCTCCGGGCACCGGACCCATGGCGCTCGCCGGGCTTTTAGAGAAGGGCGACGTGGTCCAGGAGAAGGACCTGTTCTACCGCTACCTCCGGAAGGAGAACGCCGGGCCCAAGCTCAAGGCGGGCGAGTACGAATTCTCCGGCGCGCTCACCCCACCTCAGGTCCTCCAGAAGATTGTCGCGGGCGACGTGAAGAAGTACCGCTTCACCGTGCCGGAGGGCCTGCGGACCGAGGAGATTCTGCCCATCCTCGCCAGCTCCGAGCTGCACCTGGACGTGGCCCGCCTCTCTGAGCTGGTGAAAGACCCCGGCTTCCTCAAGAAGGCGCAAGTCCCGGCGGACCGCGTGGAGGGCTACCTCTACCCGGACACGTACACCTTCACCCGCGGCGCCAACGAGGAGAGCGTCCTGCTCAAGATGGTGGGGCGGACCTTGGAGGAGTTCCGCAAGGCGGACCCGGCGCGGAAGGCAGGCGTGCTGCTGAACCTGCACCAGACGATGACGCTGGCCTCCATCATCGAGAAGGAGACGGCGGCGCCCGAGGAACGGCCGAGAATCTCCTGCGTGTTCCACAACCGCCTGAAGCAGCGGATGCCGCTGGGCACGGACCCCACCGTCATCTACGCCATGAAGGAGCTGCGCGGCGTCTACTCGAAGAACATCACGCGCGCGGACCTCACCACGGACCACCCGTACAACACCTACGTCCGCAAGGGCTTGCCGCCCGGGCCCATCGCCAACGCCGGCGCCGCGGCCATCAACGCGGCCCTGCACCCGCTGGACTGCACGGACCTCTTCTTCGTCTCCCGCAACGACGGCACGCACATCTTCTGCCCGAACTTCCAGTGCCACAACGCCGCGGTGCAGAAGTGGCAGGTGGAGTTCTTCCGCAAGCAGAAGGCCGGCGGGCGAACCAAGGGCAAGCGCGGGTAGCTTTCACTCCCGGACGAAGAGCCGCACCGGCCCCGGACCCAGCGGCCTTTCAACCCAATTCGCCCCCTCGAAGCGGGCGCGCGCTCCGTCCAGCGTCACCCGTCCCTCCCGCACCAGCGCACCGTCCTGGAACAGCGCCAGGTAGCGCGGGCGTGCCGCGGCGAGGATGTGCGGGAAGTTCTCCCAGCGGTAGCGCGCCATCCGCGCCTCCGGCAGCCCGGTGAAGAAGGCCAGCTGCAGGTCCAGGTACTGGCGGTCGCTGTCCACAACCAGCGCTTCGCCGGTGGCGCTCACCTCCTGCTTCACGGCGCGCGCAGCGGCCATCAGAGCAGGCGGGTTGGTGGACGTGGGGCTGACGGGCCGCAGCCAGTCCTCGAACTTGCCCTCCGCGCGGAAGGTGAACGCGCCCAGCCACGCCGGCAGCGCAACGGCCAGGAGCGCGCTGCCAGCGACCAGCGCGGCGCGGCCCGGGCGAGGCAGCCAGCGGGCGACGGCGCGGTACCCGGGCTCCAGGAACGGGAGCAGGAGCACAATTTGAAGCGCGGCGAACCGGCCCAGCGGCGCGAACGTCGCCAGCACGGCGCCTCGCAGTGTGAAGTAGGCGGTGGGCAGCAGGACCAGCCACGCCAGCCACCGGCCGGGTCGGTTCGAACGCGCGGACGACGCCAACCCGACCATCGCCAGCGCCGCCACGCCGGGGGTGAGCGTGAGCAGCGCCACCCACGGCCAGAAGACGGCGTTCTGCAGGCGGTAGCCCAGCGCTCCGAAGGTCGCCGCGCCGTCGCCCCACCAGCGGCGGTGATACGCGTCGATGAAGTGGATGGGGAAGAGCGGGTCCCCGCTCGCCTGGGCGTTGCCCACCATCCAGACCAGCGGAAAGGGCGCGCAGAGCACGCCGAACAGGAGTGCCTGAAGAACACCCCGCTTGCCGCGGCCCCACGCCAGCGCCGCGCACAAAAGCGGGATGAGCATCCAGGCGTCGTAGCGGGTGGCGCAGGCGGCGTTCATCCACAGCGCGCAGAGCGCCAACCACCGCGCTCCGGAAGCGCCGTCATACGCCCTGGCAAACGCGGCGAGGGCACAGAGCACGAGGAAGAGCGAGAAGGCTTCGCTCGCGGCGGTGGTGGACAGCTGCAAGTGCATGCCCCAAGGGCAGAAGGCCAGGCAGGCGGCCCTGGCGGCCCTGGCCCCGAAGAGCCGCCGGCTGAGGAAGAAGAGCGGCACCACCGTCAGCGCGCCGAAGAGGAGGCTGACTGCGCGGCCGGCGTGCTCGCGCTCCGGCCATACCGCGAGGGCGCCGGCGAGGGCGTAGAGGTGGGCGGGGCCGAACTGGTAGGCGCCGTCCTGAAAAGAGGAGAGCCACCGGGGGTGCACAAGCCAGCGCTCGGCGAGCTCCGTGCGCATCACCGCGTCGCCGAAGTAGTTCTCGTTGACGGCGAAGAGGGCGGCGCGCGGGACGAGCGCGGCGGCGACCAGGAGGGCGACGACCAGCGCGGTCGGCAGGGCGCGGCGCTCCGGCGCGGGCACGGACACCAGCGTGGGACGGGGCGGCGCGGAGTGGGCGGTGGCGGGGGCAGGCGTCAAAGGCGGCGGAGAATACGCACCGGACCTGCCGGGCCTCAAAGTGTCGAAGGCGACGTGTGTCATCCACCGAGCGCCCGCTCGCCGCGAACGTCCGATGGCGCTTGACCTGGAACAGACCGTCCGGATGGCCGGCGGCGGCGGGTGATGCACGTCTGCGTTCGCGCCACAACGGGGGGCCCTGCGACGGGCCGACATGGCGCGTCGTCTGCTTGGGGCTCCAGGCCAAGCGCGCCAGATTGTTCCAGCGCCGTTGGCGCGACGGCGCGCGAGACCGGTTGCAGTGGATATCCCACCTGTTTCTGACGCGCGTGAAGCGGCCGCTGGGCGTCCAGGCTTGAGGTGAGCGACAGGTCAAGCAGGCCTGCGGGTCGGGACGCGAGGGCCTGCGTGCTTGTGTCCAGTCATCTGGGCGAAGTGGATTTCCCTCCCTATAATGGAGACGCCTTTTCACCCCGACGTCACGAAGGCGCGGTCCCATCCCGCCGCGGGGTTTCAGGAGGCAGCCGGGCCGGTCGTGGTGGTGGAATGGTGGGCGTCGCCGTCGGTTCGTTCAGTTTCGTCTCTCGCGTCTCCAGGTACCTCACCCAAGCGCCGCCGAACGAAGCAGGCGTGCACGGAAGGGAAAGCGATGAAGGAAGGACTGTCGAAGAGCAACGGGTGGGTCGCGAAGATCGCCGCGCTGCAGGACTCCAAGACGTACGCCCAGCTCAACTGGGAGGGTTCGTTCGAGGAGTATCTGGAGATCGTGCGCAAGAACCCGTCGGTGACGCGCACGGCCTTCCAGCGGATCTACGACATGATCCTCTCGCACGGCCGGACCGAGTACATCGACAACAAGAAGAAGCTCATCCGCTATCACTTCTTCTCGGACGAACGGTTCGGCGGCAAGGACGCCATCTACGGGTTGGACGTTCCGCTGATGAAGCTGGTGAACGTCTTCAAGTCCGCGGCGCAGGGCTACGGCACGGAGAAGCGGGTCATCCTGCTCCACGGGCCGGTGGGCTCTTCCAAGTCCACCATCGCGCGCCTGCTCAAGAAGGGCATCGAGGAGTACTCGAAGACGCCTGAGGGCGCCGCGTACACGTTCGTCTGGACGCTGGACAAGAAGCTGCCGGACGGCTCCGTGGTGAAGGAGAAGATGAAGTGCCCGATGAACGAGGAGCCGCTCAACCTCATCCCGAGGGAGTGGCGGCCGCAGATCTTCGCGGAGATCTGCCCGCCGGAGAGCGGCACCACCATCCCCACCGGCAGCGAGCTCTGCCCGGCTTGCCGCTTCGTGTTCCGGGATCTCATGACCCAGAACGGCGGCGACTTCGCCAAGGTCTGCGACCAGGTGCGCGTGACGCGACTCATCTTCTCCGAGAAGGACCGCATCGGCGTGGGCACGTTCCAGCCGAAGGACGAGAAGAACCAGGACTCGACGGAGCTCACCGGCGATATCAACTACCGGAAGATTGCCGAGTACGGGTCTGACTCGGATCCGCGCGCGTTCAACTTCGACGGCGAGTTCAACATCGCCAACCGCGGCCTCATCGAGTTCGTGGAAGTGCTCAAGCTGGACGTGGCGTTCCTCTACGACCTGCTCGGCGCGTCGCAGGAGCACAAGATCAAGCCGAAGAAGTTCCCGCAGACCGACATCGACGAGGTCATCCTCGGCCACACCAACGAACCCGAATACAAGAAGCTCGAGAACAACGAGTTCATGGAGGCCTTGCGCGACCGTACGGTGAAGATTGACATCCCGTACATCACCAAGCTCACCGAGGAGGTGAAGATCTACGAGAAGGACTTCAACTCCCGGCAGATCAAGGGCAAGCACATTGCGCCGCACACGCTGGAGATGGCGGCCATGTGGGCGGTGCTCACGCGGCTGGAGGAGCCGAAGAAGCACAACCTCACGCTCCTGCAGAAGCTGAAGCTCTACAACGGGAAGACGCTGCCCAACTTCACCGAAGACAACATCAAGGAGCTGCGCAAGGAGGCGTCCCGCGAAGGGCTGGACGGCATCTCCCCGCGCTACATCCAGGACAAGATCTCCAACGCGCTGGTGTCCGACAAGGGCGAGGGCTGCATCAACCCGTTCATGGTGCTCAACGAGCTGGAGGCGGGGCTCAAGGGCCACTCGCTTATCTCCAGCGACGAGGCGCGCAAGCGGATGCGCGAGCTGCTCACCACCGTGAAGCAGGAGTACGAAGACACGGTGAAGAATGAAGTCCAGCGCGCCATCAGCGCGGACGAAGACGCCATCTCCAAGCTCTGCGGCAACTACATCGACAACATCAAGGCGTACACGCAGAAGGAGAAGGTGAAGAACAAGTACACCGGCCTCTACGAGGAGCCGGACGAGCGGCTGATGCGCTCCATCGAAGAGAAGATCGACATCCCGGAGAGCCGGAAGGACGACTTCCGCCGGGAGATCATGAACTACATCGGCGCGCTGGCGGTGGAGGGGAAGACCTTCAACTACCGGACGAACGAGCGGCTGCACAAGGCGCTGGAGCTCAAGCTCTTCGAAGACCAGAAGGATTCGATCAAGCTGAAGAACCTGGTCTCGTCCGTGGTGGACAAGGAGACCCAGGAGAAGATCGACCTGGTGAAGGACCGCATGATGAAGAACTACGGCTACTGCGAGATCTGCTCCACCGACGTGCTCAACTTCGTCGCGAGCATCTTCGCGCGCGGTGACGCCAAGGAGTAGCCGTCACATGTTTCAACCCTAAAGGTGCCCGCTCGATGAGCCTGAAAATCCACCAAGACCACTCGCGCTTCAAAGAGATCGTCCGGGGGAAGATCAAGGCGAACCTGCGCAAGTACGTGCAGAAGGGCGAAATGCTGGGGAAGAAGGGGAAGGACGTCATCTCCATCCCCATCCCCTTCATCGACATCCCGCACTTCAAATACGGCCACAAAGAGCAGGGCGGCGTAGGCCAGGGTGAAGGCGAGATTGGTCAGCAGCTGGCCCCGGGCGCAGTGCAGCCCGGGGACGGGCACCAGGCCGGTCAGGGCGAAGGCGAGCACGCGCTCGAGGTGGATGTATCACTCGACGAGCTGGCGCAGATTCTGGGCGAGGAGCTCCTGCTTCCGAACATCGAACGGAAGGGCAAGGAGAACATCGTCCATCAGAAGATTAAGTACACGGGCATCAACACCACGGGCCCGGAGTCACTGCGGCACTTCAAGCGGACCTACAAGCAGGCGCTGAAACGGCAGATCGCCTCTGGGCTGTACGACCCGGCGGTGCCCATCGTCGTCCCCATGCGCGAGGACCGCCGCTACCGGTCCTACAAGCTGCAGAACCTGCCGGAGGTGAACGCGGTCATCATCTACATGATGGACGTGTCCGGTTCGATGGGTGACGAGCAGAAGGAGATCGTCCGCATCGAGAGCTTCTGGCTCGATACGTGGCTGCGTCATCAATACAAAGGATTGGAGTCCCGCTACATCATCCACGACGCGGTGGCGCGCGAGGTGGACCGTGAGACGTTCTTCCATACGCGGGAGTCCGGCGGCACGATGATCAGCTCGGCGTACAAGCTGTGCCGGGACATCATCAAGGCGGACTACCCCTCCAGCAGCTGGAACATCTACCCGTTCCACTTCTCCGACGGAGACAACTGGAGCGCGGATGACACGCGGCACTGCGTGGAGATGCTCAAGACGGACGTGTTGCCGCACGTGAACCAGTTCGCGTACGGCCAGGTGGAGAGCCCGTACGGCAGCGGCCAGTTCATCAAGGACCTGCGGGAGACCGTGGGAGACCAGGAGAACGTGGCGCTCTCCGAGATTGCGGACAAGGACGCCATCTACCAGTCCATCAAAGACTTCCTGGGAAGGGGCAAGTAATGCCGAAGAGCCTCACCCCGCGGCTGGCGGACCTCAAGGAAGAGATTGAAGGCTACGCCCGCGAGTACGGGCTGGACTTCTTCGAGACCATCTTCGAGGTCGTCAGTTACGACGAGATGAACATGGTTGCCGCGTACGGCGGCTTCCCCAACCGCTATCCGCACTGGCGCTGGGGCATGGAGTACGAGCAGCTGGCGAAGGGCTACGAGTACGGGCTCTCGAAAATCTACGAGCTCGTTATCAACAATGACCCTTGCTACGCGTACCTGCTCGAGTCCAACCCGGAGGTGGACCAGAAGCTGGTGATGGCCCACGTGTACGGGCACTGCGACTTCTTCAAGAACAACTTCTCCTTCAGCCACACCAACCGCCGGATGATCGACGAGATGGCGAACCACGCCACCCGCGTCCGGCGCTGGGTGGACAAGATTGGCGTGGAGAAGATTGAAGACTTCATTGACCGCGCGCTGTCGCTGGAGAACCTGATTGACCAGCACGCGCCGTACATCAAGCGCAACCCGGATCCCAAGCGCGCGGAAGAGGAAGCCAAGTCAAACGAGAAGGTGGAGGGCTTCAAGGTCGACCGCGAGTACATGCGCGGCTTCGTGAACCCGCAGGAGTTCCTCGACTCGCAGCGCAAGAAGGTGGAGGACGAGAAGCAGCGGGCCAAGAAGTTCCCGGACCGGCCGCAGCGCGATGTGCTGCTCTTCCTGTTGGACCACGCGCCGCTGGAGGCCTGGGAGTTCGACGTGCTGGCCATCCTGCGCGAGGAGGCCTACTACTTCGCGCCCCAGGGCCAGACGAAGATCATGAACGAGGGGTGGGCCAGCTACTGGCACTCCAAAATCATGACCACGCGGGCCCTCAAGGACCACGAGATCATCGACTACGCGGACCACCACTCGGGGACGATGGGGACCCGCCCCGGCGCGCTCAACCCCTACAAGCTGGGCATCGAGCTCTACCGCGACATCGAGGACCGCTGGAACAAGGGCCGCTTCGGGAAAGAGTGGGACGAGTGCGATGACCTGCGCGCCCGCCGCGCGTGGGACAAGAAGCTGGGGCTGGGCCGGGAGAAGGTGTTCGAGGTGCGCAAGCACTACAACGACATCACCTTCATCGACACCTTCCTCACCGCCGAGTTCGCCATCGAGCAGAAGCTGTTCGTCTACGGCTTCAACGACAAGAAGAACTCGTGGGAGATCATGGACCGCGAGTTCCGCAAGGTGAAGTCCAAGCTCCTGCAGCAGCTGACCAACTTCGGCCAGCCCATCATCGAGGTGGTGGACGGCAACCACGAGAACCGGGGCGAGCTGCTCCTGGCCCACAAGCACGACGGGCAGGACCTCAAGGGCGACTACTCCCGGGAGACCCTCAAGCACCTCCAGTCCCTCTGGCGGCGGCCGACGAACCTCATCACCCGCGTGGAAGGCAAGGGGTTGATGCTGCGGTTCGACGGCCAGACCCACTCGGAAAAGAAGGTCGAGCTCTGAAGGCTTAGCGGGGGCGCTTCCGCGAATCCGCCGGGTCCCCCCAGACCCGACTTGGGTTTCGGATGAGACTTCGGCAACATGCGTGTGCCAGCAATGTCGCCACGCATCGAGATCGCAGAGGTCATCACCTTCCGGCTGAAGCTGCCGCGCGCGGAGCTCACCGACCTTCCCGGCCGGCTGGGCCCGGAGCTGGCGCTCAAGATGGAAGCCGAAGGCCAGCGGGTCACCCTGTCGATGGAGGGCGGGGTCAGCTACCTGCGCTTCCGCGTGGCAGGGGCGGACGCGGTCCTCTCGGAGATTACGGTCGCCAATGACGAGCGCGGGCTCTTCTTCCACCGCGTGCTGGGCCCGCTGATGGTCCGCCACGCGGGGGACTTGCACGTCCGGCTGCGCTGGAACACCGCGGAGCGCAACAGCCACGGCAACCACGCCGAGGTCCGCATCAGCCGCGGCTTCACTACCTACCCCGGCCTGGGGCCCCCTCCCCTGCCCCCGCGCGCCTCGATGTCCTCAGCCCAGGACACCGCCAGCGGCGACGGCGGCGAGGCCACCGCGGAGAGCGCCGCCGAGGACGAAGAGGTGGAGGACCCCGCGCCGGAGGCCCAGGAGATTCGCAAGCTGGTGGCCCGCGCCAAGCAGGAGTGGGAGGAGTACCAGCGCCTGAAGGTGAAGCGGGAGCGCAGCTGAAGGCGCCGCGCCTGCTCCTGCTGGGCCTGCTGACCGTGGGGTACGCGGCCTTTGCCGCCCCCAAGGTGACCGTCCTCAACCGCCGCATTGAGCGCGAGCAGACCGTGGCCAAGGCCCTCTACACCGCCGGGCTGGCTCAGGCGGACGTCGACGGCCTGGTCGCCGCGCTGGGGACGGTGTTCGACTGTCGCCGCTCTCGCGCGGGGGACCAGTTCCGCCTGGCGCTGAAAGACGGCGCGGTGGAGCGCTTCGACTACCGGCAGGGCGCGCTGGATGAGTACCTGGTCCACCGCGAGGGCGGGCGCTACCTGGCGGCCAAGCGCAGCGTGGAGGTGGAGAAGCAGGTGGGCGTGGTGGAGCTCTCGGTGGAGAGCTCGCTCTACGAAGCCGCCCTGGCCGCGGGCGAGGACCCGCTCATCGCCATGGTGCTGGCGGACGTCTTCGCCTGGGACGTGGACTTCTACCGCGACGTCCAGAAGGGGGACCGCGCGCGGGCGGTGGTGGAGAAATACGTCTATCGCGGGCGCATCCTCCGCTACGGCGATGTGCTGGCCGCCAGCTACGAAGGCTCCACCGTCGGGCGCAAGCGCGTGTTCCGATTTCGCTTGAAGGACGGGACGGCGACGTTCTTCCAGGAGGACGGCAGCTCCGCGCGCAAGACGTTCCTCAAGAGCCCGCTCAAGTTCGCGCACATCACGTCCCGCTTCGGCAGCCGGTTCCACCCGGTCCTCCAGTACGTGAAGAACCACAACGGCGTGGACTACGGGACCCCGGTAGGCACGCCCGTCTGGGCGGTGGCCGACGGGACGGTGGTGAAGGCCGCCTACGACGGGGCCGCCGGGAACCACGTCTGCGTCCGCCATCCCAATGGGATGGAGACCTGCTACCTGCACCTGTCCCGCTTCTCGCCGGGCGTTCGCACCGGGGCCCGCGTGGCGCAGAAGCAGGTCATCGCGTACTCGGGCAACACCGGCCGGACGACCGGACCGCACCTGCACTTCGCGCTTAAGCGCGGTGGGAAGTTCGTCAATCCGCTCAACCAGAGCTTCCCGCGCGCGGATCCGCTGCCGAAGGAGCTCCTCCCGGAGTTCCACGCGCGGACGTATCCGCTGGCGGCGCAGCTGGACAGCTCGCGGATGGCGGCATCCGGGCCTGAGGCGGCACCGCTGTAGCGAAGGTCGCAGAAGGGCCTTCTGCGCCTGGCCGAGCTGCGCGGCCTGCGCATCTTGCGCGGCGACCTGTGGCGGACTCGTCCGCGGGCTGCCGCGGGCGCGGAGTCGTCCGCCGGCGCCCCGGGCGCGGCCCGGCCCTCGCCCATGCGCACGGTCTACGGGTCGTCCAGACAAGACAGTGAAGACGGCTGTTGTGGGGACGACCCTGCCGCAGCACTCGCGGGCGGACGCAACATATCCCTGGGGGAGACGGGGGACGGCTTGGCCTGACGCACTGCCTCGTCGGGGCTGGCCCGGCCTCGCACCGCGGTGGAGGCGGCGGCCCGTCGCGCGCAGCGGCCAGATGCAACCGTTCGTCGAGCAACCGAGGCGAAACGAGG
The DNA here is from genome assembly GCA_044230055.1 of Myxococcaceae bacterium. Taxonomy (GTDB): domain Bacteria; phylum Myxococcota; class Myxococcia; order Myxococcales; family Myxococcaceae; genus JBGART01. The sequence goes on along the minus strand of JBGART010000004.1, from coordinate 228,643 downwards.
GGAATCCACCCTCCCCGGTCGAGTTCGTCGACGAACGGTTGCATCTCAAGCCGCACACCTGGGCGCTGCGAGCAGCCCGGCGCCACCTCCACCGCGGTGCGAGGCCGGGCCAGCTCCTACGAGGCAGTGCGCACGCGACAAACGCCCCCCGTCTCCCCAAGAGCCCACTGCCGTGCACCCCATTCAAACTTCGAACGTTGGCCCACCGCACGACCACGCGATCGGCGACCTGCGTAAACCCGGGCGTCGCTGCGGAGGCGGCCTCGTCGCTCCGCTGCTTTTACGTGCCGATGGGCACCCGTCGGGTGCGCCGTCTGTCTCGTCGCGTGCGCACGTCGCCTCGAGCGCAGCCACGCCGCGCGGCGGCGCGGAGCTCGCGACACCAGCGCTGTGCGTCAGCGCAGAGCGTCTCCTTGACGGATTCCTGCTCGGATTCTTGGCGGGGCGGGTCCTCCTCGTACGAACGTATGAGACCGCTCTCTTTCCGCTCGACTCTGGCTGGCGTGTCCTCGCTCCTCTGGCTCATCGCCTGCGGGCCCCCAGGCGTCGAGCATCCCCTCCAGGACGCGGGCTCCGCTCTCGACGCAGGCTCGATGACGGACGCGGGCTTCACACCGGATGCCGGGTCGACGGTCGACGCAGGCTCGACACACGACGCGGGCTCCACGTCGGACGCGGGCGCTACCCCCGACGCCGGCCTCCCGCCCAGGCCGGACGCCGGGGTGGTGACCTGCACGGGCTGCACGAGCAGCCAGGTCTGCTCGCAGGGCGTGTGCGTCAACGTCCCGAAGTCCTGTCCCTGTCCTCTGGAGTCCTACTGCGACCTGAACACGCAGAGCTGCGTCGTCGGCTGCCTGGGCGACGCGGACTGCTCCACCGCGAAAATCTGCAACACGGTCTCGCGCACCTGCCGGGTGGGCTGTCGCATGGACGCGCAGTGCCCGCAGGGAGAGATCTGCAACGCCTCTTCGCTCCTCTGCGTACCGGGGTGCCGGAAAGAAGCCGAGTGCCCGCTCGAGGAGCGGTGCGGCGCTCAGGACACCTGCGTCCCCGGTTGCGGAAGCGACGCCCGCTGCACCGCGGGGCGAATCTGCGACAGCGCCACCAAGCAGTGCCGCGCCGGCTGCCGAAAGCACCCGGAGTGCGCGGCGGGCACGGTCTGCGATCCAGGAACGCAGGTCTGCCGGGCCGGGTGCCTGACGGACACGCAATGCCCAAGCGCCCAGTACTGCGACCCCGCCTCGCTGACGTGCAAGACGGGGTGCCGCACGGCAGCGAACTGCGCCGCCGACATGGCCTGCCCTGCGACAACCCATCAGTGCACGACGTGGAAGAACGCAGGGCGCTGCACCTACGACACCGAGTGTCCCTCCGGCTCTCTGTGCAACATGGCGACGCTGCGCTGCGGCGCCGGGACGGCGTGCACGATGTCGAACTGCTCTGCCGGGACGTACTGCAGCAACGGCGCGGTCGTGAACCGCAAGGCCGGCGCGGCCTGCCACCCCGGCAGCGTCTGCGCGCTGGGATGGACCTGCTCAGAAGTCACGCTTCGCTGCGAGCAGCAGAGCTGCGCGGTCAACAGCTGCGCCCCCGGCCTGCGCTGCGCCAACGCGGCGACGGGCTGTGCACAGGGAAAGCTCTGCATCACGCCCTCCGGCAGCTCGTGCAGCGGTGGCTGCTCCGGGCTGAAGTGCGAAGACTTCGTCTGCACCGCCAACAATGCCTGCACGCAGCACTCGGACTGCGTCTCGCCCGTCAACCTCTGTGTCGCCGGCATCTGTTCGCCGTACTGGTACGCGGCCTGTCAACAGGACACGGACTGCCCGGGCGCCGGGCTCAAGTGCGACGTGGAGATGGGACGCTGCGTCCGCCCCTGACCCCCTTCGAGGCCTCAGTAGCTGGCGCGCGGCGCCAGCTCCCAGCGGATGAGGTACTCGCTCTCCGTCAGGCTGTGCGCGCGTCCCTGGACGGTGCCGGGGTTGCCGCAGACTTGAAGCGCCACCTCCAGCACGCCGACGTGGAAGGGCACCGGCATCATGTCCCCCAGGAAGACGATGCGCAGCTCGTTGCCCTCCAGCTGCTCCACGCGGCGCTCGCCGTAGCTGACGCTGGTCTGATAGGCGCTGGGGACGAGGGAGAAGAAGCGGCGGGGGTCCTGGTGCCCGGCGATGGACAGCAGGGTGCGGCCCACGAGTGACTCGAAGAAGCCGCGCACGCCGATGGCGCCGGCTTCGCGGAAGACGGCCTCGCGGGTGCCGAACCGGCGCGCGAGCAGGTCCGAGATGCCGAAGAGGACATGCAGGAAATCGGTGGCCGGGTACGAGAGGAAGTCCACCGGGCGGCGGCCCACCTTCTCGGTCCGAAGCGCCTCCGCCGCGCCCCGGCCCAGCTCCGCCTCCACCAGTCGGAACAGGCTGTTGAGCGTGTAGCCACGGACGGTGTCAACTGGGCGGATCTTGGCCAGGCGCTCGGACAGCTCCCCTTCCGTGCTGGTCATCATCTCCAAGCCAGTTGCCCCGTCCACCCAACTCAAGAGTCGCGCCAGTCTACATTGGCGCCTCGAAATGGGTGTTTTTGCAGAGCCAGACTCGAACTAAAGACCTCCCCATGGCACACGTCTTCGCGAAGAACCCCCCGTCGGATGGCAAGCCTCAAAATGACCTCGCTGTCGTGGACGCCGAGGCTTCGCTGCGGCGCAGCTTCGTTGACCACCTCCGCTTCTCGCGGGGCGTCATCGTTGACCACGCGACGTCCTACGACCGCTTCTGCGCGCTGGCACTGGCGGTGCGTGAGCGCCTGGCCGAACGGTGGGTGAACACGCAGCGGACGTATCACGACCAGGACGTGAAACGCGCGTTCTACCTGTCCGCCGAGTACCTCCTGGGCCGGGCGCTGGAGAACAACCTGATGAACATCGGGTTGCTCGACACGGCGCGTTCGCTTCTCAAAGAAATGGGCGTGGACCTGGACGCGTTGGTGGAGATGGAGCCGGACGCGGGCCTGGGGAACGGCGGCCTGGGGCGGCTGGCGGCGTGTTTCCTGGATTCGATGGCCACGCTGGGCCTGCCGGGGATGGGCTATGGCATCCGCTACGAGTTCGGCATCTTCACGCAGGACATCGTCAACGGTTACCAGGTGGAGCGGGCGGACGAGTGGCTGAAGTTCGGCACGCCCTGGGAGATTGTCCGGCCGGAGAAGATGGTCCCGGTCCGCTTCTTCGGGCACGTGGAGACGCACCACGCCAGCGACGGCCGCAGCATCCACCGCTGGGTGGGCGGCAAGACGGTGCTCGGCGTGCCGTACGACACGCCCATCGCCGGGTACCGCACGCGCACGGTGAACACGCTGCGGCTGTGGCAGGCGCGGGCGTCCGCGGAGTTCGACTTCCGCCTCTTCAACGACGGCGACTACGAGCGGTCGGTGGTGGAGAAGAACGACTCGGAGGTCATCTCCAAGGTCCTCTACCCCAACGACGCCAACCAGGCCGGTAAGGAGCTGCGCCTGAAGCAGGAGTACTTCTTCGTCGCCTGCTCCATCTCCGACATCGTCCGGCGCTACCTCAAGTCCCACGCTGACTTCCGGGCCTTCCCCTCGAAGGTGGCCATCCAGCTCAACGACACGCACCCGGCCATCGCCATCGCGGAGCTGATGCGCGTCCTCGTCGACGAGAAGCGGATTGTCTGGGAGGAGGCCTGGAACATGACCACGGCCGTCTTCGGGTACACCAACCACACGCTGCTCACCGAGGCGCTGGAGAAGTGGCCGGTCTCCATCTTCGAAAAGCTCCTGCCGCGGCACCTGCAAATCATTTATGAAATCAACCAGCGCTTCCTGCGGCTGGTGCAGATTCGCTACCCCTTCGACAACGGCAAGCAGGAGCGGATGTCGCTCATCGAGGAGGGCGGCGAGAAGTACGTCCGGATGGCGCACCTCGCGGTGGTGGGCTCTCACTCGGTGAACGGCGTGGCGGAGCTGCACAGCGACCTGCTCCGCAAGGACGTGCTCCCGGACTTCTCGGAGATGTTCCCGGACCGCTTCAACAACAAGACGAACGGCGTGACGCCCAGGCGCTGGCTGCAGCTGTGCAACCCGCGGCTGTCGTCCCTCATCTCCTCGCGGATTGGCGAGGGCTGGATTGCGGACCTGGACCGCCTGCGGGAGCTGGAGCCGCTGGTGAATGACCCGTCCTTCGTGGCGGCCTTCCAGCAGGTGAAGCGCGCCAACAAGCAGGCGCTCACGCAGCACATCCGAGACCAGGTCTGGGTGGGCCTCAACCCGGAGGCCATCTTCGACGTGCAGATTAAGCGCCTGCACGAGTACAAGCGGCAGCTGCTCAACGCGCTGCACATCGTGGCGCTCTGGATGAAGGCGCGGAAGGACCCGGCCAGCGTCATCCACCCGCGCGCGTTCATCTTCGGCGCCAAGGCGGCCCCCGGCTATCACCGCGCCAAGCTCATCATCCGGCTCATCAACGGCATCGGCGAGGTGGTGAACGCCGAGGCCCACAAGACCGGCATCCAGGTGGTGTTCCTGCCCAACTACCGGGTCTCGCTGGCGGAGCGCATCTTCCCGGCGTCCGACGTCTCCGAGCAGATTTCGACCGCCGGTAAGGAGGCCTCCGGCACCGGCAACATGAAGTTCTCCCTCAACGGCGCGCTCACCCTGGGCACGCTGGATGGGGCGAACATCGAAATCCGTGAAGCGGTGGGCGCGGAGAACTTCTTCCTCTTCGGCCTGACCGCCGACGAGGTGAAGGAGCGCCTGCGCGTGGGCTACCGCCCGCGCGAGGAGTACGAACAGAACGCCGAGCTGCGCGGCGCCCTGGACCTCATCGCCTCCGGCTTCTTCTCCCCGGAGGACGCCAACCTCTTCAAGCCCTTCGTGGAGTCGCTCCTGGCGGATGACCCGTACCTGGTGCTCGCCGACTTCGCCGCCTACGTCCGCGCGCAGGAGGAGGTTGCCCGCGCCTACCTGGACCCGGAGACCTGGGCGAAGAAGTGCATCCTGAATGTCGCCCGCGTAGGGAGGTTCTCCTCCGACCGCACCATCCGGGAGTACGCCCGTGACATCTGGAACGTGAAGTCGGTCACCACCGGCGCTTAGCAGGCAGTCATTCACCCCTGCTTATCGATGCGCAGCCAATGAGTTGCCTCCGGTTATCGACGGGGACGCCTAGAGTCTTGGGCATCCCCCATTCGGAGGCAGCACAATGGCAACCAGCACCGCGAACATCCCGCAGACCCACAGCCCGGCCTGGGTGGCGCAGACGTGGATTTCGTTTGCGCTCTCCATCGGCGTCACCGCGATGGGCATCTGGTTCCTCCCGACGGACGGCTGGATAAAGGCCTTCCTCGGGATGGGGTTGCTCTTCTCGGTCGGCTCCGCGCTCAGCCTGGCCAAGACTGTCCGGGACCAGCACGAGTCGTCCCGGGTGACGGCGCGGATTGACGAGGCGCGCTTTCACCGCCTCATCAGCGAGCACGACCCCATCAGCCCGCCAGCTTAACTCAGCTCCACCACCTTCTGGCCGAAGAGCTTGTCGACGGCGGCGATGAGCTCATCGGTCACCGCGACCTTGAGCGCGGTGTTACCGATGAGCGCCTCAGCCTCTCCCGGCAGGACAATGCTCACGGCCACCGGGGTGGCGCCGGCGTACTGCTTGGAGAGCTCCCCCAGGCGTGAGAGGCGCTCCTCGGTGACCAGCTCCGCGCTCAGGCGCAGCTCGAAGCGCTTCACCCGCTTCTCGCGCACCTCCTTGAGCGACTGAATCTCCTCGACGATGAGCTCCGCCTGGGGGCTCTCCTCGTCGCGGTTGTTGATTTGCACGGTGCCGGTGACCAGCAGCGCGTCGTCGCTCTTGAGCAGCGGCTCCCAGTTCTCGTAGCCGGGCTTCGCCCCGCCCTTGCCCCAGCGTCCGTCCTTCCCCATCTGCGGCCGGCCGGCTTCCTTCCCCGGGAAGCAGACAATCTCCAGCGAACCGGAGAGGTCCTCGATGGTCACCCACGCCATCCGCTTGCCCGTCTTCGTGGGCCGCTCGCGCAGCGCGGACACCACGCCGGCGATGGTGACCTTCTCGTCCCGCCGCGCGCGCTGCACCGCAGAGGTGGGCCGGGCGTAGCGCCGCAGCTCCTTCTCGTACTGGTGCAGCGGGTGGCCTGAGACGTAGAAGCCGATGGCCTCCTTCTCGAAGGAGAGCCGCTCCTTCTCCGTCCAGTCGTCCACCACCGCGTACTGGTCCGCCAGCGCGCTCCCCTTCCCACCCGGCGCCGCGTCCAAGAGGCCGAACAGCGAAGACTGCCCCACCGCCCTGTCCCGCTGCGAGGAGGAGCCGCGCTCCAGCGCCCGCTCAATCGTCTCGAACAGCGTCCGGCGCGACTTCCCCTCGAAGTCGAACGCGCCCGCCTTCACCAGCGCCTCCAGCACCTTGCGGTTGACGCGCCGCGAGTCCACCCGTTCGCAGAAGTCGAAGAGGCTCTTGAAGGCGCCGCCGCTGGTGCGCGCCTCGAGCGTGGATTCGATGGCGGACTCGCCCACGCCCTTGATGGCGCCCAGGCCGAAGCGGATTTTTCCCTCCACCGCGCCGAAGGCCATGTCTGACTGGTTGACGTCCGGCGGGAGCACCTCGTGCCCGGAGGCGCGGGCTTCCGCGATGTGCGCCACCACCTTGTCGGTGTTGTCCTTCTCCGAGGTGAGCAGCGCCGCCATGAACTCGACGGGGTAGTGCGCCTTGAGCCAGGCGGTGTGCAGCGTGATGAGGCCGTAGGCGGCGGAGTGCGACTTGTTGAAGCCGTACTCGGCGAACTTCTCCATCAGGTCGAAGATTTCTCCCGCGACCTTCAAGTCCACGCCGTTCTTCTCGCAGCCCTCCAGGAAGCCGGCCCGCTCCTTCTGCATCACCTCGGCCTTCTTCTTCCCCATCGCACGGCGGAGCAGGTCCGCGCGGCCGAGCGAGTAGCCGCCCAGCACCTGCGAAATCTGCATCACCTGCTCCTGGTAGACGATGACGCCGTAGGTGTCCTTGAGCACCGGCTCCAGCGCCGGGTGCTGGTAGGTCACCTTCTCCCGCCCGTGCTTGCGGTTGATGAAGACGTCCACCATCCCGGAGTCCAGCGGGCCCGGGCGGTAGAGCGCGCCGGCGGCGATGACGTCTTCGAAGCAGGAGGGGCGAAGCTTCACCACCATCTCGGTGAAGCCGGAGGACTCCATCTGGAAGATGCCGGCGGTGTCCCCGCGCGAGATGATGTCGAAGGTCGGCTTGTCCGCGAGCGGAATCTGGTGCGGCTCAATCTTCTGGTCCGCCGGACGGTGCCGGTTCACCAGGTTCAGCGCGTGCTGGATGACGGTGAGCGTCTTGAGGCCGAGGAAGTCAAACTTCACCAGGCCCGCGGCTTCCACCTCGTCCTTGGCGAACTGGGTGATGAGCGTCTTTTCACCCGGCGGCTGGTAGACGGGGACGAAGTCCCAGAGCGGCTTGTCGGCGATGACCACGCCCGCCGCGTGCATGCCCGCCTGGCGGTGCAGGCCTTCGAGCGCGAGCGCAATCTCCAGCACGTCCTTGGAGGTGACGTCGCGGCCCTCGACGTTGATGAGCACCTGCGGCTTCTCCAGCAACTCCTTGAGCCGCGGCTCCATCTCGATGGCTTCCTTCAACGTGATGTTGAGGACCTCCGGGATGAGCTTGGCGAAGCGGTCCCCTTCTGAGAACGGGAGGCCGAAGACGCGGCACACGTCCCGGAGCACGCTCTTGGCCTTGAGCGAACCGAAGGTGATGATCTGCCCGACGTTGAGCTCCCCGTACTTGCGGGAGACGTACTGGATGACCTCGTCCCGCCGGTCCTGGCAGAAGTCGATGTCGAAGTCCGGCATCGACACGCGCTCTGGATTCAGGAAGCGCTCGAAGAGCAGGTTGTACGGGAGCGGGTCCAGGTCCGTGATGCGCAGCGAATACGCCACGAGCGAACCGGCGCCGGAGCCGCGGCCCGGCCCTACCGGGATGCCGTGCTGCTTCGCCCAGTTGATGAAGTCCTGGACGATGAGGAAGTACCCGGCGAACCCCATCTTGCTGATGACGGCGAGCTCCATCCCCAGCCGCGCCAGGTACATGTCGCGGTCCACCGCGTAGGGCAGCTCGTTGAAGCGCTGGTGCAGCCCCTGCGTGGCGAGCTCCGCCATGAAGGAGTCTGGCGTGTGGCCATCCGGGACCTTGAAGGTCGGCAGCATGGGCTTGCCGAGCTTGAGCTCCAGCGTGCACATCTGGGCGATGCGCTGCGTGTTGTCCACCGCCTCCGGGGTGTCCCGGAAGAACGCCCGCATCTCCTCCGGGCCGGTGACGTAGAGCTTGTCGGTGGAGTGCCGCATCCGCTTGCTGTCGGCCAGCGTCTTGCCGGAGGCGATGCACATCAGGAGCTCGTGCGCCTTGGCGTCCTCCTGCCGGATGTAGTGCGCGTCCGCGGTGGCCACCAGCGGCAGCTCGATGTCCTTGGCCAGCTGGAAGAGGTTGGCGTTCGCCTTCTCCTGCTCCGGCATCCCGTTGGACTGCACCTCGAGGAAGAAGTGGCCGGGCTCGAAAATCTGCTTGTACTCACCCGCCGCGCGCCGGGCGTGGTCCATGTCTCCGCGGAAGCAGGCGCTGGTCACCTCGCCACCCAGGCACGCGGTGAGCGCGATGAGACCCTTGGAGTGCTCCGCCAGCACCTTCTTGTCCACGCGCGGGTGGTAGTAGAACCCGTGCATGTACGCGGTGGAGGAGAGGTAGCGCAGGTTCGCGTAGCCCTCGTCGTTCTTGGCGATGAGGATGAGGTGGTTGGCCACCTTCTCGGTCTTGTCCTCGCGCCCCTTGGGGCCGGCGACGTAGGCCTCCATCCCGAGGATGGGCTTGATGCCCGCCTCCTTCGCCTTCTTGTAGAAGTCGATGGCGCCGAACATGTTGCCGTGGTCCGTCACGGCAACCGAGTCCATCCCCTTCTCCTTCACCGTCTTGATGAGGTCCTTCATCCGGATCGCCCCGTCGAGGAGCGAGTAGAGGGTGTGCAGGTGCAGATGCGTGAAGGACATGGCCGTGGCTTACCACGCGGCTCCGACACCGGGATCAACGCTGCACATGCACCTGGGCGCTGTCCGCCGGCGCCTCCGCGCGCTCGGACATCCCGTAGTCGCGAAGGACGGCGGCGACGCGGAGGCGATAGTCCTCGAACACCGCGGCCCTTCCCCGCACCTGCGCCGCGCGGTGCTCCGCCAGCTGCCGCCACTGCATCACTGAGGCTTCATCGCGCCAGAAGGACAGCGACAACAGCTTGTTCGGGTCGCTCGGGCTAGCGAACCGTTCGATGGAGATGAAGCCGTCCAACGCATCCAGCAACGGCCGGAGCTTGGCGGCGATGTCGAGGTACTCCTGTCTCCGACCTTCTCTGGGCACCACTTCGAAAACGACGGCAATCATCGGACGCTCCTTGGGCCTGAGAACACAGGCATGCGGCAGTTGAGTGAGGGGTGAAACGCCGCGGACTCCAATCGGTCTGGGCAGACGCCGGCCGCCAGCAGCCCTGCCACCGCGCCATAGGCGATGGCCACGGCCAGCCGCGCGCCGGGGCACGCGTGCGTACCCACGCCGAAGGTGAAGAGCTGCGGCGCCAAGCGTCCGGGCCAGAAGAGGTGGGGATCCGGATTGACGGAAGGGTCCCTGTTCGCCGACGCCAGCAGAACCAGCACGCGCGCGCGTGCGGGCAGGTCCACGCCTGCCAGGCGCGCGGGCTCGGCGAGGAAGCGACGGGTGTTCTGCACCGGCGCGTCGAAGCGCGCGACCTCCGCGAGGAGCCCGGGCACATCGAGCGAGAGCTCCGGCCTGCGGCGGAGCGCCAACAACGTCGCGTTGATGAGCGCCGCCGTGGCGTCACGCGTCTGCGTCAACATGCCTACCGCGTTGGCAAGCGCCGACGGCGCGCCGGCTACAGACAGCGCGGCGACTACCGGAGCGTTCTGGAGCAGCACCATCAGTCGCGGCACCGCGCGCTGCGCTTTGTCCAGCGCCTCCCCCTTCGCGCCCGGGAGGAAGGCGTCACAGAGCGCTGCCACGTCGGCCTCGCACTCGACGGCGTGACCCTCGGAGACGCCCAGCAGGCCCATCACCACGCGCACCGGCACCGCGAAGGCCAGACCTGTCAGTCGGGACGGGTCCTCTACGGCTTGCAGCTCGTTCGCCAGCCGCGCGGCCCATCGCTCCGCCGCGGCCGACGCCGAAGGCGCGTCCAGTCCTTGGTGCGCGGCGCGCACCGCGCCCTTCAGCGCGCAGTGGCCGGCGCCGTCGGTCATCCGCACCAGGTGCCGGAAAATCTCCCCTGCCGGCGTACCGGCCAAGGCGTGCGGCACAGGCTCCTCCGGCGGACGCACCTGGCTCGCCGGATGGGTGAGTACGGCGGTCACCGCGGCAGCGCTTGACGCGACCCACAGCCCCAGGGCGTCGTCGTGATACAGCCCGCGCTCCTGGGCCAGCTGGGAGTAGTAAGGATACGGGTCCCCGTGCGTGGCGGCGGCCAGAGCATCTGCTGGAGGTTCGATCATGGCGAAGCGTGTACCTCCCGCCCGCCACTCACGCTTCTACATCCATCAAAGTGTCATCGACATCGCCAGACGGTCATGGTTTGGCTAGCGTCGAAGTATGATGGACACGCCAAACCTCGCATCCGTCGCTGCCGTACTGGGAGAGCCCGCGCGCGGACGGATGGTCCAGGCCTTGATGGATGGCCGCGCCCTCACCGCCACGGAGCTCTCGCTCGAGGGGGAGGTGACGCCCTCCACCGCGAGCCACCACCTCGCGCGGCTGACCGCCGCGGGGATCCTCTCCCAGATGCGACAGGGACGGCACCGCTACTTTCAGCTCGCGAACCCGGAGATCGCCACGGTTCTGGAGAGCCTGCTCAGCCTGGCACCCTCGCCGCGCGCGAGCGTACGGACGGGTCCCGCAGACGAGGGCCTTCGGCGCTCGCGCGTTTGCTACGACCACCTCGCCGGCGCGCTGGGTGTCTCGCTGCTGGAGCGGCTTCTGCGCAGGAAGCTGGTGGCTGGCGACGCGAAGGGCCTGCGCCTGACGAAGGCGGGAGAGGCGTGGGCGCTGGCGCTGCGAATTGACCTGGGCGCGCTCAAGGCACGTCGGCGGCCGCTGTGCCGGCCGTGCCTGGACTGGAGCGAGCGCCGCATTCACCTCGGCGGTGCGGTGGGCGCCGCGGTGCTGGACCGGCTGTTCGCGCTGCGCTACGCGCGCCGCGCAATCGACAGCCGCGAGGTGCTCTTCTCCCCGCGCGGCGCTGCCTTTCTCGAGGACCTGAAGATCTGACCTGCGGTGGCCTTCTCAAACCGATCGTGCACCGCGCGCTCGCTTGCAATCGCACGCTCCGTGGAGCTAAGCCGCTTTGCGCCAGCGAAGCGCTGGGACGGCCGCGTGCCCCCCCGAGGTTGATTGATGCGCCACGGCCTGGCCTCCATCTCGCTCCTGTATAGACGCCCGTCTTAGCTGCTCCACTTCGAGGTCTTCACCAACCGACACCGTTCCGTTGTGCGGTAAGCGCCCGTCACGCTCCCAGGCACAGGACGATGTCACCCGTAACATTCGCGCACGTACCCGCGGGGCAGATGTTCGTGGGGAGGCAAGCGCAGCTCGCCGGGTTGCATCCTGAGGGAAGGGTCACGCAATGGTGACCTGTCACCCGGCACGCCCCGACGCAGGCATTTCCCAGCCTCGGGCAGAAGCCCAGCTCGTAGTCCACAGGGCAGGTCCCAGCGTCGCCCACCGCCTCGCATGGCGGCTGGGCACCGCCGCAGAAGCCTGCGACGTCGTTGACGCAGACCTCCCCTGCGCCGCAGGTGCCCGCGGCGCAGGCTCCCCCGCCAGCTGAGCCTGCATCTTGAGACCCACCCGCCTCCCCTGCATCCAGCGCGGCGGACGCGCTCGCCGCGTCCTGGTCTCCAATGATGTGCGTTCCTGCGCAGGCGCCAAGCAGCGCCGCGAAACCGAGAGGGAGGATGAGGCGGGTCATTTTGAGTCTCCTGAAGCAGGGCTCCGGGCGTATTGGGACGCGGCGCGCGGATACCTTTCACTGCCCCGGAGCGTGCCGCGCTCGCCCCTCGAGTGCCGCACGCGCGCGCTGAGCATTTCGGCCAAGCGGGTGAAGCGCGAGGTACGCCTCGAGGGCGGCGCGGCTCTCGTCCATCCGGCCCAAAGCCCCTAAACAGACGGCTGTTCCAAAGCGGGCTCGTTCAAGCAGCCCGTCGGACCTGGCCTGCGAGAGGACCCGTTCAAACCGAGGCAGCGCCTCCGCAAACCGGCCCGCTTCGGCGAGCAACTCCGATGCTACCAACTCAAGCTCTGCCCCCCGCAGCCCGCCGCCGGAAGGGCCGCCCGGAGCGAGCAGCAGGGACAGCGCCTCCGCCCGCCGCCCCAGCAGCAGCAGCGCGTCGACGCGCGCGACCCTGGCCTCGAGAGCGAGCACGCCATGGGGGTAACGTTCGGCGTAGGCATCCAGGGCGGCCAGGGCCGCGCCTGCGTTTGCCTCTTGTCGAAGACTCCTGAGCGCCGTCGCCAGCAGCGACGCCTCCTCGGCGAGGGTTTCGGCCAGCGCCGAGCCACGTCCCCCCGCTGCGGCCAGGGCTCCTGTCGACGGCGCGGCTACAGCGTGCCCACTCCCCCGTCGCAGCGCGTGGGCCGCTCCAACCCGGGGCGGGTCCACCGCAGTAGCGACAGCGGCCGTGGAAGGCTCCACCTGCGGAGACGCCGCGCGCCCTGACCCTGGTGGCAGCCTGAGGGCCGCAGCAGCAACAGGGGGTGTGGAGCGCTCCGCCTCCGGGGACCTGATGGCCGGCTCGGTCGGGTTTTCGGCGGGCGCGGCCCCATCTCTGTGAGCTGGCGCCGCGCGTGGGGTTCGGGATGAGTCGAGCAACCTCTTCGCGAGCCCCGCGATGGGAGCGCCAACGAGCGCGGCGGCGATGGGCGCCATGAGCAACAGGCCGCCCGCCAGTGTCCAGCCGAGCGCACGGACCGGCCGTCTCCGGCGCCCTGCAGTGGCCTCATCCAGCGCAGCGCGGACACGTTGAACGGACTGCGCCGGGAAAGGCCGCGTCCCGGCGGCTCTGAGGAGCTCCGCCGCGCGGTCTTCGACGGACCGCGCCACGCCCACCGGGCGATCCTTGAACCTCTCGGGCGGCAGGGCGCGCATCATCCGTCCTCGGCGGCGGCGAGCCGCCTCAGGAACTCGGCGCGCCCGCGGTGAAGGTGGACCCAGACGGTGGCCAGCTTCACGCCGGTCAGCTCGGAGATTTGCTCCCCCGACAGCTCCTCAAGCTCGAACAGGATAAGGACGGTGCGGTACTTCTCGCTCAGCGCGTCAAGCACCGCGTACACTCGGCGGTTCGCCTCATCCTGCTCCAGCAGCTCGACACCGGAGCGCTCCTTGCTTGGCACGTCCCCGGCGACGTCCTCCGCCGAGCCGCCCAGCCAACGCCGCCAGCGGTCCTTTCGGCGCCGGTGACGGACCACGTTGTGGGTGATGCGATAGAGCCAGGTTTCCAGCCTGGCAGCGCCGCGGAATGACGGAATCGTACGGTGAACGGTGAGGAACACCTCCTGCACGATGTCCTCCACATCGCCGCGAGGCCCTGCCAGGCGCGCCGCCCAGCGCGCGACGGTATGCACGTGCTGGCGGTACACCGCGTCCGTCAGGCAGGAAGCCTGCTCGGCCCCGGCCACGCCGGTCGAAGGTCTCTTGAGCAACGCGAGCGTCACCGTTTGCCTCTTAGGGACACTCGCCGACGGGAGCTTTCACAGGACCTCGAACGCCAGGCCGCCGGTCAAGAACAGCTCCCCCGTCGGGAGGTCCTTCATCCACGGCACAGCACCCGTGACTTGGAGGGTTTGCGGGCGCGGCCAGCCGAGAGCGCTGAGCTCCAGGAATGGCCTTATGTTCGCGAGCCGAACGGAGAGCCTGACGCCTCCCCCCAGTCCGGGATCCACGTCGAGGGCAGACCGGTCGACGGTGAACCCTTCTCCAGCGACAGACAGCAGTGCCGCGCCGGCCTCGCCGAACAGCTCGAAGCGCCACCGGCCCACCGCGTAGAGCCACGCCACGCCCGCGCCCAGCCATTGCCGCTGCCAGACCGCGTGTCCGGCACCGACCGGGACCCTGCGGGCCACCAGAACGCTCAATCGCATACGGGCGGCGACACGACTCTCGCGCGGCCGAAGCAGGGCGCCAGCGGCGACGCCCGGGACGGCCCCGCCCACCAGCCCGACGCTCGGCCCCAGCCCGAGCTCCAGCTGGAGAGCGGAAGCGGAGGCCTCGCCGCCCGAACGGCTGGGGAGCGCAGGGCCTTCAAGCTCAGCCGCAGGGAGCTCTCCGCTCCATGCGACGAGTATGACCGCGGCGGCTTCGGCGCGTTGCTCGCACGTGCCAGCAGCTGGGAGCAGGCGCTCCCCAAGCGTATGGCCCTCTGCGTCCAAGAACGCGAGGGTCAACGCGCCCTCAGCCGCCTTCAGGGTCGCCCTCCGTTGAGATGCGGCCTCCGCGCCGGGGGCCAACTCCACTAGGGCGTGCTGAACGGACGCCGCGGTTGGACACTCGGTCTCTCCGGAGACCTGAATGGCGCTCAGCAAGCCTGCGACGACGGTCAGCGTGAACATCGGCCCGACGCCATACGCGCAGAGGGGGGACGAAGACAAATCACCTTGCCGGGCGCACGGGTTGGACCGTGCAACCGGCCCGTCTCCCGCGATGGACGGCCGTCTTGTGCGATGGACCTCTGCGGCGGCGGAAGCCTTTGAACTTCCGAGGCGCCAGCGGTGGACCAGGAGCTGCAAACAGCCGCGCCCGGCGGCCACGCAGCACTCCCCTCGCGCCGCTTCGGAGATTTTCGATGAAGAAGATCCTGGTTCCGCTTTTTCCCCTGGTGGCCGTTCTCTGCGCCGCGCACGCCGCGTCCGCCGTTGCACAGCCGCTCTACGTCGAGGTCTTCGCCCACCACGGAGACATGATGGTGAGGGCGGGACGAAGTGAAGGCTTGAGGGTGGGCGCCTCCGTGGAGATTGTCGGCGGGACCATCGCCGGCACCAGCGAGCGGCGAAACCTGGGCGGCGGCGTGGTGGTGGAGGTGTGGGACCACCTGGCGAAGATCAGCCTGGACGACGAGGTGGAGCGGCACCGCGGAAAGCGCTGGGCGAAGCTGGAGGGCTCTGATTCCGCCGCCGCACCCGCTGTTCGTCAGGTCTCCACCGCGAGCGCGCCTCAGAAGGGCGGGCTGACGGGCGCCGCTGAGCTGGACAGGAAGTTCATCTTCAAGAAGCAGGTCGTCCTCTACAACTACTCGAAGACGTCCTGGAGCGGCTGCGAGCTGCGGCTCCCGAACAACACGGTCTACGGGCCGGTCCGCGTCGAGCCGGGAACCGACTACGCCGTGATGCTCTCCAGCTTCGTGCAGGAGGGGGCGCCGGTTGACGTGCCCAATGACCACCTGCTGGTGAAGTGCGCCGAAGGCTCCGCGGACTTCGCCCTTCGCTCATGAGCAGCCGAGGAAAAGGCAGCCTGTCCCTACCAGGCCTTCACGCCCTTACGCCACTCGGTGCGCTCGCGCTCGCCGCCGACCTCGTAGTACTCGGTCCAGCGGCCGTGCTTCTTTCCGTCGCGGAACTCGCCCTCTTCCGCCTTCGCGCCGTCGGCGAAGTAGCGCACGAACTTGCCCTGCATCACGCCGCGCTCGGTTTCGCACCACAACTTGAGGCCGCGCGGCGGCGCCGCTCCG
Source organism: Myxococcaceae bacterium (assembly GCA_044230055.1). Classification (GTDB taxonomy): domain Bacteria; phylum Myxococcota; class Myxococcia; order Myxococcales; family Myxococcaceae; genus JBGART01. Next base: position 212,863 of record JBGART010000004.1, on the reverse strand, counting down.
GCGACGTGCGTTCCCGCAGGGCAGTCGAGGCTGGGCGCCGCGCGCGCCGGGACTGCGTGCGCAGGGGCAGCAGGCTTCGGCTCGTTCGCCGCCTTCGGGGCCTCCGCCTCGGCCACGGCCACCACGGCCGGCGCGCCTCCAGCGACCGGGGTGGCGCTCTCCGCGAGCGGCGCGGGGCCCGCGTTGGCCGCCGGCTCCGCCTGCTTGGCCACCGGCTCTTCTGCGCGGGACGGCTCGGAGGGTTTGGCCTGCGCCACCTCCTTCGGCTTGTCCGTCACAGGGACGAGCTCCACGTTCAGGTCGATGCTGGCATCCAGCCGGGCCATGCGCTGGACGGGCACGAAGCCCTTCAGCTCGAAGCGGAGCGGAACCTGGACCGGCGAGGTGCGGAAGGTGAGCGCGAAGGGCGTCTTGCCCAACGCCAGCTGCGTGTCCTCGCGGACGACGCGGGCGCCGCGCGGGGTGGAGTCGAAGCTCCAGCGCACGAACCCGGTGCGGCGCTCGGGGGCGGGGGCGCTGCCGTTGGACTCCACGGGCGTGGAACCGCTCAGCGGCTCCAGGACGTCGTCTGGGACGGGCGCGGGCTCTGCTTCGGCTTGCGCGGGCGCAACCGGGGGGAGGACGACCGTTGCGGGGCTCGGCGGCGCTGGCGCCTTCGCGTGCGTGATGGGGGCCGTCGCCTTGGAATCCTTCCGCGACGGGCGCGCCACCGCGTAGACCGCGCCGACGCTCAGGCACAGGAGGACGCCCGCGAGCGCTGGCGCCAGGAGCCGCAGGTGCCTGCCGCGCATGGGCATGGGCGCGGGGGTGGGCAGCACCACACCCGGCGAGGAGATCTCCTCCTCGATGATTGGGGCGGGTTCCGGAGCCGTGGCCGTCTCGGCCGGCTCCACTTCCGTGTTCTCGCCCGGCTCCGGCTGCTCCACACGAACGACCGTCGGGAGCTGCAGCGGCATGGGCGTGGCCGGGAACTCTTCGGTCACGTGCTGATCGAGGATGCTGCGCGCCGCCTCCTCGTGCCCGTTGTGGCGCAGCCACAGCGCCGCCTCCGACAGCCGCCGCGCGAGCTCCTTCTCTCTGACAGGATCCCTCACGCGCGCAGCTCGTGCGCGCTCCGCCGACCGTTGCTGTTGCTGCTGCTTCTTCCGCTTGCTGTGAGAATCCATCGTTTTGGCCACCTCCATCGTGGCCAAGACCCACCGCTCCAGACAAGCGCCCCTGCGTACGCTGACTCTGTCTGCGAAGAGGGGTGGAGATTCACCCGGCTCACGGGGGACTGCCAAGCCCCCAGCGTCGAATCTGTGGATCGCAGCTCCGACGTTCGGAACTGAATACAACCAGCCGAAACAATTGAAGTCATGGCAGTCCGCCAAAAACGTGGGGGCTCAGACCCACATCTTCAGGACCTCGGGGACGGAGGTGCCCGGGACATTGCTTTCCGCCAGCCGCTCTGAAAACGCCTTCCAGCCGTGGCGCAGGAGGTTCTCGTCGAACGCGCCGATGAGGTGAAACACCGCGCCGAAGGCGGCGAGGTTGAGCGAGTGGCCGGCCTCGTGGTCGATGTGCATGTCGCCGCTCTGCTTGTCGACGAAGGAGAAGTTGCCCATGTTGAAGGCGGTGTGGAGGTAGTTGAGGTTCGCCACCAGGCCGCCCTTGATGAAGAGCGTGCCGGTCTTCCAGTCCACCTGGGCCTTGGCAATGCGGAAGAAGGCGCTGCGCAGGGGCAGCCCCAGCGCCAGCGCGCCGATGCCGCTCACCACCAGGAAGGACATGCCGAGCGCGACGATGGGCCAGGACATGGGCAGCACCCAGTTGAGGTAGCCCAAGAGACCCTGGAACACCTCCCGCTGGGAGAGGAACGCGAAGGCCGCGCAGAAGTTGATGACGCCCAACGTGAGGCCGATGACCAGCCCCGCGTCTCCGCCAATCAACGCCCAGACCAGTCGCCAGTTGAGCGCGGCGTTGATGCCCACCATCGCCCCGCGCATGGCCTCGCCCACCTTCCCGCCCACCGTGAACGACGCCACGATGTAGAGCGCCAGCACCACGCCGCCGCCGACCGCAGCGAGCACCAGCGGAGGGATGGCGAACGACAGGCCGACAAACACAACCGCGCCCGACAGCGCGCCGATGAGCGACATCCAGATCTTCGGTTCCATGTGCGTTTCCCCTTGCCGGGTTCGCCGGCGAGACGTGGCCCCCAGGGCGAACCGGCTCCGCGCGCCGTTACGCAAAAGCCAAGGGGCGGTCGGTTCCCACAAGCGAGTTGAACCGACCGCCCCCCGTCTTCGGGGGTTCGCGCGTGGAACGAACTCTACGCGCATTCTTCCCGGGCTTCCTCGGGCGCGGGGGACGGGCACCTGCGCCCACGTCATCCGACGGGCGGGCTGCGGCGCCGGCGTTCGGCTTCGATGAGCCGGATCTCCAGCTTGAGCTTCCCGAAGTTCCGGAACAGCCCATCGGGCGAAGCGCCGGGCAGGCTGCGCAGCTGCTCCCGAAGTGTCTCCAGCGTGCGGGTAACGTGCAACAGCCGGTCTGCCAGCTCCGCGGCGCTGCAGAAGAAGATGCCCAGCAGCGCATCCACCTCCATCCGCCCCTCCAGCTCCACGTCCGCGTACCTCAGGGAGAGCTTCTTCGGCGCGGGCTGGGCGAGCGCCTTCTTCACCGCCGCGCTCACCCGCCGGCCCTCGGTGACGAGCGCCGAGAGGTCCTTCGCGCGATTGAGGCGGTCCATCACCAGGTACAGCTCGTGGAGCAGCAGGTCCTTCGGGCGAACGCCGGGCGGAGCCTCCAGCTGCGCGAGCATCGCGTCCAGCCCGTCCCCTCCGGCTTGCTCCACCGCCTGTCGCAAGAGCGGCAGCCATTCGGCCTTGAGCGCGTGGCGCGTGCGGTCCACCGGCCCACGCTGCATGGCGGCGATTTTGAGCGCGCGGTCGATGCCGGCCAGCACCTGCGCGGGCGGCATGGTGCCGCGGGGGGCGAAGTTCCGCTCGCGCCAGCCGCTCTGGGAGACGGAGTCCTCGGGCCGGTGCGGGAGCGCCTGGATGGTGCGGCGTGGGTCCAGCGTGGCGTTGGAGTCTTCGAAGGTGTCCTGCTGGCCGCGCGGCGCCACCGCGGTGAGCGTGCGCTCGTCGTCCTCCTCGTCGTCGAACGGCGCGGGCGGCTCCTCTTCCTCGTACGCCTCCTCTTCCTCTTGCGCGCGGGGGTCCGCGTCCAGCTGCGTGCGCTCGTCGTCGTCGTCGTCGAGACGAGGGGGCGCGTCAGGCGGCGCGGAGGGCTTCCGGGGAGGCGGCAATACGGGCATGTTCCTACGCCCGAACCTCGCTTGACCAGACTGCGGGCCCAATCTGCGGAGAATCCCGGCAGACCCAGCGGAAATCCCCTGCGACGAACAGGGCCTGGCGCGTTCCTTCGAGCCAGAAACGCGACGCGCCCTGGGCCGCTACTTCACGCCTCTGCCCCTGGTGCAGGCCCTCCTGGCACGGGTGGCGCCGCACGTCCGGAAGGACCGCGGCCCGCGGGTGGTGGTGGATCCCTCCTGCGGCGCCGGCGCCTTCCTCGCCGAAGCCGCGCGCGTCTTCCCCGACGCGCAGCTCTTCGGCCTGGAGCTGGATGCTGAGGTGGCCCGCCACTGCCGGGAGAGGGTCCCCCGCGCGCAGATTCTTGAAGGGGACGCGCTGCGAGGCGGGTTGGAGGCCCTGACGTCGGTCCTGCCTGAGGGCTTCGAGCTGTGGATAGGCAACCCGCCCTACAACGGCACCTCCGCAGTGCTGCGCGACCCCGCGGCGTACCGACGGCTCCGGGCGCTGCTGCCGGAGGGCGCCCTGCCCCGCGGCACCAGCCTTCGGGATGACTATGCGTTCTTCCTCCTGCTCTGCGCGGAGCGCCTGCGCGGACGCGCCGGGGCCATGGCGCTCGTCACCAGCGCCACGCTGCTCGACGCGTTCCTGTACTCGCCGCTGCGGCGCCATCTGCTCCAGTCACTGACGCTGACCGATGTGCTGGAGCTCGGCGAGGGCGTCTTCGAAGACACGAAGGTCCGCACCTGCGCCACCGTCTTCGTCTCTCCCCCGGGCGAGCGCGGGGCGACGCGGTACCAGCGGCGAAAGGAAGGTGCGGCGTTCGGGTTTGAAGCTCCGGTAGATTTGACCCCGCAGGCGCCAGAGCTGATATTCCGGCCGGCGCAGGCGGACGCGCTGGCGCTGGATGCGCGCTGGCGGGAGGAGGGAGAGCTGCTCACCACGCTCGTCCCGGTCAGCTTCCCCGGGCTGAAGACGCGGTTCGATGAGCTCCTGGTGGATGACAGTCCGAGCGCGCTGCTCCGACGGCTGGAGGCGTTCGCCGCGGCGCCCAAGCGGCGGCTGGCCGCGTTCGCCCGGGCGCACGACATCCCGGACCGCGCGTTCGCGAAGCTGGCCGCGCTCAAGGACGCGACGCCCGGGCTGAAAATTGATCCCGCTCGGGTGCGGCCGTTCTACCGCTACGCCGGCGCGAAGCACCGCGGGGAGGTTCCGGAGTCCGCGCGCGCGTTCTGCTACCTGGACCGGGCGCTCATCCCTCGCGGGGACCATCGGCTGCGCGGCGACTACAATCCTCACCTCGGCGACGTGAAGCTCATCTTCAATGTGCGAGAGCTGCCGCTGTCAGCGGCGCTGCTGCGCCAGGAGGGGTGTGTTCATGACCACCGCCATGCGCGGTTCGCGCCGCTCTTTGTTCCGGAAGCGATTCTTCGCGAGGGCCCCGCGGCGGCACGACGCGGGGCGGGCTCGCTCGGCCCGGGGGTGGTGAATCTGTCGGAGCGCGGGCGGGAGCTCGCCCGGAGGAAAGGGGGGCCCGCCGCCGCGTTCGCCGCCATCGCCGCGTTTATCAATTCGGCGGAGGTGCAACGGGGATGGGCGCCCGACTTCGGCGCTTCGCGCGTGCTGCCGGTTCCGGTCGAGGCGTTGTAGCGAGCGCGCCAACGAGCGGGTTCGGGATGCGCGGGCTACGGGCTACCGGGCGACGGGCCACGGACGCCGAGCCCGCGCTTCAGATGTACCCGAACCGCCGGCGCAGCATCCACTCCGTCCCCAGCAGCGCCACCAGCGCGACCAGGTAATACCACCGGTCCCACAGCGGCCGGTCCTTGCTGCGCCCCACCTCCACCACCGGCGGGTCCAGAATCGGCACCGTGGGCAACCCACTCAGCGGGAGCTGATACGCCTTCCCACCGGTGAGCTCCGCCACCTGCTCCATCAAGTCCGGACGCACCGCCGCGTCAGAGAGCTCCCGCCCGACCGCGCGGACGGCCACAGCATCCTCGCCCTCCCCCAGCTCCTGCTCCTGCCGGCGCGCCGAGCCCAGCAGCTTGTACGCACCCGGCTCCGGAGCGGGCAGCTCCAACCGGACGTTGCCATCCGGCCCCGTCGTGCCGCGCACCGAACCCACCACCTTCCCGTTCTTGACCGACAGCAGGTCCACCTTCACCTCCGCGCCCGCCGCCGGCTGATAGTCCGGAAGCCGCGCAGAGACGATGACGCCCACCGGCCGGCCGGGCTCCACTGAAGGCGGATCCGCCGCGACGTTCAGCGTCGTGAGGTCAGGGTCTCTCACCAACCAGCGCAGCGCATTCCCCCAGAACCGGTCATACGTCCGCGTGGGCGCGCCTCCCGCGTGGGCGGTGAACGCCCAGTACCAGGACGAATCCACCGTGAGCGCCATCGCCCGCCCGCGGCCGTAGTCCCAGAGCGCCACCAGCGGGAGGTTCTTGCCGTCGGCCGTCTGCAGCGGGTGCTCCAGCAACACCGTGGCGCCGGGCCGCGCCCGCGTGCTGTTGGCGCCAGGAATCTGCGGCAACGCAGCCCACGCCGCTTCGCTCGCCGCGGCGCCGGCGCCCACCGCGGTCACCGGGTGGCGCATGCCATCGGGCGTCAGCCGCGCCTTGAAGTTGTCCAGCGTGGCCGGCTGACCGGTGGGCTCCACCGGGAGCGCCTGGCCCAGGACGCTGAACGTCGCCCTCCCCTCGCCGAACGCGCGGTCTCCGCCAATCATCACGAAGCCGCCGCCCTTGTAGATGTAGCGCTCGAGCTTGCGCTCGTACGTGGAGATGGAGAGGCCGGGATCCGTGTAGCCAAAGTTCTGGAAGATGACGACGTCGAACGTGTCCAGCTTGGAGTTGAAAATCTCGTCCGTGGGAAACGGGATGAGCGAGAGCTCGCGGTCCGGCACGCGCACCTGCGCCTCGTCCGAGAGCGTCCGCAGGATGTAGAAGCTGATGAGGTCCACGTTGGCGTCCTGCCGCAGCAGCCCGCGCAGGAAGCGCTCGTCCCAGGACGGCCGGCCCACCACCAGCAGCACGCGGATGCGGTCCCGGATGACCTTGAGGACAAACGAACGGCTGTTGTTCTCCGACACGGCCTCGTCCGGGAAGGTGGGCGCCGTCACCGTGTAGACGAAGCGCCCGGTCTGGTCCGGCGTGAAGGTGAAGGCCACCGTCTGCAGGTCATCCCCGGTCTTGAACAGCACCGGCTTGCTGGCCACCGTCTGCCCTTCGCGGGTGAGGACGATGGGAATCTCCTCGCCCTTGAAGCCGCGCCCGCGGACCTCCACCTCCACCGTCAGCGAGTTGCGCACGAAGGCGAAGTCGTCGACCTTCACCTGCTCGATGGCCAAATCGCGCAGGCCGCCCTTCCCCACCAGGAAGGTGGAGACCGGCGCGCCCAGCTCCTTGAGCGCCGCGCGCGCCCGCCCGGTGGCGCCCTGCGAAAGCTCCACGTTGTCCGCGCCGTCGGAGAAGAGCAGCACCGCGGAGAGCTTCTTCGACGCGCCGCCCTGCTCGCTGGCGTGCAAGGTCCGCAGCGCGGACAGCAGGTCCGTCCGTCCCCCCAGCGCAGGCTGGCTGCGCAGCGCTTCCGGCGAGAGCGGGGTCAGCTCCGGGTCAAACCCGTAGAGCTCCACGTTGAAGGTCTCCGACAGACGCGCGAGCTCCGCCTTGCTCGCCGCCAGGAAGTCCGCCACCTCCGTCAGCCGCGGCTTGCCGTTCACCTCCGCGGGGAAGCCCATCGACGCGGAGCGGTCCACCAGCACCGCCAGCCGGTTCTTCACCCGCGCCACCTGGAGGTCGCGAATCCCCGGCTCCAGCAGAAAGAACAGCGCGGCGATACCGGCCAAAAGGCGCAGCGCCCAGAGCGTGAGCCGCCGTGCGGGGAGGGGCTCTCGCCGCACGCTCCACGCCGCCAGCGCCACGCCGGCCAAAAGCATGAGCCCCAGCACCACCAGCCAGAAGGCCGGCAGGGGCGAGAGGCTCACCAGCCTCCAGGCGTTGTAGGCGGGCGCGCTCATCTACCGCCGCTTCTGCAGGATGATGGGCAGGTGGACGGCGTCGTCCTTGTAGTCGAGGCACAGCGCGTACATGCAGATGTTGATGCCGATGCGAAAGGCCAGCTCCCGCTGGGCCTCTCCGCCGGGCGACACCTCGAACTCCCAGTCCCCGCCCTCGTCGCGGTTCCAGGCGCCGGCCAGGTCGTTCTGCGAGTACATGACCGCGGCCCGCTTGCCCAGGTTGCAGGCCCAGAGCATGGGCTTCTGGTGCAGCCGCCCCGGGCTGGAGTTGAGCAGGAAGAAGGATTTGTAGACGACGTGTTCGCTGGGGACCTCCACCAGGGGGCTCTGCGGGAGCACCCGCGCCATCTCCCGCCGGAAAGAGACGTCAAAGCCGCGCCCGTCCGAGCCATCGTTGGCGTCCGCCAGCACGAACCCGCCGAAGGTGAGGAAGCGCCGCAGGTTCTCCACCTCGTCCGGCCGGAACGGGGAGAGCTCCGCTTCGCCGCCGAGGTACACGAACGGGTAGTCGAAGAGCCGGGGCGAGCCGAGCGACACCGGCCGCGCGTCCGGCACCACCTCCACAGAGGTGCGGCGCTGAAGCTCCCAGGCCAGGCGGCGCAGGCCGGACAGGCGGGCGTCCCAGCGGCCGGAGTGCTGCACCACCGCGGGGATGAAGCGGGCGCTGTCTCCGAAGGCGAAGGCCGTTCCGGCGGCTGGCAGCGCGGCGAGCGCGCGCAGGAGCGTCCTTCGACGTAGCCGCAGGCCGGGCATGGGCAGCCGGTATATACCGTCGACTCGCTTGGACATTCCCCGTATAGGAGGCTCCCATGGCCAAGGGCGGACAGCCACAGAAGAACGCGACCTCGCCCCAGTTGAAGCTGGCGGCGAAGCTGCTCGACGACGGGGACGTGGTCTCCGCCCGTCGGGAGGCGAACAAGGTGCTTGCCGCGCCCGCCTCTCCCGAGGACGCCGCCGAGGCCACGGCGCTTTTGACGCGCGTGCAAACCCCCAAGGAGATTTACCTCCTCGTGGCCGCGGTGGCCGCGGTGTACCTCCTGCTCGTCGTGCTGGCCGTCGCGCGCAGCTGACCGGCCGTCTGACGTAAGCTGTGCGTCCTTTTGAACTCCTCGCAGGCCCTCCACGCCTATCGCACGTTTGACCCTTCGGGCTGGGTCTCCGTGTACCGCCTGCTGCCGGTGTGGGCGGGGCTGGTGCTCGCGGCGCTGGGCCTGGTCTTGCTGCTCTTCGGGGGCGGGCGCTTCTTCCGGTTGGTGGCCGGCCCGCTGGGGCTGGTGGTGGGCGCGCTCTGGGGCGCCGCGGTGCTGCCGCGCCTGGGCCTGCCGTTGCCAGAGTCGAAGGTCCTGCCGGCGGTGGCGCTGGGGATGGCCGTCCTGGGGTTCGCGTTCCCGCCGGCCATCGTCTTCCTCGCGGTGGGGCTGCCGCTGGGCTTCTTCGCCGGGCAGCTGGCGGGAGATTCGGAGTTCGCGCTTGGCTTCGCGCCGGCCTTCCTGCTCAGCGGAGCAGTGGCCGCGGTCTTCCACCGCCCCATCGCCAGCGTGGTGAGCGCGGTGGCCGGCGCATGGGCGCTGGTGCTGGGCCTGCTTGCGGCGCTGCACTCGGCGGGGTCCCTCTCCCAGACCGTGGCGAGCTACCCGGCGGCGGTGCTGGCCACCGCGGTCCTGCTGGCCACCGGCGGGGCCTTCTACCAGCTGGCGGTGCGCCCCTCGCCCGAGCAGGCCGAACAGCGGGCCGTCGAGCAGGCCCGCACCCGCAAGCGCGAGCAGGAGAAGCGGGCGCTCGAGGAGCGGTGGGCCAACTATTCACCCGAGCGGGGTGACGACCCCTGACGCGATATGCAGCCAGGCCGGGACCGTTCCTCAAGTCCTGGCGGTTGCGCCGCCCTGCGCGGTCGGGTATCTCGCCCCCGAACGAAGAGAGTCGTCCAGACGATATGGCCCAGCCCAAGCGCAGAGAGAAGGCCGAGCCGGCTCCGGCCGCGGCGAATGAGCCCACCACCCCTGGGCAAGACGGCGCGCCGTGGGTCCGCCCGCCGGGCCTGAGCAACGCGGGCCGCGCCGCCATCGCCGCGGTGGTGCTGCTCATCAACCTCCCGCTCATCCACTACGCCTTCTTCCGCGGGCAGCCGGACGCGCCGCTGCCGTTGCCGTACTCGGACGACTACAGCGACCGGGAGACGGTGCAGCGCAACTACAACAGCACCGGCGGCCATTGGCGCGTGGTGAACGGCGAGCTGCTCTCCCCTGGCGTCAAGAACAACCCGCTCTGGCTGAAGGCGAAGCTGCCGCGCGACGTGGCGGTGGAGTTCGACGTCCGCTCTGAATCTCAGGAGGGGGACATCAAGGTCGAGATTTTCGGCGACGGTTCTGACCACGCGTCGGGCTACGTCCTCATCCACGGCGGCTGGAACAACTCCATCTCCGTCATCGCCCGGCTCAACGAGCACGGCGAGGCCTATCCGCAGCTGCAGGCGCGCGCCATGCGCTTCGCGCGGGAGCAGCGCCGGCCGGACGCGGACGCGCTCACGCCGCAGCTGCTGCGCGACACCGGGGTGTTCAAGCCGGACACCGGGATGCGGGTGGAGGCCAGCCCCTACCCCGTGCAGATTGGCCGCAAGTACCACTGGCGGATTGAGCGGCGCGGGTCGCTGATGCGCTGGCTCATCGACGGAAAGCCGTTCATGGAGTTTGACGACCCGTTCCCGCTGGAGGGCGCGGGCCATGACCGGCTGGGCTTCTCCAGCTGGGAGGCACAGCTGTACTTCGACAACCTCAAGGTCGAAGCGCTGTAGCGCCTCAGTCCTTCGGGACGGCGACCAGGTCGAAGTCCGGAATCTCCGCGCGCATGTACTCCTTCATGCGGGCGATGAGGCCGGCCTCAATCTGTCGGGCGCGCTCACGGCTGACGCCGTAGTGGTCCCCGATGTCCTGCAGCGTGAGGGGCGCTTCGGACATCAGGCGCTTCTCGTAGATGTAGCGCTCCTTGTCCTTCAGCGTGAGGGCGAAGGCCTCAATCTTCTCCCGGAAGAGCCGCTTGAGCTCCTCGTTGCCCAGGCGTTCATCGGCGGGGCTGGCGCCGGAGGAGATGAAGCGGTCCGCGCGGGTGGCCTTGCTGTCGTCGCTCAGCGGCGCGTCGAGGGAGACCTCGTCCTGGCCCAGCCGCTGGTCCATCTCCACCACGTCCTGCTCGGTGACGTTGAGGCGTTCGGCGAGCAGCTTGGGGGTGACCTCGAAGCCCTGGGCGTGAAGGCGCTCCTGCTCCTGGCGCAGCTTGAAGAAGAGCTTCCGCTGGGCTTCGGTGGTGCCAATCTTCACCATCTTCCAGTTGTCCATGATGTAGCGAAGGATGTACGCGCGGATCCACCAGGCTGCGTAGCTGGAGAGCTTCACGCCTCGGAACGGGTCGTACTTCTTCACCGCCTGCATCAGGCCAATGTTGCCCTCTTGAATCAGGTCCAGCAGCGACAGCGGGTTGCGGTGGTATTCGTGCGCGAGCTTCACCACGAGCCTTAGGTTCGCCGCCACCAACCGGTACGCCGCCTTCACGTCGCCGGTCTTCACGTAGTGAACGGCGAGGTCGTGCTCTTCCTCGCGGCTGAGCAGCGGGTGCCGGCCCACCTCCGCCATGTAGGCCTGGAGCGGATCTCGGCGGGCGATGTCGCCGGCCGCGAGGGGCCGGGCGAGCGCCGCGCTTGCCGGGCGGGCGGGCCGCGCTTCGACGTCCTCCAGCTCCTCCGGGGCGGGCTCCGCCAGCTCAGGGCGGGCGGGGGCATCCTCCACCAGCTCGGCGTCCACCTCTTCGGTGGCAGCGGCGGGTGCGGGCTTGGCCTTCGGGGTCCGAGGTTTGCGGGTGCCTGCCATGCGTCTGGCGCCTGTCTATAGCCGCCTTGCGTCCTTTGTTGCCATGAGATCTCCCGAAGGCTATGCCCCTGCGAAGAATGAACGAGCCCCAAGCACCCGGCGCTGAACAACCCGCCGCGCCGACCGAGTCCGCAACCCCCGAGCGCCCCCAGGAATACGTCGCCGACATTGGCTTCGAAGACCTGAACCTGTCCGAGCCCGTCCGCCGGGCGCTGGCTGAGCGCAAGTACGTCCACCCCACCCCGGTTCAAGCCAAGGCCTTCGGGCCCGCCATCGAAGGCCGGGACCTCATCGTCAGATCCAAGACCGGCACCGGAAAGACCGCCGCGTTCGGGTTGCCGCTGCTGGAGAAGATTGACGCCGCCGACAAGGTGGTGCGCGCCCTGGTGCTCTGCCCTACGCGTGAGCTGGCGCTGCAGGTGGCCGCGGAGATCGGCGACCTGGGCAAGTACAAGGGCATCAAGGTGGCCGCCATCTACGGCGGCGCGTCGATGAAGCAGCAGGAAGACGCGCTGGAGGACGGCTCGCAGATTGTCATCGGCACGCCGGGCCGCGTGTTCGACCACATCCGCCGGAAGAACCTCAAGCTCGAGGGCTGCCGCCACGTCGTCCTCGACGAGGCGGACGAGATGCTGAACCAGGGGTTCTACGAGGAGGTCACCCGCATCCTCGACTACCTCCCGAAAGACCGGCAGGTGCTGCTGTTCTCCGCCACCGTCCCGACGGACATCCAGAACCTCATCGCCAAGTACACGACCAACCCGGAGACGCTGCTGCTCTCCGGCGATGTCTTCACGGTCGACCACATCCATCACATCCGCTACGAGATTTCGGAGGCGTACCCCAAGCCCCGAAACCTCATCTACGTGCTGGAGATGGAGGAGCCGGACAACGCCATCGTGTTCTGCAACACCAAGGACGACACGGCGCTGGTCACCGCGGTGCTCAACCGCCAGGGCTTCGACGCGGAGGTCCTCAACGGGGACCTGCCGCAGAAGGAGCGCGAACGGGTGATGGCGAAGGTGAAGCGCGGCGAGGTGGCCTTCATGGTGGCCACCGACATCGCGGCGCGCGGGATTGACATCTCGGACCTGGGCTTCGTCATCAACTATTCGCTGCCCGAGGACCCGGCGGTGTACCTGCACCGCGTTGGCCGCACCGGGCGGATTGGCAAGAAGGGCGTGGCGATCAACCTCACCTCCGGGCGAGAGCTGGCCACGCTGACGGCGCTGGAGCGCAAGTACAACATCACCTTCGAGCGCCGGCAGATGCCCACGCCCGAAGAGGCGATGAAGATGTGGACCGAACGGCATGTGAAGGACATCCGCGAGGCCGCCTCCGGCAGCGTCTACGAGGGCTACCTCTCGCTGGCCGCGCAGCTCAAGCAGCGGCCGGACGCGGATGACCTCATCGCCTTCCTGCTCAAGTACTTCTTCAGCCACCACCGGGTGGAGAAGATTCAGTCGCTCCAGCAGCTGGAGATTTCGCGCGAGCAGCGTGGGACGCGCGAGCGGGAGCGCGAGGGCGGGCGGAGCCGCGAAGGCCGGCGGGACCGCGAGCGCGGAGGCGAGCGCGGCGAGCGCGGGCGCGACCGGGAGAGAGACCGGGAGCGCGAGCGCCGGCCCCGCCGGGCGGAAGGCGCCGCCCCGAATGGCGAGCGTCCCGCGGCGACGGACGCGCCGCCGGTCGCCGAAGGTCAGGCGCCCGTGGCGGTGGCGGAAGACGCGCCAGCCGGAGAGACCTCCGAAGGCAGGGAGAAGCGCCGCCGCGAGCGCCGCCGCGGTGGACCGGGTGAGCCGCCGCCGGAGGGCCAGGCGCGGCTCTGGCTGAACGTGGGCAAGGCAGAGAAGCTGGACGCCCCCGCGCTGCAGCAGGCGCTGGAGGCGCTCGGCGCGCCCACCGGCAAGGTGGCCAAGGCGGACGTGCGGCAGACCTACAGCTACGTCGACGTGGCCGAGGAAGACGTGGCTGCGTTCGAGACGCTCTCGGGCAAGGCGCATGGTGAGAAGGCGCTGAAAATCGAGCGCGCGCGCAAGCCCTGACCGCGCGCAACCCGGCGCGGTGTGCTGACGAGAATCCGGGGGATGCGTCTGTTCCCCCGTGGCGCACCCTTCAGCTCACAGCTGCACGCCCTCGCCGAGGCCCATCCGGACCGGGTCCGCGTGGAGCGGATTGGCCGCTCGGTGGAGGGGCGGGACCTCCACGTCGTCCGGGTGACGGACTTCTCCGCGCCGGCGGACGAGGTGGCGGCGCGGCCGCGGGCGGTGTTCCTGGGCGGCGTCCATCCGCGAGAGCGGTACAACCCGCCCAGCCTGCTGAGCTTCGGGTGGGAGCTGGCGAACGGCTTCGGGAAGGACGCGGAGCTCACGGGGTTGCTGCGCTCCCGGCAGCTGACGATGGTCCCCCTGGTCAGCCCGGACGGCCACGCGCGGCTGGAAGGGGTGGACCTGTCCCGGTTCCACCGGATGGAGCGGGACCCGGACCAGCTCTGGCAAATCCCCGGGCGCGTCAACGCGCGAGGGGTCAACCTCAATCGGAACTTCGCGACCCGGAACTTCGGGACGGGCGACAGCCCGGAGCTGGGCCACTTCAACTACGGCGGCGAGGGGCCGGCGAGCGAACCGGAGACGCAGGCGGTCCAGGAGCTCGTGCGTTCGGAGGGGCCGGGGCTGCTCACCGACTGGCACTCGTACGGGAACGAGGTCATCGAGTCGCGCGACTTCAACCGCCAGCCGGGCCCCTTCACGCCCGAGGAGAAGGGCTCGCAGGCGCTGGCCCAGCAGCTGGCCGTGCGGAACCGGCACGCTCGGGGAGTGTTCCAGACCCGCGCGTACGACTTCAGCGGCACGAGCACCGGCTGGGGCTACGAGCAAGGCATCCCGTCCGTCGCGGTGGAGACGGGCGACCGGTTCTTCCCCACTCCCGAAGAGGCGGCGGCGTGGGAGGCCACCAACCGGCCCGCGCGCATCTACGGGCTCAAGATTGCGGATGACCCCTGCGCGCGCGTTGCGGGCCCTGCGCTCGAACGGGTGGCGCTCGAGGGGCGCACGCTGCGCGCGTGGGCGGACCGGCCGGTTCAGGCTCTGGAGGTGGTAACGGACCCTGCCGCTCCGCCGGGGACAGGCGCGCCGCTGGTTCCGATGGACGCGGGGGACGCGCGACGGCTCCAGGTCGTGCTGGGGGACCTGGACGCGCTCGGCCTCACGAAGGACCTGCTGTACGTGCGAGCCCAGGGCCCGCGCGGCGGCTGGGGCCCGGCGACGGCGGCCTGGCATCCCGACGCGCGACCTTGAGCTGCGCGCTCGACTGCGAGCGCGGGAGCTTCAGACCTCCGGCGGGAAGTGGAACGCCAGCCGCTGCCCCGGGTAGATGAGGTCCGGGTTCTCGATGTTGTTCAGCTTCACCAGGTCCGAGATGGAGACCTTGAAGCCCGGCTTGCCGAAGTCGTAGGTCAGCGCGTTGGCAATCTTGAACAGCGAATCCCCCGGGGCCACGGTGTACGTGCCGAGCCGGGGAATCCGCAGCTGCTGGCCCACCTGAAGGCCGTTGGGGTCCGCGAGGTCGTTCTGAATCTCAATCGAGTGCGGCATCACGTTGAAGCGCTTGGCCAACGCGTCCACCGTGTCGCCCTCGGCGACGGTGTGAACGAACTGGTCCTCGATGTTCGGGTTGCGGGGCGCGACGGGCGCAGCGCCAACGGGGCCGATCGGATTGGGCGGAATGGCGAAGGGCGGCATGTGCGAGCACCGTGGGGTTGAGGGTCCAGCCCTAGTGTCGACAAGGCGCGGAGGTTGTTGCGGAAAAAGCAAAGAGGCGGCACCGGCAGGTTTCGCTTAGCGCCGCCTCCTCGAAGCTTTTCAACGGCCTAGGCGGCTACCACTTGCAGGCGGCGCCGGACTGCTTCTCGGTGACCGTGGTCCAGCAGGTGCCGGTCAGCGCGCCCAGGCTTCCAGTTGGTGGGGCTCCACTCGCGGATGTTGCGACCACTCTTTAGAGCCGCGCGCGCCGGGCCCGGTGGTAGTGCGAAGCGCACAGGCCCTTGGCGAGGACGGGCCGGCCGCAGCCCACCTCGCCACAGCTGACGGACTCGCTGCGCCTGCGGGAAAGGCCCCGGCTGCTGACCTCCTGCCCGCCGGCCTCGAACATCGCCTGCCCCACCGCAAGGAGCCGGTCCACCTGGGCCCGCGAGAGCGCCAGGCCGCGCGCCAGCTCCAGCAGCTTGCTGAAGTACGGGTCGTCGTAGCCCTCCGACGGCGGGTCTTTGAACAGGTCCGCCAGCGTGACCTGGAGCCCGTCGGCGATGACGACCAGCGTCTCGTAACTGGGGCTGCGCTCCCCGCGCTCCAGCAGCGACGTGAAGCTCACGGAGATGCCGCACCGGGCGGCGAAGTCCTCCTGGGTCATCCCCTGCTGCTCGCGCAGCGTGCGGATGCGCCGCGCGAGGGCGTCCAGCTGCTGCTTGGCTCGCTCGGCCCTGGCGTCCATCGGTTGTCCCCCCTTAGCCCAAGTCACTCGCAGAAGCCGCTGGCGCCGCAGGTGCCTCCGAATGGGCAGGTGTTCCCGTCGCAGCAGGAGAAGCTGGTCTTCCCACAGCAGAAGCGCCTCGAGTTGCACTTCGTGTTGACCGCCGGGCAGTCATCGTCGGTCTTGCATGCGTAGACGCAGGTGGCCTGAGAGGCGTTGGGAATCCAGTAACGGTCGCACACGTAGCCCTGGCGGCAGTCGCCCTGGCCGCCGTCGTACGTGCAGTTCTTCAGGCAGAGGGTGACCAGCGCGGTGGGCGGGAAGAACGGCGAGCAGGAGCTGCCAGGCGCACAGGCGGCCCCGCTGCCGCAGCCCTGGGTGCAGTAGCCGCCGGGCCAGCAGGCGGTGGCTGGACAGGCGCTGCTCCCCGCGGCGGACTCCTTCGAGCACAGCCCGCCCTGGCACTGCGTGCCGGCGGTGCAGGCGGCGCCGGAGGGCTGCAGCGTCCCGCCGTCCATCGGAGGCTGTGGCGGGTCCTGCTTGCAGTACCCAGCGACACAGCTGCTGCCGCTGGCGCAGGTGGTGCCGTCGCAGCACGCGTAGCCGTCCACGCCGCAGCACAGCCCGCGGCCATCGCACGTGCTGGGGCTTCGGCAGTCTGCGGGGCCGGCGCAGGCGGGGGTGCAGACCGGCGTCCCATCCAGCGACGTGTTCTTCTTCTCGCACACGTAGCCTGCGCGACAGCCGCCGGGCACGGCGCCCGGCGCGGCGCAGGCCACCAGGCAGATGCGGGAGAGCCCGGTGGCGTCCGCGGGGTCCAGACTGCAGGTGGCGCCTGCGGGACAGTCTGCGTTGGTCGCGCAGGTCTTTGAACAGTAGCCGCCGGGGAAGCGCCCCTTCGCGCAGTGGTTGAACTGGCACTCGGCGTTCTGCGTACAGGGGGAGCCGATGCCGGCCCCCGGCCCGGAGGCGTCCGGGCGTCCGGCGTCTGGCTCCGTGGGCGCGATGACTTCGCAGGTCCCGCCCACGCACGAGAGCGTGGAGAAGCAGCCGGCGCCGGTGGGACAGCACGGTTCGCCGCGCCCTCCGCAGTCGCGGCCGGCGTCCGTGGTGGGGATGACGAGGGTGCCCGGGTCCGGCATGCAGGTGCCCACCGCGCTGCAGACGTCTCCGGGGAGGCAGGCCCGGCACTGGGCGCCGTTGTCGCCGCACTGCCCGAAGGACTGGCGGAAGGGGGCGACGCACTCCTCCTGGGCGCAGCAGCCGTGGCAGGTCTCGCGGCAGGGCCGGCGGCCCTCCGTCGTACAGGAGACGAGCGCCGTCCCCGCGGCCAGGGCGAGGACCACGCACCTTGCGGCCAGACGTGCGCCAAAAGCGCCACCGCTCATCGTCCACATGCTACTCCAGCCTTTTTGTTAAGGTTCGCCGCGGCGGCCTGGCTGACACGGGGCCGCCTCACGGGAGAGGGAGGCGCATGAGCTCCGCGGACGGCGCGACGTACTACTTCCGCAAAGCGGCGCGGTTGATGGACGTGGGCGAGCGCATTGAGACGCTGCTCGCTACGCCCCTGCGCGAGGTGAAGGCCCAGGTCTCCATCGAGCTCGACTCGGGAGAGATCCGCACCTTCCTCGGCTACCGCGTGCAGCACGACAACAGCCGCGGGCCGATGAAGGGCGGGCTGCGCTATCACCCTGACGTGGACCAGGGCGAGGTGGTGTCGCTGGCCTCGCTGATGACCTGGAAGACCGCGGTGGTGAACCTGCCCTATGGCGGCGCCAAGGGCGGCATCACCTGCGACCCCACGACGATGAGCCTCAAGGAGCTGGAGCGGCTCACCCGTAAGTTCGTGGATCAAATCCAGGATGTCATCGGCCCCACGCGTGACATCCCCGCGCCGGACGTCAACACCAATCCCCAGGTGATGGCGTGGATTATGGACCAGTACTCGAAGTACCACGGCCACTCGCCGGCGGTGGTGACCGGCAAGCCGCTGGACCTCTACGGCTCCAAGGGCCGAGAGGCCGCCACCGGCCGCGGGGTCATCTACATCTGCCGCGAGATTCTCCGGGACATTGGCCTGCCAGTGAAGGGCACGCGCTTCGCGGTGCAGGGCTTTGGCAACGTGGGCAGCCACACCGCGCGGCTCTTGAACGATGACGGCGGGCGCGTAGTCGCCGTGTCCGACGTGCACGGCGGCGTGCGGAACGCGAACGGCCTGGACGTGCCGGCGCTCTTCGAGCACGTGAAGCGCTCCGGGATGGTGAAGGGGTTCCCCGGCGGGACGGCGTGCTCGAACGAAGAGGTGCTGGCGGCGGACTGCGAAGTGCTGGTGCCCGCGGCGCTGGGTGGCGTGCTGCACAAGCGGAACGCGGCGGAGATTCGCGCCCGGGTGGTGGTGGAGGGCGCCAACGGGCCAACGGACCCGGAAGCCGATGAGATTTTCGAGAAGCGCGGCGTGCTGGTGGTGCCGGACATTCTGGCCAACGCCGGCGGCGTGACGGTGAGCTACTTCGAATGGGTGCAGAACATGCAGCACCTGACGTGGGACGAAGAGCGCGTCAACGCGGAGCTCGAGAAGATCATGAAGGACGCCTACGAACGCATCGCGCAGATTTCGCGGACCCGGAAGATTCCCCTGCGCACGGCGGCCTATGTGCTGGCCATCGGCCGGGTGGGCAAGGCGACGGTGCTGCGCGGCATCTAATGACGGGAGGGGAATCCATGAGCAGCTCTGCGTTCACGTCCAAGCTAAACCTGCTGCCCATCTGCCGAGGCCTCACCGAGGCCGAAGTCCGTCAGGTCTTCGACTCGGCCGACGGAGACATGGCCCGGAAGGGTTCGTGGATTTTCCGCGAGGGCGAACCGGGAGACTCCCTCTTCATCGTCCTCGAGGGGATGGTGGAGGTGCAGAAGCAGCTGAAGGACGGCTCGCAGCAGGGGCTGGCCAAGCTGGGCGAAGGCGCCGTGCTGGGCGAGATGTCGCTGCTCAACGGCAACGCCCCGCGCTCCGCCTCCGCGCTGGCGCTCAATGACGTGAAGCTCCTGCGGCTGCCGGCGCTGCGCTTCACCAACCTGGTCAAGTCGGACACCGTCGCCGCGCTGAAAATCGTCCACAACCTCGCGCAGGTGATGAGCCGGCGGCTGCTGATGATGGACGAGAAGCTGGTGGAGCAGATGGACAAGGGGCCGAAGAAGAAAGAGGAGCTGGTCGACTTCCAGCGCATCCTCAGCAACTGGAGCTTCTGACCGCCGCTTTCTAGAAACGCCCGCCGAGGTGCAGCAGCCCCGCGGCGCAGTTGCGAACCTTCCCCCGCTCCAGCTTGGTCGACACCACCACGCCCGCGCCGGCCTCGACGGGGCCCAGGGCCACCCGCACGCCCGGGACCGCGTCCAGCCGCAGCACCCGCGCGCCGGCGAGCTCCCGGAACGCCTCCAGGTCCACCTGCAGCCACGCGATGGTCCCCACGCTGACCTTCAGCGTGCCGCCCGAGGTGAGCACCAGCGTGTCGTCCACCCGCAGCTCCGGCACGTCCATCGGCAGGCCGTAGCGGTAGCCGGCGCGCAGCGAGAGCGCCGCCTGGTCAGTGGCGAACAGATAGCCCAGGGAAAGCCCGCGTCCCGCGCGCTGCTGGGGCTCCGCGGCCACCGGGCGTTGGCTCTCCAACAGCAGGGGCAGACCCAGCCCGGGGAGCCGCGCGCTCGCCTGCCAGCCCAGCCAGGGCGTCGCCTGCTCGCGCTCCAGCGCCGGCACATCCGCGCGCCCTTGCAGTCCGGGCACCTGCCCCAGCCCGCACAGGAGCGCCACCATGGCGAATCCCCCGCCCATCCCGCCGCCCTCCGTCCCCGCCGTACTCCCCCTCAGGAAGGTGGAGCTGACTTGCCCTGGCGGCAACGGCTGCCCGGTTGGCCCCGGGCGGAGGCTTTGGGGGATACTGCCGCGCCCATGCTGTCGCTCGCCCTCTCCCTCGCGCTGTGCGCTGCGTCACCGGACGCCACGCGGGCCCAAAGCCTCGCCGCCTCCCAGAGCTGGGATGAGCTCTACCTCGCGTTCGCCGCCACCAAGCCGGACGGCTTCCAGGCCAAGGACCGCAAGGCCATCGCCGCCGCGCTGCTGCAGGGCGCGCTGGCGCTGGAGCCTGGCGACGCGGTGCTCGCGGCTTCGCTGGCGGAGAAGTCCGTCGCCTTCGAACCTTCGCCACTGGCCTACCGCTGCTCCGCGCGGATGGCCGCCGCCTCTGACCAGAAGGCCGCCGCAGAGGAGCTGCTGCGGGCGGCGACCGCGCGCTTCCCGAAGGACTCCGCGCTCGCCCTCGACCTTGGCCAGTTCCTTCTGGAGGACGAGAACCCCGCCGGCGCCATCGCCGCGCTGCTGCCCATCCCGAAGCGCGCGCCGGAGCACGCCAAGGCGCAGGTGCTGCTGGAGCATGCGCGGGCCAAGCTGGCGGAGGCAGACGCGACGCGGCGACAGGCGCGGCGGATTGAGTCGCGCACCGCGGATGAGGGCACCCAGCGCAGGGCCCAGGAGCGCGTGGTGCCGTCCGCGTCCTCCGGGGGCAGCTTCCAAGCAGGCACAGGGCCGGGCGGCGTGCGCGTGCGGAGCAACGACCGGTTCGTCTTCAAGTACTTCGGCGGCGAGCGCGACTTCGGCCAGCGCGCCGAATACGAGGGCAAGGTGGCCGCCGCGCTGGACGCCGCGTACGCCTTCTCCCAGCGGGAGCTTGGCCGGGCGCGCCACACGCCGGTGGACGTGGTGCTCTACACGCGCGACGAGTTCGCTTTGCATCACGGGAAGGGCGCCGCCCAGGCGTTCGCGGGGCTCTACTCGAACGGCGCCATGCGCATCAGCGACGCGGCGGAAATCAGCGAGCGCACCCAGGCCACGCTGGTGCACGAGTACATCCACGCGGTGGTGGACGAGCTCTCCGGCGGGCGCGCGGAGCGGGTGCCGACCTGGCTGAACGAGGGCCTGGCGGAGCTGCTCGAGTGGCGCTATCAGGGTTCGGACCGGCCGCCGCTGTGGCTCTCCACGCGGCTCCGGGAGGCCGCACGGAGCGGCGCGCTGCCGTCGCTGCGGCAGATGGAGACAGGCATGCTGGCTGGACAACCGAACGCCCCGCTGCGCTATGGCACCTGCGCGCTGGCGGTGAAGGCGCTGCTGAGGGACGGTGGCACGGGCAAGCTGCTGTCGCTGCTGGGCGCGGTGGGCGAAGGCCGCGACTTCGCCGCCGCCTACGCCGCGCAGTACGGCAAGACGCTGGAGACCCTGGAGCGCGACGTCCAGAGCGAGGCGGCCCGGCGATGAAGCTCTACTACGCGCCGGCCACCTGCTCCCTGGCGCCCCACATCGCGCTGCGCGAGGCGGGGCTCGACTTCACGCTCGTCCGCTACGACATGAAGGAAGGCCGGTTCGACAACGGCCAGCCCATGGAGCAGGTGAACGAGAAGGGCTACGTGCCGGTGCTGGAGCTGCCGGGCGGCGAGCGCCTCACCGAGGTGACTGCCATCCTGCTGTACATCGCGGACCAGGTGCCCGCGCGCGGGCTGGCGCCGCCTGCGGGGACGATGGCGCGCTACCGCCTGCAGGAGTGGCTCAACTTCATCGCCACCGAGCTGCACAAGATTTTCTGGCCGCTGTTCCATGACGGGGCGGAGATTGAGAACCAGCACGCGCGGGAGAAGCTCACGCGCCGCTTCGCCTGGGTGGAGCAGAAGCTCGCCGAGGATGGCTTCCTGATGGCCGGGGGCTTCACCGTGGCGGACGCCTACCTGGCGACGGTGGTGAACTGGACGCGCGCGGCGGCGCTGGACTTGAACGCCTGGCCGCGCCTCAAGGCGTACCGCACCCAGATGCGCGCGCGCCCCGCGGTGGCGGCAGCGATGGAGGCGGAGGGCCTGCTCAAGCGCGGCGGGTGAGCCGGACCGCCGGCGCGGCGCCCTGCGCGAGGACGGCCAGCAGCGCGGTCCCCTCCTCCTCCAGCGCCGGTCTCTGTGCCTTCGGCACCGCGGCGAAGGTCGCCACCGTGAGGGTGGCCGCCTTCTTGTCGCGCGCCACCTTCCACGTCCCCGCCACTTCGCCATCCAGCAGCACCGTGGAGGGCATGATGCCGTTCACGCTGAAGAGGGCCTTGCGATGCGGCTCGGAGAGGACGCGCGTGCGGTCCTCGTGGGAGAGCAGCAGGTTGTCGTACTCGGGCAGGAAACGCGGCGGCGCCGGCGCGTCCGCGTCGGGCCTCGGGGCGTCCGGGAGGTCGTACAGCTCGCGGCCGTGTTCATCCTGGAAGACGCGCAGCGAAGGGCGCAGCGCCTCCAGCACGGGGCGCAGGCCCGCGAGGCCGCACCACACCTGCATGTCGGCGATGGACGCCGGGCCGAAGGCGGCCAGGTAGCGGCGCACCAGCTGCTGAAGCGACGGCGCGGCGTGGAGCGGGCGACCGAGCCAGGCCTCCGCGGTGGTGTGCTTGGCCGCTGCGCTCGAACCCCAGAGCCCGCGCGGCGTCACCTGTACCAGCGGCGCGAGCGCCCGCACCGCTTGGGCGAGCGGTGCAGGGCTGGGCGAGTGGAACGTCTCGGCCAGCTTGGCGCCGAGCGCGGCGAAGGTGAGCGGCGCCTCCTCGACGAACACCCGGCCGGCGGCAACCAACGCCTGGAGGTCCACGCCGTTGAGCTGGCGCCCGAAGGAGCCTTGAAGCGCGCGCTCGTGGACAGGCTGCAAGAGCGGCCGAAGCCAGAGCGCGTCATCCGCGGAGACCAGGTGCAGGGTGGAGCGCAGGAGTGAGAGGCGCACCGCGCGGCGCTGCTCGAGGTCCTTCGACAGCTCCGCGGGCTGGAACGCCTGCAACCGGGACCAGAGGCCGACGTAGGGCGAGTTGGGCAGCTGTGACTGCATCCCCACCAGCCGCGCAAGTCCCTCGAGCGCGGGGAGCCTGTGCCGGTGAAGCAGGAGCTGGCGATCCAGCACCGCTCGGTTGAGCGCCCGGCGGTTCAGCACCGACGAGGTCTTTCGCCGCGCAGTGCGCGTGGGGGCAGGCATGTTTCGGGAGAAGGTAGCAGACACACCTCACGCGCCTTCGTTGGCGGCGCAGGCTGAGCCTTCAGAAGGTTTACCCTCTGCAGGAACCGACCTAGAGTCTTGAAGCAATGAAGCCGCTGCGACGCGTGCTTAAGAGCGCGCCCGGCTTGGGTGAATGATGTCCGACACTCGCGTCGCCATGAGGGAGTTTCGCTTCCTCGACGAGAAGCGGAAGCGCGGGGGACTCGCTGCCGCGGAAGAGCAGCGGTGGTTGGATCTCAAGCAGACGCTCGGCGTGGCCGAGCCGGCCTATTCGCAGGACCCCGCTGCCGGGGACCCGCAACAGGGCTACGCCGCCGGTTACCAGGGCGCAGATGGACTCTGGTACCCCTACCCTGAGGGGTACGATCCCGCACAGGGTTACCCCACAGGAGACCCCAACGCCCCGTTCGACCCCACGGCGATGGGCGCGGAGATTGGCGCCAGCCTGGACCCCGGTGACCCGCAGGCGTACGCCCAGCAGGGCTACGAGGGTTACCCGCAACAACAAGGCGACTATCAGCAGGGGTATCCGCAGCAGGGCTACGAGGGCTACCCGCAGCAGCAAGGCGAGTATCAGCAGGGCTACGCGCCGGAGTACGCGCAGCAACAGCAGCAGGGCTACGAGGGCTACCCGCAACAGCAGGGCTACGCGGACCCACAGCAGGGCTACGCAGAGAACGCGCCGCAGGAGGCGTGGCAGGCACCCGAGGAGGATGGCTCCGTCAACCTCGGCGCGGAGTTCCGCCAGGCGGACGCCCCGGCCGACGAGGCGATGGCCGTCGACGACGCCGAGGTAATGGAGGTGGACGGGGACGACGTGATGCCCGTCGAAGCGGCGCCGCACGCGCCCATCCCTCAGAAGACCGTCCAGCTGGCGCCCGGCGAGCTCTCGCAACTGCGGGCGCGGATGACGGACGACCCGGTCGGCGACGCGCCCACCCAGGAGATTTCCCTCAGCGGCATCAACGAGGCGGACCTCCCGCCGGACTCCGCCTACGAAGAGGTCACCACCAGCGCGCTGATTGAAGTCCCCGACGGCGCCGAGCTCAGCGCCCAGCCCGTCTTCGTGGACATGAGCCCCTCGGCGGAGAGCGCCCCTGGCATCCCGGCCTATGCGGGCATCGCAGGGGCCGACCTGTCCGAGGACCAGACCCTCACCGGCGCGCACCTGGCAGTCGCCGCGGAGGAGCCCACCGGACGCGTCAGCGTCACGCCCTCGCCCGCGGCAAAGAGCTGGAGCGGGCCAGCGCCCGACGACGCGAGCCCGGAGGAAGCCGGGCTCAGGGCCGACGCCGCCGGGATGCTGCAGGACGTGCCTCCCGCCGGCGGCGCAGCCGCGGGCTTCGACACAGAGGAGAGCGCTGTCCCCGCTGCTGGAGTCGCGGCGCTCGGTCTGGCCGACACCGCGCTGGCAGAGGATACGAACGGCGTGGCTGCGACGGACGAGGCGGGTGACTCCAGCCCCACCGCAGAGCACGCAGCGAGCGAGTCTGCTTCTCCCACGGAGGGCGACTACGACCCGTCCGCTCTTGCTGCGACGAGCGGCTCGACGCACTCCGGTGGCAGCGGGCTCGGCTCAGCAGCAGCCGCGACGGCCTCTGGCTTCGAGGCGACAGGTGCCGCCAGCGACGCTGCGCTCTCCGCAACGAGCGAATCGACAGCTTCAGGTTCGGACGGCTCCAGCGCGGATCCTGCTCACCCCGCGGTTGCCACTACGGCCTCGGGGTACGCGGCGAGCAGCGCCTCCGCTTCCGCGCACGCAGCAGGCACTTCCTCCGCTCCGGCGTACACAACGAGCGGCTCCTCCGGCGGCGGCCCGTCGACGACCGGCTCCTCCTACGCAACGAGCAGCTCCGGCGGCGCTCCGTCGGCGACCGGCTCCTCTGCTCCGGCCTACGCAGTGAGCGGCTCCTCCGGCATCGCTCCGTCGGCGACCGGCTCCTCCTTCGGTGCCGCTCCGTCGGCGACCGGCTCCTCCTCCCCGGCCCACGCAGCGACCGGCTCCTCCGGCATCGCTCCGTCGGCGATCGGCTCCTCCGGTGCCGCTCCGTCGGCGACCGGCTCCTCCTACGCAACGAGCCGCTCCGGCGGCGCTCCCTCGACGACCGGCTCCTCCTCTCCGGCCCACGCAGCGACCGGCTCCTCGGGCGTCGCTCCCTCGACGATCGGCTCCTCCTCTCCGGCCCACGCAGCGAGCGGCTCTTCCGGCATCGCTCCGTCGCCGACCGGCTCCTCCTCTCCGGCCTACGCAGCGACCGGCTCCTCCTCTCCGGCCCACGCAACGAGCGGCTCCTCCGGCATCGCTCCGTCGGCGACTGGCTCCTCCGGCATCGCTCCGTCGCCGACCGGCTCCTCCTCTCCGGCCCACGCAGCGAGCGGCTCCTCCGGCATCGCTCCGTCGCCGACCGGCTCCTCCTCGCTGGCCCACGCAGCGACCAGCTCCTCCGGCATCGCTCCGTCGCCGACCGGCTCCCCCTCTACGGCCTACGCAGCGAGTGGCTCCTCCGCCGTCGCTCCATCGGCAAGCGGCTCCTCTGGACCAAGCGGCTCCGCGCCAGCACATGCAGCCATCGGCGCCTCCGGCTCCTCCGCGTCCGCGCACTCGGCGGGCGGCTCCCCCACCCCAACACAGGGTGCCGGCGGCTCCTCCGCGGTTCCGGCTTACACACCGATCGGGCACTCAGCGAGCAGCTCCGGTTCCGCGATTCCGACGCACGCAGCGGGCGGTTCCTCCGGCGTCACTCCAGCGGAGAGCGGCTCCCCCGGCATCACATCGGCGTACTCAGCCAGCGGCTCCTCCGGTTCGTCGCCAGCAGTCATCGGCCCATCGACTCTGCCGCACCCAGCAAGCGGCTCCGCCGGCGTCGCTCCGTCGCCGACCGGTTCAACCGGTGTGGCTGCGACTTCCTCAGCGAACGGAGCCACCGTTCCGCGCGCGGCGGGCGGTTCCTTCGGTTCGGCTCCCTCAGCGAGCGGCACCACCGCATCGACTAGCACTGCGAGCGGCGCCTCAGCGCTGCCGGCAACGAACAGCTCATCCGCTTCGGCTCCCGCTGGGAGCGGCGTATCAGCTGCCTCGCACACAGCAAGCGGCTCCGCCTCTGCTCCCGCGGCGAGCGGTTCCTCTCCTTCGTACGCAGCGAGCAACTCCGCCTCTGCT
Organism: Myxococcaceae bacterium; assembly: GCA_044230055.1. Taxonomy (GTDB): domain Bacteria; phylum Myxococcota; class Myxococcia; order Myxococcales; family Myxococcaceae; genus JBGART01. Next base: position 187,008 of record JBGART010000004.1, on the reverse strand, counting down.
CCCGCAACGAGCGGCGCCTCTCCTGCTTACGCAGCGAGCGCCGGGCTCGCCTCCGGCGCGGGCGCGCTGCCCCGCGGGATTTCCTCCAGCCCGAGCGCGGCGACCTCGCCCATCGCCGCGGGGCCGAGCTCCAGCGCGCGGCCGCTTTCCGGCAGCATCGCCTCGCCGCCCGCCTCCATCGCCGGGAGCACGTCCGGCGTCGGCGCGCCGGCAGCGCATCCTCTCGCTGGCAGCGCCGGCTCGAGTGCCGGTCCGCTCTACGCGACGACGGAGGCTCCAACCTCCTCGTTCACAACCCCGGGCGCATCTCTCGCGGGCAGCACCACCCTGCCAAAGTCAGGCATCTCCGCGGCGAGCACGCTGCTGAGTGGCGGCACTGCCTCCGCGACGAGCGCACGCCCTGCCGCGAGCCCGGGCCCCCTCTACGGCACGCCCCTCCCGCCTAGCGCCCCGGCCTCCAGCGCGGGGCCGCTGTACGGCTCACCGGCCTCCGCACCGCCGAGCAGCGCGAAGGGCTCGCCCAGCGTCGGCGCCATTCCCACCGGCGCGCCGCTGCCCGCCACCGCGAAGAGCTCGCCCGGCCTCGGCGCCATCCCCCCGTTCGCCGCGAAGACGCCGGTCCCCACCGGGGACCTCCTGCCCGCCACCGCGAAGACGCCCATCCCCGGCGCGTCGCCTTCGTTCGCGAGCAGGACGCCCGCTTCCCGGGCATCCTCCCCTTCGCTCAGCGCGCAGAAGGCGCCCGCTGAAGGCCTGGCGGTCACGCCGATTCCGGGAGTCGCCCGTTCGCGCAGGGAGACCGCCGAGCCCCAGGAGCCGCAAACCCTCCGGATGGACCTCGGTCCGGGCGGGCTGCAGCCGCCCTCGGCAGAGGAAGAGGCGCCGGTCATCGACCTGCTGGCGTCCGAGGAGACGAACCCGCCCCCGGTGGACCTCTCTGGCCTCGACCTGGACGGGAGCCCGGAGGATGGCGTCCCTCTGGCGACCGCCTCCGACTACGTCACCGGGGCCGAGTCGCTGAGCGCAGACCGCGGGCTGGACCTCGACACTGCGGCAGAGGGTGAAGCCATCCTCAGCACGTCGCTCTCCGACATCGCGGGCAACCCGCAGGGCGGGGGCCTGACGGACGAAGGGGACAAGGTCCCGCTCGCCACGAACGCGGAGTTCCTGGACGCGCCGGAGCTGCTTTCGGCCGGCGTCACCGGCGCCTGGTCCCGACAGGCAGAGGCGCCCGCCCCGCCCTCGCGACCGCCCACGCCTCCGGCCGCGCCGCCCCCGAAGCAGGCCGTCCCGAGCGCCGAGGATTCCTTCGACGTGGACCTCAGCTGGGAGAACGCCACCCGGCCGTCCCACCCGCTCCCCACCCTTCCGGAGCCTCCCATCCGGGTGCAGGCCGCGCCGCCCCCGCCCGCGTTCGAGGAGCTGCCGCCCGAGGAAAAGACGGTCGCCCGGGCGCCGCCGCTGCACCTGATGAACATCCCGGAGCCACCGCGCTCCCTCAGCCGCCCGCCCGTGCCTCCGCCGCCTCGCGCCGCGCCGATGCCGAAGTCCAGCGTCAGCCTGGCGGAGTGGGAGGACGTGGACCTCAACACCAACCCCTCCATCCCGGCCGTTGCGCGTCCGCCGCCGCCGGAGGACCTGGACGTCGAGGAGCTGTCGGGCGAGGAGCTGGAAGCCGAAGAGCTGCCCGCCGAGGCCATCGAGCTCGAGGAGGAGCTTCAGGTCGAAGAGGTCCCCGCGGCGCCCGTCCCCGCGCCCGTGCGCGCGCCGCCCCCTGCTCCGGTCCGCCCAGCCAGCCCCCCCGCTGCGGCGCCCGCACCCAGGGCCGCGGCAAAGCCCGGGAAGGCGGAGGTCGTCTCCGGCGAGCACTCGGTGGCGGTCCACACCATCGAGGGCCAGGTGAAGCGCGGGACGCTGCGAAACCCGGAGCTGGGCGCGGTGCCCCTCACGCTGGAGTCCAAGGGCGCCAAGAGCGAGTCCATCCCGGCCGGGAAGGTGAAGGCCATCTTCTTCATGGTCGCGCCGGGCACGAAGGCGCCGCAGGCGACGGGGAAGAAGGTCAAAGTGACCTTCAGCGACGGGCGGCAGATTCTGGGCTTCTCGGCCGACTTCAAGGGCGAAGCCCCGGGCTTCTTCCTCACGCCGGCGGACACCCGGACGAACACCGCGCGTATCTATATTTTCCGTTCGTCGGTTCAGAACGTCGCGGAGTCCTGAGGTTTTCCCTGCAGGCCCGCCGCGCCCGGCCGACGACGCGCGTCATGTGGGAATCCTTCACACTTCCGCCTACGTTCTGCCGCATACTCGCCGGCGCATGCTGACCAGCCGTGACGCCGAGAAGCGGGGACATCACCGGTTCCCCGTCGAGCTAACCGCCCACTGCCAGCTGGGGACCCGCTTCATCAAGGACCCCATCGCGGACCTCTCGGAGGGCGGGCTGTATCTGAAGACGCGCGAGCCCACGCGCGAGGGGACGCCGGTCCGGGTCGCCCTGGCGCTGCCTTACGCGGATGGACCGCGCTTTTGCACGCTGGTGGGCCGGATTGCGCGCGTGCAGCGGGACGGGCGCGGCAGCATGGTGGGCGTGGGCGTTCGCTTCTCTGCGGAGGAGATTGCCGCGGTGGACCGGGCAACGCTCAGCACCTTCCTGCAGCTGCGCCGGCCGAACGCGGCCTAAAAACGCCCTTCAGTGCAGGTAGTCGTCGGAGCCGCTGCCCATGTTCCGGTCGCGGCCAATGACCTTGAGGTGCTTGGAGCGGGACTTGAGCTGATGCCGCAGACGCCAGGACGTGAAGCGCGTCCAGAGCAGCGACGGCGAGTAGCCCCGGACGAACAGGAAGGTCAGCCCCAGCCCAATCAGCTCCGGGACCACCACGACCGGCCCCGCGAAGATGCCGCTCAGCAGGACGAACCCCGCGCCGATGAGCGCGAAGACGTTGCCGGAGACGGGCATGCCCCAGAAGTTGGTCTGGCGTGAGCCGTAGGAGAGCCCGTAGGCCACCCAGAGGGACCCGGTGATGACCCGCGCGCCGGAGTAGGTGCTCAACCCCACGCGCGCGAAGAGCAGCCCGAGCAGGACGGTGAGGATGCCCGCGGTGATGGTCACGCCGAAGGAGAAGGAGAGCATCCGCTTGGAGCCCCAGGACTGCTCCAGGGCGCCGCCGATGGACCAGACAATCATCGCTCCGAAGATGACGCTCAGCGGGTCATCGGCGATGAGCGAATACGTGAACGGCTGCCAGAGCTCCAGGCGACCCAGGACGTACGCGGGCGTGAGCAGGAAGTGGAGGCCGAAGCCACCGCCGTACTGCTTGGCCAGCGCCGTGATGACGGACGCCCCGATGATGGCCACCGCCAGCTTGGTTGCCGCCGTGTGGCCAGACATCCAAGGGGGCCGAACCCTGCTGCCCATCGGTCGCATCGTGCAAAGGTGGTCGAGGCCGGCTTTCTTCGCAACCTCTTGGCTGTGGTTTTCGACTGCCGCGGCGCGAAAAAGGCGCCCACCCACATGCGGAGGCGCCTTGCGTTCCTGCGGAGAAGTGGAGGTTTACCGAGGCTTGTAGAAGAGCGTGATGGTCAAGCAGTGGAACTCTTTGTCCGACGACTGGGTGACCACGCGGTCGGTAATCTCCAGATTCGAGTTCTCCTTCAGCCACTTGGTGATGGTCTCCCCCATCGCCTCGCGGTCGCGCGCCAGCGTGGTGGAGAAGACCTTGATGCCCGTGAAGTCGACCATGACCGTAACCCCCAACTCAAACCGCCGCCCGAAGGCGGAAACGAGGGGGAGCTTTAGCGGAACTGGCGCGCCGCTTCAACACGGAGCCGCTTCCGGGGACGCACGCCGTGCTGCTCCACCACCGCGAGAATCTCGTCCTCGCTCAAGGTCCACGCGCACGACTTCGCCCGGCCGAGGATGGCCTTGCACAGCTCCTCGCTCTCCGGGATGCCGCGCAGCTCCAGCCAGTAGCGGACGTTGCTCATCCCGCTCATGTGGCCGACCTCAATCTCCTGCTCTTTGCCGAACTCGCCCGCCGGCACGCCCGAGTACACGCGGTCCGCCAGGCGCTCGTTGCCGTGCTTCTTCGCCTTGATGATGGCGGAGGCATGCACCCCGGTGGCCGTCCGGAACGCGTCCGAGCCGGAGAGCGGGTGGTTGCGCGCGACGGGGAACTTGCACGCCTCGGAGACCTTCTGGACGTACGGGACCAGCGCGGTGAGGTCCCCCTCGAACCAGCCCATCAGCTTGAGGTTGAGCAGCAGCAGGTCCAGGGCGGTGTTCCCCACCCGCTCGCCGATGCCCAGCCCGCAGCCGTGCACCCGGCTCACGCCCGCCAGCAGCGCGGCCAGCGCGTTGGAGACCGCCAGCCCACGGTCATTGTGGCCGTGCCACTCAATCTTCACGTCCGCGCCGGTGCCCGCGATGAAGCCGCGCGTCCACTCCACCAGCGACCGCGTGCCCGCCGGCGTGGCGTGGCCCACCGTGTCGCAGAGCACCAGGCGGGTGGCGCCGTGTTCAATGGCGGAGCTGAACAGCCGGTGCAGGTTGTGCGGCGCGCTGCGGGTGGTGTCCTCGGTGACGTAGGCCACTTCCAGGTCGTGCTTCACCGCGAAGTCGATGGCGGTGGCCGACGTCTTCTGGATGAAGTCGATGTCCCAGTCCTCTGCCCACTGCCGGATGGGGGAGGAGCCGATGAAGGTGTAGACCGCAATCTTCTGCCCGGTCTTCTGCACCGCGTCCGCCACCGGCGCGATGTCCGCCACGACTGTGCGGGCCGCGCAGTTGGGCTGGAGCTTGAGCTTCTTCTTCTGGATGTGCTTCGCCAGAGCGACGACGTCGTCGAACGCCCGCCGCCCAGCGCCGGGGAGGCCGATGTTCACCGCCCGCACGCCGATGTCCTGCATCAGCTCCAGGAGCTCCAGCTTGTCCTCGAGCGACGGGTCCGTGACCGAGGGAGACTGCACGCCATCGCGCAGCGTCTCATCCAAGAGCTCGAACGGCTGGACGGGCCGCTTCTGCGGCTGGACCTCGTTCCAGTCGAAGATGATGTCCTGCTCGAGCGAAGTGCGGCGCGACTTGCCCATTCAGCGGCCCGCGCGGCGGGCCTGACAGGCGATCTCGTCCCGGCAGGACGGCCCAATGCCGTCCGGGTGAGGCCCCAGCGGCGTCTTGTCCGACTCTTCCATGCTGCACAGCACGCACTTGCGCTTGCGCGTTCGCCGCTCTGCGCGCCGCTGCTCGGCGATTGCCTTCGCTCGCTCGCGCGCCGTCTTGTTGTCCATCTCGTTCGACATAGCCCTCTCGTTCTGTGACGACCTGTTCGAAGCCGCGGCGCGCTTCTAGAGCGCCTCGATGAGAACCGCGATTCCCTGGCCTCCGCCGATACAGGCGGAGCCGATACCATACCGGGCCCCGCGCCGCTTCAGCTCGTACAGCAGGTGCAGTGAGATCCTCGCCCCGGAGGCGCCCAGCGGGTGCCCCACCGCGATGGCGCCGCCGTCCACGTTGGTCTTCTCCCGAGGAAGGCCCAGCTCCTTCTCCACCGCCAGGTACTGCGGGGCGAAGGCTTCGTTCACCTCGATGAGGTCCACGTCCGACAGCTTCAGCTCCGCCCGCTCCAACAGCTTGCGGATGGCGGGCGCCGGACCAATGCCCATCACCTTCGGATCGCAACCGGTGGATGCCCAATTCCACAGGCGTCCCAGTGGCTTGACTCCCTTTTTCTCCGCCCAGCTGCGGGTGGCCATCACCGCGCTGGCGGCCCCGTCGCAGATGCCGGACGCGGCGCCGGCGTGGACCACGCCGTCCTTCTTGAACACCTTGGGCAGCTTCTTGAGCCCCTCCACCGTGGTCTCCGGACGGTTGTGCTCGTCCTTGTCGAAGACCACCGTGCCCTTCTTGCCCTTGAGCTCCACCGGCGCAATCTCCTGCGCGAAGCGGCCTTCCTCCTGGGCGGCGGCGAAGCGCTTCTGCGACAGGACGGAGTACTCATCCACCACGTCCTGAGAGAGCTCGTGCTGCACCGCCAGGTTCTCCGCGGTGATGGCCATCGGCTGGCCGGTGTAGCTGTCGGTCAGCGCGCTCCAGAGCGAGTCCTCGAGGTTGCCCTTGCCCAGCGCCAGGCCCCAACGGGCGCCGCGGATGATGTGCGGCGCCTGGCTCATCGACTCCGTCCCGCCGGCCAGCACCACCTGGGCCTGCTCGGTGAGCATCAGCTCGGCCGCGGTGACCAGCGCCTGAAAGCCGGAGCCGCAGAGGCGGTTGACGCCCAGCGCAGGAACCGGGATGGGCACGCCCGTCCGCAGGCCGACGTGGCGGGGCAGGTAGATGGCGTCCGCGGAGGTCTGGACGACGTTGCCGTAGACGACGTGCTGGATGTCTTCGGGAGAGACCTTGGCCTGCGCCAGCGCCGCCTTGGCGGACTCCACGGCGAGGTCCGTGGCGGAGAGATCCTTCAGCGCCCCACCAAACGTTCCGAACGCCGTCCGCTTGCCGGACAGAAACCAGATCTCCTCGCTCTTCGACACGCTCTTCATACGTCTCCTAGCCCTTCCCGAAATAAACGGCGCCCACCATGGCAAGGGTGCCCACGCTAAACAACAACCCGTGCACGTTCTGCAAGCGGATCTCCGCGCTCCCCGGCCCCTTGAACCACGCGTGGGCCGCGGCCAACCGCGCCTGCGCGTCGAACGCGCCTTGCGGCGTGCCGACCGACTCCCGCCGCTTCAGGTGCGCCTTGAACACCCGGTCCGGCGCGAACCCCTCCAGACCGCCTGACACGTAACGGCCCTGTATCTCCCGCGCCGGCCGCCGGTAGTTGGCGGTGATGACGAAGCCGCCGCCCGCGAGCGGGGTCAGGTAGTACAGCCGGGGGCTCTTGTCCCTGGCCAGATAGACGGTCGCGAACGTCTGGGCCTGTGGGCTTGCGTAGTCATAGCTGACCGTCTCATGGGTGAAGCGCGGCCGCTCCACGCGGCTGCCCAGCGGCGAGAAGCCCAGCGCCCGCACCGCCCGGTCCAATTCGCGCAGCTCCGCGGGGACCTGCATCTGTTCGGCGGGGACGTCCGGTTCAATTCGCAGGGTGGAAGGCGCCACGCAGAGCACCGCCCGCCAGAGGAAGGTGCGCAGCGCCCAGCCCGCGAGCGACAGCACGACCAGCCACTTCGCGATGTCCAGGACGTTGATCACTCGCCCTCGAAACCTCCAGGCACCTGCTGCCTGGAAGCTTACGCGTTGCCGAGCGCCTCGAACACCCGGGGCCCGTGCCGCTTGATGGCCGGAACAAGCCCACCCTCGGTCTGCAGCGCCCGGACGATGGGGCTGGGGCGCTCCGCCTTGAAACGCTGGCCGGACGGCAGGTGGGTCACTTCACCCGTGGCCAGCTCGATGGAGAGGGGCGCATCCTCCTGAGCCAGCTCGTAAAATCGGTCATCCGTGATGACCAGGTAGGGCAGCGCTTCGTTCACCAGGTTGCGCTTGTGGATGAACGCGTAGCTGCGCGCGATGACCGCCTGGATGCCCGCGCCCAGCAGCGCCCACACCGCCTGCTCCCGGGAGCTGCCGGACCCCCAACCCTCCCCCGCCACCACCACCGTCTGGCCCGCCTGCGCCAGCGCCTGGAACTGCGGCCGGACGTGAGCGAAGGCCTTCGCCCCCAGCTCCGTCAGCTGCGTCAGGTGGCAGAACTCCCCGGGGATGATGGCGTCCGTGTCCACATGGTCCGCGAAGCGCTGCACCCGGCCGCTCACCGTCCGGGCGGCCGCCGCGCCTGCCGCAGGGCCCGCCGCCCGCGCCGGCGTCACCGCGACTTCCGGCTGCGCGGTGCGGACCTCGGGCGGAGGCCGCGGTTCGCGGAAGAGCAGCTTGGCGTAGCGGTCCTGGTCCACCTTCGCCAGGTAGGGCCGCGCGTCGGAGATTTTCATGTCCACGGAGGACGCCGCCACCGTCGCGGCGGATGCCAGCCACGCCAGCGAGCCCTGCCCCATCCGGTTCTCGTAGTTGCGGTTCTGCGAGGAGAGCCACGTCTCGCCGGGCAGCGCCTTCTCGGAGGCCACGCCCAGGCACATCGAGCACCCCGGAGGGCCGATGCGGAAGCCCGCCCGCTCGTAGATTTGCCACAGCCCGCCCTGCCGCATTCGCGCCTGGATGTTCAGGTCTCCAGGGACCACCAGCTTCTTCGCCGAGGGCGGCAGCGCCTGGCCGTCCTTCAGCATCTGCTCCAGCACCAGCGCGCCGAGGACCAGCTCCTCCTCGGTGGTGGTGCAGGCGCCGATGAAGCAGCCGTGCAGCGCGGTGCCCGCCGCATCCTCCACCTTCAGCACGTTGTCCGGGGAGAACGGCTTGGCCACCAGCGGCCCCAGGCGCGCCAGGTCAATCCGGAAGCGTTCGACGTAGGGCGCGTCTGCGTCCGCCTGGAAGTAGAGGGCGGTGTCCTTGTCGCTGCTGCGGCCCGCGAGCCAGGCGGCGACGACGTGGTTGGCTTCGAAGATGCCGTTCAACCCGCCGAACTCCGCCGTCATGTTCGCGATGGTGAAGCGCATGTCGGTGGACCAGTCCGCGGTCGCGTCCCCGCGGTACTCCACGCTGCGCTCCATCGCCACGGTGTTGCGGCCCAGGTCTCCCAGCGTCTTGAGGATGACGTCCTTGCCGCCGATGCCGAAGCCCAGCTGCCCGACGTACTCGACCGCGATGGCCTCCGGGACCTCAATCCACGACTGGCCCAGCACCATCGCCGCCGTGATGTCCGCCCCGCCCAGGCCGATGGAGAAGGCGCCCAGGCCGCCGTGGGAGGAGGTGTGCGAGTCAGCACCGAGCACCACCTGCCCCGGCTGCACCAGGTCCCGGTAGAACTTCGTGTGCAGGATGGTCTGGTTCGCGTCGTAGAAGTGCCGCAGCCCGCTCTGCGCCGCGAAGTCCCGGGACAGCTGCGTCAGCTTCTGCGCGCGCGGGTCCTTCGCCAGCGTCACCGGGTCCACGGTGTGGTCCACCGCCAGGAAGAACCGGTCCTTGTCGTGCAGCTTCGGCCGGCCAAGCGCCTGGTAGGTGCGGTCCATACCGTTCCAGGCGAGCTCGCTGGCGATGGTCCAGTCCACGGCAATCTGCAGGATGTCGCCGGCCTCCACCCAGGGACGGGAAAGCCCGCGCGCGTGGTGCGCGAGAATCTTCTGCGTCAGCGTCATGGGCTTGGTGGTGGTCGCCATATGGGGGGGAGCACCCTATTTCATAAAGAAGAGCTGCGTCGAATGCCGAAGTGTGTGCGCCGCGACAAATCGGCATTTCCGCTGCACTGCGTCTCTTCCAGAGTAAGAAATAGGGCGCGTGTACCCTGAACGCTATCGCCTGGCTGACGTCACCGCGTCGGTGCTCGCGGCGCTGGAGCGCCGCCGGCCCGCCTTCGCCGCCTGGTCCCCCGAGGTGGAGCAGGAGCTGCGGGCGGCGGCCACCCAGACGCTCTCCGACATCGGCCGGCAGTTCTCCGAAGTGGCGGCGGACGCGCCGTACTGGACGCGGCTGGAGGGCGTGGTGCAGCAGGTAGCCCTGCCCCGCTACCTGCACGAAGCGAAGGCACAGCACGCCTTCGAGCGCGGAGGCTACGGGCTGTGGCGCGGCGGAGACCTGGTCTCCCGCGCGGCGTACGCGGCCCTGGGCCTGGTCCTGGCGCTGGCGGTGTGGCGCGCGGCCTTCGTGCCCAAGTGGCTGGAGCTGTTGCCGCTGGCGCTGGTCCTCTTCGGGCCGCTCATCCCGGACCTGCAAATCGGCAGCGCGCGCCGGCGCTACGGGAAGTCGCTGGACGCCATCGTCGCCGCCATGCGCGAAGAGCAGCAGCACCTCGACGTGTACCAGCCGCTGCTGAAGGCCACAGAATCCCCTGACCCACCCGAACCTGCCGCGCCCCGAGCGCGGAAGAAGGAGCGGACGTGAGCGAACCTTCCTCGAACAAGGTCCTGCGCTTCGTGCCCCCAGGGCGCCTGCGGCTGCTCTGGCCGCTCGTGGCCCTCACGGTGATTGTCCTCTGGGGGTTCCTCGGCTGCACCGTCTACGTCAAGCCCAACGAGCTGGGCATCAAGCAGGTGCTCTTCGGCTCCGGGCAGGGCATCCAGAAGACGGTCTACCGGCCCGGGCTGCACTGGCTCACCCCGGGCAGCGACCGGATGCTCACCTTCCCCAGCGACTTGCAGTCGCTGCAGTTCAACGAGAACCCACGCGAGCTCACCGAGCACACCGGTCAGCGCATCGTCCCCGCCATCAAGATTCAAACCTCCGAGGGCTACACCGTCAGCGTGGACATCACGGTGCTCTACCGGATTGAGGACCCCTACCAGGTCATCACGCAGATTGGCCCGGGCAAGCTCTACGAGGACTCCGCGGTGCTGCCGCGCGCGGAGCAGGTGCTGCGGCGGACGCTGGGCGAATTGGACGCCGAGGAGTTCTACCGGGGGGAGAAGCGGGAGAAGGCGACGATTGAGGCGCAGCGGCGGCTGGGCGAAGAGCTGGGGACCAAGGGCATCCGCATCACCCACGTCCTCGTGCGCCAGTACCGGTACGACTCGCGCTACCAGCAGGCGATTGAGCAGCGGAAGATTCAGGACCAGACTGTCTTCAAGAACCAGGCGGAGGCGGCGGCGGCCTCCGTCGAGGCCACGAAGAACCGCATCATCGCCGAGGGCGCGGCGAACGTGCAGATTGAGCTGGCGCGCGGAGAGACGGAGGTCCAGAAAATCCGGTCCGAGGCAGAGCTCTACCGGCGCACCAAGGCCGCGGAGGGCGAATTGGCGGTGAAGCTGGCGCGCGCGGAAGGGACGGAGCTGGAGAACAAGGCGCTGCGCGGGGCCGGGAGCGAAAACATGGTCGGCCTGCGGATGGCGGACGCGCTCAAGGGCACGAGCGTCATCTTCATCCCGACGGACGGAGAGAACGGGATGAACCCGCTGGACCTGAACAGCGCGCTGAAGCGGTTCGACGTGAGGGGGCAATGATGCGCACCTGGCTCGGCGGCTGGCTGTTGCTGGCGGTGGTGGGCAGCGGGTGTTCCTGCCACTCCACCGGCTCCAACGAGGTGGGCGTGCTCACGCGGAAAGTCGCCATCACCGGAGAGAAGGGCGTCCAGCCGGAGACCTACGCGCCCGGCGGCAGCTACTTCTTCGCGCCGTTCATCAGCGACTGGCACACGTTCGAAACCAAGCTGCAGAACCTTCGGATGGCCGCCGCCGCGGGGGACCCGGACTCGGGTGACGACCTGGAGTTCAAGACGGTGGATGGCAACGACATCTCGGTGGACATCACCGTCGCCTGGCGGATTGACCCGGCCAAGGCGCCCTACCTGCTCTCGAAGGTCGGCGGCTCCACCGCGGAGGTGCAGGACCGGCTGGTGCGCCCCTCCGCCCGAGCGCTGGTGCGGGACGCGCTCAACCGGCTGCACTCGGAGGACTTCTACGTGGCGGACAAACGGTTCGCCGCCGCCGAGGAAGGGCGCAAGTTGCTCGCCACCGCGGTTGAGCCGGAGGGCGTCATCATCGAGCAGGTGCTCCTTCAGGAGCACCGGTTCCATAAAGAGTACGAAGAGGTCATCCGCGACAAGAAGCTGGCGGAGCAGACCGCCGAGAAGTTGAAGTCGGAGGCGTCCGCGGCGGCCGAGGAGTCCAAGCGCGCGCTGGAGGCCGCGAAAGGCACCGTGGCGCAGCAGATTGCCCAGGCCGCCGGTGGGCTGCAGGAGGCGAAGCTCCGCGGCGACGCCACGCTGGTCCAGTCGAAGAACGATGCATCGGCGATTTTGGCGGAGGCGAAGGCCAAGGCGAAGGGCATTGAAGCGGAGAACGCGGCGCTCGGCGGGGCGGGCGGACGGACGATGGTGAAGCTGCGCATCGCGGAGGCGCTGCAGGGCAAGCAGCTGTTGTTCATGCCGGCCGGCCGCTCTGGCGCCACGCTGCAGACGCTGAACTTGAACGACCTGATTGGCACCTATGTCGCCAGCCAGGCGGAGGTGCCCGTGTCCGCGCCGAAGAAGAAGTAGGCGAATCGGCGGGTTGCGGGCGCCGAAGTTGCAAAGTGTCCTGACGTCACTTTGCAGCGCGGCGGGCGAAAATGACGCATGGCAGTTCCTCTTCAGCGCGCCGGCCAGGCGGCGCACGGGCTCAGTGACTTCGCCCGCGGCCCGCGGACCTCCTATCTCGACCACGCGCGCAACCCGGACGTGGCCGACACGACCTACCCGTTCAGGGGCGGCTTCCTCATCTCCTCAGCCCTGCCGGACACGCTCTACGCCTGGATGCGGCCGGACCGGCTGAGCTCCTTCTTCGATGAGCCGCGCTTCGCCCGTGCCATCAACGACAGAGACCACTTCGCCCGAGCCCTCTGGCGCACCCCCGCCGGGAGCTTTGGCTACGGCGGCGTGAGCGTCCGCGCCAAGCTGCGCGACGACGTCAACTTCGTGGAGCTCTCCGACGAGAGCCGGGTGATTCAAGACCTTGAGAACGTCGCGAGCATCTACCACTCCGTGTTCGTTCGCGCGATCCCTGGATATGGGTTCCACGAGTACCTGGTCGCCAGCCCGTACGTCTTCCACTCGATGAGCACGGGGACGCCCGAGCACGCCGCCGAGATCGCCTCGGAGGCCGGCGTCATCGCGAACGCCGCCTCGCGGAAGGACTACGACTTCGTCTTCGGCGTGGACGGAAACCTGGGAGCAAACCCTCCCGTGCGTGGCGAGCAGGTCACCCCTGAGAAGCTCGCGAGGGGCTTTGAGTGGGACGCCGCCGACTGGTCGCACCAGCTCCTGGAGCAACGGGTCGACCTCGCACAGGCGGTGAGTGACACCGGCTCCGAGCTGATCCAGTTCCACCCGGACGTGGACCCGAACCGAGCAGAGCACTTCGCCACCCAGGTTGAGCCCTACTGGGAGATTCCGACCGCTCCCGCGTCCGGGCCAACCGAGTCGACAAACTCGTTGGACGAACACCAACGCATCATCTGGGACACCGCGCTGAATGCGTCCCAGGGTGATGAGCAGGCGGCCCGGGCGCTGCTCCGCGAGTGAGCGTGGCTCAGGGCGTGGTGATGAAGCTGTGCGTTGAGCTCACGTAGTCTCCGGCGTCGGAGATGGCGGAGAGCGTGAGAAGGTAAAGGGTGTTGGGCGCCAGTGTCGCAAGGGTCGCGGATCCGTCTGCGTTAAACGTCAGGCTTGTATTGCCTGTCCACGCCTCCCAGATCGCAGTCGTGCCGCTGCTCGGAAAGAGCTGAAGGATGTACTTGGGCTGGGCAGGATTGCCCGTACCGGGCGCTGGGCTCCAGGTGAAGGTTGGCGTTCGAGAGACTCCCGAACCGCCGGAAGGCGGTGAGATCAAGCCCGGCGGCGTCTGGAACACACCGTCGACGGAAGCTGAGAGGGTTTGACTCGTCCCGTCAGCGAACTCGACGTTCACGGAGTACGACGTGAAGGCAGCGGGCTTCGTCGCCGCCTCGAAGCTGATGCCCAAGCTTCCAGCGAAACCAGAGAGTGGGATGTCCACCACGGCCGGAACACCAGGGCCGCTGTTCAGTGAGGCCCTCACGGGAACCTTGAGTCCCGGCAGCACCATGAAATCGAGGGAGTACGTGCCTTCCGTCCCGACGAGGTACGCGGTGGTTACCCGGACCTCAGCCGACGTCACGGGCAACCGAATCGATGGAACCGTGGAAGGCATTCCGCCAACGAATCCCACGATAGGCTGAACCCCCAGATTGCTGGGCTCGGTCGCCTGCAGCACGCCGTCATCGTTGCGGTCGTAGAACGCAAACACCTGCTTCAGCCCAGTGTTGGTCGGGACACCTCCGATCGCGAACGTCTGGGGCGCTGCCGGGGTTGCGATGCGCACACCGTAAACCGCGCTAGGTTTTTTCAGCTCGCTTTCAGTTCGAGCGAGAACCGTGAGAGTGCCCGCTGGCGAGCCACCGCTTGCGGCCACGACGCCAGAAAGCGTCGCGGTGCCCGCGCCACCAGGCGGTGGGCCGATGACTACCCCGCCAGAGCTCTTGATCGGGCCCACCAGGGTCCCGCAGACGCCCGCAACCGAGAAATAGTACGTGCTGAGGTTGGTGAGTCCCTTCACGACGACCGTCAGGAAGCCCTTTGCGGGGATGGTGATGGAACCGAGCGCCGTAGCTGCATCGGGATTGGGAGTGGTTCCCCAGAAGATGCGATAGCGGTCCGCTTCCCAATCGCTCAGAGCATCGAATGACACGATGGCGCCATTGGTCATCGGTGAAACAATGAGGCTCTTGTGTGCGGAGGGCGCAGCCGCCGGGTAGTCCTGCAGGTTGATCACCGCGGTCGTGGACCCAGTGGAGACGCTGGTCGCTTCGCCGTACGGAACAGTCGCCGTTGGGCCGCCGTACGTGACGTCTGAATCCATGTGAGCAACGAGGTTGTAACCGCTGCCAGCGGGCAGGCCGCGCAAGACGAAGGGTCCCGGACCTGCGACGCTGGTCCCGGAAGCGAGCGGGCTGTTGCTCTTGAATGCGGTGACATAGATCCTCCCGGTTCTCACTCCGCTGTAGGTCACAGTTCCGCTGATAGAGCCGTACGCACGGGCGTTGACTGTGATGGTCGCGGTCGCGCTCTTCAGGGAGTCCGCCTGGCTTGTCGCAACCACGTGGTACGTCCCTGCCGTAACGGGCGCTGTGTACAAACCGGTAGAGGAGACGGTACCTCCCGCCGCGCCTTCCTGAATCGACCAGGTCACGGCCGTGTTCGCTGTGCCAGTCACTGTTGTGGTGAACAGCTTCTGCTTGCCACTCAAGAGTGAGGACGTAGTTGGCGAAAGAGTGACTGAGATGGGCGTACCAGGCATCACGCTCACAGTGGCCGTACCGCTCTTGGTCACGTCTGCGACGCTGGTGGCGCGCACTTGATACGTCCCCGAGGTCGAGGGCGCCGTGTAAAAGCCCTCGGACGTGATGGTTCCGCCGCCGGTGCTCACCACGGTCCAGGTCACATCTTTGTTCGCAGTGTTCGTCACCGTTGCACTGAACACGGCCGTTCCGCCGGGAGCCACGCTGGTCGTGGCAGGCGTCACGCTCACCGCAATCGGCCCGGAGGTGACCGTCACCTTCGCTGTGCCGCTGCGCGTAGGGTCCGCCACGCTCTTGGCCGTCACCGTGTATTCACCCGCCGTCGCCGGGGCGGTGTAGAACCCGTTGGTGTTCACCATCCCGGAGGTCGCAGTCCAGGTAACCGCGGTGTTTGTCGTCCCGGTCACCGTCGCCGTCAGCTGCACCGTGCCGTTCGGCGCCACGCTGAGAGTGGTGGGCGAAACGACGACGGACACGCCGGTCGTATCGCTGACGGTCACCTGTGCGGACCCCACCTTCTCCGGTGAAGCCACGCTCGTAGCGGTGACGGTGTACGTGCCCGCGGTTGCAGGCGCCTTGTAGAGACCGGCTGTGGTCACCGTCCCAGCGGCGGTGCCGCCCGTCACGGCCCAGGTCACCGCAGTGTTCGTCGTGCCAGTCACCGTTGCGGTCAGCTGCACCGTTCCGTTCGGCGCCACCTGCGTGGTGGCCGGAGTGACGGTGACGACCACCGGCTGCGGCGCTTTGACCCTGACGGTTGCCAAGGCAAAGCGCTCCGGGTTCTCCACGCTCGTGACCAGTACCTCGTACGTGCCAGGGGTGACAGGCGCCGTGTAGAGCCCGGCCGACGTGATGGACCCAGCACCGGTGTCGACATCCCACGTCACCGCAGTGTCCGTGGCGCCGAAGACCTTGGCGACAAACTGCTGCTTGGCCCCGATCTCCAATTCCACCTGGTCCGGATTCACCACCACGTTCACCACCGGCTGATCGCTCACCGTCACCGTGGCGCGGGCGAACTTCGTTGGGTCCGCCTTGCTGGTCGCCACCACGTACGCCATCCCCGGCGTGGCCGCCGCCGTGAAGTTGCCGGTCGCGTCGACACTGCCGCCTCCCGCATCCGAGCCCTCGACCGTCCAGGTCACCGCGGTGTTGGACGAGTTCGAAACGATGGCGGTGAACAGGAAAGAGCTGCCCTTCCCCACAGTCACCGTCGCGGGGTTGATGCGGACGCTCACGGGCAAGGCGGTCCCGGAGACCGTAACGCGCGCCGTGCCCTTGCGCGTCGCGTCTGCCGCACTCGAGGCCACCACCGTGAACACGCCCGCGGTGGCAGGCGCCGTGTAGCGTCCGGCAGTGTCGATGGTCCCGCCGCCGGTCTCCTTCACGCTCCACGTCACGGCCGTGTTCATCGTGCCGGCCACGGACGCGCTGAACGTGAGGTTCCCACCAGGCGCCACCGTCGGCGTCGCTGGTGTGACGGCCACCGTGATTCCGCCGCCCATGCCTCCGATGTTGACCACTGTGACCGTTGCGCGCCCTACGAGCTTGGAGTCCGCGTTGCTGGTCGCCAGCACCGTGTACGTGCCCTGGCTTCCCGGCGCGACGTAGAGCCCGGTCGGAGTGATGGTGCCGCCGCCGGCCTCAACCACCGACCAGGTCACATCCCGATTGCTCGGACCAGTAACCGTGGCGACGAACTGCTGACTCCCGCCAAGAGTGACCTGGGCGAGCCCGGGAGACACTTCGACCCCCGACAGCTTTCCGCCTGAGCACCCCGCAAGCAGGAGCAAGCCGAGGGGCAGGAGGTATCGAAAGGCGAAACGCATGAGGCACCGGGGGAAAGAGAACTGGCCAGTGGCCTGACACGGGCCACGGCCAAACTGAGCAAGCCGCTCCCCTTGTGCTGTTAATTCAGGTGCTTGAGTCGAGCACGAACATCGAAACGGAGGCAAGCAACGGCTACCCGCTCCCTACGGAGACGATCCAAGCGCGGCGACAAAGCGCCCGGCTTGCATCCCGAACCCGTTGTGCAACGCGAGCG
The DNA here is from genome assembly GCA_044230055.1 of Myxococcaceae bacterium. Classification (GTDB taxonomy): domain Bacteria; phylum Myxococcota; class Myxococcia; order Myxococcales; family Myxococcaceae; genus JBGART01. The sequence continues at coordinate 170,140 of JBGART010000004.1, read as the reverse complement.
ATCATCAACGAAGCAGGTGCGTTGGAACTCAGCGGAAAACCATCTCGCTACCTGTTTTCTCCGAACAAGGTGAGCCGACTGCCACGCTCCTCAACGGCGACTACGTACAATCGACCATCCGTTCCAAGTGCTGCCTGAGGTTGAGAACTGCCGATAGGGACAGCGCCGAGGCGGAGTCGGTGTGGTACCTCCCAACCCCCATTGTCAAAGACGCGACTCACCATAACCTCTTTCGTCCCAGAAACATTGGAAGCAAATGCAACCGCAACCCCTTTTGGGTACGCAGAAATCGACAGTGGCCATTCCACCCTGCGGGGAAACGAAGCGCCTGGCACGACCTCCCAAGCACCATTCGCGTGTCGGAGCATTTGCACAATGTTGCCAATAAACGGGTCACCCGTATCTGCAATCCAAACAACACAAAGCGTTCCTGCTGAAAAAGAGCCGGCTTGAATCTGTGATGTTCCAGCTATCATTGGCACTCGAACTGGTGCGTCTAGATTTTTCCAGACCGCAGACCCGAAATCGTACTCGAAGCCAGCCGGACGACTAAAACTGCGAAGAAACGCGTATATCTTTGATGTACCCACCACGGCGTGCACAGGATCCAGTTGAGGATGCGTTGGGATTCCAACCCAAGCACCTGCGCTCCATTTGAAGACATCCCGCGTCCCAGCACTCAGATACAAAACACCTTGACTCATGGCCAAACTCGGGGCCAAACCTGCAGCTGCGTTTGGCTGTGAACCAAATAGAACCCAAGCAGAGCCCGACCACTCATATACGAAGACAATCGGGGCTCCGGTGTTGTCGGTCTCGACGAATGCCAGCACCAAATTCCCCGATGGACCGCGAATCAGGCGCGGGGAGCTCGCATTTGTACCGTTGCCCTGCACGGCGCTTATCGGGCCACCCATCTCTGTCCATTCAGGTCCCACTTTCACCCGAATATTGAAGGCGTCTCCCGAGTACTCGGAATAGGCGACAAACCAGCCCTTCGCGTCGAGGAGGATGGCAGGGTCTCTGATTTGACCTAGCCCGGGCGACGTTGCCACAGAGGGTGCCATCGGCATCAGCAGGGGCGCCGCAACCTTCCACCGCGATTCAAGCAGTAAGTTACCTGCTCGGTCCGTCGGGCCTGTCTTCGATACCACCGTCACATCGTCACCGCCTACGATCCCGGGGACGAGACCGAGATAGACGGAGAGTCCGTCCTCACTCACCGTCACTACAACAGACCTATTCGTAACCTCAAAATGAGAGGAGACAACACTTTCCCGAAGGAGCGGCTCTGAAAATCCGATCTTGATATATTCCGTAGACCAGATAGCAGCACTCTCTGGCTCTGGATACCGCGAGCTGATTTGGGGGACAGTTCTGTCGACATGAACGACCCTGGGCTCACTCAGCACCTGTGTGGAACCCTTGCGCGCTCGAACATGAAACACATACTCGCCTTCAGCGAAGCCAGATGTGTTCCAAGTATATTCGTATGGCTTTGATAGTCTCGATACGAACACACCATTTCTGAGTAACTCAATGACGTCGGGTCTGCCGGTCGTCGCTACGGTCAGAGTGATTGAGTCGCTCGTGTATGCAGTCTCGACGGGAGAGGAGATCGCAGCACTAAGGGGCAGTGTGCCGCCATCGGGGAGATCGGGGGGTTCGCCAGCGTCGAACTCCGGAGGGTCGCCATCCGATGCGGGCTGAACGCAAACTGCGTACTCCTGATTGCAGATCGCCCTGGGCCGGCCGTGTTCGTCCGTTCCATACATCGAGAGGCAGTCCTGGTCCGAGGTGCACGGACCAGGATGGGTTTTGCAGCCGGCGGCGAAGAGCACCACCGCGATGAGCGCTGCCAGCCTGTGTATCCAACCTCGTGACTCAAAGCTCACGCCGAACCCTCCCCGACAGTCGCGGCGGCGCTTCTAGCTCGATTCGCGCAGGAAAATGCGGTCCAGCGCACTTGGATGTGAGGCGCTCGATGCCGAACCTGACTAACTCGTCAGAAGAGTCAGAAGATTGGTGAGCTGCTGTTCAGTTTACAGAGTCGTGAAGCTGCTCGACAGGACGGCAGCATCGCCAGTCCCGCCGATGGCCCAGACCTTCACCAGATGGAGCCCTCCCAACGGCGGTCCAGCGTAGGCCATCGTGGTGTTGGCAGTCCGCCCGTCCCAGAGCCACTTGCCCGTGCTGTCAAACACCTGAACGACGTAGCCGGACACCGGCGGGCTCCCTACCGGCGCGGTCCAGCTGAAGGTCGGGGTCTTCGACACGCCCATCGCTCCCAGCGCCGGCGACAGGTTCGACGGGGCGGCCTGGAAGAGGCTGCTTGCCTTCGCACTGAGCGATGTCGTGGTGCCATCGGAGCACGTGACGGCCAGCGAATACGAGGTGCTTGTGTTGGGCTTTGCGGCTGTCTCGAAGCCGATCGTGAACCCGCCGGGGGTGGCGAGGGGCGCGTCAACGAGGACTGGCACGCCGGGCCCGGCGCTGAGCTCTGCTTTCACGGGGAGCTTTGAGCCTGCGCTGACAGCGATGATCAGCGAGTAGTTACCCCCGTCGTTGAGGCCGGTGTAGAGCGTGTTGAGCTTCACGGTGGCACCATCCACGACAAGCGTGGTCGTTCCGGCCATCCCGGTGTTTGACGCCGGAACGCTGAACGGCCCGGTGGCGGCGCTCGAGTTGTTGGGGTCTGACACGCCCATGAATCCGTCGTCACCCCGGTCATAGGAGGCGTACACCAGATACTGCCCATTCGCGGTGGTGACATTGGGAATGGAGTAGCCCTGCGAAGCCGTGGGCGAAGGGATCTGCGTCCCGTACGCGATCGCCGCGTTCCCCACTCCCGAGATGGCAATGATGGAGAGCGGACCGAGGCCGGCGGTGGAACCACCTGAGGCGGCGACAGTCCCAGTGATGGTCCCCGCGCCAGGGATGGCCGGCTGAGGTCCGACGGTGACAAGCCCAGCGTTCGTGATGGGTCCCACCGTTGCGCCCGCGACGCCTGCCACTGAGAAGTACAGATTCGAGCCGTTCATCAGGCCTTTCACCATGCCAAGTGTCACGGTCGTATAGGGGACAGTGACCGACCCTGTGCTGGTGCCAGGACCCGGGTTGGGGCTCGCGCCCCAATAGATTCGGTAGCTGTCCGCCTGGTCTGGCGCTCCCTCAGGCGCGGAACGACCCCAGTAGACAACGGCGCCTCCCGCCATCGGGAAGGCCTTCGCAAATCTAGGAGCGATGGGTGTGGCCGGTGCCCGATCGACGATGGCGAGCGCGACGGTTGTAGTTCCCGTGGCGACGCTCAGCTGGTTCATCCAGGGGTCGCTGACGGAGGGCCCGAAGCCGGTACCTTGCGCGTCGACGTGCGCGAGGAGGTCATACGAGCCCGTTGGCAGGCCGCGGAGCGTGAAAGCTCCCGGTGCAGCGAGGCTGGTCCCTGCGACTCGGACGTTGCCCTTGAACGCAACGATGTAGATGCGGCCCGTCCTCGTGCCCGCGTACGAGACCGTGCCTGAGATGTTCCCGTAGGTGCGCGCGGTGACGTTAACGGTGGCGGTCGCGCTCTTCGACGGGTCGGCCACGCTGGTGGCGATGACGTGATACGTGCCGGCGGCCTCCGGCGCAGCGTAGAGCCCAGTCGGAGTGACTTCGCCGCCCGTCGGCTCCTGGACGCTCCAGTTGACCTGCGTGTTGGCGATGTTCGTCACGGTGGCGGTGAACTGCCGCACCTTGCCGGCGACGAGGTTGACCGTCACTGGGGCGATGGTCACGACGGCGTTGGTCGTCGGCGCCACGGTCACGATGGCGGACGCCTTCTTCGTGATGTCCGCGACGCTGGTCGCCGTCACCGTGTACGGGCCCGTAGCGGCGGGCGCCTGATACAGGCCCGTCGCGCTCACCGTTCCGCCGGTGGCCGTCCAGGTCACTGCGGTGTTCGTCGTGCCGGTGACCGTCGCGGTGAGCTGAACCGTTCCGCTCGGGGAGACGGTGGGGGCCGAGGGCGAGACGGTGATGCTCACCGGGTTCGGCGCGCTGACCCTCACGGTCGCCTTCGCGAAGCGCGTGGCGTCGGCGGTGCTGGTGGCCACGACGTAGAAGAGGCCGTTCGTCGTCGGCGCGGTGTACAGGCCGGCGGAGGTGATGGTGCCGCCCTGCCCCGTGGGCTCCGTGGTCCACGTCACCGCGGTGTTCGTCGTGCCGGAGACCTTGACGGTGAACTGCTGCGTCCCGCCGGTGGTGAGGTCCAACAGGTTCGGGTTCACGACGACGTTGATGACCTGCTGGTCGCTGATGGTGACCGTGGCCTTGGCCACCTTGGTCGGGTCTGCCTTGCTGGTCGCCACCACCTGCGCGCTGCCAGCGGCCGCGGGCGCGGTGTAGACGCCGGTCTGGTCCACCGTGCCGGCATTGGTGCCCTCCACGCTCCACGTCACGGCGGTGTTCGGGGTGTTCGCCACGTTGGCGAAGAACGTTTGCGTGCTGCCCTTGCCGACGGTCACGGTCGCAGGGTTGATGGCGATGGTGACCGGCAGCGCGCTGCCAGAGACGGTCACCTTGGCGGTGCCGGTCTTCGTGCTGTCCTCCACGCTCGTCGCCACCACGGTGTACGTGCCCGGCGTCGCGGGCGCGGTGTACATCCCGGTCGCGCTGATGCTGCCGCCGGTGGGCTCCTTCACGCTCCAGGTCACGGCCTTGTTCATGGTGCCGGTGACGTTGGCGGTGAAGGCCAGCGTCCCGCTCGGCGCCACCGTCGGCGCGGAGGGCGTCACCGCCACCGCGATTCCGCCAGCGAGGTTCACCACCGTCACCGTGGCCCGGCTGGTCACCCTTGAGTCGGCCGCGCTCGTGGCCTCCACCGTGAACACGCCCGGCGAGCCCGGCGCCGTGTAGATGCCGGTTGCGGAGATACTGCCGCCGCCCCCCTCCACCACGCCCCAGCTGACTGCGTGGTTCGACGTTCCGGTCACGGTCGCGATGAACAGCTGGGTCCCACCTACCGGGACGGTGCTCAGCGTGGGGCTGAGCTCAACCGCCACCTTCTGCGAGGGGCAGGCGGCGGCGAAGAGCACCAACAACGCGAGGGTGGCACTGCGGCGGAGGGGCAGGAGCACGGTTTCAAGTCCGAATGCTGTGGCTGCGGGCCGGCGACGCAGCGGGGGTAAGGCCGGACGGATGGATAAACCTCAGTCAGTACTCTCTCCGCAAGCCCGCGAGGGATTTCGCGGGCTTTGACAGGACCCTCAGCCCTTCAGCGCTGGGGGGGCCTCGGAGCCGTTGCGCACCACCTCGACGATGCCGAGCAGCTGGGCCACCAGCGCGCTCAGCGCGTGCGCTCCGGAGCCATCTCCGAGGGAGACCGCCCGCAACTCCGTGGGCTTGGGCAGCTTCTCGGCGATGAGCGGCAGGGCTTCGATGAGCTTCGCCTTGAGCGCGTGGGCCGAGATGTCATTGGCCACCCGCTGACGCAGCTCGGCGAGCTCCAGGGCCTGTTTCTGCGCCTTGTACGCGGCGGTCGCGCGCAGCTCCTCGAGGGCCAGCTGCGCCTCTACCACCAGACGCTCCCGCGTGGCCTGCTCGGTCAGGCGCCGCGCGGCCACTGCGGACTCGGCCGCGATTCGCTCCTGCTCCAACTCCGCCGCCTGCAGCGCGCTGCGCTGTTGCTCCGCCGCGAGCTTCCGCGCGTCAGCCAGCGCCCGCTCCTCGCGCCGGAGGGACTCGGTGGCCTCGCGCTCGGAGACCTCGCGCTCCTGCTGGGCGCGCAGCGTGGCCATCCGGGCCTCCTGCTCCAGGCTCTCGCGCTCGCTCGCCTGGGAGACCTCCGCCTCGCGGATCTCCACCTCGCGCTCCGCCTCCAGCGCCGCCAGCCGCGCCACCCGGTCGCGCTCGGCGCGGAACGGACGCTGGAGGTTGTCCCAGAGGGTGGCGGAGCTGACCACGGCCTCCTTTATCTGCACCGTCACGATGCGCAACCCCAGTCCCTTGTCCGCGTCACCTGCCCCCTCCGCCACAGCGCGCAGGCGGGCGGTGAGCTCCTGGATGATGATCTGCTTGTCCGAGAGCACCTCGGAGATGCTCATCGTCGCGACCTTGTCCTTGATGGCGGCCTCGGCCTGCTCGCGCAGCTGCACGTTCACCACGCGCATGGGGTCATCGACGTCCGAGAAGTCCAGGCGGCGGTACGCGGTGGCGAAGTCGTCAATCGTCCACTGCACGTAGCCCTGGACGAGCAGCCCCTGCAGCTCGCGGCAGATGCACTGGGCGTTGATGAGCAGCGTCTGCATGGCGCCCGGCACGACGAGGTACGAGTCGGTGTTCGGGTTGTACGGGAAGGACACCCCGAGCCCGAGGTGCAGCGGCTCCTTCCGCCCGCGCCGGGTGTGGACGACGTAGGCGTTCGGCGGGACCAGCACGGTCTTCCAGCGCCACCAGCCGGTCACGCGAACATCCACGCCCGCGGGCTGCGGCAACGGCGCCATCGTCGGCGCGTCACCAAACAACGGGTGCGGCGCAGGAGAGTCCACGCTGGCTGCGGCAGCGAGGGGCATGGCCTTCTTTCGCGCTTTGAGGTCCACCTCCAGCCTCTGCTGGTTCTCCATCACCTGGTCCAGGTAGTAGTTCTTCGCGGAGCTGCTCACGGGTGCCTCCTTGGGGGGCGTGTCATGGCCAAACGCGACGGGACGCTGGCTGATGACAGTCGGACGCGCCGAATCCTCACGGCGTTCCCGGAGCCTTCTGAATTCCGGCAGTTACGCCTGGACGGGGGTGGCGGTGGCCGGAACGGCGGGGGCGTGCGCCTGACCCGGGACGGTCAGCGCAGTGCGGCCGCAGAGCGCGAGCGCCAGCCAGACGCCATCCGCCAGGAGCAGGTGGACCAGCTGAATCCACACCGGCGCCTGGAGCGCCACGTTGAGCACGCCGACGACCAGCTGGGTGAGGAGCAGGACGATGAGGACGCGGACCCAGGTCCGGGCGCGCGGGTGGTCGCGGTGGACGGCCGACGCCGCGAAGGCCGCGACTGCGAAGGCGACGAGGGCGACCACCGGGTGCGAGACGCGCAACCGGAGCAGCAGCTGCGCGAAGCTGGTGCTGACCCCGTGCCGCGCGAGCGTGTCTCCCAGCGCGGCAACCCCACCGGTGCAGCCCACCGCGACCAGGAGCAGCTGCGCGGAGAGAATCCACCCGGCCACCGGGCCTTCGCGGCGCAGGCGCCCGTCCCCCGTGTACGCGTGGTACGCGCAACCGGCCAGCGCGGAGAGCAGCAGGAAGGTGTTCACCAGGTGCAGCGACATGGCGATGGGGCGACGGGAGGACGCGTCCAGCGCGACGAGCTCCAGAAGCACCAGGCCGGCGCCGATGGCCGCTTCAAGCAGCATGAACACCACCGCGGCCGCCGAGGTCCGGCGCACCGCGTGGCCCTTGGGGTGCGTCCTGAACGCCCAGACGGCGAGCACGACGACCGCGAGGAGCGCCAGCCCGCTCGTCAGGCGGTGGGAGAATTCGACCATCCGCTCCACGGACGCCGCGCGGGGAATCATCTCGCCGTCGCAGAGTGGCCAGTGGTTGCCGCAGCCGGCTCCCGCGCCCGTGGCGCGGACGTACGCGCCCCAGAGGATGACCGCCAGCGTGTAGCCGAGCACCCCGAGGCTGAACTGGCGAAAAGGCCGGGAGGACATGCGTCACCGCTATGACAGGCGGCAGGGCGATGCAAGCGGCAGGCAGCAGCGCAGGTGATGGCTCCCCCGCGCGCCTGGATGGGGGAACCTGCCCTGGCCGGCCATTTCGTCGGAGGAACAGCTGTTCTCAGTTAGGCGCCTCCCCCGCTCGCCTCGAGCGTTGCGCCGTCAGGCGCATAGTCGAGAGGTGGCGCAAACCCACGCACGGCGCTTAGCCGATCTGTTTCGAGCGGAGCGTAGCGGCCCATGAGCCAAGCTTCGGGAGCACTGCCGACGTCTCGACTATGCGCCTGACGGCGCAACGCTCGACGCGAACGGGGGACTCTCCGGGGCTTCGGGGCTCTGAGGGCTTCGGGGTGAGCTGCAGAGGACGCCGCGTCTACAGCTTATCGATCACGGCGCTCGCCATCTCGGACGTCGACAGCGTCCCGCCGATGTCCTTCGTGCCTCGCCCGTCCGCGAGCGCCGCCTCCACTGCGGACTCCACCCTCCGCGCCAGGTCCGCGTGCCCGAGCGTCTCCAGCAGCAGCGCGCAGGTGAGAATCATCGCGCACGGATTCACGATGCCCTTGCCCGCGATGTCCGGGGCGGAGCCGTGGACGGGCTCGAACAGCGGGGTGGACTCCGGGTTGAGGCTGGCGGACGCGGCCATGCCGAGCCCGCCGGTGAGCCCCGCGCCGATGTCGGTGAGGATGTCGCCGAAGAGGTTGGTGGTGACGATGACCTGGAGCGCCTCCGGGCGCAGGACCATCTGCATGGCCAGCGCGTCGACGTAGAGGTGCTTGGCCTCGATGCCGGCGTAGCCCTTGGCCACCTCGCGGAAGGTCCGCATCCAGAGGTCATGCGCGGGGATGGCGTTCGACTTGTCCGCCATCAGCACCTGGGTCTTCCCGTGCGCCTTCGCCCACTGGAACGCGGCGCGGATAATCCGCTCCACGCCCTTGCGCGTGTTGACCTCCTCGGAGAGCGCGACCTCGTCCGGGGTGCCCTTCTTGAAGACGCCGCCCAGGCCGTTGTACTGGCCCTCGGTGTTCTCCCGGAACACGACGAAGTCTATCTCCTTGCGCCCCTTGCCCTTGAGCGGCGACAGGCGGTCCGCGAGCAGCCGGCAGGGCCGGAAGTTCACGTAGAGGTCCAGCCCGAAGCGCAGGCCGAGCAGAATCTCCCGCGCGTGCGCGTTGTCGGTGACCCGCGGGTCGCCCACTGCGCCGAACAGGATGGCCCGGTACTGAGACGAGTCGCGAAAGCGCTCCAGCTGGCCCGGCGGCAGCCCCACGCCGGTCTTCAGATACCGCTCTGCGCCGAAGTCGAACCACTCCAGCTCCAGCGACAGGCCCTTCGAGCGCCCCACCGCCTCCAGCACCCGCGCGCCCTCCTTCGCCACCTCGATGCCCGCGCCGTCGCCGGGAATGACCGCAATCTTCGCCATGGGGGCGCTTCCTACGCCCTTTGGTGCACGCCGCCAACGACGGCGCGACGTTGCCGCTCCGCCCGGCGGTCCCTACCTTGCCAATCGCCTTGGACCGCAGGATCGACGCGCTGCAGCGCACCGCCGCCGCGGACCGCCGCGTCATCTGCCTGGGCGGCGGCCTCCCCAGCGACGGGCAGTTCCCGCGCGGCGCCCTCGCGGCGGCGTTCGTCCGGGTGCTCGCGCCAGGGTCCACCGCGCTGCAGTACGGCTGGCCGGAGGGCTCACCCAAGCTCCGGGAGCTCATCGCGGCAAGGCTGCGCTCCCGCGGCGCCAAGGTCACCGCCCAGGACGTTCTCATCACCAACGGGGGGCAGCAGGCCATCGACCTCGCGCTCCAGCTGGCCACCCGCCGCAATGAACCCATCGGCGTAGACACAGAGAGCTACCCCGCGGCGCTGGAGCTCTTCCGCCTCCGCCGCCGCCGGCCCACCACGTCTCTGCGCGCGGCCACGCGCTATGTGATGCCGGCCGTCGACAACCCGCGCGGCGTGGGCTTGACGCCTGCGCAGCGCCGGGAGCTGCTCCGCTCCGGGGCGACGCTGCTGGAGGATGACGCTTACGCGGACCTGCGCTTCGACGGCCCCGCGGGGCGGCCGCTGCTGGCGGACGCGCCGGACCGGGTCTGGCACATCGGGACGTTCTCCAAGACGCTCTGCCCAGGCCTGCGGCTGGGCTGGCTGGTGCCGCCGCGCAAGGTGAGGGCCCGGGCGCTGCGCCTCAAGCAGGACAGCGACCTCCAGTCCAGCGGGCTCGCGCAGGCCATCATTGAGGGCTATCTCCAGTCGGCGGACTTCGACGCGCGCCTTAAGCGCCTGCGCAAGGGCTACCAGGCGCGGGCGGCGCGACTGCTCGCGGCCGTGCGGCGGCACGTCCCGGAGCTGCGCTGCACCCCACCGGAGGGCGGCTTCGCGCTGTGGCTCACGCTGGACGACGCGCTGAATGAGGTGAAGCTCCTGCGCGCGGCCGTCCGGCACGGCGTGAGCTTCGACCCCGGCTCCCTCTTCCGGCCGGACCGAAGCCCCCGCCCCACCGGGCTGCGGCTGTGCTTCTCGTATGCGCCCCCGGACGCGTTCGATGAGGGCGCCCGCCGTCTCCGCCGGGCCTTGCGCGACGTGCGCCGGGGGTGAGGCCGGACTCGCCTGACACGCTCCGCGCTTTGGCCTAAGTTTCCACGCCGAGCATGAGTGACGCAGAAGCGGCGCTGTGGGCGCCGCCCGTGACTGAGAAGGACCGGCAGCCGCGAGCGCTGGACGCGCTGCGCGCGGTGCCGTTGTTCGCAGACTTGAAGGACTCGGAGCTGAAGAAGGTGCTCCGCGTCCTGCACGAGCGCACCTACCAGGCGGGCGAGGTGGTCTTCCGCGAGGGTGAGCCCGGCGCCGGCATGTACATCATCAAGCGCGGCGCGGTGAACATCCTCATCCGCGCCCCCGAGGGCGGCGACCGCGTCATCGCGTCGCTCGGGGACCGGCAGTTCTTCGGCGAGATGGCGCTGCTGGAGGATGAGGCGCGCAGCGCCACCTGCGTGGCCACCGAGCGCACGGAGCTGCTCGGCTTCTTCGAGCCGGACCTCGAAGGCCTCATCGAACGGGACGCCCGGCTGGGCTCGCGCATCCTCTGGCGGCTGGCGCGCTTGATGGGCACCCGCCTGCGGACGATGAACGAGACGCTCAAGGCGACCCGGCGATGAGCGGCACCGCGCCGCTCATCCCCCACCCCGCGCCGCTGCCGATGGGCCACCGGGTGGTGCGGGCGGCGGTCCTGGTGCTGGCGCTCGGCGCCGTCGTGACGCTCGGGTACGTGTTGCGCTTCCTCATCGCCCCGCTCGCGCTGGCGATTGTGGGCTTCTACTGCCTGGGCCCGCTGGTCAATGGTCTGGAGAACCGGGGGCTGCCGCGCTGGGCGGCGGTCGCGCTCTGCTTCGTCGCCCTCTTCACCCTGTTGGGCGTGCTGCTCGCCGCGCTCTGGCCGTCCCTGCGCGACTGGCTGGCGATGCAGCCCTCTCCTTCCGACGGGCCCAACGCGTTCGAGGTCCGGCTCTCCGAGTGGGAGGCCGCCGGGCGCGGCCGCTTCCCGAAGCTCGACTGGGCGGCGCTCTTCACCCGGCTGCGCGCGTTCCTGGATGAGCAGCGCAAGCACCTCACGGAGACGCTGCCCGGGTCGATGGTCGCCATCGCGTCCAACGCCGGCATCTTCGTCCTCGCGCCCATCATCACGCTCTTCCTCTTGCTCGACGGCGCGCGCATGCACCGGGCGGTGGTGTCGCTGTTGCCCAACCGCTACTTCGAAACCTCGCTGCTGCTTCTGCACCGAGTGGACCGGCAGATTGCCGGCTACCTGCGCGGCGCCGCCAGCGAGTGCGCTCTGGTGACGCTGCTGCTCACCTGCGTGCTGTGGGCGGTGGGGATGCCCAGCCCGCTCCTCTTCGCCGCGCTCTACGGGGTGCTGAACCTCATCCCGCTGCTCGGGCCGCTGCTGGGGACCGGCGCTGCGCTCTTGTACGCGTTGATGGATCCACAGGCGCCGCCGCTCTCCGTGCTGCTCGCCGCGTTCGGCTCCGTCTATTTGGTGGACGCGATGTTCATCAACCCGATGGTCATCGGGAAGAACCTCAACCTCCACCCGCTCACCGTCATCCTCGGCGTCTCCATCGGCGGCGCGCTGGGGGACGTCCCGGGCATGCTGGCCAGCGTCCCGTTGATTGCCATCAGCAAGGCCATCGCGCTCACGCTCTGGGACGCGCACCGCCGCGGGCTCTTGCGCGGGTGAGCGCTACCCCGCCGCGTGCAGAAGCGAGATGGGCGGCTCTTCCTCGCCGGTGAACTTCCGCAGCGAAAGGTAATCCGCGTACTCGCTCTGGAGCGTGAGCACGTCCCCCGCGGCGATGGGCGTGGACTCGCGCGGGTGGAGCGTCTCCTGTCCGCCGGTGCGCACCGCGAGCACGAGGCCACCGAAGCGCTCGCGGATGTCGGAGACTTTGAGGCCCACCAGCAGGCCCTGGCCGTGGAAGTGGGAGACGACCAGGAGGTGCCCGCCCACCTGGAACGAGTGGATGATGCGCGGGTCCAGCGCGGCCAGCGCCATCGCCGGCGCGGCCAGCGCGGAGGTGGAGAGCGCCTCCGCCTTGAAGGTGTCCTTCACCTTCGCCACCAGGTCGTCATCGAAGAGGCGCAGGACGACCCGGATGTTGGGGTTCAGGCGACGCGCGTCCAGGGCGATGTTCATGTTCGCCAGGTCGTCGTTGGTGGCGCAGACGATGGCGGACGCCTCCTTCACGTTCAGGCGCTCCAGGCTGCGGTGGCCGCGGATGTCCTCGATGAGGACCGGTATCTCCATGTCGCGAAGGAGGCCGACGAACGTCGCGGCCTCGTGCTTTTCGATGACCAGCACCGGATGGCCGAGCGCGCGCAGCTGCTCCGTCACCCGGAACCCCACCCTGCCCGCCCCGCACACGATGACGTGGTCCTGCATGACTTCGCTCATGACCTCAATCCACTCCTTGTCCCGCCGGTGCTTGGCGAAGAACAGGTAGGCGAAGCGGACCACCCCATCCACCACCACCGCGACGCCCAGCGGCGGGATGAGCAGGTTCATCAGCTCCACGGCGACGCTGTCGACGTACTCCAGCGAGGGTTGGCCGAACATCAGGAAGTACACGTGGTGCACCGCCTGACCCAGGCTGATGCGCGCGCCTCCCGCCGCCATGTAGAGCGCGCGGAAGAGGATGGGCACCAGGCCCAGCAGGACGCCGGTGAGCAGGAGCGTCAGGCGGAAACGCGCCAGCAGCGCGCGCATGAAGCGCAGCCTGAGCGCCAAGCGGCTGGGGCGACGCGCCATGGCCGATTTCGTAGCACGGGGGTGAGTGCGGGGAAGTTTCCGACTTCACCGCTTGCACATGACGCCAGGGTGGGTTTGCGCCAAGCGTCGAGCGCAGTGCCACCTCTCGACTATGCGCCTGACGGCGCAACGCTCGAGGCGAGCGGGGCGGGCGCCCGATCGAGAAGCGCTGTTCCTCCGACGAAATGGCCGGCCAGGGCCGGTCTCCTCCTCGAGGCGAGCGGGGGAGGCGCCCGATCGAGAAGAGCCGATCTCCCTCCTCGAGGCCGCTACGCGGGCGTGATGTCAGTCGTCGCGGCGTTCTTCTTGCGCCGCTTCTCGATGAGCCAGACCGCGACGAGGCCGACCTCGTAGCAGGCGATCATCGGGCCGGCCATGAGCATGAGGTTCACCGGGTCTCCGGTGGGGGTGATGATGGCCGCGGCGATGAGGCAAACGACGATGGCGTAGCGCTGGTACTTGAAGAGCCAGCTGGCCTTGAGGATGCCGACCAGGCCGAGCACCGCCATCACCAATGGGAGCTCGAAGATGACGCCAAACGCCAGCTCCAGGAGCAGCACCAGCGACAGCTGCTCCTTCATCGTCAGCATGGGCCGGGTCCAGTTCTGCGCCTGGTAGCGCGCGCGGCCCACCGCCATGTCCTTCTCCAGCTGCCAGAGCGCGGCGAAGACCGCGGCGTCCGACGGGGCCACGGAGGCCAGCTGTGCCGCCGCCTCATCCAGCAGCCGTCCCGCTTCGTCCACGTCGCCGGCGCCGAAGGCGGTGATGGCCTTGAGCCGGGTCTCCATCACCTGCTTGAGCACCGGGCGCTCACCCGGACCGAAAGCCGTGATGACCGCGTCCACCAGCCGCCCCATCCCGGCGATGCGCGCCTGCAGCTCCACGCGCCCCTGGCCGAGGGTCACCTCTGCCCGCGCCTGTCCCTCGCCGTCGGCCGCCAGCTCCTCCGCGGCGGCCTTCCCCACTTCGCCCGCATGCGCAATCTGGCCAATGCGCAAGAGCCGGAGCGCCTCGTCCTCGCGCAGCCCGGCGGTGTCCACCCGCTTCTCCAGCGCCGCCGAGTCCGACTCGCGCAGGAGGAACTTGAACATCTCCGGCAGCACCAGCACGTAGCAGAAGGCCGCGCCGCCGATGAACGCCACGGAGCCCACCACCACGAAGGGCGCCGCGAAGCGCCGCTCGCTCGGGTAGAGCCCCGGGGAGACGAAGCCCCAGATTTGCCAGAGGATGACCGGCGTGGTGAGGAAGATGCCGGTGTACAGGCCCACCTTCAGCAGGACGTTTATCTCTTCAATCGCCGACGTGTAGATGAGCGACGGCGTGTCCGCCGGCAGCGCCTTGAGCACTGGCAGCATCAGGAACTGGAAGATGGGCTTGGCGTAGGTGAGCGACACCGCGCCCAGAATCAGCACGGCGATGGAGCACTTCATCAGACGCGAGCGCAGCTCGGCCAGGTGCTCGAACAGGCTCATCCGCAGCTCTGAGTCGGGGGCTGAAGGCTCGCTCAATGCTCTAGGCCTTGTCTGACTTCTCGGTGGCGGGCGCTGCGGGCTCTACTCCGGCGTGCGGCGCGTCTGGCACCGCGGGCGTGGGCGCTGCGGCGTGCAGCTCATCATGCGGGTAGGCGTCTTCGGGGTGATAGCCACCCGCGTCGTCCACCAGCGGTGGGACCGGCTGCTGCCCGGCGGCGGGCTCCTGCGGCGCCGCGGCGTGCGTGCCTTCCGGGAGCATGGGCGGCGGAGGCGGCGCGGCAATCTCCTGGTCCATCTTGTAGAACTCGCGCTCCACCATCCCGCGGACATCGTCGGTCTGCCGGCGGAACTCGCGGAGGAACTTGCCCATGCCCCGGGCCAGCTCCGGAAGGCGCTTGGGCCCCAGGATGAGCAGGGCCAGCACCACAATGAAGATCATCTCGCCAGCGCCGATGTTGAGCATGGAGGCTCGCTAGAAGCGCCAGGCTTGAGGGCGCACGGAGGACAGGGCTTTAGTTATCGCGCTCGGCGCCGAAAGTGGCAACACGCGAACACGAAGCCCTAAGCTGCCCCCTCAGCGCTTGATCTGAAAGGCGGTCCCCCGCCCACAGTAGACGAATGTCCCATCCTGCCCCTTGCCCGCCCGGCGGAGGCCGGAGAAGGAGAGCGTGGCGCCAGGGACCGTGGGACCCAGCGTGGCGTCTTCGATGCGCAGCACCAGCGGCGTGCCGGCCCGCATCCCGTCGAACGCCGCCAGCAGCTCCGCCGCGACGAAGTGCTTCCCCGCGCTGCAGCCGTTCTCCGGGATGCCGAAGTACGGGTAGCCGCCGGTCACGTTGCCCACCTTCACGCGCGCGTCCTCCACCACGCTGCCCACCTTGAAGCGCGGGTCCGACTGCGCCTCCTGCAACGTCCCCGCCCGCGCCCGCGCCGCCACCGGCGCAGCTGCGGAACCCGTGGTGCTGGCGGTGACCGTCGTCGACGGGCCATGCGCCGCTTCGCGCTTGCGCTGCTCGGCCGCCAGGCGAGCAGCCTCCTTCGCCTGCTCGGCCTCCAGCCGCTTGGCCTCGGCCGCCTGCCGTCGCGTCTCCTCCGCAGCCGCCTTCGCCTCCGCCTCCACCCGCTTCTTCTCCTCCCAGGCGCGCTTCTTCTCCTCGGCTTCCGCCTGCTTCTTGGCCTGCGCCTCCAGCTTGCGCTCCTCGGCCTCCTTCAGCTTCGCCTGCCGCGCCTCGTCGGCCGCGCGCTTGGCCTCCTCCGCCTTCACCCGGCGCTCCTCCGCGGCCTTGGCCTTCGCCGCCTGCGCCTCGTCGGCCTTCAGCTTGCGCTCCGCCGCGTCTGCCTGCGCCTTGGCCTTCGCCTCCTCCGCCGCCTTCGCCCGCACCTCGTCCTCGGCCTTGCGCTTCTCGGCGGAGGCCTGCTTCTCGTCCTCCAGCTTGGCCTTCGCCTCGGCCATCGCCTTCTTCTTGGCGTCCAGCTCTTCACGGGCCTTGGCGACCGCTGCCTCGCGGGCCTCCGCCGCGGCCTTCGCCTTCGCCAGCGCCTCGTCGCGCCGCTTCTCCTCGGCGGCGGCCTTCTCCTCGGCCTTGCGCTTCTTCTCCTCTTCAGCGAGCCGCACCTTCTCCTCGGCGGCCACGCGGCGGCGCTCGGCCTCCAGCTTCTTCTCGTCCTCCTTGCGCTGCTTCTCCTCGGCCGCCAGCCGCTTCTTCTCCTCTTCGGCCTTGCGCGCGCGGTCCTGCGCGTCCTGCGCGTCCTTCAGCTTCTTCGCCTCCGCCTCCGCGGCGGCCTTGGCCTTCGCCTCCACCTCGGCGCGCTTTTTCTCCTCTGCGTCCGCCTTGGCCTTCGCCTCCGCTTCCGCCTTCCGGGTGGCCTCCGCCTCCGCGGCCAGCCGCGCGCGCTCGTCCGCCTCGGCCTTCGCCTTCGCCTCGGCCTCCGCCCGCTTCCGCTCCTCCTCCGCCTTCAGCGCGGCCTCGCGGTCCTCCTGCGTGATGGCCTTGCGCGCGGCGGGCTTGGCCTGCGCGGGCGCGGCCGCATCGCCGGGCTGGGCGCCGGCGGACTTGGGGATGGAGAGCTCGGGCAGCTCCTCCTCCTGCGCGAAGGCAGGAACGGTGAGCAGCGCGAGTGACAGGGCAAAGAAGGTCTTCATGGCGCGCGGACTTTGCCGAACCCGCGCTGGCGGCGCAATGGCGGCCCCCTATTCGGGCGCGCGCCGCCCCACCCCGCGCTCCAGGGCCCACTGGAGCCAGGGGAGCAGGACGGTCAACCCCATGGAGACAAAGGCCACGCGGCTCACCCCCACCAGCCGCCCGGCGGTGTCCTCCGTCAACATCCTCGACGCGACGAACGCGCCCGCCGTGAAGCCCAGGTGCTGCACCGTGGACTGGAAGGACAGGAACCGGGCCCGCTCACCCGCCAGCGGGACTTTGGTCGCGAGCGTGGAGCCAGCGACATTCCGGAAGCCCATGAAGATCATGAACCCCACGAAGAGCGCGGCCACCGGCACCGCCGGGTCATAGTCGACAAACCAGAGGTAGTTGAGCGCCAGCAGCGCCGCGCACGCACCGGCCGACACGCGCGCGCTGCCGAAGCGGTCTACCAACCTCCCCGCCGCGCGCATGGACCCAAAGCTGGCCAGGCCGCCGAAGAAGTAGAGCAGCCCCATCCTGTCGCGCGCGTAGCCCAGGTTCTGCTGCAGGTAGGGCGCGAAGATGGGGATGAGCAGAAAACCGGCCATCATCAGAACGCCGGTGGCGGCGTACGAGAGGCGCACCAGCGGGCGGCGAAGCAGCTGGCGGGTGGTGACGCTCACCTCTTTGCAATTGAGGTGCACGCGGATGGGCGGCAGGAGGAAGACCGCCAGGCCCGCGATGAGCAACCCCAGCGCCGCCACGCTGAAGAATGGCAGCCGCCACCCACCGAACCGCGCCAGCTCCAGCCCCAGCGGCACGCCCACGACCGAGGCCACCGAGAACGCGCCCATCACCTTGCCCATCGCCCGGCCGCGGCGCTCGGGCGGGATGACGTCGGCGACGATGGCGAGCGCGATGGACGTCGCCGGCCCTCCGAAGGTGCCCGCCACCACCCGCGCCGCCATCAGCGTAGGCAGGTTCCACGCGAAGCCGCCGAGCGCCGTCCCCACGACAAGGCCCAGCATGGACACCGCCAGCGCCTTGCGGCGTTCGAAGCGGTCCAGGAAAAACGAACCCGCCAGCCCGGAGAGCGCCGCCGCGGCGGTGTAGCTCCCGCCGATGTAGCCTACCTTGCTGCGGGCGAAGCCCAGCGCCGAGGCCAGGTCATCCCCCAGCGGCATCACCATCACGAAGTCGAGGATGTTGGCGAACTGCACCGCCCCCACGAGGAAGACGATGACCGCCTCGGAGCGGCCGAAGGCCGGCGTCGTCGATGGGGTGCTGTCCATGCTCTTCGTCAAACCTTGAAGCGGCGGACCTCCGCGCGGAGGACCTCGGCCTGCTCCTGCAGCGCTTCGATGGCGTCTTCCAGCTGCCGGACGGAGCGGGTCTGGTGTTCGGAGACGGTCTTGATCTGCTCCACCGCCTTGAGCACCTGCTCGCTGCCCTTGGTCTGCTCCTTCTGCGCGCGGTTCAGGTACGTCACCATCTCGTTGATGTTCTCGATGGACTTGGTGATCTGCTTGCTGCCGTGCGCCTGCTCGTGAGAGCTGCGCTGCACGTGGGTGGTGATGGTCTTCATCCGGTCCGCGCTCTTCATGATCTGCTCGGAGCCCTTGGCCTGCTCGTTGGACGCCTTGCTGATCTGCTGCACCGTCTCCGCGATGCGCTGAATGGAGCTGGTCACCTGCTTGGACCCGCGCGCCTGCTCCACCGTGGCCCGCGCAATCGCCTTGACCATCATGGTGCTCTTGTTGGCGGACTCGAAAATCTTCTTGAGCGCCGTCTCCGCTTCGCGGCCCAGCTGCACGCCCTCTTCCACGTTGCGCACGCCCTGGTTCATCACCGCCACCGCGTTGCGTGACTCGTCCTGCACGCCGCGGATGAGCTCGGCAATCTCCTTGGTGGACGCGCCCGTCCGTTCGGCCAGCTCCTTGATCTCCTCGGCGACGACCGCGAACCCCTTCCCGTGCTCGCCCGCCTGCGCGGCGATGATGGCCGCGTTGAGCGCGAGCAGGTTGGTCTGCTCCGCCACGTCGTCGATGACGTTGAGGATGTTGCCAATCTCCTGGATGCGCTTGCCCAGGCTCTCGATGACGGAGGACGCCGTCCGCGACGTGTCTTTGATCTTGTCGATGCCGGCCAGCGTCTTCTGCAGCGCCTCCACCCCCGTCTCCGCGTCGCTGGAGACCTGCTCGGAGAGCTTGGCCGTTTCGTTGGCGTTCATCTCCACCTGGCCGATGGAGACGTCCATCTCGTTCATCGACGAGGAGGTCTCCTCGGAGGAGGCGTAGAGGTCCTCGATGTTCTTGGCCACCTCCTTGATGGAGTACGTCATCTGCTCGATGGCGCTGGTCGTCTCCTCCACGGAGGCCGCCATCGCCTGGACGTTCTCCGCCACC
This sequence comes from Myxococcaceae bacterium, assembly GCA_044230055.1. Taxonomy (GTDB): domain Bacteria; phylum Myxococcota; class Myxococcia; order Myxococcales; family Myxococcaceae; genus JBGART01. Next base: position 151,156 of record JBGART010000004.1, on the reverse strand, counting down.
TCGTCGTTGGTGGCCGCCATCTCCATGATGGAGGACGAGCTCTCCTCGGCGCTCTGGTAGAGCACCTCGACGTTCTCGGCGATGCCGCGCAGGGACGCCATCATCTCCACCATCGAGGAGGAGGTCTCCTCCACGCGGGAGAGCACGGTGGTGGCCCCCGTGGTGACGGTGTTGCCGGTGCGCGAGAGCTGCTCGATGACGTGCGCCACGCCTTCAGACACGCCGCGCACGCGGGAGAGCGTCTCCCGCAGCGACTGACCAATCCGGTTGAGCGCCTCCGAGAGCGTGCCCAGCTCATCCGAAGGCGCGGGGTCCACCCGGAAGGTGAGGTCCGCCTCCGACAGCTTGTTGGCCACCTCCAGCATGGAGTTGAGCGGTCGCAGGATGAAGAAGCGCGACACCACCCAGACCAGCACCATGTAGAAGACGCACCCGGCGAGCAGCGCGGCCAGCAGCGTGCGCTGGAGGTCGAGCAGCAGGCGGCTCACCTCCGCGCGGTTCATCACCACCACCACGTAGCCGCCGGTGATGGGCGCGGCGACCAGCGGCTCGCCGGAGCTGACCACGTGGCGCAGCGGCGAGCGGGCCTCGCGGAACTCGCGCAGGAAGTTGCCAGCAGCGGTGGGCTCCGCCCCGGGGTTGGAGGCGCTGATGGAGCCCTCCTTGTCGATGACCACCACCAGCGCCACGCTGCCCTTCTGCTCCGCGATGGCCTCCTGAATGGCGTCCGCGTTGTCCTTCGGCGGCGCATCCAACCGCACCCGCCGGCTCACGTCCGCGGCCAGCCGCTCGCCCTGCCGGGTCAGGTCCGCGATGAGGTGCGACTGCACCTGCGCCGGGATGACGAAGAACAGGGGGAAGAGGATGAGCACCAGCACGACGGAGAAGGAGCCGAAGATCGCCCACTTCAGGCCCACTCTCTGGATTCGCCGCGCCAAGGCCTCGACTGTAGGGAAGGAAATCGCGCGCAGGCAAGGTTACGCTGCCGTTCGCACGTGGCCACCCTCCTCCTCCACGACCCGCTCTTCCTCCAACACCTCACCGGGGCCGGCCACCCCGAACGGCCGGAGCGGCTCACCGCCATCCTGGAGGTCCTCGCCCGGGCCCCGGTGGACGGCACCCTGCTGCGTTCGCCCACCCCCGCCTCCCCCGAGGCGCTGGCCGCCACCCACCACGCCGCGTTCCTTGAACAGCTCGCCGCCGCGCGCGGCAAGGTCGTCCAGCTGGACGCGGACACCGTCACCTCGCCGCAGAGCGTGGACGCCGCCGTGCTCGCGGCCGGCGCGGCGCTGGACGCCACCTCCGCCGTGTTGACCGGCCAGGCGGCCAACGCCTTCGCCCTCGTCCGCCCGCCCGGACATCACGCAGAGGCCGCCTTCGCCATGGGCTTCTGCCTGCTCAACAACGCCGCCATCGCCGCCGAAGCCGCCCTGCGCGCCGGCGTGGAGCGCGTCGCCGTGCTCGACTGGGACGTCCACCACGGCAACGGCACACAGCACATCTTCTACGCCCGGCGCGACGTGCTCTACCTGTCGTGCCACCAGTTCCCGTTCTACCCGGGCACCGGCGCGCCCACCGAGGTCGGTGTCAGTACGGGCGAGGGCTACACCGTCAACTGCGGCCTGCCCGGAGGCCAGGGCGACGCGGACTACGGCGCGGTTTTTCAGGAGCTGTTCCTCCCCGTGCTCACCGCGTATCGGCCCGGCCTCATCATCGTCTCCGCCGGGTTTGACCCGCACGACGCGGACCCGCTGGGCGAGATGCGCCTCTCCGAGCGCGGCTTCTCCGCCATGTGCGCCGCGCTTCAGTCCGCCGCGAATGAGCTCTGCGGCGGGAGGTTGGTCCTGCTGCTGGAGGGCGGCTACTCGCTGGAGGGCCTCTCCCAGTCGGTGCACGCCTGCGTGGAGGTCCTCGCCGGGCGCCAGGACAGCTTTCCTGCGGGCGCCAGCCGTGCCGCGACGGCCGCCATCGCGGCTTCACGCGCCGCGCTGGCGCCGTACTGGAAGGGGCTTTAGATGCCTTCCAGCGGCTACGTGCACGGCGGGACGGATGCGCGCGAAGTGGAGCGGCTGGAGAAGCAGGCCCGCTTCACCTCGCAGTTCTCCATGCGGGAGTTCCAGGCGGCAGCGGGCGCGCGCGTGCTCGACCTGGCCACCGGCGTGGGCGCCACCGCGGGCGTCCTGCTCGCGCGGCTGCCGGGCATCCAGCTGGTGGGCGTGGATTTGAACCGCGCCCAGCTGCAGCAGGCGCGAAGGAACCACCCCGGCGCGCGGTACGTGCGGGCGGACGCCGCGCACCTCCCGTTCCCGGAGGGCGCCTTTGAGCGCGTCTTCTGCAGCTGGCTGCTGGAGCACGTCCCGGAGCCCGCCGCCATCCTGCGTGAGGTGCGCCGGGTGTTGGCGCCCGGCGGGTACTGCCAGTTCACCGAGGTGGACAACGCCACGTTCAGGCTGGAGCCGGAGGACGCCGACGTGACGGCCGTGATGGCCGCGCTCAACCAGGCGCAGCGCCAGGCGGGCGGAGACCCGTTCGTCGGTCAGCGACTGGCCCCGCTCTTCGCGGAGGCCGGGTTCGCGAAGGCGGACGTGCGCTACGTCCCGATGGTGGCCGACGCGTCCGACCCGGTCTTCTACCGGGGGATGATGGAGGAGTTCGCGGAGATTTTTGAGGGCCTGGATGAGGCGCTCGGCGCGGACATGATGCCGCGCATCGACCGGGCGGCGAAGGTGCTGCGCTCGCGCGTGGACATGCCGGGCACCCGGTTCTCCTACAGCCCCGTCGTCGCGCGCGGCTTCCGGGAGTGACTTTAGGCAGTTGGAGCGGGACGCCTGCCCACACGGAAGCGCGGCGTCTGCCGCTTGTTTTTCAGCGACCTGACTGGGCTGCAGTGCAGTGGGCCTTGAGGAGCAGGAGCGGGCCGGGGCTCCGTCGTGGGTGCCCCCATGTTTTCCGCGGAGGATGCCCGGTCCTCGGTTGAGTCCGCGTCGTTTCTAAACGCCGTGGGAGCCCGTCCTCCTGAGCTCCGACTGCTCAAGACCACCGCGGCAGCGCGAAGGGGAGAAGTGGGGAGTATTTGTTAGATATATCTAACAAATACTCCCCACTTTGACTCCATCACCACAGAATAGACATTTGTCCAACACATCCGACCCTGCCCCGGCCAGTCCGAAGCTCAGCAGGCCGGTCTCCCACATCATTTAGAAACGGCGTCGACTCAACCGAGGACCGGGCATCCTCCGCGGAGAACATGGGGGCAACCACGATGGAACCCCGGCCCCCTCTTGCTCCTCAAGGCCCACTGCACTGCCTCCAAACACCTACCGCGCAGCGGACGCCACAACCCTTCGCCCCCGGGACCCGGCGAACAGGGGCGGTTCGCCTTCATCTCCACCCGTGGTTTCCCTGACAAGCCGCTCCGCGCCTCGTACACTTGCCCGGCTGCGGTCAAAAACGGAGGGAGAGCCCATGGCCCGAGTGTCCGGAGTGATTCCTGCGCTGTTGTCCGCCGCGCTGCTCGTCGGGTGCGGCCCTGAAACGCTGACCCTCAACATGTCGGAGCTCAACAACTCCGGAGAGTCCGGCAGGGCGGTCATCACGGATGACGGCAAGGTCCTCAAAGTCGTCATCACCCTGAGCAAAGGGTCCGACACCGGGGAGCAGCCCGTCCACATCCACGAGGGCGACTGCCCGGGGCTGGGCGCCATCTACAAGCCGCTCACCAGCCTGAAGGACGGCACCAGCACCACGGAGTTCGCCGACCTCCGCCTCTCCGCGCTCAAGGCGGGGACCTACGCCATCAACGCGCACAACTCGGTCAACAGCACGACCTACGTCAGCTGCGGCGTCATCAAGTAGCCCGCCCCCCCCATGACCGACCCACGCACCGCCCTCATCACTGGCGCCTCCAGCGGCATCGGCCGCGCCTTGGCACTCTGGTTGGCCCGGCGCGGTGTGCGGGTGTTCGCGGCGGCGCGGCGGCGTCAGGCGCTGGAGGCGCTGGCCACCGAAGCGCACGCCGCCGGCGGAACGGTGGAGCCGGTGGCGATGGACGTCGCCGTCACCTCCACCGTCTTCGAGGTCGTCCAGCGGCTGGAGAAGGAGAGCGGCGGGCTGGACCTCGTCGTCGCCAACGCCGGCATCGGCGGCGACACGTACGCCAAGCGGATTCAGTGGTCCACAGTGGAGCAGATCATCCAGGTGAACGTGACCGGGGCATCCGCCACGCTCTGCGCCGCGCTGCCGGGGATGGTGGCCCGCGGGCGCGGAAACCTGGTGGGCATCTCCTCGCTCGCCGCGCTGGGCGGGCTCCCGCGGACCGCCGCTTACTGCGCGTCCAAGGCATTCCTCAGCGTGTTCCTGGAGAGCCTGCGGCTGGACCTCGTCGGCACCGGGGTGAAGGTCACCAGCATCCAGCCCGGCTTCGTGAAGAGCGAGCTGACCGCCAACATCCCCCGGAAGCTCCCGCTGCTGCTGGAGACGGCGGACGCGGCGGACCGCATTGGCCGGGCCATCCTCCGCGGCACCCGCACCTTCTCGTTCCCCTGGCCGCTGGCCGCGGCGATGAAGGGGATGACCCTGCTGCCGGCCCGGCTCTACGAGCGCGCCGTCCGTGGGGCGCGCTGACACGTCCCAGCGGGCCCGTTGCGCAGACACCCGGACTCAGGGGTACCTCCGCTGTGAGCCTCCCTCTTGCCTCTCCTCGGGTTCCCGGCGTTCGGGCGCTCTTCGCGCTCCTCGCCGCGCGGACCGTCCTGACGCCGCTCTACTCAGCGGCCTCCCCCTGGCTCAAGGACCAGCTCGAGGCCTTGCCCGAACGTCAGCGGGTGGGCGCGCTCTCCCTGCCCTGGCTCGCGCTGGCGGCAGTGGAGCTGGTCGCGCTGTCCTTCTTCTGGAGCGGCCAGAAGGAGACCGCGGCAGCGACGCCGGCCTGGGTGTCGCTGGTGCTGGCGTGCTTGCTGGTGGCGCTGGACTTGACCACCACGCTGGCGCTGCTTGGGCTCCCATCGCTTCTTCCCGCGCAGAACGAAGCTCTTCTGGGAGGAGCGCTCATTCGCATCGTCCTGGGGGGACTCCGGGCCGTCGCCTTCTGGCTTGCCCTGTCGAGGGCGCTCGGCGCAGTGCCTGCCTGGGTGGGACCCACCTTCCTCTGCTTGGAGGCGGTGCGCGACGGTTTGAGCCTCTTTCGGATCCTCAATCTGGAGAGGGCACTCTCGCTGACGCGCGACGGAGGGCTCATCGCCTCTGCGCTCCGGCTGGCGCCCTCGGCGCTCTCCGTGCTCGGCAACGGAATCCTGCTGTGGATGCTCTGGCGGCTCATCAAGGCTGGAGCTGAGGGCGCTGTCCGCGGCGCGCGCTGACTCGTCCCAGCGAATGGTTGCACAGAAACCCAGACTCACGGGTCCCTCCGCCCGTGAGCCTCCCTTTTGCCTCTCCTCGGGTCCCCGGCGCGCGGGCGCTCTTCGCGCTCGTGGTGGCGGACGTCATCCTGGTGCCGCTCTACTCCTTGGGCCTCCCCTGGCTGATGGACCAGCTCGGGAGCCTGACCCACCGTCAGGCGCTGGGCAGGATCTCCCTCGCCTGGCTTGTCCTGTCGGCACTGGAGCTCGCAGCGCTGGCGGTCTTCTGGCGCGGGCAGCGGGGGACAGCGGCGGCCGCGCCCGCGTTGGCGGCGGTGGTGCTGACGGGGGTGCTGCTGACGCTGGATCTCCTCTCCGCGCTGGAGATGCTTGAGCTCCTGCCCGGAAACCCGCACGTGGCGCTAGGCGTTTCGCTGATTCGCTGGGTGCTGGCAGGTATCTGGGCCGGCACATTCTGGCTCGCTCTGGCGAGGGCGGTGGGCGCCGTGCCTGCGTGGATAGGCCCCACCTTCCTCTCCTTGGTCGCGGTGCGCGTGGCGCTCAGCCTCTTTCGCATCCTCAACCTCCAGACGTACTTCGCGCTCACGAGCGCCGGGGGACTCACCGCTTGGGCCCTCCGCTTTGCGCCCTTGACGTTCAGCCTGATGTGCAACGGCATCCTGCTCTTGCTGCTCTGGCGGCTCATCAAGGACGGGACTGCTGCCCAAAACCCGTCGCGGCCCCCCTCCACCTGGCAAAGCTCCGCTGGGCTGGACGTGCTTCTTGGCGGCGCGCTGCTGCTCTTCGGCATCGTCGGAACGTGGGTGACGTACACCAACGCTTCGTCCGCGGGCGGCGGACGCTACGTCATCGCCATCGGCCCGATGGTCTATGGCGCCGTCCGCCTGCTGCGCGGACTGACACGGACGACCTCGGGCTGAGTGGGCCCGTTTGCAGGCGGGATACCCGCTGCCTAAAGTGATTTCCACTATGCGGACCGCCTCCCCCGTCAGCGTGTTGATCAGCGGCGCCCTGCGGGTCCGGCTGAAGCGCGAGGCGGCGCGTCGCTCTCTCAAGCTCTCCACCGTCCTGCGGGCGCTCGCTGACGAGCGCCTCTGCGAGCTCGACGAGAGGGAGGGCCTCACGCTCGCTGAGCAGTGGCAGCGAACTGAGGCATGGGCGGCCTGGACGGCACACCAGAGCGGAGAGAATCCGGAGGTTGAGTGGAAGACCGTGGACGCCCGCTTTCAAGACGCGGACGCAGGAACCTCCGCGTCGCGCCCACCGCGGGGTTCGCGAAAGACGTCAAAGCGCAAATCCAGGTGCTGAGGGTCCACCGCGATGTCGCGGACATCGCCCGGCTTCGGCAGGAGCGCACCGACTCTCGTTCGTTGCTTCAGACGCTTCCACGCGCGGGGGCGGCCTGACGGCGACCTGAGAAGGCTCATCCTCGGGCCCCCCCTTCGTCATCTGGTATCGAATTCAGGGACCCAAGGTCCTGCTGCTGCGCCTCTTCCACGTCCGGCAAGCGTCTCGCTGAGCGCCGGTAGCCATCGCTACGGGATGTTCATGATGTTCACATCATCCGGGCTGACGTGGCCCTTCTCGGGCGCGCGGTCTTCGGGTTCGGTGCCCTTCTTGAACCACATCGGCGTGACGTTCTTGCTGCCGCTGGAGGCAATCTTCCCGGTCTTGGTGTCGATGGGGAGCTGAAGGACTTCCAGGCCGGCCGGGGGGCTGAACTCCGCCTGCGGCTTTCCGGCGAGCGCGTCCTTCATGTACGCCAGCCACATGGGCAGTGACGCCCGGCCGCCGGTTTCGTACTTGCCCAACGGGTGCAGGTTCTTGTCGTAGCCCATCCACGCCACCGTCACGAGGTCGCGGGTGAAGCCGGCGAACCAGGTGTCGTAGGAGTCGTTGGTGGTGCCGGTCTTCCCGGCGGCGGGCTTGCCCAGGCGCTGGGCGGGGGCGCCGGTGCCCTCCTTCACCACGCCGCGCAGCAGGTCCACCAGGACGAAGCCGTTCTCAGGCGACATCACCTGCTCACCGGGTTCAAACAGGCGCGCGTAGCCGGAGGCGACGCGGTCATTCAGCGTGGCCCAGGCGTCGTCGAACGAGGTGTGGTCCTCCAGCGTGCGGCCGAAGCGGTCCTCCACCTTGCGCACGAAGTAGGTGGGCCGCTTGTTCCCCAGGCGGTTGAAGGTCGCGTAGACCTGCGCGAGCTCGTACGGGATGACGCAGGAGGAGCCGAGCGCGGCGGAGAAGTCCTCGTTCATCGGCGTGGAGAGGCCCAGCTGCCGGGCCCAGGCGGACATCTTCTTCACGCCCACCGAGCCGAAGGTCTTCACCGCCGGGATGTTGAGCGAGTTCACCAGCGCGTGCCGGAGCACCACGTCGCCCTGGAAGCTCTCGTTGAAGTTCTGCGGCTTCCAGCGGACCTCGGTGGACTCGGTGTCCATCACCACCGGGCTGTCGACCAGAATCTTCGCCTCGGTCCAGCCCAGCTGCTCCAGCGCGGCGGCGTAGACCAGCGGCTTGTACGAGGAGCCCGGCTGGCGGCAGGCCTGAAACGCGCGGTTGAACTCGTTGGCGTCGAAGTCATACCCGCCGACCATGGCCGCCAGGTACTGGCGGTGCGGGTCGATGGAGACCAGCGCGCCCTGCAGCTCCGGCTCCTGCTCCAGACGGAAGAGCTGCACGCCCTCGGGGACCGCCTTGTCCGCCTTGACGGTGTACTGCTCCTTGTCCTCGTTCAGGTTCTTCCGGCTGACCGCGCGGACGATGACCAGGTCCCCGACGAAGAGCACCCGCTTGACCGAGTCCAAAAGCACCGCGGGGTAGTACCCCTCCGCGTTGAGCTTGCGCGCCCAGCGCATCCCGAGCAGCGGCAGCACGCCCTTGTGCGGGCCGACCTGGACGTCGACGAACATCCCCTCCGGGTCAATGTCGGTGACGAGGGCCACGTAGAAGCGCCCTTCGACAATCTTCTCCTCGAACATCATCTTCTTCGTCTTCTCGAGGAAGGCGCTGCGCTCCGCCTCCGTCTTCAGCTGCATCAGCGGACCGCGGAAGCCCTGGCGCTTGTCGACGGCCAGCAGGTTGTCCAGCACGGAGCGCTGCGCGGCGCGCTGCTTCTCCGAGTCCATGGTCGTGAACACGCGCAGGCCTTCGTTCAGGAGGCTGGCGCTGCCGTAGCGGTCCTTGATGTAGCGGCGGACCTCTTCGGTGAAGTACGGGGCGAACTCGTGGAAGACGTCCTCCAGCGGGAAGACGTTGACCTCGGTCTTGCTGGCCACCTCCCACTCGCCCTTGGTGACCATGTTCTCGTCCAGCATCCGGCGCAGCACGTAGCCGCGGCGCTTCTTGGCGGCCTCCGGGTGCAGGAACGGCGAATAGCGGGACGGCGCCTGGGGCAGGCCAGCGATGAGCGCCATCTCCGCCACGCTCAAGTCGCGCACGTCCTTGCGGAAGTAGTTCTCCGCGGCGGCCTGCACGCCGTAGCTGTGCTGACCGAGGTAGACGTTGTTCAAGTAGATGTAGAGGATTTCCTCCTTGGTCAGCCGGCCCTCCAGCCGCCAGGCGAGGATGGCTTCGCGAATCTTCCGGGAGAGCTTCTTCTCCGTCCCCTTGGCGAAGGCGCTCTTCACCCGGGCCTCGCGGACGCGGGTCATCTCCGCCTTCACCGCCTCCCCGCGCGCCATCTCGGCCTTCTTCGTCAGCCGGTCCTTGACGCCCGCCTCCATCGTGGCCCGCTCCTCCGGGGTCATCTTGGTGCGGCCCTTGAGGAGCACCTGCATCTCAGCGTTGATATCCGCCGTTGACGGGGGCACCGCGGCCGGGACGCGGCGCTCGGCCTCGTCGGCAATCTCCGCGTTGTCGATGCGTTGCTTGAGCTCCGCGGAGACCAGCAGCGCCTTCGCGGTCTGCTGGGTCAGCGTAGAGCCGCCCTGCACGGAGCCGGAGCCGGAGGCCTTCTTGAGCAGCGTCTTGAAGGCGGCGCGGCCGGTGCCCAGGACATCCACGCCCATGTGGTCGAAGAAGCTGGAGTCCTCGGACGCGATGAACGCCTGCACCAGGCGCTTGGGGATGTGGTCATACGGCACCACCTTGCGGCGCTCGTTGTAGAACTCGCCGGCCAGCACGCTGTCCTGGGTGTGGAACTCCGACAAAACCGGCGGCCAGTACTGGTCCACGCGCGGGATGTCCGGCAGCCCGTCGGAGTACTTGTAGTAGAGCCCGAGCACCCCGACGAAGGCCGCCGTGGCGCCGATGCAGACGAGGAGGCCCACCGGCCGCACCCAGCGCTTCCACCCGCGCGGGCGCTCCGGGATGTCCGTCAGCACCAGCCGGTGCTTGGAGCGCGGGACGCCGTTCGCGGGCGGCGTCGGGGTGCGAGGGGGTACGTCCACAGGGGCTCTCATGAAGCGTCCAGGCCAGCTCTCTTCAGGACATCCTTCAGCTCCGGGGGCAGCGGCGCTTCGACGCGGACGCGCCCGCCGTGCTGGGGATGCGGAAACTCAATGGATTCAGCATGGAGAAACAGGCGTTTGAGGCCCCAGCGGGCCTTGGCCTCGCGGTTGAAGGGAAAGTCACCGTATTTCCGGTCCCCCGCCACGGGGTGACCCGTAGACAGCAAGTGTCTCCGAATCTGGTGCGTGCGACCAGTCTCGATCGTGCAGGAGAGGTAGGCACAGTCGCCTCCTTGCTCGAGGACCTGGTAGCGGGTCCTGGCTTCCTGGAGATTTATGCCCCGCCGCGCCTTGGATTCCGCCGTCTGCTGGTGCTCGGCCAGCGGCAGGTCAATGGTGTCGCTGGCCCTGGGCATCCGCCCCTTGACCAGCGTCAGGTAGCGCTTCTTCGACTTGCCGTGGGTGAAGACGTCGGTGAAGTGGACCATCGCCGGCCGCCGCTTGGCGACGAGGATGACCCCGGAGGTCTCCCGGTCCAGCCGGTGCGCGGGGCTGGCGGTGAAGTCGTTGCGGGTGGCCTTCGGTCCCAGGTAGGCCCGGACGTAGTCGACCAGGGTGCCGCCGGTGATGCCGCTGCCGGGGTGGGCCGCCATCCCGGAGGGCTTGTGGATGGCCATCATCCAGTCGTCCTCCAGCAGGACCTCCAGCTGGGAGGGGTCCAGCGGCGGCGGCGGTCGAGGGGCGGAGGCGGGCGCTGGGCCGAGCAGCTGCCGCTCGTCCCCCCAGACGGTGAGGAGGTCACCGCCCTGGAGCGGCTGCTCCGGCTGGGCACGTTTTCCGTTCACCCGCACCTTCTTCGTGCGGATCATCTTGAAGAGGTGCGATACCGGAACGGTAGGCAGCTTCTTGCGAAGGAACTTGTCCAACCGAAGCCCCGCGCTGTCCTCGTCGATCCGGAACTCGATCATTTGTCTTGGCGAACCGACCTAACCACACCGATAAAACGGGATCTATGGCGAAACCTCTCACCATCGAGTCCTTACTCAAGAATGGCTCCGCTGAATGGAACCGACTCCGCAAAGCGGGGAAGGTCCCCATCGACCACACGGGAGCCACTCTGGAGAACCTCTTCTCCGCCAACGCGGACCTCTCCGGCCTGCAGCTCATCGGCAGCGAGTGGGACCGCTGCGACCTCTCGAAAATAAACTTCAAGGAGACGGACCTCTCGAACGCGTACTTCCACGGCGGACGGCTGCAGGACTGCGACTTCCGGGGGGCGAACCTCGAAGGTGCCACCTTTGAGAAGCTGAAGCTCCTGCGCTGTGACTTCTCCGGAGCCCGCGGGCTCGAGGAGATTGAGTTCGAGGATGTGGACATGGACCGGGTGGTGGGGCTCAACGGCGAAGAGCCGCCCCCGCCCCCGCCCCCGCCCGCGGTGGGCGCCACCTCCTTCACGCGCGAGCAGCGCACCAACGCCGCCGCCGCGCTGGCAGGGCTGGACTCGGACCCCGAGTCCGAGCTTCCGCCCTTCCGGCCCCAGGACCCGCCGGGCACCCTGCTCTTCCGGGGCTTGAAGAAGCTGGGCCAGCCGCCCGCCTGGGTGCTGGACGCGCCGCAGCTCCACCCGCCGCTCCCGCCGCGCCTGACCCCGGGCTCGTCGTTGGAGTCGCACTACCGGGAGGCGGCCAAGTCCCGGCTGGAGAACCGCAAGCCGTCCGCGGACCCGGAGGCCGTCAAGCGCGCCCAGGCGTCGCTCCGGTTGGCGTCGAAGGACGCGGCCATCGCCGCCATGTACCTGCGCGAGGTGGACGTGGAGCCGGAGTTCCGGTTCTCCGCCGCCAAGCTCCTCAAGGAAGCGCTCCGGCAGGAGCTCGACATCGAAGACCTGACGATGTCAGTGGACCCCCGGACGACCGGGGCGCTCCTCTACCTGCAGTTGCCGCGGGACGTCTCCGAGCACCTCGGCGAGGTGCGCCGCCGCCTGGCCGCCGCGCAGCTGTACTCGGCGCTGCTCGAGGCGGGTTTCCACCCGGACAACAACTGGCAGGAGGCGCTCGACGCGAGCGAACCCGCGCTGGAGCTGGCCACCCTGGCCACCAACAACGAACGGGGCGCGCTGGAAGAGGCGTTCCGGACGTTCGCCGGGCTGCCAGAGGAGGCGCGCCTGCGCCGGCTGGCGTACCTGGCGGAGACCGCGGTTCACCTGGAGAACCTCTCCCGCCTGCCGGACTCGGTGGAGCCGGCCTGGCTGCAGGGGCCGGAGACCCGCGAGTGCGATGACCGCGAGATGGCGTTCGTCGAAGCGCTCAAGGACCAGGACATCCCCGCCAAGGTGTCCGCGCTGGCGAAGACGGAGCTCGGCGTTCCGGAGGGCACCGTCCCCGAGGAGAGCGAAGAGGACCTGTTCATTCACCTTCGCTGCAACGTCTGCGGCAAAGAGAAGCTCATCGTTCAGTCGCCCTGACGTCTGACCGCCCGGCCGCCCTCGCTTCCGTAGGGGGCGGCCCCGTGCGCACCTTCTCTGGACGGCATCACTGCCCAGGGGAGGTCCGCCATGAAGCAATGCAAGATGGAAGGCTGCCAGTGCAAGGTCGCCGAGGGAAAACAGTTCTGCAGCGTGGAGTGTGAGCAGAACCGCCAGGCCGCGGACGGCCGCTGCGGTTGCGGCCACGCTGACTGCGGGATGCGAGGGTAGTTGGACCACTGCAGCGCAGCGCCGCCGGGTTGAGTGCCGGGCTGGAGTGTTCGGGCTGCGGGGAACGGTTTCTCGGGTTCGGGCTGCGGGGAACGGTTTCTCGGGTTCGGGTAGGGAGCACGCGTTCGCGTTCGCGTTCGCCTTCGTTCACGGGTACGGGCCCGGGTTCGGGTTCGGGCGCGGGCAGTCGGTCACGGGCTAGAGCGCAACGGCGGGTCGCGACTGGACGAGCCGTACGCGGTGTCCCGAACCCGAACCCCTGCCCGTACCCCTACCCGTGAACGAACGCGAACGCGTGCTCCCTACCCGTACCCGAGACCCCGTTCCCCGCAGCCCGAGACACCATTCCCCCGAAGCCCGCAGCCCGAACACTCCGGCCCGGCACTCAACGCGCCTGACGGCGCAACGCTCGACGCGAACGGGCAACCCCCGCGCTCTCCCCTACTTCTTCAGCTCATGCTCGATGAGCGCCTTGAGCCCTTCGGGGCTCAAGGGCTGCAGCATCTTCCCGTTCACGAAGAACACCGGCGTGCCGTTCACGCCCAGCTTGCGGCCGTCGCTCTGGTCCTGCGCCACCAGCGCCTTGTGCGTGCCCGCCGCGAGGAACGCGTTGAAGGCGTTCAGGTCCAGCCCCACCTGCGTGGCGTAGCCCGGAATCAGGTCCGGTCTGGGCGCGTGGTGGCTGCCCCACTCCGGCTGGTAGTGGAAGAGCACCTCCAGCATCTCCCAGAACTTCCCCTGCTCGCCTGCAGCCTCCAGCGCGCCGGCCGCGTAGACGGAATTGGGGTGCAGTGGCATGTACCGGAGCACCAGCCGCACGTCGTCGCCGTACGGCGCCAGCACCTGCTTCACCAGCGGGTGCATCTCCCGGCAGGATTCGCACTCCGGGTCGAAGAACTCCACCACGGTGACCTTGGCGCTCGCCGGGCCTTTGCTGCGGCTGTGCGGGCGGACGAAGATGGACGTGTCCGTCTTGGCCTCCTGCGCCACCTTCGCTTCCTGCTGCTGCCGCTGCGAGCGCAGGTAGTAGCCGCCGCCGGCCACCATCGCCGAGATGAGCAGCAAGGCAATCCCACCCAGCCGGTAGACATCCTGCTTCATGCGTTCGCCCTCCTGACGGTCCGCTGGTGCAACGCGAGGCTCGCGAGGATGGACGCGAACGCCGCCAGCGACATCAGCGGAATGGTGATGAAGCCCAGCAGCTCCATCTGCCGCGAGCTGCAGGGCACGCCCTGCGTGCAGGGCGAGAGCGCCTCGGAGACGACGCCGAAGTAGACGAGGTTGTGGTACAGCGCCAGCCCAGCGCCCAACCCCGCCAGCGGCAGCGCGTAGAGCGCCACCTTGCCGTCCCGCATCAGGATGCCCACCGCGAGGATGACGGTGAGCGGGAAGAGGCAGATGCGCTGGTACCAGCAGAGGCTGCACGGCGGCAGCTTCATCACCTCGCCCAGAAACAGGCTGCCCAGGGTGGCGACCATCGCCAGCACCCAGGCGGCGTAGGCGTAGAGGAAGGAGTCGTTCGGCGCTCTCACGTCGAAGGCGCTCTACCACGTCCCGTCAGCGGCTGCTCTCAGAGCCCAACGCCTGCAACGCCCGGCGCGCCGCCGCGGCCGAGCCGGGGTACGGATGGCTCTGCCCTGCCTGCTCGAGGGCAGCGCGCGCCGCGTCCCCCGGATGGCGCTTGACCCACTCCACGGCCGCGTCGAACACAAAGCCGTCCTGGCTCAGGAGCGCCCCCTCCGGGAGCCCGCGGTCCGGGTGAAGCCAGGCCTCCGCCACGGAGAGCGCCAGGCGGTCCCGCTCGTCACCCGCCGCGGAGGCGAGCCCTCCGTCCTCTCCCAGGCGCGCCAGCGTGAGGAGCACCGCCGCGCGGACCGACGGACCGCGCAGCCCCACGCCATCACCCCAGGCCGGGTCGACGGGCTTCTTGAGCGCCCCGCGCAGGGCCCGCCGCAGCGCCGGAGAGTCATTCGCGGCGACTTGCCGGAGCACCTCAGGACGCGCGTCGGCCGGCCCCCAGTGGAGCACGTGGCCGGCGAGCACCGGGAAGAGCGCCAGTTGCTGGCGCCGGGGCAGCTCTGTCAGCCGGCCCTCGCCCAGGAGCGCCCGGGCCACGCCCGCGCGCAGCCACGCGTCATCGGACGGCTTGAGCAGCGCGGCGATGTCCGCGGCCGGGAGCGCGCGGAACAGCGAGAGCAGCGCGTCCAGGCGGGAGGTAGTGGCGCTCCAGTGTTCGCTCTCGGCGCCCAGCGCGCGCAAAAGCTCGCGGCGACGCTTGCCCGTGGCGGGGCCGAACGAGCGCAGTGGATCCGGCGCGCGCATCACCTCGGCGACCATCCGCTTGGCCGCGCGGTCCCTCCGGTCCGTGGCGAGGACCCGGCCCAGCTCCTCGTCCCCAGGCATCAGCGGGACCAGCAGCTCCAGCAGCGCGCCGCGCGTGGCCGACATGTCGGCGGTGTCCAGCGGCACCGCGCCCTTGGGCACGGCGACATCGTCGCAGGCGAAGCAGAGCAGGACGTCCGCGGGCTCTGCGCTGCTCGCGCGAAAGCGAAGGCCCACGCCCGGCTTGAACCCGCCGCAGAGCTTGCTGGCGAACTGCAGCTGCTCATCCTCCAGCAACAGCGCTTTGAGCGGCCCCACCGCGCCCGGCGGAATCACCCCATAGCGCTTGACGACGTCATAGCCGGCGAACGCGTCCGCACCGGGCTTGCCCGCGGGGTCCAGCCGAATCAGCTCCACCTCGGTCGCCGCGCGTACAACGCGCAGCCGCTCGGCGCCGTAGAGCAGCTCCCGCACCTGCGCGGCCGGGCCGGGCGAAGGCGTACCCGCATCCTGCGGGCTGGCCGCCAGCGCGAACAGGAGCAACGGGCACAGCCCCATCGCAGGTCCTTCCGACAACACCTACAGAGCCCAACCGTTCTTCACCACGCGGGCGCGCTCCAGCCGCGCCTCCTCCTCCAGCCGGGCAATCTCCTTCGCATCTCCACCCTCGCGCTTGCGCACCTGCGCCAACCCTTCGGCGGCGTCCGCCCTGTCGCGCCACACGCCCGCGCGCTGCTTCCAGAGCGCCACCGCGCGCTGAAGCGACGCCTGCGCCCCGGCCACGTCGCCCAGCCGCAGCTGGGCGAGGCCTTGATAGGTGAGCGGGATGGCCAGCTGCACGTGGTCCACCCCGCCGTACGCCTCCAGCCCCTTCACCGCCTCCTGGAGGTGCACCAGCGCCTGGGCGTTGTCCTTCTTCTGCAGCAGCAGCTGCCCAATCCCCAGCTGCGCGGTGAAGACGACCTCTTTCCTGCCGAGCTCCGGGGCGCGCTTGAGGATGAGCCGGGTCAGCTCCAGCGCCTTCTCGTCTTCGCGCGACTCCGCGTAGGCGATGGCCAGCCCGGAGTAGGTCTCCACCCAGACGAAGTCCGCGGGGCCGGAGGCCTTGTCCACCCGGGCTTTCAGGGCCATCAGCTGGGCCAGGCTCTCCCGCCGCTCTCCCAGGAGGTAGCGCGCGGACGCCGCCTTCGCGGTGGTGACCAGGGCGAGCATGCTCTCCGGCCCCACCTTCTCCCGGAAGAGGTCGCGCGCGGCTTCGAAGTGCCGGGCCGCGCCGGCGCGGTTGGCCTCGCTCTCGTCGACGCTGCCCAGCGACAGCTCGAGGTGGGCCGTGCTGTTGGGGTCTCCCGGCATTGCCAGCCCCTTCTCCAGCAGCGCGCGCGCCTCCGCGAAGCGCCCCTGCTGCAACCGCGCAGTGCCGATGGTCTGCAGCGTGTAGCGCCAGAGCGGATGGTTGGGGCCCAGCACCTCCGCCGCCACCTTGAGGTTCGCCTCGTGCAACTGCGCCGCCTGCTCGACGTTCCTGGCGTTCGCCTGGAAACTGGCCAGGTCCATCCGGGTCCTGAACAGCTGATAGGGCTTGTCCGGCATCAGGCGCTCGGCCAGCGCCAGCGCGTCCTCCATCTCCGTCACTCCGGGCTGGAGCTCCCCTTTGTGCATGAGCAACGTCGCCAGCGTGGACTTCACGCTGACCTGCTCCTCCGCGCTGGCGCCGCTCCGCTTGTGGGCCGCCATTGCGAAGCGCACCCAGTGCTCTCCGACGTCGACCGCGCCCTGCTGACCGTGGATGTCCCCCAAAATGCGCGCCGCGACCGCGAGCGGCGTGTCGTCGCCGTTCGCCTCCGCCAGCGTGAGGGCCGCCCTTGCCGCGGCGATGGTGGCGGGCAAGTCCCCCAGCAGGTTGTTCGAGGAGGCGACCGACACCAGCGCGCTGGCTTCGATGGGCGGGTACCCCAGACCCTTCGCCTCGGTGAGCGCGGCGTTCGCCAGCGCCAGCCCCTCCGGGTACTTCCCCACGCGGTGGAGCACCAGCACGTCCGCCAGCTTCCGCCGGAGCGCGGCCACCTTGTCGGCGGCGAGGGGGTCCGTGGGCGGCTTCACCCGCGCCCGCAGGAGCTTGAGGTCCGCGCAGACGCCTAAGTTTCGCAGGCCGTTGAGGACTTCGGGCGTCCGGCCCACCACGCGCGCGTCGGCCTTCGCGAAGGCGTCCGCCACCGCGGCCAGCTGCTGCCGCTGCTCCTCCAGGCACGCCATCCTCTGACCGAGCACCTCTTCGGTCTGCTCGCCGCGCACCCGCGTTGCCAGGCACGCGTCCTCGTGCAGGGCGCTCCAGGCCTGCGCGTAGCGCGAGAGCGTCCGGTCCACCTGGCCCCACGCCGTGGCGGCCGAGGCGTGTCCGGTCGCTTGGATGGCGCGCTCGATAGCGCCGCGCCGCGGGGCATCCCAGATGCCCGCCAGCTTCGCGCCCGCGCCGGTGCACAGCAGGCTGCGCTCCCGCACCTGGTTGGCCACCGCCGCGCCGGCGGAGACCACCAGCGCGAGCGCCACCGTGCCGACGAACACGCGCTGGCGAACGCGCGCGGGGTCTCTGCGCAGCGCGGTGAGCAGGTCCCGCATGGACGGGTAGCGCTGCTGCGGGTTGGCCGCCAGCGCGCGGGTGACTGTCTTCATCAGCCACGAGGGAAGCTTCACGCCCTGCGGCAGGGGCTCGAAGCGGCCCTCGAGCACGTTCTTGGAACGCTCCGACAGGGAGCCGCCGGTGAACGGCCGTCCGCCCGCCAGCGCTTCGTAGAGCGTCACCGCGAAGCTGAACTGGTCCGTCCGCGCATCCGCCTTGGCGCCCATCAGCTGCTCGGGCGCCATGTACGCCGGCGTCCCGACAATCCGCCCCGCCTGCGTCAGCGCCGCGTGGCGCCGGGAGTTGCCCGACACCTCGTCGGTCGCCAGCGCGTCCTTCTCCTGCGGCCTCGCCGCATCGTCCTGCCGGGCGATTCCGAAGTCCGCCACCCGCACGCGCCCGTCTCTGCCCACCAGTACGTTGTCCGGTTTGAAGTCGCGGTGGGTGAGCCCCTTGTCGTGCGCTGCCGCCAACCCCTGCCCCGCCGCGTCCAGCACCTCCAGCACCTCGCGCGGGGTGCGCGGCTTCTCCTTCATCCACGCCTTGAACGTCGTCCCCTCCACCAACTCCATCACCATCACCACGCGCTGGCCCGCGCCACCCCACGTCGCCGCGTCCACCATCTGCACGTCGTAGACGGCCACCACGTTCGGGTGCGACAGCTGCGCCATCGACTGCGCCTCCCTCAGCAGCCGCGCCTGTGCATCGGTGGCGCTTGAGGCGCTCCCTGAGGAGCCGGAGCCCTGGGTGAGCAGCTTGAGCGCCACCTTCCGGTCCAGCTCCCGGTCGTAGGCGACGAACACCACGCCCATCCCGCCCTCACCCAGCTTGTCCAACACCACAAAGCGGCCGAGGTTCGTCCCGCGCGAGAGGGCCGGGACGTCTCCGCCCTCCGCCTCAGGTCCGGTGGGCACCAGCTCCAGTCCCAGCGGCGGACCCACCTCGCCCGTCCGGTCCCGGGCGAGCGCAATCAGGTGCTGGTTGCAGGTGGCGCAGCCCTGAAGGTGCTCGGCGAGTTGCGGAGGAGGGGCGCCTGTCAGCTGCATCAACTCGTCGCGCGAGGGACAGTCCATGCGGGCGCCATCAGACCGTACGGCGGCTGAAGGAAAACACCTCACACTGGAGGCCGGCGCCCACCACGTCCGGCGCGCCTAAAGGGACCAGCCGTTCTTCACCACCCGCGCCCGCTCCTCCCGCGCCTCCTCCTCCAGCCGGGCAATCTCCTTCGCATCTGCGCCCTCGCGCTTGAGGACCTGCGCCAGGCCCTCGGCGGCGTCTGCCCGGTCGCGCCAGACGCCCTTGCGCCGCTTCCAGAGCGCCACCGCGCGCTCCATTAGGGCCTGCGCGTATTCCATCGCCTTGTCGTTGTCGTGCGACTCCGCGTAGACGACGGACAGGCCGTAGTAGGTCTCCATCCAGAGGGGGCCCATCGCATCGGGCGCCTTGTCCACCCTGGCCTTGAGCGCAAGGAGCTCCGCCAGGCTCTCGCGCTGCTGCTTGCCCACCCCATAGCGGGTGTACGCCGCCTTCGCCGACAACATGAGGCCGGCCACCCCGTCCGGGCCCAGCGCCTTCGTCAGGGTGTCGCGGGCGGCTTCGAAGCCCACCGCTCGCGTCGCCCTCCCCCGCTCGCCTCGAGGGGAAAACCGGCCCTGGCCGGCCATTTCGTCGGAGGAACAGCTCTTCTTAGTCAGGCGCCTCCCCCGCTCGCCTCGAGCGTTGCGCCGTCAGGCGCATAGTCGAGAGGTGGCGCAAACCCACGCACGGCACTTTGCCGGGTTGTTTCGAGCAGCCCGAAGCGGGGCCCATGAGCCCAGTTTCGGAAGCACTGCCGACGTCTCGACTATGCGCCTGACGGCGCAACGCTCGACGCGAACGGGGGCCGTGCCTCGACAAACTGGCCGGCCCTCGAAATGGCCGGCGAGGGTCTTCGCGGGAACCGTTCTCAGACGTGAGGTGTCCGGGACGTGGTGCGCGCGTTGCAGAACGCAGCGCCGCTGCAGCCACCTCTCCGAAGGAGCGCCATGTTCCGTTCCATCTTTGTCGCCCTGTCTCTTCTGTCGTTCGCC
Organism: Myxococcaceae bacterium; assembly: GCA_044230055.1. GTDB lineage: Bacteria > Myxococcota > Myxococcia > Myxococcales > Myxococcaceae > JBGART01. Next base: position 131,708 of record JBGART010000004.1, on the reverse strand, counting down.
TTCTGTCTCCCCGCGACCGCGAAGGAGCGGCCACCCGGCCGCGCTGAAGCGGAGCTCAAACGTCCGATGGCGTGGTTGCTCGCCGCGCAGAACGCGAACGGCGGCTGGGGCGCCGAGTCGAAGACGGCGCCGGACGTCGCCACCACGTCGCTCTCCGGCATCACCCTGCTGCGCTACGGCCACACCTACTCGCAGGGCGAACACAAAGCCGCGGCGCGCAAGGCCATCCGCTTCGTGGTGGAGGCGGTGGAGCGCTCCCCGGCGGACTCCTCCGCCGTCCAGGCCGAGGGCACGCAGCCGCAGGCCAAGCTCGGCCGCTTCATCGACACGTACCTCGCGGCGCAGTTCCTTGCCGAAGCCCTGCCGACCATCGACGACCCCGAGGTCCGCAGCCGCACCGGGACGGCGCTCGACATGCTGGTGGGCAAGGTGCAGGCGCTGCAGCGCAAGGATGGGAGCTTCTCCGGCGAGGGCTGGGCGCCCGTCCTGTCGAGCGCGTTCGCCACCGGCGGGCTCTACGCGGCGCAGCGCGCGGGCTCTTCGCGCGTGAAGAGCGACGTGCTCTCAAGCGCGGACAAGCACATGGAAGGGCAGTACGACTCGCGCAAGCGCACCTTCAAGACCCAGGACAGCGCGGGCGTGGCGCTCTACAGCGCCGCCGGGGCGCTCGGCAGCGGCGCGGCCAAGGGGAGCCTCGACGGCGAAGCGGCGAAGGCCGCGCGCGAGCAGGTGAACAGCGAACCGTTCGTTCGCGGCTTCGGCAGCTACGGGGGCGAAGAGCACGTCTCCTACATGATGACCTCCGAGGCGCTGGCCAAGGTCGGCGGCGCGGAGTGGAAGCGCTGGGACGCGTCCATCCGCGGGCGGCTGGCGGGCATCCAGCGCGAGGACGGCACCTGGCGCGGGGACCACTGCATCACCAGCACCAGCTTCTGCACCGCGGCCTCGCTCATCACGCTTGCCATCAAGCCGCCGCCTCCTGTGCAGGGGCGCCGCGCAGACGAGCGGCCCCGGTAGGGTGAAGACTTCGTCGCCTGCGTCCGGCGCCGGGGGCGGGTAGGCTGCCGGGCGTGACCGACCCCTCAGACCTGGAGCTCATCCTTGCCGCCCGCGGCGCTGACCTGCCGGGCGGGCTGCACGTCCTGCGCGCGCTGCCCCAGGCCCAGCGCCGGATGGTGGGCCCGTTCGTCTTCCTCGACCAGATGGGCCCGGCGCAGCTGGCGGCAGGCCACGGGCTGGAGGTGGGGCCGCATCCGCACATCGGCCTGTCGACGGTCACGTACCTCTTCGAGGGCGAGGCCATCCACCGGGACACGCTGGGCACGGTGCAGCGGATCCGTCCCGGCGACGTGAACTGGATGACCGCCGGCCGCGGCATTGCCCACTCGGAACGCGCGCCGCCGGAGCTCCTGGCGACCGGCGGGCCGCTCTTCGGGATTCAAATCTGGGTGGCGCTGCCGAAGGCACATGAGGAGACCGCCCCGGCCTTCGCGCACTACCCCGCCGCGCAGCTGCCCGCCTTCGACGACGGTGGGGTGGCGCTGCGCCTCGTCGCCGGCGCGCTGGAGGGCCTGACGTCGCCTGTGAAGACCCACTCGGAGCTGTTCTACGCGGTCGCGTCTCTCGAGGAAGGCGCGGTGGTGCGGTTGACCGCGGCCCATGCGGAGCGCGCAGCGTTCGTCGTGCAGGGCACGGTGTCGTCGGGGAAGGGAGAGCTGAAAGCCGGAGAGCTCGGGGTCTTCTCCCGCGGGCCTGAGGTCCTGCTGCGGGCCTGCGCGCCCAGCCGCGTGCTGATCTTCGGTGGGGCGCCGCTGGAGGCTCCGCGACACATCTGGTGGAACTTCGTCTCCAGCTCCAAGGAGCGCATCGAGCAGGCGAAGGATGACTGGCGGGCGCAGCGCTTCGGCCCCATCCCGGACGAGACCACCTTCATCCCGCTGCCGTGAGCGCTTTAGCGCCCGTCAAAGTGGACCGAGGCCAGGAGCAGCGGGCTCTCCGTCTCAGGCGACGACTGCTCTTCGGTGAGGACGACGCTGTAGAGGACGTTCAAGTGGCAGGTGATGAAGCTCCGGGTGCTGTATCCGCCCACCCACGCCTCCTGGAAGTAGCCCGGCTCCGTCGAGACTTGGACCGGCCGTGAGCTGGGCTGGGCGAAACGAGGGAGCTCCTCTTCGCAGTCGGCCAGCTCCACCGCTCGGGCGAGGACGTTTGACCTCGGAAGCCCATCCGAAGCGTTGAACCGGGCCGGCGCGGCAAACCGCAGCGCGCCCAGCCGCCAACCCTTCCAGCCGGTCGGGGCGTCCCTCGGCGGGTCTGCCGGCTCCAACGCCCACTGCACGCCCTGCGACGGGCGCGGCGCCCCCCACATGCGAGCCATCTGCGCGGCGAGCGCCGGGTCCATGGGTCCCCCCATGTCATCCGCCGACCTGGAGGCCATCTGCTTGCGAACGGCGTCCACGTACGGCTGGCTGACCTTCGCCGTGAGAACGACCGCGACCAGCAGCGCCACCGCGTAGAGCGCGGGACGCGACGGCCGCGCCCGCCAGGCCCAGAGCCGCTCCACGCGGCGCACAAAGCGCGGTGAGCCCGCGAACTCGTCCCAGGCCTTGGCGCGCATCACGGCTGCAGCGTCGGCGTCCGCAAGCCCGCTCAGCGCGCGCGACAGGAGCACCCGCCCCTCCACCGTGCCCGACCGCGTGGCAACGAACCGCTGCAGCGCCTCCTTCGCGCCGGCGTAGTCCTTACGGGCCAGGCGCCAGCGGCCGCGCTCGAGGTCGATGGCGCCCAGCCGGAAGCGCGGGTCCTCCTCCTCTGCCTGGTCGAAGAGCTTCTCAGACTGCTCAGTGTGCCCGCAGCCCGCGCAGGCGACGGCCGTCTGGAAGAGGTGCTCCGCGTCCTGCTCGCCAGCCTCGAGGTTCGCGCGCAGGAGCTCCAGCGCGGCCGCGTAGCGACGCCGGCCAATGAGGAGGGAGGCGAGCTCGAAGCGGGACCGGCGGTCGTGCGGGTTCTGCAGCAGCAGGTGGCGCAACCTCCTCTCGCGGAGGAAGCGCCGCACCAGTCGCACCGGGCCCGGCGAAAGACCCAGCGTGTAGTGCTCGACCGCCCACCCGCCCACGAGCAACAGGACTGCCCCGAGGAGCGGGCTCCCCGTGATGGCGGAGAGGATGAGGAAGAGCGCGTAGGAAGACATGACGACGGGCTATTCCGTCCAGGCCAGTCAGGTCAACCCGCGCCGGCACTGAAATGGAGGCCGCCCCCTGGCCGGCCATTTCGTCGGAGGAACGGCTCTTCTCAGTCGGGCGCCTTCCCCCGCTCGCCTCAAGCGTTGCGCCGTCAGGCGCATAGTCGAGAGGTGGCGCAAACCCACGCACTGCACTTTGCCGGTGTGTTTCGAGCAGAGCAAAGCGGCCCTTGAGCCAAGCTTCGGAAGCACTGCCGACGTCTCGACTATGCGCCTGACGGCGCAACGCTCGACGCGAACGGGGGGGGGCACAGCGAGGTTGCGGGGCCCTGGTGAGCTGTTCTTTAGGAGCGTTGCGCATCGTCGAGAGGTGGCGCAGCCCACGCACTGCACTTTGCCGCTTTGCTTCGAGCAGAGCGAAGCGGCCCATGAGCCAAGCTTCGGAAGCGCTGCCGACGTCTCGACTATGCGCCTGACGGCGCAACGCTCGACGCGAACGGGGCGGAGCGGGAGGCAGGCCGACTTGACACCGCCCATCTGTCATTTGTAGACAGTGACAACTTTACACCGTCAACACCGGAGCTGTTCATGAGCGCAACCCCCTCGTCCCACGCCAAGCTGTTCGCGGGGCTCACCTTTCTGGCCGTGCCGTCCATCGAGTTCGGCGGCACGTTCCTCCTCGAGCTCTTGCTGGGCGGCAAGCAGGAGATGGGGCTGACTGACCTCCAGCGGTCGTTGTTCCGGGCCGGCCATGCGCATGCGGGCGTGCTGGTCCTGCTCAGCTTGATCGCCCAGCTCTACCTGGACCACGTACGGCTCTCGCCGCGGCTCACGCTGGCCGCCCGCGTCGCCTTCTTTGCGGCCGCCCTGCTCGTCCCGGGCGGCTTCTTCGGTGGCGCCCTCATCCGTCCGCTCTTCTCCCTTCTGTGGGCGGGCGTCTTCGTCCTCGGCGCCGCGCTCATCGCGCTTGGCGTGGGGCTGCTGCGCGGCTTCAGGGCACCAGCACCAGCTTCCCCTTGACGCCTGTCTGCAGCAGCGCGTGGGCCTGGCCTGCCTGCTCCAGCGGGAAAGTCTGCTGGACGTAGGGGCGCAGCTTGCCAGCCTCCACGAGACCCGCGAGCCGCTCCAGGGCCACGTGGTCCGGCTCGACGGCGACGCCGGCGAACCGGCGGCCCGCCGCCCGTACCGCCTGGGCCAGCGCGTCGTTCATGCGCTCCACGGCGGTGATGAGGAGCCCGCCAGGGCGGAGCACCTTGAGCGACCGCTCCGCGTAGCCACCGCCAATCAGGTCGAGCACCACGTCGACGTCGCGGACCGCCGAGGTGAAGTCTGCGCTCCGATAATCGATGGAGCCATCCGCCCCCAGCTCTCTAAGGAAACCGTGCTTCGCCGCGCTGGCGGTGCCGATGACGTAGGCGCCGCGCGCCTTGGCAATCTGCACGGCGAGGTGCCCCACCCCTCCGCCCGCGCCGTGGATGAGCACGCGCTGCCCCTCCTGGACGTCCGCGATGTCCACCAGGCTCTGCCAGGCGGTGAGCCCGGCCAGCGGCAAGGCGGCGGCTTCGGCGTGGGAGAGCCCCGCCGGCTTCCGGGCCAGCTGGCGCGCGGGCGCGGCGACGTACTCCGCGTAGGTGTTTGCGGCGCGCGGGAAAAAGGGCATCCCATACACCTCGTCGCCCGGGCGGAACCGCGAAGTCCCCGGGACGACCTCCTCCACCACCCCGGACACATCCCAGCCCAGGGTGAACGGCGGCTGGCCGATGAGTGGAAAGTGACCGGCCCGGATGATGGCCTCCACCGGGTTCACGCCAATCGCCTTCACGCGGATGAGCACCTCGGTGGGCAGCGCCACCGGGCGCGGGACCTGCGCCACCTCCAGGACCTCCGGACCGCCAAACCGCTGCTGAACCAGTGCACGCATCATGGGTCGACTCTCTTCGGTGATGAGCTCGGGAGTGAGCTTCGACCCGAAGGAATGCCAGCGAGCGGAGCGGGGAGTAACGGCAAGGCCGGCAGCGCTCCTTTGACGCTGCGGCAACAATCCCTAGAACTTGAGGCTGAGCTGATGAGGGCGGCCTACGGGGCGCGCCTCGATGCCTTCGCTGCGCAGCGCCTTCGCCAGGTCTTCCGCGAAGCCGTGGTGCGTGACAACCTCAACCGCCCCGGTCCTGCGCGCGTAGTCAATCAACGCCGGAAAGTCGGCGTGGTCCGAGAGCGGGAAGCCCAGGTCAGCGCCGTAGCGTCGGGCCGCCAGCGGTCCCTCCACCGCCCAGCCGGTGAGGACCGCGCTCTCGCGCCGGGGGATGCGGGTAATGCCGTTGCTGCGGGAGACGTGCGGCGGGAAGAACCCCACCTCGCCCTCGTTCACGCGCCCCGCGTAGCGCCGGACGTTGCGCAGCGGCACGCCCAGCTCCTGGTAGAGCTCCACCATCTCGTAGATGGAGCGGTGCGCGCAGATGGAGAGCCCGCGCTCGGTGAGGTACTTGATGGCCTCCTGGCTCTTCCCCAGCGCGTAGCCCAGCAGGATGGGCGTGACGCCCTGCTCCAGGCTCCGCCGCGCCCACGCCTCCACGTCTGCCAGCACGCCGGCCTTCGGCGGGAAGACGTACCGCGGGTGGCCGAAGGTCGACTCGATGACCAGCACGTCGCACTCCGCGACCTGCGCGGGCTCCGCGGTCAGCGAGGGGACCAGGTTGAGGTCCCCCGTGTAGACCACGCGGACCCCGTCGGCGCGGGTGACGCGGATCTGCGCGGAGCCGAGGATGTGGCCGGCGGGCAAGAGCTCCAGCACCAGCGGCCCGAGCTCGAATGGGCGGTTGTACGGCACGGGCAATGCCGCCTGCAGCTTGCCCAGCCGGTGGGTGAGGAAGCGCAGCGTGGCCGCGGTGGCGATGACGCGCTCGTGCCGGGCGATGTGGTCCGAGTGCGCGTGGGAGACGAAGGAGAGCTCTGACTTGCGCCGCGCGTCCAGCCAGAGCGCTGTCCCTGTCAGATGGAGCCCTGCGCTCTTCAGCTCGACCGCGCACATCGCCGCAGCGGTCTAGCACTGAACGGCCGAGCCGGTCACGCCCTGCCTTCAGCTGGAGATGAGCCCCAGGCGGCTGCGCTTCCAGCGGTCCAGCAGCACTGTCGACACCTCCGCCAGCACCACGCCCCCCAGCATCAGGCCCCCGCCCCAGACGGTCCGCCAGGTGAGCGCCTCCCGCCCCACCAGGACCGAGTAGAGCGTGGCGAAGACCGGCTCCAGCGAGAAGATAAGCGCCGCTCGGATGGCGGTGGTCCGGGCCTGGCCCCAGGTCTGGACGCTGATGGCCACGGCGCTGGCGAGGATGCCGCACACCGCGAGCGCCACGGCGAACCCGACGGTCCACACCACGCGGGGCGAACCGAAGGGCACGCACAGGCCGCACAGCGCCGAGGTCACCCAAAGCTGCACGGCCACCATCGCGGTGGGGTGCACGGTGGGTGCGTAGCGCTCGGTGAGCAGGATGTGGAAGGAGAAGACGAGGGCGCAGCCGAGCGTAAGGAGGTCCCCTCGCAGCTCATGTGCGCCGGCTGGGGAGGAGAAGCCGCCGGTCAGCACGTACATGCCCACGACGGACAGCGCGACGCCCGCCCACGCGGGAGCGCGCGGCGCCCGGCGCAACAGCGCCATGGAGACCAGGGGCACCAGGACCACGGACAGGCCGGTGATGAACGCCGAGCGCGAGGGCGTGGTGTCGACCAGCCCGAAGGTCTGCAGCGCGAAGCCGGAGGAGAGGAAGACCGACAGCGTCAGGCCCGCCTTTAGCGTGGGCCCGTGCAACATTTTGCGCCCGGCGATGAGCGTGGCCGCCACGGCGCCCACCAGGAAGCGCAACGCCAGGAAGCTCAGCGGATCCGCGTTGCGCAGGGCGTCCTGGACGATGACGAAGGTCACGCCCCAGAAAATCGTGACCACGGCGAGGACGCCGTCGGCCGCGAGGGACTTTCGAGGGGGAGCTTCGGACATGAAGCCTGCATAGCCCAGCCGTGGGCCGCGTTGAGCGCGATCAGCCGGTGGCGGGGAGCCACTGGGTGGCGCGTGCAATCCACAGGCGGTCCGCCGCGGCCATCTCCTTGCGGATGGCCCGCAGCGCGAGCCGCGTGTCGCCGACCCCAACCGCAGTCGCGGCCTTCCGCTGCGCCTCCGACAGCTCCTTGAACTTCGGGCCGGCGAACCAGAGTGGCAGCTCAGGGGCCATCGCGACGTGCACCTTCGCCTCGAGAGCGACGAGCGTCGAGTTCCGGCTCGCGGACACAAAAGCGCTTCCCAACGCCGCGTAGGTCGCGGCCAGGGCTTGTGGGGACGCGGCGAACCGAATGTCCGACTCGTAGTCTTCCAGCGAGCTCAGGAGCAACTCGTTCGGCTTCGCGAGCGCCCGGCGCGAAGCGATTCGCGCCCCCTCGGCCCACAGCATGCGACGACAGGCGAGCAGGTTTCGCCAGTAGGCCTCCGGCTTCTTCGGGCGGCGAAGCTCCTCTCCGAGCTTGGGGCCGACGCAGATGCTGCCGCCTGGCCCTTCGACGAGCCTGCCCTCCGCCAGGAGCCGCGCCTTCGCCTCGCGAATCGCCGAGCGCCCTACCCTCAGCTCTCGCGAGAGGATCCGCTCCGAGGGGAGCCGCTCCCCGACCCTGAAGTGCCCGCCTTCCACCTCGCGCACAATCCGTCCACGCGCAAAGTCTGCCAACGTTTCCGCCGCCTCGACCATCCCCATCCCCCTCGCCCTTGAAAGAGCGGACACCCTACGCGCTGACTCTGACAAAGACAGAGCCAGTGTGGTGACAGCGGCGCCCTCGAGAGCGCGCCCGCCAGCTCACCCATCAGGTCGAGAGGGGACCGGGCGCGTGCGGCAGCAGCGTCCGCGAATCGTTCACGCACAGGGCCAACGGGACGAGCCGGGTGCACGACGCGGCAACGAGGGCGACCGGCGCCGAATGCCGGGGGCACGCACCTCCCGCGCGGGAGGGACCAAAGTGGTCGACCGGTCGACCAACCCCGAGGTCGGATCGAAGAGTCGGACGAAACCCTCAGCAATCCGGATGGATAGGTCCGAGACCGGTCTGACCCCTCATGGTCGACCATATGGTCGACGAGCCCGGCACCCTTGGAGAGCGACTTGAGTCGGTGCCAATGGTCGACCAGCTGGTCGACCATGCATTGGTCGGCGCAGCTGTTCTCCAAAGGTGCACGCTTGCTGGGGGATTCACCCTCGTGGTCGATCGCGCACGAACGGTGGTCGACCGGTCGACCACTTTGGGACCTTCCGGCGCGGGTGGAGGGGGCGAAGGAGCGAGCGAATCGCCTCGACGATGTGTACCGCATTGTCGACGGTCTACGACCTCCTCTCGAAGGCGAGACGCTCCACCGCGTGTTTGGTGGACGCCGCCCCACGGGCGCAAGGTGCGCGCTGAGGAAGGGCAGCACGCGGACCGCGGAGATGCGCTGAACAGGAACTCGAGGCTGTCAAACGTGGGGCCCGGGGTAGCCGGCCTCCGCCGCCGGGTGGACGCAAGCCCTCGAAGTGCAAGCTGCCTTGGAGCGAGCGAAGCACGGTAAACGCGCCGAGGACACCGCTACTCCCTCACTGCGTACGTGACGTGCAAGGGGGTGCAGCCTGTAGGACCGGATGGGCGCCGCGTGACGCGCGGCCGGCGCTCCCGCCGACTGCCTCGGCTCGCTGGTCGCGGTCACAACAGCCTGGGCTCGAGCGTTCGAGTGCAGCGTCGCGCGAGGTCGGGAGGTTCAGGCTGCCGTGGCTGCTCAATCCGATGCAAAAGCGCTCAGCGCCTGCTTCGTGGTGGGCCCGCTCCCGGGCAACGCCTGCGGGGGTCTGGGCGCGGGTGAGGCACTGCCCAACACGGACGCACGCTGCGCCGCGGAGGACAGGCCAGCGGCGCCTGCGTCGCGGTACCCGGAGCAGGCGAAGTGCAGTCATCCTTGAGGAGACGGGAGGTTCAAGCACCCCTCGTGGGTGCCTTGGATGTTCTCCGCGGAGCGAATTTCTGGCCTCGGTGGAGGCGGCGGCGGTGTTTCAAGGCAGTGGGAGAGCGCTGGAGCCAGCGCTCAGAACGACATCTACTTAGTGGGGAGTGATCGGGGAGTGATAGCACATGCTAATGGTGCTATCACTCCCCACTTCGATACAAATCGTATAAATCATGTTTCACGCGCCCGGAGCTCAGGGGGACGGGCTCCCACTGCTCAGGCGTGAGCGCCGCCTCCACCGAGGCCGGAAATTCGCGCCGCGGAGAACATCCGAGCAACCACGAGGGGTGCTCGAACCTCCCGTCTCCTCAAGGATGACTGCACGGCGCTTCACCGCGGGCAGGGCGATCCACACGCCACAGCCCTGCGTGTCGTCTACGGTCGAACGCCGCACGCCTCGAAGAAGCGCGCACCCATCCCCTCGACAGCCGGCAGCACGAGCGCGCGGTGGCCCGCCCGAAGCGCCATCCCCTGCGCCGCTTCCAGCAGCTGCCGCCCCAGACCCAGCCGCCGAGCAACCGGCTCGACGACCAGCCCGCGCAGCTGGGCGCCGTGCAGCCACGCCACCGCTTGCAACCTTCCGCGCCGGTCATAACCACCCAGCCAGGCGCTCACGTCAACGGGTGCGGGGTGATGCCCATGCGCCGCCGCGAGCACCGCGCCAGCCTCCTCCTCCGCCCCGCGCAGCGCCGTCACCCGGAACGGGGCCAGGAGCTCCCGCCGCACGCGCCGCGCGGGGAGCGTGCGTGAGAGCGCGCCCATCCAGCCACGCAGCTCCCGCGCTGGCGCGCTGGAGGACGCGGTCGCGGTGGCCCAGTGCAGCCACCAGAGCATCGCCGGCAGGCGCGTGGGCAGCGGGAAGCTCCGGGCGTTGCGACGAACGGAGACCACGCGCCCGAGCGGCTCGAAGCCCAGTGGATCTGCCAACCCCAGGAACGTGGACGTGCGCAGCGGCGAGGTCTCCACCACAAGGTGCGCGAGCAGACGCCCGCCCGGCGCCCGCAGCACGGCAATCTCCCCGCGCCGCAGCGCCGCGCCCTGGCAGCGCTCTACCTCCAGCGCGTCGCCGCTCCGCAACAGCGGGCTCATGCTCCGTCCCAGCCCGCGCAGCCACAGGCGCCGACCTTCCGACAGCGACGCCAGGAAGTCCGCGGAGTGGGCCATCGCCTAGCGCCCCACCTGAGACGGGTCGACGTCGAGCCACACCCAGCGCTCCGGTTGCTCGCCGCGCAGCTGCGCCAGGCGGGCCGCGCGCTCCGGATGCGGCACGAAGCCCAGCGCGCGGAACAGCCCCACCGACGTCGTGTTCTCGCTCCGCACATCCGCGTGGACCAACGTCAACCCCTGCCGCGCCCCCTCCTCGCACAGACAGGTGACCAGCGCGCGCGCCAGCCCCATCCCGCGCGCCCAGGGCGAGACGTAGAGGTAGCGCACCCACCACCCGTCGAGCGGCGCGCCCTCCTGCCGGTAGTCATCCAGAAAGGCAAAGCCCGCCAACCGGCCCCCGCGCACGAACGCGCCCGCGGCCGCGCCCACGCCCTTGCTCCAGCGCTGCTCCAACTGCCGCTTGGCGAAGCCCGCATCCAGCGTCAGCCAGTCGCCGCAGAAGAGCATCATCGCCTCCACGTCGGAGGCCTCCAGCCGGCGGACCCGCGGCGTACCGAGCCACGCGCGGCGGACGGGCGCCGTCGAGGGCGACTGCGCGAGGTCAAGCGCGGCGCGGGCCACCGCGCGGGCCGACGGGTTCTGCGCGAGGGCCCGGATGAAGCCATGCGCCCAGCGGATGGGACGGCGAGCGGCCGGAGGCAGCGGCACCACCCGCCCACCCCGGCGGACCTGCGTCACGCGTCCCAGCACGGTCAACCCCTCTGGATCCACCCGCCCGAGAATGCCGGCGGTGCGCAGCGGCTCGGCGGAGACGACCAGGTGGGCGATGAGCTGGTCCTTCGCCCCCAGCAACAACACCAGGTCCCCGCCGGCGACGTCCTCGCTTCCGCAGCGCCGTACATACAGCGAGTCGCCGCTGCGCAGCACCGGAGCCATGCTCGCGCCCAGTCCACGAACCCAGAGTCCCTCCCCGGGCGCCCGCGCCTTGAGCAACGCCACCGTCTCACGGCCCCCCATCTTCATCGGGGAGACAGTCTGACACCGCACGCGCCCGAAGGAACGCCGCCACGTCGAGGTGCTTGCGAAACGACAGTCGCTGCACGCCCACCCGCTCCAGCACGCGCCCCACCCGCTCCAGCGCCTGCGCGCCGCTCAGCGCAACCGTCACCCCTCGAAACGTCTGGGCCAGCACCACCGGCAGCGCCTCCCGCAGCGGGACCGGCGCCAGCCGCTCCTCCTGTGCCTTGTCCAGCAACAGCACCGCGCGCACCTGCGCCGGCTGCGGCGTCCCCGCCAGGTCCGGGTCCGACCGGAACGGCGTCCCGTGCGCGTGGCCGTCCGGGTACAGCGCGACAATCTCATCCGAGAGCAGCCGCCCTCCGCCCTGCACGCACAGCCGCGCGAGCGTGGACTTCCCCGCTCCGCTCTGGCCGGTGGCAACGAAAGCATGCTCGCCGAAGGCGACTGCGGAGGCGTGAAGCAGCACCCCGCCCTGACGAGCAACGGCGATTTGATACGCGGCGCGCAGCACCGCCTCCGCCGCGTAGGGGTCTTGCGGGATGCGGCCCTCGACGACGTCGCCCACCGTCGCGAAGAAGCCCCACGCCGCCTGCACGCCCTCCAGGGGTTGCTCGACAAACCCCGGGCTGAAAGCGGCAACGCGCCGGACCGTCAGCTCCGCCACCGAATCGATGGAGAGAAAGCCCGGCAACTGAGAGCGAGGCGCGGCAATCCGCGCCAGCTCATCATCCACGTCCATGCGCCAGCGTCCGGCAATCAGGCGCGTGGCAGCCTCCAACTAGCAGTCGCCCGGGTCCTCGACACAGGTGTGACTGTCCGGACATTCGTAGGTGAACGGCGGCGACGTGCAGAACAGCTTCGCCACCAGCAGCGGAGCAGATTGGACCTGCGGGCTCCGATACGGGCGCTTCTTCTTCTGTGCCTTGGAGTCGTTCAGTACCAAATCGTCACCCTTCCGCTTCCACTCGTGTCGCCCGCAGCAACGTCTGGTTTGCCATCACCGTTGAAATCACCCACCGCGACGCTACCTCCCAGAGCCCCAACCGACCGACTCCGAGACTGTGCAAACCCGCTGCCGACCACCTGATCAAACTCGCTCCCCACCGAACCGCGGTTGAAGAAGAGCCTGAGCGAAGAGTCACCCGTAACGGACTCTCCACAGACTAGGTCGATGTTTCCGTCACCATCAAGGTCGCCTTGAGCGATGCCGGCACCGAAGTTCTGAGTGCCTGCGATGGTGAAGGGTGTGGTCCCGAATCCTGAGGCGCTGCCATCGGGAAAGATGTGCACCTGCCCATTCCGATGACTGGCGACGATGAGGTCCCTGGCCGCACCCCCAATCACATTGATGTTGCCGATAGCGCGAGTCCCGAAACCGAGGGTCGTCGTTCCTGCGGTCGCGGCACCTACACTGAGGGTCTGCAGCGCCTGATTCGGATTGGCGACGTCGGTTCCAGTCGTGATGGGTGCCGTTGAACCTGAGACTGCCGCTCCCGAGAAAACCCAGACCCGGTTGATGGCGTCCTGTGAGTCCGGGATCGTGAAGTCCCCCGCCCCATCGCCGGTGATGTCACCAAGGTATGCAAACCCGCGCCGCTGTCCGAACTGGTTTCCTTGCGCGACCGTCGCCACCGGAAACGGACCTTCGAAGACTTTGTCTGCCTTGCTGACAGGGATCACCCCGCTGACCACCAGGGCATTCCACTGCGCCCGACTGCGGCCGTAGAACAAGTAAACCCGACCGCGCAGGGCATTCTCCGCGTGCGCGGACAGCACGACCTCTCCAATTCCGTCCCCGTTGGTGTCACCAATAATCCGCGCAGAGCGCCCGAACTGACCCACTCCGGTGGGCGATGCCGAGCTGTTACCCTCGAAGACGACATACCCGGCCGCGCTGGAATCGAGCTGACCCGCCTGACCAAAGTACAGGTACGCGCGGCCCTGGTTCGTGTTGTAGCCGGGCGCACCGACCAGCAGATCCGGGTAGCCCATCCCGGCAATCTCATCGACACGTCCCACCGTCGCGTCTGCGCCAAACTGCTCAGAGACGCCAACCAGCGGCATGGTGATGTGCTGGACCGGCATCGCGTTCAGGTTCGCCGCGCCATAGAAAATGGAGACCACCCCGGAGGTGCCGGTCTCGCTCGACGTCGCGACGACATCCGCGCGACCGTCGCCGTTCAGATCGCCCTGCGCGACGTTCGTCCCCAGAGACGTCGCGTTCGTGCGGGTGAGGCTCAAGCTCGTATCGATGTTGGGCAGCGCGACGCTGGGGACGAACGTGGAGTAGTTTCCCACCTCATCTTTGGCGCGCACGACAATCCCGTACGTGGTGAGCCACGGCACCGTCAGCGGGTAGGTCGTGGTGGCCGAGGGCAGCAGCGCGCCCGTCTCCTGCCGGACGAGGGCTGAGTTGAGAAACACCGCCTCGGTCGGGATGCCAGTGGAGGAGACCACCTCCGTCGTCCAGCGCAGGTCGTAGCCGGCGACAGCGCCGCCCGTGGAGCCATCATCGTTGGACGCAGTCCAGGACAGGCCTACCTTCGTGCGTGCGGTCACATTCTGCGTGAGCACCGGGATGGCGGGAGCAATGACATCGACGGTCAACGTGGCCGAATAGAGGGTTTCATTGCCGGCAACGTCCTTGAGGCGAATCTCGAACGGCCCGCTGGTGTTGTGGGGCACCACAACAGCGGCGCTGATGGCCTGCGAAGCGGAGGACAGCGTCCTGGGCCCGTCGATGTCCGTACCGCGGTAGCTGACCCGCGCCGTGCCGCCCTGCGCGCCACCCGCGGTGAACCCGACGGAGAGCTGCCCGTCCGCCGTGGCCGGGTCACCGTCGACGACGTATGCGGGGTTCGCGAGGTTGCCGTTGGTGGGGGCAACCACGAAGAAGGCGCTCGCCGCCGGCGTGACGCCGCTCAGGGAGGGCGCGGTGATGTCCACGGTCACCGTGCGCTCGGTGTAGGTGGCGATGCCGTTGTTCATCTCCGCGCGGAGAACGAACGTGCCCTCCGCGAGCGTGAGCGGGTACGTGAAGGCGCCGGCGCCGTCGACGGAAGTCGTGCCCAGCAACGTGCCATCGCGGTAGAGCGTCACCGTCGTCGCAGTGCAATTGGAGCGCGTCCCGCGGACGATGTACTGGAGGTTCGCGGTCAGGCCGTCCAGGTCATCGGTCTTGATGAGGTACTGGGTGGACGGCGCGGTGATGAGGATGCTGCAACCCGCGCTCACCACGGCGACGGTCTGGCTCGACGTCGCGACGTTGCCCGCAGCGTCCTGCACGGTGGCGGTGATGGTCTGGGTGCCTGTCGGATAGGTGAGCGACTTCGAAGCGGCGCCCGACGTCACGGGGCCGATGAGGTCAATCACGCCCGGCGGAACGAGCGAAGACTTGATCTCCACCATCTGCCCTTCAGCCCCCGTCGCCGTCACGCTGGTGTTGATGGCAAATCCGTAAGGCGACCCGAGCGCCGTGGGAGAGGTGAGCGTCACCGTCGGCGGATCCACGTCGATGGTGAAAGAGAACGAGGTGGAGGCCCCCACGTTCCCGGCCCGGTCCGTCGGCGTCAGCTTGAGCGTGTAGGCGTTGGTGCCGGTGAACGGGAGCGTGAAGTTCACGTCCGCCACACCGCCTGTCGCCGGCGCCGAAAGCGTGCTGCCGCCCGGGCCGGTCAGCTCAAAGCTCACCGAAGCGGCGTCGCTCTGCGAGATGCCCTCCGCGCGCAGGTCGTAGACGCTCGCGGTCCCCGGGACGAAATCGTCCGCGATGCCCAGCTGAGCCTTGGAAGGCACGCCGACCGCGACAGTCGGAGGTTGCTGGTCAATCTGCAGCGTGGTGAACGCCGCCGCATTCACGGGGTCCTGACCTCCAGCGATGAGCTGGTTCACGTTGCCAACGAGGTCCGACACCTCCGCCACCAGCGGGTAGGAGCCGCCGATGGACATCGGCAGGCTGGTCAACGTCACCGTTGCCACGCCCCCGTTCACCGTCGCCTCGCCGTACTTCATGCGGAGCGCGGGGTTCGCCACATCGTAGATGGAGAGGGGTCGGCCGTCCTCGACGCCGCTCACCGCGATGATAGCCACTCGCGGCGCCGCCAGCGGCAGCTCGGCCAGGTTCAGCCAGCCGTCCGAGTTCGCGTCCCCCTGAAAGGTGATGCCCGTAACCGTGGGAAGCTGCGTGTCCACGACCAGGGAGATGGCCGGCGAGGCGTAGTGCCCGGGCCCGCTGTTGAGCACCGCTTTGATTTGATACGTGCCTTCCGGGTACGTGAAGTTGGCGTTGCTCGCCGGGACAGCCGCCGCCAGCCGCCAGTACGCGCTGCCCGCAGCCTCGCCCGGACAGTCCGCCGCGCCGCCCGGGCGCGTGCCCGTCACGCAGATGTCCACCGTCTCACCCGCCTTGGGCGCCGGCATGTACTGCAGGGGCGACTGGAAGCCGGTGGTCGCCGGCTGCGTATCGTTCGCCTGCCGGAACAAACGCGTGGGCCCGATGGGCGCGGTGATGGCCAGCGTCGAGGACTGGATGACCACGTCCTCCTCCACCGCCTCCCCGATATTCCCCGAGTCATCCACGGCGCGTGCAATCACGGTCTGCGTGCCGGCGGCGAACGTCACCACGCCGGTCGCGGAGGTGCCGACGACGTCCAGCTCGGCGCGCGGCGTCCCCATCGCGGTCTGGGTGTAGATGCTCACCTTGCTGCCCGCGGCGGCGCCCGTGACGTTCACGCTCACGTTGACGAGCGGCCCCGTGTACGGCCCGCCCAGCTCCGTCGGCGAGACGAGGGTCACCGTCGGACCGGTGACGTCCACCGTGACGTTCAGCGTGACCGACGACTTGTTCCCCAGGCCGTCGTCAATCTCCACCTTCAGCTTGGTCTCCCCTTCCGCCAGGCTGACCTCGGCGAAGGTGAACCGCCCGGTCGCGTCCGTGGTGGTGCTGCCCAGCTGCGCGAGGGGGAGCGGGGAAATCTTCTGCACCGTGATGGGCTTGTTCAGGCAGTCGTTGCTGGCGCCTTCAATCTTGAACTGACCGCCCGCCACCGCCGGCTTGGCGTCCTGCGCCTGGGTGATGAGCGGGTTCGCACCGGAGGGAGAGCTGATCATCAGCGTGCAGGACAGCCCGGTAGGCACGCCCACGCTGATTTGATGAAACGCCGTGCGGCTGCTGGAAGCCTCCGACACGTTTACGCGCAGGGAGACGTTGGACTGAGGCAGCGTCACCCGCGCGAAGTGCAGGTTCCCGCCAGTGATGACTGCCGTCACGCCCGACGGCGTCCAGTCCGCTGCGCCGTCCGCTTTGAGCAACAGCTCCGCGCTGGCGAGCGTCAGGTCCCGCCCGACCGTGTCCTGGGCCTGGGCGTCGACGTCGATTTGCAGCCCGTCCGCGGCCGCGTCCAGGTCATCCGCCTTGGAGAGCTGCTGCCCATCCAGCGGCTGGGTGAACGCGACCACCAGCTGGCTCTGCGGCACCGGGTTGCTGCACTCGCAGCCCCCAACGATGGCCGCAAGCGCGCCGACCGTCAGAAGGGCTCCCCTCGACTGTTTCATGGCTTCTTCCTTGAGACACCCCCTCACGGCAGAGGGGCGGTGGTTGGTGTCACTGCGGCTGCCGGCCATTCACGTCCAGACCAGGATCCCCCGGTCCACCAGCAGCGTCACGAACGTTGCCGTGTCGGCCTTACACCTGGCCGGACCTACCTCGAACTCATCACAGAGGACATCGATGATCTCTGCCAACGTCCTTTTTCCGTCTGCCAACTCCACAATCCGTTCGGCCACCTCGGACACCTCCCCCGCGGCATCCTCGAAGCGGTGCAGCACGTCGTCGACGCCGGAGGCAATCAACCGGTCGCCCACGCGGGCGACGCCGACGTCCGGATGAAGGCGGGGGACGCGCGCCATCCACTCGTCCATGCGGCGCCACGCTACCCGACAGCGGAATAGAGGTACATCTCGCCCTCAAGCCGCCGCCGGACCCTCCCCTGCCCCTGCAGGACCTGAAGGTTGCCGACCACCTCCGAGAGCATCAAAAAGAATCTCAGCGGGTCCACCTGGGCCGCCACCGCGTTCAGCAGCGCCGCCGCCGGCGACTCGCCCTTGGCAAGCCGCTTCAGCAACCGCTCCTGCCGCTGCTCGTAGAACCGGAACAGGTCCTCCAGCACCGCACGGTGCCCCTGAAACGCCGGCCCGTGCCCCGGCAGCACCCACTCCACGTCCAGCGCCAGCACCCTCCGCACCGACTGGAGATAGCTGACCAGCGCGTGAAACGCGTCCTCCTCGCCCCCAGGTCCCAGCTCGATGGAGGGATTGGGAGACACCTTCGCCAGCACGTGGTCATCCGCGAAGAGCAGGCGCTGCTCGGGCGCCCAGAGGCACACCAGCCCCGCGGTGTGTCCCGGCAGATGCAGCACCTGCGCCTCAAAGGCCTTGAACCGCAGCCGGTCTCCATCCGCCAGCAGCGAGAGCCGCCCCTGGGGAATCCGCTCCGCCAGCGCCAGCGCCTGGTCCCGCGCGGCGAACAGCCGCGGGACGACGTCAGCCTCCACGCCGAGCCGCCGGAAGTACGCCGCGTACCCTTTTGTCCGGGAAGGGTCCTGCGCGGCGCCGGTCACCTTGTCGCGGTCCGCCGGATGAATCCAGACGGCCGCGCCGGAGCGCTCCGCCAGGAGCTGCGCCAGCCCGTAGTGGTCCACGTGCCCGTGGCTCACCACAATCCGCGACACCCGTCCCAGCTCCACGCCCGCAGCAGCAGCAGACGCCTCCAGCGCGGCCAGCGCCTGCGGCGTCTTCAGCCCCGCGTCAAACAGGGTGAAGGCGCCGTCCTCGTTCTCAATGGCGTAGACATTCACCGGCCCGCCCGCATCCACGAACGGGATGGGGAGCGGGAAACGGTGAACGCCCAGCGCCTCGAGGAAGGCCTCGCTCAAGCGCGAAGGCGCTACTTCCCGGCGTGAATCGCCGCGCGCAGCTCCGGCAACACCTTGAAGAGGTCCGCCACCAGCCCGTAATCCGCCACCTGGAAGATGGGCGCCTCCGGGTCCTTGTTGATGGCGACGATGGTCTTCGAACCCTTCATGCCCGCCAGGTGCTGGATGGCGCCGCTGATACCGGCCGCGATGTACAGCTGCGGGGCCACCACCTTGCCCGTCTGGCCCACCTGAAGGTCGTTCGGCACCCAGCCCGCATCGCAGACCGCGCGGGAGGCGCCCACGGCGGCGTGAAGCTCATCCGCCAGCGCCTCCACCTCCTTGAAGTCGCCCTTGGTGCCGCGCCCGCCGGAGACCACCACGCGCGCCTCGGTCAGCTCCGGCCGCGCGCTCTTCACCTCTTTGAAGTCCACGAACTTCGTCTTCAGCACCCCGGGGTCCTTCGGCGCGAAGGCCTTCACCTCACCGCCGCCAGACGCCGCCGCGGGAGAGAACTCCGTCGCCCGCACCGTGAACACCTTCACCGGCGTGGAGAGCTTCACGTCTGCGATGACGTTGCCTGCCCACATCGGCCGGGTGAACGTGATGTCCTGACCGGAGCCGTCGAACTTCATCACGTCGGACGCCATCGCCGCCTTCAGCTTCGCGGCCACGCGCGGCATCAGGTCCTTGCCCATCGCCGTGGACGCGGCGCCCACGAACTCGGCCTTGAGCGCCTGCGTGAGCTCCGCCACCGCGGGCGCGTAGGACTCGGCGAGGTAGTGCTCGAACACCGGCGCGGAGGCGGCGTGCACCACCTTCACTCCGTGACCCTTCAGCTCCTCGGCGACGCGGGCGGTGTCCTTGCCCAGCACCACAGTGTGCAGCTCTGCGCCCGCCTTCTGCGCGAGCTGGGCGCCGGCGGACAGCGCGTTCAACGTGGCCTTGCGGAGGGAGCCATCAGGCTGCAGCTCGGCGACGATCAGGACGGTAGGCATGTCGACGTTCCTTCTTTCTTCAGATGACCTTCGCCTCGTTCTTCAACTTCTCCACCAGCGTCGCCACATCCGGGACCTTGATGCCGGCCTTGCGGGGCGGCGGCGAGGAGAGCTTCAACACCTGAAGGACGGGCGTGACATCCGCGCCCAACCCCGCCGGCGTGAGCTCTTCGATGGGCTTGCTCTTCGCCTTCATGATGCCCGGCAGCGACGCGTACCGCGGCAGGTTCAGCCGCAGGTCCGTGGTCACCACTGCGGGGAGCTGGCACTCGATGGTGGCCAGCCCGCCGTCCACCTCGCGGATGACCTGAATGCTCTTGCCATCCGCCGCCAGGGTGAGGGCCGGGACCTTGTTCTTCTCCTGGTCGGACTCGAAGGACTCGACCTTGGAGGCGAACGTCGCCTGCCCGTAACCCAGCCACTCCGCCAGGTACTGCCCCACCTGGTTCTGGTCGTCATCGATGGACTGCTTGCCCAGGACGACCAGGTCCGGCTTCTCCTTCTCCACCACCTTCTGGAGGAGCGCCGCCACGCCCAGCTGGTCCAGCGGGCCGGTGTGGTTCACCCAGACCGCGCGCGCCGCGCCCATCGCCAGCGCATGCCGCAGCTGTTCGTGGACCTCCTTGCCGCCGATGGAGACGACCACCACTTCGCCGCCGTGCTTGGTCGAGAGCCGCAGGCCCTCTTCCACCGCAATCTCGTCGAAGGGGTTGATCTTGTACTTGAGGCCTTCCTGCACGATGCCCGTGCCGTCCGGCTTCACTTTGATCTTCGACTCCGGATCCTCGACCCGCTTCGCTGTCACCAGGATCTTCACGCGGCTGCTCCTGTCACAGAAGGTGCTGTTGCACGCGTGACGCAACGCGACGCGCGGCGCGCTGATTTAGGCATCAATCCAAGACGGTGCAAGGCGAAACACATCAGCCTTTGAACAGCTCCCGCGCGATGACGATCCGCTGGACCTGCGAGGTGCCCTCGTAGATTTGAATCAGCTTGGCGTCGCGCATCAGTTTCTCTACCGGGTACTCTTTGATGTAGCCATACCCGCCGTACACCTGGACCGCGTCGGTCGTCACGCGCATGGCCATGTCCGCCGCGAAGCACTTCGCATAGCTGGAGATGAGCGTGTTCTTCTGCCCCTCGTCCAGGAGCCACGCGGACTGATAGGTGAGCAACCGCGCCGCCTGGATGTCCTTGGCCATGTCCGCCAGCATGAACTGGATGGCCTGAAACTCCCGGATGGCCTTGCCAAACTGCTGGCGCTGCGAGGCGTACTCCATCGAGTGTTCCAGCGCCGCGCGGGCAATGCCGATGGCGAACATCGCCGTCAGCGGCCGCGAGTTGTCCAAGGTCTCCATCGCAATCCGGAACCCCTCGCCCTCCTCGCCAATCCGGTTCGCCACGGGTACGCGCACGTCCTCGAACGTCAGCGTCACCGTGTTCGAGGCGCGCTGGCCCATCTTGTTCTCGTGCTTGCCGACGGTGAGGCCCTTGGGCCGGCCCTCCACGACCAGACAGATGAGCCCCTTGTTCCGCTTCGCGCGGTCCACCGTGCAGAAGAGCGAGTACTGGTCCGCGTACTCGCCGTTGGTGATGAAGCACTTGCTGCCGTTGACGACGTAGTGGTCGCCGTCGCGCCGCGCCACACACGACATGCCTGCGACATCGGAGCCGGCACCGGGCTCCGTCAGCGCGAAGGAGGTGAACCGCAGCTTCTCCGCGAACGGGGCGATGAACCGCTTCTTCTGCTCCTCGCTGCCGCCAAGCAGGATGGGCAGCAGCGCCAGGTCATTGGCGATCATCGACGTGGCCACGCCCGCGCAGCCCCATGCCAATTCCTCGGCGACGATGGCCTGCTCCAGGTGCGAGAGCCCCACGCCGCCATGGTCGGGCGGGATGGTCATGTTGAGCAGCCCCAACTCAAAGCCCTGCGCGATGAGGTCCTTCGGGAAGTGGGACTTCTCGTCGTACTCGGCGGCCTTCGGACGGACCACCTCGCGGGAGAACTTGCGGGCGGTCTCCTGGAGCGCGCGCTGCGAATCATTGAGGGCGAAATCCATGGCATCTCCGGTGCGGGTGCGAGGGGGCACGTCGATAACATGAACCGCGCGGGCCACCCAGAATCGTAAATGGACGCTGCAAACTCCCCGACGCGAACGATTGCCAGGGACGGACCGGTGCCGCGTGCCTGGGATGCCGCCCCACATGGGGCGGCCGCGTGGGTTTGAAACCCTCTGAACCGAGCCGAAATACTCCTCCCGGCCGGTCAATCCCGCTTTTTCACGTTGGAGGGGAAGTCCATGTTGAGCAACTTGCTCTCGCGGCGCGTGCTGCCTGCGGCCTGCCTTCTCGTCCTCGCTGCCTGCGGAGGTGGACCGGAGGGAGTGCCCGTGCTCGGGATGAACTCCAGCCCGCGCACGCTCCCCACTGCGGGCGGCACCGCCAACATCCTGCTCGACGCCAAGGACGGGAAAGGCGCGGCCGGGACGGGCGTCGTCACGCTCACCGCAGCGGTCGGCTCCTTCGAGGGCGGCGGGAACACGGTGACCGTCACGCTGAGCGCCGGCAAAGGCACCGTGGGCTACACGTGCCTTCGGAGCGCGGACGCAGACTGCGTCGGGACGCTGCGCATCGAGGGCAGCTGGAACGGGGTGAGCAGCAGCGTCTCCATCGTCGTCTCCGGGACGTCGACGCCGACGGACTCCGGGACGCCGACCACGGACTCGGGCACGCCGGACGCGGGCACCGGTGATGCGGGTGCCAACGATGGCGGCAGCACGGGCTCCATGGACGCCTCCGTGCGCATCGTCATCGCCCTGGAGAAGAGCAGCCTCGTCGGCGGGACCGGCGACAACATGGACATCACGGCGACGGCCACCACGGTGGCCACCGGCCTGCCCATCGCGGCCGGCACGCCGATGGTCTTCACCACCGACGTCGGCTCCTTCGTCGCCACGCCCGGGACGAAGACCACCACTGTCAGCTCGAACGCGTCCGGAGCGGCGGTGGCGACGCTGCACGTCGCGGGGGCGCCTTCCGGCCCGGTGGCGCTGAGGGTGACCGCGCTCGACGGCTGGTCGACGGCCACCCCGCAGATTGTCGGCGTGGCGAGCATCGTCTTCCGCAATGACGCCTCCATCCGGCCGGTGCTGGGCATCCAGGCCTCCGGGCGAGAGACGACCACCCCCATCTACTTCGAGGTGAAGAACTCAACCCAGCAGCCGGTCCCCGGCGTGGAGGTGACCTTCACGGTGAGCGGCGTCGGCGGGGCGAGCGTCACCCCGAAGGGCGTCACGAACAGCACGGGCATCGCGACCACCACGCTGCAGTCCGGCGACGAGGTCGGCATCGCCACCGTTCGTGCAGTCATCTCGGCGACTCAGGGCGCCAACCCGGAGATTTCCGCCACCCACCCCGGCACGCCGGTGTCCGGCGGCAAGCCTTCCGACCAGGGCCTGACCGTCACCTGCAGCCGCAAGAACCTCGGCGCCTTCCACTCGGAGCCACCGCGCAGCGTGAAGATGATCTGCACCGCTTCGCTGTCTGACCGTTTCACCAACCCGGTCGGCGTCCCCACGGTCGTCAACTGGTACACGGAGGCAGGGAAGATTACGTCCGCGACGACCACCGCGGCGGCGACCACCACCACCGGCGGCGGCACGGTCACCACCGACTACGACACCACGCTGCCCAAGCCGTACGACCAGACCACGCCGCTGGCGGGTGAACCGTTCATCGGCACCGAGAACCCGCGCGACGCGCTGTCGACCATCATCGCGGTGGTGTCCGGCGAGGAGGAGTTCTACGACGGCTCCGGCAGCTCCAACGGCGTGAAGAATGGGAAGTGGGACCCGGGTGAGTGGTTCGTTGACCTCCCGGAGCCGTTCATCGACTGGAACGACAACGGCGTGCGGGACGGCGCAGAGCCCTTCATCGACACCGAGCGCATCAACTGCGCGAACCCGACCGCCCCACCCACGAAAGACACCCAGTGGAACGGCCCCAACGGCTGCTGGGACAGCAACACGCAAATCTGGACCTCCATCCACGTCCTCTGGACCGGGCCGCTGGTGCTCAGCAACTTCTACCCGACGCCCACCCTCCCCGGCGGGGGCTACTCCGTCCCGCCGTCGCCCGGCGCCTACACGTTCCTCTTCAATTGGGCGGACAAGTACTTGAACCGGATGTCAAACGACGGCGCCGGCTTCCAGGTGATGGTCAACCCGACGACCCGCGGCTCCGCCAGCGTGTTGTCGCCGAACGTGGTCGCGGACGACTACAGCTTCTCCATCTCCTACCGGAAGGTGGAGGCGACCGAGTCCGGGCCCGACGGCGGCGTCTTCACCGTCAACGGCCCCTGCGACACGGCCAAACCCGCGCCGCCCGGCTCGACAACGTCCCCGGTCAAGACCCGCTGCATCCGGGACTACGTCTTCTCCAACTGGGGCTACGGGAACAACGGGACCGTGACAGTCGTCGGCGGCTCCGCCCAGACGCCGCTGGCCGACGGCGGCATCCCGCCGCCCACCGATTCGACCCTCATCCTCTCCACCACGCACCAGTTCTCCACGCCCTCGTCACAGCTGCTCCCGCTCAAGCTCCAGTAGCGGCGTGCACTTCTGACTCGGTTCAGGTGTCTGGGAGGGTATGCGCCCCTCCCTCCTGGCCGTGCTGCTGCTCGTGTCGACCCAGGCCTCCGCCGCGACGGATGCCTTCGGAGTCATTTCGGTTGACACGACCTGGACCGCCGCGAACGGCCCGTACTCCCTGAAGGGCGATGTCACGGTGAACGCGGGGGTGACGCTCACCCTCGAGCCCGGCGTGGTGGTCACCGCCCCGGGCGGCGACTCGATGGCGTCCGGCACGGACACCGGCCGCGCGGAGCTCATCGTCAGCGGGACGCTCGCCGCCCAGGCGACCGTGGCCCAGCCCATCACCCTCACCGCCGCCACCAGCAGCGGCTGGGTCGGCATCCGCGTGAATGCGGGCGGGACGGCGACCCTCAACAACGCCACCGTCTCCAACGCCCTCACCGGCCTGGACGCCTCGAACAACGTGGCCGTGGGGGGCTCCACGTTTCAGGGCAATCAGGTGGGGCTTCGGGTCAGTTTTGGGACCGTCACCCTGAGTGCGACGACGTTCAAGAACAACAGCATCGGCCTACGGCTGGTGGGCGGAACCGTTAACGGCTCCAGCTCCGTCTTCACCGGGCACTCCAACTACGCCGTCTATGGAAACGGCGGCACGGCCACCCTCAACCACTGCACCATCGCGGAGAACGCCTCCTACGGCGTGTATCAGGACGCTGCTGCCGGCGGGGTCTCCATCGCCAACAGCGTGCTCGCGCGCAATGGCAACAGCATCAACTGGTATCGCGCCGCCGGCACCGCGACGTCCAGCTACAACCTCGCCTGGCTGGTGAATGGGAACAGCGGGCTCGAGAGCGTCACCCCTGGCACCGGCACCTTCAGCGCGAACCCGCTGTACGTCGGCGGAGGCAACTTCGCGCTCACGAGCAACTCCCCCGGCCGAGGCGCGGGCTCCGACATGCTGGACCTCGGCGCGGTGCCGTACGCCGGCGCGCAAACCAGCGGCCTGCAGGGCACGCTCTCCGTGGACACCACGCTCACCGGCAACAACACGCTCGTCGGCGACTTGACGGTTCCCGTCGGGAAGAAGCTGACCCTGGCCGCAGGAGCCACTTTGAAGTTCGCCGCGACCGACGCGATGGTCGCTGGAGAGGCCTCTGCGCGCTTGGAGCTCATCGTCCTCGGGACGTTGGCCGTCGAAGGGACCGCCGCCCAACCGGTGTCCCTCTCGGAAGCGACCACCGGCAGCCGGTGGCAAGGCATCCGCGTGCTGCCGGGGGGCGTGGCCGTCATCGCGGGCCTCAACCTCCGCGGCGCCACCAACGGCATCAGCTCCGCGGGCGGGCTCACCCTCACCGGCAGCACGCTCGAAGGCAATACCATTGGGCTCCAGGTCACCGCCGGGACGTCGACGGTGACGAATGTCACGCTCAAGGGCGGCACCAGCGGCCTGCGCGTCACCGGGGGAACCGTCAACGGCTCGGGCACGGTCATCACCGGGCACTCAAGCTACGCCGTCCACTCGAGCGGCGGCACGACCAGCCTCGACCACTGCACCATCGCGGAGAACACCAGCTACGGCGTGTATCAAGACGGCAGCGCCAGCAACCTCTCCATCACCAACAGCGTGCTGGCCCGCAATGGCAACAGCATCAACTGGTATCGCCCCTCCGGGGCCGCGACGCTCACGCACAGCATTGCCTGGCTGCCGGACGGCAACACCGGCCTCGAGTCCGTGTCCCCGGGCACCGGAGTCCTCTCCGCGAATCCGCTCTACGTCGGCGGAGGTAACTTCGCGCTGACCGTCAACTCCCCGGGCCGCGGCGCGGGCTCCGACATGCTGGACCTGGGCGCGGTTCCGTACACAAACGCTCCGACCAGCGGGCTGCACGGCACGCTGTGGACGGACACCACCCTCACCGGCACCAACACCATCGTCGGCGACCTCACCATCCCACCGGGGAAGAAGCTGACGCTGGCCGCGGGCGCGACGCTGAAGTTCGCCGCCACAGACGCGATGGCTGCGGGAGAAACCCCCGCGCGCGTCGAGCTCATTGTCAGCGGGACGCTGGTGGTTGAAGGCACCGCGGCCCAACCGGTGGCGCTCTCGGAGGCGACGACGGGCAGCAGGTATCAAGGCGTGCGGGTGCTGGCCGGGGGCACCGCCACCCTCCAGAGCGTCGCCGTCCGGGGCGCGACCAACGGCATTGCCTCGGCAGGTGGCCTCACCCTCACCAGCAGCACGCTCGAGGGGAACACCGTCGGCCTCTACATCATCGGTGGGATGGCGACCGTGACAAACCTCACAGTCAAAGGTGGCAGCAACGGCCTGCGCGTCCTGGGCGGGACCCTGAATGCTTCCGCCGCCCTCTTCACCGGGCTCTCGAGCCACGCCATCCACTCGAGCGGCGGCACGACAAGCCTCAACCACTGCACCGTCGCGGAGAACACCAGCTACGGCGTGTATCAAGACGCCAACGCCAGCAATGTCTCCATCACCAACAGCGTGCTTGTGCGCAACGGCAACAGCATCAACTGGTATCGCGCAGCCGGCACCGCGACGCTGACCTACAGCATTGCCTGGTTGCCCGACGGCAACACCGGCCTCGAAGGCCTCAGCGGCGGCGCCGGGACCCTCCTCGCGAATCCGCTCTACGTGGGCGGGGGCAACTTCGCGCTGACCATCAACTCCCCGGCCCGAGGCGTGGGCTCGGACCTGCTGGACCTGGGTGCAGCGCCCTACGCCGGGGCGCCCACCAGCGGGCTGCTCGGCACCCTCTGGGTGGACACCATCATCTCCGGTGCGGCAGTCGTGACCGGAGACCTCACGGTAGCGCCGGGCGTCACCCTGACGCTCGCTCCAGGTGCCACGCTCACCTTTGACTCGACGGATGACATGGCGGCGGGGCAGAGCGCGTTGAAGTCAGAGCTCATCGTCTACGGCACGCTCGCGGCGCAGGGCACAGAGTCGCAGCCCATCAAGCTGACCGACGCGACCGCGGGCAGCGGATGGTACGGCGTGCGGATTCAGCCCCCTGGCACGCTCAACGCGAACTACGTCGCCATCAGCCGGGCCGCGTACGGCATCACCGCCCTTGGCACTGCGACGGTCACCAACAGCCGGCTCAACAACAACACCACCGCGGTGTTCGTCTCCGGTGGCACCGCGACGCTGGCCTATCTGGACTTCGAAGCGAACGGCATCGGGCTCCACTCCAATGGAGGAACCACGAACCTGAGCTGGTCCCTCCTGCGCGGGCAGACCAGCTACACCCTGTACCTCCCCGGAAGCGGCACGGTGAACGCCGACCACAACACCCTCGCGGACAATTTCGCCTACGGCGTGTATCAGACGGGCAGCGGCAGCAAGCTGTCGCTCACCAACAACATCGTTGTCCGCAACGTGACGTACAACGCATACCGGAGCGCGGGCACTGTCACTGCGACAAACAACAACTTCTGGCTCGCGAACGGCCAGGCCGGCATCGATGGCCTCACTGCGACCAATACCCAGACCACCAACCCGCTCTTCGTCAGCGCGACCGACTACCACCTCACCGCGCCCTCTCCGTCCCGTGGGGCCGGGACGCAGGGCTCTGACCTGGGCGCGTACCCGTTCTCCGTGGGGGCGCTGGCGACCATCGTCCTCACGCCCGCCAATCCCCAGGTCACCGTCGGCAGCACGTTCTCGTTCACGGCGCAGGGCTTTGACGCGAACGCCAACCCCATCCCGGGCGTTGCCTTCTCGTGGACCGCCGCGCCCGCCGCCGGGAGCATCAATGGCTCGGGTGCGCTCACCGCGGCCTGCGCGCCCAGCACCGGCTCCATCGCCAACGCCATCACGGTCTCCGCCGCAGGGAAGTCCACCAGCACCAGCCTGACGCTCGTAAAGGGCGCCATCAGCTCCGTCACGCTCTCGCCCAAGACGGTCAACGTGCCCGCCGGCGCGAAGCAGGCGTTCAGCGCTGTGGCCAAGGACAACTGCCAGAATCCGATTACCACCCCGTTCACCTGGAAGACCGGGCTCAGCTCCGGCGCCATCGACGCCACCGGCAGCTACACGGCGCCGTGCGTGCTGGGGACATACATCGGCGCGGTGCAGGTGTCGGTCGGCGCGCTCACGGACACGGCCACCGTCAACGTGACCTCCGGCGCGCTGACGCAGCTGGTGCTCTCGCCGCAGAACCCGAGCCTGCCCACTGGCGGGCAGCAGCTGTTCTCCGTCACGGGCACGGACACCTGCGGCAACGGCGTCCCCTCCCCTGCCGTCGTCTGGATGGCCAATGGCGGCGGTACCATCAGCTCCGCTGGGTTGTTCACCGCGGGCGCGGTTCCTGGCACGTACCCCAACGCGGTGAGCGCGACGTCCGGCGCCGCGACCGTCGCGACGGGTGTCACGGTGACCGGCACGCAGGTGGCCACGGTGACGGTCAGCCCGTCGCCGGTCGCGCTGGACCGCGGCAAGACGCAGGTCTTCACCGCTGTGGCGAAGGACGCAATGGGCAACGTCGTCAGCGGCGCGGTCACCTGGACGCTCACGGCCCCCAACGCGGGGACGCTGGATGCAGCCACCGGGACGCTGACCGCGGGGACCAAGGCGGGCGCGTACCCGGACGCCATCGTGGCCACGGTTGGCGGGATTCAGGGGAAGGCCACGGTCACCGTGCTCCCGGGCCCGGTCGCCACGGTCACAGTCACGCCGGCCTCCGCGACGCTGGCGCCCAATGGGACGACCACCTTCTCCGCGCAGGTTCAGGACTCGAGCGGGAACGTTCGCACGGGTGACACGGTCACCTGGAAGGTGGCGAACGCCGCCGCTGGGAGCATCACGCAGACGGGCGTGTTCACCGCGAGCGGCGCCGCCGGGACGTACGGGAACGCCATCGAGGCGTCGGTGGGCGCGGTCAAGGGCGCTGCCTCTGTGACGTTGAATCCGACTGCGCTGGCGCAGGTGCTCATCACGCCGACGTCGACGCCGCTGCGCGCGAACGGGACGCTGCAGTTCCAGGCGCAAGGGAAAGATGTGAATGGCAACCTGACGCCCGTCGCCGTCACCTGGAGCGTCCTGCATGGCGGTGGGGCCATCAGCGCCACCGGGCTGTTCACCGCCGGGACTGTGCCGGGGACGTATGTCGACACCGTTCAGGCCACGGCCGCCGGCGGGCTCTCCGCCACCGCCACGGTCATTGTCCAGCCGGGCCCGGTTGTTCTCGTCGAGGTGAGCCCCACGCATCCGGAGCTCGCGCCTGGAGCGACGCAGACGTTCGCTGCGACCGCGAAGGACGCGTTCGGCAATGCGGTGGTGGGGATGGACACGACGTGGGTGGCGCTTGCTGCCGCAGGCAAGATTGATGCGGCGGGCCTGTTCACTGCCAGCACCACGCCGGGCGACTTCCAAAGCGCCGTCACCGCCACCATCGCGGGCATCAGCGGCAATGCCGCGGTTCGCGTCACGGGAACCGTGGTGACGGATGGCGGGACCGGAACGACCGACGCCGGGAGCGGGACCACCGACGGAGGCAACGTCGTCCCCGGGCCTACGCAGGGCTGCGGCTGCAACGCTGCCGGCTTCGTCCCCGGCGCTGCGCTGCTCGGAGTGGCGCTGCTGCTCCTGCGCCGCCGGCGCAGTGGGGCGCGATAGCGGCCCCTCTCTATGGAGCCTCTTCCGGCGACCTCACAGGGTCCGGGATTGGATCCGTGCCGTCCGATAGCTCCGAGTGAGCTTCATCAAGTTCGATATCCAAGGTTGACGAGCGCAACAATCGCCAACGGGACTGCGAGGAGCGACGCCCTTCGCCCTCTCTTCACGGCAATGCCGATCAGAGCGAGGGACAAAAGAAGCAGCACAACGCGGAGAGGAAACAGAGCGAGACCCAGCGAGTGAACGTAGGCCCACCTGAGAACAGGGCTACCCGGGCCTGGCCCTACAACCGAGAGATGACCCACAGACCGTGGCTCGTCGCCTCCAGAAACACCGGCACAAACACGAGGGCGGCCGTTCTTGAAGTCGGAGGAGGATCCAGAAACAGAAAGTGAGCCGCGGCAACAAGGATGAGTGTGCTTGCCGCCGAGAGCCAGGGATGCCAAAGCGCCCACGTCGCAGCTGAGTCCAGGGTGTCCATCGACCGCTCCCTCGGTGGCGAGTCACTGAATTCTCGCAAGCGGGCTTCGTGCGCGCCAGCCCTCACCTGCGCACCCGCTGCGCGGATCGCCCGGATGACAGTGCTGAGCTAAGAGGCGCCTATGCCGAACCGCGCCGCGCCACCGTTGGACATTTGGCGGTCGTACCAATGGAACGCTGTCCTGATTCCAAGTCGGGCAGAGAAGGTCATGACGGCTGCAGCCGAGCAGATCTTCGAGTTCAACCGACAAGAGGTCGTTCCGGAGCTTGCCCGGCTCGGGCGATGCTACGCCACGCTTCAATCCAACGCTTACTGGATGTGCGCGGGCTGCTCCTGGTTCCGGGCCGCCCAGAGGAGCTTGAGCAGGACTCACGACATCTGCTTGCCACGCACTCGACCGCAGCATGGCGGCCATTCCGAGGGCTTCGGCCCGACCCGACCGTAGAGCGTCGAGCGATGCTGGTCTCACTGAGCCGCAAGCGCGAGCAGCTGCTGATTGAGGACCCGGCGCTGGTGCTCGACATCGTGAGTACGCCACCGGAGTCACCCATTGCAGGGGCGCTCCCGCTGCCCAGCTGCTGGGTTGAGCTGCAGAAGCTCCTGTTCGACTACCAATGGGGCACGGGCGCCGAGGACTCGGGCTCGGCGGCGATCCCGCTTGGCGCCGGGCTGATGCTGTATGAGAGCGACTCAGTCCACCCCGCGCGCCGCATCACGCCGGAGGCAGCTGCGAGAATCGCGCGCTGGGTCGCTTCGCTTCCGGAGGACGTCTTGACGCGAGCTCGCGAACAGAGCCCGCAGTCGATGACGTTCCCGCAGAGCCTCGGTCGATCGCAGCTGGACGCTCGCGAACCCTTCCACAGTTGGGAGCCACCACGCCCAGCGTCGGCAGCGGACCTCGAGGCGGCGCTCATGAGCCTCAAGGCCTTCTACCGCGGCGTGCTGGAGCAGCGACACGGCGTGCTGGCGATTCGATACTGGCCAGGTGACGGGACGGAGGAAGAATAGGGACGGCGGCCGTTCCGGCGCACCTCCCGCGCGAGGAGGTCCAAATCGGTCGACCGGTCGACCAGCCCTGGAGTTCGAAGTGAAGAGCGCCCAAACCTCCAGCAATCGCAAACAGTTAGGTCCGAAGGAGGTTTGACAGCTCGTGGTCGACCAGCTGGTCGACCAACCGGTAGAGCTGGACCGCACCTTGGGTGCCGATGGTCGACCAGTTGGTCGACCATTCATGGGTTGGCGTCGCTGCACGTCAGAGGTGCATGTTTGCTGGGCATTCACCCTTCGAGGCCGATTCCGGACGACGGTGGTCGACCGGTCGACCACTTTGGGACCTTCCGACCCAGGCGGGCGGGACCTCGTTGAAGTGCTCCGCCGAGCAACGCGCCCGCCGGGGAGGATCTCTAGGCCCGCCAACGTTACCGACTAAACTTGCCTCTACCGACCTATGACTGCTTCCAATGGAAGACGAGGCCTCCTGAGCCCAGCGCTCTCCTCCGCAGTCGCATTCGTCGCGATGAGCGTGGCGCTCGGCGCGCCGCTTTCAAGTGGTGACGGAGGGGTGAGCGGTCCCCTCCAAACCCTGTCGCACACAGACATCATGGATGTCGTGATGACAAAGCAGCCGGAGGTTGCAGCCTGCATCGCGCTCAAGAAGGAGAAGACGCCGCCGCGAATCGTAAGCATTCGCTGGACGATTCGGCTGGACGGCGGCGTCGAACGCGCTGAGAGCGACGATTCCGGTCCCGTGGTCGAGTGCTTGAAGCGTCGCTCGCTTCAGTGGCGCTTTCCCTCACACCGAACGCCCACCAAGCCCTTCGATTTCCCCATCAAGTTCTAGAGAGCGCGGTCGCCGACTGTGAGGTCAAACGCATGCACCTGAAGCTGCTTCCGAGCACAGAAGGAGTGCTGGAGGGATCGATCGAGTGGGGAGGCGAAGAGGACCTCGACCCGGCGTTGGTGCACGCCATCACCGTTCCGTTGGCTCCCCTGCGCCTCAGTGAGCGGGCGCATGACGAGGCTCCGATTGTGCGGCTGCACTCGATCCGGGTTGCGGTCCGAAGCTGGCGGGAACTGGGGAACAAGACGTTCTCTTTCCCCAATGTCGTCAGACGCATCGATGCCGACGGAGGGTCGAACGCCATCTACGACATCTACGGAAGCCTTCGATTGGGGGCCGAGTATCACCAGGTCCTGATGACTCACATCGCCTTCGGGCAGTACGAGGGGTGTCGAGTCGCAGCGAGCCTGAAAGGCAGCGTCAGGTCGGTTGCGAATCCGCCCCTGTTCGCTCCGGCCGAATTTTCCTGCAATACGTCGTTGAGCGTGGGACCTGTGTTCATACGAGGCGACGTGGGATCGAACGCACTCCCGGCCCTCACCGAAGCGGAAGAGCTGACTCAGCGTCTTCTTCGCCTCCGGGACTACGAGCCGCCTCGGAACGAGAACGGCCGCGTCCTCCTCAGCCCTTCTTGCCCCGGCTAGCAGCCGTTCGGCCTCGACTTGAGTCAGCGCCAATCGCCGCGCATGAGGCTTTCGGTCGGCACCCTGCTGGCCAGCGCTTCGACGTCTTCCATCGCGAGCGACAAGGGTCAGCGCATGAATCCGTCGTTCAAGCGGCACGACCTGGGAGGTGAGCACGCGTTGTTCTCGAGCGAACTGCCGGCCTCGCTTCGCCTCGACGGGCCGGGCTTTGAGCAAGCCTGGTCGCTGCATCCGACCGACTTCCACGAGATCATGATGCACGGCCGGCCGGTGAAGACGCCGCGCTGGCAGCAGGCCTACGGGGCGGACTACCAGTACACGGGCCGAGTGAATCGGGGCCTGCCCATCCCGGAGCTGCTCGCGCCGCTCCACGCCTGGTGCCGTGAGCAGGTGGATGCACGGCTCAACGGGCTGCTGCTCAACTGGTACGACGCGGAGCACGAGCACTACCTCGGCAAGCACCGCGACGCGACGGCGCAGATGGTCCCGGGCTCACCCATCGTGACGCTCTCATTCGGCGCGGAGCGGACCTTCCGCCTGCGGCCCTGGCGAGGCACGGGCAACAAGCAGGACTTCGCGGCGAAGGGCGGGACGGTCTTCGTGATGCCCTACGCGACGAACCTGGCCTGGACGCACGAAGTCCCCCATCAAGCGAACAACCAGGGCCGGCGTATCTCCGTTACTTTGCGCGCCTTCAAATAGCGTCGTTCGTGGGAAGCCGCTGGATCAGCTCGGTGGAGTCGACGGTTGCCGTCAAGCGGCTCAGTAGTCCGTGCGCCAGATCATGTCCGCAGAGCCGACCTTCGCGTCGCCGTACTCCGCTTCCAGGGACCAGCGCTTGAACAGCTGGAGCTCGAACCGCACGGCGTTGGCGTTCTTGCGCTTCTGCATGTCCGCGCCAATCTCGCCCTTGTAGCCGAGGTAGATGCGCTCGGTGAGGTAGGTCCCTGCCTCAAGCCGCGTGCCTTCCAGCCCGCCGTCACCCGCTTCGATGGAGAGCACGTCGAGCGGGAGCGCACCGGCCAGCGTCTTCTTCAACTGCGTCGCCGCGAGCGAGCCGATGAACGACGCCGCAGGGTTCGCGTTGGACGCAGCGCCGGAGCCGGGCCGGAGGCTGCGCTTCCCCGTGGCGAGCAGCGTGAAAATCTCCGTCTCGCTCAGCGCCGGCTGCGAGGTAGGCACCACCTTGAGGTCATCCGCCGAGCCCTGCACTCGCAAATAGACGGTGACCTCTTCCCTCTCGTTGGTGTGGATGGCGACGACGTTGACGTTCGGGTTCATCACCGGGCCGGTCATCGTGACGACGGAGTCCTTGTCCACATCAAAGCGACGGCCCATCACATCCACGCGGCCCTTCAGGAGCATCACCTTCCCGAAGACGACAGGCTCGTCCGCCACCTCCACGCGGAAGCCCTTGGAGAGGCCGACCTCGCCGGTGACGTCGCTCCCATGCACCCAGAGGTTGCGCGGGGCCTCGATGAGGGCGGTGAGCTTCATTGGCGCCTTCGCCGGCGCGGGGCCTGAGCCGCCCACGCCCTTCTTCCCGTTCTCCACCGGCACGCCGTTGCGGACGAAGACCAGGTCCTTCGGGTCATCCAGCTTCTGGAGGTTCTTTCGCTTCACCTCGGGCAGCTCGACGTTCGCCTCGTGGATGCGCAGCGGGCGCAGGTCCACCAGGGTGTTCGAGGCCCGCCCTTCCGCGTCCGCCCGCAGGGACACGGTGGCCAGCAGCTGGTCCTCGCTGAACACCGGGAACTTCTCCGCCTTCGCCTGCAGCTTCACGTCAAAGCCATCGCTCTTGTGGTTCGCGGCCGCGGTGGCCTCCAGCTTCCCGGCGCCCGAGCGCACGAACAGCTTCTCCAGCGCCACCCGGTCATTGTTCCCGGTCAGCGCCAGCGCGATGTCTTTCATCTCACCGTTGCCCGCAACGTGCAGCCGCCCCTGGTTCCACTGCAGCCGTCCCTCCACCTTCGGCGCACCGACCGTCCCGGTGAGCGTCGCGTTCGCCGCTAGCAGCCCACCGACGTCGATGAGCGCCTCCGTCACCCCGGAGAGGAACGACGGGTCAAAGTCCTTCGCCTCCAGCTTGGCTTCCACCGGGATGGAAGCCACTTGGAGCCCGCGCTGAATCGCCGCGTACGACAGCTCCACCGGCGCGTCGGCTTGAACGGTCAGCCCTCCCCCGTTCGGAGAGCGCAGCGCCGCACGCACCGCGTTCTTCGCGTCCGCGTAGCGGTACGTCACCTCCACATCGCCGGCCGCCTTCCCGCCTTCAAGGCCCAGCCCCTTCACCTTCGAGTCCAGCGAGAGGCGCGGCGCCGTGAACGGCCCGCGAGCCTCCAGCCGCGCGTCCACCACGCCCGCCAACCGCGGCGACTCCCGCCCCTGCTCATCCTTCGCCCCGGCCAGTCCCTGCAGCACCGCCACCGGGACCGCGTCCAGCTTGGCGCTCAACCGGACCGGCGCGGCCAACACGTCGCGCAGCGATTTGAGCGACGACACCGGCGCGTCGAGCAGCGCGTCCAGCGAGAGGATTTTCCGCGCCTCATGCTCCGCGCTCGCCTGCACCGTCACCCGGTCGTTCGACGCGTTCGCGTGCACCTCCACCGAGGACGGTTTCGCGGAGCCGGTGGTGAGCCCATCCACGCGCACGTCCACCGTGCCGAGCGGCGCGAGCGCCGAGCCTCGAACGCGTGCCTTGGCGGTCACCGTCCCCAGCACGGCGACGTCCGTCAGCTGCGCGGTGTACGCGACAGGCAGCGGGAACTGCTTCACCTCGAGGTCCACCTCCACCGGCGCGCGCAGCGCCTGCTGCTGCGTGGGCGGCCGCTGGATGAGCCGGCCGAGTGACCAGGGCGCCTTCGCGTCCACGAAGCTCTTCCGCCCGAGCGTCTCAACGTCCACCCGCATCCGCAGCTTCTCCTCCCGGGTGCTCGTCGCGGAGACGGTGAAGTTGACTGGCGGCACCTGCTCGTAGCGGACGTCGCGGCCGGTGGCCGTCAGCTGCAGCGTAGGGTCATCCGCCATCCCGCTCAGCTGGAGCTTCAGGCTGGCCACGCCCTTGAGCAGCGGACCCTTGCCGAGTCGCTCCAACGTCTCATCCAACTTCAGCTCCGCGAGCGTGGCGTTCACCCGCGTCGGCTTGCGGTGGCCCTTCATCAGGCCCAGCACCGGCGTGTCGAAGTCCGCGTCCAGCGAGAGGCCCTGGCCATTCGCCTGCATCGTCCCCTTGGCGCGGTCCCCCGCGTAGGTGGACTTCAGATGCACCTCGAGGCCGCTGTACTCGCGAACCCTGCCGTCGCGCAGGTCCACCTTCGCGGCCAGCTGCGGCAAAGGCAGCCGGCCCTTCACCGTCGCGTCCACGTCCAGCACGCCCGCGAGCTTCAGCTCCGGGTCCATCAGCGCGTGCGGCAGCTTCCCCAAATCAAACCGCTCCACGCGCACCGCCGCGCTCACGCGCTCCCCGCGCTTCTCCCCCTCGAGGAAGAGCGACTGCTCACCCGCTCGCAGCGAGAGCGGCGTGACCGAGAGCGCCCCGCCGCCGAAGCGCAGTTGCGCCGGGCGGCCCAGCCTCCAGTCCGCGCCGGGGTAGCTCAACTGAAGCTGCGAGAGCAGGAGCCCCTCCCGGTCCTCATCCGGCTGGCCCTCGAGCCGCAGGTCCACCGTCGCGTCCCCGCGCGTCGAAGCCGTGAGCAGCACGCCCTGCTCCGAGGACTTCAGCGCGAGGGCGACGCTCTCGAAGCGCTTCTCCCCGGTGCGCAGCTGCTTCACCTGCACCTGCGCCTGGCTGTGCAGCGGGTCCTTCACGCTCGGCACGCGGGCCGAGAGCGACAGCCCCTGGAGCCGGTGCGCGTCGTAGGCGAGCACAGGGAACTGGCCGTTCGCAACGACGCCCGGCGCCTTGAGCGGCCCCGCCACGCGGAAGTCGAGCTGGCCTTTGCCGGAGAGCGCCAGGCCGCTGGGCCCAGCGAGCGTCCCCAACGTCCGCGCGAACACCGCGAGGTCCGTGGCCCGCAGCGTGCCGGAGATGTCGACATTATCCAGCGACCCGCCGCCGCTCGCGTCCAGCCGCACGCCCGGGAGCACCGCCAGCAACTGGCGAAGCGTGAAGGTGCCCCGGTCCGCCGCCGCGTGCACTTCCACCGGCCCGAACGCGGAGCCCGCCACCGGCGCGCTCGGCGCAGTGACGTGCAGCTCTCCCTCCGCCGTCTCCAGGCTCTTCCCGCCCCCGCGCGCCCGCAGCTCCAGCGCCAGGCGCGATGCGGGCCCGCTCGCCACCAGCTCTTCCAGGTTCACGTCGCTCACCTTCACGACGACGCCGGGAGAGCGCATCGCCGCGAGGTTCCACGTCCCGGCCGCGGACACCTTCGCGGAGGCAGCGCCGAGGTGAAGGTCCGCGGTGAGCTCCTCCTTCGCGCGGCTCGCGGTTCCACGGACCACCAGCGGCGGGAGGAGCGGATAGCTGGGCACGAAAGCGCGAATCAGGTCCGCCGGCAGCTCGAGCGTCTCCAACGTGACCGCAGACGCCTCGAGCTGCGCCCGCGCCCGGAGCTTCGCTCCCACCGCGTCCGCTCGCATCGTCAGGCTGCGCTTCGACCCCTCAATGGAAACCGCGATGGGCCCCTTGAGCGGCGCCTTCATCGCCGCCGTGAGCTTCAGCGCCGCTTCGAGCTCCTCCCCGGCCGAGAGGGAACCTTCCAGGTGCAGCGCCTCCACCCGCGTCTGCCGTTCTGGCTGGTCAATCGAGAGCAACCCGCGGTCAATCAGCAGCCGCTCGACGACCAGGCCGAAGGGGCTCTTCCCGCTGTCCTCCTTCGGCTTGGGCTCCTGCGGCGAACGCGGCGCCAACGCGCGCGAGAGGTTGGAACCCTCCGCGTCCTGCACCAGGAACAGCTGCGGCTGCTGCACCTCAAGCGCGGAAATCTCAAGGGTCTTGCGCACCAGCGCGCTCAACGCCACGCGTACATCCAGCGTCTCCACCGAGGCGACGCGTTCGCCCGCCGGGTCCAGCAGCACCACGTCCTGCAGCACCAACCGGTTCCCGCCGAAGCGCAGAGCGCCGACGGTGAGCGTGCCCGAGAGCGCCTCGTTCGCCTTTTGCATTGCGAAGGCCCGCGCCCGCTCGCTCCCCTCGTTCGTGCTCAGGTAGCTCACCGCAGTGACCGCCGCGAGCACGACGAACGCGCACAGCGCGAACAACCCCACCGCCACCCATTTCAGCGCGCGTCTCAAAACGCCTCCCCGATGGACAGGTGCAACGAGCACGGGCTCTCCGGAGCGCCGCCCGCCGCCGCGTTGCCCTCTCCAAATCCAAAGCAGCCCTGCCGGTTCGCGTAGGTGAGGTTCTGACCGGGCGGCTGGTAAATCTGCAGCGGCGCGCCGATGTCGGGCCGGTAGGCGAAGTCCAGCCGGATGGGCCCCACCGGCGTCTGGTAGCGCAGCCCGCCGCCCACCGCGACGAGGAGGTTCCGCGCGAAGTAGCGCGCGTCCGCCTGAATACGCTCGGTGCGGACGAAGCCGGTGTCGACAAACGCGGCGACCGAGAGGTTCTCGATGACGGTGTAGCGCGTCTCGAACGCCGCCTCGAACAGCCCGTTGCCGCCCACCGGGACGGCCTCCGCTTCATACCCGCTGGGCGAGTCATCCTCGATGAGCCGCATGGGCGCCAGCCGCCGCGTGCTGAAGCCGCGCATGCCGTTTCCGCCGGAGAAGAAGCGCGCGACGATGGGGCTGTCCAGGTCATCGCCGCTGAGCGGGATGAGCGTCCCCACCTTGACCCGCGCGGCAAAGGTCAGCCGCTGCTCCGGGAGGACGGAGACGTAGCCGCGCACCTCGGGCGTCACGCGCAGGTAGGTGAAGCTGCCGCCCAGCGGGCCGCCGCCCTCCTGCAGCGAGAGCGCCAGGTAGTAGCCCGCCTTCGGCTCCTGCTTGTGGTCCCGCTTGTCGATGGCGACGGTCTGCTCGACGTAGGAGAGCACGCAGACGGTGGGGCAGCCGTAGAGCAGCTCCGGCGTCTGCCCGCCCAGCTCCGCCTGCCCGGAGTCCAGCCGGTACACCTCCAGGTTGTACGAGGGCGTGATGCTGAGCCACGGCCACGGCTCCCAGGAGACGCCGATGCGGCCACGGCCTCCGGTGAAGCCGAACGCCGGCTCCAGCCCGCGCTCTACCTCCAGCAAGGTGGCCAGCCGCATGTTGGGGTGGAACAGCCGGGGCTGTGACAGGTTCGCGGAGAGCTTGGCGATGGGCCCGTGGCGAACCACGCCGTCGCCTCCCGCCGCCACCGCGTACGCGTTGGGCAGGAAGGCCCAGCCCGCCGTCGCGCGCAGCTCCAGCAGGCGCAGCCCGCCCAGAAAATCCCGGTCCGTGTACCCGCCGGTGAGGTGCACGTCGTTGCGCGCCTCCTCCACGCCGACGCCGAAGCCGCCGAGGAACGAGTGGAACGGCGCCTCCTGCACCTCCACGTTCAGCGGGAGGGTGGCCGTGCTCGGGTCTCCCTCTCCGGGGGTGACCTTCGCCGCGCCGAAGACGCCCATCCGGAAGATGCGCTTCTGCGCCTCGTCGCGTGCGGAGTTGGAGTACCAGGCCTTGTCTTCAATCGCCTCGTGGCCCTGCTCGGCAATGCGCCAGGCCTCTACGCGCGGGTGCTCGTCCGCCGGCAGCACGCGCACCTCGCCGAAGTGGTAGCGCGTGCCCGGCTGTGCCGACACGTGCACCTCCGCCTGGCGGGTTTCGAGGTCCACCTGCGCCTCGCCCTCCACCTTCGCCTCTGCGTAGCCAAGCTCCTGAAGCCCGGCGGTCAACCCCGCCTTGAGCTGCTCCCACTGCGCCTCGACGAAGACTTCGCCCTCGGCCAGCGGCAGCGCCTTGAGCAGCGCTTCACGGTGCGCGGGCTCCAGCGCTTCCAAGCCGGCAACCTCCACCTTGCGCAGGAACGTCGGCGCGCCCTCGTCCACCTCTATCAAGAGGTCCACGCCCTTCTCGCCTGCGGGCTTGACCTCCTCTTTCACCACCTTCGCCTGGTAGTAGCCGCGCTCGCGGTAGTAGCGCTCCACCCGCTTCAAGTCCGTGCGCCAGACGTGCGGGTCGAAGTACTGCGTGCGGGAGAACGGAATGATGGAGTCCTGCGTGGTGAGGATGCGCTTCTTGACCTCCTTCGCGGAGACCGCCTTCGCGCCCTCCACCTTGAGGTGGCGGACGATGGGCGCGTCCTTCTTCTCGTTGTGCGCGCAGGACGCGAGGAGCAGCGCGGGGACGAGGCCGCCTTGGAGGAGCGCGCGCCTCATCCCTGGCAACCCGAGCAGCGGTCATTGAACTGCGCGCAGCGCCCCTGGGAGCCCACGCACGTCTGCTGAAAGTCCTCGCGCCCTGTGCGGCGCGTGGCCAACTCACAGAGGTTTCGGGAGACCTCGCAGCCCTCCTTGGAGAGCCCACAGACGTCCTGGCAGGCGGTGGCGCTCGCCAGGCGGGAGCCGATGGACTCCAGCTGCGCGCTGTAGCGCGACAGCCACTCCTCGTCCGCGCGCTCGGGGCTGGGGACCTGCTTCACGCAGGCGCCCCCGAGCGGGACCAGGACCATCAGGAGAAACGTGTGGGCTTTCAGTGCCATGCACCATCCGCCAAGGGGTGTGGCGGAGGCTAAGCACTGTCCCTGTCGGATGCCGCCAGGGCCGGACCGTCAGCTGCAGTGGCGAGAAGCGAACAGACTACTTCTTGGGGACCTTCTCCCAGTCGGCCAGGAACTTCTTGATGCCGGCGTCCGTGAGCGGGTGCTCCGCCAGCTGCTTGATGACGGAGAACGGCAGCGTGGCCACGTCCGCGCCCATCCGGGCCGCGGTCACCACGTGGACGGGGTTGCGCACCGAGGCCACCAGGACCTGGGTCTCGAAGTCGTACGCGCGGTAAATCTCCAGGAGCTGGCCGACCATCGCCATCCCGTCCTCGGAGATGTCATCCAGGCGGCCGACGAACGGGGAGACGTAGGTGGCGCCGGCCTTCGCGCACAGGAGCGCCTGCGAGGGCGAGAAGATGAGCGTGACGTTGGTGCGGATGCCCTCGGCGGTGAGCGCCTTGACCGCCTTCACGCCCTCCACGCCCATCGGAATCTTCACCACCACGTTGTCGTGGAGCTTGGCGAGCGTGCGGCCCTCCTTGATGAGGTCATCCGCGGCGAGGCTCACCGCCTCCGCGCTGATGGGGCCATCGACGATGGAGCAAATCTCCTTGATGGTCTCCTCCAACCCGCGGCCCACCTTCGCCAGCAGCGACGGGTTGGTCGTCACTCCGTCGACGCAGCCCATCTCGTTGGCTGCACGGATTTCCTTCACGTCGGCGCTGTCGATGAAGAACTTCAAGGGTGGACCTCCAAAAGTTGCCCTGCCCGTAGCGAATGGCCTCCACCCCGTCAAGGTGCTAAAGGCGTCGTTCTTCGGAAAAAAACGATGGCCCGCGCCCCTCGAGAGCTCTCACCGAAACCCCGCGCCCGCACGCGCGCCAAACCGGCCCCTACCGGCCGCAGCGGCGCACGCCAGCTCGACTACGCCCGCGAAGTCCTGGAGGTGGAGGCGCGCGCCATCCTGGGCGTGGGCCAGAAGCTGGGCACCTCCTTCGTCCAGGCGCTGGAGCTGCTGCTCGCCTGCGAAGGCCAGGTGGTGGTCACCGGGATGGGCAAGCCCGGCTTCATTGCCCAGAAGCTCTCCGCCACACTGGCCAGCACCGGCATCCCGTCTCTCTACCTGCACCCGGCGGACGCGCTGCACGGGGACCTGGGGCGCGTGGGGCGCAAGGATGTGGTCCTGGCGCTCTCCAACAGCGGCACCACCGAGGAGATTGTCCGGCTGCTCCCCGCGCTGCGGCGCCTGGGAGCGAAGATTGTCGCCATCACCGGAGACCCGAAGTCCGCGCTCGGCCGCGGCGCGGACCTGGTGCTGGACATCGGCCGCATCGACGAAGCTTGCCCGATGGGCCTGGTCCCCACCGCGTCCTCCGCCGCGCTGCACGCCATCGGCGACGCGCTGGCGATGACGCTCCTGCGCAACCGGCAGTTCACCAGCACCGAGTACGCGCTGCTCCACCCGGGCGGGAAGCTCGGCCGGTCGGTGATGCGCGTGCAGGAGGTGATGCGCGCGGGGGATAACAACCCGCTCGTCAGCCAGGATGCGCGCCTGTCGGAAGTCGTGGTGGTGATGACCAACACGCCCGGCCGCCCCGGCGCCGCGAACATCGTGGACCGCACGGGACGCCTGGTGGGCATCTTCACCGACGGCGACTTGCGCCGCCTGGTGGAGCGCGGGCAGACGAACTTCGACGTGCCCGTGAAGCAGGTGATGGGCCGGCAGCCGCGCTTCGTGTCGCCCGAGGAGTTGGTCCTCACCGCCGCCGCGATGATGCGCGAGGCGAAGGTGGATCAGCTGCCGGTGGTAGACGCGGACGGCAAGCCGGTGGGCCTGCTGGATGTGCAGGACCTGCTTGCCGCCCGCTGGGTGTGAGCCGTTAGCAGGACATTCCGGTGTGAGCCCGGGACCACCAGCCGTAGCTCTGGCCGTAACGGCTGTCCCAGCACCAGTAGACGTTCGCACGGTGCCAGCTGGCCGTGCCGCGGGAGTTGGTGCACTCCCAGTAGACGTACCGGCAGCTCACGAGCTCCGACGAGCTCTCTGCGATTTGATCTCCCGGCAACACACCGCTGCTGCTCTCGGAGGCCGGGGCCTCGTCGTCCATCGGTCCACCACAGCCAACAAGCAAGCCGAAGCACAGCGAAGCAAGCGCTACCTTCTTCATCTTGTCTCCAGTCGAGGGGGTTACACGACGGGGCTTGGACAGCCGGGCGAAAATGCCGTCGCACCTTTTTTGTGACAGCTCGCCGGGATGCACAGGCGAGCCCTCAAGCCCTCTCTCGTCCTGGTCACTCCCCCGTTGCGTACTGCCCTTGTGCGTGGCGAAGCATCGGCAGAATGCCGCCCTCCACCGCGCTGCCCGCGCGGTCCAGCACGCCTGACGCCTTGAGCAGCCGGTGCACCTTGCCCAGGCGGTAGCAGGGCACTGAGGGATACAGATGGTGCTCGAGGTGAAAGTTGTTTCCGAAGTTGAGGACGGTGAACACGGGGTGCGACCGCGTGCGCGCGTCCACAAAGTCTCCGCTCTTCGTGCCCGAGTGCTCCGCGTACGGGCGCAGGCCGCTGTAGACGGTCAGCGCGAGGTGACTGGTGAGGATGCCCAGCCCCAGCGCCGGCCAGGTCACGCTGACGGCCACGTAGAACGCCAGCCACGCCGCGGCGAGCGCCACATTGAGGAGCGCAAACCGCCGCGTCACTTCGCGTGAGAACGGGAGCGACTCCTTGTAGCGGGCGAGCGGTTGCCCTCGGATGGCCGCGAAGGTGTTCTGGAGATACACGCGGTTGTTCCGGGCGCGGAGGGCGAACATGCGGGACAAGAGCGTCCTCTGCGGGCCGAACAGGTCCAGGTCTGGGTCCCCGTCGCGGTTGGTGTCGCGGTGATGGTTCCAGTGGGAGACGGCCAGGCCCACCTGCATGAAGCCGGCGATGGCGGACGCGGTGATCAGCCCGAGCGTCGCGCTCACCTTGC
This sequence comes from Myxococcaceae bacterium, assembly GCA_044230055.1. Taxonomy (GTDB): domain Bacteria; phylum Myxococcota; class Myxococcia; order Myxococcales; family Myxococcaceae; genus JBGART01. The sequence continues at coordinate 88,708 of JBGART010000004.1, read as the reverse complement.
GGTTGCGGTGCAAGTTGAAGTGGAAGCCGTCGTGCCCCGCCCAACCCAGCAGGTGCAGCCCCTGGCCCGAGAGCAGCGCCAGGGGCAGTCCCGCCACCACCCGCACCGCCAGAGGCCAGCCCGACGAGGAGACGACCCACGCGAAGAGCAGGGCGCAGCCAAGATACAGCGCCGTGGCGTACGCGATGAAACACGCGGTCCCCAGCGCGGACTTCTCGTACCACGCCGCCGGGAGCGTCGGCTTCCGGAGCGTACTGTCACAACCCTGAAACAACCTCACCCGGGACTCCTCTCTTCGAGCAATACCCAGACAGCGTCCTGTCAAATCAGACAACACGACAATACAGACCCGGAACAGCAGCTATCACGCAAGACAGAATATTTGTGAATTGTTGCAAGCAATCGCCTGCTGGTGCTACTTCAACCTGCTTTCTTGCCGGAGACATCTGTGAACAGGGGTTCAAGGGGCGACCGCGCAGAACGCCGCGTGGTGATTACCGGCATCGGGCTTGTCACACCCTGCGGCGTGGGGACCGACGTCACCTGGCGAGCGCTCCTCGAAGGCCGTAGCGGCATCGCGTCCATCGAGCGCTTCGACACGCAAGGCCTGGCCACCCGCTTCGCAGGCGAGGTGAAGGGCTGGGACCCGGCCGCGTTCGTGGAGCCGCGCAAGCGGAGGGAGATGAGTCGCGCCATCGAGTTCGCCCTCGGCGCCAGCCTCCTTGCCTGGTCCGGCGCGGGGCTGGGCACGTTGACCGTGGAGGAGGCCAATGGCGCGGGCTGCATCCTCGGCACGTCGATGGGCGCGATGGACGTGCTGCAAGGCGCCTTCCGCGAGCTCGCGGAGGCAGGCGCCCGCACCCTCTCGCCGTATCTGCTCCCTCTGACGGCGGCGAGCATGAGCGCGGCGCAGGTGGGCATCCGTCTGGGGCTGCGCGGCGCGTGCTTCACGGTGAACAGCGCCTGCGCCTCCGGGGCTCACGCCCTCGGCGAAGGGATGCGAGCCATCCAGCGCGGCGACGCGTCCCTGATGGTCGCCGGCGGGACCGAGGCCTGGGTCTCTCCGCTGTGCATCGCAGCCTTCAACGCGATGAAGGCGCTCTCGCTGGAGAACGGCTCTCCGAAGAAGGCCTCCCGGCCCTGGGACAAGGACCGCGCGGGCTTCGTGATGGGCGAAGGCGCGGGCGTCCTCATCCTCGAGGAGCGCGAACGGGCGCTGGCGCGCGGGGCGCCCATCTGCTGCGAGCTGCTCGGCTATGGCGCGTCCAACGACGCCTTCCACCTCACCCAACCCACCCAGGACGGCGCGGAGCGGGCCATGCGCCGGGCGCTGCGCGATGCGGGGGTGGAGCCCTCGCACATCCGCTACATCAATGCCCACGCCACCAGCACCTCGCTCGGGGACATCAACGAGGTGCGCGCCATCCGCGGCGTCTTCGGCGAGCATGCGGACGGCATTCCGGTGAGCGCTCCGAAGTCGATGCTCGGCCACCTCGGGGGCGCCGCCGGCGCGGTCGAGGCCGCGCTCGCCGCCCTTGCGGTGCGGGACGGGCAGCTGCCGCCCACCGCCAACCTGGTGCAGCCCGGCAGAGACTGCGACCTGGACTTCGTGCCAGGCGCGGCCCGGGCGCAGCACACGCCCTACGCGCTCTCGAACTCCTTCGGGTTCGGAGGGACGAACACCGCGCTGGTCTTCGGGGAGCACGCCCATGTGGCTGCCTGACCCCGGCGCCACCTCTCTGGGCGAGGTGCTGGCCGACCGGAGCCGGGCCCACGGTGCGCTGCCGCTGTTCGTCTTCCTGGCGGACGGCGAGACGGAGACGGAGCGCCTCACCTACGGCCAGCTGGACCGCCGCGCACGGGCCCTCGCCGGGCTCCTGCGCGAACAGCACCCCTTGGGAGCGCGGGCGTTGCTGCTCTATCCACCGGGGCTCGACTTCACGGTCGCCTTCTTCGCCTGCCTCTACGCGGGCCTGCAGGCGGTTCCGGTCTCCACGCAGCGCTCCCTCTCCCGCCTCCATGCGGTCGCCTCCGACTGCGACGCGGCGGTGGTGCTCAGCACCGAGCGCCAGCACCAGGCGGTCCGCGCGCGGCTCGACGGGAAGGCAGAGCTGGACGGGCGCCGCTGGCTGAACACCGACGGGCTGCCGCTGGACACCCTACCGCCCGCGGAGCTCGTCCCCACGGACCGGGGGCAGACCGCGTTCCTCCAGTACACCTCCGGCTCCACCGCCAACCCCAAGGGCGTCATCGTCACGCACGGGAGCCTCCTAGCCAACCTGCGCGCCATGGCGGAGACGATGCACCTGCCCGTGGTGGAGCCGGGCGACACGCTGCGGACGGTGAGCTGGCTGCCGCAGCACCACGACATGGGCTTGATTGGCCACACGCTCGCGTTCCTGTACTGCGGCGGCACCGCCTGGCTGATGCCGCCGGTGGCGTTCGTGCAGCGGCCGTGGCGGTGGCTGCAGACCATCTCCCACGTCCGCGCACAGGCCAGCGGCGCCCCCAACTTCGCGTTTGACCATTGCGCGCGGCGGGTGACGGAGGCGCACAAGGCGGAGCTCGACTTGAGCTGCTGGCGGCGCATCTACAACGGCGCGGAGCCGGTGCGGGCGCAGAGCCTGGCGCGCTTCGCGGAGGCGCTGCGGCCGTGCGGCCTGCGCGCCGAGGCCCTCCAGCCGGTGTACGGCCTGGCGGAGGCGACGCTCATCGTCAGCGTGGCCGCGCGGGAACGGCCCCCCGTGACGTGGGCGGTGGACCGCGCGGCGCTGGCAGAGCGCAGGCTTCTCCCGGCGGGCCTGGGCGCGGCGACGACGTTGGTCTCCTGCGGCCAGCCCATCCCCGGACACCGCGTGGCCATTGTGGACGCGGACCGCCGCGTGCAGCGCGCCGAGGGCGAGGTGGGAGAAATCTGGTTCCAGGGCCCGAGCGTGGCGGCCGGCTACTGGGGCCGCGAGGCGGAGACACAGGAGACCTTCCACGCCACGCTCCAGGGACGGGAAGGCCGCTGGCTGCGAACCGGAGACTTGGGCAGCCTTGTCGCCGGAGAGCTGTACGTGTGCGGCCGGGTGAAGGACCTGCTGCTGGTGGATGGCCGCAACGTCTATCCGCAGGACGTGGAGTCACTCTGCGAGATGGTGAGTGACCAGGTGCGGCCCTCCTGTTTGGCGGCCTTCGCGCTGGACGGCGAGGACCAGGAGGAGGTGTGCCTGGTGGCGGAAGTGCGCCGGCTTGACGATGCGGAGCACGGCCCCGCCATCGCGTCCGCCCTGCGCGCGGCGGTGGCGGGCGAGCTCGGCTTCCGGCTGGCCCACGTCCTGCTGGCGCGCCCTGGCGAGGTGCCGAAGACCACCTCCGGGAAGGTGCAGCGCCAGCGCTGCCGGCGGCTGGTGGAGCAAGGCGAGCTCGTCCCCCTCTTTTGGGGGTGAGTCGTGCGCGGCGGCTCAATCACTTCCGAGAGTGAGCGAGAACGCAGCGTCCTGCTCGTGCAGCGCCAAGAGCCGGTCCAGGACGCGCTCAAGCACCGGCGCCGGTGGCCGGCCGGCGTGCAGCAGCCCCGCCAGGGCAACGGCGAGCCAGTCCCCTGCCCCGAGGAACGAGTCGGCGTGACGGTTGGCGTCCCAGACGCAGAGGCAGGCGCTGGCGGCGTGGAGCCGGGCGTAGTGCGCTGCAAGGTCGAAGAGCGCGGGCGACTCCACCAGGCTCCGTCGCGACTCGCGAGCGAGCTGCGCCACCTCCGCGTCGAGCGTCGCGACGCCCCGGAGCAGGCGCTCGGCACAGGTGCGCAGGAGCTCGCGCGTGTCGGGCGAGAGGTCCGGAGGCGCTTCGCGCAGGCGGCGGCAGAGCGACGCGCCAGCGACCAGCACGCTGTCCCGCCCACGGCTGACCTGAGAGATGCGCTCCGGGGCGAAGCGCGGCACCGGCGCCTGCAAGTCAAACAGCGCGGCGGGCGCCGGCTCCACCCGGTGGCGTTCGCGCGCGAGCTCCGGCAGCTGGAGGCCGATGGCAGAGAGGTTCACCGCCGTGCTGCCGTCGAACAGGCTGGTCAGCGAATTGTCCCTCAGCATCTTCTGAAAGATGCCGCCGGCGTGCCCCTCCCGGAGGTAGTGCCGGGCGCCCAGCACGGTGGAGAGCCGTTGGAGCAGCGCCTCCATGGCGGTCGGCACGACGTATTTCGCCACCGCGGAGACGACGGCCAGCTGCTCCGGCAGAAACTGGATGGCGCGGCTGGCGCACAGGCTGGTGCACTCGGCGGCCAGCAGCGAAGCGAAGCCTCCCGCGAGGTCCGCCCGAACGTTGGCGAGGTCGAGCATGGCGCCGCGGTACAGGCGGCGCGTCCGCGCGAAGTCCAGGGTCACGCGCAGCGCCGTGTCCGCCGCGCCCAGGGAGAGGTTGCCTATCAGCGATCGGGTGACGAACAGTCCCTTGAGCATCAGGTCAAGGCCGCCGCCCGGCTCGCCGATGACTGCGTCCGCGGGGACCGGCGCTTCGCGCAGGGTGAACCCGCTCATGTCGGCCCCGCGGATGCCGTGGGTCCGGATTTTGGGCAGGACCTCGAGCGCTCCCTCGGGGAGGCCCTCCTTGTCGAGCAGCAGGAGCGAGAGGTCCCTGGGCGCCCCGCGGTCGCCGGTGCGGGCCAGCACGGTGACGAAGCGGCTGCGGGTGCCATTGTTGATGAGCCACTTCTCGCCGCTCAGCGCGTAACCGCCGCCCGTCGCCGGGCGGGCGACCGTGTCCGTGGCCAGGAGATCGCTCCCATGCGCGCGCTCGGTCAACCCCAGGGCCACCGGCGCCCCCGCGAGGACGCGGTCCGCCAGCCGCCGCTGCAGCGCGGGGCTCCCGCCCACCCAGGCTGCGATGCAGCCCAGGAGCGTCTTGGCGTGTCCGATGGCAAGCGTAAGATCCCTTCGGGCGACGGCACGAGTCAGGGAGGCCAGCTCCTGGAAGGAGGCGAGCGCGCCGCCCAGCGGCGCCGGCACGTAGAAACGGTGAAGGCCCCAGTCATCAAGCAGCGCGCAGCCCTCCTCAGGGAAGGTCTCCGCCTCGTCGTGCGCCATCGCCCGCGCGAAGGAGAAGGCGCCGCGGCCTTCGTAGGGATTTCCCAGGAAGCGTTCGAGCTCACGCGTGCTCTCGTACATCCGGCGCATACTCGGGCTGGACTTGAACCGTGTCAAAGCTGCACGAGAGACCTGATAACAATGTCATCAGATCTCGAAAGGCCGTGAGAAGATGCCAGGCATTGATGCATTGGAAATTCGTCCCCTGAATGAAACGGCTACACTCGGCGCGTGGGCGCCGCCGGTGGCCCCGCTGCGCCGCGAGTCGCTGGCCATCCCTGCCGCAGGCGGCCTGGTACTGGCGCTGCACCGCATTTCCGGGAGCGTCCGCTACCGCCCGCCGGTCATCCTCACGCACGGGACGTTCTCCAATGCCCAGGTCTGCTCGGTGCTGGCGCAGACGCTGGCGCTGGAGGGCTTCGACTGCTTTGTCCTGGAGTGGCAGGGACACGGCCAGAGCAGCGCGCCGCAGAGGCAGCCGGACTTCGAGGACCTGAGCGGGTGCGATGTGCCGGCGGCGCTGGCCGCCGTGCGGCAGCTCACCGGACAACGCCAGGCCCTCTGGGTGGCCCACAGCGGAGGCGCGCTGCTGGCCTTGATGCACCTGGCGCGGACGCGGGCCGCACGGGAGGAGGTGGCCGGACTGGTGGCGCTCGCCAGCCAGGCGACGGACGCGGGTCGGACGCTGAAGGGTCGGGCCCAGATTGTCATCGGCCGACTCATCACCGCCGCGCTCGGTCACCTGCCCGGTCGGCTGCTGCGTTTGGGGCCTGAGAATGAGTTTGGCGTGGCGATGAACCAGTGGTTCGGCTGGAGTTGGAGCGGGCGCTGGCGGGGGCGGGACGGCTTCGACTACCTCGCAGCGCTGAAGGACCTTCACTTGCCAGCGCTGTGCATCTCCGGCGCGGGGGATGACTTCATCGCCCCGGTCACCGGCTGCCAGCGCCTGTGCGACGCGCTTGGCTCCACGGACAAGCAGCACCTCCAGTGCGGGACGGCAACCGGGTTTGGCGAGGACTACACGCACGCACGCCTCATCGCCAGCCGCCGGGCGCGCGAGGAGGTGTGGCCGCGGCTGGTGACGTGGCTCAAGGCGCGGGCGCAGGCGGCTTGATGCGCGCCCTCAGGCCAGTCGCTTGGCGTCGAGCACGTCCTGCGAGGGCACCTTCGCCCTCGAGGCGAGCTTCAGCCAGGTGAGCAGCCGGATGAAGCCCCAGCAGAGGTCCACCTCGAAGGGGCGGAAGCTGAACCGCGGGCTGCTGGGAAAGGCGTGGTGGCTGTTGTGGAGCGACTCGCCGAGGGTGGGCAATGCGAGCAGGAGGTTGTTGACGCTCCGGTCGTCGCTGCGGAACACCCGGGTGCCGAAGAGATGGCAGATGGAGTTCACCGCGTAGGTGAAGTGCTGTCCGAAGAAGATGCGGACGAGGCCGGCCCACAGGAACGCCCGCAGCGCTCCGGCAGCCCCACCCACCAGGAGGCCCGCAAGCGCCGGGAGGCCCAGGGTCAGCAGGAGCCAGAGCGGATAGAGCGCGTCCACCCGCGCCAGCAGCCGGTCCTGGAGGATGTCTCGCGCGTAGCGCCCGGCGGAGGCGCGCTTGTCTCCGAAGAACCACCCGCAGTGCGCGTGCCACATTCCGGCCAGCCGCCCGACCGAGTGGTGCGGGGTGTGGATGTCTGCGACGTCGTCGGCGTGCTGGTGGTGATACCGGTGCTGTGCAATCCAGAAGTTCAACGGCCCCTGCGCGGCCATGCACCCGGCAATTGCCAATCCTGCCTTCACCACCGGGACGGCTTCAAAGGAACGGTGCGTGAAATATCGGTGATACCCCACACCAATTCCGAGGATGGAGAACACGTAGAGCCCCGTGCCGAGCGCGAGGTCCAAGCCAGTGGGCGGCAACCAGGGCAGCGCGGCGAGCGCGGCGAGCACGCCCAGAACGGGAACCACCAGGCCGGCGGAGAAGACCCACCGCTCTCGGCCGAGGACCTTGGCGCCGACGAGGGCCGGCACGTGCGCGGGAGCTTCGAAGGGTTCGCAGGAGGGCTGGCGCGAGGTCGCGTTCATCATCCCGCGCTCTCCTACGCGCGCTTGAAACAATCCTCAAGCCCGCACCAAGACCCGTCATGTCCGTCATGATTGGAACGCAATTCTGTCTCATCAAAGAAGCGCTCCTTTTCGGGGGGGGCGGTCGACCGCAGCGGACCGTCTGTCTTTGCAAATAAAATATGCGACGGCTGATTGAACCCGCTGTCTGAACGCTGCTACGTCTGCATCCCCACGTCGCACGGAGGCTCTGTTTGGATACGTTTTTCCGGTTGCGTGAGGTCATCGCCACCGACCTCTGCGTCGATCCTCAAACCATCGAGCCGGGCTCCCGGTTCGTACAGGACCTCGGCGCGGACTCACTCGCGCTGACTGAGTTGATCCTCAAGCTCGAGCGCGCCTTCAGCGTGACCATCCCGGACGACGCGCTCCGGCGCCTGCGCCGGGTGGAGGACGTGGTGCGGTTCATCGAAGAGCGCGGGCTCGCGACCGCTGAGGCGCCATGAGCGCGCTGGCACGGGAGGAGACCCAGACGAATTTGAGAGGGAACGCGCAGGCCATCGCCGACTGGCTGGTCGTCTGGATTGGGCGAGAGCTGCGCATACCGCCAGCCGAGGTTCAGCGACGGGAGCTGCTGGTCGACCTCGGGCTGTCCTCGCGAGAGCTGATGGGGATGGTGGGCGAGCTGGAGACGGCGCTACAGGTGGAGCTCGCGCCGACGCTCGGCTGGGACTACCCGACCATCCAGGAACTCTCTGAAGAGCTCGCCCGACAGACCGCCGCGACCCAGTGAAGGAGCTCACCATGATGACTGTCGACGAGGTCCTCGCCCACATTGGGCGCCAACGCGGGCGAAGACAGAGCAATAAGGTGCTGCACGGCCACCCCTCCCCGCTCCTCTGGGAGGAGGACGCCCTGTCCGACGTGCTGGCGGAGCGGCGCCAGGTAGCCGCGCACTCCGGCCGCAAGCGGGTCAGCCTGTACGTCGCCACGCCCTACTGCCTGCCGACAGACCCGGACCGGTGCGGCTTCTGCCTCTTCCCCAGCGAAGTCTTCCTGGGACAGGCGCAGCTGGAGAAGTACCTGCGCTACCTCGCCCTGGAAGGCGAGCTCTACAAGCCGTGGTTCCAGCGCGCAGGCGTGGGGAGCATCTACTTTGGGGGCGGCACCGCCAACCTCTACCGCGCTGAGGTGTATCCGCAGCTGCTGGAGATTGTCCGCGGCGTCTTCGGGGAGCTGCCTTCAGGCATTGAAGTCACGCTGGAGGGCATCCCCCAGCTGTTCAGCCGGCCCAAGCTGGAGGCCATGAAGGCCGCGGGCTTCAACCGCATCAGCATCGGCGTGCAGCAGCTGCAGAACCACCTCATCAAGCTGAGCGGCCGCAAGCAGTCCGCCCGGCAGGTGTTCCAAACGCTGGAGTGGTGCGAAGCGCTGGGACTGGTCTCCAGCGTCGACCTCATCTTCGGCTGGCCCCAGCAGACCGCGTCGCAGATGCTCAGCGACCTCCATGCGGTGGTCGCCACCGGCGTGCGCCACATCACGCACTACGAGCTCAACGTGGCGGGCCGCAGCGACTTCGCCAGCAACCACCGCGACACGCTGCCAACGCTCCAGCAGAACCTGGAGATGTACCACCTGGGCCGGGAGTACCTGCTCTCGCAGGGGTTCCGCCAGGCCACCGCCTATGACTGGGAGAAGCCGGAGGACACCGCGCAGCCCATCGGCGCGGGCCGGTATGTCTTCGAGGAGCAGCTGCGCGAGGTGGTCTCCACCGACAGCGAGAAAGGATACGAAATGTGGGGCTGGGGCTTCGCCGGCTGCAGCTGGTTCACCGCCGGCCCCGCCAACCCCGGCTGGTCGTACATGAACTCAACCCGGGTGGAGGACTACTTCGCCCACCTCGACGCGGGGCGGTTCCCCGTCGAGCGCGCGTTCCGGCACGACGTGGCCGACATCAAGCTGAACTGGCTCTTCCAGCGGATGCAGTCGATGTTCCTCCCCGCGCATGAGTACGAGAGCATCTTCGGCAGACCCCTGCTGCAGGAGCTGGCGCCATTCTGGGAGGCCTTCGCGCAGCAGGGCTGGGTGAGCCGTGACGCGGAGGGCGTGCGCCTGGTGGGCGACGGCCCGTTCTTCACTCCGCTGATGCAGGCGCTCCTCGCGCAGGGCCGCGTCGATGAGCTCCGACGGCGGCAAGGCGGCCGGCCCGTCCTCGCGCCCGTACCTGTTCCCACCCAGCTGCGACCAGGGCTCTAAGGGTACCGCGCGGTTCGCGTCGGCCCCCTGAGGAACAGCGCACCCCACGTTCGCCTCGAGCGTTGCGCCGTCAGGCGCATAGTCGAGAGGTGGCGCAAACCCACGCACGGCACTTTGCCGGGTTGTTTCGAGCAGACCGAAGCGGCCCATGAGCCAAACTTCGGGGAGCACTGCCGACGTCTCGACTGACGGCGCAACGCTCGACGCGAACGGGGGGAAACCACTGCCTACGGCAGCACGGGGGGACTCCCGTTTGAAGTCGCTGCCTACTGCAGCTTGGACTTCAGCTTCTCTGCATACGCCGGCGCGCTGGCGGACAGCTTGGTCCACAGCGACTTGGCCCCCGCGGCGTCGCCCTTGGTCAGCAGCACATCGCCCAGCCGGTCCACTGCGGAGGCATCCGTGCCCACGGCGACGGACCAGACGCGGTCCGCCATGGGCTGGCGGTTGAGACCGACGAGGGCCCACGCCATGCCCGCCTGCGCGCGGCTGTTCTGCGGCTGGAACGGGACGACGCGCTTGTAGACGTCCAGCGCATCCTGGAACCGCTGCCGGGCCAGGTGCTCCTCGCCCTCCTCCACCAGCTTCGCCAGGCCCTGCTCCAGCTCCGGCGTGCGCTCCGTGTTCTGCACCGCCTCCATCATCTGGGGCGTGAGGGTGGGCGGCGCCACCGCCTTCGGCAACTTCGCCGCGGCCAGGTGCGCGTCCTCGGCCCGCTTCTGAGCGAGCTTGGTGGTCCCGCCCGCCGCCAGCAGCACCTCCACCTGGCCGAGCAGCGACCTCACCGCGGCAGCGCGCGCCCCGGCGGGGTGTGAGGCCAGGTACTTCGTCCAGCTGCGCTTGGTCTCTCCCAGCGCCTTGAGGTCATCGCCCTTCGTCTCCAGGAGCACAGCCCCGCGCCCGAAGAGCGCCGCCGCGTGCGCGTCGTCCACTTCCAGGATGCGGTCGTACGACTTGAGCGCGCCGGCCGGGTCTCCGCTCACCATGGCGTTGCGCGCGCGCAGCTCCTGCACCTCCAGCACCGCGTCCAGCGCGACCCGCGCGCAGGTGGCCGCGGACTTCGCCTGACCGGCTTTGGCCTTCTCCTTCGCCGCGGTCAGCAGCACCTGGTACGCGGAGCCCGCGCCCGGCGCCGGGCAACCCGCCTCCTCCGGGGAGGACAGCGCGCCCGCCTTCTTCCGCTGCGCGAGGAAGAGCGCCCGCGCCTCTTCGCCCTTCTCCTCTGCCTCCGCCAGCGCCTTGGCGGAGTCCGCGTAGCGCGCGCGGCCGTAGTAGAGCTTGCCCAGCGCCGCGGCCACCTCGAAGGTCTTCTCCTTGCCGGAGAGGTCCCCCGCCGCGTCCACCCGCTTGAGCAGGTCCTCGCCGTCGCCCGGCGCACCGCTCAGCGGCGGCGCCTGCGTCGGCGGGTGGTTCGGCGGCAACGGCTGCTTCTCCCCACCCGGCCCCAGCGGCGGCGCCTGCATGGGCGGGTGGTTCGGCGGCAGCGGCTTCTCCTCCGCACCCGGGCCCAGCGGCGGCGCGTTGCCCTGCGCGAAGGCAGCGCCCGTCCAGAGCAGGCAAAGGACGCAACCGGCAAAGCGGGGGAGGTAACCTGTTCGGCGCACGAGCACTGCGTGGGGCGTCATGGTTCGCCTTCGGCGAGGGGGGCGTCCGGCCACTTCACGGAGTCCAGGCGGGTGACGTCCTGGTGCTTCAGCTGGCGCAGCAGCGCCTGAACGGTCTGGCCGAGGACCGGGTGCTCCACCTCCGGCGCGAGCTCGCAGAGCGGCTCCAGCGCGAAGCGGCGGTTGTGCAACTCCAGATGCGGGACCTGAAGGTCCGGGTCCGCGACGAGGCGGTCCTGCCAGAGGAGGATGTCGAGGTCGATGGGCCGCGGGCCCCAGCGGTTGGACGGCGTGCGCCCCAGGTCCCGCTCAATCTGCTTCAGGATGGTGAGCAGCTGCCGCGGCGAGAGCTGACAGTCCAGCTGCACCACGGCGTTCAGGTAGCGCGGCTGCGGCGGCCCCACCGGCGCGCTCTCGTAGAGCGAGGAGCTGCGGACCACCGCCACGGCGTCAATCCGCCCGAGCGCGGTGAGCGCGGCCAGGAGCGTCCCCTCCCGGTCACCCAGGTTGGAGCCCAGGCCGATGTAGACCGTTCCATTCACGGCAGCTGAACCGGGTTGGCGAGCACTCCGATTCCCTCTATCTCGACCTCGACTGTATCGCCCGCCTTGAGCGCGCCGACGCCCGACGGCGTGCCCGTGCTGATGAGGTCCCCCGGCAGCAGGGTCATGATGTGGGAGATGAAGGAGACCAGCCGAGCAGGCGGGAAAATCATGTCGGACGTGCGGCCGTCCTGCCGGGTGACGCCGTTCACGCGGCACTGCACGCGAAGGTCCGCGGGCGACAGGCCGGTGACCATCCAGGGGCCCGCACAGGCGAAGGTGTCGTAACCCTTGGCGCGGGTGTGTTGAACCTCACGGCGCTGGATGTCTCGCGCGGTCACATCATTGAAACACGTCAGCCCGAACAGGGCCTCCGCAGCTTCGCGCTCGCTCGCCCGGTAAAGCGGGCGGCCAATCACCAGCGCGAGCTCCGCTTCGTGGTGGACCTCCTGGCTCTCCCGCGGCAGCAGGATGGGCGAGCCGGAGGCGTTCAACGCGGTGGAGGGCTTGAGGAAGATGAGCGGCTCCGCGGGGATGGGCTTGCCCATCTCCTCGGCGTGCTTCCGGTAGTTCTGCCCGACGGCCACCACCTTCGACGCGGCGCTGGGCACCAACAGCCGCACGTCCGCCAGCGGCTGGGGGACGCCCTCGCGGCGGATGCCGGACCAGGGCGCGCCGATGAGCCGGGTGACGCGGTCCCCGTCAACCTCGCCGTAGACTTCGTTGCCCTCGTGGAGAAACCGGCAGAGCTTCATCGCCCGTCCTTGAGCCCAAGCACGTCCATCATGTCGTAGAGCCCGGGCGACTGCTGGACGACCCAGCGCGCCGCCCGCACCGCGCCGCGGGCGAACTGGTCCCGGCTGGTGGCCCGGTGGGTCAACTCCACCCGCTCCCCGTCGCCGAAGAAGAACACCGTGTGCTCTCCGACGACGTCGCCACCGCGCAGCGTCTGCACGCCAATCTCTCCGCGCGGACGCTCCCCCACCTGGCCTTCGCGGGCCAGCCGGAAGTGCTCGCGCGTGCGCCCGGTGGCCGCGGCCACCTCCTCGGCCAACCGGAGCGCGGTGCCCGAGGGCGCGTCCTTCTTCATCCGGTGGTGCGCCTCCACAATCTCCACGTCGTAGGACTCGCCCAGCCAGCGCGCGAGCTCTCCCGCCATCCGGATGACGAGGTTCACGCCGACGGAGGTGTTCGGCGCCAGCACGATGGGAATCCGCGCGGCCGCCTCCCGCACCTTCTCCTTCGCTTCGGGGGTGAAGCCGGTGGAGCCGATGACCATCGCCACCCCGCGCTCGGCGCAGACCTTCGCGTGCGCGCAGCTGGCCTCCGGACTGGTGAAGTCGATGACCACCGCCGCGCCCGCGAGCGCCGCGGCCAGCTCCTCGTGAACCTGCGCCTGCAGCGCCACGCCCAGCTTCGCCGCCGCGCCGACGTCCTGCCCGCGCGCGGAGGAGCCCGGGCGCTCCGTGCCGGCCACCACCTTGAGGCCCGGCGTGTCGGTCACCACGCGGACGAGCGTGCTCCCCATCCGCCCGGTGACGCCCGTGATGACGACGCCGGTGGCCGCCGCGCTCACAGGAGCCCGAGCCGCGCGAGCTCTTCCTTCAGCTTCGCGGCGTTCTGCGGCGCCATCGGCACCAGCGGCGCGCGCAGCTCCGGCCCCGCCTTGTCCATGAAGTGCAGCGCGCTCTTCACTGGGATGGGGTTCGACTCGATGAACAGGAGCCGGTGCAGCGGGTTCAGCTTGACCTGCAGCTCCAGCGCCTTGGCCTGGTTCCCCGCGCGGGCCTGCTGCACCAGCTCGCTGAGGAGCTTGGGCGCCACGTTGCCGGAGACGGAGATGACGCCTCGGCCGCCGCAGGCGATGAACGGCAAGATGGTGAAGTCATCGCCGGAGAGCAGCGACAGCCGGGTGCCGCACAGCTCCACCAGCTCCACCGCGCGAATCATGCTGCCGGTGGCCTCTTTCAGCGCGACCACTTCGGGCAGGTCGCACAGTCGCAGCACCGTGTCCGGAAGCAGGTCCACGCCGGTCCGTCCCGGGACGTTGTACGCGACGAGGGGAAAGCCCGGGTGCGCGCGCGCCACCTGGCGGTAGTGCTCCAGCAGCCCCGCCTGCGTGGGCTTGTTGTAGTAGGGCGTGACGATGAGCGCCGCGTCCGCGCCCGCCTCGCGCACCGCCGCCACACCCTCCACGGTCTTCTGGGTGCTGTTGGAGCCCGCCCCGGCGATGACCAGCGCGCGGCCCTTGGCCTCCTGAACCGCCAGCTGCACCACACGCACGCGCTCGGCGGGCGACATCGTCACGGCTTCGCCGGTGGTTCCCACGGGGACCAGCCCGGTGATGCCATTGTCCAGCAGGTGCCGCGCGAGGCCCCGGAAGGCCTCCTCATCCACGCGCCCGTCCTTGAACGGGGTTGCGAGCGCGACCATCGATCCTTCGAAACTCTTCTTCATAGGGCGGGGCACTATAGAGGATCCGCCCTCAGACCGTCTCGCCGCGCCAGAGCGCCTCCACGGGCTCGCGCGCCCGGATGACCCGGTAGCTCCGTCCGTCCGCCAACACCTCGCAAGGTCTGGGGCGCGAGTTGTAATTGGACGCCATGGACATGCCGTAGGCACCGGCGCTCATCAGGGCGTAGAGGTCCCCCGCCTTGGGCAACGGCAGCTTGCGCCCATGCGCCAGCACGTCGGCGGATTCGCAGACCGGGCCCACGACGTCGACCTCCATGGCGCGGCCGCCGCCCTTCCGCACCGGGAGGACCTCGTGGTGCGCCTCGTAGAGCGCCGGCCGGAGCAGGTCGTTCATCCCCGCGTCGACTACGACGAAGGTCTTCGCCGGGGTGCGCTTGCGGTAGAGCACGCGCGCCAAGAGGAGCCCCGCGCTGCCCACCAGCGAGCGCCCCGGCTCAATCACTACCGTGGCGCCTGTCTCCGCGGTGGCCTGGCGGACGACGGCGGCGTACTCGCGCGCGGTGGGGGGCGCTTCGTCGCGGTAGCGGATGCCCAGCCCTCCGCCGATGTCGAGGTACTGCAGGGCCAGGCCCTTCGCCTTGAGGCCGCGGTAGAGCGAAGACACCTTGGTGAGCGCGGCCTTCATGGGCGCCGCGTCGGTCAGCTGCGAGCCGATGTGGCAGTCCACGCCGAGCGCCTGCACGCCGCGCAGTGTGCGGCCCTTCGCGTAGAGCGCCGCCGCCTCCTCGAAGGGGACGCCAAACTTGGAGGTCTTCAGGCCGGTGGAGATGTAGCGGTGCGTCCGCGCGTTGACGTCCGGATTGACCCGCAAGGCGAACGGCGCCGGGCGTCCCACTGCGCGACCGACTTCGTCGAGGACGAGCAGCTCCTCCGCGCTCTCCACGTTGAAGAGGAGGATGCCGGCCTTGTGGGCCAGCGCCATCTCGTCCTTCGTCTTGCCCAGGCCGGCGAAGACCACCTTCTTCGCAGTGGAGGGGCCCGTCGCCTGCGTCACGCGGCGCAGCTCGCCGCCGGAGACGATGTCGAAACCCGCACCCAGCCCTGCGAACAGGTGCAGGAGCGCCAGGTTCGGATTGGCCTTGACGGAGTAACAGATGAGGTGCGGGACGCCGGTGAAGGCTTCGTCGAGGGCGACGAAGCTCTCTCGAAGGAGGCTCGCGGAATAGACGTAGGTCGGAGTGCCCTGCTCTTCGGCGATTCGGGGGAGAGGGACGCCGTCTGCGCTGAGGGTGCCTTTAACGAAGGTGAAGCCGGTCATTCAGGGGTCCGGTGAAGAGGAAGCGCGAACAGCTCAAAGGGCCCCGCATCCCCCGTTCGCGTCGAGCGTTGCGCCGTCAGGCGCATAGTCGAGACGTCGGCAGTGCTGCCGAAGCTTGGCTCATGGGCCGCTTCGCTCTGCTCGAAGCACACCGGCAAGGTGCGGTGCGTGGGTCTGCGCCACCTCTCGACTATGCGCCTGACGGCGCAACGCTCGAGGCGAACGGGGGTGGCGCCTGAAGGCGCGACACACAAACGGGTTGTCACGGGCTCACCGCGCAGCCCTCACAGCCGGCATCGACAACCACCGGCGGAGGCTCCGACGTCCGCGGGGGCCGAGGCGGGCCTCTCACCCCGCAGGCAGCGAGTGCCGCCAGAACGCTCAGCAGCAGCGCTGCCCTCACCGCCATCAGAACTTGATGCCGACCAGGGCGCGCAGCGCCTGCGCAGTCTCCAGGTCCGGCGCCAGCTCGTTCGACGACCTCAGCCCCTTGCCGAGCGGGAAGAACACGCCCCAGGAGAACGCCGCGATGAAGCCGTCCTCCGTCTCGTAGCGGGCGCCGACGTCCAGCTCCAGGCCCAGGATGCTGTCCAGCTGGTTGGGCGTGGACGCCGCGTACATCGACTTCGCGCCGATGACCGCCGCGTAGAGCCGGAACCCGTCCACCAGGTCGTAGCTGGCGCTGGGCTTCAAGTACATCGCGTCCGTGATGCCGCCCAGAATCTCGCGGAAGAGAATCAGGTCAATCCGGTAGTCGCGGTTGAAGCGGAAGTTGTTGATGGTGGAGTCGCTGCAGCCATCCGCGTTGCAGTTGTACTGCGGCCCTTCGATGTTGCCCGCCTGAGGCTCACCCGCGGCGATGATTTTCCCGGTCGCGTCCCGGCGGACCACCGCGTTGGGGCGGTTGCCGAAGCCCGGCGCGGTGTCGCCTGAGGCGATGCCGAACTCGAGGTTGATGCGCAGGGCGTTGTTCATCAGGCGGTACTCGCCCTGAAGGACGCCGCCGTACTGGAAGATGCTGAGCGCCTGGTTCTCCGTGACGTTCTCATTGTTGATGGCGGAGATGGCCCGGTTGCCGATGCTGCCGATGACCACCGCCGCCTCGAGCTCAATCCGGAAGTCCTTGCGCTCGAACTTCAGCCACACGTCCGGGACCACGATGGTGCCGCCGCGCTGGACGATGCCGCCGGCGATGTCCGTCCGGTCTCCGCCTTCGCCGGTGAACGGGGTGTTGTAGTAGCTGACCGCGTCGTTGCGCTGGGTGCGGTAGGTGAGACGCAGGCCGTAGTTGAACACCGACTGGTTGTTCTCCAGCTTCGCCTTGGCCTCCTGCTCCGTGTCGCGCCGGGCGATGGCCAGGATGAAGCTGTGCGAGTCATCGCTGTTGGAGAGGTCAAACGGCTGGCCCTGGGTGTTGACGACGGCGCTGGTGGGCCCCTCGACGTTGAAGTCCAGCATGGGCGTCACGTAGAAGCCCTTGAGCGGCTCCGCCACGAACATCACGCGGTCCACCGTGTCGCCGTAGTCGCAGTCCAGGCAGTTGCCGTCGTTGTTCACCATCCCCAGGCCCCACTGCGACCCCATCCGGCCGAAGCGGAGGATGCCGACGGGGGTGCTGACCTCGCCGTAGACGCGGCGGACCATGATGGAGTCGGTGATGGAGTTGATGGCGGAGCGCGGGGGGACCTGCGACTCGGAGAACAGCGAGAACTGGTCCCGGTTGGTGCGGGAGAACGCGTACTCGGGCGTGGAGCCCCAGATGACGTTGTCCAGCGCGTCCACCTGCATCCGGATGTGGACCTCTTCAGAGATGTTCAGCGTCGGCTCCAGCCGCAGCCGCATGTTCACGCCGGCCCAGGTCCGCTCCCCCGGCGTGGTGGGCGACACCGGCCAGAGGTAGTTCCCCGAGGGGTCCGGGTTCTGGAAGCGCCCGAGGTCGAACTTGTGGAACAGGTCCGGGCGGGAGCGGAAGTAGCCGTCCAGCGAGAGCAGCTCCAGCTTGCGCCGCTCTTCCACCCACTCCTCGTTCCAACCGGTGGCCGCTGACTGCGTGGCCAGCTGCGCGCGGATCTCATCGCGCATCTCGTTCTTCGCCTTCTCCACCTTCACGTCCACCTCGCGGCGGACCTCCTCGGTGTCCGCGGCCGGCGCGGGCGTGGCGGCGGCGGGCTGCGCAGGCGAGGCCTGAACGGGCGCGGGCGGCGTGGCTGCGGGCGTCGCGGCCTTCTGTGGCGCGGCAGCGGCGGGCGCGGGCTTCGTCGCAGCTGCGGGCGGGTTCGCAGCAGGCGGTGTCTTCGACGGAGCCTGAGCAAGGGCCGTGGCGGTGGTGATGAGCGCTGCCGCCCATAAGACTTTGGCCATAACTCTAGGTCTCCGGTGTACGTGCCGCTTTGGAAGGGCGCGCACTTAAGCACGCGCACCTCTACTGTCAACGCCCAGAACACCCAAGGCGTGGCGCAGTTGAATCCGTCGTCTGCGAATTCACTCTCCGCGCTTGGGGCCCTGGCGCAGCTCGGTGAGCACCCCGCCGGTGCCTTTGGGGTGAATGAACGCAATTCGCGCCCCGCCGGCGCCCACTTTTGGGACCTCGTCGATCAACGGAGCCCCCCGGGCGCGCAGCTCGGCCATCGCCGCCGCGATGTCTTCCACCTCTAGACAGATGTGGTGCAGCCCCTCGCCGCGCTTCTCCAGGAACCGCGCCACCCCGGTGTCCGAGCGCGTGGGGGTGATGAGCTCCACCCGTCCCATGCCGTGGCCGAAGATGGCGGTGCGCACGTGCTCCGAGGGGACCTCCTCAATCTCCGCCAGCTCCAGGCCCAACGCGTCCCGGTAGATGGCGATGGCCTTGTCCAGGTCCTTCACGGCGATGGCGACATGGTCCAGGCCCTTGGCTTTCACGGTCATGGCGCGAGTTAACCACGGCGGCGACGGCGCGCGGGCGCCGGCTGGCACCCCGGGCAGTAGTGCGTGGTCCGTCCGCCCTGGGGGAAGGAGGCGAACGCGGCGCCGCACCGGCGGCAGCGCTCTCCGACGCGGCCGTAGACGAGGAAGGGGTTGGGCGCGCCGGGCTCTTCGACGTAGTCAATCTCCTCGGAGCCCCCCTCTGCCTTCAGCGCGAACGCCAGCGTGGTCTGGATGGCCTTCGCGAGCGCGCGCCACTGCGCGGCGTCGAGGGCGCCGGGCAGCAGCGAAGGGTGAAGCTTGGCGCGGTAGAGCGCCTCCGCGGCGTGGATGTTCCCCAGACCCGCAATCAACCCCTGGTCCATCAGCGCCACTTTCAGCGGCTGCCGCGACCGGCCCACCGCCTCCGCCAGCTGCGCGCCGTTGAGGCCTTCGAGGAACGGGTCCCGCCCCAGCGCTTCGATGGCGGGCAGCCGCCGGACCTGGTCGTTGGGGACCGGCTCCATCCGGCCGAAGCGGCGGGGGTCGCGGAAGTGGATGACCTCTCCGCTGTCCAGCTCCAGCCGCGCCCTGCTGTAGGGCTCCTCCACCCCACCCGGCCGCTTCACGAACTTCCCGGTCATCCCCAGGTGCGCCAGCAGACCCTGGCCGCCGCCGAAGCCCAGCATCAGGTACTTGCCCTTCCGCTCCGCGAACTCCAGCCGCCCGCGGATTTTCTGGAAGGCCGCGGGCGAAGCCCCGCGAAACGTGCGGCTCGCTTCTGCGCGCGCGCGGACCACCTCCCGGTCCTCAAGCCAGCGGCTGAGGGCGCGGCGCGCAAACTCCACTTCCGGCAATTCAGGCATACGAAGCGGCTTATAGCCTCAGGCCGGCAGCCGCTGGTTGAGCTCCAGCACCGGCCGGAAGAGGTCGCCCTTCTCCTCCACCCGGCGGAGCACGTGCTCCGCGTCGAAGACCAGCCGGTCTGGCGCCTTGCGCGTCAGCGCTTGCTCCAGCTCTGTCCATGTCAGCGGCGTAGAGACCGTGGGCGTCTCCCGCGCGCGCAGCGAATAGACGCAGACCGTCGTCTTGTGCTCGTCGTTCTGGCTCCAGTCCACCAGCACCTTCCCCACCCGCAGCGCCTTCTTCATGTTGGAGACCACCTGCTCCGGGTGGCGGCGCTCCAGGTTCTCCGCCAGCCGCCGGGCGAAGGCCTTTGTCTGGTCGTACGTCGCCGGGCTGTTGAGCGGGACGTAGAGCTGCAGCCCCTTGGAGCCGGAGGTCTTCACCAGCGACTTGAGCCCCAGCGCGTCCAGCTGCGCCTTGAGCATCAAGGCCACCTCGCAGCACTCCAGCACCGCCGCCGGCGCGCCGGGGTCCAGGTCGAAGACCACCGCGGTGGGCCGGTCCAGCCGCCGCGCCACCGAGAGCGAGGTGTGCAGCTCCAGGTCCGCCAGGTTCGCCGCCCAGACCAGCGTGGGCAGGTCATTGGCAAGGCAATAGTCAATCTGCCGCTCCGAATGGTCGCTCCAGACACCCGCCGTCTGCACCCACTCCGGCCGGTGCGCGGGGCAGTTCTTCTCGTAGAAGAACGCGCCCTCCACGCCATTGGGGTAGCGCTTGAGCGTGAGCGGACGGCCGCGCAGGTGCGGCAGCAGCGCGTCCGCCACCCGGATGTAGTAGTCGATGACGTGCGCCTTGGTGAAGCCGACCTTCGGGTAGAGCACCTTGCTCAGGTTTGAGAGGCGCAGCTTTCGCCCCGCGACCTCCACCTCCGCCGACTGCGCTGCCGCCATTCAGCCGCCTCCCGCGTGCACGGCGCCGCTCACCGGTGCCCTCGCTTCGCGCCCCGCGGCTTCGCTTCCCGCGCGGTGCGCGCCGCCTCCGGGCGGTGCCGCACCTCCCCCGCCGCGAGGCTCTTTTTCAGGGCGTCCATCAGGTTCACCACCTTGGCCGCGCCCTGCTCCTGCGGCGGGGTGACAATCTCTTCGCCCTCTGCCTTCGCCTCCACCAGCGCCAGCACCTTCTCGCGGTACTCGTCCTTGTACTTCTTGGGCTCGAAGGGTCCGGAGAGCGTGTCGATGAGCTGCTTGGCCATCTCCAGCTCCTTCTCCTTCGGCTTGGACGCGCTCTCATCCGGCAGCCCCTCCAGCGACGACTGCGGAACCACCTCGTCCGCGTAGAGCATGGTGGAGAGCAGCAGGCCGCCTTCGGAGGGCCGCACACAGCAGAGGTACTGCTTGGTCCGCATCACCATCCGGGCGATGCCCACCTTCCCGGACGCCTGCATCGCGTCCCGGAGGAGCGCGTAGGCCTTCACGGCCTTCTTGTCCGGCACCAGGTGGTAGGTGGACTCGTAGAAGATGGGGTCAATCTCCTCCAGCTTCACGAAGTCTTCGATGTCGATGCTGCTGGTGGCCTTCGGGTCGAACGCCTCCAGCTCCTCCTTCGTGATGGCGACGTAGCGCTCCTTGGCCACCTCGTAGCCCTTCACGATGTGCTCGTAGGGCACCTCCTCGCCGTCCGCCGAGCAGACCCGCTTCTGCTTGATGCGCGCTCCGTCCTTGTCGTGGAGCATGTGGAAGTGGACTTCCTTCTGGGACACGGCGCTGAAGAGCTTCACGGGGACGTTCACCAGGCCGAAGCTGATGGCGCCGGTCCAGATGGGTCGTGGCATCGGTGCGTTCCTCCTCGGGCAGAAGGTCTGTCCTGCAGGGCGTAGGCGCAATGCACCGGGCGTTCGTCGCCTGGCCTACTGAACAGCTCTGACTTTCACGCTCGCTCGGTTGTCCCTCCGCGCTCGAGTGCTTACCCCTTCCCGGCAAGGAGCCACGCCATGGGAATGGGTACTGCCGTGAAGACGCTGTTGGTCGCCACCCTCTTCGGCCTCACCGCGTGCAGCGCTGCGCAGCGCGCCAAGACGGAGACGGCGCTGGCCTCAGTGCTCGTCTCGGATGAGCAGGAGAACCAGCTGGGCGCGCAGGTGCACCAGGAATTGGAGAAGCAGGGCGTCCGCTACGTCACCGACCCCGCCGTCACCGCCTATGTGGATCAGGTGACCTCGCGGATCCTCACCTTCGCGAAGAAGGACCGGCCCAGCGTGAGCTGGCACGTGCACGTCATTGACGACGCGAAGCAGGTGAACGCCTTCGCCACGCCGGGCGGCCACCTCTATGTGTATTCGGGGCTGCTCCTCGCGGCGGAGAACGAGGCGGAGCTGGCAGGAGTGCTCGCGCACGAGGCGGGGCACGTCGTCGGCCGGCACTCGGCGCGGCAGCTGGTGAATCAGCTGGGGCTGCAGACCGTGGCCAACCTCGCCCTCGGGAAGAACCCGAATCAGCTGGCGCAGGTGGCCGCGCAGATTGCCGGGACCGGAACGATGCTCGCGTTCAGCCGCGCGGATGAGAAGGAGGCGGATGAGTACGGCGCCAAGTACGCCAGCGCCGCCGGCTATGACCCGCGCGGCATCATCTCCTTCTTCCAGAAGCTGGAGGCGACGTCCGGGCGCACGCCCCGCATCCTCACCTGGCTGCAGACCCACCCCGCCACGCCGGACCGGATTGCCCATGTCGAGCAGTTCATCGTCGCGAACCGGCTCACCGGCTCCGACATCGGCGCGGACCGGTTGGCCCCCATCAAGCAGCGGCTGGTCGCGTCTGCCGGCTCCGCGCCCACGGGTCAGCGCTGAGGCAGAGCGCGAGGGGCTCGGCCTCGGCCGGGTCCTGCACCGAAACCTCCGCCTGACCGAAGCGGAGGGGGAAGAGCTGGGAGAGGGCATCGAAGGCGGACGGCATCGGTGACCACCAGTCTGTTCCAGCGCCGCGCCCGGCTCAATGCACCGGGCGGCGCGCCCTCGCCCACCAGCGGAAGCGCGTCCTCTCCGCGGAGGCGGCGCTCTTCGCGTCGCCCGGGGGCGCGGCGCTGGGCCTCTCCTCGAGCGGCGCCGGCGCTTCGCCTGCCACGCGCGCGCCCTTGGCTTTCCCCTCGGCGGAGGCGTGCTCGATGATGGCGTTGATCTCTCCGCCGACGATGATGACCAGCCCGCTCAGGTAGAGCCAGAGGAGCAGGACCATCACGCCGCCCAGCGAGCCGTAGGTCACATTGAAGCGGCCGAAGTGCTCGACGTACTGCGAGAAGCCCCACGCGCCGGCCATCCACATCACCGTCCCGAGCAAGGAGCCGGGCGTGATGAACTTGAACTCCTGCTGCACATCCGGGAGGAAGTAGTAGCTGAGCGCCAGCAGGGTCATGATCATCAGCGCGGTGAACGGCCAACGCATGTACGACCAGAAGGTCAGGAACTGCGTACCAAGCTCCAGCGCGTTGAAGACCTGCAGCAACACCTGGCTGCCGAGGACGAACGCGCCGAGGCCGAGCACCACCAGGGTGGCCCCGGCGAGCGTCATGGCGATGGCGACGGTCTGCGTCCGCAGGAAGGGACGGGACTCCTTCACGTCGTACGCGAGGTTCAGCGACTTCCGCAGCGCGTCGACTCCGCGCGAGGCGCTCCACAGCGTCACCAGCACGCCAGCGGTGAGCAGCTTCGGGCGCGTCTGGTAGAGCAGCGCGTCCAGGTGCGACTGCAGCACGGCGTACGCGTCCTGCGGCATCAGGTACGACGCGCGGTCCAGCACCTGCTGCGCCACGTCCCGCACGGGCAGGTACGCGCTCACCGTCACCAGGAAGAACAGGAACGGGAAGAGCGCGAACATGAAATAGAACGACAGCTGCGCGGCGCTGTCGGAGACGGCGTCCTCTTCAAATTCCTGGTACAGCCGCCGGGCGAAGTCCTTCAGCGACATGCCCCGGATGCCGGGAATGACCATGCGGCTGAAGCTAGGGTCGACGACGGGCGCCAAGGAGTCAGGCCTCGCCGGGAATGTTCGGTGCCGGCCAGACCCTTGACGCGCCACGTAGGAAGCAGGCAGGCAGGGCCCGCGCGTGCGCCCGCCCTCGCTTCGCTGGTAGCCTGCAACGCCATGCGTCCGCTGTTGCCGTTCCTCGCCTTGCTGTGCGCCAGCCCCTCCAGCGCCCAGCCCGCCGGCGAACGCCTGCCCAACTGTGTGGAGGACCACGCGAGCTGCCGCGAAGGCTGCACGCTCGAGTTCGGCACGGATACGTCCGCTCGGCTGCAACTCGCGGAGTGCATCGACACCTGCGCGGACGCTCGCGACGCCTGCCATACGCTTCACCGCCAGGTCGCCGCTGAGAAGGCCGCGGAGCTGCAGCGACGGGAGGAGGCGCGGCTGCGGCAGGAGGAGGCGGCGCGGCAGCGCGCGCAGGCGGAGAAGGCGCAGCGGGAGCAGGTAGAGGCCGCCGAGCGGGCTCGCGCGGAGGCCATTCGCCGGGAGGAGGAGCAGGTCGCCCTCGAGCTCGGTCCGGCGGTGGATGCAGGCACGCGCCGCGGCGGCAAGCGTTCCACGACGAAGAGCGCGGTCGGCGTGCTGAAGACGCCGCAGATGCCGAAGCCGGGTGACTCCGTCGAGGGAGTGGCGCTCGCTCCGGACACGCCGCCGATTCCGAGCGGGCTCGCGCCGGAGACCGGCGCTTCTTCAGCGAAGCCGCTCGCGGTGCAGGGCGCGAGGACGGCGCCCGCGACTGCGGCTGCGGGGCAGGGCATTGCCCCCTCGGCGAAGCCTGCTGCTGCGCAGGGCGCTGGAAGCGGGACCCTCGCAGCGCAGAGCGCAGCCTCGACGAAGCCGCCCGCCTCCGCAGCACAGGGCTCGGCACCCTCGTCCGGCGGTTCCCTCGCGGCTCAGGGCGCGGCACCCTTGGTGAAGCCTCCCGCCTCCGCGGCACAGGGCTCTGCGCCCTCGGCCGGCGGCTCCATTGCAGCGCAGGGTGCTCCGCCCTCCCCGAACCCCTCCGCAGCTCAGGGCTCGGCGCCCTCGGCCGGCGGCTCCATTGCAGCGCAGGGTAATACGCCCTCCACGAAGCCCTCCGCAGCGCAGGGCTCGGCGCCCTCGGCCGGCGGCTCCGTCGCCGCCCACGGCACGGCGCCCCCGGCCGGTGGCTCGATCGCAACTTCGGGCGCCGCCCAAGGCGCTTCGCCTCCGGCTGGCGCCTCACCTGCTCTGGCCCCCGCCGCGACGGCGGCCGCTCAGGGCCAGCCAGATGCGGGCGTGCGGCCTTCAACCGGCGGCGTGGAGCTGGAGATCACCGAGGATGAGGGGCTGGCGCCGATGAACGACCTCATCGAGCTCTCCAAGCAGAAGCGCCCATCCAAGAAGTCGCGAACCCGCCGCTGAACCGGCCGAAAGATGGGGACAAGCCGGGGTCAGCCGCCGTGTAAGTGAAATTGCCAGGACCCCGTCGAGGGCCGGCGCGATAACCGAGGATCCCCCGGAGGTTCCGCCGGTGAAGCTGATCCCGCCTCGCGACTTCGCGCCCATCGCAACCCTCACCACCCGGCACGGTGGCACGAGCTGCCATGTCGATGTTCAGGGAAACCGCCGGGTTCAGGTCCTCACCCACTCGCCGGAGGCAGGGCGCGAGCAGAGCGCATCGGTCATCGGCAATGCGGACCTCCAGCATCTGCGGGACGCCATCGAAGGAACGAGGGCCCAGGCCCTCGCCGCCAGCAGAGAGGCGTGGTTCACCGACGAAGGCGTGCCGACCGCGACCGTCAGCGTCCGGCTCTCCGCCGGACTCGGTATGCCGCCCGATGCCGCGTTCTCCATCTACCAGCGGGCCCAGCAGCCCCACGACATCACGACGATCTTGAGGGGCGGCGCGGGCAAGGCAAGGAACGCGCGGACCATCGTGGACATCCTGAGTCAGTTCTCTCCTCTGGACGTTCCGGGCATCCCTGCGCGAGATCAGTTTCAACCCCGCGGACCGGCAGATGCGCCGCCCGTGCTCGGCAGCGACCTTCAAGAAAGCTCCGAGTATCTGGGCGCTACCCGGCGTGGCGAATCGGTCCAGCCAGGCGTGATGGTCATTCGGGACAAGGTCACCTGGAACGGCAAAATCGCGGGGGCGCTGGGCCACGGCCGTGCCGCCAAGGCCAGCATTGGCAGCGTGCTTTGGGACCTCGCGAACCGGATGGGTCAGGAGCAGCTGCTTCTCCGACATGGGAAGGGGCTCGAGAAGCGACTCGCTTCCTCCAACTGGAGTCGTCTCATCGCAGCCGAGCTGCCCCGGTTGATGAAGACGCTGCGGCGCGACGAGCAACAGATTCAGGACCTCATCACTGAATACGGCGCGGAGCGTCTGGCAGAGCTCGGCGTCAAGCAGGAGCCGGAGGGCCGCTGGGTGCTCCCGGTGCTCACGCGCGGCTCGCTGACGACGCGCCAGTATCTGGACGCGATTGACACAGAGCATGTGCCCGGACTCTCTCGCGAAGTGCACTCCGTTCCGCTGCTCGTGCCGCTGGACAAGCGGCTGTCGGACGCGCTGGTGACGTACGGCGCGTCTCATCAGGGCAGCAACCAGAACCTGGGCATCTTCGAGCGGGACGGCTGGTCGTTCTTGGTCGCCGGCGGGAACAGCGTCGACGACGCGCGGCTCCGCTTCAGCGCTGCGTAATCCTCACCCCCGCCAGGACCAACACGCCGCCGACGCCGAGCTCCCAGTTGAGGGATTCGCCCAGGAGCGCCCACGCGAAGAGCGCGGTGGCGACGGGCTGGAGGTTGGAGAACACCGCGGCCTTCGACGCGACGACGCGGGAGAGCGCGTAGTACCAGAGCAGGTACGCGATGACCGAGGTGAAGACGACGAGGAAGGCGAGCCACGCCACGGCGGTGGGCGAGGCGGCGGCCAGCGCGTCGGGGTGCACAAGCCACGGCGCGAAAGGGAGCACCAGCAGGGCGCCGGTAATCATCGTCCAGGCGGTGCTCCGTACGGGCCCGTGCTCGGCGATGAGCGAGCGGCCCTCCGCGGTGTAGAGCGCCCACGCCGCCACGGCGCCGAGGATGAGGAGGTCCCCGTGCATGGGCCCGGTGGCCGCCGCGAGTCCACGTCCCAAGAGCAGCACCAGCACTCCAGCGAACGCGATGGCGATTCCGGTGAAGCGCCGCCACGAGGACGCCTCGCGCCCCCGCGCGAGCAGGTACCCGTAGATGCCCAGCGGCGTGAGCGCGTAGATGAGCGCGGCGTGCACCGCGGTGGAGCGCGCCAGCCCGGTGAGGAAGAGGCCCTGGTTGAGCGGTCCAGCCAAAAGCCCCAGGCCCAGCACCCGTAATCTCGCGCCCGGAGGCGGAAATCGCGCGCCGCTCGTGACCAGGAGGAGCACCGTGAGGAGGACAGCCGCCAGCGTCAGCCGCACGACCACCAGCGTCCCCGGCGAAATCTCCCGGATGACCCGCTTGGCGGCGAGGTAGGTGATGCCGCTGATGAGCGTGTGCCCGGTGAGGGCGAGGTACACGACCGCATTCGAGCGGGGCTGCGACGTCACGGCGGGAGCTGCGCGAGGGCCCATTGCGCGGCACTTCGTACCAGCTCGCTGGCGTCCGTGCTCAACCGCTCCAAGAGCTCCCGCGCGCCGGCGTCCCGCGCTGCGCCCAGCGCGTACACGGCGTTCCTCCGCAGGCCGTCGTAGCGCGCGCGGGCCAGCGCAGTCCCCGGGATGAGGCGCTCGTACGCCTCGGCCGTGAGGGCGGCGAGCTCCCGCACTCCCAGCGATGCGACCGCCCGCGGCCCGAAGCGGAGGTCCTCCGGCGCCAGCGCCTGCCGGTTGAGCGGGCAGACCTCCTGACAGACGTCGCAGCCGAAGGCGACGTCCCGAAAGCCGGGGCGCAGCGGCGATGGCACCGCGCCTTCGTTCTCAATGGTCTGGTACGAGATGCAGCGGCGGGCGTCCACCCTCCCCTCCCCCACCAGCGCTTCGGTGGGGCAGGAGGTGATGCACAGCGTGCAGTCTCCGCAGCGGTCCGCCGCCGGCCCGGGCGCGTAGGCGTCCACCTCGCGGCCCAGCACCATCACTGCCAGCACCACCCAGGAGCCGTAGCGCTCCGTGATGAGGCAGCCGTTGCGCCCGACGTAGCCCAGGCCCCCGCGCACCGCCCAGACCTTCTCCATCAACGGCCCGCTGTCCACCGAGCCATATGTCTCCAGCTCCGGGTAGCGCTCGCGCAGGCGGCGGCGCAGCCCGCGGATTCGGTCCCGCAGCGTCGCGTGGTAGTCGCGGCCCTGCGCGTAGCGGGCGATGGGCGAACCCTCCACGCCCTGCGGGTAGCTGCACGCCAGCGCCATCACCGCGCCGGCCGACGGGAGCAGCCGCGTGACGTCCAGCCGGTCCGCCACGCGCGCGCTCATCCAGTCCATGTCCGCGTGCATCCCCGCGGCCAGCCAGTCGCCCAGCACTTCGGCGGGGATGGGCTCCGGGCGCGCCAGGCCGCAGAGGTGGAAACCCGCGTCCAGCGCGGCCTCGCGCAGGGCGGCGGCCGGGAGCGGCGCCGCGCTCACGCCCGCGGCGGCGTCCAGGGCACGTCGGGGACACCCGCCCGCTGGTTCGCCGCGCGCGCCAGCGTGAAGAGAAAGTCAGAGAGCCGGTTCAGGTAGACGACGACGTCTACCGCCACCTTGCCCTCGCGGTGCAGCGTCACCACCCGCCGCTCCGCCCGCCGGCAGATGGTGCGGGCCAGGTGCAGCGCGCTCGCCCCGGCGCTGCCGCCCGGGAGGATGAACTGCGAGAGCGGCGCCAGCTGCTGGTCGAACGCGTCGATGGCGCGCTCCATCTGCGCGGCCCACGCCGGGTTGACGTGCGGGATGTGCGCGTCCGCCTTCGTCCCAGCGGGCGTGGCCAGCACCGCGCCCACGGTGAAGAGCTCATCCTGGATGCGCGCGGCGTGCGCTTCCAGCTCCGCCTGCAGGCCCGCGCTGCGCGCCACGCCCATCGCCGCGTTCAGCTCATCCACCTCACCGTACGCGTCCACCCGGGCGTCGTCCTTCGCCACCCGTCCGCCGCCGAACAGCCCCGTCTCGCCCTGGTCTCCGGTCTTCGTGTAGATGGGCATGGCAGGTTTCAGCGCGCGGGCAGGTCGCTCTCTGAGAAGGTCACGACCTTGAAGCTGTCCCCTGCAGGCTTGAGCAGGAGCCGTACGTCCTTCGCAATCTTCATCCCGCCAGACTCGATGGTCATCGCATAGACCAGCTCCACGTCCGTCCCCCGCGCGGTCTGCCGGGTCAACTTGTAGAAGACGCGCGGCTGCGCGCCCCTGTCGCTCATCCCGGACTCGGCGAGCAGCCGCTGCTCCTCCTGCACGCGACGGGCAGCCAGGTCCGCGCTGACCTCCAGCGCCTTCGCGTGGTCCTTCTCGATGTAGTAGCGGTCCACGAACGTCGAACCGACGGCCTCCGCGCTCTTCGCGCCGTTGCATCCGAAGAGCGAGAGGGGAAGCAGAAAGCTGGCGCGGCGTCCGAGGTCCATGGCGAAGAGGCGGGCACCCTAACGCTGCGGCCCTGCCTCCGCAAAGGGGCGGTACGGGCTGGGGATGAGCTCCAGCCTCACCGCCCTGTCGACCACCCCTTCTGCGGGGACGCCGGTCTTTCTGCAGAGCTCGAGCAGCCCCTCTGCCGGGCTGCTCTTCCCCACCCGGATGAACTCCCTCGGCAGGCCGGCGAGCGTCACGGCCGCCTCCATCGACGTCCGGAGCAGGAGCGCCAGCGGTCCGGTCCCTTCGAAGAAGCAGTACAGAAACTCGCACTGCTGTCGCAGCTCCGGGAGCCACTGACGCAGCGCTTTGTAGACCCCCGCCTTCGGCACCACGACCTTCGCCGCGGCCACCACCATGCACTGCAGGCGTTCAGGGCCATTGTTGGCCGCCATCAGCGCGAACTGACGACGGGCGTGCTCCACCGTGCGCAGGTTCGGGTCTCCAACCCAGCGAGCGATGGAGACCCGACCGAAGTTGCCAATGCGGATGTTGAGGGCTTCCTGCACATCGGCGGTGGACATCCGCGCAGCTTACAGCTGCGTCGGCGCCGGGGACGCAGACTTGGAGTAAAGGAACTTGGCCGCACCCCAGCCGACCGCGATGACGGCCGCGAGCACCACCCAGCTCACGTCAAACCCGCCAGCGTCCAGCGCGAAGAGTGTGGGGTAGTGGTTGCTGATCATCATGAAGACCAGCGGCACAGACATGTACGTGTTGTGCTTGGAGCGAAGCCCGGCCAGCGCCGCGACCGAGGCGTCCGGCGCAGGCGAGGTGCCCTTGATGCCGCCGATAATCTTCTTCTGCGCGGGCCAGATTCGCATCCACACGTTCATCATCATGATGGTGCCGAACATGGAGCCGATGTGGATGAACGCCGCGCGCGGCGTCATCACCTGGCGGAACCCGAACGCCACGCCCACCGCGAGCAGGTACGACACAACCGCCGCCGCCGTCTCGTTCTTGCCCAGCGTCTTCCAGAGGATGTCGTAGACGAAGAACGCAAACAGCACGACGGCGAAGCCAATGCCATACGCAATGCGGTTCCCCGACTTGTTGGTCGGGTCATCCACCATCAAATAGCCCATGTAATAAACAATCCCGAGGAGCAGGACGCCGGTCACCCAGGTGTAGAGCGCGCCCCAGCGGAACCAGTACAGCGCCCGCGGCATGAGCTCCGGGACGACCTTCTTCTTCGAGTCCGCGTCGTAGGTCTTGGCGACCTGGCCGTTGACGAAGTTGAAGAAGTACAGGTGGCCAATCCACATGATGCCCGCGGCCACGTGGATCCACCGGAAGAGCGCCGCCAGCCAGTCGACCACCATGTTGTTCTCCATATCGAGCTCCCCTCAGAACCTGGATGTCTTGAAAGCGAGGCCTTCTATCACCCCACACACGACCGTCCACGCCTTTGCAGACGCAGGTCAGAGGAGCCGCTGGAACTCGGGCAGGTCCATCTTCCAGACCGGCACGCCGCAGTAGCGGGGCCCTTCCGGACAGAACGGAGTGATGCCGGCCTGCTTTCGCAGCGTGCACGGCGGCTGGATGTGCTGGCCGAGCAGCGGATGCAGCTGCCGCACCTGGGTCACCTCCTCCAGCGAGGCGCGCCAGATTTCCTCCTGCGCGGTGTAGCAGAGCCGGTGAACCCACTTGTGATGGAGGTGCAGCAGGTCCCCCGACTCCTGAAACCGGAGGGGGAAAGCGTTGGGTAGCAGATAGAGCGCGTGCTCCTCCGCGACGCCCGCGTTCAGCAGCGAGTCGATGGCCTTCCACGTCCGCGTCAGCGTCTCGAGATACCGCGCCTTGGCTTCGGGCACCGCCTCGATGAGGTCCGGGACGATGACGTCTACCTCGCCCGGGAGGAACTGCGCGTGGAGCACGGGCCTGGAGGCGGGCGTCATCCGGTGGCGCTGGTCCTGGCTGTCCGCCGTGTGCGAGAGCTTCTTGGAGAACGTGTAGTGCGCGTGGCTCAGCGCGCGGGTCAGCTTGCCCTGCGTGGTGAGGACCAACGACTCGCCCAGGTACGGGTTCTGCTTCGGCGAGAGCACCCGTTCAATGGCCTGCGCGTCGCCCAGCGTCTCGCGCGTCAGGCCCAGCACGTCGCGCACGCCCTGCGCCACGGACGCCTCGGCGTGCACCGAGTGGTCCACCAGTCGCGAGCGCAGCGGCCCCATCCGGCCGTCGAACTCGCGCAGGTAGTCGCGGACCGCGCTGGAGCCGGCCTTCAGCCGGCCGAGCTGACTCAGGGCCCGGTACTCGAGCGTCTGCTCCAGCGGCATGGGGTCTTCGATGCGCGCGAAGAACTGCGCGTCCAGCTTGTTCACCTCCGCCACCATCGCCTTCACCATCAAGAGCGTCTCGGTGGGCACGTCCCACTGCTGGCAGAGCCGGTGGTAGCGGTGCAGCGTGATGCCGGAGATGGTGTGGTACAGGTGCGCGAAGGTCCCGATGGGCAGCACGTACCGGGCAACCTCCTGCGCCTTCTTCTTCAGCCCGAGCGCCCACTTCTCCGGGGTCCGCTTGCGCGCCGGAAAGAGGCGGAAAAACTCCTGCGCCACGCGGGGCGTGAGCAAGTCGATGAGCGCGCGGTAGCAGCCCATCATGTCCTCCACCGCGCCGAGGTAGAGCGCCTGCTCCGGCTCCGGCAGCGTGGGAACGATGACGTTGCCGGCCTTCACCTCCACGTACCGCTGGCTGACCTGCTCGGAGTTGTAGAAGGGGTGGCTGTGCAGGAAGGACCAGATGGCCTGCCGGCTCACGTGCTCCACGGTGAACTGGAAGGTGGCGTGCTGCAGCGTCGTGTGGTGCCCGGCCTCGTACGTCTCCCGGGCGATTCTGTCGCGCAGCTCGCGCGCGGGTTCGTCCTTCCGGACGTCCTGCGACGTGATGATCCGGCTGTTGTAGCAAGTGCGCGCCGTGGCGACGGCGTTGTCGTACGGCTCGGTGAAGCCGTTGACGAGCCGGACCTTCGGCGGCGGAGAGCGGAACGGCGCGGTCTCGATGGGCGGCTCCTTCAAGGCGAAAGCGGTCGGGCAGTGTGCCACCGCGGCCTGACAGCGGAAGATCTAATGAGGGCGCATACCCCACTGCTCACGCCCACACACATCCGTGAACCCGCGGCCTTCGAAGGACCCAATTTGATACTGACTATCAAAATTGAAATGCCGCAACGCCCTCTGCTACGACCTTGAGGGTGAAGCCCTCCACGCCGAAGTTGTTCGCCTTTCTCCTCACCTTCGCCTTCGCGCTCACCGCCCGCGCCGAGGACCCCTCGCAGGCGTGGCAGCGGCTGGTGGGCCTGCTGCAGTACCTCGAAGCGGACTACCCGGCGGCCGTGGAGTCGCAGTCGAAGTTCGAGCTCACCGAGCAGTCCTCCTTCATGACCCAGGCGCTGGAGACAGCGGAGAGCCTCGGCCCGTCCGGAAGCGCGTTCATCCCGCAGCTGGAGGCCATCGCCCAGCGCGTGACGAAGGGCCTGGACCCTCAAGGCGTCAGCCAGGACTGCCACACCCTGGTCGAACGGCTGGTGGTGGCCGGCGGCCTCACCCGCAGCCCCCGCCGGGTGCCGGACCTCGCGAAGGGCCAGGCGCTCTACGCCACCGCGTGCGGCAGCTGCCACGGCGCGGACGGACGCGGCAAGGTGGAGATTGCCGCCAACATGGAGCCGCCGCCCGCGGACTTCACGGACGCGGAGCGGATGGAGCGCCTCACCCCGTACAAGGCCTTCAACGCGATGAGCTTCGGCGTGACCGGCACCGCCATGCCGGGCTTCCCGACTTTGAGCGACGAGGAGAAGTGGTCGCTCGCGTTCTACCTGCTGACGGTGCGGCAGCCGGCGTGCGACCACGTGCCGCCCAGCGCCACGCTGGAGCAGCTGGCGACTTCCTCAGACCTGGAGCTGGCGGCGCAGCACGGTCAGGCCGAGGTCGCCTGTCTGCGCCGCGCGCTGAAGGAGCCGGACCACGAGCGCGCCCTGCTCATCGCCCGCAACGGCGTGTCCGACGCGCTGCGGATGGCCGCCGACGGGAACAACGCCGGCGCGAGGCAGGCGCTGGTGGACGCCTACCTGCTGGGCCTGGAGCCCATCGAGCCGGTGCTGCGCGTGCGCGCCCCGGACCTGGTGGCCCGCCTGGAGCACGGCTTCCTCTCCACGCGGCTGGCGGCGGAGCGCGGCAGCCCGGAGCTGCAGGACGAAGGGCGCGCACTGCTCTCGCTGCTGGATGGCGCCCGGAAGGCCGGCGGGCCGCTGCCCACCTTCTGGTCCGTCTTCTGGGTGTCCCTCTTCATCCTGCTGCGCGAAGGCTTTGAAGCGACCATCGTCCTCGCGGCGCTGCTGGCCGTGCTCAAGAAGATGGACGCCCGCCAGCACGCGCGGCTGGTCCACGCGGGCTGGGTGTCCGCGCTGGTGGTGGGCGCGCTCGCCTTCGTGTTCGGTCAGAAGCTGCTCGCCGGCGCGAACCGCGAGTGGATGGAGGGCGTGACCGCGCTGGTGGCAGTGGGCATGCTGCTCTACGCCGCGCTCTGGTTGAACGCGCGCGTCAACATCCGCAAGTTCATGGGCGAGCTGCGCGAGAAGATGCAGGGCGCGCTCGGCCGGCAGAGCCTGGTGGGCCTCTTCCTCATCGCCTTCTCAGCGATGCTGCGCGAGAGCGTGGAGACGGCCATCTTCCTCCAGGGCCTGGCCATCGACTCGCCCAGTGGCGCCGCGTGGGGCGCGGTGAGCGGGCTGGTCGTCCTCGTCGGGTTCGTGCTCTTCGTCGGCCGCTATGGCTTCCGGCTGCCGATGAAGACGCTGTTCAACGTGTCGACGGTGCTGCTGGTGGCAACCGCCGTGGTGCTGCTCGGCAAGGGTCTGCACGCGCTGCAGGAGGTGGGCGCCCTCCCCCTGCACCCGTTCGGCACCTTCCGGGTGGACGCGCTCGGGCTCTACTCGGATTGGTACACGCTCCCGCCGCAGCTGGCGCTCGCGCTGGCCCCGGTGCTGCTTTGGCTCTTTCGCCGCAAGCCGAACGCGCCGCTGACCTCCGCCGTCAGGGAAAGCGGTTCTTGAAGCGGATGCCCTCCGGGTAGGGGAACACGTCATCCTGGATTCCCTGCCGGATACGCTCCTGCTTAGAAATCCAGAAGCCGGGGTCTGCCAGCTCCCCGTGCATCTCCATGAAGAGGTCTCTCGCGCGGCCCGGCGGAAAGAGGAACGTGGGGAACTGCTCCGGGAAGACGTCGTGCGCCCCCACCGAGAACCAGGGCTCGCTGGAGAGCTCCTCTTCGTTTCGGGTGGCCGAGGGCAGCGCGCGGAAGTTGCAGTCGGTGAGGTACGCCACCTCGTCGTAGTCGTAGAACACGACGCGGCCGTAGCGGGTCATCCCGAAGTTCTTCAGCAGCAGGTCGCCCGGGAAGATGTTCGCGGAGGCGAGGTCCTTCACCGAATTGCCGTACTCCTCGATGCCCTCCCGCAGCCGGCCCTCGTCCGCGCCGGTCAGGTAGACGTCCAGCGGAATCAGCCGGCGCTCCACGTAGAGGTGCTTGATGACGTAGCGGTCCCCGTCGGTCTGCAGGCTGGACGGGGCGATGCGGGCGAACTCCTCGAGGAGCGAAGGGTGGAAGCGGTCCTTCGGAAACGCCACGTCGGAGAACTCCAGCGTGTCCGCCATCCGTCCCACCCGGTCGTGGTACTTCACCAGGAGGTAGCGCCCGCGCACGGTCTCCGGGTCGGTGTCCTTCGGCGGTGAGAACCAGTCCCGGATGACCTTGAAGACATATGGAAACGACGGGAGGGTGAAGACCATCATCACCATCCCGCGCGTGCCCGGCGCGAGCACGAACTTGTCAGTCGAGTGCAGCAGGTGCCGGTGCAGGTCGCGGTAGTGCAGGGTCTTGCCCTGCTTCTGCAGCCCCACCAGCGTGTAGAGCTCTGCTTTCGGCCGCGTGGGCAGCAGCGTCTGCAGGAAGTCGACGTAGGCCGACGGCACCTCCATGTCGACCATGAAGTACGCGCGCGCCAGGCTCAGCAACCGGCCGATGTGCCGCGTCTCCGCCAGCACCGTGTCCACGTAGAGCTTGCCCGCCGGCGTCTGCAGCAGCGGCAGCACGAACGGGAAGATGTCGTTGCCGTTCTGCGCGCGGCCCACGACGTAGGCCGCCTTGTTCCGGAAGAAGAGCGAGGTGAGGACCTGCAGCTGGAAGTTCGGCCGGCGTTCCGCCCCTTCCGGGAACTTCCCCGCGGTGGCCAGCCCAATCCAGCCCAGGTCCCGCTCCAGGTTCTCGAACGGGTTCTTCAGGCCCAGCCCCTGGAGAATCTCTCTGAACGTGACGCGCAGCTCGCCGTCGCCCGGGTAGTAGCAGCGGTAGGTGGGCGTCTGGTCGTCGAGGTGCTCGGTGCTGACCGCCGGGCGCCAGAAGATGTACTGGTTGTTGAAGTAGCGCCGGTCCAGCACGCGGCAGGCGACGGTGTTGTAGAAGGTCTCCGCGCACTCCGGCTGGTGGTGGTCGTAGAGCAGACCGATGAACGCGGCTTTGATGTGCGGCCAGAGCGACTCGTCCGCGCCGGCCGCCGGGAAGCGCTCCCGGACGTTCAGCACCGCCTCGCGCACCCGCTGGTCGTACATCTCAATGCGCGTCTTGCTCGCCTCGCGGCCCTCCGCCCAGTCGGCGCGCTCGAAGCGCTCCCGCGCCGTGCGGCTGGCCCCGCGGAAGAGCCGGTAGTGTTTGTCGAAGCCTTCGAGGATCGCCTCGGCGATGTCGGTCGTGAGGGTGTAGCTCATGGGCGCGGAGCTGAATCTAGCCCGCGCGCCGCCGCGCGGCTGGGATAGGCGCGCGGATTCACCTCCAGCGTACGAAGGGCATCACTTCACCTCGACAACAGAGGGTCGACAGTAGACGCCTGGGTGCGTACGGAACCTCCGTCCCCGCAGGGCCATCGCCGCCGCCTTGCGGGCTCAGAACGCCGATGGTGAAGTTCGCCCGACGTTCTCGCCAGGAGAACTTTCGTGCGCTCGAGTCGCTCGGCCGTGGCGGCCGCCGTGCTGCTGCTCCTCGCCGCCTGTCGCCCGTCGAAGCCTCCGCCTCCGCCCGTGCGGCTCACCGTTGCGTTGGTGACCGCGGACAAGGCAGCCGCGGAGAACGGGGACCTGGCCGGCGCGTGCGAGGCCGTCTCTCGGGAGCTGATCGACTTCAAGAACGCGCGCGGCGTGCCCATCCGCACGCAGGCGGACCTGCAGCAGCTGGCGATGGAGGTCGCCACGCTCGGCGCGCAGGTGGACCCCATGAACCCGGGGCGCGCGCCGCCGTGGGTACCTCTGCGCGCGAAGATTGACCGCGTACTCCAGGGCGAAAATCCGACGCCGGGCCCGCGCTATCAGCTGGACATGCCTGCGGAGGTGGAGAGCGCCATCCATCTGGTTGACGACGCGCTGGAGGCACGGGACCGCGACGCCGCCTGCCAGGCCATCTCCCGCGCGCGCGGCGCCATCGTGGTCTGGGAGGCGAAGATGATGCCCGGGCCCCGCCTCAACCGGATTCACAACGTGACCGAGATGGACCTGATGTTTTTCATCAAGCCCTGCAAACAGCTGGAGTTGTCAGAGCTGAGCGCCGTCTGGCGCAAAGCGGTGACCGCGCTGGCTCCCGCGGGCGACTGAGGCGATTTGAGCTTTTGGGGGGAGACATCATAAGAAGGCGCGCTCGTCCCCACTCCTTCGGGCAACCATGCGCGCCTTCCTCTCTTTCTGTGTCGTTCTCCTCATCAGCTGCGGACCGGCCGCCCCCGCTGGCACCGGCCGCAAGACCACCGCCGACGACTACTTGAAGGCGAAGGCCACAGGCTGTCCGAACGTGAAGGTCTCCGCGGCGGTCCCTTCCACGTGTGAAAGCAGCGGCGCCACCGCGTGCTCCGCCGCGGACCGCGAGGCGCTCGACCGACAGCTCATCTGCTTGAGCCGGGTGACGGACTGCAAGGCGGGGGCGGAGACCGTCTTCTACCAGGAGATTGTCAGCTGCGAGCCGAACGCCTCGACGCTGAGCACCGCCTGTCGCGCCGCTTGCGGCCTGACGCTGAACGGAGCAGACCCTTGTGCGCTGCCGTCGAAGTGCCCTGCTGACCCCGCCCCCTCTGCGCAGCAGCTCGCGGCCTGTCAGTCCACCATCGCGCCGAGCGCGAAGTGCTCCGTGCAGTACCTCGCGCTCCTCTCTTGCTCTCGTCGGGTACAGACCTGCGATGCGGCTGGAAAGACCAACGCGCTCGTGGTCGCGTCCCAATGCGCCACCGAGCTGAACGCGTACAGTGCCTGCGCCATCTAGAGGCACATTGAGCACAGCGTAGAGGTGGATGACGGCCACGGTCTGCCCCTCGAACGCGCGGCCGAAAAGATCTGCGGTGCGCGCGGTGACGGATTCCGGGGTTCCAACCCAACTATGGGGGTCGCACCTCCCGGAGGCCGAACTCAGATGCAAGCAACGCGTGCCGCAGTGGTCCTCTTTCTGCTCGCAGCCTGTGGCGAGCCCCCGCTCACACAGCTGTCCGTCGTCCAGACCACCGCCACCCAGGACGTTGACGCCAACACGGTGACCCTCGAGGTGGAGATCCGCGCCAACTCCCGGGTCCGGTTCGTGGACGGAGACGTGCTGCTCGGCTCGACCAAGGTCGGCAGCCTCTCGCAGTGGTCGCGGAACGGAGCCAACGAGGTCCTGAAGGCGGAGGTGCGGACCGAAGAGCTCCTCTCTCCAACGGACGCGGCGTCCGTAGGCGGAAAAGTGCCCGTGAAGGTGACGCTGCGGGTCCGCGCGGAAGACCTCACCGCCAACTCCACCGCGGACCTCAACGTCGGCTGCGGCAGCGCCCGGGCCATCTGCGCAGGCGCCTGCGCCGATCTCACGAAGGACGCCAAGCATTGCGGAGCGTGCGGCAACGCCTGCAACCTCCAGCTCACCTCCTCGGTCTACGCGGGGCGCTGCGAGCAGTCCCGGTGCCTGTGGCCGGGCCTCACGGTGACCGGCACCACGAACAGCTGCGCCTCCATCTGCGCCGGGAGCCAGTTCAAGTCGAAGCCTCTGGCCTGCACGGCTTCGTGCGCGTACATCGAGACCTTCAGCAGCGGCCACCCCTCGGACGATCCAGGCAACAACGCGGGCGCGGTCCGGTACTTCAACGGCATCAAGGTCACCTCCTCGTGCTCGCTCGTCCCCACCGACCGGGACACCCAGTTCGGCAGCTTCCAGTTCCAGATGTGCTGCTGCGAGGCGGGGCGCTAAACGTCCTCCCCTTACAGCTGAGGGGGACACCTCGGCGGACACCCACTTCGGCCAACCCCCCCGGCGAGCGCAGCCCAGCCCTCACCCACCGCCTGGTGCACCACCGAAGCTTCAGGCCGCCAATGGGCTCGTGTTCGCCACCCAATGCGCAACCGCGCTGAACGCGTACAGCGCCTACGCCATCTAGAGCGCCCAGGCAACCTGCCGCCGCTTCTTGGGATAATCCGCCATGGGCCCTCTCCGGTTACAGCCAATCGCCGCTCCTGCTGGCACGCAAGACTTGCACTTTGACGTCCGCGAACCGGACGGGGACCCGGCCAACCAGGTCATGCCGCAGGTGCTGGACGACCTCGCGCAGAGCGGGCTGCCGCGCGCGGCGCTGCTCTCCAACGTGGAGCAGCTCTCCAGCTTCCTGGATTCTCCGGTTACGCTTGACCGCGAGATGGAGCGCCGCGGCTTCGCCCGGACGGAGCACCCCGAGAGCTCCGAGGTCCGGTACACGCTCGGCGCGAAGGACCCCGAGAGCTTCCAGCTCCTGCGAGTTCAATGGGATGCGCCCTCCCGGACCGTCACGGGCGTAGAGCTGAGCTCGGAATCCCCGCACTTCCAGCAGAAGGTGCAGTGCGCCACCGAGGAGCACGGGCAGCAGCTGGACGAGACGGATCCGCTCGCCTGAAGCAGCGGCGATTCACCTCTCGCAGCGCGGCGTTCAACACCCTGCGGGCTCACGGATTATGGGGCTGTGCGCTCGCCGCCCCCCAGATTGGCGCTGGTCCCCAGGGGACCGGACACTGAACCCTCCGACGATGAGTTGATGGCGCTGGCCATGGCGGGCCGGACGGCGGCGTTCACCCGGCTGGTGGAGCGCCACCAATCCGCCGCGCGCAGAGTCTGTTCCGTCATCTGCCACGACGAAACGCTGGCGCGAGACGTGGCGCAGGATGTCTTCCTGCAGGTGTGGCGGCTGCGGTCCGAGTACCGCCCGCGCGGGCGGTTCCGCGAGTTCCTGTTCACCCTCGTGCGGAATCAAGCCCAGAAGTCGCTGCGCAAGCGGAAGCTGTTGTCGCTGTTCGGCCTGGCACCGGAGCCGCGGGACGAGCCGGTGGCGGACAGCGAAGTGGAAAGCCTGGAGCAGGAGCAACTTCGGGTGCTGGTCGCCGCGGCGCTCAAGCGGCTGCCCGAGCAGTTCCGGCTCCCGCTGGTGCTGCGCTTCGTGGAGGAGCTCTCGTACGAGGAGATTGCCGCCGTCATCGCCCGGACGCCGTCCGCGGCGAGGTCCCGCGTGCACTACGGCCTGAAGGCGCTCAACGAGCTGCTGCCAGAGGAGGTGCGCTGATGGGTTGCCTGAATGCGAAGGCGCTCGCGGCCTGGCTTGACGGCGAGCTGAGCGAGAACGACGCGGCGCAGGCGCACGCGCACGTCGAGAGTTGCCCCCGCTGCCGGGCGCTCAACGCACGGCTGCGCGCGGTGGTGGCGGCCCTCCCGGCCGAGGCGCCGCGCGACGACCGCTTCGCGCAGGAGATTGTCGAACGGCTCGACAGCCGCACGCCGCGGACGTTCCGGACCGTCGCGCTGACCTCCGCTGCGGCGCTCTGCGCCTTGGTGGCAGCGCCGTTGTTGCTGCGCCCGTCGACCTTCACCGCTCGCGGCGGCGCGGCGGATGCGGGTCAGCTGCTCCGCCACGTCGGCGTGCGGGCGTTCGTCCATCCCCACAGCGACCCTTCACGTCGGGAGCTGGTCATGCCCGACGCGGCCTTCAACGCGGACGACGGCCTGTCCTTCGAGCTCACCAACCGGACCGGCGCGCCGCTGTTCGCGCTCGTCTTCGGCGTGGACGCGCGCGGCAGCGTGCACTGGTTCCACCCGGCCTTCATCGACCCGGAGAGCGACCCCGCCTCGCTGCTCTTGCCCGCCGCGCCGGCCGTCACCGCCCTGCCAGAAGGCGTCACGTTGGAATCCCCCGCCGAGGGCCCGTTTCAGCTCATCAGCGCCGTCTCGATTCACCCCCTCTCGGTCTCTGTCATCGAGCGCGCCGCGCTGCAGGGCTGGGACGCGCTGCAGCGCGAGGTGCCCGACGCGGCCCTTCAACGCCTTCCCCTTCGCGTCACCCGGAGCACGCCGCGAAAGTTCGGACGAAGTGGACCCTCTGCATCGCACTGATGGCCGCCGCGGCGGGTTACGCGCAGGAGCCAGTGGAGCGGAGCGGCTACGCGCTCATCGTCACCAACAACCGGAGTTTGGATGTCAGCCGGCCAGACCTCCAGTACGCGGA
The DNA here is from genome assembly GCA_044230055.1 of Myxococcaceae bacterium. Taxonomy (GTDB): domain Bacteria; phylum Myxococcota; class Myxococcia; order Myxococcales; family Myxococcaceae; genus JBGART01. The sequence goes on along the minus strand of JBGART010000004.1, from coordinate 48,698 downwards.
CGACGACGGCGCGAAGTACGCAGAGCTCTTCGCCCAGCTGTTCGGCCCGGACCGGGTGGAGCTGCTCACCGCGTTCGACGCGCAGACGGCTCGGCTGCATCCGGCGTGGACCGACCGCGCCCAGCCACCCACGCGCGAACAACTCCTGGCGACCGTGGAGCGGCTCGGGAAGGTCTTCGAAGCTCGCAAGGCGCGCGGCGCGAAAACCCACCTGGTGCTCATCTTCGCCGGCCACGGAGACCTCGAGGGCGGCGAGGGCTTCCTGGAGCTGCAGGACCGCCGGCTCACAGCGCGTGACCTGGACGAACACGTGGTGGCCAAGCTCCCCGCGGACCAGGTCCACCTCATCCTCGACAGCTGCAACTCATGGTTCATGCTCAGCCCTCGGAAGCCGGGCGGGCGCCGGTGGGAGACCGCCGTCGCGCCCTCGAAGGGCCTGCTGGAGCGCTACCCGCACGTGGGCGCCGTGCTCTCCACCAGCGCGGAGGCGGTCACCTTCGAGTGGAGCGAGCTCCAGTCCGGCATCTTCAGCTACGAGGTCCGCTCCGCCCTGCGCGGCGCGGCGGACGCGGACGGCGATGGGAGCGTGCGCTACTCGGAGCTCGCCGCGTTCCTACAGGTGGCCAACGCGGCGATACCGAATGACCTCTACCGCCCGCACATCTTCGCGCGCGGCCCCGCGGGTGACAGCCGCAGCGTCCTGCTCGAGCTGCGCGGCGGCGCGGTGCGGACCCTGAAGACCGGAGCGCAGGACACGCGCCGCTTCACCGTGCGCGACGCGCTGGGCGTGAGGGTGGCCGACGTGCACAAGGAGGCAGGCACGGCGCTGACGCTCACGTTGCCGGAGCAGGCGGAGGACTTGATGATCACCGAGGTGGTCGCGCCGGAGATCGGAGAGGCCCGGCCCACCGAACGCTTCCTCAGACTTCCCACCGGCCCGCAGGAGTCTTCATTCGAGGCGCTGCCCACCACCGACGCCGTCGCCCAGCGAGGGGATGCCCCCGTGTTCCGCGCGCTCTTTGCCAAGCCGTTCGGCCTGCGCGCCTGGAAGGAAGCGGAGGCGCGCTCGGCGCAGGCACCGCAGGCGGTACCGCAGGGCATCAGCCTTAAGGATTCAGAGCGGCTTGGCCTGCACCTGGCCTACGCCGCAGAAGGGGAAGCCGCAGCGCGCAAGTCTTCAAGCATCGTCTTGCTCTCCTTTGGAGCCGGATACGTTGGCGTCGGCTTGGTCGGGGCGGTGACGACGCCCACCGACATGCCTGTCGACTTCATCGCGTCGGCGCTGATCGGCCTGTCCTTCACCGCCTCCGGGTTCTTCACGCTCGTGATGCGCGGCGAGGCTGAAGGCCTCCAGTATGAATTCGAAGCGATGGACCGCTCCACAGAGGAGAGCCGAGCCAAGGCTGTCCTCGCCATGGAGGCGCGCTTCGCGCTGAAGGTGAGCGAGGCCATTCGACTCCGGAAGGTTGGGGCGCTTCTAGGGATCGTCGGCGGGGGTGCACTCACCGCAGCCGAGCTGCTGATGACCGTCCGTGGCCGTGGCGGCAGTGCCGTACTTTTCTCCGACAGTGCCTATGCGGCGCTGGGGTTTGCCCTCGCCGTGTGGAGCGTCTATTCGTTGTTCTTCCGCGAAGAGCCCGTCGAACGCGCGTGGCGGTTCTACCAGCAGTCCACTGCGCTCTCGCGGGAGGAGGCCTCTCCGGTCAAGGTGTCGCTGAGCCCCACCCTGGGCGCGAGCCCAAAGGGCGCTCCGATGGTGGGGCTGGCCGGCGCGTTTTGAAGGCTCACGTCACGTCGAACCCCAGACGGAAGCGCAGCCCGAAGACATAGCCGCCGGCCATGGTGGCCCGGGAGAACGCGGGCCCCCGGGTTCGAACCACATCCACCAGCGCGTAGAGCGAGAGCGCGAGCCAGGGATGTCCTCCCGGGTCGGTGAAGTCGCGCGTCCGCAGCTCCAGCTCCATGCCCACCGCTGGGAGCGTCACCGTCCACTCCCCTTGCGGCTGAACGTCGGCGAAGCGCAGGGAGTGCGCGCCGGCGGAGACCCGCGCCGACAGTTGGCGTGACGGGGAGACGGTGCTCAGCCCCACGTCGAGCGTCGTGAGCAGCTGGGTGCCCGGCTCGTAGGGCCCGGCGACCTCCCCGAGCACGCCCACGTCGAGCAGCCCCTTCCGCATCCCCAGCCTCACGTGCGCGGAGGGCGCGAAGCTGATCCGCGACTCGCCGAGCGATGTCCGACCGAGCGGCGGCGCGAGGAGCCAGCGCCCGTGGTCCGTGCGCGCAGCTCCCAGGCCTACTCCAATCGACAGGATGGCGCGGCCGGGTTCGCGTGGAGGCGGCTTCTCGGGCTCAGTGTCGACTCCCGGCGCCGCGGTGAGACAGAGGGCAAGCAACATCAGTGGCATGTGACGACCGTTCAAGCCCGGCCCGGACCGCTGCATATTGGTCGCAGGGTCTGGGGTTCGTCATTGTCGGAAGGAGGATGCAGCTGCGCGAGGCAAGGAGCTCGGCCGACTTCGGACAGCCCACCGGCCGAAACCTCGCGCAGCCGCCGAGATGAAGGCTGGCACAGGCGCCGCGCGAGGACGCTGTGACAAAGCGTCGCACGCAGACTGCGACTCACTGAGAGGGCTCTGGCGCCGCACTCACGAGCGGGCGCAGCACATCCCTTGGGGAGACGGGGGACTGCTTGGTGTGCGCACTGCCCCACCGGAGCTGGCCCGACTTCGGCCCGCGGTGGAGTCGGCGCCGCGACGCTGGCAGCAGCCAGATGCAACCGTTCGTCGAGCAACCGACCCGAAACCGCGGAAATACCGGCTCCGCGCGCGACTTTGTCGACGAACGGTTGCATCTGGGCCGAACAACCGGGCGCTGCGGCCGACCTGCGCCGACTCCACCGCGGTCCGAAGTCGGGCCAGCTCCGGTGGAGCAGTGCGCACGCCACGCCGAACCCCGTCTCCCCAAGAGCCCACTGCACTGCGGCCCATCCAGGCCGCCGCCCTCGGACACCTCCACCCCTAAAGGACCCAGTCCCTCGGACCCCTCTTCGCGCGTGGACTAAGCTGGCAGCAGCGTGAGCGAAGCCCCCGAAAACCACACCGCGTGCCGGCGCCGAGCTCGGCTGCATCTCGTGCGCCACGGCGCGCCCATCGCTCACCCCCACGCGCCGAAAGGGAAGGACGCGCCGTGACCGCCTTCCGCTGGACCTGGCTGGTGGACCGTCGCACCGACGTCACCTGGTACGTCGGCTCTGCGCTCGCGGGCTGGCTTTACGCGGGGCTGGTGCTGCTGCTGGGCCGCGGCCTCGCCCGACCGATGGAGGACGCCGTCGCCACGTTCACGCTCGGCGGTCACACCTTCGAGCTCACCCTGGGGCTGCTCATCGTCGCCTCCTGGTCCCTCCTGCTCGACGCGCCGCACGTCTTCGGGACGCTCGCGCGCACGATGCTGGACCCCGACGAGTGGCGCACGCGCCGCTCGGTGCTGCTGCGCTCCTGGCTGTTCTTCCTCGTCGGGCCGGCGGCCGTGCTCCTGCCGTATCTGCTGGGACGGTTCCTACCGCTGAGCCGCGGCGTGATGGCGCTCGGCGGGACGGTGATGCTCATCGCGTTCCAGCTGTGGGCCTACTACCACGTGGTCCGGCAGCACTGGGGCTTCGTGGTCCTCTACAAGCGGAAGAACGCAGACCTCGCGGACCCGCTGGAGAACCGGGTGGACGCCTGGTTCTTCAACCTCGCCCTCTACTTGCCGCTCGTCGCGTTCCTCTCCGCGCCCTGGTACGCCCAGACCGGCCTGCCGCCCACCGGCTTCCGCGTCCCGCTCGTGGCGGGGCTCGCGCTGGGAGATGTGCTGGGCCCGCTGTGCGCGGTTCTCTACCCCGCGCTCATCCTTGGCTACGCGGGCTTTCAGCTGCACCGCGCCCGCGCCGGCGTCCCGCGCAACGGGCCGAAGCTCCTGCTCCTGCTCTCCGTCCTCCCGCTGCACCTGGCGGTGTTCTCTTCACCGCTGCTCGCGCTCTTCGTCGTCCCCCTCGTCACCCTCGGGCACAACCTGCAGTACCACCGCATCATCTGGACCTACGGCCGGAACAAGTACGCGAAGGACGCGGAGGACCGGTACCGCTTCGCCGGCCCGCTCTTCCGGGGCGTGTGGCGCTACGCGCTCGCAGGCGGGCTGTTCACCTTGCTGCTCTACCGCGGCCCGTGGATGGAGTGGCTCAAAGGCGCGCTCAACCGCGCCACCGCGCCCGCGCTGGGGGCCGTCACCGGGCTGGAAGGCCCTGCCGCGCTCGGGGTGGGCGAGTTGGTCTTCGCCTGGCTCCTCCTCGGCTGGGCCATGCAGCACTACTACCTCGACGCGAAAATCTGGCGCGTCAACCGCGACCCGCAGGTGGCCCGCGCGCTGGACGCGTGACGGGCCTCAGGCTACGGGAGCACATGCTCCCTGCGCTCCCCCTCTCGCTCCTGCTCCTCGCTGCGCCGGCCAACCCCACCCTCGCGCGGCTGGACGCGCTCTACCCGGAGCTGGACGCGCTCTACGAAGAGCTGCACCGCTCGCCGGAGCTCTCGCTGCAGGAGGCGAACACCGCGAAGAAGGTGGCCGCACGCCTGACGCGGCTGGGCTACCAGGTCACCGCCGGCGTCGGCGGGCACGGCGTGGTGGCGGTGCTGAAGAACGGCGCAGGGCCCACGGTGATGCTCCGCGCGGACCTGGACGGGCTGCCGGTGCAGGAGCAGACCGGCCTGCCTTACGCCAGCCGCGCCACCGCCACCGACGGCGCCGGGCTCAAGGTCCCGGTGATGCACGCCTGCGGGCACGACGTGCACATGACCTCCCTCATCGGCGCCGCGGCGCTCCTGGTGAGGGCGAAGGACCAGTGGCGCGGGACGCTGCTCCTGGTCGCGCAGCCAGCGGAAGAAGTGGGCAAGGGCGCCAACGCCATGCTCGCGGATGGGCTCTTCACCCGCTTCCCGCGGCCGGACCACGCGGTGATGGTCCACACCCAGGGCCTGCTGCCCGCGGGCGCCGTGGCCATCCCCGGCGGACCGGTGTTCGCCAACGTGGACTCGGTGGACGTCACCCTCTACGGCAAGGGCGGCCACGGCGCGTCGCCGCACCGGGCGATTGACCCCATCGTCCTCGGCGCGCAGACGGTGATGGCGCTGCAGACGCTCGTGTCGCGCGAGAGCAACCCGCTGGACCCAACCGTCGTCACGGTGGGCGCGTTCCAAGCGGGAACCAAGCACAACATCATCCCGCCGGACGCCAAGCTGCAGCTCACGGTGCGCTCCTTCAACAACGCCACCCGCGCCCGCCTCCTCGCCGGCATCGAGCGCATCGTGAACGCGCAAGCCACCAGCGCGGGCGCGCCGAAGCCGAAGGTGACCGTCGACCCCGGGCCGCCGGCGCACTCCAATGACGTGCAGCTGGCTGCGCGTGCGCGGGCCGCGATGGCGCAGGTGCTGGGCGAGGAGAACGTCCTCCCCTACGACCCGGTGCTGGGCGGAGAGGACTTCGCCGAGTACGGCAAGGCCGGCGTGCCCGCCCTCATGGTCTGGGTGGGCACCGCGGACCCGAAGGCCTACGCCGCGGAGAAGGCGGGCGGGCCCGCCACGTTGGTCTCCACGCACTCACCGTTCTTCGCGCCCACGAAGGTGCCCACGCTCAAGACCGGGACGGCGACGCTGACCGCGCTGGCGCTGGACCTGCTCGGCAAACCCTGAATCGACAACGAAGCAAACCCACGCACGGCACTTTGTCGGTTTGTTTCGAGCAGAGCGAAGCGGCCCATGAGCCAAGCTTCGGATGCCCTGCTCCCTCTCGACTATGCGCCTGACGGCGCAACGCTCGAGGCGAACGGGGGAGGTTCGCCATTCGATGGCGAAAAGACGCTCGACGCGAACGGGGGCTCAGATTCGAACGACCTCGAGGGTGGGATCCAAGCGCGTCAGGTCCTTGGGGTCGCTGGAGACGACCGCATGCCGTCGGGCGCGCGCACAGAGGACGACGGACGCGTCAATCACGTCATGGGTCTTGGCGACGCCGCACAGCTGCCCGGCGGCCCGCGCGCGAGGGTCATCCAGCGATTCGATTTCGACGACGTCCGAGGCAAGCAGACGGGCCAGCCTCGCCTGCCGCCGCCCATCTCTCCAGACCTGACCCACCACACCCGCCGGAATGGCCAGGGTATCGCCCCGCTCCCTGGCCCGGATCACCAGCGCGAGCATCCTCCGGTCACCGCGCTCGAAGGCGATGAGCGCTCCCGCATCCAGCGTCAAGCCGCTCACTTCTTGCCCTTGCGCCGCGAGCGCGGCTGACCCGACAAGATGGAGTCGGCCCAGTGCCGCTCTGATGAGGTCAGAGGGCCTCCCGTCTCCTTCAGGAGCTCCTCCAACAGAGCATCGAGGTCGTCGAGCATCGTCTTCTGCTCGATGGCTCGGCTCACATAGGCGCTCAGGCTTTCAGCCTTCCCGGCCTTGACCGCCCGCCGAGCGCTCGCAAGCGTCTTCTCCGGAACGGTGATGGCGATCTTCTGGGCGGTCATACCAACCATCATACCGAGGCCGCTCTCAGGCCACAACGACACCTCCATTGCGCCTGTTCTCCTATCCGAGTGAGATGCCGCGCCCATGACGGAACCCATCGAAGGCGCGGAGCTGCTTCAACGCATCCTGGAAGCTCCAGAGGACCAAGGCCCGCGCCTGGTCTACGCGGACTGGCTGCAGCAAATGGGAGACCCGCGCGGCGAGTTCATCTCCGTGCAGTGCGAGCTCTCCCGGCAGGAGGCGCACGAAGCTCGGCTGGACCTACGGGGCACCAAGCTGGGCGAGGCCGGCTTCGAGGGACTGTTGTCGTCCAGAAGCGCGAAGAGCCTGGAGTACCTGGGCCTGCGCAACACGAAGCTGTCGGACCGGAGCGCCACGCTCCTCTCCAAGGCGAACCTTCCCCAGCTGCGCACCGTCAACCTCTCCGACAATGACTTCACGCCCGAAGCCCTGACCAAGCTGCTGCGCTCCAAGTCGCTGGAGAAGGTCTGGCTCTACGACAAGGGTCAGCTCCTCAAGCGTGAATGAGCCGCTACGACCCGGGGAAATACCGGTCGTCCTTCCGAACGACGCGGTTCTCTCGGACCAGCTTGATGAGGATGGCCTGCGTGCTGCGCTCCGCAATCGGGTGCAGCTCCGCCGCCGTGTCCGCATACGCAGTCCCGACGATGTCTTTCAACGTCACGCCCGCTGAGCTCACCGCCTCGAACACCAACCGCTCCCGGTGCTCGCGGTGCTTCAGGTACTCATTCAGCTTGCCCACGCCATCGGCGATGGGCGGCCCGTGCGCGGGGTACAGCGTGGTGACCGGCAGGTCCCGCAGGCGCCGCAGCGACGCCAGGTAATCCGTCATGTCGCCTTCCGGCGGGTCAATCAGAATCGTCCCCAGCCCGGCCACCATGTCTCCGACGATGGCGGCCTTCGACGCGGTGTCCACCAGACACACGTGGCCGCGCGCGTGCCCCGGCGTGTGGACCACGGTCAGCTTCATCGCAGGGAGGCCTTGCAGCACCAGCTGCTCCCCGTCGTTCAGCGTGCGGCCCACCGGCGCGTCCAGCCGGTCCGCGGTGCGCTCGTGCGCCCACAAGGGGACCTTCAGGCGCTCCGCCACCGCGCGCGCCCCGCCCACGTGGTCCGCGTGGTGGTGCGTGACGAGCACCGCCTTGGGCCGCTTGCCCTCTGACGCCAGCCCCGTCACCAGCGCCAGCAGCCGCGCGTACTGGCGGACCTCCGCGGCGCCCGGGTCCACGATGAGCAGCTCGCCGTTGCCCAGGATGTAGCAGTTGGTGTGCGTGGCCGGCGGGAGCGTGGGCGTCTCCAGCGGGAAGAGGCGGATGCCCCGCTGGAACTCGATGCGCATGGCGATGAAGCCCGGGCAGTGCGGCTGCTGCCGCAAGCGCGACGCCGCGTCCTCCAGCGTGGTGAACGAGGTGAGCGTCTGCAGGGCGTGCAGGTTGGGCGGGTGCAGCAGCGCGGTCCCCACCTCCCAGCGGGAGAGCGCCTCCACCGGCGCGGTCCACTCGCCCTCGGCAATCTCTCCCGGCCAGACCTCCGCGGTCGCGCCCGTAGGCGCCTGGACCAGGAAGAAGCGGGCGTCGAACCGCGTGGGCAGGAAGTTGGGCGTTATCCACCGCCCGGCCTCCAGGAAGTCCCCCGCGCGCAGCGACAGCCCGTGGCCCTTCAGCACGTCCGCGAACCCGCGCTCCCGCGCGAGCACCGCCTTGCGCGCGTCGTTCAGCTCGCCGGGGGTGAGCCGCTCCGCGCCCGCGGCCATCAAGACCCCGGTCTCCTCGAAGAGCTCCCGCGCCGCCGCCACGCGCAGCGAAGCCTCCAGCCCCCGTGCGCCCTCTACCTCCACGCTCGCGTCGGCCGCGTCCACCTTCCCGCCCGGGAAGGCGTAGTACCCGCCGGCGAAGGCCAGCTGGGCGCCGCGGCGCAGCCAGAAGGTCTCCACGCCGCCCTGCGCGGACGGGCGCACCAGCACCACCACCGAGGAGTCCTTCGTCTTGGCGACGACTTCCACCCTGGGGATACCTGGCAGCGCCTCGCTCATGGAGACCCCTCCGCTTGCGTCAGCCGCGCCAGCACCGGTTGGGCCGCAGCGCGTTGGTCTGGCCGGACGTACACGCGCGAGAGCCGCACCGCGCTGCTGTAGCGCTGGTAGAGCGGCGTGTAGCGCGCGACTTCGGTGAGCCGGCCGGTGGGCTCATCGAGGATGTAGAGGCTGGGCCCGCCCTCCTCATCGAAGTAGCGGGAGAGGACGCCTCGCGACTCCACCGTGAAGTGCTCCACGCCCTCCGCGGTGAGCGCGGCGGTCAGCGCGGCGAGGTCATAGCCTTCGTCCCGCTCCGTGAACTGCGCCAGCAGCTTGAACCCGCGGCGGCTGACAATCCGTTCCGCCCAGCGGTTCTCCGACTTGCGCAGCGCGTGCGCGAGCGCCACGTCGTCGCAGTCCAGGAAGGACTCGGGGTCTACCGGGATTTCAAATTCGCCCGGCGCCTCCGCGTAGAAGCGCCCCAGCATGTAGTCAAAGTTCACCGCGGTGTGGTGGTAGTAGACCGAGATGAACATGTGGTACCGGCTGAGCAGGAAGTCCTCGAAGGCGAACGCCGCCTGCCGGGAGAGCGCGAGGTAGGCGCGGCCGTCAATCACCGAGGGGTTGAGGTTCTCCGTCAGCCAGTCGAAGTCGTACCGGCCGTACTTCACGCCCGTGTAGAACGAGTCGCGCAGCAGGTAGTCCATCCGGTCCGCGTCGAGCTCTCCGGACACCAGCGCGCGCAGCAGGGGAAACCAGTCCACGCCCTGGTGGGTGAAGTCCACCGCGTCGCCGCGCGCGCCGGTCACCAGCGCCACCAGCGCTTCCGGCGAGAGCGACAGCGGCGCCAGCTGCTCTCGGACCAGCGGGGCCAGCGAGCTGTCGAGGAGAATCTTCGCCGTGTAGTCCTCGTGGGTGGCCTGCGCGCCGGGTTCGCCGTCGCACACCCACGCGGGCAGCCGGAGCAGCGCGCGGGCGGGGGCAATTCGCTCCGAAGCGTGGGAGAGCGGCATGTGGCCGATGTCGTGGCAGAGGACCGCCATCCGTACCGCGGCGCGGAAGCGGGCGCGCGCGGCGGGCGTCAGGTCGCTGCGCTCCGCCACCGCGTCGAACAGGCGCGAAGCCACGTGCATGGCGCCCAGCGAGTGGGCGTGCCGCGTGTGGGTGGCGCCGGGGAAGGCCAGGTCCCCGAAGCCCAGCTGCCGCACGTGGCGCAGCCGCTGGTAGAAGCGGCTGTCGATCACCACCGTCTCTTCGTCGGTGACCGCGATGGTGCCGTGGATGGGATCTCGGATGCGCATCGTTGTTTGGGAGGCGAAGACTATCGCGTAGGTGAAACGCGGCCGGGCGGGGAATTGATTTCTGGGATGGCCCGTAGGAACCTGTTAGGGAAGTCGCGCGCTGAATGCACATTTCCATTCTCCACAACCGCGATCACGAACTCCTGGAGAACGACCCAGGCCGCGAAGCGCGGGAGGATGTGGTCCGGGTGGCAGCCGCGCTCTGCGACGCGCTGACCCGAGGCAAGGTCACCGCAGAGCCGCTCGCCGTCGAGGGGGACTCGCTCATCTTCGTGGATGCGCTGCAGCGCCGCAGCCCGGACCTGGTCCTGAACCTCTGCGAGTCGCTGGCAGCGGACAGCCGGGGCGAGATGGTGGTCCCCTGCCTGCTCGACCTGCTCGGCATCCCGTACACCGGCTCTCCGGCGCTGGCTTTGGGCCTGGCGCTCCACAAGGACAAGGCGAAGGAGCTGCTGCGCGCGCGCAACATCCCCACGCCTGAGTTCCGGCTGGTGGAGTGCGCCGAAGACCTGGTCACGGTGGACCTGCCCTTCCCGCTCATCGTGAAGCCCGCGCGCGAAGACGCGTCGGTGGGCGTCACCTTCGACTCGGTGGTGAATGACCGGCAGGCGTTGGGCCGGGCGGTGCTCGAGGTGCTGCGGACCTTCCAGCAGCCCGCGCTGGTGGAGCGCTTCATCGCCGGCCGCGAAATCTACGTCCCGGTGCTGGGCAACTCGCCGCGCCGCGCGCTCCCCTTGAGCGAGATTCACTTCGGCCAGGCCTTCCAGGACCGCCCGAAGATTGTCTCCTACGCCGCCAAGTGGCTGCCGGAGTCGCCGGAGTGCCTGGACAGCCCCGCCGGCCCCTGCTCGCTCCCGCCCAAGCTGGAGGAGAAGGTGGTGGCGGTGGCCGGCCGGGCGTTCGCCGCGCTGGGCTGCCGCGACTACGGCCGGGTGGACCTGCGCGTCACGCCCGCGGGCGAACCCTTCGTCATCGACATCAACCCGAACTGCGACCTCCACCCCACCGCCGGGTTCGCCAAGGCGGCGGCGGCCGCGGGGATCGACTACCCGGCCCTCGCGCAGCGCCTGGTTGAAATCGCCCTCGAGAGAAGCCATGGAAATCCGTCCGATAGAGCCCCCCGACCGGGAGCCCCTGTCCGCCTTGTTGCGCCGAATCGAAACGTTCTCGCCGCAAGAGGTGGAATGCGCCCTCGAGGTCATCGACACCGCGCTTCGGCCGAGTGACCCCTCCTACAGGGTGCTGGTGGCGGTGAAGGACAACCGGCTGGTGGGCTACATCTGCTTCGGCCCCACGCCGATGACGGAAGGCACCTACGACCTGTACTGGATTGCCTCGGACCCCGACGTGCGGGGCCAGGGCGTGGGCGCGACGCTGGTCTCCGCGATGGAGGGCGAGTTGCGGCGCACGCAGGCGCGGCTCATCCGGGTGGAGACCTCCGCGATGGAGGCCTACGGGCCCACGCGCGGCTTCTACCGGTCAATGCAGTACCACGAGGAGTCGCGGTTCCGGGACTTCTACCGGGCTGGGGAGGACCTCATCATCCTCTCCAAGCGCCTCTGATGGCGCCCGGCGCGAAGCCCGCAGCGCGCGTGGCGCTGGCGGTCTGCCTGGTCGCTCTCGGCTGTCCGGACAAGGTGCCTGCGGTCGCGTCCACGCCGCCAACGCCTGTCGCTGCGCCGGAGAAGGCCGCGCTCTCGGAAGCGGTGTTGGCGCCAAGGCCTAAAGGCGGAGAGCACTTCGGCCTCTACCTGATGGGCAAGAAGGTGGGCTACTTCTTCTCCGACCTCGCGCAGGTGGAGGGCGCCCCGGACAAGGCGCGCGCGGTGAGCGAGATGTACTTCAAGGCCAGCGTGGGCGGCCGCACCTCGGAGCGGCACCACCGCGAGGAGCGGGTCTACGAGTCGAAGCCGAACGGCAAGCTGCTCTCGTTTAAGGTGGAAGAGAAGGGCGACGGCGGGGACCAGCTGCTGGAGGGGAGCGCCAGCCCGAAGGGCCTGTCGGTCATCCGCAAGCGCCCAGGGCAGCCGAACCAGATTCTGAGCCTGGCGCCCAGCCGCGAGCTCATCGAAGACGCGGACCAGCCTCGGGTGGCCATCCTCCGCAACAAGAAGGTGGAGGGCTACGTCACCGACGGGCAGGACCTGGAGAGCTACCGGCTGACCACGACGGTGGAGCCGCCGCAGTCGCGGCTTCTGGGCGGCGTGAAGGTGAGCGTCCGGCGCGCGGTGACCCTCTCCGACAAGGAGAAGGTCCCGGTGGACGTGTTCATCACGGCCAGCGGAGAGATGGTGGAGATGAGCTTCGGCCAGACGATGCAGGCACTGGCGGAGCCGGAGAGCGTGGCCAAGCGGCTGGACCAGGTGGAGGTGTTTGGCCTGACGCGCATTGTCCTGCCGGCCATGCTCCCGCCGCTGGCGCGGCAGATTCCCGGCTCGGTGACGCTGACGCTCGCCAACCTGCCCGACAAGTTCCAGGTGCAGACCTACCGCCAGCGCTATCAGAAGCGGCCGGACGGCTCGGTGGACGTGACGCTAAGCGCCGCCGCGCCAAAGCTGACCAAGCGCGCAGCCAGGCCTGTGACGCCGCCCAAGGGCGTGGGCGAGTACCTCAAGTCTTCGCTCATCGTCGAATCCGACAACGCGGAGATTCAGCACCTGGCGGAGACCCTCGTCGGCGGAGAGAAGGACGCCTACCGCGCGGCGCTGAAAATCAACGAGTGGGTCTACAAGAACCTCCAGAAGGACTACGGCGCGTCCGCGGACCGGGCGACGGACGTGCTGCGCCAGAAGAAGGGCGACTGCACGGAGCACTCGCTGCTCGCGACGTCGCTGATGCGCGCGGCGGGCATCCCGGCCAAGCGCGTGGACGGCGTGGTGTACATGGTCAACGACGATCAGGTCCCCGCGCTCTACTGGCACGAATGGGTGGAGGTCTACGTCGGCGAGTGGTCCCAGATGGACCCGACCTTCGGTCAGCCCGTCGCGGACGCCACGCACTTCGCCGTGGGCGAAGAGGGCAACGCGGAGATTACGCCGCTCATCGGGCAGATAAAGGTGACCGCGGTCCGGTGAACCGGTTCTACGCGAGGTACTTGCCCACCATCTTGCCCAGGTCCGCGAGGCTGAGCGGCTTGGAGAGGTAGTCGGACGCTCCGGCCTCCTGCGCGACGGAGTAGAGGCCGGCCCGGTCCAGCGCGGACATCAGGATGACGGGAATCTTCGCCATGTCCGCGTCCGCGCGCATGCGCTTGCAGACCTCCTTGCCGTCCATCCCGGGCATCAGCACGTCAAGCAGGACCAACCCCGGGCGCAGCTTGCGGACCTGCTGGAAGGCCTCATCGCCGCGGCTGTAGCCGTGCACCTCCAGCCCCTTCTTGGTCAGGAAGGTGGTCAGCAGGCGCATCACGGACTCTTCGTCTTCCGCCACCAGCACCGTGCGGCGGCTGTCCGAGGCGCGGGCCTTCGTCGCCAGCCGGCGCACCGCCTGCTCCAGCTTCGCCTGCTGCGCCTCCGCCAGGCCGGTGAGCTCCAGGCCCAAAAGGCTCAGCTCGGGCCGGCGCCAGGAGACGCTCGCGGTCAGCTCCAGGTCGGACGCGTCATCCAGGCCCAGCGAGAGCCTCACCTTCTGGCCCTCCTCGAAGCTGCCGGCGGACTTCACCAGCAGGCCCGTCTCGGAGAGGTTGCGCGCGGTGGCGGGGGCGGTCTGCTGCGGCTCCAGGAAGCGGACGGGCAGCTCGCAGTCCGCGCGGGACACGCGGCGGCCGAGCAGCGGCGGATCTCCGCTGGAGTCCAGCCCGAGCGCCGCGCGACAGCGTGCGACCTGGGACTCATCGAAGCGGACGAACGCGCCGCCGGGGAACGGCTCGCTGGGAGGGCGGATGCCAATGACGGCGCCGGTGAGCTGCAGCGCGGCCGGCAGCCCTGCGACGGTCACCTCCACCTCCACTTCGGAGCCGATGCGCGGGCTCTCCGTCGTGGGGACGAAGACGCGGTCCGACCGGGAGTGGATGAAGACGGCCCACAGCTGGATCTTGTCGCCCAGGGCGAGCGCCAGCTTCATTGGTTCCTCCCGCGTCGGGACGGACGCTAGCGCACGCGTTGGGTAGGCCGCTGCGGCACACCCGCCCACTTGAAGTCACAGCAGCGCTTCGAGCTCATCCAGCAGCCCCTGCAGTGTCTTGAAGCCGCGCGCCCAGAAGCGCGAGTCCGTGAGGTCAATCCCCACGCGGGAGAGCAGCGCCTGGGGCGAGTCCGCGCAGCCGGAGGAGAGCAGCTCCACGTAGCGCGGGATGAAGGGGGACCCCTCCTCCTCGTACTTCTGGAACAAGGCGAGCACCAGCAGCTGCCCGAACGCGTAGCTGTAGCAATAGAAGCGGTAGCTGACGAAGTGGCCGATGCCAATCCACCCCCAGCGGTCCTGCGGCTGGAAGCGGACCGCGTCGCCGTAGAGCCTGGCGCGCTCCTCCATCCACAGCTTCGCGTAGTCCTCGGCGGGCGCCACGCCCTCGGCCCTGCGAGCGTGGGCCCGCTGCTCCCAGCGGGTATAGGAGACCTGGTTGAAGACGGTGGCGATGATGTCTTCAATCCGCAGCGCCAGCAGCCCCTTGCGCACCTCGCGGTCCTTCTCCCCTTCCAACAGCCGCTTCATCAGGAGCAGCTCACCGAAGACGGACGCGGTCTCCGCCATGGGCGTGGTCGCCCAGAAGTTGAAGACCGAGTTCTTGCGGGAGAGGTAGAAGTGGATGCCGTGCCCCAGCTCGTGCGCGAGCGTGGAGACGTCCTCCAGCCGGTCGTTGTAGTTGAGCAGGACGTACGGGTGGATGGACGGCAGCCCGCCCGAGCAGAACGCGCCGTCGCGCTTTCCCGCGCGGGGCATGACGTCAATCCAGCGGCGCTCGAAGAACTCGGTGGCGATGGAGGCGAAGCGGGGCTCGAAGGCGCCGAACGCGTCCAGCACCAGCTTGCGGCCCTCGTGGAACGGCACCTTCTTCTCCACCTGCCCCAGCGGCGCAAGGAGGTCATGGGAGGAGAAGTCGGTCAGGCCCATCGCCTTGGCTTTGAGGCGCAGGTAGCGCTGCGCCAGCCCGTAGTGCTGCTCCGTGGTGGACATGAGGTTCTCCACCACCGCGGAGGAGAGCTCATCGTCGAGGTACGTCGGCTCCGTGATGCTGGGGTAACCGCGCAGCTGCACGTCGAGCGCGTGCTCCTGGAAGAGCGTGTTGAAGCAGAAGTTGAGGACGTGGCTGTTGCCCTCGAAGACGCCCATCAGCCCGTCCACCGCGCGGCGGCGCAGCGCCCGGTCTGGGCTGCTGCGCAAGGCCCGGGCCTCGGCGACGGTGAGCTCCTTGCGCGCCCCGTCCACTTCGACCGGCACCCGCAGCCGCGAGCTCACCTCAGTGTAGAGCTGCACGAAGGCAGAGCGGCCGGTGAGCGACTTCACCTCGGCGAGCTTCTCCTCCGCTTCAGAGAGCGTGAACGGCGCGAAGCGGCGCAGCGCCAGCAGGTGGTGCCGGTAGGACGCCAGCTCCGGCGCGCGCAGCAGGGCGGCGAACGCGTCGTCGGAGAGCTGCTTGAGCTCGATGTCGAAGAACTTCACCGCGTTCATCGCCTCGGTCCCGGCCTGACGGACGCGGTCCAGCAGCGCCTGCGCCTTCTCGTCCTGCGTCTGCCCAGCGAAGAGCAGCGACGCGTAGATGGACGGCCGGTAGTTGAGCTGCAGGAACGCCTCCGCCTCCCCCAGCGCCTTGGCGAGCTGCGCGGGAGAGAGCGCGCCCACCTTGCCCCGGTATGCAGCGGCGAACGCCTCCGCCACGGCCTGGCTGCGGCCCAGGTCCTCCGTCAGCTTCGGGTCATCCGGCGACGCGTAATAGTCCGCCAGGTTCCAGCGCAGCGACTCCTCGGCCAGTGCCGGCTCCGACATGGGTGCCTCCGAAAAAAGGGGACGTCTATTCTAGAGCCGCGCCTTGAGTTGCGCGGGGTCCGTGAGGGGCGCCTCGCAGGCGAAGTTGCGGCAGACGTAGGCCGCCGCGCGGCCGTCGACCGGGGCCTTGCCCTCCAGCGCCTGCGCCAGGGCGGCGGGCACAGGCGCGGCCGGGTCATGCGCGCAGACGGCCAGGGTGGGCGCGAAGGTCCCGTTCACGACGTTGAGCAGCCCGTCCCACTGCGCCTTCGGCCCGACCAGCGTCACGTCCGCCGCGCCGTCGAGCAGGGCGTCCGCGGCGAGCCAGAGGTGGCCGTAGCCGAACGGGTTGCGCGCAAGCTCGTCCTTCAGCTTGCTCACGTAGGCGTGGGCGTGGGTGAGCAGCTCGCTGCGGCCGGTGAGGGCGGCCAGGGCGACCTGCGCCTCGGTGAGGGTGGACGCACCCGAGGGGAACGCGTTGTCGAAGAGCGAGTAGGTGGGGACGAGCAGGTCCTTCGTCCCGCGCGGCGCGGCGAGGTAGGCCTGCTTCTCCCCATCCCAGAACAGGACGACGGCGCGCTCGCACAAGGCCAGCGCCGCCTCCAGGTAGCGGGGCTCGAACGTGGCCTGGTACAGCGCGACCAGCCCCGCGGCCAGGTCCCCGTAGTCCTCGAGGAAGCCGTCAATCTTCCCTTTCCCGTCCTGGAACGACCGGAGCAGGCGCTCGCCGTTCCACTGCCGGGCCAGCACGAAGTCCGCGGCGCGCGCGGCCTGCTGCGCCCACTCCGGTCGGTGGAAGACGCGCGACGCGAAGGCCAGGCCGCGAATCATCAGGCCGTTCCACCCGCTCAGGACCTTGTCGTCCCGCCCCGGGGCCACGCGCTGGGCCCGCGCGTCGAACATCCGGCGGCGCGCCTGCGACAGCTGCGTCTGCACCGCCTCCAGCGGCAGGCCCTTCTGTTTGGCCAGCTCCTCCGCAGTGAGGCGCAGCTCCAGCACGGTGCGCGCGTGCTCGAAGTTGCCCACGTCGGTGACGTTGAAATGCGCGCGGGCCAGCGCGGCCAGCTCCGGTGGCAGCGTCTCATCCAGCTGCGCAGGGCTCCAGACGAAGAACCGGCCCTCCTCCCCTTCGCTGTCCGCGTCCTGCGTGGCGTAGAACGCGCCCTCCGGCGAAGTCATCTCGCGGCGCAGGTAGTCGACCGTCTCCTCCACCACCTTGCGCCACAGCTCGGCCGGACGGATTTGCTGCGCCTCGGCGTACAGGTGGAGCAGCTGCGCGTTGTCGTACAGCATCTTCTCGAAGTGGGGCACGCTCCAGCTCTCGTCCACGGAGTAGCGGTGGAAGCCGCCGCCCAGCTGGTCGTACACGCCGCCGCGCGCCATCTTCTCCAACGTCAGCTGCACCGCGGAGAGCAAGTCCCCTCCCCCGCCGCGCCGCCAAGCGCGCAGCATCAGGGCGACGTTCATGGGGTTGGGGAACTTGGGCGCCCGGCCGAAGCCGCCGTTGCGCGGATCCACGTTCTCCAGCAGCCGCTGCCCCGCCTGCACCACGTCCTTGACGACCGGCGCGGAGGGCGTGCCGGACAGCCCATGATTCG
The DNA here is from genome assembly GCA_044230055.1 of Myxococcaceae bacterium. Lineage (GTDB taxonomy): Bacteria > Myxococcota > Myxococcia > Myxococcales > Myxococcaceae > JBGART01. Next base: position 31,318 of record JBGART010000004.1, on the reverse strand, counting down.
CCAGGAACTCCAGCCCGTCGCGGAACTCCTTGGCCTGCGACTCCACTTCCCCGGCGCGCCGCACCCACGCGTCGTGCAGCGAGGCGAGCAGCTTGGGGAAGCCCGGCATCCCGAACTTGTCGTGCGGCGGGAAGTAGGTGCCGCCGTAGAACGGCCGCAGGTCCGGGGTGAGGAACACCGTCAGCGGCCAGCCGCCGCCGCGCCCCATCAGCTGCACCACGCCCTGGTAGAGCTGGTCCAGGTCCGGGCGCTCCTCGCGGTCCACCTTGATGTTCACGAAGTACTCGTTCATCAGGCCGGCAATCTCCGGGCTCTCGAACGATTCGTGCGCCATCACGTGGCACCAGTGGCACGCGGAGTAGCCCACCGACAGGAGGATGGGCCGGTTCTCCTTGCGCGCGAGCGCCAGCGCCTCCTCTCCCCACGGGTACCAGTCCACCGGGTTGTCCTGGTGCTGGCGAAGGTAGGGCGACGACTCCTGCGCCAGGCGATTCTTGGGGCCGCTCTTCGAGGGGGTGCTCACGGCCGGTGTTCGTAGCACGCGCCTCATCTAAAGTTGGGCCAAGCCGCACGGGAGGCGAATGGACGTTTCACACTTCGAACAGCTGCTGCGGCTGCTGGCCAAAGAGCGGGACGCGGAGCGGGCCCGGTTCGCGGAGGACGCGCGGCGGCTCTCTGACGCGGAGAAGGTGGCGCGCGGACTGATGTGGCTGGACGCGGAGGCGGTGGAGCACTCAGTGGGCCTGGGCGGGCGCTTCCTCATCACCTTCGAGCAGCCGCGCGACGTCCCGCGCAGCGACAACCCGTTTCGCGCGGGGGACCTGTTGGAAGTGCTGCCGCGGCGCGCGGAGGCGGCGCCCTCTGGCAAGGGCGACCCCGGCGGCGCGCGGGCCACAGTGGCGCAAGGGAACCGGCGCAGGCTGGTGCTGGCGTTTGACCGCCGGCCTCCGGAGCACGTCTCCGCCGGGCGCGTGAAGCTTCAGATATTGGCCAATGACGTCACCTACGAACGCGCGCGCGAGGCAGTGGTCAGCGTGCAGGCCTGGGACAAGGGCCAGGTGCGGCGCCGGCGGGAGCTGGTGCTCGGCAACGAACCGCCCGCGTTCGGCAAGCTCCCCGCCTTCGAGCCCGCACGTGAGCTCAACAACGAGCAGCGCGACGCGGTGGCGAAGGGGCTGGCGGCGGAGGACCTCTTCCTGGTGCACGGCCCGCCCGGGACAGGGAAGAGCCACGTGCTGGCGGAGCTCGCCGCGCAGGCGGTGGCGAAGGGCCAGCGCGTCCTCGCCACCGCCGCCAGCAACGCCGCGGTGGACCACCTGCTGGACCTCTGCGTCCGCGCGGACCTGCCGGCGCTGCGACTGGGGCACCCGGCGCGCGTGTCGCCGAACCTCGTCCAGCACACGCTGGACCTGGTGGTGGAGGAGCATCCGGACCGCAAGCTGTCGCGCGAGCTCTTCGAGGAGGCCTTTGACCTGTTGGGCTACGCGCGCAGGCAGCGCACGCAGGGGCGCAGCCGGGCACGCTTCGCGAACGCGCGGGAGTCCAGCGCGGAGGCGTACCGCCTGATGGACGAGGCGCGAGCGCTGGAGCGCAAGGCCGTGGGGTCGGTGCTGGGCAGGGCGCGGGTGGTCTGCGCCACGCTCGCGCACCTGGCGACGTCGCTGGTCTCCGAGCAGGCGTTTGACCTGGCGCTGGTGGATGAGGCCACCCAGGCCATCGAACCCATCACGCTCTGGGCGTTCCTTCGCGCGCCCAAAGTCGTGCTGGCCGGGGACCACCACCAGCTGCCCCCCACCGTGCTCTCCGAGGAGGCGGCGAAGCAGGGCCTGGCCTTGAGCCTCTTCGAAAGGCTCCTGCGCGAGCACGGCGATGGGGTGAAGAAGATGCTGCGCGTGCAGTACCGGATGCACGAAGACATCATGGCCTTCCCTTCGGAGCGGATGTACGCCGGGCAGCTGACGGCGCACGCGTCGGTCGCCCGGCACGTGCTGGCGGACCGCCTGACGCCCGGGGCAACCGTGGACGCGCCGCCGGTGCTGTTCCTCGACACCGCGGGCAAGGGCTTCGAGGATGAAGTGGAGCCTGCAGGCGAGAGCCAACGGAACCCCGGCGAGGCCGGGCTGATCATCGCCCGGGTGAAGGAGCTGCTCGCCGCGGGGCTGCCCCCTGAAGAGCTGGCGGTCATCGCGCCGTACTCCGCCCAGGTGTCGCTGCTGCGCGAGCTGTTGGCGCGGGACGACATCGAGGTGGACACCGTGGACGCGTTCCAGGGCCGGGAGAAGGAGGCCGTGCTGCTCACCCTCACCCGCTCCAACGCCGGAGGTCAGCTGGGCTTCCTCAATGACCTGCGCCGCATCAACGTCGCGCTCACCCGCGCGCGGCGGCACCTGTTCATCGTCGGAGACTCGGCCACGCTCTCAGGCCATCCGTTCTACGCGGCGCTGCTGGAGCGGATTCAGGCGAAGGGGGGCTACAGGTCCGCCTGGGAGTGGCCGGAGGGCTAGCGCAGCCCACTGTAGGAGGGCGCCTCGTCCTTCGCCGGCGGCTTGGGCTCCTTGCGGCGCGGGAAGACGACGTAGCGCAGCAGGAGCAGCTGGCCGACGGAGAAGACCAGGATGTCCGCCAGAATCTTCGCCACCACCACGTTCACGTGGAAGCGGTTGGTGAGCAGGCCAACCAGCGGCGCGTGGACCGCCATCGCCGCCAACGTGGTGAGCAGGAATTTCACCGCCTGGGGCGCGAGCTTGGGGTTGTGGTCGCGGAAGGCGAAGTGGCGGTTGGCGAAGAAGGTGAACGTGGACCCGAAGGTGACGCCAATCATCGCGCCCACGGTGGTGTGCCAGCCGCAGCGGCCGCCGTCGCAGGTGCTGCCGAACACGCGAAACAGCTCCAGCGACACCAGCAGAATGAAGATGTCGATGGCCGCGCCAATGCCGCCGACCGCGAGGCTGCGCGTGGCCCAGGACGAGTAGAGGCGGTGCAGCTGCGTGAGCAGCTTGCCGCGGGGGCGACCGGCTGGCGGCTGGGCGGGGGGCTCGCCTGAGGGGGATGGTTGGGGCTCGACGCTCATCAGGGAGTCCGCTTCCGCGGCGGAGGCGAACCCGCCCATATCAAAACTTCTCCGCCCCCACCCGGTTGCCGGCACGCGGTCCCCAACTCCTGCTCCCCTCGCAATATTTCGTCCGTCCTTTCAGGGCATTGGCCTGCGCCGCAGCTGCCAGCCGCTGAACAGAAGCGCGGCCAGCACGGCGAACGGCCACCAGGCGGCGGTGCCGGAGCTGCCTGGCTCCGCTGAGCAGCCGCAGGCATTCCACCCGCCGTCGGTGGGAGAGCCTCCGCCGCAGCACACCGGTCCGCCACCGCTGCCGCCTCCTCCGCCGCCGCCGTCCGCGCTCGCTCCGCCATCTGCGCTCGTTCCCCCGTCCGCTCCGCCGTCCGCCCCGGTGCAGGCGACCGGGCTCAGCGGCGAGAGCCGGAGGATGCGGCCGGGGACATCCGTTCCAATGTAGAGCGCGCCGCCCGGGCCGAGCTGCATCGACACCGGCTGGCCCGAGCTCAAGGAGGCGACCAGCAGGCGCGGCGCGGAGGTGACGCCGGAGCGGGCGGCGTTGGGGGTCAGGGCGTAGAGGGTGCGCGAGGGACCGTCGGCGAAGAGGTAGCGCCCGCGCAGCGTCGCAGGCCAGCTGCAGACGTCCGCGATGGGCCCGCCGACAAGGCCATCGCAGCCGACGTCCTCGGTGCCCGAGACGCTGGTGTGGCGGCACGCGTAGACAGGGTCCGCGCAGGCGCCGGACACCGGGAGGTGGTCCGCGCAGACGCCCGCGTCCAGCCCGCGAGAACCCTCGCGGAACGGCGCGCCGAGGTGGTCACCCGGCTTCACCACGTCAATCTCGTCCAGTGTCAGCTCGCCGCGGTCCGCCAGCCAGACGAAGCCGGTCTGGGGGTCCACCCAGAGCCTGCGCGCGTCCCGCAAGCCCCACGCCCAGAGGTCCGCCCGGGGGGCAGCGCCCGCGTCCGCTCGCACCGGCTGCCGGCAATCGCTGCCGCACGCGGTGAGCGCGCTCATTCCCTGCAGCGGATTTCCCGCCGCGGCGCCGCCGTCGAGCTCGATGCGCAGCAGCTTCCCGTTGGGGCCGCTCACGCAGGTGGGCGAGTAGTTGAAGCCAAAGCCGGCGCTGGGCTGGTTTCCCGGCGCACAGCCGCACGCGCAGCCGCCCTCCCCCACCGAGACGAAGAGGCGGCCATCCGGCGCCAGCGCCAGGCCGCCGCCGTTGTGTCCATCCGGCGCAGCCAGCCCGCCCACCAGCACGCGCGCCCCGGCGACATCCAGCACCTCGCCTGTGAGCGTGGCGGCCACCACGCGGTTCCGCACCGCCGCGGGCTGACCGGCGGCGGAGAGGAAAAAGAAGAGCGTCCCGTTCTGCGCGAACGCGGGGTGGACCTCCATCCCCAGAAGGCCGAGCGACAGGTCAGAGAGGTCCACTGCGAAGGTGCCGACGGTGACGAAGCTGCCGTTGGTCCGCCGCAGCCGCACCGCGCCGGTCCGCTCCACGACGAGGAGGCGTCCGTCCGGCAGGAAGCGGAAGTCGGAGAGCGGCCCCGTGCCCGTGGTCGTCTCCTGGACCAGCACGAAGCTGGCGGCCACGTCGGGGCCCAGCGTGTCCGCCTTCGCCGCGGAGGACATCAGCGCGATTGAGAGGGTGAGGCCCAGCGACGCACGCACCATGGCTGCTCCTTCTTCGCTTGAGTCGATGCTGTCAGGCCGCCATGCGCACCCGCAACCCGCGCGAGCGTTCACGGCTGAACGGCCCACATCCGCGGGAAGTGCCTACAAGGCTCTGCTAGAAATGCGGCGTGTCTTCACCTGACAACCCCCGCTCGAGGACCGTCGACGCAGGCGGGCTTCCGCTTCATGTGCTGGAGCGCAACCCGGGCGGCGCGGCCACGGTGCTCTTCCTCCACGGCTGGCTGGAGCACTGCCACAGCTTCGACTGGGTGGCGCAGGCGCTGCCCTCCTCGTTGCGCACGGTCGCGCTGGACTTCCGCGGCCACGGGGAGAGCGGTCACCTGGCGGGCGGCGGTCTGTACCAGTTCACGGACTATCTGGCCGACGTGGAGCACACGCTCGCGGCGCTCGGAGTGGAGGAGGTCCATCTGGTGGGGCACTCGCTGGGCGGCTCGGTCGCGCTGATGTACGCGGCGGGGCGCCCCGGGCGCGTGCGGTCCCTCACAGCGCTGGAGAGCCTGGGCCCCACCGGCGGCGACGCGACCCAGGCGGTGGACCGGGTACGCATGTTCCTCGAGCAGCTGGGCAAGCCGCTGCGCTCCCGCGTGTACGCGAGCGTGGAGGAGGCCGCCGCGCGGCTTCGCGAGAATGACTCGGACCTGTCCGAGGCTGCGGCGCGGCAGCTCACCGCGTTCAACACGCGCCCCGTCGACGGAGGGGTGACGTTCCGGTTCGACCCCGCCCACCGGAGGATGTTCGGCATGAAGCTGGACGAAGCCCAGGTCCTCGCGCTCCTCGAGGCGATTGAGTGCCCCGTTCAGCTGATTCACGGCACGCACGGCTTCACCCTCGACGAGGCGCAGCTGCGGGAACGGCTGCTGCGGCTGAAGTCGCCTGTGCCGGTGGCGGTGGAGGGCGGTCACCACGTTCACCTGGACTCGCCGCGCGAAGTGGCGGCGCTCATCGCCACGTTCGTTGCGCAGCATGCGGCGAGGAAGTGACTGCGCCGCGCGGCGGATAGCAGGACGCCCCCGCCGGGTAGAGGCGGGCCTTCGGCTGTAGGGCAACCCTTGTCTGTATCCGGCGTTTCCGCCTTCGTGCCCGTTTAGGGTTGTCCTCATTCCTCCGGCTTCGCCTCCCCCACAGATCCGGACGTGCGGATTTCCCGCTNTTTGCGCCACCTCTCGACTGTGCGCCTGACGGCGCAACGCTCCTAGAGAACAGCTCACCATCGCGGGTTTGCCCCCGTTCGCGTCGAGCGTTGCGCCGTCAGGCGCATAGTCGAGATGGGATGAAGAGGTCGCCTCCTCCGACCGGCTAAAAAGCCGGTTGAGCGCACTCAAGGTGCAAGGAGAAGGCGACCATGACGAGTCCTATCACGACGACTGTTGGATGCGATCTAGGCGACACCACGACGGCTTTGTGCATCATCCACCCCGACGGGCGATTGGAGAGGTGCAAGCCGATCCGCACGGTGCGGGAGGAATTCGAGAAGTGGTTTCGTCCGCGTCTGGCTCTCCGGGTGGTGATGGAGGCCGGTACGCATTCGAGGTGGGTATCCACTCTGCTCAAGGAGATGGGGCACGAGGTTGTCGTCGGCAACCCGCGTCGGGTGAGGTTGATCTCTCAGAACGACTCGAAGAGCGACAACAACGACGCCGAGCTCCTGGCTCGACTGGGGCGAGTCGACATCAAGCTGTTGGCGCCGGTGCGACATCGAGGGATGGAGGCGCAAGCGGACCTAGCCGTGCCGAAGGCACGGGACGCGCTTGTGCAGACGAGGACTCGGTTGATCAGCACCTGTCGAGGGATGGTGAAGTCGATGGGAAGCCGGCTTCCGAAGTGCACGGCGGAATCTTTCTATCGCGCCGCTCGTGCGTCGGTGCCCGCGGAGCTCAAGCCCGCTTTGGAGCCGTTGTTCGAGACGCTGAAGGCGGTCGAAGAAGCAATCGGCGAGGCGGACAAAACGATAGTCGGGCTGGTGAAGAAGTACCCGGAGGTGGAAGCCATCTCGCAGCCGACCGGCGTCGGACATCTAACGGCGCTGGTCTTCCTGCTTACCCTCGAGGACAAGCGTCGGTTCAAGAAGAGCCGTTCGGTCGGAGCGTTCGTGGGCCTGCGCTCCAGGAAGAAGGAGTCTGGCAACTCCGACCCCCAGCTGAGAATCACCAAGGCGGGCGATCCACTGCTCAGACGCCTGCTGGTGCAATGCTCGAACTACATCTTGGGCCGGTGTCGAGCAGACAACGATTTACGGAGATGGGGACTGAAACTCGCCGAGCGTGGAGGAAGGAACGCCCGCAAGCGGGCGAAGGTGGCGGTGGCGCGCAAACTCGCGGTGCTCATGCATCGATTGTGGGTGACGGGCGAGGTGTACGAGCCGCTACGCCAGGCGAAGAAGCGGGCGGGGTAGCCAAGCATGAACTCCTCGAACATGGGATGGGATTGCAGAACACGAGCTGCCTCGCGTCTGCGGTGCCGTCCAGGGCTTCGCAAGTCGCTTCGCGACCCTGGACTGCATCCTCGCCGCGAGGCGCTGGGCAGGTATGCGCTTGCGCGGGCAACTCCCGCTCGCAGGAGCGGGCGTCAAAAGGTGCTGTCAGTCGAAACCGGAATTACTGCTGTCGCCTGAAGCGACAGACGATTGAAGGGAAGGAAAGAAGGCAGACAACCGCTCCGAGGCGTCGCCGTGGCGCCCGGGCAACCGAGAACCACGAACCGCCTTGCCCGGGTGACTGCGAGAGACGTCTCTAGAGCGCAGACAAGCTCGAAGTCGAGATAGCAGCACCCGAGCAGGACGGGCCAATGTGCACGGAGCCGCAACGGCGGCATCCACCAAGTGCGAATGGAAGCGTGGCGGAACGAGTTCTCGGATGCACCGGACGTCAGGGCCATGCTCGGAGCCTCTGTGGACACGTGGCGACCTCTTCATGGAAGACGTCCAGGCAGTGCTCCCGAAGCTTGGCTCATAGGCCGCACCGTTTCGCTCGAAACACACCGGCTGGTGCCGTGCGTGGGCTTGCGCCACCTCTCGACTATGCGCCTGACGGCGCAACGCTCGAGGCGAGCGGGGGTGGCGCCTGACGGCGCGGGAACAGCTGTTCCTCCGACGAAATGGCCGGCCAGGGCCGGTCTCCTCCTCGAGGCGAGCGGGAGAGGCGCCCGACTGAGACTACAGCTGTTCCTCCGACGAAATGGCCGGCCAGGGTCGGTTTCCCCCACCGCGGCTACTCGGCGACGAACGTGGTCCCGCGGCTCTTGAGGAACGTCGTGGCCTGGACGCGGAACAGCGCCGCATCGAACAACAGACTGTGCGGGTTGTAACCAGACAACCGGTCCGGCGGGAGAAAGCGGGACGCCTCCGCCTGAAACAACGCCCGCAGCGGCACGGTGCCCTGGGCGCTCTGCGTCCGCGCTTCAACGCCCATCACCTGCGCCAGGTGCTCGGTCGTGGCGTTGGGGATGGTCAGGTCCTTCATCCCCTCCTGGATGAGCACTGCGGCCTCACCCGGCAGCGCCTGCGCGTGGTTAATCGGATCCGCCGACTCCATCACCGCCTGCGCCATCGTGCGCAGCAGGGGGAACATCCCGTAGTACTCGGGAGACTCGAAGGCGAGGCTGGTCTTCGTCACCACCAGCAAGCCAATCCGGTCCCGGATGTCATCCGAGCCCAGGATGTCCGCCAGCCCCGCGCCGGGCACATTGAGCACCGAGTAACGGATGCGCGGCTCCAGGCTGATGAAGGACGCGCCCATCACCGCGCCCAGCGAGTTGCCGAAGTAGCCCACGTCGGGCGCGAAGTCCTTCTGGCCATCCCCATCCAAATCCATCGCCCTGACCGCGGTGAGCAGCTGCTGCTGGTCAAACACCATCTGCCGGAACCGGTCCCGCGTGGTGCGCAGCCGGTCCAGCACGAAGAAGTCCAGCGAGCTGCCGCGCGAACCGTGGCTGGGCGCATCAATCCCGACGCACGCGATGCCCTGGCTCGCCAGCAGCTGCGCCACGTCCATGCAGAACGACTCGTCATCGCCGTCCTGCAGCGTGTTGCGGTACCCCAGTCCATGCCCGCCGATGACGACCTGAAACCCGCCCGGCGGCGGAGGTCCCTTCGGCAGCGTCGCCACGAAGGTCAGCTCCTCCGCGGGCGCGCTCTCCGGCGCGGCGACGAAGCCCGCCTGCCAGACGCCCTCCGGCCCGCGCAGGTCGTGCGCTCGGAACGAGCCAATGACAATCCTCCCCACCGCGTCCGCGGGCCTGGCCCAGGCGTACTTCTCCAGGCGTTCGCGCATGGACGGCTCGGTCGCAGGCCAGGTGCCCACCGGGCGGGTGCCCACCTCCAGCGGGAGCGTGCCCATGGGCGGCACGGTGATGCGGGGCGTGAAACGCTCCGCCGCGAAGCGCGCCAGCTCCGCGAAGGTCCCGTGGATGGCCTCCGCCCGCTGCGGCAGGAGCAAGAGGACCTCCTTCTCCTCCACACCGAGCGCCGCGGCCGCGCCGCGCAGCAGCGCCCCGTCTGCGTTGAACGCGACGGGCCGGACGAACGCCTTGCCTTCCGCGGACGTGAGCCCTCGGCGCAGGACCAGAAAGCCGGTGGAGCCCTCGGGCATGGGCACCGCGGGCCGCACGACGAGGAAGGTCTCGAAGTCCGCGGGCTGCATCCGCGGCGTGCCTTCATACGTCCGCGAGGAGAGCTCCACGTGGACGTCGCGCTCCAGCACGCGGAACCCGTCGCCCTCGCGGACGAGCCGGGACGCAATGCCGCCGAGCGTCGCCGCGTCGACCGGCTCTGACGTGCGCAACAACACCTGACCGAAGCTCCCCAGCGCGTGGACCTGGCGGACGTCCTCGCTCCACTTGGCCAGGAACGCGCGCATGGCGCCGGTCTGCGCCTTGGGCGGGAGGAACGGCCGGTACCAGTCCGGACGCAGCGCCAGACCGTCCGCGGTGAGCAGGCGCTCGTCGGGCAGCGGGTTCTCCAGGCTCTGGGGATCCGCGCTGTACAGGATGCTCGGTCCCTCGGGGCGCGACTCACAGGCGGCGAGCGCGACCAGCGCCAGCGCCGCGACGCACGCCCGCGTCACGCCCACGCGACGACCGACGCTTCGTGCCTGCCCTGATGGTGCGTCAGCGACGGCCGCGGCAGCCCGAAGCTCCACTCCTCGATGCTGCCGTCGGAGCGCTGCTCCTGCACCGCCTCGAACGACGGCCGCGTGGGCCCCACGGTGTGCGCGTCCGGGACGGTGCGGCCGAACAGGTTCACCACGTTCGTCGCCAGCTCCCGGCCCTTCCCGGTGGAGCACGCCTGCAGGATGATGAGGGCGCCCGGTTCGAAGCACTGGTCGATGCCCGCGGCCTTCATCGCCGCTTCGTCGTTCACCGTCAGCGCCCCGTCCTCGCCCTCCCCGAAGCGAATCTCGGTGGGCTTTCCATGTCCGGCAATCCATGCGCGCGCTGCCTTCTTCTCCGCGGTCGCACGCTTGAGGATGTCCAGCGTCTCCGCCCCGGAGCCGCTCTCGAAATACACCACCCGGTGGGTCTGGAGAAACTGCTCCAGGCGCGGGTGGGCGAAGCCGCCGTTGGGATCTCTCTTGGGAAAGATCGCGACCATCAGGGGCTTCGGATCGTCCTTGGGCGAGGTCAGCCGGTTGTGAATGAGCTCCTGCACAAGCGTGAGGTCCCGCGGCAACCGCTCCGCGTGGTCGATGTTCAGCTGCTTCAACTGCCGCTGGAGCTCCACGATGGGCGCGAGCTCCGGGTAGCGCTCATGCAGCAGCGGAATCAGCTCCGGGTGCCGGAAGTACGCGCGCCAGTCCGCCTTCCCTTCCGCGTGCAGCGCGGCGAGCTTCCCGTCCGCGCGCGCAGAGGCGGAAACCCCTTCCGGGCGCGCGCCATACGCGACGCTCAGCACATGCAGGTTGGCCTGCAACCGCGCCGGGAGCCGCGCGTACGCCGCGGGATGGGCCTTGAGCTGCCGGAGGAGCGGCGCCCGGAGCTTCGCCTTCGAGAGGAGCGGTCCGTGATCCGCCCGGTGCTCCGCCATCGCCTCCTTCATATGGCGCACCCGGGCACGCGTGTTCCGGAGGAAGCGGGGGACCCAGGCAAGCGGATGCTCGCGGACATCCGCCGGCCGAAGGGTGATCCCCAACGCCGCCGGGTTCTCCTCGAACGCGGCAGCCTTCACGGCCGGCAGGTTCTGGGCGCGGGGCGTGGCATTGCGCAGCTGCATCCCATCGAGATGACAGGCGACTTCAGCGAGCTCGTCCACGTCCCGGTACGCACGCGGGAGGCGACCAAACCTGGCGGGTTCGTCAATCAACGCGGCGCGTACAGATGCCACCCGTTCGGGAGTCATTGGGCGAAAGCGAAGAGACACCAACCTCAGCTGCATTTCGGACCAGCCCTCGGGGTCATGTTGGATACCACCGTCATTATCGAGGTGTAGCCGGCCTCTGTTTTCCGAGAACGTGTAAGGGACCTTTCCGAACTCTCCTATGAAAGCGACAGCACGAGCGGTAGGGTCTCCCTCGGGGATGCTGGAGACATTCGGGCGTTATCAGCTGATCAAGAAGCTCGCGACCGGCGGGATGGGCCAGGTGTACTTGGCTCGCCAGAAGGGTCCGGTGGGCTTCGAGAAGCTGGTGGTGGTGAAGCGAATCCTCCCCCACCTGACCGAGGATGAAGACTTCATCGCGATGTTCTTCGATGAGGCGCGGATCGCCGCGCTGCTCAATCACCCGAACATCACGCAAATCTACGACCTGGGTGAGGTGGAGGGCGTCTACTTCATCGCCATGGAGTACGTGCACGGCGACTCGCTGCGCGCGGTGAACACCAAGGCCAACACGCAGAAGGGCGGGATGCCGCTGGGCTTGAAGCTGCGCGTCATCGCCGACGCGGCGGCCGGCCTGGACTTCGCGCACCGGGCCAAAGGGCCCACCGGCGAACCGCTGGCGCTCATCCACCGGGACGTCTCCCCGCAGAACGTGCTGGTGGGCTTCAACGGCGGCGTGAAGCTGATCGACTTCGGCGTAGCCAAGGCGGCCGGGAAGCGGAGCACCACGCTGACCGGCGCCATCAAGGGCAAGTACGCGTACATGTCCCCGGAGCAGGCGCGCGGTGAGGACTTGGACTCGCGCTCGGACGTCTTCGGCCTGGGCATCGTCTTCTACGAGCTGCTCACCAGCACCCGCCTCTTCAAGCGCGAGTCAGAGACGCTCACCCTCAAAGCAGTGGTGGGCGCGAAGGTGACCCCGCCCTCCGCGGTGGTGAAGACGCTCCCCAAGGCGCTGGACGCGATTGTCCTGAAGGCGCTGGCGAAGAAGCGCACCGAGCGCTTCCAGACCGCCGGCGAGCTGCAGCTCGCGCTGGAGGACTTTTTCGTCCGGCAGCGCATCCCGGCGACGATGGCCCACCTCTCCGCTTTCATGCGGGAGCTCTACGAGAAGGAGCTGGGCGAGGAGAAGCTGGAGATTGAACGCAGCTCCGGCGGGGACCAGCACACCCCCAACCGCCACGCGAGCACCTCCCGCAGCTCTCCTTTGCGTACCGACGTGTCGAGGTCCAAGTCGGAGCCGGCCTCTCGCTCCGCGTCCGCCTCCCGCCCCAGCCGCGCCACGCCCGGTGGCCCCATCTCCACCCCCAGCGGCCGCAGCTCGAAGCTGGTCCCGGACCCGGCGGAGCTCGCCGCGCGCCGCGCGCAGCTGCAGACCTCGGACACCACGCGCGGGGTGCTCTTCAACTCCGTCCTGCGCACCGTGAGCAGCCTGGTGAACGTGGACGCAGAGGCGCAGGTCCGCGAAGCAGGTGGGGTGAAGGCCTACGACGACGGCAAGCCCTACCCGACCGCGGACTTCCTCGGGCTGCTCTGGAAGGCGGCGGCGGTCATCGCCCCCACCACCGCGTCCGCCAGCCGCGCGTTCAGCGAGCTGGGCGGAGGCTGTCTGGAGAGCCTGGTCGCCGGGCCTGCGGGCAAGGCGTTGGAGCAGACCACCGCGCAGCTGGACCCCCAGTGGATGCTCGCGCCGCTGATGGCCCTCATCGACTCGGTGGTCCCCGGCGGCGGCCGCAAGGTGGAGGAGACCACCCAGCAAAGCGCCATCCTGGTGTTCAAACGTGAACCCCTCCCCTCCCACTTCCACAGCGGCCTCATCAGCCGCGCCTTCGAACGGCTGAAGGACACCGAGGCGCGCGTCGACGCGGACCGCCGGGTGACCGAGAGCACCACGTTCCACGTGCGCTGGGACTGACCTTCCCCCACCTCGAGCTCACCGCGGCGAACGTGGTACTCGATTTGTCAACGCGAGGGTTGTGTCACCCGCCCGCGCGTCAAAAGGGGAAGACCACATGGATGAGTACGGAGGCTCCGGAGGCCTGCGTCTTCGTCGCCGCTTCAAGGCGAAGGCAGAGCCGTTCTCACCGTCGTACGGCGTTCACCGGGGATTCATCCCCAACCCGCACTGGCCGCCGCCGCCAGGCGTGGAAGAGGGACCTGAGCGACGCACGTCGGTCCGCATCCCGCTGAACTTCGAGATTGGGCTGGAGAACGGCGAGCGCGCGCTGGTGCACGGGAACGTGTCCGCCGGCGGCGCGATGTTCGTCCGCGACGCGGCCATGGCCGTGAAGCAGGTGGACATCTACGTCCAGCTGCCGGGCGACAGCGAGGAGACGCACGCCGTGGGCGAGCTCATCGCCATCAACGGCGGCACCGGCACGGCCATCCACCGGCTGCGCTGGCTGGACGCGTCGCAGTTCGCCGCCACCGCCCAGCGGCTCGAAGCGACCACCACCGCGCGGGTGTGAGCTGTGCTCTGCCCCGGGCCAGCTGCCCGGGGCAGCTGTTCTTCAGTCAGGCGCCACCCCCGCTCGCCTCGAGGGGGGAAACCGGCCCTGGCCGGCCATTTCGTCGGAGGAACAGCTGTTCTCAGTCAGGCGCCTCCCCCGCTCGCCTCGAGCGTTGCGCCGTCAGGCGCATAGTCGAGAGGTGGCGCAAACCCACGCACGGCACTGTGCCGGTGTGTTTCGAGCAGAGCGAAGCGCCCATGAGCCAAGCTTCGGGAGCACTGCCGACGTCTCGACTATGCGCCTGACGGCGCAACGCTCGACGCGAACGGGGGGGTGAACGGGCGTCGCGTCAGAACGCGACGGTGGCGTCCGGGACGAAGTACTTGAGGATGGTGAGCACGGCGATGGTCTGGGGCTCATCGTCCGCCTCACCGCCGGCGGTGGTCTTCACGCCCTCGAAGCGGGCGAGGACAACCAGCTCCTTGTTCACCTCGAGGAACGGGTCCGCGGTCTCCAGCTTCCCCAGCACCTCGCGGCCGGTGGGGTTGCTCACGTTCTCGAAGCGCTGCTCCACCTTCTGCGTCGTGTACTCGCTGGACGACGACGAAGAGGACCGGCTGTTGCCCTCGTAGCTACCGCGGGCGGACGCCTTGCCGTAGTTGCTGGTGCTCACCCGCGCCTGGGCTGACCCACCGTAGGAGCCGGTGCGCGAGGACGTAGACGAAGACGTGGACTTATACGCGGGCCCAACGGCGACCTCCTGCCCGGTCGAGCCCAGCTGCAGCTCCGCCATCTTCACGGTCTGCGTCTCCCCCTGCATCCCAATCTCCGCCACGGCCGCGCGCATCAACACGTGCTTGCCCTTGTAGAGCGCGGGCTGCGCCATCACCGCGGGGAGGCGGAAGATGGGGACCTTCCGGTCATTGAGCAGCTTCACGTCACGGTCGATGGGGCCGCCGCGGACCGCCACCATCCGGGCCAGGAACGAGAGCGCGTTGGGGTCCTTGAGCAGCACCGGCAGCCACGCGTCGGAGGTCACCTCGCGGATGAGCGTGAACTTCACCTGCTGCGTGCAGGCGACCAGCGCGGCCCAGGCGTTCCGGGGCGAAGTGGGGATGAGCTCCCGCGCGGCGGCTTCGCACATGATGGCGTTGGTGTACTGCGCGGCGAACGCCTTGGCGTCGAACGGACGCGGAGGAGCGGGAGCCACCGGCTGCGAAGACTGAGCGGTAGCGCCGCCTTCCTCGCCGTTCTCCTCGCCCCAGCGGTTGACGCGGGAAGGGGTGCAGGAGGCCAGCAGAGCGGCGAGGGCACCGAACGCAAGGGCATGTCGAGTCATCGCGAGTCTCACAGTTGGTGGGACTGGGTTTTCTTCTGCAGCTGCGGGAGCGTGGCGGGGGCGCGCGGCGGCGGCGCGAAGTCGAGCTCGTCGTCGTCGTCGAGCGCGTCCAGCTCCGCCTGCGTGGGAAGGTTGCCGGAGCAGCTGCCCAGGCAGGCGCCGCGCATGCACTGCAGCAGGCCGCGGCCCGGCGTGCGCTTCGCGAGGTTGTCATAGCAGGCGTCCACCCGGCCGCTCCCGCACGGCGTGGCCGAGAGGCAGCTGCAGCAGGCGGAAGCAGTGGCGGCGCGCAGCTGCGTCTGACGGGCGACCTCGCCCAGGCGCAGGTAGCAGGCGCGAGCGGCGGGCGCGAAGCGGGCCTGGGCGTCCAGCAGCACCGCGGCCCCATCCAGGCTGCACCCAGGCGCCACCGCCTTGAACTCGCCCTCGCAGACGCCCTGAAGCGCCCGGTCCAGCCGGCCCTCCACGTCGCGCGCGCTCACCGTGCAGATGGCGGACGCGAGCGTCTTGGTGGTGGCGACGTTCTGAGCCGCCTGGGCCTCACGGTCCTTGGGCGCGGGCGCTTCAGACTCGAAGACGCACTCGCCGCCCTTGTGCAGCGTGTTGACCGTACAGGACCACGCGGTCGGCTTCTCCGCGGCTGCAGGGGGCTCCGCCCACGCGGACTGCGTGAACATCGCCGAGGAGACTGCAGCGACCGCGACAACAAAAAATGCTCTGAAGGACATGGCGTGCTTGGAGGGCAATTATCGTTCGCGCCCTCCAAGCGCAGCCACGGGACTCATGTCTGCCCCGGTGTGCACCCACACACCCCGCAGGGCACGTGCGCTATTCGGTGACGGTGACCGAAGCCGCGGTGGGCTCCGACACCGTGTTGCCCTTGTCGTCGGTGGCCGTGATGCGGAGCTGATACGTCCCCTTCGACACGCTCTTCCACAGCGTGAGGTTGGTGGACGCGCCCCACTTCTCCCCGCCAATGACGTCGCCCTGCTTCGCGAGGTCCAGGTTCACGTCCTGGCCCTCGACGGACGCGGTGACCTTGGTGACCGTGCCGCCCAGGTGCAGGACGTTGGTGGTGACGGTGAAGGTCACGTTGTCGGCGATGCCGCTCACCGCCCAGGTCTTGGGCACCACTTCGGTGCTCGTAATCTCAGGCTTGCCGATGCCGCAGCCGGCGGCGAACAGGAAGGCGACGCAAAGCAAACGGGCGCTGCGGAATGAAGAGACAGTCATGGTGTCCTCGCGAAAAGTGGGGCGGACGCGAAACGGCGGCCGCCGCGTGGTGCCAGGGGAACGACCGCTGGCGAACGCGAAGGTAGGCACCTGTCTCCCAGCGGCAACCCCTCTGTGTCTTGAAAACCACGCTTGCGCTTAGCGCACGCGTGAGCTCACAGCCGCAGCCCCACCGCCAGCAGCGCCCCCAGCCCCGTGATGCCAAGCAGCACCGCGCTCCAGGGCGTGGCCGTGGCATGCGGGTGGCCCTCCATCCCGGCGACCGCCCGGAAGGCCGGGGTCCAGAGGTAGCGGACCACCTGCCGGTATTGCACCAGGGCCACCACGCTCGCCGCCGTGCCCATGGCGATGCAGGCGAGCGAGAGCAGCCACACCCCGGGGAACTGGCCCGGAGGCAGGCCGAGGCTCTTGGCGAACCGCCCGAAGAAGGTGGCCAGCGTGAACCCGAAGCCGATGAGCGCGATGGCGGTGCGCAGCCAGGCCATCAGCGTCCGCTCCGCGCTCAGCCGGGTCCGCAGCCAGGAGAAGTGCGTGTCGATGCGGTGCGCCACCGCCTGCTCGCCCTGCTCGACGTTCGCCATCCGACACCCCTCGAAGCCTGGAAGGTGGTGCGGGACGCGACGCGCGTCAGCCGCGACCGGGGTCCAACGGCGCCGCTTGCCGCTCCCATCCCATTTCCGCACACGCGCCCGAAAGCGGGAATGCCGCCTCACCCCCGGGCGCCGTGCTAACAAATCGCGTGTCACGCGCCGGAGGGTACGTGCGAGCGGTCGCGACAGCGTTGCTCCTCGCTCTGGGCTTCGGTGCCTCTCCCGCGCGCGCCGCGGTGGAAGGGCCGGGGGTCAACCTCTACTTCCACGCTTCCAGGACGCGAGCGCCGGTGAACATCGACGGCAAGCTCGACGAGGAGGACTGGGCGAAGACGGAGACGTTCGATGACTTCAAGGAGCGCTTCCCCAACGCCGGCGCTCCGCCAAGCGAACGCACCGAGCTCAAGGTCCTCTACGACGACCGCGCGGTCTACGTCGCCGTCATCTGCCACGACTCGGAGCCGGCGCTCATCAACCGCCAGATGGGCCGGCGCGACTCGAACCTCCTCTCGGACGCCACGCAAGTCATCATCGACGCCGCGCATGACCACCGGACCGCGTACCTCTTCGGCGTGGGCGCCGGGGGCATGCTGAGCGACGGCATCCTCTACGACGACAGCAACTACTCGGGGGACTGGGACGCCATCTGGGACGGCGCGGCAGGGAGCTTCGAGGGCGGGTGGATTGCCGAGTTCGCCATCCCGCTCCACCTGCTGCGCTTCCCGAAGGCCGACGTGCAGACCTGGGGCTTCTCCGTGCGCCGCGACCTGGCGCGCAAGGGCGAAGAAATTGAGGCCGTGCACAACGCGCGCAGCAGCGGCGCGAGCGTCTCCCGCATAGGCCACCTGACCGGGATGGAGGGCCTGGCGCCGCGGCGGACGCTGGAGCTGCTGCCCTACTTGGCCGCGCGCGCGGTCCTGCGCCCGCAGTTCTCGGACCCGTCCACGCCCAACCCCCGCCTGCTCAACCCCTCGGGCGACCTCGGCATCGACGTGAACGCCGCGCTCACCAGCGACCTGGCGCTCACCGCGACTGTCAACCCGGACTTCGGGCAGGTGGAGGCGGACCAGCTCATCCAGAACCTCTCCACCTTCGAAACGTTCTTCCCGGAGAAGCGGCCCTTCTTCAACCAGGGCTTCGAGCTCTTCCAGCCGGTGGGCGCGCAGCGCGGCCGGCCGCCGCACGCGCTGTTCTACTCGCGGCGCATTGGCCTCTCCGCGCCCATCTTCGCCGCGGCCAAAGTGACCGGGAAGGCGGCGCGCGGCGTGGACATCGCCGTGCTCGACGCGCTGGTGGCGTCCGCGTACACGCCGGTGGACGACGAGGCGCAGCCGGACCGGTCGCTGGCGCTGCGCAAGGAGCGGCCGCTGCACCTGGGCCTGGCGGATGAGCTGCCCCGGCAACCTGTCGCCGCCAGCAACTTCCTCGCCGCGGTGGGCCGGTTCTCCCTCGGCGAACGCCTGCGCCTGGGCGCCACCGTCACCTCTGCCATCCCGTTCACCCGCCCCTGCACCGAAGAGGACGAGGCGCTGCCGTTCGACGAGCGGCCCGCCGCCTGCCTCACCCGCGGCGCCAACGCCGCTGCGGTGGACTTCGACTGGACCACCTCCGACAGCCACTGGGCGGCACGCGGGCAGGTGTCGCTCTCGCAGGCGCACAGCGGGCCGCAGACGGTGATGCTGCGGGATGGGACGCGGCTGGACCGGGGCGACGTCGGCGTGGGCGCGTACCTCAAGGCCGGCCGGTACGGCGGCGAAGGCCTGCGGCTGGAGCTGAGCTACGAGTACTCCACGCCCACGTTGGAGCTCAACGCCGTCGGCTACCAGCGCATCCAGAACACCCAGGGCGCCGGCGTGATGGTGGGCTACGAACGGCTGACCGACCTCTCCATCGTCCGCGCGCTGCGCGTCAACAGCACCTTCAGCACCAGCTTCTCCACCGATGGGCGCGGCCTCCACCGGGGCAACACCTGGGTGGGCAGCGCGTCGGTGACGCTCCCGAGCTTCGACTTCATCGGCATCGAAGTGGGGTCTGACTTTGGCGGCTACAACCTGCGGGAGCTGGGCCGCACCGGCGTACCGCTGCAGCAGCCGGGGTTCGTGTTCTTCTCCCTCTTCGGCGACTCGAAGCAGGACCGGACGGTGGTGTTTGGGGGCAACGCCGCGGTCGGCGTACACATGGCCGCCGGGCCCACGCCGCTCTCCATCGGCTGGGGCGGCAACCTCTATGGCTCGGTGAAGCCCCACGCTGCACTGGAGACGCGGCTGGAGGTCGGCTTTGACCGCACGCCCCACGGCCCGCGCTACCGCGGCGACCTGGGGCTGAACCGGTTTCTCCTGGGCGAGCTGAACTCGTACTTCCTGTCGCTCACCCTGCGGCAGCAGTGGATTCTGAACCCCCGGCTCTCGCTCCAGGCGTACGCGCAGCTGTTCAGCGAGTACGGCACCTTCTGGCGGTTCTTCGTGGGGGAGACGAACGACGCGCGCGCGCCGATTGAGCTGAGCTCGCTCACGCTCGCCCCGGAGAATTCGGATGTCTCCGGCTTCTACGGCGTGGCGCTGAACCTGAACGTGGTGCTGCGATGGGAGTACCGGCTGGGCTCCACGCTCTACCTCGTCTACACGCGCGCGCAGGGCGGCCTGCCGTATCCCCCGGGCGAAGAACCGGCCACCCTCGCGCCGCGCCAGCTCCTGCTCGGTCCTGCGCAGGATGCAATCATGTTGAAGTGGTCCTACTACACTGACCTCTGAGCGCCGCTGCGCCAGAATCGGCGGATGACCCGCCCTCCGTTCGCGCCCCTCCTGCTGTGCCTCGGCTGCGCCAGTGCGGGCGCTGCGCCCAAGGGCGTGGACGCAGGCGTTCAGACCGTGGGCGCCACGCTGTCCGGACGGATTGGCGCCGGCCAGACGCTCAAAGTGGTGGGCGACGCGAAGAACGTGGTCACCGTGCCCAAGGGCAAGGCGCTCATCGTGGAGCCGGGAGCGGTGCTGGACTTCGTCGGCAATCCGGACGTCACCGCGGCGGATGTGGATGGCGACAGCGTGATGAACCACCAGAAGGGCCGGGTGGAGCTGCGCGTGTACGGGCGGATTGAGGTCCGCGGCTCGGCCAGCGCGAAGGCGGTGCTTACGTCGAGCAATCCCTGGGGCTGGTGGGGGATCAACTTCTTCGGGAACGAGTCCGTCGGCGACGGGCACCCCGTCTTCGAACACATGCTCTTCGAGAAGGTCCGGAAGAATGAATACAACAGCTCGCGGGAGCTCAGCCGCGGCGCCATCTGGGCGCACTACCTCGGCGGCCCGGTCACGTTGCGACACTCGGTGCTGCGGGACAACGAGGTCTCCGGCAAGTGCGGCGCCATCGACCTGATGTACACGACCGGCTCCGTCATCGAGAACAATGTGTTCGAGAACAACCGGACGAAGGAGATTGACCGGTTCGCAGGCCCCGGCTCCACCTCGATGTCCGGCGGCGGGGCGATGTGCATCACCCATGGGCGCAACTCTGTCGTGCGCGGGAACACGTTCCGGAACAACACCGTGGAGTCCTGGCGCGGGCACGCCGGGAAGGCGCTCACCCAGCGCGGCTTCCTGGAGTGGCCGAACCCGTCCAACACCTATGACCTCGGTGGCGGCGGCGCGCTCCACTACATGCAGCCGGACAATGACTTGATTGAGAACAATGTCTTCGAGGGGAATCAGGCCAAGCTCGGACCCGGCGCGGCCATTTATCTGGAGGCCGTCGGCCAGCGCGGTGTCACCCTGCGGAAGAATCAATTCAAGGGGAATACCGGCGGCACCGGCGGGGTGATTGTCTGCAACCGCGGGAGCGGGAAGCTGCAGCTGGTGCTGGAGGCGAGCAACACGTTCGCGGACAACGTCGTGAACGGGGCGCCCGCGCCGAACGTGACCGGGGATTGTTCGAGGTAGGTCCCCCGTTCGCGTCGAGCGTTCGAGCGTTGCGCCGTCAGGCGCCGTCAGTGCCGGGCCGGAGAGTTCGGGTTCGGGTTTCGGGGTGTCTCGGGCTGCGGGTTTCGGGAAACGGTTTCTCGGGCTGCGGGCTGCGGGTTTCGGGAAACGGTTTCTCGGGTAGGGGTAGGGAGCACGCGTTCGCGTTCGCGTTCGCCTTCGTTCACGGGTACGGGCCCGGGCAGGGGTTCGGGTTCGGGACACCGCGCACGGCTCGTCCGGTCGCAGACCTGAAGGGGGTTGACCCTCGTTGCGCTTGAGCCCGTGACCGACTGCCCGAACCCGAACCCGAACCCGGGCCCGTGAACGAAGGCGAACGCGAACGCGAACGCGTGCTCCCTACCCCTACCCGAGACACCGTTCCCCGAAGCCCGCAGCCCGCAACCCGAGACACCATTCCCCGAAACCCGAACCCGAACGCTCCGGCCCAGCACGGAAGGCGCCCGACGGCGCAACGCTCGACCCGAACGGGCAAGCCGCCCGGCGGCGCTACGCTCGACCCGAACGGGGAGGGGCGCCCGCCTCCGCCAGCTCGCGCTCCAGCTCCGCCACGCGACGCTGGAGCCGCTCAACGACCTCCCCCACCTCGGCGGCGTTCAGCTTCTGCGGGATGTGCTGGGGGCAGTTGGCGTCCCAGGCTGTCACCCGGATGAGCACCGCCTGCTCCTCCCGCGCCCGGGCCGGCGCCGGCGCCAGGCGCCCTCGCAGGTCCGCCGTCATCGGCACCACCTGTGCCGTGCCCCAGACCTTCACCCGCCGCCGGTGCGCGTAGTCCATCAGCAGCAGGCACACGCGGTCGTTCTCGCTCAGGTTCCCCGTCGTCACGTACTGGCGATTGCCGGCGAGGTCGACGAACCCCAGCGTGTGTTCATCCAGCGCGCGGATGAACCCCGGGGCGCCGCCGCGGTGCTGGACGTAGGGCTGACCGTCGGCGCTGGCGGTGGCGAGGAAGGCGGTGTCCACCTCCCCCAGCCACTCGCGGAGCTCCGGCGAGAGCACCGTGGGAAACCCGCCCTGACGCTCGTACGCCGTGCGAGAGCCGCGCTCCTGCTGGAAGCGCTTGACCGCGGGGGAGAACGCCACGTCGCTCGACCGCTTCATGACGCCGCGCGCACCACCGGGAAGTCGATCTCGGTGGCCGCGACCAGGTTCAGGTAGTTGGTGAACACGTTGAGCGCGACGTTCGCGACGACCTCGACAAGGTCCGCATCCGTCGCCCCCGCACGCCGGGCCTCCGCAAGCGCCGAGTCGCTCACCCGTCCCCGCTCCTCGGTGACCAGCCGGGCGAAGCGGAGCAACGCCTCGGGGGATTGAGCACGGCGGGCGGCCACCAACTGCGCGTCGCTCAGCCCCGCCTGACGCCCGAGCGCGGTGTGAGCGGAGAGGCAATAGTCGCACCCGTTCGACTGCGCGACGGTCAGCGCAAGCGACTCGCGCTCCTGGGCGCCGAGCCCCCCTCGGGCGGTGGCGCCGAACAGCCCGACGAGGGCTTCGAGCGCGGCGGGCGACTGGGCGGCCACCCGGAACAGGTTGGGCGTGCCGCCGAGCATGCGCTGGACGCCGACCAGCGCCTCCCGGGTGCGGCCCTGGGTGGACTCAAAGGGAACGCCGGGGATGCGAGACATGGGGACTCCGTGGGTTGGGCGACGCGGCCATTCGCGACGTGGGCAAACCTACGGACGGGGCCCCGCTGGAACAGTTGAGACTTTCGAGCAACACTCTTCCATCTGTAGGAACAATGGACCGGCTCGAGGAATGGCAGGTGTTCGTGGCGGTGGCCGGGCGGCGCAGCTTCTCTGCCGCGGCGCGGTCGCTGGCCCGCTCGCCGCAGGCGGTCACCCGCGCGGTCGCGTCGCTCGAGGCGCGCCTGGGGACGCGGCTCCTGCACCGGACCACGCGCTCCGTTTCCCTGACCGGCGACGGCGAGCGGTATCTGGAGCGGGCCCGCCGCGCGGTGGCCGAGGTGGAGCAGCTGGAGGCGCGGCCAGAGACAGAGCTGCCCTTCGCCGGCAGGCTCACCGTCACCGCCCCGGTGCTCTTCGGCCAGCTGCACGTGATGCCGGTGGCGCTGGCGTTCCTCCGGGTGCACGCGGGCATCGCCCTCAAGGTGTCGCTGCTGGACCGGGTGGTCTCCCTGGCGGACGAAGGCGTGGACGTGGCGGTGCGGATTGGCGCGCTGCCGGACTCCGCCTTGCGCGCGCGCCTGGTAGGGCACGTGCGCTCGGTGGTCTGCGCCAGCCCCGCCTACCTGCGCCGGACCGGAGAGCCCCGCACGCTCGAGGCGCTGGCCGAGCACGACGCCATCGCCTTCACCGGAATGTCGCCCATCGCCGACCGCTGGGCTTTCCCCGGCCCGCGCGGCCGCGAGCGCTCTGTCGCCGTGCGGCCGCGCCTCATCGTCGACCAGGGGCAAGCCGCGCTCGACGCGGCGGTGGCCGGCATGGGCGTGCTGCGCGCACTCTCGTACCAGGTGGACCGGCTGGTGGCGCAAGGGAAGCTGCGGACGGTGCTGACCCAGCACGAGCCGCCTCCCCTGCCCGTGCACCTGGTCCACCTGCCGGGGCTTCAGGCCCGCGCGGCGGTCACCTTCGCGGAGCACGCGGCAAAGAGCCTGGCCGCGCGGCTTACCGGCAAAAGCGCTTCCACTCCTCGCGGATCGGCTGCTGCATCAGGTTCGCCGCGCCGGACGCATCCAGCAGCACGAAGGTGAAGCTGGCCTCGAAGCAGAGCTCTCCGCCCTGGAGGATGCGCACCGAGGAGACGACCACGCGCGAAGAGGTCCGGGTGAGCTTCGCGCGCGCCTCCGCTTCCTGGTGAATCCGGACGGGCCGGCGCAGCTTGCCCTCGAAGGAGCTGGTGAAGCCGAACTTGCCAAGCGTGGCCAGGATGGCCCAGGCGGCGGTCTCATCCGCCAGCGTCATCACCAGCCCGCCGTGCATCACCGACAGCGGCCCCTGGTGTTGCTCCCCAGGGGTGAACCGGGTCACCACCTCGTCGCCGTCGCGTTCGTAGCGGAGCCGGAAGCCGTGCGGGTGGTCGGGTCCACAGCCGTAGCAGGGCTGACCTGGCCCGAAGAGCGTCCCATCCAAAGGTTCGTCAATCATCTTGCGCGGGTGTTAGCCCGCCCTCGCGGGCCACCTCAAGGTCAACCGCCCGTTGACCGGTTGACGAGGGTGGAGCGGCCAGGCTCGCCACACTCCCAGGAAAGTCCCAGCGGTTTCCGGCCTCTGCGCTGCGCGGGGGCCTGGTCCCGTCCTTGCTCAAGCCCCCGGTCGCCGCAGCAGTTCACCTTTGGAGATCGAATGCGCCGAGACGACCTGCTGTGCCGCGCCGCCTGGCTCTGTCTGTGCGCCCTGCTGGGCTGCAACGGCGAGGCGAGCCTGCTCTCCCAAGGCACGCCGCCGCCGGCCGTCACGCCGCCGGGTGAGATGCCCATCGTCCCCGGCGTGACCCCGCCGGTGGAGACCCCGCCCAAGCCGGTGGAGACCTGCGGAGAGCCGGGCAGCCTCCCGGTCCCCACGGCGTTCAGCACCAACTGCGGCGGCTGCCACCGCACGTCCGGCGCGGCGACCAACGGCGTGCCGGACCTGCGGGCGTACACCGGGGACCTGGCGCGCTTCACCGAGGTGGTGCGCAAGGGCGGCGCCCGGATGCCGCCGTTTGGCGAGGAGCTGGTCTCCGCCACAGCCATCGAGAGCATCTACACCTACTTCAAGGCGCCGGCCCCCACGCAGGTCACCTGCCCGGGCACGGTGACGCCGACCACCTGCTCTGGCGTGGGCCAACCCATCGGCGCGCTCTTCCCGGAGGCCGCCTCGGTGCAGCCCATCACCACCAAGCTCCCCAGCGGCGCGCTGCTGCTCAACGGCGCCGGGCGCGTCCGCGGCCGGCACGAGAACGAGGCCGAGTTCAGCCTCTTCCACCCCAGCTACTTCGAGCACCGCAGCTACCGCTTCACCGTCGAGGACTCGCTGCCCGCGGGCGGCAAGACGGTCAAGTTCACCTGGGACTCCGCCGGGAAGACCGCCGCGGCGCCGCTCACCAACTTCCGCTACTGGTACACGCACTCGGGCAACGTGTTTCACGCCAACGTGGACATGGTTCGCATCACCGACACGCGCTACGAGTTCACCGTCACCCGGAATGACCGCGAGAACCGCGACATCCGGTTGGGTGACCTGCTGGAGTTCGAGTTCGGCGTGTTCCTGGACCCGAACGCCGTGCAGGGCCGGACCAACTACTACACGGACACCTTCCGCTACGTGGTGGGCAGCGGGAAGCTGACCCCGTTCGACAAGGCGGACGACGAGGCGCTCTCTGGCGCGGACCTGACCATCACCCCTGTCGTCGCGGAGCCGCAGCTCTCCTTTGAACAGATGGCGCTGAACATCCAGCCGTCGGGGGTGCAGAAGTTCCTCGAGGGGCGCCGGCTGTTCCACACGGACTTCGCCACCGGCGAGCACACGGAACCCAACAACCCGGTGCTCACCGCGCAGGCGCGCAAGGCCGGGCCGCTGCTCAACCAGGCCAGCTGCGCCGGTTGCCACTTCCACAATGGCCGCGGCGCGCCCCCGGAGCCCGGCCAGCGGCTTTCCAGCGCGGTGGTGAAGACCTTCGCCTCCGGCACCAGCCCCGCGCCGCACCCGGACTACGGCCGCCAGCTGCAGGACAAGGCGCAGGGCAGCGTCCCCGCCGAGGGCTCCGCCACGGTCACCTACGTCGAGCAGCCCGGTCAGTTCCCCGACGGCACGCCGTACACGCTGCGCAAGCCCACCTACCAGTTCAGCGGGCTGTCCGGCGGCGCCCTCACGAACGCGTCCATCCGCGTGGCGCGTCCGCTGGTCGGCATGGGCCTTCTGGAGGCGGTCCCCGAGGACGTGCTGATGCAGCGCGCGGATGAGAAGGACTGCGACGGCGACGGCATCTCCGGGCGGGTGAACCTTGTCGCGGAGCCGCTCTCCGGCGCGCTGAGGTTCGGCCGCTTCGGCTGGAAGGCCAGCAAGGTCAGCGTCGCGCACCAGGTGGCGGACGCGCTGGTCAACGACATGGGCGTGACGACGCGCGCCTTCCCCACCGAGGAGTGCGGCGCGAACCAGGCGGCCTGCAAGGCCGCGATGAGCGCGCAGCCAGAGCTGGCGGACGAGGAGATGGACCGGCTGACGACGTACATGCGGCTGCTCGGCGTGCCCGGGCGCCGGCTGCGCGCGGACGCCGCGGTCGCCCGAGGCGAGAAGCTCTTCGCCCAGGTCGGCTGCGTCAGCTGCCACGCGGCGACGCTCATCACTGGGGCCAAGCACCCGCTGGTTGAGCTGCGCGGCCAGGTGCTCCACCCGTACAGCGACCTGCTGCTCCACGACCTGGGCGATGGCCTGGCGGACCCTGCGCCCACGCAGGACGGCCTCGCCGCCGCCAGCGAGTGGCGCACCCCGCCGCTCTGGGGCCTGGGCCTCACCAAGACCGTCAGCGGCCACACGCAGCTGTTGCACGACGGCCGCGCGCGCAACACCACCGAGGCCGTCCTCTGGCACGGCGGAGAGGCCGGCGCCGCGCGCGCCCGCTTCGTCGCGCTCTCGAAGGACGACCGCACCGCGCTGCTCGCGTTCCTGGATTCGCTGTGAAGAACCTCGGGCCCGGGGGGCAGCACCCCCATCAGGAAGACCCCATCCCCTCGGAATCGACGCCAATGCCGAGGGACCCTCCGGGCCCGAATTCTCCTGAACCCCTGGTGGCGGCGTTCGGCTTCGCGCTCTCAAACGGCGAGCACGTCGACGTGCAGGTGAAGGTACAGCTTCGGGTCCGCGCGAAGTCCCGGTAGGCGCTAGGCTCCGGATGTGACGACGACGATACAGCCGGGGACGCTGGCTCACTGGATTGCAACCGAGGGCGCCGCGTTCCTGGCAGGACCGGGAGCAGGCGGGGTCAGGAGCGAGACTTTCTATCCGGCGGCACGGGAGGTCGCCGTCGTCGCCGAAGACGGCATGGAGTATCGCCTCACGGCCGTCGAGGTCCATGTCGATTCGGAAGCGGACCCGCGGAGCATTCGCGTGCTCTGGCGGCTCTTCGTCGTCAGCGACGGCGAGCTGATGGATGTAAGGGAGCAGGAGGTCTTCCAGGAGGAAGCGCCGCCGGAGCTCTTCTCGCTGCCGTCAGCAGGGGTGAAGGACGAACGCTTCGCTGCGCTTGCGGAGCGGTGGCGGCAGGCGATTCGCGCAGAGCTCGCTCGCGCGGTGCAGGCGGTTGGCGAGGGCTGCCTGCCTCACGAGGCCGTTCCGGAGCTCCCGGTGTTCAGCGTGGTTGCGCTGTGCGCGAAGGAGGGCTTCCCGCCACCCTCGCTGAGGCTCCAGGTGGACGAGCAACGTTTGGCGCGGCTGAGCGCTTCCGCGCGATTGCTGCCGAAGGACGCGCAGCTGCCTGGGGTTCAGTTGGCGCTGGAGGTCGAGGGCGGACAGCTCTTCCTTTGCCCCAGCACAGAAGACGACGCCGTGTCACGGGTCTGGCTGCGGGTTGGAGCAGAGCCCCCCTTCGTCGTCCTCGAAAGCGAAGACACCGAGGACGAGGACGGATTCCTCTTCAGCCTCGACGGGGATGCCGTGGCGATGAGGGAGCTGCTCGCCTGGGCCTCGACGGTGCTCGTGCGAAGCGGGCTCGATCGCCCGGTCCTTCACCGCGGGGGCGAGGAGGTCGCCGCCAGCCAGTGGCTTCGCTTCGCCAACCCTCAACCGTGGAGTCCCGCCTCGCTGGACATCCGCATGCCGCGTGACCTCCTCGTCGACCAGAAGGTGCACCGCGAGCCCGAGGCGCGCGCGCTGCAGGCGTTCTACGGGTTCATCCGAAGCCACGTGGATCCCGCGTTCCGCGGCAAACGCGAGTCGGGGCGCGCGGGCTAGAGCACGGCGGCAACGCCGCACATCCGCATGCGCCGTCAGGTACTGGTCAACAGATGTGACCGGGCCGCCGACATCGGGACCTCCGACGGCCGGGTACACTGGCTTCCGGTCATCCGGCGACGTCAGGTCGGCGATGCCGGTGGGCCTGTGGACGCGCGGAGGTGCCCGATGGGCGCTGGCGATCCTGGTGCTGAAGCACAGACGAGCCCGCCCGGCTGGCTGCGCCGGTGGTGGAAGCAAGTCCTGCTGGTGCCGCGGGTGGCCTGGCTCACCCGGACCGCGCCGAGGGACGCCCGGCTGGGCTTCGAGCAGTACTGGGAGAGAGTCCGCACCACCGGGCTGGGTGGAGACGTGCTGTGGGACACCGGCGACCTCAACGAGGTGCCCCAGTACCTCTCGCTGATGCGCGAACACTTCGACCTGAGCCTGCCGCTCATCGACGTCGGGTGCGGCAACGGCCGGTTCGCGCGGCGGCTGGCCCCGGCGTTCCGCACCGCATGGGGAACGGACTTCTCGGCGAACGCCATCGCTCGCGCAAAGGAGGAGTCGCGGGAGCTCCCCCACTTGAAGTTCCGGGTCCTGGATGCCACCGACCCCGCGGCCGCGAAGGCGCTGCGTGCCGAGGTCGGAGAGGACGCCAACGTCTTCGTGCGGGGCATGTTCCACGTCATGAAGGACGCAGATCAGGCGCGCGCGGCGCAAAGCCTTCTCTCCCTGGTCGGCAGGCGCGGGCGCGTGTTGCTGGCGGAGACCAACTACCAGGGCGGGAATTTGGGCTACCTGCAGAGCCTGGGGGCCACGGCGCAGGGAATCCCGGCGCCGCTGGAGCGTGCCCTTGCCTCGCTCCCTGCGCCCAGGCGCTTCGGAGCGCCCGAGCGGGCGAGGTGCTTTCCACCGAAGTCCTGGTCGCTGGTTCACGAGGGCGAGATGACGATTGAGACCATCCCGCTGGCCAGCCCGGAGCCCTGCCGAATCCCAGGCTACGTCGCGCTCCTCGCCCCGCGCTCCTAGAGCCCCACCCGTCGCCCCTCGAGCTCGGAGCGCATCGCCGCGTCGAGCACCCCCTGCACGCGCGCCCCGTCATCGAACGAGGCCAGCGTGCGGGGTGCACGCGGGTCCCGTATCGCGGAGAGGAACGCGCGCGCCGTCTCGACGTGGGCTTGCGCCCAGGGTTCGCGCTCACCGGGTTGGGGTGAGCAGCCCGGGGATACCTCGCTCCAGCTCCCGCCCTGGTAGAGCCGGACGGGGGAGATACGCCAGCCGCCGAGCTCCGGGAGGTAGCGAGCCTCCACCTCTACTTCGAAGCCCTCCCCCGCCAGCGACCAGCGGCCGAAGATGCCCGGGACCGCGGAGGGCTGATGACAGAGCAGAATCCGCGCGCCACCTTCGAGCTGAAGCGTGAGGTCCACACCGCAAACCGGCCGCCCTCGCAGCGTCGCCTGCACGGAGCGCGGGGCGGAGCGCATCAGCCACAGCGCCGCGTCGACCGGATGCGACACGCCGCAGAAGTCTCCGGTGGCGCCGGCCTCGCCCTCTGAGGCAGCGAACGCGTTGCGGATGACGACGGTCAGCACCTTCGCGGGCGGCAGCGCCTCCAGCCGCTTCGCCAGCGCGGCGAACGGCGGGAGTTGGCGATAGGGGAAGTTCACCGCGGCGACCTGGCCTCCGCGCGCCGCCGCCTGCTGCGCCAGCGCGTTTGCGTCCTCTGCCGTCCGGGTGAGCGGCTTCTCGCAGAGCACGTGTTTGCCTGCCGCGAGCGCCGCGGAGGCGTGTTCGAAGTGCAGGCGGTCAGGGCTGGCGATGACAACGGCGTCGCACAGGCCATGCAGCTGCGCTGGCTCCACCACTGCGTGCGGGATGCCCTCGCGCTGCGCCACCTCTTCGGTCTTCGCCTGCTCGAGGCCGCAGAGCGCCACCACCTCCGCGCCTGCGCCGCGGAAGCCGCCCACGTGCATCAAGCCCCAGTTCGTCCCGATGATGCCGATGCGCATGTCCGGCCGCTTCTACTCCGCGGGCCACCGCGCGGCCAAACCCCTGCTACAAGCGCGGCCACCATGCGCCGCGTCCTCCTCGTCCTCGCCATCCTCTTGGGCCTCGCCGTCGCGTACCTCCTCTTCGCCCCCACCCCCCTCGCTCCCCTCGCGTGGACGCCTCCGCCGCCCGTTCCCCTCGAAGGCCCCTACGCGGTGAACGACAGACTCGCGAAGGCGGAACGATTGCTGGTGGACCTGCCCGGGCCCGAGGCCGTGGCGGAAGATTCGCAGGGGAGGCTCCTCAGCGCCCTCGCCGATGGGCGGGTTGTCCGCTTCAACGCGGATGGGAGCAACATGGAGGTCCTCGCCAACACCGGTGGGCGCCCGCTCGGCCTGCGCTATCACCCGGACGGCCGCCTTTTCATCTGCGACGCGTTGCGCGGATTGCTTGCGCTGGATGCGAGCGGACGGGTGCATGTGCTCGCGTCGAGGACCAGCGCGGTCCCCGTGTACCTCGCGGATGACCTCGCCATCGCGCGCGACGGGGCTGTGTACTTCACGGACGCGTCCTCCCGGCACGGGCTCGATGGCTTCACTGAGGACATCCTGGAGCACCAGCTCTCCGGCCGGCTCCTCAAGTACTCGCCACCGACGGGCGGTGTGTCTGTCGTGGCGGAGGGCTTCAACTTCGCCAACGGCGTCACGTTCGGCCCGGACGAGGACTGGGTGGTGGTGACGGAGACCGGCAGTTACCTGCTTTGGAAGGTCTGGGTGGCCGGCGCGAACGTGGGAAAGAAGGAGGTGTTCGCTTCGCTCCACGGCTTCCCGGACAACGTGAGCTGGTCCCCAGCGAAGCGGCGCTTCTGGCTGGCCGTGGGCTCACCTCGCAAGGCCATCGTCGACTCGCTAGCGCCCCACCCGTTCCTCCGCAAGGTGGTCAGCCGCCTGCCTGCCGTGCTGCAGCCGGCTCCGGATCAGCACGGGATGGTGCTCGCCCTCGACGAGCAGGGCCGAGCCGTGGACAACCTCCAGGATCGCTCGCCCACCAGCTACTCACCCGTGGCCAGCGTGATTGAGCACGAGGGATTCCTCTACCTCGGGAGCTTCTCTCACGCTGGCATCGCGAGGTTGCCGGTTCCTTGATGCGTGCGTAGATGGAGCGCGGCCCTCGGAACGGAGGCAGCTTGGACAGGGGGACGCGGGTTCTAGGCTGAGCTGTCCGTGCGTCCGCGTGGAGACGAATGCGCTGCCGCTCGTAGGCAAGCCATCCCAGAGGGAGACGGGGCACGCGGGATAGTCCTGGGCGGCTGCCGGCGGGCGCCCGCCGGCAGCACGACCGCCGCGGCCAGGCCCACTGCAGCTTCCTCACCCACGTCGCGCTCCCCGAGGTGAAGGGCTTCCGCCTTCGTTGCAGCCCCGAGCTGTCCCCGGCTGAGGCCAAGCTGCTGCAGGAGCGTCGCCCGGCAACACATCTCGGAAGCGATAGACGTTGTCGTCAATAGCGACGATAACGTCTATCACTTCGAAGAACTTCGACAAGAGACGATTCCGGGCAGACAACCGCGTCGTTCACTCCATTCCTCGAGGTAATCGAATCTATCTACCCCTGCTCCCGCCGTACACGGAGCCGTAGCGGGCTGCCTGGCGTGAAACACTAAGTGTGACGAGTTATCGTCACTATTGACGACACATAGGTGATCACTTTAGCGGAGCATTTAGTGTTATCAGCCCCGCCTGCAGTCGGCCGGTCTCCTTGTCTCGGCGCGGGTTCGCGCGTCGCGCGTTGTGGATGAGGTACGCGATGCCTGCTCGAATCGCAGG
>JBGART010000049.1:0-70241 GCA_044230055.1 Myxococcaceae bacterium | reverse complement strand
AACCCCGAACCCCGTCCCCCGACTCACTCCACGCAACGCCCAGCGACGCACCGGTCCAGCTGGCAGTAACGGCACGCCGCCCCACCACTGCCGCAGTTAAAGAGATCCGAAGTCCCCAACTGGCAGCGCCCGTGCAAATCACAGCACCCATTGCAGTTCGCCGGCCCGCAGGAAACGCACGCCTGATTGAAGCAGCGGGTCTCGGACCCGCACGTGGCGCAGCGCTGCCCCTTCTGCCCGCAGAAAAAGTCCTCAGTGCCGGTGATGCACTCATTGAAAAGGTCGCAGCACCCGTCGCACCGCCCGCACTGGCTGTTTTGATACGGAAACACCTCGCCCCCATCAGGGACGTCACCGAGGTCTTCCCGGAACTGACAGCCGGCGGCCAGGACCACCGCCACCGCGAACGCACGCCAAGCCATACTGGGGGTGGGACCTAAGCACAGGTGGGGGGTGAATCAGTAGACGTCCACCGGCTCAGCCATCTCCACGCGCGCCCCGGCAGCGAGCAGCGCCGCGGCGTCATCGGCGTAGCGCGGCAGAGGGGGCGCCAGCTGCTTGGGCGAGGACACCACCAGCGCCTGATACCGCCCCACCGCGGGGAGCTTCAGCTCTCCGGAGAGCGCAGCGCCCTCCTGACGGCAGAGCGCGGCGCCGGGGCAGCGCAGGACCAACTCCCCCTCGCGCCAGACCCGCAGCTCCGCGTTCTCCCCTGGCGTCACCTGGGCCAGCAGCTTGAGCCGGTCCCCCGCGTGCGCGGCCTGCCCGCGCAGCTGGGCGTGCTCATCCGCCATCACCTCGACGGACAGGCGCAGCGGGAGGACGGGTGAGGCGCCCTTGCGCATGAGGAACGGCGCAGCGCCGGCCACCACCACCACCGCGGCGACGGCCAGCCTCTTCACCCAGTGCGGCCCGCGGCCGCGCCGGCGGGCGTCCAGCTCCTCGAAGACGCGGGCCTCCCAGCCGGGGGGCGGCAGCACCTCGCGAGTCCGGCCGAGCTCCTCCACCACCCGCGCGTACGCCTGGCGCGCCTGGCCGCAGTCGGCGCAGGTGTCGTAGTGGGCGTCCAGCGGCGCGCCCTCCTCGAGCTGCGCCAGGCCGTCCTGCGTGAAGCGGGTGCACGGCTCGCTCACAGCTCAATCCCCCTTCCCTCGAGGCAGCTCTTCAGCTGCGGCAGCGCCCGCAGCAGGCGCACGCGCAGCGTCCCGGCCCTTTCGCCCACCATGGAGGCGATGACGTCGTAGGAGAAACCCTCGCGGTAGCGCAGCACCAGCACCTCGCGCGAGTGCGGCGGCATGGCGGAGAGGCAGTCGTCGATGGCGGCGCCAATGCGCTTGCCGCTCACCCGCTCATCCGGCCCGGGCGCGGGGTCCGCGGCGTCCGGGAGCGTCTCTTCTGCCCTCACCACTCGCAACCAGCGGCGGTTGCCCTTCGCCACGTCCAGGCAGCGGTGCCGCGCAATGCCGTAGAGCCACGCCCGCAGCGTAGAGCGCCGGGAGAAGGTGGAGAGGTCTTCGAACGCCTGAATGAACACCATTTGGTGCACGTCGCTGGCCAGCGCGCGGTCGCCGACCATCTCCAGACAGAAGCGGTAGAGCGCGGCCCCGTAGGTCCGCATCAGCACAGTCAACGCAGCCCGGCGGTCCCCCCTCTCCAGCGAAGCGAGCGCTTCTGCTTCGGGCTGGGGTTGCTCGTGGGGACGCACCACCTCCACTGGGGTCTTCGCGGGCTCTGCCATGGCGTCGCGAAAGTAGTACACCCCACATCACCTCGGGGACTCTCAACAGCCGAAGGCGACCGGGCGCCAGAACGCGTTACCGGCTTTCGCCAAAGGCGCCCAAGCCGGTCAATAATCCTTCGCCTCATGACAGGGACCGGAGCTCCACGCGTTGCGTTGGTCGGTCACGGCCGCTTCGGTCAGGCGCTGGCGTCCCTGGTGGAGGCGGCGGGTGGGAGCCTGCGGGCCTTTGACCCCTACCAGGAGCCGCCTCCGCGCATCCGCGCCGGCTCTCTGGCGGCGGTGACCGCGGGGGCCACCCACGTGGTGGTGGCGGTCCCCTATGGCCTGCTCCGCGAATCTTTGGCCGCGCTGCGCCCACACCTGTCCACCGGGCCACTGCTGATGGACGTCTGCAGCGTGAAGGTGCGGCCGGTGGCGATGCTGGAGGCGATGGTCCCGCCGGGCGTGTCGTGGGTGGGCACCCACCCGCTCTTTGGCCCCACCACCCTGGCCCTGAAGGAGCGGCCGCTGCGCGCCGTGGTGTGCCCCAACCCCGCCCAGCCGGAGAGCGCGGCGCGGGCGCGGACCTTCTACGAGTGGCTGGGCTGCGAGGTGCTGGAGCAGTCCGCGGACGCGCATGACCGGGTGATGGCGGAGAGCCACCTGGCGGCCTGCTTCGTGGCGGAGGGGCTGCTGGGCGCCGGCATCTCCCTCGACCAGCCCTTCACCACGCCGTCATTCCGCGCGCTGTCGCGGGTGATGGAAGGGGTGAAGGCGGAGGCGGACCACCTGCGGGCGACGGTCTATCAGGCCAACCCGTACGGGGCGGGGGCGCGGCGGCGCATCCTGTCCGCGCTGGAGGCGATGGACCGGGGGCTCGCCTCAGGTGAGTCCCCCCTGGGGCAGGCGGACGAGCGCGAGCACGAAGCGAAGGTGGCGCTCCTGCAGGCGCGGGGGGAGATTGACGAGGTGGACAAGCAGCTGGTGACGCTTCTGGGGCGCCGGGCGGAGCTGGCGCGGCAGATTGTGGCGCTCAAGGCGCAGCTCAACGTGGGCGTGCACGACCCGTCCCGCGAGGACAACATGTTCCGGATGCGCCGGGCGTGGTCCTCCGCGGCGGGGCTGGACGCGGACGCGGTGGACGAGATTTTCCGGTCCATCCTGAAGTTCTCGCGCGACTTGCAGCACGCGAGCCTCAAGCAGGGCGCTGTCACCCAAGGCGAAGGCGAAGGCAAGGAGCCGCGCGGATGATCATCATGCTCGAACCCGATGCGCCGGCAGCGGTGACCGACGCGCTGCTCACCCTCGTCGCCCGCTACCCGGGCGTCACCCCCAAGCGGCACGTCTTCCAGGGAGAGAGCCACACCATCACGGAGATTCACCTGGTGGGCTCCGGGGACATCACCCGAAACATCCCGACGGAGGTGTTCGAGCAGGTCCCCGGCGTGAAGCGCGTCATCCGCGTCTCCACCAAGTACCGCCTCATCGGCCGGCACGGGCGGCGCGAGGAGCGCGCGGGCTTCACCTACAACGGCGTGCGCATCGACGACCAGCAGGTCAACGTGATGGCCGGGCTGTGCGCGGTGGACACGATGGACCACGTCCGCCAGATGATGGCAGCGGCGCAGCAGCACGGCCTGACGATGACGCGGATGGGCGCGTACAAGCCGCGCACCAGCCCGTACGAGTTTCAAGGCCTGGGCAAAGAGTGCCTGCCCTGGGTGTTCGAGCTGGCTGGCAAGCACGGGGTGAAGGTCATTGCCATGGAGGTCACCCACGCGCGCCACATCGACGAGATTCGCGCCGCGCTGGACGCCTGCGGCAACGCCACCGGCGTGATGCTCCAGTGCGGCACCCGGAACGCGCAGAACTTCGAGTTGCTCAAGGA
Source organism: Myxococcaceae bacterium (assembly GCA_044230055.1). Taxonomy (GTDB): domain Bacteria; phylum Myxococcota; class Myxococcia; order Myxococcales; family Myxococcaceae; genus JBGART01. The sequence goes on along the minus strand of JBGART010000049.1, from coordinate 66,633 downwards.
GCTGGGCCAGCAGAAGACCTTCCCCGTCCTCTTCAAGCGCGGGATGGGCATCACGCTGGACGAGTCGCTCAACGCCTGCGAGTACGTGGCCAGCGAGGGCAACCCCAACATCGTCTTCTGCCTGCGCGGCGTGAAGAGCCACCTGGGCGAACCTCACCGCAACCTGGTGGACTTCGCCCACGTCCCTGTCGTGCGCCGGCTCACCCGGCTGCCCGTCTGCATTGACCCGTCCCACTCCGTCGGCCGGCCGGACCTCGCGCCGGACGGGCTGCCGGACATCTTCCACGCCATCGGCCAGGGCCTCATCGCCGGCGCGTCGTTGGTCCTGGTGGACTTCCACCCCCGCCCGGAGACCGCGCTGTGCGACGGGCCCCAGGCGCTCAAGCTGGACCAGCTGCCCCGCCTGCTGCAGTACGTGCGCACCGTGCGCGCGGCGTACGAAGCGGTGATGGTGAAGGACGCCTAGGGCGCGCCCGAGGCAACGGCCTCACCCTCTACGAGCGGCGCGCCGTCAGGCACCTCCCCCGCTCGCCTCGAGCGTTGCGCCGTCAGGCGCATAGTCGAGAGGTGGCGCAAACCCACGCGCGGCACTTTCCCGGGTTGTTTCGAGCAGTGCCTAGTTGGACTGCGCGAGTTCGTCACCCGCAGTGATTTCGATCGCTTACGGCGCCAGGCGCTCGGAGCGATCGGTTTTGCTCATCACGAGACCGGCTGTGATCAGAAAATCAGTCAATACGCCCGGCCGCGAGGTTGATCTGTTCGGCCACCCAGGAGGTGATGGGTGGCACGCGAGCGAAAGCTGACGGTAGAAGACATCGACGACATCAAGGTTCGGCTGAAGGCGTACCTCGAACCATTCGCCGAGCGGTTCGCGCGGCGTGAGCAGGTTCTCCATGCGGCGAAGTACGTTGAAGGCCGCATACGGAGACTCGGACGCAGAACTATCGAGCCGATCGCCATCGATACCGATTCAAAGGCGCGACCGCTTCAGCATTTCATCGGCGCTGGGAAGTGGGAGGACACCGGGCTCCGAGAGCTGATGGTTCGCCAGATTGGCGAGCGCATGGGCAGGCGGAACGGCGTTTTGATTCTCGACGGCAGCGGGTTCCAGAAGGCGGGCCCAGATTCAGTCGGTACTCAACGTCAGTGGTGCGGTCGCCTCGGCAAGGAGGAACAGTGCCAGGTAGGTGAGTTCCTCGCGTACGCGGCGGGGGGCTCAGTCGCGCTGCTCGACTGCGAGCTTTATCTGCCGACAAAATGGATTAACGACACCGCGCGCCGCGACAAGTGCCACGTCCCCGACGATGTCGTCTTCAAGCACGGCTGGGAGCTGGCGGCTGAAATGGTGTTCCGACATCGCGACCGGGTGCCACACCGCTGGGTGGTCGGCGACGAGAACTACGGACGACCGACCGAACTGCGAGACCTGCTGGCGCGAGAGTCGGAGCCATACCTGCTCGAGGTACCCCGCAATGCGAAGCTACGGCTCGCTCGTGGTGGTGACTGGACACACGCTGACGAGTGGGCGGCGCAACTGCCACGCTCCGCGTGGCAGGAATTCAGGGTGCGGGACGGCGAGAAGGGACCCATCCAGGTGCGCGCAGTGAAAGCGCGTGTCTATACCCCCCGCCCCGGGAAACTGCGCGAACGGGCCGAGCTCCTGGTCGTGGTGCGCAACGACCGGGACAGCAGGAGCTGGACGTACTTCGCAAGCGACACAAGAGCGCCGCTTCGCGAGTTGGTTCGCGTAGGCAGTTGTCGACACGGAGTCGAACAGGCGCTCGAGATGGCAAAAGGAGACGTTGGTCTCGATGAATACGAGGTGCGCTCGTGGGTGGGTTGGCACCACCACATGACGCTGACCATCATGGCGCTCTGGTTCCTCATCGAGGAACAGCGTTGGCTAAAAAAAAAGGGCTGGTCGTTACCGTCCCACAGATTCGTGGAATTTTGGCCGACCTCCTCGCCCGTCAGTGGACCGCCCACCAACTCGCCATACGCTCAAACGCGCAGGCGCACCGAAACAACGAAGCCCGGTTCCACCACTGGGCACGGCGGCGGTGTCGACCGCCGCCCCGTCTCAAGGTCCGCACGCCCTACCTCTGAATTAACAACTCACACACGGCGTGCGGAACTCGCGCAGTCCAACTAGCGGCCCAGGAGTCCAAGCTCCGGAAGCACTGCCGACGTCTCGACTATGCGCCTGACGGCGCAACGCTCGACGCGAACGGGGAGGCGCTGGCGCGCGGGTAGGAGCCCAGCACGCGGACCTGCTCGCAGTGGTGGGCGAGCTCCCGGACTGCCTCGGCCAGCGGCGGGTCCTGGAGGTGCCCTTCGACGTCGACGTAGAAGACGTACTCCCAGGCGGCGCGGCGGCTGGGCCGGCTCTCCAGCTTGGTCAGGTTGAGGCCGCGGTTCGCGAAGGAGCCCAGCGCCAGGTGCAGCGAGCCAGCCACGTTCTTCAGCACCAGCACCAGCGACGTCTTGCAGGGGTCCACCCGCTCCACCGGGGCCGTCGACAGCACCACGAAGCGCGTGCGGTTGTCCGGGTGGGTCTCAATTCCCTCTGCCAGGATGGTCAGCCCGTAAATCTCCGCGGCCACCCGGCTGGCCACCGCCGCCGCGCCGGTCAGCCGCAGCTCCGCCAGCCGCTTGGCCGCGCCCGCCGTGTCGTACTCCACGCGCGGCGTCAGCCCGTGGGCGCGCAGGAAGACTTCGGTCTGCGCCAGCGCCTGAGGATGGGAGTGGGCTTCCCGGATGGACTGCAGCGTCTGCCCCGGCAGGGCGAGCAGGCAGTGGCGCACGCGCAGGTCCACCTCGCCCACGATGTGCAGGCCGTGGGAGAGGAGCAGGTCATACGTCTCCGTGATGGAGCCCGCCTGCGAGTTCTCCACCGGGATGACCGCGCGGTCCGCCGCGAAGGAGACCACGGCTTCGAAGGCGTCCGAGAAGCGCGGGAACGGGAGCATCTGCGCGCCGGGGAACGCCTTGCGCGCAGCCTCCTCGCTGTAGGCCCCGCGTTCTCCCTGGAAGGCCACCCTCAATGGCGCTGTCGGGGTCATCTTCAGGGGTGGCTTCCTTAGCCCGACTAGAAGGTCCCGCGGTAGCCGAGGAAGACCGCGGTGCCGGGCCGCTCGGCCGCCGCGGTGGCCGCGTTGTATGCCGCGCGCTGGGCCCGCCCGCGGAAGAAGAGGTAGCCGCCGCTGCCGATGAGCGCCGCGCCACCCGCGCTGAAGGCCAGTCCCAGCCCGGTGAGCGCGCTGGACGAGAGGTGCGCCCGCCCGACGGCGGGCTCCGCACCCAGACCGTCCACGAGGTACAGCACGCCAAAGAGCAGGACGCTGACCCCGGTGGCGGCCAGCGCGCTGCCGGTGACGATGAGCGGCACGCCGGTGGGCAGCGGCTCCGGTGCGGCGGCGAGCGGCGTCTCCTCCGGGAGCTCCGCGGGGAGCGGCGGCGGGCTTACGCTCACGCTGCCCTGCAGCAGTCGGATGGAGGACTGTTGAGCCCCCGGCAGCACCTGCGCGTGCGCCGCCAGCGACGTGAAACTGACCAGGAGCAACAGGCCCTTACCCTTCACACTGCCTCCGTCAGGCCCCCGGGTGGGCCGCGGAAGGAAAGTATCCGAGCCGGCTCGGTGTTAGAACGGGGCACCATTCCCCAAGGGGGCACCTGCCATGGCGTTCGAGTCCTATCCCATCACGTCCGCTGCGGAGGCCCCGGCGGCCGCCCGCGCCGAGTTCATCCGGAAGACCTACGTCCACCTCGCCGCCGCGGTCTTCGGCTTCATCATGCTGGAGGCGGCGCTGCTCGCGTCCGGCGTGGGCGTGGCGCTCGCCAGGGGAATGATGGGGTCCCGCCTGGGCTGGGCCGTCGTCCTCGGCGCCTTCATGCTGGTGGGCTACATCGCTGACCGCTGGGCGCGCTCATCCACCTCCGTCGGGATGCAGTACCTGGGGCTTGGGCTCTACGTGGTGGCGCAGGCCCTCATCACCGTGCCTCTTCTGGTGCTGGCCATCGGCATGACCGGCAGCGGCGCCATCGTGATGGAGGCGGCCGTCTACACGGGCCTCATCTTCACCGGCCTCACCGGAACGGTCTTCTTCATGAAAACCGACTTCTCGTTCCTGCGCGCCGGCCTCGCCATCGCCGGCATGGCCGCGTTCGGCGCCATCATCTGTTCGATGATTTTCGGCTTCACCTTAGGGACGCTCTTCGCCGGCCTGATGGTGGTGCTCGCCGCGGGCTACATCCTCTACTACACGTCCAACGTGCTCCATCACTACCCGGTGGGCTCGCACGTCGCCGCCGCGCTCACGCTCTTCTCCGCCGTCGCCCTGCTCTTCTGGTACGTGCTGCGGATCCTGATGGCGCTCACCCGGCGGTAGACGAAGATCGGCAGCTTTCAGGGCGATGGCCGCACAAACCGCTGAAGTGGCCAGCCCTTGTGGGCTGGCGAAGATCGGCGAGAAGATCGGCAAAAACCGGGCGCCCTGGCCAAAATCTCCATACTTTGTAGATGGATGGACGGTTCGAACATCGGCGCCCCGCCGCCCCTCGAGGACGTGAGCCGGATTGAGCCGTGTCGGCTGCCGCAGTACGGCCCGGAGGTCGCGGACGTGCTCGTTCAGCTGCCGGCCGAGGCAAGCGCGCTCGGCGCTCAACTGCACCCTCAGACCGCTGCAAGCCTGGCTGGGCTCGTGCGGGTCATGAATTGTTACTACAGCAATCTGATCGAAGGTCACAACACACGCCCCCGCGACATCGAGCGGGCGCTCGCTGACCAGCTGGACACGGACAGGCAGCGCCGCGATCTCCAGCTTGAGGCGAAGGCGCACATCCGGGTGCAGCAGAGCATTGACGCGCAGCACGCTGCAGGGACGTTGCCGGAGCCCGCATCGCCGGAGTTTGTGCGCTGGCTCCACCTCGAGTTCTACCGGGACGCCCCCGCAGAGTTGCTGAAGGTGGGCGAGGGAGAACGTGCGTACCAGATGGTGGCCGGTGAGTTTCGCGCCCGTCCGGAGCAGGACAACGTCGTTGGCCGTCACCAGCCCCCGTCAAGCAGCCGCGTCTGCGAGTTCATGGACTACTTCGCCAGCCGGTACCGCTTCAGCGCCATGGGACCCGCGGAGCGGCTGGTGAGCATCGCCGCTGCGCACCATCGGCTCAATTACATCCATCCCTTTCCAGACGGAAATGGGCGGGTCAGCCGCTTGATGTCACATGCGATGGCGCACCTGGCGGGCATCGGCGCGCATGGACTCTGGTCGGTCTCCCGCGGGCTTGCGCGCGGGCTGGAGAGCCGAACGGAGTACAAGGCGATGATGGACCTCGCGGACGCACCCCGCGAAGGAGACCTGGACGGCCGCGGAAACCTCTCCTTGCGCCGCCTGGAGGAGTTCGTCGCCTGGTTCTTGAAGACGTGCCTGGATCAACTGCGGTTCATGCGGGGGATGTTCGAGCTCGACTCGCTCCGCGAGCGCTTGCGCGTCCTCGTCCAGCGGCAGGGCTGGAAATCGGAGGCGCTCCTTCTCCTCGAAGAGGCGCTGGTCCGCGGCGAGCTGAACCGGGGTGCTGCCGCACGCGTCACCGGGCTACCGGAGCGAAGCGCCCGGGACGTGCTCGCCCAGCTGGTCGCGGACGGGGTGCTCTCCTCGAGCACTGCCAAGGGGCCTGTCTCCCTCCGCTTCTCCGTCACCCACAGCGATGTGCTGTTCCCCAAGCTCTTCCTGGAGAGCTGAGGAGACCGTGGCCCTCCCCGGCGTTTCCGGGGAGAGTGCGCCGCCGTGAAGCTGAGCGCACCCGAGTGGCTGTTCCGGCTGTACCGCGCGATTGACGCGCACCCCTGGCGGACCGTCGCCGTCGCCGCGCTGGTGCTGGGCGCGTCCGGCCTGCTCGCCTCGCGCGTGAAGGTGGATGACAACGTCGCGGCGCTGCTGCCGGGCGGGCCCGGCTCTCCCGGGGAAGCGGCGCAGCTGCTCTCCGAGTTTGGCGCGCTGGACACGCTGTTGATGGACCTCTCGCTCCCCGGCGGCACGCCCGCGGAGCTGGCCGCGTTGGGCGATGGGCTGGTGAAGCAGCTGGAGGCCACGGGGGCGTTCTCCAGCATCTACGCCGGCCCCCGGCAGGATGAGCTGGCGAAGCTGGGCGGCATCCTGCTGCCCAAGCGGCTCTACCTGTTCGAGGACCCGCGCGCGGAGCTGGAGGCGCGCCTGACGCCGGAGCGGCTCGCGGCGTCGCTCGCCGCGCTCAAGGAGTCTTTGGGCTCACCCCACGCGCTCGGGCTCAAGCGACAGCTTTTGGCGGACCCGCTGGGGCTCAACGCCGGGTTGTTCGAAGGCCTGGCCCGCCAAAGCGGGAAGGTGCGGGTGGAGGGCGGGCACCTGCTCTCGCTCGACGGCGCGCACCTGCTGCTGGTGACCACGCCCCGGCGGCGCGCGCTGGATGTGGACGCGTCCGCGGCGCTGATGGAGACGCTGGAGGGCGTGGCGGCGGCGCTGAAGGCGCAGACCTCCGGGAAGGCTCAGCTGCGGTGGGCCGGCGGGCCGCGCTTCGCCGCGGAGAGCGCGTCGCTCATCCGCAAGGACATCTCGGTCAACTTCATCCTCTCCACCGCCATCATGCTGGCCGTCTTCCTGGTGCGCTTCCGGGGCCTGCGGCTGCTGCTGCTCGCCTCCGTGCCGCTGGTGTTCGGCGTGGTGGGCGGCGTGGCGGCCATCGCCGTGTTCAAGGGCCGGCTGCACGGGATGACGCTGGGCTTCGGCTCCGCGCTCATCGGCATCGCGATGGACTACCCGCTGCACCTCATCAACCGTGCGGCCTCCGAGCCCGGCCCCCGCGCCGAGGCCTACAGCCGCACCACCCGCGCGGTGTTCCAGGGCCTGTGCCTGGGCTTCTTCACCACCGCGGTGGGCTTCATCGCCCTGCTCTTCTCCGAGTTCCCCGCGCTCAAGGAGCTGGGCCTCTTCGCCGGCGTCGGCCTGGTGCTGGCGTTCTGCGCCAACTTTCTCCTGGTGCCTCCGCTGTGCGCGAAGCTGGGGCCGCGCAAGCCCACCGCGTCGTTCGTCGCGCCGCACCTGCTGCGCTGGGCGCTGCCGCCCACCGCCGCCCTCGTCGTCACCGTCGCGCTGCTCGGCGCGGGCGGGCTCCTCGCGCGCCGCCTGGTCTTCGATGGGGACCTGCGCAAGCTGGACTCGCAGCACCCGGCCACGCTCAAAGCCTACGAGGACGTGATGGCGCTCTTCGGGCAGCCGTCGGACTCGTCGCTGGTGGTCGCCTCCGCGGATTCGCTGGAGGGGACGCTGGCGGTGAATGACGCGGTGGAGCGGGCGCTGGCGCCCTTGCGGAGGTCCGGGGCGCTCAAGGAGTCGACGAGTGCTTCGGGCTTCATGCCTTCGGTCTCTACCCAGCGTGAGCGCGCGCGAAGCCTGGTGGGGTTGGACCTGGTCCGCGGCCGCGCGGCGCTGGACTCCGCCGCGGCGCAGGCCGGGTTCGCGGAGGGCGCGTTCGAGCCCTTCTGGGCGGAGGTGCAGGCAGTGGCCACCGGGGCGACACAGCCGCTTGCGCCGGACGCGCTCGAAGGCACGTCCCTGGGGCTCTTGTTCCAGAAGGCGGTCCGCTGCGGGGAGCGCGGGTGCCGGGCGGCGACGACGCTGGCGCGGGCGCCTGGCGTGCCGCTGGAGGCGGTTCGCGCGGTGCTGCCCGCCGGAGCGCTCCTGGTGGACAGTGAGGCCCTCGCCGCACGGACCGTGGCGGAGATTCCACGCCAGATGGCGCTGCTCTGCGTCCTGGGGATTGTTGGGAACGTGCTGCTGCTGGGGTGGATTTACCGGTCGCTGCGGCAGGCCCTCCTGACGTGTCTGCCCTGCGCCATCGCCCTGGTGCTGACCGTCGGCCTGATGGCGCTGATGGGCGCGCCGCTGAACCTTGTCTCCGGCGGCGGGCTGGTCCTCGTCTTCGGCTGCGGCGTGGACTACGGCATCTTCTCGCTCGAGGGCTTGACCGAGCATGAACCGGATGGCGTGGAGCAGCTGGGCGTGCTGCTGGCCGCGTTCACCACGCTCGCGGGGTTCGGGACGTTGGCGCTCGCGGAGAATGGCGCGATGCGCGCGCTCGGCGTCTCCACCGGCCTGGGCACCGCGTTCTCCGCCGCCGTCGCGCTGGTGCTGCTGCCGGGGCTGGCTCGGCGGTGGCTGAAGAAGCGGCCCGCGTGAGCCGGTGTTAGAACGCGCCCCATGTTCGCCATACGCGTGGAGCAGTTCGGTGGGCCGGAGGTGATGCAGGGACGGGAGCTGCCGGACCCGGTGCCGAAGCCGGGCGAGGTGACGGTCCGGCTGGAGGCGGCCGGGGTCAACTTCATCGACACGTACCAGCGCACCGGCCGCTACCCCATGCCGCTGCCGTACACGCCGGGGATGGAGGGCGCGGGGGTGGTGGAGGCGCTCGGCGCGGGCGTCACGGAGCTGCGGGTGTGGGACCGGGTGGGGTTCGCCGGCGTGCCGGGCGCGTACGCGGAGCGGGTGGCGGCGCAGGCGGAGAAGCTGGTCCCGCTGCCTGCGGAGGTCACCAGCGAACAGGCCGCGGCGGTGCTGCTCCAGGGGATGACGGCGCACTTCCTCACCGAGTCCACCTACCCGCTCCGGCGCGGCGAGTGGACGCTGGTGCACGCGGGCGCGGGCGGCGTGGGGCTCCTGCTCACCCAGCTGGCCCGCCGCAAGGGCGCGCGGGTCATCACCACCGTCTCCACCGAGGAGAAGGCGGCGCTCTCCCGCGCGGCCGGCGCCGAGCACGTCATCCTCTACTCCCGCGAGGACGTGGCCGCGCGGGTGCGCGAGCTCACCTCAGGCCAGGGCGTGGCGGTGGTCTACGACTCGGTGGGCAAGACGACCTTCGACGCCAGCCTGGCCTCCCTGCGGCCGCGCGGGATGCTGGTCCTCTTCGGCGGCGCGAGCGGCCCGGTGCCGCCGGTGGACCCGATGGTGCTCAGCCAGAAGGGCTCCCTCTTCCTGACCCGCCCAACGCTGACCCATCACACCGCCCAGCGCGCGGAGCTGTTGGCCCGCGCGCGCGACGTGCTCGGCTGGGTGGGCACGGGGGAGCTGTCGCTGCGGATTGAGCACCGCTACCCGCTGCGCGACGCGGTCCGCGCCCATCAGGACCTCGAGGGGCGCAAGACGACCGGGAAGCTCGTGCTGCTGCCGGGCGGCTAAATCGTGTAGTCGAGCCCCACCGTCAGCGCGGTGTCCATCGGCACCTTGCCCGGCGCGGGCGCGCTGTCGCGGGTGAGCGCGAACGAGAGCGAGATGGCCAAAGACTCCGTGAGGCGCGCGGAGAGCTTGGTGGTGGAGGCCAGGAGCAGGCGGGGCTCGCCCACCAGGCTGGCGATGAGCTCTGCGTTCTCGAAGACGACAATGTCCTTGGACACCGCGTACTGGAAGCCGACGCCGACGCGGGGGCCCAGCACGTCGCGGTCCGGGAGGTCCGCAGGCGTCGGGTAGTACTGGTGCTGCAGCTCGCGGGCGTAGCGCAGCGAGAGCTCCGTCTTGAAGAGCGCCTTCTGGTAGTCGCCCTCCTTCCGGTCCAGCCAGGTGATGGAGAGGCCGGGCTCGGCGAAGCCGAGGAACTCCACGCTCTTCACGTGGTTGGTCTCACCGCCCGCGCCGACGAACGCAGTGGCCGGGCCCAGCACCTTGCGCTCCACGCGCCCCTGGAGGCCCGCGGCCATGGCGATGATTTGCGGGTCTGCCTGCCCCTCCACCTGCGACTGCCCATAGGTGCCGGTCGCCTTGAAGCCGACCGTCCAGTTCTCCCACTTCCGCTCCAGCGCGGCGTTGGCGTTGAACGTCAGGGAGGAGGCGTTGCCGCTGAGCGCGATGAGCGCCACGCCCACCGAGCCGTTCCAAGCGGGAGGAGCGGCAGCGGCGGCCGGAGCGGCCGGGGCCGCGGCGGCACCCGGGACGGAGGACAGCTCCAGCGCCCTGGCGGCGCGCTCGACGGCAGCGGCGGCGCGCTCTGCGGCGGCGGCGGAGCGCTCGGCCGCCGCGGCAGCGCGTTCAGCGGCGTCCGGGGCAGAGACAGGGGTCTGGGCGAGGGAGAGCAGGACGAGGAGCGGAAGAGCGGTCATGTTGGGCGCATCTGTGCTGAATCCTGGCGATTTTCAAGCGCGGAAAAGCGGCTCAGCCTGTGCCCCGGGTCCGCTTGTCGGAGCTGACGTTTGACCGTACATTGTCCGTACAGGAGCAACCCATGGCGAAGCCCACCAAGGCCGGCCGAATCGAGCTGCGGACGGAGCAGTCGCGGGAGCGGCGCATCCGCTTCGCTGCCGAGCTCTCACATCAGTCGTTGAGCGCCTTCATCCTTGACGCGGCATCGAGCCGTGCGGAAGACGTCATCGCCAGCGCGTCGGTGACGTCCGTTCCCTCCGACTTTTTCGACAAGCTCTGGTCGTCGCTGGAATTGCCGCCGCGCCCGAACCCGGCGCTCGCCCGTCGTGCCCGGGCAAAGCGACGGGTGGCTCAGCGAGGACCATGAGGTACGCATCCGAAGGACTCTCGGAGCACCACGAAACAGGCAACTTCTCGTCCGGCGTGTCCGAGCTGGACCACTGGTTGGTGAACAGCGCGCTTCATGCGCAGGCCATGCGGACGGCGCGGACCTTCGTGTGGCACGAGGGCGATTCACAGGTCCTTGCGTACTTCAGCCTCGCCGCGCACGTCATTGCTCGGACAGAGCTGTCAACGAAACAGGGGCGAGGTTCTCCGGAGCGTATTCCGGCCATTCTCCTGGCGAGGCTGGCGCTGGATGGACGGCTGCAGGGGGCCGGACTCGGGGGCGAGCTCCTGTGGGACGCGCTCTCCAGGAGTGTGGCTGCAAGCCAGCTGGCGGGTGCCCGGGTGGTGGTGGTGGACGCAATAGACGCCCGGGCCGCCTCCTTCTACGTCCATCACGGATTCCAGGCCGTTCCGGAGAATCCGTTCCGGTTGGTGCAGAAGATGAGCGACATCGCCGCTGCGCTTGGCGCCTAGCCGGCGTCACTCCAGGAAGCGCCAGCCCAGGCTGATGGACCAGTCGGCGTACGTCCCGGCCAGCTCCATCCGGTCATTCTGGCTCTGGTACGGGGCGATGAGGTTTCCGCAGGCGCCGCGGTCGCAGCCGTCGAGGAAGATGGCGCCGTTGGCGCGCAGGTAGAAGCGCTGGAGCACGACGACGCCCAGCGCGCCCTGCACGGGGACGCGGTAGGAGGCGGGGTTGAAGCCCACGCTGGTGACGTTGAAGGCGGCGCCCACCTGGAGGTCCAGCTTGAGCCACCACCAGCCCTTCCAGGGCAGGGAGAGCTCCAGCGCCAGCGGGGAGAGGTAGCTCTCGTTGGTGAAGGACCAGCGCTCGCGCACCGTGGCCTCCTCGCCCTGCACGAAGCGCGACTGGATGCGCGTCACCCGGTGGCCGAGGGCCACGTGCAGGGGGCCGGCGAGGTGGAAGCCGAGCTCCACCTCATAGCCGTTGCGCGAATGGAGGCCGGCGCCGAAGTACCAGCCGGCGGGGCGGTAGGCGAGCGCGTCCAGCCCGGCCTTGCCCAGCACGCGCACGCCGGCCGCCTCCAGCCCGGAGGCCTGTTGCGAAGCCAGCGCGTCGATGAGCGGGTGCACCTGTTCACGCACCGCGGCCAGCACCGTCGTCGACTTGAGCGCCTTGTTGCGGAAGGTGTAGCCGTGCTCGTCCAACTCTCGGCTCAGCGTTTCGAACTCGCGGGTGGACGCGCAGGGCACGCCTTTGTCGATGCACTCCTCGTAGATGAAGCGCCGCACCTGCTGCGAAGTGGAGAGCAGCGCGAGCAGGTTCTTCGTCGCCAGGTCCCCTTCCCCGCGCTGCTTCACCAGCGCCTCGCAGGCGGGCAGCGGCGCCTCGCTGCCGGCGGGACGGCGGCGGAAGGCCTTCACGCAGTCGTACTCGGGCGAACGGATGACCACTTTCTCCAGGCCCGGCCGCTCCGTCGCCTGGACCTTGAGGTACTCCTCCGCGTCCGCCATGCCCATGTAGAAGTCGAAGCGGCGGAAGTCCTGCTCCAGGAAGGCGAAGAAGTTGAGCAGGTAGCTGCCGGTGATGGGCATCTGCCGCATGGGGACGTCAATCCGGCTGCGCAGCTTGGGCTCCACCTCGATGGTGGAGGCCAGCTCCGCGCGCCGCGCGGTCCCCACCAGGTTGCTGAGCAGCTGCGCGTAGGTGGTGAGGAAGGAGCCGGTCTGCTTGGCGCGGGTCTGCGCCAAAGCGCCGCTCCAGGCGGTGGCGTCCGGCTCGACGTAGAGGAAGCGGCTGGGCGGCAGCTCTCCCTTCACCCGCTCATCCCGCATCAGGCGCGCGCGCAGGAGGCCGCCGCTGTCGCCCGGGGGCGCCGGCTTCTGGCTCCACGCCTGGAGCATGGCGGCCAGCCGCAGCGGGTTGTTGTCGAACACGCCGCCGTCGAGGAAGGGCGCGCGCAGCCGGGCGCGCTTCTGCCCGGTGCCCTCCTTCGTGCAGCCGGAGCTCTCATCCCGTTCGCTCTCCAGCTCCACGAAGGGCCAAGCCACCGGGAAGGCCGCGGAGGCGGTGAGCACGCTCGCCGCGGCCTCCGACAGGGCGTCCCCCTCCTGCGAGGCGACGGGGAACTCGGTGAAGAACGCGCGGTCCGCCTCGGCGGAGGTGGGGACCCAGGACTTGAGCGCGGGCGAACGGCCGCCCTGCCCCGACATGCCGATGATGACCCGCTCGGTCTGGATGGGCACCGGGACCTGGCCATCGAACTTGCGCGCCGGGTCCGTGGGGCCGGAGCACTGCGTGGGCGTCCCTTGCGGGCTCGGGCCGTTGAGCGACACCGTCCTGGGGGAGACGCGGGTGACGGTGAACCCTAAGTTCACCGCGCAGGGCTTCTGCCGCCAGGGCCCCTTCCTCCACTCCTCCTGGACCAGCTGCACCGCGTGGGCGATGGGGCGGTGGGAGAAAATGGAGGTGGGCGTGACGTCCTTCGGCGCGATGAGGTCATTCAAGTCCACCGCCATCCACACCTTCCAGAACAGGCTCTCCTCCGGCTCCGCCACGGGCTCACGGCAGGCGGCCATCGCGGTGAGGAAGGCGTTGATGGCCCCGGCGGAGGCGCCGGTGATGGTCTGCGGCTGAGACGCGGTGTCCGGGGCCAGCCGCTCCACCAGCATCCGCTGCTGCAGGAGGTACTGCGAGTAGTAGTGCAGCACCCCGGCCTGGTAGGCGCCCAGGCTCACCCCGCCGGAGACCACCGCGTTGGTGGGCTGGGTGCGGCGGACGAACTCCGTGTACACGTCGCCCAGCGCGTCCTGGAGGTCCACGTCCGCCTTGGCCAGCGCCTCCATCGCCGTGCGGACCTCCTCCACGGTCTGCGGCGTGCGGCGCTTCTCCATCGCCGCAAGCGCGCGCGCCAGGTGGCGGGCCGCCGCGCGGGCGCGGGTGAGGTAGGCGGTGAGCGCTTCGAACTCGGTGGAGCGGCCCTCCGGGATTTTGCGCTCCACCTCCTTGTGCTGCTTCAGGAGGAGGTGCACGTCCGCGACGTTCAGCTCCGGCGCGGCGGCGGTGCCGCCGTCGGGCGCGCGCAGGAGCTCCAGCGCAGAGCCCACCTCCTTGAGTTGCTGGGAGACAGTGGGCGCCGTCTGCAGAATCTGCGTGGCCTGGTCCAGGACCTGGCCGCCATCAGCGCCCTCGCCGCCGTCTGGCGAGAAGCCCCCGTCCAGCCCCTGCCCCGCCGCAAGGCTCGCGGTCAGGAGGTGGACGCACAGCACCACCTGCCAGCGCTTCATGGGGCCTCTCGTTCGCACGGCGCGCGATGACAGGGGAGAGCCTGCGGCGACGCAAGTTTTCGTGCAGGCGCTCCGGGAGGGCCGTGGGTTACAGCCCGACGGCCTCTACGGGCTGTAGCCCAACGTGAGCCCGATGACGTGCGCGTTGCCCCCGTAGGTGCCGGGGAAGGTGGGCGCCGTGCTCTTCGTCGCGGTGAGCAGGACCAGCTGCCACGCCAGGTCCGCGCTGAAGTCCCCGTACGTGTACCCCACGCCGACGGAGATTTTGTTCCGGCTCATGTCCGCGATGTCCGGCGTCAGCGTCTCCGCCGGCTGCGGCGACGGGTCATACGCGTAGCCCGCGCGCACCCGGATGGCGGACGTCACGTCGAGCTCGCCGCCCACGTGAACGCTGAGGACGTCGTTCCAGCTCTTCGGCAGGGCGGAGTCCAGCGCGTCGTTCTCGAAGTCCAGGCGCAGCTCCTGGAAGCTGGCCCAGCCCATGTAGTGGACCTCGGCCGCCAGTCGGAAGCGCGGGCGCGTGAAGGCGACGCCGAAGCTCGCGGAGTCCGGCAGGCGCAGGTCCGTGGCCACGCCGTTGTCGTAGATGCGGCTGGCGAACTCGCTGGGGATGTCGCTGAAGTGTGCGCGGCCCTTGAACGGGAGCTTCGCCCCGCTGCGGTAGGTGCCGCCGAGCACCACCCACTCCGGAACGAGGTCAAACTGCGCGCCGACGTTGTAGCCGGCGCCCCAGGCGTCACCGCCCAGACGGACCTTGCCTTCGGAGTCGACGAAGCCGAGCGCGCGCTCCAGCACCACGGTACCTCGGTAAATCTGCGCGCCCGCGCCCACCCGGAAGCGGTCATGAATCTGGTACGCCACCGAAGGGTTGAGCAGAAAAACCTGGAGCGTGGAGCGCAGCGCGCGGAAGCGGCCCTCCCAGCCCTCCGGCCAGACGCTGCTGGCGCCGTAGGGCGTGAGGAAGCCCAACCCGAAGGTGAGCTTGTCGGTCACGCCGAAGGCCGCGTAGAGGTGCGGCGGCGGCACCACCTGCGTCACCGCCGAGGTCTGGACGTTGGACTCGTTGGTGAACGTGATGGACGGGATGATGAGGGAGACGCCGGCCTGGGCGAAGAAGCCCGGGTGTCCCGCCAACCCCGCCGGGTTGTAGAAGACCGCGGAGCCGTCATCGACCAGCGCGGTGACGGCGGTGGCCATGCCGGTGGCCCTCGCCGACTGGGTGTCGATGGCGAACCCCGCGCCGAGCGCCGACGACGCGCACAGCAGTCCCAGCGGCAACAGCATCTTCATGGCGCTCCTCATGGCGTCACGCCCGTCTCGACGAAGGTGGACAGCTGCGACTGCGCGGTGGTGGTGCTCGGCTCCTGCGGGAAGTGCAGGAGGAAGTCATGGTGCCGGGCGGGGCTGGTGAACTCGCCCGCGGCGGGGACGAACTTGTAGACGGCGAAGCTCTTGGCGGGGTTCTGGTTCCCCGCCGCGATGAGCTTCAACGTGGTGGGGTTGGGCAGCGTGAGGTCCGGCTCGATGTACTGGATGAAGGCCTTGCGGTCCGCCGGCGCCGCCGCGTTCACCGCGGAGAAGCCGGCGTTCTGGGCGTCCGCCGGGTCGATGATGGTGCGCGCCAGGTAGATGAACTGGTCAAACCCCGGCTTGCCCGGCGTGAGGCCCAGGCCCGCGAGGGAGGCCAGGAAGCCCGTCCTCTGCGGCCCGAAGGCGGGCGAGGTGAAGAGCACGTCGATGACGTCCCCGGTCGGCACATTCAAGCCCGCGCGGTGGATGTCCGGCGAGGCGGCGACGAAGAGCGTCCCGGTGATGGCGCCCAGGCTCTGCCCCGCGTAGTGAATCTTCGCCGGGTCCAGCGTGGCGGACACCGCCGCGGTGAGCTTGCCGTTCAAGCTGCCCGGGCCCGTCGCCTTGAGGACGCGGACCACCTGCGCGAGGTCCGCCACCGGGTGGCGGAAGTTGTCGCGGGTGGCGAAGAAGTTGGTGACGCTCAGGAAGTTCCAGGAGGAGATGGCCGGGGGACCGCCGGCGGACAGGCGGAGGAAGTCGCCGCCCTCGCACACGTTGTCCACCGGAAGGCACTGCCCCTGCCCGAGCGCGGCGCAGGTGAGGTCCCCGTTCGCGGAAGGCACGCAGGCGGCCCGCGTCGCCGGGACGCGCGCCACGCAACGGCCGGTGGCCGCGTCGCACATCTGGGTGGTGGGGTCCGCGCAGGCGGCGTCGTCGCTCGGCGCGCCCAGCACGGCCTTCGCGCCGGTGCAGACGGTGCGCTCACCGTGGAAGACGATGTCGATGGCCAGGGTGGCAATCTTCTTCTGGGCGAAGGCCTCGGCGATGTGCAGCGCGCTCATCCGGCTGCTGCCCAGGCCGTGGCCAAAGAGGACGACAGGCCAGCCGGTGCCTGGGGCCGTGCCCGTGGGGAGCGTCAGCACGAACGGCGCGCGCTGCGTTCGGGTGGAGGCGGGGTTCAGCGTGCCGCCCGGGCCGGTGAGCAGGAACGGGACGGTGATGGAGCCCTGGAACACCTTGCTCACCGAGGCGCCGTTGTTCTCCTGAATCGTCGTGGTGGAGGTGACATCCGCCAGATAGGTGACGTCCGTCGACAGCGACGTCGCGGTCGGCAGCGCGTGGAGCTGCTTGAGGATGGCCACCGTGCTCTGGGTGGTGAAGGTCCAGGCCAGCGCAATCTTCGACCGCGGGATGTTGGCCTGGGTGAGCCCGTCAAAGAAGGGCTTCAAGGCCAGCCGGAGCGGCTCCAGCCCCGCGGCTTGAATGTCAGGGACGCCGGAGACCTGGCTCTTGCCCATTGAATCCACCAGCGGCGCGGAGGAGCGGATGAGCGCGAACGCGGGCGGCGCCATCAGCGCCTTGCCGCGCGCGTCTTTCACGCCGGTGGTGATGAATGCGCCGTAGCGGGTCTTCTCGTCCAGCGGCACCTCGGGCACCAGCTGGAGCTGCTGCGGGCTGGCGGGCGTGCCGCCGTCCGGCAGGAGCGATGAGACGCAGTTGAGGCAGGCCTTCACCTTCGCCGGGTTGCCGCCCATCGGGCTCAGCTTGATGACGTTGGCGGTGGCGGCGGTGAGAGAGGCCCCGTCGAGGGTGCCGAAGTCGGTGGCGCCGAGCGTCTCCGAATTCTCCGAAACGAGCGCTCCAACGGTGGAGAAGCCATCGAGCGTGTTGAGGCCGGTGATGAGGTCCGTCAGCGCCTGCGGGGCGCCCGGCGGGATGGGCAGGTTGACCCGGCCGGTGGTCTGGTTCATCGCCAGGTCATTCGGGAACGGGAGGATGGGGGCCAGCGGGTTGGGGTTGAACACCGGCTCCGCCTGGTCGACGGTGGAGAAGACCCAGAGGATGGCCACGTCGGCGCGGGGAACGCCCTGCGCTTGAAGGAGGTCCAGGACCGGCGCGTAGGCGCGGCGCAGCCCTTCCAGCCGCACGGCCTCCGCGCTGGACAGCGGCGCCAGCGTGATGGCCGGGGCGCAGTCCGGCGCGGTGAGCGACGCGCAGGTGACGAGGCTGGCCTTGCTGCGCGCCAGCGCCCAGACGTCAGACCCAATCACCTTGCCGCCGCCCATGCGCTTGACGCCGGAGCTGCCGCTGAGGACCGCCACCGCGAACTTCTTGCTCTTGCCCCAGCCTGTGGCCGGGGGAGAGACCTTTATCTGATGCGTCGCCGAGTCGTACGCGATGGTCGGGACCACCGGCGTGCCGGCGTCCATCCCCAGCGCGCTCAATTCAATGACCTTCACCGTCGACGCGTTGACCGTCGCCGGGTCCAGGTCTCCATTGATGAGGGCGGCCGCCGCGCCGGCCGAGGTCGGAAAGCCGTTGAGCGTGTTGAGGTAGTCCCGCGTGAACTCCCGCTGCGCCTCAGGGGCCATGGGGTCGATGGGCGCGTTGACGAGGCCGGTGGCCGGGTCAATGGCCAGGTCATTCGGAACGGGGACCTGCGGCGGGGTGGCGGCGGGGTTGAAGACCACCTGGGTGTAGTCGGCGACCTTGAACGTCCAGAGCAGGGCCACGTCCGCGCGGGGCACGTTCGCTGCCTCCAGCGCGTTGAAGCCGGGCGCGTACTTCAGGCGGAGCCGCTCCAGCTGCAGCGCCTTGGCCGTCTGGTCCTTCAGGCGCAGCGCGGGGTCCTCCTGGTCGCTGGGGATGACCTCGGTGGTGGTCCGGCAGTCCGGCGCGGCGAGGTCCGTACAGGTGACCAGGGACGCCTTGGAGCGGATGAACGCGAAGGTGGCGCTGCCGACGACCTGTTGCCCGCTGGCGCCCTTGAGGCCGCTGGCGCCGCCGATGAGGACCACCGCGTAGCTCTTCCCGGGCGTCCAGCCACCGGCGGGGGGACGCACCGTCACCCGGCCCGCCGCGGTGGCGGTGCTCACGTCGGCGTAGCTCACCGCCACGCCGGAGACGGGCGCGAAGCCGCCGGTGAGGTCCAGCACCCGGACGCTCTGCGCGCTGACGGACGCCGGGTCCAGCGCGCCGTCGAAGGTGGCGTTCGCGGAGCTGCCCGCGGGAAAGCCGTTGAGCGAATTGAGGTAGCCGACGAACTCCTTGTCCACCGCGGCCGCGTCTTCGGCGACGGTGATGTTCAGCTGCCCGGTGGTGGGGCTGAAGGCCAGGTCATTGGGGGTGGGCACGATGGCCGGCACGGCGGACGGGTCAAACTGCGCGGTGACCAGCGTTGGCGGCGGCGTGTTTGGAATGTCCGGCGTGCACGCAAAGACAGCCAGAACGGCGAACCCGGATAACAGCCTCTTCATGATGGAAAGCCCCCTCGCGCAGCGCTGTCGCGCGGCGGCGTCTTAACACACGCAATTCCAGGCAACAGGACGCGCGCTGCGCGACGTATCGCGTCAAGCCAACCGCCGCCGGCTTGCGCCCGCCTGAGCGCTCATGGAAATCTCCGCCGCCCGACGATGTCTGACGCTTCCGCTGAGTGCCCCAACGCAGACACACTCGCGGCAGCGGGCGACGGGCGGTTGAACACCGGAGAGTTCGCCGCGCTCGACCACCACCTCGACGGCTGTGACACCTGCCGCGAAGAGCTGGCGGCGCTGGTCATCTCGGAGCGCGAGGAGGATGTGGCTCCCGCGGCGGTGCTCAAGCGCGGCGCGCTGGTGTCCCGCTACGTGGTGCTCGAATGGCTGGGTGCGGGCGGGATGGGGATGGTCTTCGGCGCGTACGACCCGGAGCTGCGCAGACCGGTGGCCTTGAAGCTGGTGCGGACTTCAGCCAGCGCCCGCCCGGGGGAGGCCAGCGCCCGCCTCCTGCGAGAGGCTCGCAGCGTCGCGCAGCTCTCGCACCCCAACGTCATCGCCATCCACGACGTGGGCACGCACGGGGACCAGGTCTTCCTGGCCATGGAGCGGGTGGAGGGCGCGTCGCTGCGGGCGCACCTCGCGCAGCGGAAGCGGAGCTGGCGCGAAATCCGCGACCTCTTCATTGAAGCCGGCCGCGGCCTGGCCGCCGCGCACGCGGTCGGGCTGGTGCACGGCGACTTCAAGCCGGACAACGTGCTGGTGGGCGACGATGGACGCGTGCGCGTGTCGGACTTCGGGCTTGCGCGCGCCGCCAATGAGACCCCCGGGACGGAGCCGGGCACCCCTGCCTGGCGCGCGCTGGGAGACCTGACCGAGTCCACCATCGGCGGCACGCTCGCGTACATGGCGCCCGAACGGTTGCGGGGCAGCGTGGGCGACGCGCGCGCGGACCAGTTCTCCTTCTGTGTCGCGCTCTACGAGGCCGCCTATGGCGTGCGCCCCTTTGATGGGGACGAACCCACCGCCCGGCTCTCGGAGATTGCCGCCCGGCGCCTGCGCCCTGCCTCCCGCTCCTCCGTGCCACTGCGGGCGCGCCGGGCGCTCATCGCCGGCCTGTCGGCAGACCCGGCGCGGCGGCACGCGTCGATGGACGCGCTGCTGGCGCAGCTGTCGCCCAGCCGCGTGCGGACGCACCTTGCCTGGGCGACGGCGGCGGCGCTCCTGGCGGGCGTGGCGGCCTCCGGTGGGTATCTCCTCACGGTCCGCCAGAGCCAGCGGTGCGCAGCGGAGGCGGCGGCCGTGGGCGCCGTGTGGAGCGAGGAGCGCTCGACTGCCCTACGGGCCGCGCTGGGCACCCTCGGCAAGCACAGCGACGGGACGTACCAGAACATGGCCCGGGCGCTGGACGCCTACGCGTCCAACTGGCGCCGGGAGCGGGAAGCGCTGTGCCTCGCAGCCGGAGAGCTTCCCCCCCCGGTCAAGGCGGACCGCCTGGGGTGCCTGGATGACCGGCTGTTGGACCTCAAGGCGCTGCTGGCCCTCTACCAAAAGCCCGACGCGAGGCTGCTGGAGCGGGCCGTGCCGGCGGTGCTCAACCTCTGGCCGCTCTCCCGCTGTCGGACTCAAGGCGGGAGGGGCCTGGCGAGCACGGATCCCGCCCGGCTCAGCGACGTGGCCAACTCCCTGGCGAAAGGGAAGGCGCTGCTGGGCGCCGGGCGCGCAGCCGAAGCCAAGGCGATCGCCAACGCGGTGCTGGAAGGGGTGAACGGACATCGCGGGCTCGAGGCGCAGGCGATGCTTCTGCTGGGCTTGTCCTCGTCGCGGCTGGCGCAATACCCGGAAGCGGCGAAGTCGCTGCACGATGCGGCCCTCGCGGCGGAGCTTGTCGGCGCCTATGACATGGCGGCGCGCGCGTACCTCCAGCTCGCCAACGTCGTCGGGATGAGGGGCGGGCGAGACGCGGAGGCGGCGGCGCTGTGGGCGCTCCATGCGGAGAGCGCGTCCGAGCGCTTGGGCTCGCCCCAGGACCTCACCGCCGCCATCGCCCTGGTGCGGGCGAACACCCACTTCACTCAGGGCAAGCTTGTGGAAGCGCTGGAGCAGGCGAAGCGGGCCAACGAGCTGATGGATGGGGAGGACTCGCTCCGCAGGGCGGACGCCCTCTCACTGATGGGCACGGTGAACACGCAGCTGGGCAGAACGACCGAGGCAATCGTTCTCCAGGAGCAGGCACTGGCCGTCGCCACCCGGCTGCTGACGCCGGACCACGTCGACCTCTCGGCCCTCCTCAGCAACCTCTCCAACGCGCAGACGCTCGCGGGAAGGCTGACCGACGCGCTGAAGACCTCTCAGCGCGCCCTGGAGTTGAGGTACCGGCTGTCGGGTCCGGAACACCCGCTGACACTCTGGGCCGAAGCGAACGTCGTGACACTCCAGTACAACCTCAAGCGCTCGCCGGAGGCGGCGGATGAGCTGGTGCGCATCACCAGCGCGCTCGAGGCTCGACTGGGGACGGAGCACCCGAAGGTGATGACGCTGCAGGCGCCGCTGGCGCGGATGCTCTTCGAGGTAGGCCGTCGGAAGGAGGCGGAGACGCGAGTGAACCGCCTGCTGCGCACGGTCGAGACCACGAAGAGCCCCAGCCCCGTCCTGAGCGTGGATGGGTTGATTCTGCGGGGAGAGCTTCAGAAGGACCCCAAGTCCATCGAGCGGGCGCTGGCCATCCTGGAGCCCATCGGCGGCTACCCGGAGCTGCGCTCGCGGGGCCAGCTGGCGCTGGGGACGCTGCTCGTCGAGCGCGGGCAGGCGCCTTCGCGCGCGAAGCTGCTGCTCCGCTCGGCGCGCGACGCGATGGCGGGCAAGGCCTACCTGGTGGCGGAGCTCCGACAGGCGGACCAGCTCCTTGCGCGGCTCGAACGGAGCGGCCAATGAGCCCCTCCCGTGAACGAGCGGGCTGACGATGGCCGCCCGGTCACTGTCAGAGCTGTTCCTGGATGCAGCGCCTGCCTCGGTGCGGCCGGCGCTGCAGGCCACGCCCGGGCTGGAGGCCCAGCTCCAGGCCCTGCTTCAGACGGTGAAGCGCGCCCACCCCGCGCTCGGCGAGCCGCCCGAGACCTTCCTGGCCTACCTCGCCGGTCGCGTGGGCGCGCAGCTCAACCTGGAGCAGTTGCACGTCACAGACCTGTACTTTGCCCACGCCTGCGTGCTGGAGCGCCCGGCGGCGCTGGAGCAGCTGGAGGTTTCAATGGACGCGGCGGTGGGCTCCGCCCGGCGCTGGCTGCGGGGCACCTCGGAGTCGTTGGACGAGGTGAAACAGCTGCTGATGACGACGCTGCTGGTGGGCGTGGGAGACGCGCCGCCCGCCATCCGCCAGTACTCCGGGCGGGGCTCGCTCCCGGCGTTCCTGCGCGCCACCGCGTTGCGGGTGGCCTCCAACCTCCGGCGCCGGAGCGAGCGCGCGTCCGACGAGGCGGCGGAACCGGAAGTGCCGTTTGACCCGGAGCTCTCCTGGCTGGCCGCGCAGTACCGCCCGGACTTCGAGGCCGCCTTCACCGAAGCGCTGCAGTCGCTCCCCACCCGGGAACGGAACGCGCTGCGCCTGCACCTCCTGGAGGGCTTGAGCCTGGAGGAGACCGGACGCATCTACTCGGTTCACCGGGCGACGGTGGCCCGCTGGGTGGCCGCGGGCCGCGAGCGCGTCTTCGACGAAACCCGCCGCCGGCTCGCCGCTCGGCTGGGCGCGCCGACAGAAGAGGTGGACAGCCTGCTGCGGGTCCTGCGGGACCGCCTGGAAATCAGCATCCGCCGGTACTTGAAGGACTCCCCGACGTGAGGGGTGGCAAGGCTCACTCGCCGGAGGGCCGGAAGAGAAACGGGTAGGTCACGATGACCACCCCGCCGCCCTTGGGCTTGGGGAACTGCCAGCCGTGCACGCGTCCGGCGACGCAGGTCTCCAGCGCGGCGTTCTGCGTGGTGGCCTGCGCCACGGTGGAGGACGCCACGCTCCCGTTGGCGGAGATGATGAACTTCACCGCCACCTTGCCGTTGAGCTTCGGCGAACGGGTGAGCTGGCTCTCGTAGCAGAAGCGGATTTGCGCGCGGTTCAGGTGAACCACCTGCCGGATGAGCTCCCGGTCCAGCGAGCCCAGGATGGTCGGCGGCTCAGGCTCAAGCTCCGGCCCCGGCGAGGCCTTGGGCGTGAGCTTGCCCACGCCGTCGCCGTAGGGGTCCCGCCCGTTGCCGCGGCCCTTCGTGCCGATGGCGCCGATGCCGACAGTCACCGCGTCGCCCCCGCCACCGGAGAGGTCCCCGCGGATGCCCAGGCCGTTGAAGCCGCGCGCGTCTCCCGGGGCGACGCCCACCAGGTGGCCCATCGCCTCCTGCAGCTCACCGCCTACGCCTCCCGGCCCGAGCAGGGAGCGGATGCCCCTGCCGTTCGGCCCGCCGAACAGCGCCTGCGCCAGCGCGCGGGCCTGGTTCTTCTGGCTGGGGTCTCCTCGCGGCGCCGCCTGCGCGCTGCGCGAAGGCGCGTTGCGGCGCCCCGCCTGGCCCTCGGGGCCGCTGTGCCGGGCGGCCTTCTCCCCGCTCTCGCGCGCGTCGTTGCGGCGCGGTGCGGGTGGCGGGGGTGCGGCCTGAAAGACGGAGCGCGCGAAGCGCGCCTGGCTGGGCGTCAGCTCATCGCTTGGCGGCGCACCCTCCTCCTGGTTCAGCGCGGTGACCAGGAGGAGCGCGGCGAGCGCGCAGGTCCCGAGCAGCACGTTCACCCAGGTGAAGTCCACGACGTCGTCCAGCGAAGCGGCCGCCCGCCGCGGGAGGGGCTGGAAGGCCAGCTGGGCGGTGACGCCGCCCAGGTCCACGCGGGCGGTGTCCTCTGCCTCCAGCGGCAGCGCGTACGCCTCGCCGTCGGGCTGCGCCTGCCCGGCTTCCAGGGCGTCGCGCAGGTCCACCGTCTGGCCGCCGCGGGTGAGCGCGCCCTGCATCCGGTCCGTGAAGCGCAGGGCGAAGCCGCCGCCGTGCGCCTGCACGAGGTCGAACGACGGCGCGCCGAGCGTCCGCGTGCCCATCGCGAAGTCCACTCCCGGCGCGTTGCCCACCCGGAAGGGGCCGGAGGCGCCCGGCGGGAGGAGGTGCGCGCCCACGCGCTGGTCGCCCCACGTGAGGCAGACCTCCAGGCCGAGTTGCTGCGTCGCTGCGATGCCCACAAGAAGCTCCTGACGGGGGGTTGCTGCCTTCCGACAGCGCGGCCGGCGCGAGGTTCCCGCGCGGCGCAAAGGCGCTGAAGACAGACGGAAACTCCCGCCAGGTTGCGCGCCCGGTGGGGCTTGCGTACTGTGAATCTCGTCATGCGCGCCTGTCTGACTCGCACCGCCACCACCACCACCACCCGCAAGGGCGGGTTGGTGTTCGTGCGCGGCGACTAGCCGACTTTGCAGCTCGCGCGAACCCAAGCCCCGCCCGGTCCGGACGGGGCTTCGTCGTTTCTGGCGCTCCCCGTTCCGTCGGGCACTTCCCCGAACGAACAGGAGTGTTGCCATGAAACAGAATCCGAAAGACCACAAGCGACTGGGCGAGGCGCTGGACCTCTTCGCCTTCGATGAGGACATCGGCAAGGGCCTGCCGCTCTGGCTGCCGCACGGCACGGTGCTGCGCGATGAGCTGGAGAAGCTGATGAAGGAGCTCGAGTTCGAAGCGGGCTTCCAGCGCGTCGCCACGCCGCACCTCGCCCGGCGCGAGCTCTATCTCCGGACGGGCCACCTGCCCTACTACGAGGACGGCATGTTCCCGGCAATGCGCGCCGGCGGCGAGCAGGCGCTCTACCTGCGGCCAATGAATTGCCCCCATCACCACAAGGTCTTCGCGGCGCGCAAGCGCAGCCACCGCGAGCTGCCCCTGCGGCTGGCGGAGTACGGCCAGGTGTACCGGTACGAAGACTCGGGCGCGGTCTCCGGGCTGCTGCGCACGCGCGCCATGTGCATGAATGACGCGCACATCTATTGCTCGAAGGAGCAGGTGGCGGACGAGTGCGCCGCCGTCCTGGAGATGCACCGGCGCGTCTACGGCGTGCTGGGGCTGAAGGACTGGCGCGTGCGCCTGTCGCTGCACGACGACGGGCCCAAGGGCGTGGAGAAGTTCGTCGAGGACCCGGAAGGCTGGCCGCACGCGGAGCAGCTGTTGCGCGAGGTGCTGGTGCGCAGCGGGCTGCCCTTCTACGAAGGCCGCGGCGAGGCTGCGTTCTACGGCCCGAAGGTGGACTTCCAGTTCCGGATGGTGACGGGCCGGGAGGAGACGGCCAGCACGCTGCAGCTGGACTTCGCGATGGCGCGAAGGCTGGGGCTCTCCTACGCCGGGCCGGACGGGCTCGCCCACGCGCCCTTCATCCTCCACCGCGCGCCGCTGGGCACGCACGAACGGTTCGTCGCGTTGCTGCTGGAGCACTTCGGCGGGGCGTTCCCCACGTGGCTGGCGCCGGTGCAGGCCCGCGTCATCCCGGTCTCGGCGGAGCTGCAGGGGTACGGCAAGCAGGTGGTGGACGCGCTGCGCCGCCAGTGGATCCGCGCGGAGCTGGACGCCGGAGAGGAGCCGCTCAACCGGAAAATCCGCCAGGGCGTGGCGCGGAAGATTCCCAACCTGCTCATCGTGGGCCCGCGCGAGGCGGCGGCGCAGGCGGTGACGCTGCGACGCCTGGGCCACGCGCTGCAGGAGACGCTGCCGCTGGCGCAGCTGGTGGAACAGCTGACGGAGCGCATCCGGAGCCGGGCTTGACCGCGCCGGGACTGCGCGGGGCAGGATGGCAGCCCAAGTGGCCCGCATCCTCCTCTCAGAAGGCTCCAGCCTCTCCGCGCGGGAGACGCTGACTGCTCTGGGCGCGGAGGGCCACACGCTGGAGGTGTGCGACCCGAACCGCCTCTGCCTGGGCCGCTTCTCGCGGTTCGTGAAGGCGGTGCACCGCTGCCCCAGCTTCTCCGCGGACCCCGGCGGGTACCTGCGCTTCGTGCGCGCGCTGTGCGCCCGCGGGCGCTTCGACGTGCTCTACCCCTCGCACGAGCAGGCGTTCCTGTTCTCCCGCTTCGCCGGGGAGCTCAACGTGGCGCACGCGCTCCCGCCGTTCGCCGCCATCGCCCGAGTCCAGAGCAAGGTGGCGTACGCGCAGACGCTGGCGGAGCTGGGCCTTCCGGCTCCGCCCACCGAGCTCGTCCGGGACGCCGCGGCGCTCTCCTCCGCCGTCGCGAGGTTCGACGGGGCGTGGGTGAAGCGTGCCATCGGCACTGCCAGCAGCGGCGTCTTCCGCGTCCGCTCCGCCGCGGAGGTGGAGCGCGCGTGCCGGGCGCTGGATGAGGGTGATGGGTGGCAGGACGGCGTGCTGGTCCAGGCCCAGGCCCCGGGCGCGCTGGAGCGGGCGCAGGCCGTCTTCGCGCGCGGGACGCTCGTCGCCTTTCACGCCTGCCGCCAGCTGGAGAGCGCGGCCGGCGGCGGCGATGTGCGCAAGGAGTCCGTCGACCGCCCGGCCGTGCGCGAGCACCTGGTCCGACTCGGCGCTCACCTCTCCTGGCACGGCCCGCTCTCGGTGGATTACCTCTGGGACGGGCAGGCCTCGCATATCGACTGCAACCCCCGCCTCGCGGAGCCCGGCAACGCGCTCGCCTCCGGGCTCAACTTGCCGGAGCAGGTGGTGAAGGTCGCGCTCGGGCTGCCCTGCGCGCCGGCGGGCTCCAGGGCGGGCGTCCGGACGCACATGGGGCTGCAGGCGCTGCTCAAGGCTGCCGGAGAGGAGCGGCCAAGGGCGAAGCTCACCGGGGCGCTCCGGGCGCTCGCGCGCGGCAGCGGGCCCTTCGCCGGGAGCCAGGAGTCGCTGACGCCGTCGGTGGACGCCGTGTCGCGGGTGCCGTTCCTCGTGGTCGCCGGGGTGCTGCTGCTGCGTCCCCGGGCGTGGGAGGGGCTTGCCCGCGGCGCGGTGGATTCGTATTCGCTCTCTCCTGCCGCCGCGCGGGCCATTCAGTCCGGGGCGCTCTGAGCGTTTGGTCGGGGGCGTGAATCTCTGCGGCGCCTGCTTTGCGCTGCCTTGCACCACCGCCGTGCCGTCATCCTTGAGGAGGTAGATTGGGCTCAAGCATCCGTCGTGGGTGCCCGGATGTTCTCCGCGGCGCGAATCTCGAACCTCGTTGGAGGCTGAGACGGGGTTTAAGGCCATGGGAGCCCGCCCTCTGCGGTCCGGCCGAGCGTGAAACACGACTCCGCTCAGAGGGAGTGGAACCCCCACTCTGACAGGGCGAAGACAACCCCTCCACCGGGGCCCGAAATTCGCGCCGCGGGGGACATCCCGGCAACCACGAGAGGCGCTTGAGCTCAATCTACCCCCTCAAGGACAAGGGCACGGCAACCCAATCAAAGCTGAGAGACACGGACGCCACCCACCTTCGTCTCAATCGGTGTATCGCGCCTGCACTGCGCTTGTTCCGGGCAGCACGACGCAGGCGCCGCGTCGCCCCCGTTCGCGTCGAGCATTGCGCCGTCAGGCGCATAGTCGAGACGTCGGCAGTGCTTCCGAGGCTTGGCTCATGGGCCGCTTCGCTCTGCTCGAAACACACCGGCAAAGTGCCGTGCGTGGGTTTGCGCCACCTCTCGACTATGCGCCTGACGGCGCAACGCTCGAGGCGAGCGGGGGTGGCGCCTGACGGCGCGAGAACAGCTGTTCCTCCGACGAAATGGCCGGCCTGGGCTCCTGAGGCTTGGCTCATGGGCCGCTTCGCTCTGCTCGAAACAAACCGGCAAAGTGCCGTGCTGACGGCGCAACGCTCGAGGCGAGCGGGGGAGGCGCCCGACTGAGAAGCGCTGTTCCTCCGACGAAATGGCCGGCCAGGGCCGTTACCGCCGGGGCGCGCGGATGCCGGTGCCGGCGCTGGGGCCGACGGGGAGCCTGGCGGCGCCTCCGTCGAGCTCGCGCAGGAGGGCTGCGCAGGGGGTGCCGCAGCGGAGCGCCTCGTCACGGGCCTTGAGCATCATCGTCCGCTGCATGGGCCCTTTCAGAAGCCGGGCAAGCTGAAGCCTGGCCCGGACGGTGGTCTCAATGTCCGCGCCGTTCGCGTCGCCCAGCGCCACCACGCGCTCCAGCGCGACGCGGGCCTTCTCCGGCTCCTTCAACGTCAGGTACGCGCTGGCCATGCCGCGCAGAGCGGCGGAGACGGACGGCTGGGAGCTGAGCGTCATGCGCTCCGAGAGCGTGGCCGCGCGCAAATAAGTGCTGAGGGCGAGCTGCGGCCGCTGCTGCGCCTCGTGGACCCGGGCGAGGTCCAGCAAGGTCGGCACCAGGCCCGCGTCGGACTGGCGCTTCTCCTCCACCGCCACGGCGCGGGCCAGACACTCCTCGGCCTTTCCCCAGGCGCGCTGGTCCCCGTAGAGGTCGCAGAGCAGCCGCAGCGTGGTCCCCAGGTTGGGGTCCTCCGCGCCGAGCGCGGCGTCTCTCATCGCCGTGGCGCGCTCCAGCAGCGGGCGGGCCCTGTCGAGCTCCCGCCTCGTGAGGTGGATAAGGGCGATGGCCTCCAGCGCGCGGGCCACCTCGGGGTGGTCCGGCCCCATGGAGCCCTCGAGCAGCGCGAGCGAGGCCTGTTGATGCGTGAGGGCCTCCTCGGTCTTTCCCTGCGCGGCAGCGGCGCGGCCCATCGCGTTCAAGGCGACGGCCTGCGAGTGCACGGTCGCCTCTCCGCGGCCCTTCAGCAGCGAGAGGGACTTCTCCGCATCCTCGAACGCGCGGGCCGGCTGGCGGAGCGCTTCGTACACCGAGGAGCGGATGAGCAGCAGCCGCGCGGTGAGCGCGTCATCCGCCACATAGCCGGCGTGGGCGAAGGCCTGCTCGAAGGCGTGCTCCGCGTCCGCGCGCCGTCCCAAGAGGACGCCATGCACATACCCCAGCTGGCCGGCCGCCCGCGCCGCGCCGGACGCATTGCCCGCGCCCTGCGCCTGGAGCAGCCCGCGGCGCAGCACCCGCTCGGCGTTCGGCCCGTCGGCCTGCCGCGCCTTCACCGTGCCTTGCAGCACCAGCACCTCGGCGCCGAGCCAGGCGTCCGGGGCGGAGGTGGACAGCTCCAGCGCGCGGGCCAGCTCCGCCGGGGCGCGCCAGGGCTGGTCCGTCTCGGCGTAGGCGCGCGCCTTGGCCAGGTGCCGCATGGCTTCGCTCACCGCGCGGGTCCAGGCGGCGGGCGGACTGTCGGGCAGCTTGCGACCGAGGATGGGACCGCTGGCGCACTCGGTGGGGTCCGCCAGCGTGCGGGCGGCGTCCTGCGCGCGGATGGCCACGCGGGCCTCGGCGTGGGCGAACGCGTCGGTCAGCGCTTCGAAGTCCAGCATCCGCTGCTCCAGGCACAGCCGGACGGCGGCGCCCGCGGGGTGGCTGGGCGCGGCGCAGACGGCCTGGAAGCTGTGCTCCCAGCCGCGGACGTACGCTTCGAGCGCGGCGTCAACACCGGTGGCGGTCTTCTCCGCGAACGGCCGGCGGGTGCCGAGCAACCCGGCGCGCACCTCCTCGCGGCGGGCGTCATTCCAGGCCTTGCGCGTGCGCGCGCTGGCTTCCGAGCACGAGGTGGCCGCCGGCATCGGCGTTTCACGGCGGAACAGCCAGACGCCCCCGCCCACGACAACCAGCGCAGCGAGCGCGCCGGCACCCACCCACGCGGCCTGCCAGAGCGGGTTCTTCCGCTTCTTGCGCAGCTCAGCCGCGAGCAGGCGCATGGATTCGTGGCGCTGCTCGCGCACCCGCGAGAGGCCCTGCACCAGGAGCGCGCGCAGCCAGCCGGGGAGCTTCTTGCCCGCGGCGGGGTTCTGCAGGGCGCTGGCCTCGGACGGGTACGGCAGCTCACCGGTCAGCGCTTCAAAGAAGAGGGCGCAGAAGCTGAACTGCTCCGCGCGCCAGTCCACGTTGACGAGGTCCCGCCGCTCCGGCGCCGCGTAGGCGTGCGCCGAGCGCGCGGCGTTCGGCATGCTTCCGCTGCTCAGCCGGCGCCCGCTCCGCACGTCCTGGCGGATGGGCCGCATCACGGAGAGCTCGGTCAGCCGGATGCTTCCATTCGCGGAGATGCGGATGGCCGCCGGGCGGAGGCCACCATGAATCACGCCCGACTGGTGCAGCACCGCCAGCGCGTTGGCGACGCCGATGAAGAGCTGGATGCGCTCGCTGCGGCTCCGGCGGCCGGCGGCGAGCCAGACATCGAGGAGCGCGCCATCCTCGGGCTCAAAGGCGATGAGCGCCTGCGAGCCGCGGGTGGTGATGTCCAGCACCTTGGGCAGCGCCGGATGCTCCACCTGCTGGAGCGCCCGGGCATCTGAGAGCAACTTCTCCGCTGCCTTCGCGGTTTCCCCCTCAAGCTCCAGAATGCGCAGCGTGACCCGCCGGTCGTGCAGCTGGTCGTAGGCGGCGAAGAGCTCGCACGGCTCATCGGTCGTCCAGAGCGGCTCGAGCAGCAGGTAGTTCCCCACCTGCGCGCCCTCGGGCGAGCTGACGCCGGGCCGCTTCCCGCCGGCCACCGGCGCGGGCTGGCGGGGATCTCTCCGGACGACCGCCACCTCCAGCGCCGTCGACGGCTCCGTCGGCGCCAGCCCCCGCTCCTTCGGGTCAGGCTGCGCAGGCCCCGGTCGCGGCATCAACACGCGAGGGAGCTCTACCCGCCGCACGCCTCCACGCGGTCCATCCGCCCGCAGCTCCTCGACCGCCGCCTCGTACCGGACCGGCTCACCGCGAGGGGATTCGCTTCGCCCTGCGTCTCGCTCGCCTCGCCCACCGTCTCTCGCTGACTCGCCTCGCCCAGCCTCTCGCGGCGACTCGCCATGCGCACCCTCTCGCGCGGACTCGCCTCGCGCAAACTCACTTGGCGGCGACTCGCCATGCGCGCCCTCTCGCGCAAACTCGCTGCGCGCGAGCACGCTGCGACCGGGCTCGCTTCCGCCCGTGTCGCGCGCTGCCTCACTTCGCGCGAGCACGCTGCGACCGGGCTCGCTTCCGCCCGTGTCGCGCGCTGCCTCACTTCGCGCGAGCTCGCTGCGCCCGGGCTCGCTTCCGCCCGTGTCGCGCGCTGCCTCACTGCGCGCGAGCTCGCTGCGACCGGGCTCGCTTCCGCCCGTGTCGCGCGCTGCCTCACTTCGCGCGAGCTCGCTGCGACCGGGTTCACTCCGCTCCGAGTCGCGCGGTGGGTCCGTCGCGGCCTCAGCGCGCGGGGCAGCCTTTACCGACGCACTTTCGCTGACACCGCTGGCCGAATCTCCCCGCCGGGAGGCGTCCGTGCTGCTCTCCAGCCGCGTCAGCTCCGGGTTCGACCACGGACTGGCGGGCTCCAGGCGTGTAGGGGCGGCCGACCGCGAAGAGCCTGCATGCGCACCCGGCGCTTCGAGCTTCGTCGCCTCAGGCGCCCATCCGGCGGCGGAGGCGGCTTCGAGCTTCGTCGCCTCAGGCGCCCACCCACCCGGCGGAGCAGCGGACCCTGGCGGCCACGTGGCCCCCTGCCCTTCCGCCTTGGCGCCGGGCGGCCAGGTGAGGCCCTGAAGCTCGACCTTCGTGGGAGCAGCCGGGGGCAGTGCGGGGCGCGGGGTGCCTTCGAGCTTCGCGCTCGGGGGACGGGGCGTCTCCCGCTTCGTCGCCTCGGGCGCCCAGGGCGGTGCAACAAGGGGAGCGCCCTCGGTGGATTGCGCGGAGGGTTCGAGCCGGGTGGCCTCCGCGCCCCAGGGGGACGGGACGTGCCACCCTTCGCCCAGCTTGACGGGCCGCGGGCGCGAACCGATGTCCGGCTTCTCTTCGCCCTCCCGAGCCACGACCGGACCGACAGGCTCAGCCGCACGCGGGTCAGGCCCGGTCCGGGTCTCCGGTGCGGGGGTCTGGCCTGCCGGGAGCGGGGACGCAGCGGTGGCGGTGGGGTCCGTCTCTGGCTCCCGCGGCTTGGAGGCGCCTGATACCTCTGAGCCTTCGGCAGGAAGCTCGTGCTCTCCGGTCCGGCGACGGCGCTTCTTGCGGCCAGGTTGGGTGGTGCCGCGCAGCGCCTCCATGCGGGCGCGGCAGCTCTCGCACCCGGCGAGGTGTGACGCCAAACCCTCAGCGACCTCGTGGGCGAGCTCGCCGGACTTCAGGCGTCGGAGCTGGCGATCTGACAGGCACTCCATCGAAGTTCCTGCCCGAGCGTACCCGATGCAGCCACCGGGCGGCTCACGGGCGTACGCCCACGCGGTCCCTTCTTCACCGCGTGAGCGCTGGCACGAGCCGTCGGCCGCTTACTTGGGCTGCGGGACGTAGCGCAGGTACGGCTTGACGGTGCGCCACCCTGCGGGGAACTGCGTCTTCGCATCAGCGTCCGAGACGGCCGGGACGATGATGACCTCCTGCCCGTGCTTCCAGTTCGCGGGGGTGGCCACCTTGTGCTTGGCGGTCAGCTGGAGCGAGTCAATCACCCGCAGCAGCTCGTCGAAGTTACGGCCGGTGCTGGCGGGGTAGGTGAGACTCAGCTTCACCTTCTTGTCCGGGCCGATGATGAAGACCGACCGGACGGTGACGGTCTCGCTCGCCCCCGGGTGAATCATGTCGTACAGCGTTGAAACCTTGCGGTCGGGATCCGCAATCATCGGGAAGTTCAGCTTGCAGTTCTGGGTCTCCTCGATGTCCTTGGCCCAACCCACATGGTCCTTCAGCGGATCCACGGACAGGCCGATGACCTTCACGTTCCGGCTGTCGAACTCGGACTTGAGCTTGGCCACCGTTCCGAGCTCGGTCGTGCAGACCGGCGTGTAGTCCTTTGGGTGCGAAAAGAGCACCCCCCAGTTGCTGCCCAGCCACTCGTGAAACTTGACCGGACCTTCGGTGGTCTCCGCCGTGAAATCCGGCGCGATGTCTCCCAATCGCAATGCCATACGCTTTTTCCTCCCAGGAAGAGACTCTGAGCTAACGCCCTCAGCGCTCGTTTACGACTCCCAATTCAAAAGGGCGCGTCCTCATCAGAGGGAGGAGGAGGCTCCTCGCCCCCTCCGCCGCCTCCGTCGCCTCCGCGCTGCCGGGCGAGCTCCGCGTCGATCGCCGACAGGAGCGCGCGCTCCTTGTCATGGAAGCGGGCCTTGCCGGGATCCGCCAGAGAGCGCTTGGCGCCCGCCGCGTAGTACTCGAGGTCCTGCTCGGTAGCGCCGTGGATGGGCGCGCCTTTGCTCCGGCCGTAGTTCGGGAAGACGGCGCCGCCAGCGGGTGCGGCAGAGGCGCGGGCCGCGGCAGGGCGCGCGGCGGTTGCGGGGCCCAGGCTGAGCTCTCCCAGCTGGAGCGAGAAGCTCTCGCCGCGCCGCACGGCAGTGCCAATGCGGACGTGTTCAACGCTGCCATCAGGGCGGGAGACGGGGACGGTGACGGGAAACTCGGAGTCGGTCATCAGGCGCGGCAGGCTCATCGCCCTTGTGTCTGGTGTCAAGCGCGGTCGTACCGCCGTTTTGCTTCAGCGTTCGATGCCGTTCGGCAGCGCTGGAGAAAGCGGCCGGCCAGGGGTAAGTCCTCCTCCCGATGGCCTCTGAACACCCCGAGCGGCGACGAGCGCCGCGGTTGGCCGCGGGCGGTTTCCTCGCGCACCTCGCGCATGACGGGCGCTCGGTGCCCTGCCGCGTGCAGGACATCTCTCCGCTGGGCGTGGGGCTGCTCGCCGCCGAACCGCTGGAGGCGCCGGCAGAGGTCGCGCTGAACCTGGCGATGGCCGGCTGGACGCGCCCGCTGACGCTGCACGGGCGCCTGGTCCACAGCCGCGAACGCGCGCTGCACGTCCAGCTCCATCCGCCACCGCCGGACGCCGCCACCCTCCTCTCCACCCTCCTGCGCAAGCTGGCGGACCCGAACGCGGCCTCCACCTCCAGCCCCCGCCTGCGGCCGGTCCCGGACATCACCCTGGTGGGCCCCGCCCCGCCGCCGCTCCCGCTCCGCGCCCAGACGCCCGCGCCCGCGCTGCCGCCTTCAGGGGCGGACGACGGCTCCACCGCGTCACTGGTGGAGCGCGCGCTGCGCAACCAGCTGTCGCAGGCGGCCACCCACCTCGACACGCTGGCCCGCGCGCTGGCCGCCGAACGCGAGACCTCTGGCGAGCTGACCCGGCAGCTGAACCTCACCCGAGGGCAGCTGGCGACTGCGCTGCGCGACGTTGCGCAGGCGCAGAAGGACCGCGACTCAGCGGAAGCCGCGCTCGAACGGCTGTGCTCGCAGCTCGCCGCGCGCTGAGCTGACGGGTTCAAGTCACTCCAGGGTGACGAACGCAGAGTCCGGACGTCCGTGCTTCGGACTGCTTAACCCTGTGTCAACACAGGGGTTGCCAGAATGAGTAGGGGTCTTGCCCGGTGGAGGGTGCCCGCCGATGCAGAGGCCCGCTCATTGTGCGCACCTCGTCCCAATTGGGGTTCAGACCCTAAACACCGAAGTCCTCCCGGAGCGCTTCATGAAGATGAGTTCCTTTCAGTCCGGCCTGCGCGCTGCGCTGCTGCTCCTGCTGGCCAGCTCCCCCGCGCTGGCGCGGACCCGACCGGAGCTGGACCTGTTCCTGGCGAGCGAGGTGGACCTCCCGCTCGTCGCCGAGCACACCCTGACGCCGGACACCCGCGCGCGGGTGGAGCTGGGGCAGGTGGCGCATATGGAGCGACGGCTGGGCGTCCCGACCTTCTTCTGGACCGGCCGCACCGCCCACTCGCCGTCGTGGCGGGAGGTGGGCCTCACCCCGGAGCAGGCCGCCCGCCGCTACCTCTATGACTACGCGGAGCTCTACCGCTTCTCGCCCTCAGAGTTGGCGGAGGCGCGGCTCTCCCGCGTGCACGACCTGGGCGAGGGCGTGGTCATCGTCTCCTTCGAGCGTGAGGTGAACGGGGTGCCGGTGTTCCGGGACTCCCTGCGGGTGGCGATGAACCAGCGGCTGGAGGCGGTGGCCCTGACGGGCTACCTCACCCCGGGCGCGCTGTCGCCCGCGCGCCAGCCTCCCGCGTTCAGCATCACCGCGCAGGCCGCCATCGCGGAGGCGTTCCTCGACCTCACCGGCGCCCGCGTGCTGCCCACCACGCTCCTCCCCGGCCCCCGGCAGGACGGCGGCTGGCAGTGGTTCCCGGCGGACAGCTTCGTGGCGGCGGACGGCAGCAGCTTCACCCGCCCGGCGCGCGCGCGCCGCGTGCTCTACCCGCTGCCGGAAGGGATGGAGCCCGCGTATCACCTGGAGCTCCAGGTCGCGGACCCGTCACGCCCGGGCCAGTCTGACTTCTACGCCTACGTCGTCTCCGCCCGCGACGGCGCGCTGCTCTCCCGCCACACGCTGACCGCCGCGGACTCCTTCAACTACCGGGTGTGGGCGGACCCGACGACGAAGATGGTCCACGACGGACCGCAGGGCCTGGAGGGGACGCCCCACCCCACCGGCACGCCGGACGGCTTCCGCGCGCCGTACATCGCGCCCAGCCTGGTCTCCCTGCAGAACTTCCCCTTCTCGAAGAACGACCCCTGGCTGGCCCCGGGGGCCACCGTCACCAAGGGCAACAACACCCACGCCTACGCGGACATCGACCAGGTGGACGGCTTCTCCGCCGGAGACCGCCAGCCCACCACCACCGCCGCCAATACGTTTGACCGCGTCTACGACACGCTGGTGGCGCCGAAGACGCCTGCCTCGCAGTCGTTGGCGTCCGCCACGCAGCTCTTCTACGCCATCAACTTCCTGCACGACTGGTACTACGACTCCGGCTTCGACGAGGCGTCGCTCAACGCGCAGGAGGACAACTACGGGCGCGGTGGGCAGGGCAAGGACGCGCTGCTGGCGGAAGCGCAGGACGCGTCCGACACCAACAACGCCAACATGGGGACGCCGTCGGACGGCTCCTCCCCGGTGATGCAGATGTTCCTGTGGACCGGCGCCGCTGGGCGGGCGCTCAAAATCACCGCCCCCGCCGGCGCCGCGAAGGACCTCGCCGCGGGCGTGGCCAGCTTCACCCCCAGCACCTTCAACCTCTCCGGCGCGCTGGCGCTCGGCGCGGACGCGACCGCGCCCACCACCGACGGCTGCCAGAGCCTGGGCAGCGGCACGCTCACCGGGAAGATTGTGCTGCTGGACGCGGCCGGCAGCACCTGCGCCATCGGCACCCAGGTGACCAACGCCGCGGCCGCCGGCGCGGTGGGCCTGCTCATCGCCCAGAAGACGACGGGCGGACCGGCAGACCTCACCGGCACCGGCAACGGGACGCTGCCGGTGCTCGGCATCTCCCTGGGAGACGGCGCGGCGCTGAGGGCCGCGGCGGCCACCCAGACGCTCACCCTGGCGATGACGAAGACCGCCACCGTGCAGCGGGACGGCACGCTGGACATGGGCATCGTTGCCCATGAGTGGGGCCACTACATCTCCAACCGCCTGGTGGGCAACGCGTCCGGCCTGGCCGGGAATCAGGCGTACGGGATGGGCGAGGGCATGGGCGACTTCCACGCTCTGATGCTGGTGGTCCGCGAGGGGGACAACCTCGCGCCGGCCAACGCCAACTGGAACGGGACGTACTCGGTCGCCAACTACGCGATGACCGACGTGCAGACTTACTACTACGGCATCCGCCGCCTGCCCTACTCCACCAACATGGTGAAGAACGGCTTCACGTTCAAACACATCGGCAACGGCGCGGCGCTCCCCGCGGGCGCCATCCCGCTCGGGTCGAACGCGGAGCCGCACAACACCGGAGAGATTTGGGCCACCATGGGCTGGGAGTGCTACGCGTCGCTCCTGCGCGCGCCGCGGCTGACCTTCCAGGAGGCGCAGCGCCGGATGAAGCAGTACTGGATTGCCATGTACAAGCTGGCGCCGATGACGCCGACGATGCTGGAGATGCGGGACGCGCTGCTGGCCGCCACGGCGGCGAGGGACGCGAACGACTTCGAGCTCTTCACCCAGGCGTTCGCCAAGCGCGGCGCCGGCATCCTCGCCAAGGGCCCGGACCGCGCCTCCACCACCAACACGCCGGTCACCGAGAGCTTCATCACCGGAGGGGACCTCGCCTACGTGAAGGCCGAGCTCTCCGACGACGTGAGCAGCTGCGACAAGGACGGGCAGCTGGACAACAAGGAGTCCGGCACCCTCAAGCTCACCGTGAAGAACACCGGCTGGACCACGCTGAGCGCCATCACCGGCACCGTCACCACGCCGACGGCGGGCGTCACCCTCGCGGGCGGCGGCACGGTCACGTTCCCCCCGGTGAAGCCGTACGACAGCACGACGACCACCCTCCTTGTGGACGCCGCGGGGCTGACCGACATCGCAAAGGTGCCGTTCAACCTCACGTTCACGGACCCGGGGTTGGCCACGCCCGGCTCACGCACCGGCAGCACGACGCTGCGCCTGAACTTCGACGTGGTGCCGATGGCCGCCGCGACGGATGACGTCGACGGGCCGGTCAGCGTGTGGACGCCCGGCGCGGACCCCCTGCTCAGCACCGCCTTCCCCTGGAAGCGCAACGCCATCGGCGCGCTGCAGAACGTCTGGTTCGGGCAGGACGTCCCGGTCCCGGCCAGCAACTACCTGGTGTCTCCGCCGCTCAAGGTGGGCACTGGCAGCTTCGGGTTCACCTTCCGGCACCGCTACAGCTTCGAGTTCGTCGCCAGCGGGCCCAACGCCGGAAACTACGACGGCGGAGTGCTGGAGCTCTCCACCGACAACGGGGCGACCTGGGCGGACATCGGCAGCAAGGCTTCGCCCACGTACAACGGCAGCGTGGCCACGGCCACGGCGAACCCGCTGACGGGCAAGAACGGGTACGTGCGCCAGAGCACCGGGTATCCCAACTTCGTGCCGGTCACCGTGAACCTGGGGACGCAGTATTCGGGTCAAACCGTGCTGGTGCGCTTCCGCGTGGGCACGGATGACGGCGGCGCTGACGTCGGCTGGGAGGTGGATGACTTTGTCTTCACCGGGCTGACCAACCTTCCGTTCCCCAAGTTGGTCAGAGACCCCAACTCCTGCACCAACCGCGCGCCCATCGCCAACGCGGGCGCGGACCAGGAGGTTCAGTCCGGCGCGGTGGTCACGTTGAATGGCTCCTTGAGCTCTGACCCGGATGGAGATCCGCTGACATTTACCTGGGCTCAGACCGGCGGGCCGATGGTCACTCTGAATGGCGCGACGTTCACGGCGCCGGCGGTGACCCAGGATACGACGCTGACGTTCACGCTGGTGGTGAGCGATGGGAAGGTGATGAGCCCGCCCGCGACCACGCACGTGCTCGTCCGGTCGACTGCGCCGACGAACCGGGCGCCGTTGGCGAACGCGGGCGCGGATCAGGCGGTTCCCTCCGGGGCGACTGCTTCGCTCGATGGCTCAGGGACCGACCCGGATGGGGACCCGCTGACGTTCCTCTGGGCTCAGACGGAGGGGCCGACTGCGGTGCTCAGCTCCACCACGGTGGCCAAGCCGTCGTTCAGCGTTCCGGCGGCGAATCCTGGCACCGTGCTGCGGTTCTCGCTGACGGTCAATGATGGGCGGTTGAACAGCGCGCCGTCGTTCGTTTCCATCATCGTCGCGCCGGGCGGTGTTGGCCCGGATGGCGGGATGCTCCCGGATGGCGGGACGAAGCCTGACGGCGGGACGATTCCCACGGTCGATGCGGGGACGACGCCTGACGGTGGGACGGGGCCGGGTGGGACGCCCAAGGGCTGCGGATGCGGGCAGGGTGGGCTGGCGGTTGCGCCGTTTGCCTTGCTTGGGCTGGCGCTGTTGCGGCGGCGGCGGCGGTAGAGGGCGCGTTGGCGGTCTATCGGAGCGATGTCGGATCGCTCCGGTAGGCTGTTGCTGCGCCGTCGGGGTTCGGGTTCCGGGGTTCGGGGTTCGGGGTTCGGGGTTCGGGGTTCGGTTTCTCGGGTTCGGGTTCCGGGGGACGGTTTCTCGGGTTCGGGGTTCGGGGGACGGTTTCTCGGGTTCGGTTTTCGTTGCCGCGTTCGCGTTCGCGTTCGCGTTCGGGCCCGGGTAGGGGAAGGGGTTCGGAGAGGGGAATGGGGATGGGGTTCGGGGCAGAGGAAACGGCGGCCGAGGCGGAAGCGGAGCTTTTCGACTTCGAGAGGCTCGAGGTCTACAGAGTCGCGAGGGAATTTCTCGTGCTGTCGACCCAGCTGATCTCGGGAAGGATGAGTCGGGAGCTCAAGGACCAATTCGACCGGGCGAGCACGAGCATCCTCTTCAACATCGGGGAGGGCGCAGGAAAGCTGGCGCGTGCTGAGAAGCAGCGCTTCTACGAAATCGCGCGCGGCAGCACGCTGGAGTGCGCGACGCAGCTCGAAGTGATGAGCATCCGCGGTGCTGTGACGCCCACTCAGTACTGTGAGGGAAGAAGCCTCCTCCTCCGAATCGCCAAGATGCTGAGCCGCCTCTGCTGTGGTCCGCGCACCACCTGACACCGGCCCAAGCACTCAACTCGAACCCCTTCCCCTCCCCGGGCCCGGAGCCCCTCCCCTCCCCGGGCCCGAACCCCTTCCCCTCCCCGGGCCCGAACGCGAACGCGAACGCGAACGCGGCAACGAAAACCGAACCCGAGAAACCATCCCCCGAACCCGAACCCTGGGAACCCGAACCCGAACCCCGGGAACCCGAACCCCGGGAACCCGAAACCCCGGGAACCCGAAACCCCGGGAACCCGAAACCCGAATCCCGGGAACCCGAACCCGAGGCCCCCGAACCCGAGGCCTCGGAACCCGACCCGCCTTACACCTCCGGCTTACCCGGGACCTCGGGCGTCAGCGACATCTTCATGTGCGGGTCGCGGACCACCACCTCCGGCTTGATCTCCAGAGAGTCCAACACCTTCCCAAACTCGGAGTCCTTCCCGAAGCGGAGCGAGTCATCCTTCCCCCAACGCTCCACGAACGGCTGCCAGGTGTAGAACGCATCCATCGACTTGAACTTTCCGGGGTTGGCAGGGTCGGGGTTGTACGAGGGGAAGTGGAACACCGGCATCGGCGGCAGCTGAGGGGCGTCCGCAAGACCGAAGGCGTGGGCCATCTCGTTGGCTTCCTGCAGCTGCTTGCGCGGGGATTGGTCAATCGAGATGTTCGCAGAGGCAATCTCCCGGCCCTCCAGGTCGCTGGCCTTGGTCGTCTCCACCACGGTGTCGCCACCGCCATCTGAGAGCGTCATCTCCACGTTGCCCTGGCGCTTGTCGAGACCGAGCAGCTCGTGGGCGGTGGGGACGTGGTCCCCGGTCGCCGCCCCGCGGTAGAAGTACATCTGCGCGCCGGAGGCTGCGGGCGCGAGGGTGGAGTACGGGTTCACCCAGTCGAACGTGCGCGCCGGTCCGCCGTCGTCTTTGTACGCATCGAAGGCGAGGATGAACGCGCGATACGGCCCGTTGTCCGTGTCGCGATAGTTGAGCGGCGAGACCCGCGCGATTGCTCGGCGCTCGCCATTGATTGTCGTGGTGAAGGGCTTGTATCCGGACCCCTCCATCAGCGTCTCCACCTTGTCCGCGTTGGCGGTCGACAGGCAGAGCCACATGTCGACATCCTGCGCCCTCCAGGGCGTTTGAACAGTCTCACCGTTCTTCAGCTTGTGCGTGCTCTGCCGAGGGTGGTCGGAGAAGAAGGTGTCATTCGAATTTCGAGGAGGCGCCCGATCATCGAGCTTTGCGTTGGGCGCTGCGGCCTCTGGCTGCGAGGGGGCTTCTGTGCGGCGGCTTGAGGGGTAGCTCGCGGGAGCGATAGCAGGAGACGGAGAGAGAGACATTTGGGCACCTTGGGGTTTGAGCTTCCACACGTTCTCCCGCGGCGGCTGGGACCAGTTCC
Organism: Myxococcaceae bacterium; assembly: GCA_044230055.1. Classification (GTDB taxonomy): domain Bacteria; phylum Myxococcota; class Myxococcia; order Myxococcales; family Myxococcaceae; genus JBGART01. The sequence goes on along the minus strand of JBGART010000049.1, from coordinate 26,296 downwards.
GCTCTTGCGGCCTCCGCTTACCTTGTAATCGCCAGCGCGAGTTGATCCCCGCTCCTTCCGCGGGGTAGCAAGCGCGCTCCCCAGATGAGACACGACCCCGAGCACAGCCCCCCGGAGAACGCCGCGCGCCTGAGGGCGCTCCGCGAGAGCCTGGGCCTGTCACAGCGCGAGCTGGCCCGGGAGTTCAGCGTCACCCAGGCGGCCATCGCCCACTGGGAGTCCTCCTTCAGGAGCATCCCCGGCCCCGTCCTGAAGCTCCTCGCGCTCTACGAGGAGGAGCTGGCAGAAGCTCCCGCGGCCGCGTTTGAGCCTGCCGCCACGCGGTCGCCCCCCTCAGGTCTCCTTCAGCGAACGGGCCGCGCCACCGCGGCGACCGCGGCCTGGCTCGCGGCGCGGGCCCTCTTCCCCTCCAGCCAGCGCGGCCCCGTGGGCAGGCGCGTCCTCCAGCACGCGCTGGAGCGCTACGTCTCAGAGGCCAGCCGGCTCAAGGGCGTGGCCATGAAGTGGGCCCAGATGGCGTGGACCTTCGACCCCCTGTTGAGCGACACCGAACGCGAGGCGCTCTCCGCGCTGGCGAACGCCCCTCGCGCCATGAACCCGGCGCAGGCGAGCCACGCGGTCCTCAACGAGCTGGCCGCCAGCCCGCGCGCTGCCTTCGCGTCCTGGTCCGGCACCCCCTTCGCGTGCGGCAGCGTCGGACAGGTGCACCGGGCGACGCTGCCTTCCGGCGAAGCGGTCGCGGTCAAGCTTCAGTACCCGCGCATCCGGGCCCTCATCGAAGCGGACACCTGGCAGCTGGGCGCCCTGGACCGCATCTCCCGCACGGTCCTTCGCCAGCAGACGCCGCTGGTGCTGCACGAGGAGCTGCGCCGCCACTTCGTCGGAGAGTGCGACTACCTGGAAGAGGCCAGGCACCTGCGCACCTTCGCCGAGCTCTTCGCCGGCCGCCCGGAAATCTGGATCCCCCTTCCCTTCGAACGCTGGAGCGGCAGCACCGTCCTGACCACGGAGCTTGCAGAGGGCGAGCCGCTGGACCGCTTCGCGGCGTCCGCCAGCGCGGAGGCGCGCGACCGGGCAGGCGTGGCCATCTGGAGCTTCTATTACGAGAGCCTCCTCCGGCTGGGCGCGTACAACACGGACCCCAACCCGGGGAACTTCGTCTTCTGCAAGGACCGGGTGGCGTTCCTCGACTTCGGCCGCGTCCAGCGGCTGTCACCTGCCTATGTGCAGCACTGGCGCACGCTCGCGCGGGCGGTGCTGGAGCGCAACCCGCAAGCCGTGGAGCAGAGCCTCATCGACATCGGCTACGTGCCCAACCCCCGCGACTTCGACTTCAGGCCGGTCACGCGGCTGATGTGGCTTTGGGCCCTGCCGTGCCTGCGCGATGAGCCGTTTGAATACACCGCGGATTACCTGCGCGAGCTCTGGCGGAGCTACTCAGAGGACCCCACCCGTTCGCAGGTGTGTTTCACACGTGACATGGTCTTTCTCACACAGCTGCTTTTTGGAGCGGGGAGCATCCTGGCCAAGCTCGGCGCGAAGCTGAGCTGCCGCCGGATGTTTCTTCCCCTCCTCTACAGGAAAGACGAAGCAGTGCCGCAGCCTTACACCGCCGAAGAGCTCGGGCGGTGGTTGTAATCAGTCCATTACAGTGTCATCGCCCAGGCCCCACCGAAACCCTCTGCCCGCCACTGACGACAATGGCAGAAATGAGAACAAATCCTTTCGGCGATCTGATGCAGCTTGGCATGAAGTTCTGGGATGGGATGGATGGCGCGAGGTTCCGGCCGCCGCCGCTTCCCACCGCAGAGAAGATTTCTGCAAAGGCGGGGTTGCGAAAAGACGGCAAGCTTCCGCTGCCTCCCTACAAGGGATTCATCCGCCAGGCCATGCTGCCCATCGCGCTCTCAAAGGCAGACCGCGCGCACCTGAGCCGTCTGCTTCCCCCGGAGCTCTCGCTCCAGCCGGTCTACGGCGCGGACCTCTTGATGGTGACCAACAACATCAAGCACGACAAGGGCGACATCCACTACACGCACTCCGGCTACACCTTGCCGGTGGTCCACCGCGCGAGCGGCGTCAAAGGGATGTGGTTCATCAATCTGCATGAGAACAGCAAGGTGGGGAAAGACGCCGGCGAAGACATCTTTGGATACAAAAAAGACTACGTGCCGATTGGCTTCAAGGCCGACGACGGGGGCGTCGCGGTGAACGTGAAAGGCCCGGGCGGAAACCCGCTGCTGCAGTTTACCGCTCGCAGGCTCGGAGGCCTCGGCGCCGAATTCGCCGGGAGCTTTGCGCGCAGCGCCGGGCCGGGGATGCTGACCGACCTGCGGCATGTCTTCACGCTCAAGGACGGGAAGCTTCACATTCACGACTTCGGCCCGGTCGGCAACAAGCCCATCTCCGAGTTTTTCCCGCTTCAGCTGGAGACCTTCAACCCGGCCTACGCGAAAGACACCCTGGGGTTGGACGTCCGGCCCTCCAACGTCCAGATGCCGTATTTCATGGGCACCAAGGGCCAGCTCGGCGCACCCGAGCCGTTCAAGGCCTGGCTCTCGCGCTCGCGGCCCCGCCCCGAGCTCAGCCGCGACGAGTGGCGCCGCTAAAGGCGTGGCAGGATGCGCCATGCGCCTCCTCCCCCTGCTGCTCCTCCTGCTCCCCGCCTGCGCCCGGAAATCCGCGCTCATCCCGGCCAAAGCCGTCCAGGACATGCACTGCGCCTCTGAATCCCTGACCGTTCGGGACCTCGGCGGCGGTGACGAGGGCGCCCACCTGGTCAGCGGCTGCGGCCGCAAAGCCACCTACGAGCTCAACCCGCTTGGGGACTGGGTGCTCACCGGTCCGGTGACAACGGACCCGACGTACATCACGCCGCAGACCGAGTGACTTGCGTCCGTGCGGGCCCGCAGGGTCTTCTGCCCGCCATCCGTCACCGATGAGCCGCAGACCCCTCACCCCGCGCTTCCTCCTCCACCTCCCCACCCGGGCGAGGGCCCCGTCCCTGCCGGACCGGCTGGAAGCCGGGCTCACCCGCATCCTCGACGCCGCCCGCACCGCCTTCCCCTCCTGGCGGCTGGACGAGGACGCCTTCCTGGCCCACCTCGGCGCGCGGGTGCAGGGAGAGTCTGACCTCGCCGAGGCGCTCGAGGGCGTCCACGCCGAGGACCTCTTCCTGGCCTTCGCCTCGCTCGCCGGGCACGGCGAGGCGCTTCAGGAGCTGGACCGAAGGGTGGTCACCGCCACCCGGTCCGCCGTCGCGCAGTTCCGCGCAGCGCCCTCCTTCGCGGAGGACGTCCAGCAGCTGGTCCGCCAGAAGCTCCTGCTCTCCACGGGAACCGCTCCAGCCAAGCTCCTGGACTATGCGGGCCGAGGACCGCTGGCGCTCTGGCTGCGCATCGCGGCCCTGAGAGTCGCCCTCAACCTGATTGACGCCGAGAAGCCCCGCGCCCACGGCGAGCCCGCGGCGCTCAAGGGCCTGGCCGCCCCGGAGCCGGGCCCGGAGAGCGTCCTGGAGCAGCGCCGGGTGGGCCCCGCGCTCAAAGGCGCGCTCGAAGAAGCCCTGCAGCAGCTCTCCACCCGCGAACGCAACTACCTGCGGCTCTACTTCGTCGAAGGCCTCACGGTGGAGGCCATCGCCCGCATGGAGGGCGCCCACAAGTCCACCGTGTCCCGCTGGCTCTCCCGCTCGAAGGAGACGCTCCTGATGCGGATGCGCGCGCTCCTGGCGGAGCGGCTGGCGCTCTCCCCTCCGGAGCTGGAGAGCCTGATGGGGGATTTGCACAGCCAGCTGGACTTGAGCCTGCTGCGCGTCCTGGGCTGAGCACTCTTTGGGAACGGCCGCTTGGTGCCGCCGCCCCAACGAGGCTAAGAGCTGCGCCCATGTCAGAGAATGGGCAGACGCGGTCGGTCCTGATGGACGCGGCCTCCGGGCTGGATGATTCCCTCCGGCAGTTCCGGGCGCTGGTGGAGTCGGTGGAGAAGGCTCCCCTCTCCTCGCAGAAGGGGATTGAGCGGGCGGCCAAGACGCTGCAGGAGATTGTGGACCTCGAGGGGACCCTGGAGACAAAGGTCCGCGACCTGGTCAACGCGGTGACCACCATGCGCGAACAGCAGGAGGGTCACGCGCGCGCCGCGCACGCCCGGGCGCTGACGCTGCAGTCCCGGACGGCCACGCTGCAGAGCCTGCTGGAGCGCTACGGCACGCTGGGCAAGGAGGCGTCCTCGCTCAACGCGGAGCTCATCTCCGTGGAGAACCAGCGGCGCGCGGACGCCACCCAGGGGGCGGACCGGGTGGCGGCGAACGCGCTGGCGCCGCTGTTGGACCGGATGGCGGCCGTGGGCGAGCAGGCGAAGACGCTGGCGCAGGACGCGAGCACCGCCGAGTTCGAGGACGTCTCCCGGCAGGCGGATTCGCTCCGGCAGCAAATTCTCTCGGCGCGCAACAAGCTGGACCTGCTGCAGCAGAAGCTGGCCACCGCCTGAGCGCCTGCGCCACCGCCGGGGCTCCCGGGACCCGCCCTTGCGCGATTCCCGGGTTGGCCCGCGGGGCGGGTAAGCTCAACGCCGTCCTGCCATGGCCTGCCCTTCGGAGAATGAGATTCTCGACTTCGCGCTGGGCGTGCTCCCGCCCGTGCAGGCCGAGTCGCTCCACCACCACCTGGACAGCTGCGGGTCCTGCCAGCGGCTGGTAGGCGAAGCCGCGCGCGTGGAGGGCCAGGCAGCGCCCGCCCCGCCTCCTCCGCCGCTGGCGCGCGGCGCCACTGTCGACCGCTACCTCATCCTCGAGCAGCTGGGTGTCGGAGGGATGGGGGTGGTGTACGCCGCGTTTGACCCGCAGCTGGACCGGAAGGTGGCCCTCAAGCTGCTGCGGGCGGATTTGGGCGCGGCCCCGGAGCGCCGCGCGCGCCTGCTGGGCGAAGCACAGGCGTTGGCGCGGCTGTCCAACCCGCACGTGGTGACGGTGTACGAAGCGAAGGCGCTGGGGGACCAGGTCTTCGTGGCGATGGAGCTGGTGGAGGGCGTGACGCTGCGCCAGTGGCTGCGCGAGGCGCGCCGGCCGTGGCGCGAGGTGCTGAAGACGGTGCTCGAGGCCGGCGAGGGCCTGCGCGCCGCGCACGAAGCGGGCGTGGTCCACCGGGACGTGAAGCCGGACAACGTGCTGCTGGGGAAGAGGGGCCGCGTCTTCGTCACCGACTTCGGGCTGGCCCGGCGGGTGGACGCGCAGGTGCCGCCCCTGCCGCACGTCCCGGTGGAGGGCGCCGCGGGGCCGGATGGGCCGGAGAGCTGGTCCACCGTGTCCGGGGAGCTGCTCGGGACGCCGGCATACATGGCGCCAGAGCAGTGGGACGGCGGCGAGGTGGACGCGCGGACGGACCAGTTCAGCTTCTGCATCACGGTCTATGAAGCCCTTTACGGCGAGCGGCCCTTCCCCGGCGGCGGCACCTCCGCGCTGAAGGAAGCGGTCCACAAGGGCGAACTGCGCGCCCCGCGCAAGGAGGCAAAGGTCCCCTCGCACCTGCGCCGGGTGCTGGCTCGCGGCCTGGCGGTGGAGCCGTCGCAGCGCTACCCGAACATGGCAGCGCTGCTCCAGGCGCTGCGCCGAGACCCACGGGCGGCCTGGCGTAAGCCGCTGACGCTGGCCACCGCCGCGCTGCTGCTGGCGGTGGGCGTGGCCATCGGCACCGCCCGCTCCGAGGAGCGGCTGTGCCGCGGGAGCGAGCGCCACCTGGCGGACGCCTGGGATGCGCCGCGCAAGGCGCAGGTGAAGGCCGCGCTGCTCTCCTCGAGCAGCTCCGCGGCGGCGGGCGCCTGGGTGGGCGTGGAGCGCGCGCTCGACACCTATGCCTCGCAGTGGGCCGCCATGCACCAGGACGCCTGCGAAGCCACGCGCGTACGCGGCGAGCAATCCGAGGCGGTGCTGGACCTGCGCATGACGTGCCTGCAGCGGCGCGCGCGGGACCTCCAGGCGCTCACCTCGCTGTTCGTGCGGCGCCACGGCGAGGAGGTGGAGCGGGCGGTGATGGCCGCCTACGCCCTGCCCTCGCTCAAGGAGTGCGCGGAGACCTACGCGCTCGCGGCACAGGTGAAGCCGCCCAAGGACCCGGCCATCATCGAGCGCGTGGAGCAGGTGAACGCGCGCCTGTCACACGTCCGCGCGCTGGCCAACTCCGGGCAGTTCAACACCGCCCGCGCGGAGGCGGAGGCGGTGGTCGCCCTCGCCAACGCGCTCAACCACCTCCCCACCCGCGCGGAGGCCTACTACCAGCTGGCCCTCATCCGCATGCGGCAGGGAGAGGCGGCCAACGCCCAGGCCGCGCTGCTGGACGCGCTCTACGCGGCGGAGGCCGGCCACCATGACCGCCTGGCGGCGCGGGCGCGAATCGACCTCGTCACGGTGATGGGCGAATTTCTGGCGCAGCACACCCTGGCCAACGCCGCCATCCGGGAGGCCGAAGCCGCGGTGGCGCGCGTGGGGAGCGACCCGGAGATGGAGAGCGCGCTGGCCAGCACCATCGGCGGCGCGTTCCTCGCGCAGGACCGCTGCGAGGAGGCGCTGGTCCAGCTGCGCCGGGCCCTGCGGCTGGGGGACGCCGCCTTCACCCCGGATGACCCGTTCCGCGCGCGCATCCTCTACGTCCTGGGCAACACGCAGCGCTGCGTGGGCGATTTGGACGGAGCGCTCAAGTCGCTCCAGGAGTCGCTCTCCCTGCAGCAGCGGGTCTTCGGACCGGCGCACCCGGAGGTGGCCTCGTCGTTCAACAGCCTGGGCAACATCCTCTTCACCCGGCAGAAGTTCGCCGAGGCGCTCTCCTACCACCGGCGCGCGCTCGAGGTGCGGGAGCGGGCGTTCGGCAATGACAACGCGCTGGTGGGCTCCGTCCTGATGAACGTGGGCGTGGACCTCATCGCGCTCAAGCAGAGCGCGGAGGGCCGCGACTACGTGCAGCGAACCCTGGACATCTACGAGCGCGCCTACGGCCCGGAGAGCCCGCGCCTGGTCAAGCCGCTCAGCGTACTGGGGCACGTGGAGGTGGACCTTGGCCACCCGGAGCAGGCGCGCGTGATGCTGGAGCGCGCGCTGCGGCTGCTGAAGGACCGCGACGACATCGAGACCGCGATGGCGCGGTTCAACCTCGCCCGGGCGCTGCGCAGCTCCCAGGGCGACAGCCGGCGCGCGCGCAACCTCGCGCTGCAGGCGCGGCACTACTACGAGAGGCGCAAGGACGCGCGGCGCGTGGAGCTGGAGACCATCGACCTCTGGCTCGGCTCTGCCCGGACGCTGTAAAGGCAAACAGGCCCCATGCGCTCAGCCCTCGCCCTCGCCGTCTGCCTCCTGCCCGCCTGCGGCGGCCTCAACGAGGAGCAGCTGGATTACCTGCGCAAGGACGCGCTCACCCGCTCCAACGCGCCCGTCACCGTGGCCGCGCTCGCCCGCGGCGCCCACCGCTATGCAGACGCCAGCACGCTCGACGCCAGTCTCACGGCCGCGCAGAACGCGGACCGCATCCAGGCGCGCCTGCAGACGCTGGGCACCTGCGTGACGGTCACCCGGCGCAGCGGGACGGAGTTGACCGCGGCCTTCAAGAGCCGCTGCGGAGAGGGCAGCGGCACGGAGCAGGCGGCGGTCTACCTGCTCGCGGGGAAAGTCGTGTTGACCGTCACCGCGGAGACCTTCGAAGTCCCGGTCGTCCAGCTGGAGAAGGAGCTCGACGGCTCCTTGAGCTTCCGGGTGGAGCGCCTGCCGCAACCGGATGAGGTCTACAGCGTGGACACCGACATCCTGTCCTTCCGGGGCACGGCGGAGGTGGACCCGGCGGGCGTCACGGTGAATGGCACCGGCACCCACGAGGGGGAAATCCGCTTCGCGCTGGGCTACCGCATGGAGCACATCCGCGTGCTGCCCGGCTGCGGCGCGGTGCAAGGGCGCCTCACGCTGGGGCCGCGGGAGGTGATGGTCTGGCAGGGCCACACCGTCCCGGTAGAGGAGATTCTCGACTACGGGCCGCCCGGCAGCGGGACCACGCGGATTCTGGACCGCAGCTACCCCGAGGTGCTGGTGGTCTCCTCGCTCTGCCCGCCGTCCGCCCCGTAGCTGCGCGGCGCGTGCACCAGGTCCTTGACGTCCTGGGGCAAGAACGGCGCTTCGGGGTAGGCGACATTCCAGGCGTTCACCGCGTCCACCAGCTGGCTGCTGGTCGGGCGGTCGAAGAAGTAGGCACCCACCGAGAGGGCGGCCACGCCCAGCCCGACGCTGCCGATGGCGATGTTGAGCGCGCCGTAGGTGCAGCTCTGGCTCCCGGGCGTGGGGACGCGGAAGCCGCCCAGCGAGGGCTCGAAGCTGCAGTACTGGCGCGGGATGATGAACATGCCCGCCACCGCCGCCGCCACCCCGGCCAGCGTCCCGGCGTAGAGCACCGAGAGCGACCGCCGGTGGTGCGTCAACAGGCCCTGCGCGCGTTCGTGCGCGGGCGTGCCTTGCGTGTGGCGCTCGAACGCGTGCAGGTCCCCGCTCACAGGCAGGACGGGCGCCGCCGCGCAGCCGGGACAGGCGGTAACCAGGGTGGGAGCGCTGCCCCGCCGCAGCGGCGCGTCCGCCGTGGGCGCGCTGGGCGGCACGCCCGCGTCCGGCACCGGCGCCGGCAGGGCCTCCTCGGCACCGGCGTCGAGCGCCACCCCCGCATCGCGCTCGCTGAGGTGGAAGTCCATCCGCATCGGCAGAGGCAAAGGCGCGCCGCCCTGCGCGAGCGCCGTGGCCGCGGCCACCAGGCACCCCACTGCGCACAGGCGTGACGGACGGCGCACCGAAGAGCTCCCAGTCCAGAAGATGCGAGGACTATAGGCGCCTCGCGCGGCTGGGGCGTGGGCGCCCGCTTCGGCCCCGCGCTCCAGCCGGGTCATGAGGCGCTCGCGGCGAGACGTCGGCACCACCCACGCGCACCCGGTCACCCCGCGCCCGCTCCCGCTCCCGCTCCCCTACCCGGGCCCGAACGCGTAAACGAACGCGAACGCGGCAACGAAAACCGAGAACCCTACCCGAGACGCCGCTCCCCGAAGCCCGCAGCCCGAGACACCCTTCCCCGAAGCCCGAAGCCCGCACAGCGAAGCGGCGCTTGCACCAAGCCTCGGACGCCCTGCCGCCTCTCGACTATGCGCCGCTGCGCTCGAGTCGAGAGGCGGCGGCGAAGATTTGCGAGCAATCGTGAGACGGTCGACCCGAACGGGAGGAGCACCTGAGCGCGTCGCTCGAAGTTGGCCGCCAGAAGCGGCGGCGCGAACCCACGCGGGCGATGAACGCGACGAAGCGTGTCTGCGCCAAGCCTCAAACGCCATGCCCCGTCTCGACTATGCGCCTGACGGCGCAACGCTCGACGCGAACGGGGGTTTGGCTTGCCGCCAAAGGCGAATCCACAGGAGCAACTGCAAGACGCTCGACGCGAACGGGGGTTTGGCTCGCCGCCAAAGGCGAATCCACAGGAGCAAGTGCAAGACGCTCGATGCGAACGGGGGGAATGTGCCGCGGCGCTCAAGCGTGGGGCGCCAGCTCCAGCGCGGCGCGGACCAGGGGGTGCTTCGAGGCGGACTTCCGCCAGCAGGCGTAGATGGGGAAGTGGACGACCGGTCGGGTCAGCGGCTGGACGGTGACGCCGGCCACGCGGGGCCCGCCGTCTTGGAGCGCAGGCACCAGGGAGTAGCCGAGCCCGGCGGCGATGAAGGCGAGGATGGTCTCCGAGGAATCCGCCGCGGGGCCCTTCCTCGCCACCACCCCGTGCGACTCCAACGCCCGGAGCTGGAGGGCCCGGAGCCGGTCATCCGCGCTGTAGAAGATGAACGGTTCGTCCTTGAGCTGAGACACCTCCACGTGCTTGTGGCTCGCCAGCGGATGCGACGAGGGCAGCGCGAGGAACGCCTTGGCCTTGCCGATGGGCTGCACAGCGAGGTCATCCGGGACGGACTCCAGGTAGTCCACCAGGACATCCGCCTCGCCTCCGCGCAGCGCGGCCAGGTCCGCGGTCCGCACCTCCTGCAGCGCGAGGTCGATGTCCGGCCGCTTCGCCTGCAGGCGCCGCAGCCAGGCGGGGAGCAGGTGCCGCAGCGGCATGCCCGCGGCGTGGATGCGCAACGTCCCGCCCACCGCGCCGCCCTTCACGGTCGCTACGACGGAGGCCAGCTGTTCGTAGAACGGCGCCACCGCGGCGTAGAGGACCTGCCCGGCGGGCGTGAGCACCACCCGGTCCTTGCCCACCCGTTCGAAGAGCGGCGTCCCCACCTCGTCCTCCAGCCGGCGCACCTGCTGGTGCACCCCGGGCTGGGTGATGGGGTACGGGAAGCTGCGCGCCGCCCGCGCGTACCCCTGGGTGCGCGCAACCCAGTAGAAGCCTTCAAGCCGTGCCAGGGAAATCATTCACGGCAGCTTATCGATTCATCCCTGTTTAGTTCCACAGGGTTTTCGATGAAAGAGGAGATGCTCCTGCAGTCCCAAGGAGAAAACGCATGAAGGCGTTCGGAAACCTCATCCACGGCATCATCCTCGCGCTCTGGGCCGTCCTCGGCCTGGCGTTCACCCTCAAGGCGGTGTTCGGCCAGGGGCCGCTGCTCGCCGGCGCGCTCATGGCGGGGAGCTACTGGCTGTGGCTCGCCGGGCTCGCCGGGCTGACCACGGTGCTGGTGAAGCGCTTCCAGGGCGCGGTGGCCGCCCTGCTGGTGCACGCCAGCATCTTCGTCGTGCTCTCCGCCCTCCCGCGCGTCTTCCCGCTCAACCTCCTGCGGCTGGGGCTGGACCTCCTGGCGCGCTGAGCTGCTAGCGCTTGCGCGCGAGCACGAACACCTCCCGCGTCAGGCACAGCGCCTGCGCGGCGCCGAAGCCCACCCGGAGCGCCGCGTACCGCGCGGCTTCGTACAGCCGGTGCAGCGGTGAGCGGGCGGCTTTGCGGGCGCGGAAGAAGGCCTTGGAGCGGGCCACCACCTCGAACCCGCAGGCCTCCAGCAGCCGGCAGAGGGAGCGGGCGGAGTAGTACACGTAGTGCTGCGCACCGAGGTCATCCGGGCGAAAGAACCGGTAGGTGCGCCGCAGCGCTCTCCCCTTCCAGTAGCCCACGTTCGGCACCGCCACGAGCAGCGCGGCGCCGCTCTCACACACGCGGGACACCTCCGCCAGCGCGGCCTTCGGGGTGGGCGTGTGCTCCAGCACGTGCTTCAGGTGCGCCAGGGTGAAGCGCCCCGACGCCACCGGCAGCTGCTCCAGCGTGCCGACGTGGGCCTCGTAGCCGCGCTCCTGGCAGACCTTCACCGCGTAGCGGGACACGTCCACCCCGCAGCCGGTCATCCCCAGGCGGCGCGCCGCCTCCAGCACGTAGCCGAAGGAGCACCCCACATCCAGCACCTGCTTGGCCGCCGCGGTCAGCTCCGCCGCGGCGGAGAGCCAGCGCATCGACTTGCGGACGCGGTGTTCGAAACGCCGGTCCCGTCCGGACTTGCGGCCGTGGAAGTACGAGGCCTCGTAGAAGTCCTCCGGCCGCAGCGCCTGCCGCTCGAAAGACTTGTAGACGGTCTGGCAGCCGCCGCACTCCGCGAAGGCCAGCGCGTCGAAGCGCACGTAGTCGGCCTGCGCCGCGCTGCCGCAGACGGGGCACTGGCTCCAACGGGCGTCGGTGCGTTCGGCGGGAGGGAGCAGGGCGGCCACGAGGGCGCGCATCCTCGCCGAGAGGACACTTGGAGATCCACCCCGGGCTGGGCTACACGCCTTGACGCTCTATGCAGACGTATGACCCGGAGAAGGCGCCGGACGCCGAAGCGTGGCTGGCGCTGGACGAAGCCACCCGGACCCGCCTGGTGGAGGCGGCGCACCAGCCCCTGCCCGCGGGCCACCCGCCCATGCCGCAGCCCCGCCTGCACGCGTCCATTCACGTGGTGGTGGAGAACCAGCTGGCGCTGGGCAACCCGCCCACCGTGCGCGCCGCGATGGACCGGCTCACCCGGGCCGGGCTCGGCCGGCACCAGGCGGTGCACGAGGTGGGGACGGTGGTCTCCAGCGTCATCTTCGACGTGGTGAAGGCGCGCCGTCCCTTCAACCCCGCGGCCTATGACGCCGCCCTGGACGCGCTCGGGAAGAAGCCGCCGAGCGCCTAGCGCGCTCCACTACATGGTCTGACGGGTCTCCCGCCGCACCACGCTGGTGATGGGGCGCGCAGCGGCGGTGGTGATGATCTCCTCGAAGTCGCTCACCGCGGCCGCGCCGCGCAGGCCCACCCGCTCGTCCGCCATCAGGAAGGGCACCGCGTCCACGCCGAGCTCGGCGGCGGCACGTTGATCCGCGCGCACCTCCGCCAGGCCGTCGCCCTCGGCGATTTTTCGCATCAAGAGCCCGAAGTCCAGGGGCACGCGCCGCGCCTTGAGCAGCGCGAAGAGCGGCGACTCCCGGCCCACGTCCACGCCCTCTTCGAAGACGCCGGCGAAGATGGCGGAGACCGCCGCGCTCTGCACGCCCTGCGCTGCGCACAGCTGCAGCACGCGGTGGGCGAGCAGGCTGTTGGACGCCTTCTGCATGCGCGAGAAGTCCAGGCGAATGCCCTCGACTTCACCGAGCGACGTCACCCGCGCCAGCGTGGCGGCCGCCTGCTTGGTGCCGCCGTACTTGCGCGCGTAGAACGTCTTCGAGTCCTCGCCGTCGCTCGGCAAGTCTGGATGGAGCTCGTAGGCGCGATAGCGCACCCGCACGTCGAGCTCTGGATGGAGCGCGATCGCCCGCTCGAGTCTCCGCTTGCCGATGTAACACCACGGGCAGACCACATCGGAGAAGACGTCCACCGCCACCACGCGCCGCGAGCCCATTGAAAACCTCCGCGCAAACTGCAACGCCCACTTCCGACCTGACCTCCTGTCCGCGACAGGAGGCGTTTCGTGCGTGCTGCTGCTGCTAGTTCGACGGACCGTCGAAGACTGCGTCGATTTGCGACGTGTCCCTGGCCCCCAGCCGATCCCCCGGAACTGGAATCGCCTGCTCGAAAAACTCGGAGGGGGCGGCCATGGCGATGATGCTAACGCACGAGGGGCGAGTCGTTCTTTACCCGGCTCCCCAGTGTCGTGCACACCTCTTTACGTCCAGCACCGCGAACGCACCGGTGTCCACCAGCGAGCTGGAGAAGTGCCCGCAGGTTCGCTATTCCAGAGGTGTGAGCTTCGAACGTCGGCTCCACGCGCGTGTCGCTGTCCCCATTGATGCCCGGCTGGTGCTTGGCGACCAGGAGGTCGCCTTCACAGTGCGCGAAGTCTCGCGCAGCGGCATCTTCCTCTACACCCAGCGCCCGCCTGCCGAGGTGGGCAGCGAGATCACCCTCAAGCTCGCCATCACCGCGGGGATCAAACCGCTCACGCTTCGCGTGGAGGTGGTGAGGATCTCCTACGACGAGGGCGGCACCATCCTCGGGATGGGCCTCAAGTTCCTCCAGGTCTCTGACGCGCTCACGCAGGAGTTGGTGAGCCTCATTGATCGCGCGCTCGTCGGCCGCGGCACGCAGATGCGCGCGTACCCGCGCGTCTCGTATCTGCTCTCCGTCCGCTGCGTGTCGAAGGTGGAGCTCAACGCCATGCTCCGCGACATCGGCGAGGGCGGCGTGGGGCTGGAGACCAGCTACCCGTTCAAGAAGGACGACGAGGTCACGGTGGAGGTGACGCGCCCCGGGAAGACCGTGCTCCGCCTGCGCGGCTGGGTCGTCTCCTGCGCGCCCGCCCAGCCTCAGCGCGAGCGCTACCGCGTCGGCATCTGCTTCACCGCGCTCGCCCCCGCGCTGCGCACGGAGCTCGTCGAGTTCATCCGCGGGCTCTATCGCCGCTGACGCGTTGCGTCCCTTTACGCAACTCTTCTCGGCGTGTGAGCGACAAAGAGGGATGAGCGAGATCTCGAAGATCGCGGGGGGGCCCGCGCCGACACCGAAGACCGAAGCGCTGAAGCTTGAGCCGCAGACCGTGGAGACGCAGGCCGCCGCCGCGGACCCAATTCCGCTGGCCCGCTACGAAGCGGCGCTGGACCGGCTGGAGGCCAAGAAGCACGAGCTGGTGGAGCTGGACAAGTCCTGGCTCTGGCTTGGCCGTGGCTGGGGCGACAGCGAGTACGCCAAGGACACCGCGTCGTTCTTGACGGGCGTGCTCAACCAGTTCGAGCTGGGGACGCCGTTCCGCAACGAGTTCGACGGGAAAATCCGCGACGTCCAGGACCTCCCGTACGACAAGGACCGCAAGAACGACCCGGACCGCACCTCGAACGGCATCTACCCGGTCTACGACGCGGCCATCGACGAGCTGCGCACCAAGCTGGGCCGCCCGGTCCAGACCGAAGACGAGAAGCCGTAAGGCTTACGTCCAGAGCGGCTTGGACGACGGACCGGCCTCGGGCAGCGGGCCCTCGAAGTGGTTGAGGGCCGTGCGGTAGAGCGCCCGCTGATTCTTCGCCCAGGTCGCCGGGTCATAGCGCTGGACGTTGTCGATGGCGTTGTGCCGCAGCTGCGGCCCCGCCTTGGGGTCCCGGCTCAAGCGCAGCGCGTTCAGCACGCCGTCCACCAGGCTCTCCCGGTCCTGCAGGTCCACGTGGACGCCACAGCCGGTGCCCTTGGCCGCGTCGTAGGCCGGCACAATCTTCGGCAGCTCATCCACGTTGCTCACCACGACTGAGGCGCCCGCGCGGCCCGCCTCCAGCGGCGTCAGCCCGAAGGGCTCCTCCCGCGACACGGCGAGGAAGACGTCCGCGGCGAGCATCACGTCGTCCGCGTTCACCCGCTCCATCTCCAGCTCCACGTGCTGGGGCCAGCGCTGCTTGAGGGCCAGGAGGGGCGCCTTCAAGTCGCCCTCCACCACCGGGCCCTTGAGCACCAGCTGGACGTTCAGCCCCTCTTCCTGCGCGCGTCGGAGGACCTCATCCAGCGGGGTGACGCCATGCAGGTCCGGCGCGAGCAGCTCCCGGATGCCCTTCTGACTGGAGAAGCGGCCCACGAACGCCAGCACCGACGCCGAGGGGTCCACCGGGATGTGCTCGCCCCCGCGCGCGGCCGCGCGCGCTTGCAGCGCGTGCTTGGCGGCGGCCTTCAGCCCGTCGACGTTGGCGTGCGTCACGCCCTCCTTCGCCGGCATGGGGTTGGGGTTGGCCACCGCACGCCCGCGCGCGAACGCCAGCCGCAGGTACTCCTGGAACTCCGCCTCCTGAAAGCCCTCCACGCCTTCGCTCAGCTTGCGGCGCAGGTACCCCTCGCTCACCGTGCCCGTCGTCATCAGGGCCACCATCACCTCGAAGAGGTCCACCGCGTCCCGGCCCTCCAGGCGCGCGCGCATCGGGTGGCCTGCCGGGAGGGACTTCTCCAGCACCTCCTTGAGCAGGTGCATGGGCACCCATGGGTGATAGCCGCGGCTGGCGTTGTGGATGATGCCCACCGGCACGGAGCCCTGGAACGCCTCGTTGGCGTGCAGGAGCGGATAGGAGCTGACCAGGTGCGGGTCGTTGTACTGGATGAAGCGCGGCGCGTCCTCGCGGGTGAGCGTCTGCTCCGCGGCGGTCACCGCGGCCGTCGCCTCCTCCGGGGACAAGCCGCTTACGTCGCCCACCTTGCGCAGCGCCGCGACCTTCGACATCGCCGCGTTGACCAGCGCGCCGCCCGCGAAGAGGCGCAGCGCGCGCTGCTCGTAGGGGACGGAGTCAGGCTCGTAGATGACGTTGCTGTCCGGGAAGCGCGCCTGCGAATCCTTCGAGTGCGGCGTGGTGGCCAGCGAGCGGTGCGTGAAGTAGCCGTCATCGAAGATGTAGTACTCGACGACCTGCCCGCCCTTCGCCATCACCGGGCCTTCCTTGGCGGTCAGGTGGAAGCGCACCAGGCGCCCGCCGATGTCCACCGAGCCCGCGGAGCCCGGCACCGGCTTGCCCACCGCTTCCTGCGCGCGGCTGGCGTTGCCCGGGACCGGCGCGTAGGACTCCACCCGGAAGCCCTCCTCCGCCAGCGCCTGGATGCCGCTGTTGACGTAGGTCCCCACGCCGCCCGTGCCGAACCGGCCCTGCTCCATCTGCGCCAGCGCCACCCGCGGCCTGTCCATCAGGGCCAGCTTCTGCAGCGCCTTCGCCGCCGCCTGCGCCGTGGGCACGTCCCCCGCAGCGGTCGCGTTGCGCTGCAGCGTCTGGAGCAGCGGCGCGCCCTCCGGGCTGCAGACGTCGCCAAACTGCTCCACGCACCGCGCGAGCACCGCCGGCGCCAGCGGCGCCAGCCCCTGCTCGTGCAGGCGCAGGAAGGTCTCCGCCACCTCCGCGCGCGCGGCGTGCTGCGCGGCCAGCCCCTCCGGAATGGGCCGGACCGGGGCGCTGGCGTGCTCCGCCCGGAGCGCCTCCCGGAACGCCGCGTCCGCCGGATGCGGGAACGCTGCCGCCAGCTGCGCCAGCGCGTCGCCTTGCACCTCGGCCACCTGCTCCTTGCCCACCGTCCCCTGCCGCAGCTGCGCCAACGCGCCGTCGGCTTCGGCGGCTTCGCCCAGGCCGAACGTCCCCGTCGCAGCGCGAGGCGCAGGCCCACCTGGGGCACCGTCGCTCCCTCGGGACCGGCTCGAACCGCGCTCAACCGGCGCGCTTGCCCGGGTACGGCGCTTGGCAACCGGAGCATCGGAGCTCGCGACGCCATTGCTGGCTGGGCTCGCCCGGCTCGCAGCGCTCACCGCGCCCGGTGCGTTCTCGCGCGCCGCACCCTCGACGACCGACGCGCTCGCCGCGCCCTCCGCTCCAGGTGCGCTCTCACGCGCCGCGCCCGCAGTCACCTGCGCGCTCGCTTGGCTTGCAGCGCCCCCAACCAGCGGAGCGCCGTCGTGCGCAGCAACCGGTGCGCTCGCTTGGCTTGCAGCGCCCCCCACCAGCGGAGCGCCGTCGCGCGCAGCAACCGGTGCGCCCGCTCGGCTCGCAGCGCCCCCAACCAGCGGAGCGCCGTCGTGCGCAGCAACCGGTGCGCCCGCTCGGCTCGCCGTGCCCTCGGCCCGCAGTATGTTCACGCCGCGCTCAGCCACCGGCGCTCCCGCGGCCAGCACGGGCGCTTCGGGATGAGCCGGGCCTACCAGCGCGGCGCGGAGGCGGGCGACGAGCTCGCGGAGCGCTGCGAGCGCGCGCTGCACCACGCTGGCGCTGGCGCCCGCGTCCGGCGAGCGGGGCGCGACAAAACGCGAGACGCGCGGCGCGGACGGCCTCTGCAGCGGATGCGTGAGCTCCGCGCGGGCAGGGAGGATGCGAGCTAGCGCGGGGGGAAGCTGGGGCAGACGCATGGGCGGGGAGAGCCTCGGACGCTCAAAATCTCGAGAATTGTCGGGAGATTCGGACGACAGTTGTGTCAGGCCGGTTGGCTGTTTCCTTTTTCATTGACGCGGCGCAGCGAAGCTCGCCAAACCCCTCGGGGCCGCTTCACCTGGCGCGCTGCGGAGGTGAGCTGGGCAGCCGCACGGACGTCCGCACACCGGCGCAGCACGTAGGTCGGCGTGGCCTTCAGCCGTCAACGAACGGGAGCACAAGGAGTTGTGCAGCCCGGCGGAAGCCAGTCATCGTTCGGGCATGGATGACGGTCGCCGCAAAGCAGATCGAAAATCCGTCGGTTTGCTCGTCAAGCTGAATCACCCGGACGTGGGCAACTTCGTCCAGGGCTTCGCCACGAACATCAGTGCGGGCGGGATGTTCATCAGGTCGAAGAAGCCCCACCCGGTCGGGACGGAAGTCCGCTTCCAGATTGAGCTCGCCAATGGCGCGCGGGTGATGCGCGGAACGGCCGTGGTGCGGTGGATTCGCGAGCCCGGGGACCCCACCGGTACCACCGGAATGGGGCTGCAATTCCGGGAGGTCGACGAGGAGACCCAGGCGCTCGTGGACACAATGCTGGGCTCCGCGGGCGCCGGCAGCGCGGTGACGCCGGCGATTGAGCCTGCACCCAAGGGGCAGAAGCCCGCGAGCGCCCGGCCCGCCACCTCCAAACCCCCGGCCGCCAAGCCCGCAGCGGCGAGCGCCCCGGCGCGTTCGAGCGCAGTGGCCGCGCGGGCGGCCCCCGCCTCCGCGGCGGCGGACCTGGCCGGGCTCTTCGAGGAGGGCGATGCCCAGCTCTCCCCTCCGCCGCCCGTCGCCGCCAAGGCCCCGCCCGCCAAGCCGCCGCCTGCGAAGCCTTCCCTCGTCCCGCCTCCTCCCGCCGCCAAGCCCGCGCCGCCCCGCGCCGCCCCGCCTCCGCCCATGGAGGACTTCGGCGCCTCCGAGCTCGCCGGGCTCTCGGTGGACCTGGATGAGCCGCTGGACCTCGGCCTCCCGCCGCCGCCCGCGGCCGCCGCGCCGGAGCCCGAGGTGCCGCCGCCCGCCGAGGAGGACGTGAACATCTCCATCGACGCGCTGGTGAGGGGGACCGCGCCGCGCGGCAAGGCGCTCCCGCCGGAGCCCGCGCCCGAGGTGGAGCTGGAGCTGGAGCCTGCGGACACGTCGGAGGAGGTGCTCGAGGGGCTGGAGATGGCCATCGAGCCCGAGGTGGAATTGGAGCCGGATCCGGAGCCCGCGGAGGTCCGGGCGGCCGAGGTGGAGATTGAAATCGAGCCGGATGTACGCGCCGGCGTGACAGCCGGCGGTGGCTCGGAGATGGAGCTGGACCTCGGCGGCGAGGAGGAGGAGTTGGAGCTGGACCTCCCTGCCGGCGCGCCGCGGCGAGGCGGTGCGGCGGCCCCACCCCCGAAGAAGAAGAGGAAGAAGGAAGCCCCCGCGCAGGCACCTGCCGCGAAGGCCGCAAAGCCCGCCGTCGCCGCTGCCCCCGCTGCGCCCGCCGCCCGCGCGGCGCCCCCGCAGACGCCGGCGAAGGGACAACCCGCGCTGCCCAACATCCGCCGCGAGGCACCCAAGGTCGCCGCGCCGGCCACCGCCCAGGCCCGGCCGGTGCTGCTGGACGCGCCCAAGCCCGCCGCCGCAGCCGCCGCGCCGGCCCTGGGCGACGGTCCCATCTTCCTCAAGCCGCCCGCCACGCTCTCCGGCACCGGCCCGGTCATCGGCATTGACCTCGGCACCACCAACTCCTGCGTGGCGCTGCTCAACGGGAACCGCCCCGTCGTCCTGCGCTCCAAGGAGGGCTACAACACGCTGCCCTCGGTGGTCTCCCTCACCAACGCGAAGAAGCTCCTGGTCAGCCACCGCGCCAAGGGCCAGATGGTGCTCAACCCCCACGACACGATTTACGGGGCCAAGCGGCTGGTGGGGCGGCTCTACGACAGCGCCACGGTGCGGCAGGTCCGCGAACGCTTTCACTACAACATCGTGCCGGACGCCTCCGGCCGCGCCGCGGTGAAGCTGGGCGAGCACGTGCTGTCGCTGGACGAGGTGCAGGGGCTCATCCTTCGCGAGTGCAAGGAGATGGCGGAGGGCCACCTGAACCAGAAGGTGGAGCGCGCGGTCATCACGGTCCCCGCGTACTACTCGGAGCCGCAGCGCGAGGCGGTCCGCAAGGCCGGTGCGATGGCCGGGCTGAAGGTGGAGCGCATCCTCAACGAGCCCACCGCGGCGGCGCTGGCCTACGGCCTCAACCGCGAGATGAAGAAGCGGGTGCTGGTTTACGACCTCGGCGGCGGCACGTTCGACGCCACGCTCTTGCGCATCGACAAGAATGTGTTCGAGGTGCTCGCCACCGGTGGCGACATCTTCCTGGGCGGGTTGGACTTCGACAATCAGATTGTCGACCTGCTCCTCCAGCGCTTCCAGGAGACGGAGAAGATTGCCTTCACCGGCGACAGCGTGGCGCTCTCCCGCGTGACGGACGCCGCCGAGCGCCTGAAGATTGCCCTCTCCGAGCGCAGCACCTTCGACGTCCACATCCCCATGCTGATGATGGACGAGACCGGCAAGCCCAGAGACCTGCGCTGCAGCATCTCGCGCGGGGAGCTGGAGGAGACCTGCCTGCAGCTCATCAACCGGACGCTGGACGTCGTCCGCGACGTGCTGCTGGACGCCAAGCTCAAGCCGTCGGACGTGGATGAAATCATCCTTGTCGGCGGCCAGAGCCGGATGCCGATGGTCCGCGACAAAATCAAAGAGCTCTTCAACAAGCCGCCCCACGCAAGCGTGAACGCCGACGAGGCCGTGGCGCTGGGCGCGGCGCTCTACTCCGGCGCGGTGGACAAGGTGAGCAGCGTCGTCCTCATCGACGTGCTGCCGATGACCATCGGCGTGGCGATGCCGGGCGGCGGCTTCAAGCGCGTCATCGAACGCAACACGCCGCTGCCGGTGGAGAAGTCGTTCGGGCTCGCCACCAGCCGGGACAACGAGACCATCCTGGAGCTCTCCCTCTTCCAGGGCGAGGACGCGCTGGTCTCCAGCAACGAGTACCTGGGCACGGTGCGGGTGGAGGACCTGCCCAAGGGCCCCAAGGGTTCAGTGAAGCTGGCGGTGACGCTGAAGGTGGACTCCGAATGCGTGCTGCACGTGGAGGCCCGGGAGCTTTCCACCCGCAAGCAGGTGAAGGCCACCCTCGCCACCCGCTACACGCCTGAAGCGCTCAACCAGAAGCTCAACATCAGCGCCGACGCCATCCAGGCCGCGGAGGCCAAGCGCAGCGAAGAGCTCAAGGAGCGCGGCGGCCGCTTCTGGGGCTTCCTCAAAAAAGTGCTCCGACGCTGAGGGCAAAGGGCTTTACGGTGGGTCCGGCAACCCTCTGAAATGGCAGGGGGTTCATTAATGTTCGGACCCGTCACGCCTCCGGCCCGATAACAGAAGGACGCGTACCCCCCTTCTGGCTCGGAGCAGCGAACACATGGCGTCTTGGGGTCCAATCGGCAAGTTCCTGCGGGGCGAATCCTCCCGCGCAAACTACCTCCGCAACTCCTTCGACCTCGACCGGACGAAGCCGGATCAGGCCTACCAGCTGGCGCTCGACAACGGCGCCAGCGAGGAGGAGGCCCTGAAGGCGTTCGTCAGCAGCTTCGACGCCGTGTCCGCCGTCCCGTTCGAGAAGGCCATGCCGTACGCCTTCCAGGTGCAGCCGCGGGACCTCCGGCACTTCGCCAAGCACAACCAGCGCATCGCCTACGGGGCCGCCGCCGGGACCGCTGCCGCCGCTGGCATCACCTGGTACGCCCTCGCACAGAAGGAACCGGAGCCCGCGGCCAAGTCGCCGGTCGCCCGGGATGTCCTCAATGAAGTCGTCCCCGTCCCAGAGCTCGGCGCGCCTGCGCAGCCCTCTGCACCGGCCGTTGCGGCCCCGGCGCCCGAAGGCATCAGCCCTGAACAGCTGATGGCCTTGATGGGCCCGGCCCGGTAGCGGTCGCGTCGTCAACGTTGAGTCGAGCGGTAGCCCCCGGTTGAGAGCCGGGCTGCGGGCTTCGGGGAACGGTGTCTCGGGCTGCGGGCTTCGGGAAACGGTGTCTCGGGCTGCGGGCTTCGGGGAATGGTGTCTCGGGTAGGGGCTCGGGTTTTCGGGGAATGGTGTCTCGGGTAGGGAGGACGCGTTCGCGTTCGCGTTCGCCTTCGTTCACGGGTACGGGCCCGGGTTCGGGTTCGGGCGCGGGCAGTCGGTTACGGGCCAGAGCGCAACGACGGGCTTCAGGTCGGGCGACCAAGCGAGCCGTGCCCGGTGTCCCGAACCCGAACCCCTGCCCGTACCCGAACCCCTGCCCGTACCCGGGCCCGTGAACGAAGGCGAACGCGAACGCGAACGCGTCCTCCCTACCCGAGACACCATTCCCCGAAACCCGAACCCCTACCCGAGACACCGCGCCCCGAAGCCCGTAGCCCGTAGCCCGTAGCCCGTAGACACCATTCCCCGTAGCCCGTAGCCCGCGGTGCTTGCGCCAAGGCTCGGACTCCCCTCGACGACAGGCCGCTGTGCTCGAACGCCCGACGCGCCGCCGGGATTAGCGGCTCCCCGCCAAACCACCGGCGATCAACTCCAGCTGGGGCGCCGTCCCGCGCGCGGCAGGCGCAGTGGCCTTGCGGCACTGCCGGCACCACGACTGGGGACGGACCTCGCCCCGGATGACGCGGGTGCCGAAGTCGCGCTGCACCTCGCCCACGTGATGGCAGCGCGGGCACTCCTTCTGCTTTTCGGGTGGCGCCGCCCTCACGGCCACCTGCTGTCCGCAGCGCACAACGATGGCGAGCGCGCGGGCGAATCCGTTGGGCTTGGGCCCCTTCTTCCGGGCCGTCCAATTGAAGAGCGTCGGCTGAGCGGGCTGTTTCATGCTCCCACTCATACCAAGGCACCCTGACACTGAACGGCCGTGCGGCCCCGCCTTCACCCCTGCCGCAGCTGCGCCTCCACCCGCTCCAGCCTCCGGACCCAACCGTGCGTCCGGGCGAGCGCGTGCGCCGCCTCCAGCTGGGCTCGGGCTCCGCCGCCGTCCCCGCGGTCCCGCTGGAGCCGCGCCCGTTCCCGCGCCACGGCGTAGAGCGCCCAGGGGCTCTCCACCTGGTGGGCCACCGCTTCGGCCCGCGCGAGCAGCGGCTCCACGCGCCCCCGCTTGCCCTCCAGCCGGCGCAGGGAGGCCTTCAACCCCAGCGCGTGGCAGCGCAGCACCGGCACGGTGCCCACCGCGCAGAGCTCCTTCACCGCGCGGCGCAGCCCGCCCAGCCCGCTCCCCTGCCCCGCCAGCGTGCGCTCCAGCTCCCCGTAGGCCCGGTACAGGTGGAAGTTCTTCGAGTGGTACGGCACCACCGGCAGCGGGATGCGCAGCGCCTCCACCCCGGACACCGCCGCGTCGAACGGGGCGCCCAATTCGCCCTCCTCCAGCAGGTAGCCGAGCAGGTTCCCTTGCGTCACGCCCCGGGCGTAGGCCGAGTGGTGGACCCACTGCGGCAGGCGCGCGAGGTAGTCCCGCACCTCGTCCGCGCGGCCCAGCACCGCGAAGAGGAACAGCTGCATCGACAGGCTGGGGTGGCCCTCTCCATCCGCGCCCGCGGTCAGCGTCTGGCGCGCCATCTTGCGCACCAGCTCCAGCGACCCCTGCGCCTGCGCGTCCAGCCCGCGGAAGTGCAGGTTGAGGATGATGGCGCCGTGGTGGGCGATGAAGTCCCCCGGGTCCAGCCAGCGGGTAAGCGGCTCCAGCTCCAGCTCCAGGCGGCGCTCCTCGAGCGCGCGGCCCATGAAACCCTCGGAGAGCGCCTGGTACAGCCGGTTCCGCGCGATGGCGGGCGAATCCCCCAGCCCCTCCGCCATCTGCATCCCCAGCGAGAGGTAGCGGTGGGCCGCGCGGCGGAAGGGCGTCACCGCCAGCACCGCGCCGTGCGTGCCGAGCGCGCGGGCGCTGGCGCGGGAGGGGCTGGCGCGCGAGGCGGGCAGCAGGCTGCGCACGGAGAGCTCCGCGTAGCGCACCGCCTCCACCTGGAAGTAGGCCACCAGCGCGCCCACGTCGTAGAGCTGCAAAAGCGCGTTGAGCCGGGGCGCCGCGTCGCTCGCCCGCCCGCGCAGGAACGGCAGCCGCCAGGCCAGCGTGCCGACAAGCCAGCTCCACAGGAGCGACAGCGCGCGGGTGAGCGGACCCCGGGGCAGCGACCGGCCCACCTCCTTCAGCGCCGCCTCCACCTGCGGCCAGGCCTTGAGGGTCTCGAACGTGGCGCAGTGGGCCTTGGCGATGCGGGTGCGCAGGATGACCCGGCGCCAGGGGTCCGTCGTCCTGGCCAGCGCCGTCTCGAAGTGGGCGACGGCCTGCGCCAGCTCCCCGCGCCGCATCCGCGCTTCGCCCAACACGCGCCAGTACTCCGGGTCTGGCTCCTCGCCCGGCGGAAGCGCGCCGTGCGCCGTCTCCAGAAAGGCCAGCGCGCGCTGGTGGGCGTGCTCAGAGAGAGCGCGCGCCGCCGCGGCGAGGTTCATCTGGTGCACGCGCTTCCAGTTGGAGGCCACCTCACCCAGCCCCAGATGCCGCGCCACCGCGAACAGGTGGGCGCTGCTGGCGTCCGACACCTCGCTCAGCTGCTCCGCCAGCTGCTGGTGCAGGCTGCGGCGCACGTCCGGCGCCAGCTGCAGGAGGACCGCCTCCTGAATCTGGTCATGGACGAAGGCGTAGCGGCCCTCGCCCACCCGTTCGATGAGGCAGGCCGCCGTCGCCGCCGCGACGTCCGCGTCCACCTCCGCGCGGTCCGTGGCGCGCAGCGACAGCAGCGGGCCCAGCGAGAACGGAGAGCCGAGCAGCGCCGCCATCCCCAGCGTCAGCCGCGCGCTCGCCGGCAGCGCGTCAATCCGCTGGAGCACCAGCGACAGGACGTGGGCCGGCAGCTCCGGCCCCTGGCGCCCGCCCGTCACCAGCCGCCAGCGGCCCCACGACGGACGGAGGAAGCCCGCGGCCAGCATGGCGCGCACGCACTGCGCCGCGGCGAAGGGGTTGCCCGCGCTGTAAGCGTTCGCCCGCCGGATGAACGCGGGGTCCACCTCGCCGCCGCCCAGGCGGTCCCGCATCAAGAGCTCGATGGACGCGCCATCCAGCAGCGGCAGGTCCATGCAGCGCAGGCCGGCCGGACGCAGCCGGGCCTTGAGCCCTTCGAGCGCGGCGGCGCTGGAGGCGTCCGCGCGGCCGGTCAACAGGATGAGCAGGGGGACTGCGCCCAGCCGTTCATAGACGCGCGCCAGCACCGCCTGGCTCGCCTCATCCAGCCACTGCACGTCATCGAGGAAGAGCACCGCCCGGCCGCGGAGCCGGGCCAGCTCGCAGAAGAAGTCCGCCAGACACTCGAAGTCTCCCTCCTCCTCCACCGCGCCGGACGCCGGGGCGCCGTTGAGGGCCGCCCAGCGGGGGGAGAACCGCGCGAGGACCGGGCCCGCCTTCTGCGCCGCCTGCTGCAGGTGGGTCTGCAGCTCCGACGAGAGCCACGCCGGCGCGGCCTCCGCCAGATGCAGGTAGGCCTCGAAGGCCGCCCGCAGCGCCCCCAGCGGCGTGGCGTCTTCGGGCGAGCACTTGGCGGAGAGCACCAGCGGCGCATCCCGGTCCACCGTGACGAGCAGCTCCTCGACGAGCCGGCTCTTCCCGCTCCCCGGCGCGCCCTCGATGAGCACCCCCTTGCCGTGCCCGCCGCGCGCCGCCACCCAGCTGGCGCGCAGCTCTGCCAGCTCCCAGTTCCGCCCGCGCAGGGCGTGCACCGGCCGGGGACGCCCCAGCTCTGTCCCCACCGGAGGCGGTGGGCTGGCCGTCGCATCCGGGTCAGAGAGGCGGAAGAGCGCCCGGCGCAGCTGGGCTCCCGTCTGGTAGCGCGCCTCGGGGCGCTCGCAGAGCAGCCGCTCCAGCACGGCCCCCAGCCGCGTGTCCTTGGCGGGTGGGCCTTCGCCGGTCGCGCACTGGAGGAGGACCGCGCCCAGCGAGTAGAGGTCGCTGCGTCCGTCGACGGGCGCTTGCAGCCGCCCGGCCCGCTCCGGCGAACGGAAGCGCTCCTCCGACGGCGGTGCGCCTGGGAAGAGGCCCAGCATGAGGTCCACCAGCTTCGCCCGGCCGTCCTTCAAGAGCAGGACGCTCGCCGGAGAGAGGTTGCCGTGGACGCGGCCCTGCGCGTGGAGCTCGCTCAGCGCCGCGGCCAGCGCCTCGCCCAGCGCGAGCACCTCCCGCTCCGGCAAGGGCCCCCGCGACAGGCGCTCCCCCAGAGGCTCGCCGTCCAGCTGCTCCGTGACGATGTACGGCTTGCCGCCCGCTTCGCCCACTTCGTGGAGCACGACGAAGGCCGGGGACTTGAGCAGCGCGAGGTCCGCCGCTTCACTCCGCAGCCGAGTCCGCAGCGCTTCGTCCTCCGACTCCAGGACGCGCACCGTTACCGGAAGACCTTCATGCGTCGCCCGGTAGACGGTCTGCTCCGCGGCCCGCACGCCGTCGCCGTGGAAGGCGAGCGAGGGGATGGAGGGGAGATTGGCCGGCACGGCCGGACACCATACGCCGGCCGTGGCTTTGTTCGCACTTCGGGGGCGAGTGCTGGGGTACGGGGTCTGCGGGTACGGGTCTGCGGGTACGGGTCTGCGGGTACGGGGGATGGTGTCTCGGGTTCGATTTTCGTGGCCGCGTTCGCGTTCGCGTTCGCGTTCGGGCCCGGGTAGGGGAAAGGGCAGGGGCACGGGAATGGGGGGAGGCGACCGCGGCGGAGCCTCTCCAACCCATGGCCTGCGCCCTACGTCATCCCGAGCCCGAGCCCGAACCCTTTCCCCTACCCGGGCCCGAACCCTTTCCCCTCCCACTCGATCCGCATCGAGAAATCATCCTGCAGCTGCGAGGGGTTGCGTCGCCTTTTTGTCGACGGAGATGCCGAGCTTGGCGAGGGCATCCCGGGGCCCGACGAAGCTGAAGACAACGTCGACTTCCTCCGGCAAGT
>JBGART010000003.1:0-295487 GCA_044230055.1 Myxococcaceae bacterium | reverse complement strand
GTCAGGCGCATAGTCGAGAGGTGGCGCAAACCCACGCACGGCACTTTGCCGGGTTGTTTCGAGCAGACCGAAGCGGCCCATGAGCCAAGCTTCGGGAGCACTGCCGACGTCTCGACTATGCGCCTGACGGCGCAACGCTCGACGCGAACGGGGAGGTTCGCCGTCCGATGGCGAAGAGAGGTGCAGGATCGTGGGGCTCTCAAACGGGGGGCGGACCTGACGTCAGGTCTTGATGAGCGGCAGCAGCCCGAGGAACGGGGGCCGATTGTCCTGCGCCGCCGCGCCGGCAGTATCCGTCTGCCCGGAGAGCGCGTGGGTGTGGCCGCCGCCGGTGGCCCGGTACGCGGCGACCGTGGCATTGCCGCCGCTGTCGTAGCTGAACAACCGGAGGTCCTTCGCGAACGAGTTGCCCTGCGCGTAGGCGCGGTTCCACCCCAAGCCGCCGCCGGAGTCTCCGAACGGGAGGTCGTGGAAGTGGTCACCCGCGCCGGTCACCGCCAGAGCGCTGGGGGTGTGGGCGTGGCGCGTGTCGACCGTAGCCTGGCCGCCGGTAGAGGCGAGCGCGGCGGGCGCCACGCCAACCTGGAAGCGGGCGACGAGGTTTGGCAACCCGAAGGTGTTGACGCCATCGCCCACGCCGTAGGTGACCGCGATGGCGCTGAAGAGGTTGGGGAAGTCCGCGCGGCGCACCGTACGCCCGTCGCACAGGAGCCAGCCGTCCGGGATGTTCGGCCCGGCGAACATGATGACCGTCCCCGCGGGGACCGCGGCGGCGGGCCCGGGAGCGCCGGGTTCCCCCTTCTCGCCTTTCGCCCCGGCGGCGCCGGTCAGGCCCTGTGGCCCCACCTCTCCCTGGGCGCCCGGGTCTCCCTTGGCTCCAGGCTGGCCGCAGCCCAGCTGGGCAGAGCAAAGAGCGAACGCAACGACGATGGGGGCGATGGCTTTCATGGGCGGCTCCTCCACAAGGGCGCGGTGTCTAAGGCCATCCGCGTGTAACAAGTCAAGAGGCTGGCTTGGCACCCCGTCCGGCGCTATGGGCTTTCGCCGCATGAACGCCATCGGCGCTCGGACGCTGTTCACGAAAGAGGTGCGCCGGTTTCTGCGCGTGCCGGGGCAAACGCTGCTCTCGCCCCTTATCAGCACCGCGCTGTACTCGGTGGTGTTCGCCGCGGGGGGCCGGGTGCAGGAGGTGCACGGCCAGCCCTACCTGACGTTCCTGGTGCCCGGCCTGGTCTTCCTCGGCATGGCTAACAACGCCTTCCTCAACTCCAGCTCGTCCTTCTTCATCGCCAAAATCCAAGGCACGGTGGTGGACCTGCTGGTCGCCCCACTGGGGCCGATGGAGCTGCTCACCGGCTTCATCGGCGGGGCGATGGTCCGCGGGCTGGCGGTGGGCTTTCTGACCTGGTGCGTGGCCTGCCTGTTCGCCGGCTTCCACCTCGCCCACCCGCTGGCCACGCTCGGCCTCCTGCTGCTGGTGAACTTCGTCTTCGCGGTGCTGGGGCTGCTCTCCGGCATCTGGGCGGAGAAGTTCGAACAGGTGAACTTCTTTCCGACCTTCGTGATGCTGCCGCTCACCTTCCTGTCGGGGACGTTCTATTCCATCGAACAGCTGCCGGAGCCCTGGCGGGCCATCAGCCTCTTCAACCCGATGGTCTACATGGTTGACGGGCTGCGCTACGGGATGAACGGGACGGCGGTCACCCAACCCCTGCTGGGGGTGGCGCTTTTGGGGGGGCTGGCCATCGTCGCCACCTCGTTGACGTATGCGGCGCTGCGCAGCGGCTACAAGCTGAAGTCCTGATAGGGTCCTCGCGCGTACATGGCGGTCGCCTTCGGTCGGTACCAGCTGATGAGGAAGCTCGCGCGGGGCGGCATGGGGCAGGTCTTGCTCGCCCTGGAGCCCGCCGCGAAGCGGCTCGTCGTCATCAAGCGGCTGGCGCCCGCGCTCGCCGGGGACCCCGCCTTCCTCCAGATGTTCCTCGAGGAGGCCCAGCTCATCGAACGCCTCCGCCACCCGCGCATCGTACGCCTCTACGAGCACGGCCGCAGTGACGCGGGCTACTACCTGGCCCTTGAGTACGTCCAGGGCGCGGACTTGCGCGCGCTGCAGCAGCGCTGCCAGTCCCAGAAGCAGCCACTCACCTTCGCGATGACCTGCCGGATTATCGCGGACGCGGCGGCCGGGCTGGACGCGGCGCACAAGACGCGGGACGAGAGCGGCGGCCGGCTGGACCTGGTGCACCGCGATGTTTCGCCCCAGAACCTCCTCGTGGGCCTGGACGGCGCGGTGCGGGTGACGGACTTCGGCATCGCCAAGGCCGTGGGCCGGGAGCAGACGGTCACCGGCATTGTGAAGGGCAAGTTCCCGTACATGTCGCCGGAGCAGGCCAACGGGGAGCCGCTGGACCGACGGTCGGACATCTTCTCGCTGGGGATTGTCCTCTGGGAGCTGCTCACCCGGCGGCGCCTGTTCAAGGGCGACACGGACATGCAGAGCCTGCAGCTGGTCCGCGACTGCCAGGTGCCTCCCCCCTCGCGGCTGGTGCCCGCGGTGCCCTCCGGGCTGGAGCAGGTGGCGATGCGCGCCCTGTCCAAGGACCCCGACAAGCGCTTCCAGCAAGCGGAGGCGATGGCGGACGCGGTGGAGGAGCTGACCCATTCCGATGGGCTGCGCGTGTCGCGGACGGACCTGGGCGCCCACGTGCGGCGGCTCTTCCCGGACCGCGCCGCGCTGGAGCTGGGCGCCCCGGGGTTGGATTTGCTCTCGTCGCTCGCGGAGCTGGACGGGGAGGCAGAGCCTTCGCGGAGCCTCCCGGCCGAGCGCCCCTCCGCCGTGGAGCCGGAGTCGCCGCCGCGCCGCCGCAGCCACGTGCGCTACGAGAAGGAAGAGACGCGCGCGGTCACCCAGGCGCTGGAGCGCATCCCCGCGGTCCGCCGGCCGCCGCGCAAGCTGTTGGCGGTGCTGGTGGCGACGCTGGCGCTGGTGGGCGGCGCGGTGGCGGTCTTGCTCCTCTGGCCGGAGGCGGAGACCCGCGTGGCGGGCGTCACCGTGGCCCTCACGTCGGAGCCCGCGGGCGCCGAGGTGCTCATCGAAGGCCGCCGGCTGGGCCGCACGCCGCTGGAGTACGCGGTGGGCAGCAACGCGCCGCCGGTGCGGGCGCAGTTCAGGCTGGAAGGCTACGAACCGGTGGAGCTCCCGCTGTCCGCGAAGAGCGCGCCGCAGCTCTCGGTCCGGCTGGCGCGGCGGCAGTGACCGACGTCCAGAGGTGAAGCGCCGCGTAGGCCCGGAACGGCCGCCAGGCCTGGGACGCCAGCAGCAGCGCCCGCTCCGAGAGCGGCGCTCCGCTGGAGGCCGCGCGCCGCAGGACGAGGTCTCCCGCGGGGAAGGCGTCCGGTTCTCCCAGCGCGCGCATCGCCAGGTAGTGCGCAGTCCAAAAACCCACGCCTGGCAGCTCGCACAGGCGGTCGATGAAGGCCTCCAGGCTCGCGCCCGGCGCCAGGGTGAGCGCGCCGCTGGCCACCGCGGCCGCGGCCTGCGACACCGCGGCGGCGCGGGCGCGGGGCAAGCCCAGGCCAGTGAGGTCCGCGCCTGCCAGCGCTCCGGGGAGCGGGAAGGTGTGGGTGAGCGTCCCTGAAGCCGCAGGCAGCGGCGTGCCGAAGGCCTGCACCAGCCGGCCGCTCAAGGTGGTGGCCGCGGCGACGCTGACCTGTTGCCCGAGGATGGCGCGAACGAGGGTTTCGAACGGGTCAAAGGCGCCGGGCACGCGCAGGCCCGGGTTACGGGAGATGGAGCGCGCCAGGGCGGGGCTCCTGCGCAGCACCTCGCCGATGGCGAGCGGGTCTGCGTCCAGGTCGAACAGCCTGCGCACCCGGCGCGCGGCCTCCAGCGTGGCCGCCGCGCTCGCGCCGCTCAGCGTGAGGGTGAGCGCGCCGCTGGGTGTGGCGCGGACCTCCATCACGCCCGCGCGGCCGTCGAGCAGGAAGGTCCGCTGGTAGCAGTCGGACTCCACGCGCTCCACCCCGGGGATGGCGCGGGCCGCGAGGAAGCGCAGCGCGGCCTGCCAGTCCAGCGGCGGACGGAAGGGCAGGCGCAGCTGACAGGCCGCGCCGGGCTGCGCGCCACCCCGGGCCTGCGAGGGCGTGCGTCGGAAGACTTCGCGGAAGACGTCGTTGAACTGGCGCAGGCTGCGGAAGCCCGCGGCGGGGGCAATCTCGCTGATGGGGAGCGCCGTCTGCCGCAGCAGCTCCAGCGCCCGGTGCGCGCGGCGCGAGCGGGCGATGCTGGCCGGCGCGGCCCCCAGGTGCGAGAGGAAGAGCCGCCGCAGCTGGCGTTCGCCGACGCCCAGCCGCTCCGCCAGCGCGTCCACGCTCCCCTCGTCCAGCGCGCCCTCGTCAATCAGCCGCAGCGCGCGGGAGACGGTCGCCGCGGGGCCGATCCACGCGGGGCTCCCCGGCGCCGCCTCCGGCCGGCAGCGACGGCACGGTCGGAAGCCCGCCTCCTCGGCTGCCGCCGCGCAGGCGTAGAAGCGCACGTTGCGCAGGTGCGGCGTCCGCGCCGGGCAGATGGGACGGCAGTAGATGCCGGTGGTGAGCACAGCGGTAAAGAAGCGCCCGTCGAAGCGGGCGTCCCGGCTTTTCACCGCGCGGTAGCAGGCGTGAGGGTCTAACAGCACGAAGGCACCTTATGGACTCGAGGCGCTCGCCCGCCAGCGGGTCTCGGACGTCGACAGGGGCAGGCTCCTTCTCGGGCGTCGCCCGGAGGCTGTTTGGGCAGGGGGACACGGGTCTGGGGCGGAGCTGTCCGTGCGCCGGCGCGGAGACGGGCGGGCTGCCGGCTCGGAGTCAGCTGTCCCAGAGGGTGGTCAAGGCAGGCGGGACAGTCCTGGGCGGCTGCCGGCGGGCGCCCGCCGGCAGCACGACCGCCGCCGCCCGCTCGGGCTCCGCTTCCTATCCGCTCCCGCGCTCCCCGAGGTGAGTCGAGTGCGGCTCCGTGACTCTCCGGAGCTGTCCCCTCAGCGGCCGCGATGCGGACGAAACAAATGGCGCATGAGAAGTGCGACGGATTGTCGTTAACAGCAACGAGAACCCGTCGCACTTCTCGCGGCGCGGCGCGCAGCGACACAATCCGCAAGCCGTTCCGCTCGAGAACACCCAACCTCGAAGCGTCCGCACATCCACAGTCGAGCACATATCTAAACTGTCATAAGTTGTCGACAATAGCGTCGACAACTTATGACAGAACGACACTGCCTGCTACGAACGTGCGCGCCGCAGCCGTTTACGCCTCAGCCGGGGACAGCTCCGGAGAACCACGAAGCCGCCCCCGACTCACCTTGGGGAGTGCTGGAACTGTTGGGAAGCGAGGTCCGGGCGGCCGCTGCGGTCGTGCTGCCGGCGGGCGCCCGCCGGCAGCCGCCCAGGACTGTCCCGCCTGCCTTGACCACCCTCTGGGACAGCTGCCTCCGCGCGAGCAACGCATCCGTCTCCGCGCCGGTGGCACGGACAGCTCAGCCCAAGACTGTGTCCCCCCGTCCAAAACAGCCTCCGCGCCAGAACCGCAGCCGTCCTGGTGCCGCCGACGGGCCGACGATCCGACCTCAAGCCCCCTCGGGCGAAGGGAGCCGGCGCGCTGTGTTTTTCCGTCGGATAAATGCTGTGATTCCGCTTCTGCGGCCAGCACGGCTCATGAACAACCCAGTCGGCCGAGGCCCGGGTCGACGCGCTCCGAACGGTGCGGGAAGGAGGCGCCCGGTCCTGGAGCTCCGGGCCGCTTCACACTTCGACGAGCCTGGGTGTCACCCGCGGCGTGAACACATCAGCCCGATGGTTGCCGCTGGTAGGACTTGTCATTTTCGTCTCCGCCTGCGGCGGCGGCAAACCGCCCTGCGGGCCCGCGACATGCGCGGGGTGCTGCGACGCCTCGGGCGCCTGCCAGGATGGCTGGCAGCAGGGGGCGTGCGGCAGCTCCGGCCAATCGTGCCTGACGTGCGAGACCAAGGCGGTGTGCCAGCTGGGCCAGTGCGTGCGTCAGCCCGGCGGCTGCACGGCCAAGACCTGCCAGAGCGCGGGCAAGGACTGCGGCTCACTCCCCGACGGGTGTGGCGGAACCCTTTCCTGCGGTAGCTGCACCGCGCCGAAGTCCTGTGGTGGCGGCGGCGAGGCGAACGTGTGCGGGGCGGGCACCTGCGTCCCCAAGAGCTGCGCGCAGCTTGGGAAGAGCTGCGGCACCGTCTCGGACGGGTGTGGCGGCACCGTGGACTGCGGTACCTGCACCGCGCCGCAGACGTGCGGCGGCGGAGGCACGCCGAACGTGTGCGGCGGCGGCTGCTCTCCCAAGACGTGCGGGCAGCTGGGAAAGAACTGCGGCAGCGCGCCCGACGGGTGCGGGGGCAGCCTGGACTGTGGCAGCTGCGCTTCACCGCAAACGTGTGGAGGCGGCGGCGTCCCCAACGTGTGTGGCATGGGCATGTGCACGCCGAAGACGTGCGCGGAGCAGGGGAAGGCTTGCGGCACCTCCTCCGACGGCTGCTCAGCCACGCTCAATTGCGGCACCTGCACCGCGCCGCAGACGTGCGGCGGCGGAGGCACGCCCAACGTGTGCGGCTGCGCCCCCAAGACGTGCGCCGAGGTCGGCAAGAGCTGCGGCCCGGTGCCGGATGGCTGCGGCGGGACGCTCTCCTGCACCTGCACGGCGCCGCAGACGTGCGGCGGGGGTGGCGCGCCTGACGTGTGCGGTTGCACGCCGAAGACGTGCACCCAGCTGGGAAACAGCTGCGGCGCGCTGCCGGACGGGTGCGGCGGGACCGTCACCTGCAGCTGCCCATCGCCGCAGACCTGTGGCGGGGGCGGGACGGCCAACGTGTGCGGGTGCACGCCCAAGACGTGCACCCAGCTGGGGAAGAACTGCGGCTCGGCGCCCGACGGGTGCGGAGGGACGCTCTCCTGCGGCACCTGCACCGCGCCGCAAACCTGCGGCGGCGGAGGCACCGCCAACCTCTGCGGCTGCGCGCCGAAGACATGCGCTCAGCTGGGGAAGGACTGCGGCTCGGTGGCAGACGGGTGCGGAGGGACGCTCTCCTGTGGCAGCTGCGCGGCGCCTCAAACCTGCGGCGGCGGCGGTACCGCCAACGTTTGCGGATGCCCCCCCAGGTCGTGCGCTGAGTTGGGGAAGAACTGCGGCACGTCGCCGGACGGGTGTGGCGGAATGGTGTCCTGCGGCACCTGCACCGCGCCGCAGAGCTGCGGGGCGGGCGGTGTCCCCAACGTCTGCGGCTGCGCGCCGACGACGTGCGCCGCCCTCGGGAAGAACTGCGGCCAGGTCCCCAACGGCTGCGGGGGCACGCTCAACTGCGGCGCCTGCGCCACGCCGCTCACCTGCGGGGGCGCCGGCGTCCCCAACACATGCGGGCTGGGCTGCGCGCTCGGCTGCCCCACCGGGTGGAGCTGCACAGGCGGCGTTTGCGCCGGCGGCAACCTGGGGGCGCTCACCCTGGACGTGAAGGGGCCGGTGCGCTACCGGCTAAGCGGGAGCATCAAGCGCAACGGCGCGGCGCCCGTCGGCAGTTGTCAGAGCGGCCGGCAGCTCGCGGTGGTCCTCTTCGAGAACACGTCGAACAGCGCGCTCAACACGCAGGCGTATCTCTCCAGCTGTGGCTCGGGCGGCGCGGTGGGGACGTTCACCTACTCGGAGGCGGTGCACGCCGGCACCTACCGGGTCTACGTCCGGGGAGACAGCTCCAACCTCCCGTCGTTCGACTCGCTCGTCTATCCGGCGCTCTCGGTGCAAGGCAGCGGTCAGGTGGACCTCAACGTTCTCACCACCGACGTGTACAGCGTGTCCGGCGCCATCACCCTCAACGGCGCCGCGCCCACCGCCACCTGCGACGGCTTCCCGCTGGCGACGGTGACCTTCAAGAGCGCGGTGGACCCCCGCCTGGATGCGAGGGTCGAGGTGAACGGCTGCGCGAGCGGCGGTACCCCCTCCTTCTCGTACCAGGCCAACCTCAAAGCGGGCAGCTACGCCGTCTCCGTGACCGGCGAAGGCGCGTCCTCTCTGCCCAAGTTCAAGAGCCAGGTGATGTCGACGGTGACCATCAGCTCCGGTTCGACCTTGAACCTGAACGTGGTGACGCCGCCGCGGCATTCCGTGAGCGGGTCCATCACGCTCAACGGCGCTGCCCCCTCGGGGGTGTGCAGCGGCACCGCCCTCGCCTATGTCAACTTCGTGCATGCCACCGACTCCCGGTACGACGCCTCGCTGACCCTCCCGGGCTGCTCCGCTCTCGGCACCCCCAACTTTCAGTACTCGACGCAGCTCTACGCGGGCACCTACAAAGTGTCGGTGGCGGGCGGCCGCTCCAACCTCCCCCGGCAGCGCTTGGTCGTGAACCCGGCGCTCTCCGTGACGGGGCCAACGGTGGCGGGCCTGGACGTGAAGAGCCAGGGGTTGGTGGCGGTCTCCGGCAAGGTGACGGTCAACGGCGTGGTGCCCTTCACCAGCTGCCTCGGGGCGGGGACAACCCAGGGGTTCGTGCTGTTCGACAACGCGGTGGATCCAGCCAAGAACGCAAGCGCCACCATCTGGGGCTGCCCCCTCCTGACCGGCACGCCGGAGCTGAGCTACTCGGGCTACGTCGAACCGGGGACGTACAAAGTCTCAGTCCGGGCGTGGAGCGAGGACATGGCCATGCCAACCGGCAGCGGCAGCGACATGACCGTCCTGCCCGCGCAGGCCCTCACCGCGGCGACCTCGCTCCCGCTGAACGTGGTGCTGCCGGCCCGGTACACCTTCTCTGGGGCGGTCCTGAAGGATGGCGCGGCCCCGACAGCGACCTGCAACTGGAGCTCGCCTGCGGTGGTGACCTTCGCCCACCAGGGTGACCCGAGGCTGACGTCCACCTTTGGGATTCCGTCGTGCTCGCCCGGCGGGACGCCCAGCTTCTCCTTGAGCCAGAAGCTCTACGCGGGCGACTACAAGGTCAGCGTCAAGGGGTCCAGCCCGTCGAACCTGCCGCTCTTTGAGGCGATGACGCCCGCGACGTTGACCGTCCAGGGGTCGCTCTCCAGCAACATCGACGTCGTCACCACCGGTTTTCGCACGGTGGCAGGGACCTTGACCCTCAACGGCGGGACCCCCTCGTTGAGCTGCGATGGCATTCCCCTCACGGATCTCACCTTCACCCACGTGAGCGATCCCCGCCTGAACGTCTGGCTGGAGCTTCCCGGTTGTCCGGCAGGCGGGACGCCGTCCTTTGCGTTCAGCGTCGTCCTCGCTCCCGGCACCTACGCGATTGACGAGTGGGCCAACAGCAACAGCAACTTCCCCGCGGTCAACACGCGCGTCGTCGAGCAGCTCGTCGTCCCGTGACGGCGCGGGTGAAGCTCACCCGCCGCGCAGGCGCGCTCGCCACTGCATGAACACCAGGCCGGCGAGGAGCGCGGCGAGGAGGAGCGCGACGATGACCACCACCCTGCCCCGCGCAGCGGGCTTCTCCATCACGGCCGGCGCCTCCTGCTGCGGCGCGGGCGCATGCATCGAAGCGGGAGGCGCCGTGGAGGGGTCCACCGCGCGGTTCGTCTCCCGCGTGGTCGCCGGCCGGGGCGGCGTCAGCTTGGGGTCAAGCAGCTGCGCCAGCGGGAACGGCAGCTGACCCGACGGCGGGTGGAGCCGGGCATACTTCTTCAGGCAGACCAGCGCACGCAGGAGATTGCCCTCGCCGCGGTAGAGCGTCGCCAGCTGCTGCAGCGCATCCGCGGTGGGCTGCACGGCCACCTGCCGCTCCAGCTCCACGATGCGCGGGTTGGTGGAGCTGCCGAACTGGAAGCGGTCCGCCTGACACACGGCGTGGAGCGCCTGCGCCGCCACCGGCTCATTCGGGTCCAGCAGCGTCGCCTTGTAGAGCGTGAGCGCCACCTGCGTGCGGCGGCCGGGCGCTCCGTCGAGCATCCCCCGCGCCTCGGTGAGGTAGGCCTTCGCCTGGTCCCGGCTCATCTGCTGCTGCATCTTCTCCGGACTGCCCATGCAGCCCGCCACCAGCAGCGGGTAGAGCTCCCGCTCCTGGTCGAGATAGGGACGCAGCTCCGCCAGCACCTGCGTGGCGGACTCGAAGCGCCGCCCCACGTCCTCCTCGAGCAGCCGCTCCACCAGCGCCTCCAGCAGGGGCGGCACGGTCGGCTCCAGCTCGAAGAGCAGCGGGGGCGTCGGGTCCTGTCGCCACGGCTTGCCGGTGAGCCAGTAGAAGAGCACCTGCCCGGCCATGTGCAGGTCGCTGCGGGCGTCCGAAGGGCGGCGCGCCCGCTGCTCCGGGCTGGCGAGCGCGGGCGCGGGAAGCCCCAGCACCGCGGCCAGCTCTCCGTCGCCCAGCCCGGCCACGCGCAGCTGCCCCTGCTCGTTGAGCAGCATCCCCTCCGGGCTCAGCGCGCCGTGCGTCAGCCCGTGCCCGTGCGCGAAGCCGAGCGCCGCGAGCAGCTGCGCGAACAGGTCCGCCGCCAGCGGCGCGGGGAGCTTGCCCATCCGCCGCATCAGCTCCATCACCGAGCCCGACTCCTCGCGCTCGTGCACAAGGAACGGGCGCCCCAGCGCGTCGCCCAGGTCCACCACGCTCACGAGGTGGGGGTGCCGCAAGCCCAGCAGCTGCTCCGCGACCTTGCGAACGTGGACGGAGAAGCCGGGCACCGCGGCGTGCTCCGGGCGCAGCCACTGGAAGGTCACCTCCGGGCCACCGCCGTCGCGCGCCAGGAAGACCTGCGCCAGCGGCGTTTCGCCCAACGCCTTGATGAGCGTGTAGCCACCCACCTCCTGCGGCTGAC
Organism: Myxococcaceae bacterium; assembly: GCA_044230055.1. Lineage (GTDB taxonomy): Bacteria > Myxococcota > Myxococcia > Myxococcales > Myxococcaceae > JBGART01. The sequence continues at coordinate 284,675 of JBGART010000003.1, read as the reverse complement.
TGTCGGGGACGGCGCTCGCCTCGAACGTGGAGGCGCCGAGGGTGGACATGTTGGCCCCCTCGCGCTCTGAAGGCGCCTTGAGCGCAGGCTCCGGCGCGTCCGGCCCCGCCCAGCGCTCGGACGGCACCAACGGTGTCCGCGACAGCTTCGGTGGAGCCGCTGCGGGCGCCGGCGAGCTCCAGTCTGCCGGCGGAAGCGGTATGTCGCGCGTGGCGTCCGCTGCGGCCGTGGGCGGAACCAGCCACCCGCTCTCGACGGCCACCTTCCCGCGCAGCTCCCCGCCCGAGGGGACCTGACTTGGGGGCCCCACCTGCCCCGCCCAGGAGCCCGGCAACGCCCCGAACTGCACCTCCGCGGTCGGCACCTCCGGTTGGCGCTCCACTGCCGGCATCAGCGCGGCCGGCCAGGGCTCCTGCGCCCCCAGCTCGGCGCGAGCGCTGCCGCCCACTTGCCCTCCCCACGAGCCACCTGCCAGCGGCGCCGGCCCCTTCCCGTTCCGCTTTACGTCGACTTCGAGGTCCCCCGTGTCCTCCAGCCCACCCACCTCGGAGGACGGCTCATCCCCCCAGGCGGTGGTGAGCCGCGACGGCTCGACAGGCGCTCCCGCGCGCTGCGCCGCTTCCCGAAGATCGCCCGTGTCCTCCAGCTTCCGCGCCGCCTCCCGTCCCTCCTGCGCCCTCGCCGCCTCCCGGTCCTCCTGCGCGCGCGCCGCTTCCCGGTCCTCCTGCGCCCTCGCCGCCTCCCGGTCCTCCTGGCTCCGCGCCGCCTCCCGGTCCTCCTGCTTCCTCACCGCCTCCAGGCTCCCGGCCGCCTCCCGCAAATCTCCCGTGTCCTCCAGCCTCCTCGCTGCTTCCCGGTCCTCCTGGCTCCGCGCCGCCTCCCGGTCCTCCAGGCTCCGCGCCGCCTCCCGCAAATCTCCCGTGTCCTCCAGCCTCTTAGAGGCCTCCCGGTCCTCCAAGCTCCGCGCCGCCTCCCGCAAATCTCCCGTGTCCTCCAGCCTCTTCGAGACCTCGCGGTCTTCCAGGCTCCGCGCCGCCTCCCGCAGGTCTCCGGTGTCTTCCAGCCGCTTCGAGGCCTCCCCGTCCTCCTGGCTCCTCCGCACCGCCTCCCGCAGGTCTCCGGTGTCTTCCAGCCGCTTCGAGGCCTCCCCGTCCTCCTGGCTCCTCCGCGCCGCCTCGCGCAGGTCCCCCGTGTCCTCCAGGCTCTCCGAAGCCTCCCGGAGGTCTCCCATGTCCTCCAGCTTCCGCGCCGCCTCCCGGAGGTCTCCCCCGTCCCCCAGCTTCCTTGCAGCGTCCTCCCGGGCCGGCGCCGCGGCGTGCAGCCGCTGCGTGGCCTCCAGCGGCGGTGGCTCCGCGGACTCGTCTACCGGCGGCTGCGCCCCGGCATGCAGCCGCTGCGTGGCCTCCAGTCCGTGAGCCTGGCCGCGCGGCGGCGCCTCCTCCTCGGAGAGCCCATCCTCGCCGCCGACGCCGACGGACCACTGCTCCCCCGCGCCCAGGCCCTCTGCGTCAGAGCTGAACAGCACCGAGGTGTGCTCCAGGGGACCTTCAGCCTCCCCGGACTCGTCCGGCACCGCGGCCACGCGCGGCGGCGGCAGGGGCGTGCCGACAGCGGGCGGCGGGGGACCAATCCACTCGGCGCCGAAGAGCGCGAGCAGGCAGCGCCGCACCTCTGCCTCCAGCGCGACATACGGCTCATGCGCCGGGAGCGCCAACGCCTCCGGGAGCCGGGCGGCCAGTGGGTTGGCGTAGGCGATGAGCAGCTTGTCGTCCCGGCGCCCGAACGGCGCCGCGAGCAGGCGCGTCATGACGCGCAGCTCCAGTCCCTCGACGAGCTCCGCGGCGGGCGCTCGCAGCGACGCCACGGGGGCAGGCGTCAGACCGCTGACCCGCGAGAGGGCAGAGACCACCTCCGCCGCGCCGACCCCTGCCTCAACCAGTCGGGTGGCGAACAGACCGCCCTGATGCGAGAGCGTGGACGCCGCCCGCTCCAGCTGGCCTGCGTTCATGGCATTGAGAGTGAAGAGCTCTCGGGCCAACGGCGTTCGCAGTGCGCGATCGTCGTTCGAGCTGCTGGGTACACTCATCGCGGTGGATTCTGTCACCCCTCGTCACCTCAGTGACCGCCGTGGTTGGAGCATCCGACGCAACGGTACCCTTGCTCACCTTTTCGCTCTACCTCAGCTTCCCGGGTGGGGCCCTTTGCGGCTAAAGCACGTGGAAGACACACCTCTGTATGCTGGCCGCACGCCCCCACATCGAACCTCGCCGACGCCTAGACGCCGACAGCGTCGTGGTGAAGGAGATTTACCTCTCCCTGCAGGGTGAGTCCTCCCACGCCGGGAAGCTCTGCGCGTTCGTCCGGTTGACCGGCTGCCACCTGCGCTGCACCTGGTGCGACAGCGAGTTCTCCTTCCGCGGCGGGGAACGGCGGCTCGTCACCGACGTGGTGGAGGAGGTGAAGGCGCTGGGCAGCCCCAGCGTGGAGGTCACCGGCGGAGAGCCGCTGCTGCAGCCCGGCGTCTACCCGCTGATGGAGCAGCTGCTGGCCGCGGGGATGAAGGTGCTGCTGGAGACCTCTGGCGCCATCGACGTGCGGCTGGTGCCGCCGGAGGTGCACAAGATTGTGGACCTCAAGGCGCCCTCGTCGGGGGAGTCAGACCGCAATGACCTGCGGGTGCTGGACTCCATGAACGGCAACGACGAGCTGAAGATGGTCATCGGCTCGCGCGAGGACTACGACTGGGCGAAGGGGATGATTCGCGCCCACCAGCTGGACCGCCGCCCCTACGAGCTCCTCTTCTCCACCGTCCACGGAGCGCTCTCCCCCACCCAGCTGGCCGAGTGGGTGATTGCGGACCGGCTGCCCGTCCGGTTCCAGCTGCAGCTTCACAAGGCGCTGTGGGACCCCAACGCCCGCGGCGTTTGAACGGTCAGATGAGCTCGGCCTGCCAGGCCGGGGCGGAGGCCGGGTCTGGCGCCTGACCGTGGGCGTGGGAAATCTCCACCACCGCGCTCAACGCCTCCAGCAGCTCCCGGGCGGCAGGCTCGGCGCCGGGCTGCTGCCGGATGCCGAAGGCGGCCTTGATGAGGGCCTCCAGCACCGGCGCGTACTCCGAGGTCCCCACGCAGCGGGCCAGCCCGTGCTGCATGGTCGAGAGGGCCGTCCTGCTGAAGCGGGCCTCCCCGTCGGGACCGCGCGTGAGGGAACGGATCGTCTGCTCCACCAGCGGATGCATCGAACCCCTCCTTACGAGTGTGGGATTCACACTCATAAGTTGTTTTCCACGCATTCGAAGGAGAAGTTGCTTGCGCCTGTTCAGAAGCCCCGCGCTCGCGTCTGTCCGGCGTCGCGCGTCAACAACAGACCGCCGCCGTTGACCGAGGGCAGGACAACACAGAGCACCAGGCTGGCAATGAAGCCCGAGACAATCAGCCCCTTCCAGGGGTGCTCGAAGTGGACGAACGCGTAATAAAAAATGAAACAGGGGACGAAGAGCACCATCACGCCCGTGCCGACGCTGCGCCGGAAGGCGTGGATGACAATGAATGACCAGCAGACGGCGCTCGCCACTCCGAAGAGGAGGCCCAACCAGACGAAGATCATCCACCGCTCGTTCGACAATTCATGGGCGCCACAAACACCGCAGGCGCGCCGCGCTTCCCATTAACGTCTGAAAACGCCGCGGCGCATACTAGCCGCATGGCCCTCTTCAGCAAGCTGCTCCTGTTCTTCCTCGGAGGCGGAGCCCTCGGCAACGCCCTCACCTCGGTGGTGGCGCCGCGCTATCTGGTCTGGGATTTCTCCCCGCGCGAAGGCATCTCAATGTGCAACTGCGCAGACACCGTGCGCAGCGCCACCGGAGCCCTCGTCCGCTACCAGCTCATTGGCACCCTGGTAGGCGCCGTCGGCCTGCTGGTGCTGGGCGCCGTCCTCCACCGCATGGGCGCCAAGCGTCCCCCCGTCACGCCCCCCGCCAGCTGACGAAGGGAGGCACGCGACCCTCACGTGCCCCCCCTCGAGACAGCTTCCCCCGCCCCCAACCCAACCCACCCGCCCGACCAACCCCCCTCCCCGCCGCCGCCCCCCACCCCTTCAAGACCCAGCGTCTCCCGAACCCCCGTCCTACCCCGCCGCCCCCGTCCGTTTGACGCCTCGCCCCCCGCCCCCTTCGTGAACGCTGGCGCTGCGCGAACCCCTTCGCCCTTCCCCCAACCCTCGCGCAGCGCCGCCGCCCAACCCCCGCGGGAGGGCATGAGCACCCGCTGTGCCAGCCCCCTTTGAACGCGAAAGCGCCCGGAATCCCGTCCCTGCCGGAGACGGCGATGCCAGGCGCGGCAGAAGAGTTTTCCGGAACGTCCGGAGGCCGACACGACCCCGGCGGTAAGTTTCATCCCGTCAGAGGGAAGGCTCCAGCTCGCACCCGGAACCGAAGCCGGTGGCGTCAAACCGGCGGGTGAGCCCGCCCGTCACGCCGTCCGCCGTCACCTTCACCGCCAGCGTGTGGGTGCCTCCACGCTTCGGAGAGCAGTACTCCAGCAGGTAGAAGCGCGTGGCCATCCCGACGATGCGGCTGGCAATCTCCTGGAAGGCGAAGCTCAGCTGGCCCGCGTCATTGGCGCTCTGGTACCCGTCGCGGCCGAACTGGCGCATCGCCGGCTCGTCCACCTCGCCGCCCAGCCCGATGGCGAAGACGTGCGGCCGGGAGCTGCGAATCTTCGCCACTGCCGCCTCGCGCGTCACCCGCCCCGCCTGGTCCGTCCCGTCGGTGAAGACCACCAGCGCGCTGTCCTTGAATGAGATGTCCGGCTCCGTCTGAAGCTCGCGCTCCAGCCGGTCAATGCCGCTGACGATGGCCCCGTGGAGGTTGGTGGAGTTGTCGACGCACAGCCACCCGCTGCACGACTTGCGGTCCGCGAACTGCGCGCAGTCCGCTCGGGTGGTGCATTGCCGCTCCTTCAGCCGCTCGATGGCGGACTTGAGCGCGGCCGGGTCCGTGCCGAACTCCACCAGCGGCGTCAGCCCGGCGCGGCCGTCGAACGTGTACACCGCCACCCGCTGGCCCTCCGCGCGCGCGGCCAGCACCTGGTCGACGTACTGCTTGGCCGCGTCCGCCAGCGCCGGGAAGCTGCCGCTCTCCAGGATGCTGCCGGAGAGGTCCAACAGGAGCAGCGAGTACATCCGGAACTGCTGCCCTTTGGGCTGGAGCGTCATCCGGCTCTCGAAGGTGGAGACCGGCTTGTCGTCCTCGGTGAGCTCGAAGCTGTCCACCTTCAGCGCCGGCACCGGGGTGCCCTTGCAGGTGTCCACGCTGAAGAAGAGCGACACCTTCGAGGGCGCCGAGGTGACCAGGTCTCCCTCCCCCATCGCGAGGTGGAAGCAGTCGACGGCGGTGAGCGGGCCGCAGGAGGAGACGAGGACGGCGGCCAGGCCAATCAGCGTGCGGAGAGGAGCCATGCCCGCGACCGTAGCGGCGCAGCGCAGGCTGGCAACTTTCAGGTCAGTGTCGGCTTCTGGGCTGTCTCGCCGCGCCCCCGCCCGCCCCCGCCCCCGCTCGCGTCGAGCGTTGCGCCGTCAGGCGCATAGTCGAGACGGCGGCACAGCCCGTGGAGGACTCAGCACGGTTGGCGTGTGAAGCGCGAATGCGGCGTGCGGCGGGCGCGCTTCGCAGTGCTCGACACCGCGGGCATGACGTGTGGGCGTGCATGGGTCTGCGGCGGGCCGGAGTGTTCGGGCTGCGGGCTGCGGGGAATGTGTCTCGGGCTGCGGGCTGCGGGCTTCGGGCTTCGGGCTCTCGGGTAGGGGTAGGGAGCACGCGTTCGCGTTCGCGTTCGCCTTCGTTCACGGGTACGGGCCCGGGTTCGGGTTCGGGTTCGGGTTCGGGTTCGGGTTCGGGTTCGGGTTCGGGCAGTCGGTCACGGGGCTAAGGCGCAACGAGGGGCAACCCCGTCAGGTCGGCGACCGGACGAGCCGTGCGCGATGTCCCGAACCCGAACCCCTGCCCGGGCCCGTACCCGTGAACGAAGGCGAACGCGAACGCGAACGCGTGCTCCCTACCCCTTCCCTAGACACCGTTCCCCGAAGCCCGAAGCCCGAGGCACCATTCCCCGAAGCCCGAAGCCCGAAGCCCGCACAGCGAAGCGGTGCTTGCGCCAGCGACGGCGAATACATGTGACCCAACGTGAGACGCTCGACGCGAACGGGCGTCCGCACCCCGCTGGAAGGGTCTAGAACCCGCTGAAGGACGGGTACACACCGTCCTCGCCGTAGTCCACGCAGGCCGGGTCCTTGATGTTGGCCTCGTCCGCGCAGAACTTCGCGAGGCAGTCCGTCCAGGCGGTGCTGGACTGGAGGCAGACCTCGCTCTTCGGCGTGCACAGCTGCGCCTTGTTCGTCTGCCAGCAGGTGAGGTGCGCATCGAACTCGGTGGCGCAGGCGTCTGCGCCGGCCGCCTTCGCGCGCTGCTCGAACTGGGAAACGTTGAAACAGAAATTGTAGCAATCCACCCGGTGCTCCCTCTGAGCGAGGGTGCAGGTGTTGGCCTCGGCGCAGACGGCCTCGCAGCGAGTGGAGCAACCGGAGAGCAGCAGGAGCCCGGAGGCGAGCGTGAGAATAAGTGTTTTCATAGGGAGACCTCGAAAGGGGCGGCTCACTTAAACTCGTGGGCCAGGCGAATGTAGAAGTACCGGCCCATGTAGTCGTACGCGCTGGTGTCGGACGCGGCCGAGAAGCCGTTGGCGACGTAGACCGGCGGGGTGTCCAACACATTGTTGACGCCGAGCGCGAACGTGGTGGCGGAGCCGTTCTCGTAGGAGTGCCGGTAGCCCAGGTTCAAGTCCGCGGCGGCGTAGGGCGCCACGCGGCGGCTGCGCGGCGCGGGGGCGTCCGGGTCCGTCACGGCGCACGCGTTGTTCTCGCACTCGGTGAAGCTGCCCAGCCAGCGGATGTTCAGCCCGCCGGAAAGGCCATTGCGCGCGTAGTTGATGCCGAAGTTGCCCTTGAACGCGGGGTAGATGCCGCCGGTCCCGGTGGGCGAGAGGTCATAGACGCCGCGGCCGTTCACCACCCGGCCATCGCCGAACGTCGTGGTGTAGAAGGCCAGCCAGTTGATGTTCGCGGTGAAGCCCAGCCGGCCAATCGGGGTCTGCGGCGAGTAGTCAACCTGCAGGTCAATGCCGCCCATCGCGTCGCCGCCGACGTTGGAGACCGGGTCGTCGATGCTCCGGATGTGGCCGTCCTTCCCGCGGTGAATCCGGTCGCAGTAGGAGGGCGCCCCGCCCTGCGCGGGGTAGCAGCTGGCGAGGATGACCGGCGCGCCCACCGAGGTGATGGTGTTGCGGACATCGAGGTTGTAGTAGTCGACGGTCAGCTCGAAGTCCTTGGCGAAGCGCGGCTGGAAGGCGGCGCCGATGGTGAAGGACCGGGCGGTCTCCGGCTTCAGCGCGGTGTTGCCGCCCACGCGGGTGCGGACCTGGCCACCCTGGTCGTCCGCGAGGTCATCCGGCACGCCCTGCTCATCGCACGCGTGGTCCAACGGCCCGCCGTCGTTCACGCGGCCGGCGCACGGGTCCGCCGCGTTCGGGAAGTCATCTGAGAGGCCCGCGTACAGCTCGCTGATGGTGGGCGCGCGGAAGGCGGTGGAGTACGTGGCGCGCAGGGTGAAGTCCTGCACGGGGCTGACGCGCGCGCCGAGCTTGTAGGAGAAGTTGTTCCCGAAGGTGTTGTAGTTCACGAAGCGGCCCGCAGCGGAGAGCTCGAAGAGGTTCCCGGCGCCGGCGAAGTTGCCGAAGCGCCCGAGCAGCGGGAGGTTCAGCTCCACGAAGCCCTCGTTGACCTGGTAGCCGCCGGAGGTCTCCTGGCCCTTGTTGCCGGTGGTATCGCCCTGCGCGGTCAGCGGGTCGGGCACGAAGCTGCCGGACTCGCGGCGGTGCTCGAAGCCAGCGGCCACGCCCAGCGGGCTGGCGGCGTTGCCAATCCGCACCAGCTCCGCGGCGGTGGAGGCGCCCGCCACAATCTGCTGGTTGAACCCGCGCGCGGTGCCCTTGTACGTAAGGTAGTCGCGCATCCCCGTGGTGATGCTGCCCGGCCCGCCCATCAGGTTGATGGGGACGCAGTCGGCGATGGGCGCGTCGCGGGTGCCGCAGACGGCGTTGCCCTCATCGTCGATGAAGCTGGGCCCCACCGCGTTGGCCAGCTTGCTGCGCTGCAGGAGCCCTTCCTTCGTCGACACGCCCTGCGTGCGGCCATAGTTGACGAAGAGGTCCCAGTGCCAGGTGGGCATGAACTCGCCGCGCACGCCGGTGACCAGGCGGAAGGTGTCCACGTCCTGCGCGAAGCGGCGGTTGCCGAACTCCACCAGCCGGCGGCGGAAGGCGAAGAAGTCCACCCCGAAGCGGTTGTAGACGTTGTCCTTCGAGAGGGTCAGCCCCTCGGCCTCGCCCACCAGCGGCTCCGGCGCCAGCATCTGGTCCGACTCGCGGTGGGTGTAGATGGCTTCGTAGTAGCCCTGCGCGGTGCCGAAGAGGCGCAGCGTACCGGTAGAGAACAGGCTCAGCCGGTTCTGCGGCGTCACCAGGTAGTTCTCCGGCTGGTAGTTGTACGTGTCGCCGCCCGCGTCGGTCACCGCGGGGCCCACGAAGGGGCGGTACTCGCCGCTCTCGTCGCGGGTGAAGGTGCGCGCCTTGGGGTACTTCGCGCGCAGCGCCTGCCACTCTGCGTTACCCGGCTCGTCGCCCGGGACGCCCAGGCGGCCCGCCGGCGTGGTGCCGCTGCCCACCGCGGTGAGCTGGCCAGAGGGCCAGTCGTAGCCGCCACTGGAGGCGCCCGTGTCGTACTTGCTGAAGGAGCGCGCGCCCGCCATCACGGGGCGCTGGCCGGTGTAGCCGCCGGAGAAGAGCAGGCTGCCGCGGTCGGTGACCCGGCCGGTGGTGAAGCTCAGGTCGTAGACCAGACCGTCGCCGCGCTGCGAGAGGCCGGTGAACGCGCCCAGCTCCGTGCCGTTGTAGTCCTGCCGCGTGATGATGTTCACCACGCCGGTCACCGCGTCCGAGCCGTAGATGGCGGACGCCCCGTCCTTGAGGATTTCAATCCGGGAGATGGCCGCCGCGGGGATGGTGTTCAGGTCCACCGTGGAGTCCGCGCCGGTGCCGCCCGCCACCATGCGCCGGCCGTTCAGGAGCACCAGGGTGCGCGCCGTGCCCATACCGCGCAGGTTAATGCGGGTGGAGCCGTCGCCGCCGTTGTTCACCTGCGTGTTGATGCCGCCCGTCTGCTCCGGCAGCGTCTGCAGAATCTCGCCCACCGACGCGCGCCCGGAGGCCTGAATCTGCGCGCGGTTCACGGTGGTCACCGGCGCCGCCGCGCCCACCTCCAGCTTCGGGATGCGCGTGCCGGTCACCACCATCTCCTCGGCGACGAGCGACTCCGGCAGCAACTCCACGTCGGCGGTCACCTTCTTGCCCGCCTCGATGACCACCGTGCGCGCCAGCGGCCGGAACGCGCCGCCCTCGAAGCGCAGCGAGTAGCTGCCCGCCGCCAGCCCCTTGAAGCTGTAGGCACCCTTGGGGTCCGTGACCTCCGTCTGCTCCGCGCCCTTCAGCGCGGGCGAGCTCAAGGTCACCACCACGTCCGCGACTGCCTTGCGGCTGGTGGCGTCTCGCGCGACGCCGGAGAGCGTGCTCGCGTCGTCCGCGAACACCGTGCTGCTCAATGCCAATGAGAAAAGGAAAGCGACGCCGATTCGCGCAGAGTGCTTCAAGGTTGGCTCCAGAGGATTCTGCCGGCTCAGAACGACCAACTGCCCAAAAGGGGGCGCACACTGCGGGTTCCGGCTTTCCGGAGTCAACCTGGACGAAGGGGTTGCTTCGCCGCCTCGACACCCTCGAGTGACGCGGACCCGTCAATAATTTTCGGCAGGGAGCAGCGACAACTTCTTCGTTCGGGGAAGGCGCTTGAGAAAGGCCTCACGCCGGAGCGCCGCGCTGCGGTCCTTCACGCGTTCGCTGAAGACCAGCGTCACCGGCAGGCGGGAGCGGGTGTACGCGGCGCCTTTGCCGCGCTGATGCCGCGCGAGCCGGGCAGGCAGGTCATTCGTGGCGCCCGTGTACAGGCTGCCGTCGCGGCACCGCAGCATGTAGACGCACCAACGCGTGGCTCGCATGGAACGGTATGCAGATTACGCTGGCTCAGTGCGCCCGCGTGGACTGCGCGGCGAGGAAGCCCTCGACGATGGGGAACACCTCATCCGGCGCTCTGCGGCCGATGGTGAGGTCGCCGTGCCCGTAGTCGTCCGTGAACCCGTGCGCCTTGCCGGCGATGGCAAGCTTCACCGGTCCGCCGAGGTGCTCCTTGGCCCGCGCGACGGCCAGCGGCGGCGCCAGCAAATCCCGTGAGCCCGCCAGCAGGAGGAACGGAATCCTCACGCCCGCAAGGTTCTTCCGGTAGTCAAAGCTGCCGTCGTACGAATCAAAGTTCCCCGTGACAATCCAGCGGGCGAACTGCCGTCCCACGCCGCCGGGGATGTCCGCGGCCATGTTGAACATCGCCTGCTTTGCGATGAGTGGATCCACATTCGCCGCGCGCATCAGGTAGCGCGAGATGGGGCCAGGAGGCGGGCCCAGTCCGGCGAGCGCGGCAATCTTCGAGGTGGGAATGGTCTTCAGCTTGAGCGCGGGGGCAATGCGGTCAATGAACAGCTTGAGCCCGGGCTGGACGGCGAAGCTGAACGGGCTGCCCAGCACCACGCCCGCCTTCACCGGAGCGGAGGGGTTCTTCGCCAGGTGCGCGTAGAGGAGCAACCCACCCTTGGAGAGCCCCACCCAGGTCACCGCCTCCGCGCCGGTGGACAGCACCGTCCGCAGCGCAGCACCCACGTCGTGCTCCGCCTGGTCATCAAACGTCGCGTCCAGCGGCGGACCGGCCAGGCCGCGGCCGCGCAGCTCCAGCACCCAGGTCTCGTACCCGCGACGGGCGAGGTAGCGGGCCAGGGAGTGCCGCTCGTCCAGGTCCAGGTTGAAGCGGTTGGCGCCCAGCCCGTGGCAGAGGATGACCGGCTCCAGGAAGCGGCGCCCTTCGCGGGGGTGATACCGGCCGAGGGCGATGGACGCGCCGTCGGAGGTGGGTACCCGGTACACCTCATCCGCCCGGAACGGGAGGGCCAGCCCTTCCGACGTCAGCTGCCGCGCGCGGGCCAGGGCTCCCGAGAGAAAGCCGGTGCGAGAGGGGGCTGCCGGGAGGGGGTCGTCCTTGAGTTTGAACATGCGAAGAAGTCTTTGCTCCCTGACGACCCGCAGGCGTCCTGCGGACTACACGGGCACACTAGCCCGCTTTTCGTCGGACATCTGCAATCGGAATGGGCGCGCCCTGCGCTGCGCCCTCGGCGCTGCGGCGGAAGGCGATGACAAGGCGGGGAGAAGCCAGCGCAACCAGCAGGGTCCCGAACGCGGCGAAGGCCAGCGGGGCGATGAGCGGCGGGGCAGAGCCGATGGCGCCTTCCAGCGCGCCCCGGGTGAGCTCCTCATCGCTCAGGTCCTCGATGAGCGGCAGCACGTGGAAGACCGCCCCGGCCAGGCCCACCAACGTGGAGAGCCCGCCAACCGCGCGCAGGACGAGCCGCACGGCGCCCTCACTCAGGCGCAACTTGCGGATGGCCAGCACAATCAGAAGCGCGCCCGCGATGGGGCCGAAGAACGCAGGGATGAGCTGAAGCTTGTTGTCCACCCCACCCTTCCCGACGAAGTGCTCCACCGCGGAGTCCAACGCGAGCACGAAGAGGCCAGGCCCCATAAGGGCTGCGATGATTTGCTTCGCGGACAGGTCAGCAGGAGTCTTCATGTGCTCCCTCTTCGGTGCCCTGACGATAGTCAGGGGCGCAGGAGGGATTGCAAGGCACACGCCCCCCTGGAAACCCCACTTGCCACAGGGACCTGGCGACAAGGCTGGTGCGGCCGTGCTCCAACCTCAGTGACGACTGGATTGCACACTGGCCAGGGCAGATAGGGCCGAAATCACCCACCGCCTGAGGGGGTGGCCGGCGAGCCCTGGCGGCTGCCAAAACGCACCAGTCCGATGACCCCGGCGGCAATGAGGACCAGCGCGCAGAGCTCAATGAGGGTGGCCACGCCCACCGCCTTCACCAGCCAGGGGGACAGGAAGAACATCAAGACCATCATCCCGTAGGACGCCGCGAGGTTCAGCCGGTAGACCCGCGCCAGCGACCGCGCGTCGTAGCGGGCCTGCAGGAGGCTCAGGAAGCCCACGTCCGTGGCCGGTCCCCCCGCGGCGGCGAAGGCGGCGGCCGCCCACATCAAGGGCGTGCTGGGCGCCAGCGCGAAGGCGAGGAAGCCCAGCCCCGCCATCAGCCGGCCGCCGAACATCAGGCTCTCCGCGCGGACGTTGAAGCTGGGGATGAGGACGTTCGAGGCGACGTTCCCCACGCCGTAGGCGGTCAGGACGGCGCCCAGGGCTGAAAGGTCCTGCGGGGTGCGCTCGCGGACGAGCAAACCAAACCCCAGCGGGAGCACAAAAGTCCACGCCGCGGAGACCCAGGCGCCCGAGATGACGATGTAGCGGATGACGGGCGTGCGGGAGACCAGGCGCAGCACCGCCCGGAGGCCGCCGCCTTCATCGCGCTCGTGCGTGGCGGCGTGGACCGCGGCGCCGGCAAAGCGCTGCGCGCTCACCTTTGCGATGGCCAGCGCCGAGATGGCAAAAGTCGCCGCGTCCAGCGTGAACAGGTGGATGGGCGGGATGAGCGGACCCAGCAGCGCCACCAGCCCCGGTCCCAGCACCCGGGCAAAGCGCATGGTGCTCTCCATCAGGGCGTTGGTCGCGTGGAGCAGCTCCCTCGACGTCACCAGGGTGGGCAGCGAGGAGCGCAGGGCCGGGTCGAAGAAGGCGCTGAAGGACGCGCAGGTGGCGGTGGCGCCCAACAGCAGGGGCTGCACCGGCAGGCCGGCGGTGACGCCGACGGGGATGGAGAGGACGGCCAGGCCGCGGACAATGTCGGCCACGATGAGCGTCCGACGGGCGTCAAACCGCTCGGCCACCCGGCCACCCAGCAGACTGCAGACAAACGCACAGGCGGCATGCAGGGCCAGGAGATAGCCTGCGCCCGCGCCCCACAGCCCGGTCCCCAGCCAGACCACGGCCACCCGGTTGAGCTCGTCGCCCATGGACGAGAAGACCTGGCTGCCGAAGACGAGGGCGATGGAGCGTTCGCGCAGGGGCTGGAAGATGCGCACGGAGGGCGGGCACCGTAGCAGCTGCCAGGGACGCTGGCGTTTGAAGCCTGTAGGCGATAGGGAGGTGGCCGCCATGGCTCTTGGACGCGTCCTGACGCTGTGCTGTCTTGCGGCCGCCTGCAGCTCTTGTGACAAAGGCGGGACCGCGATGGATTTCCGCCACAACCGCGCTGGAGGGGGCACGCCGGTGGCTACCTACGGCAAGGACTCCATCACCGCGGAGGAGCTCACCGCCCGCTTCGCGGAGATGAACGCCCACGCCCGCGCCCGCTACCAGACGCTGGAGCAGCGGAAGGAGTACGTGGAGGGCATTGCCCGCTTCGAGCTGCTCGCCGCCGAAGCCATCCGCCGCGGGATGGCGAACGACCCGGACGTCATCCACACCGCCAAGCAGGTGATGGTCCAGCGGCTGCTCCGGCAGGAGTACGAGGAGAAGCCGGACCCGGTCCCGGACACCGAGGTCACCGCCTGGTACGAGAAGCACAAGGGCGACTACGTGAAGCCGGAGATGGTGCGGATGGTCCACATCTTCCTCGCCGCGCCCGCCGGCGACGCCACCCGCGCCGAGAAGAAGGCGAAGGCGGAGGAGCTGCTGACCCGCGCGAAGGCGCAGAACCCGCTCGACTTCGCGGCCTTCGGCGAGCTGGCGCGCACGAATTCCGAAGAGCCCAAGACGCGGCCGCTGGACGGGGACATGCGCTTTTTGTCGCTCGAGGAGCTGACCACGCAGTACGGCGCAGAGGTGGCGGCGGTCGCCTCGCAGCTGCAGACGGTGGGCGAGCTTCACTCGAAGGTGGTGGAGACGCCCAAGGGCTTCCACGTGCTCAAGCTGCAGGGGCGGACGCAGGCGCTCAACCTGACGCTGGCGGACGCCAACGTGAAGTCGCAAATCCAGGGCTACATCCTGTTTGAGCGGAAGAACCAGAACTACGCGCGGCTGGTGGAGGACCTCAAGCGCAAGTCCGGTTACCAGGTGAGCGACGCCGCGCTCTCCAAGCTGGAGGTGGACGTGAAGGCGCCCGCCAAGGAGCCCAAGCTGCCGCCGGTGGGCTTCCTCCCGCCGCCCGTCGCAAGCCCGCCCGCCCCCGCACCGCTTTCGGCCGCCAAGACTGCCAACAGTGAGCACTGAGGCCAGACAGGCAGTGAGCTTGCTGCTGGCGGCCGCCTGCCTCTGCGGCTGCCCGGAGCAGCAGAAGGACAAGGAAGACCCCAACGTCGTGGCGATGGTGAACGGGGAAATCCTCTCCCGGTCGGACTTCGAGCACGAGCTGGCCCGCGAGCTGAAGTCGATTGACCCGGTGGAGCCGCACACGCCGGAGCAGGTGGACCCGTTCAAGCGGTCGCTCGCGCAGACGTTGATTGACCGCATGCTGCTGACGCAGGACGCGCGGAAGAACAACGTCACCGTCTCGCCTGAGGAGATTGACCGCGGCCTGTTGCGCATCAGCTCTGACTACCCGGCCGAAGGCTTCAACGAAGCGCTCACCCAGGGCCAGCTCTCCATGGCGGAGATGAAGGCGCGCACCGCGGTGATGCTCTCCATCGAGAAGCTCTTCCAGGAGCACGTCTACCCGCGCGTGGCGGTGACCGAGGAGGAGATCCGCCGGCACTTCGAAGCCCACACCGCCGAGTTCCAGGAGCCAGAAGAAGTCCGGGCGGCGCAGATTGTGGTGAAGGGGCTGGATGACGCGAAGAAGCTCCAGGCGCAGCTCCGGGCCGGGAAGAAGTTCGCGGAGCTGGCGCGCAAGTACTCCCTCTCCGCGGACGCCAAGGTCGGCGGGGACCTCGGCTTCTTCGCGCGTGGCGTGATGCCTCCAAGGTTCGACGAGGTCTGCTTCTCCCTCGCGGTGGGCGCCATCTCGGACATCGTGGAGAGCGAGTACGGCTTCCACATCTTCCGGGTGATGGAGCGGCGGCCGGCGCGCAAGAAGGAGCTGGCCGAGGTGCGCAAGGTGGTGGAGGACCGGCTGCTGAAGGAGCGGCGCAGCCAGGCGGAGGCCGAATACCTCAAGGCGCTGAAGGACAAGGCGACCGTGAAGGTGAACGAGCAGACGCTGCAGTCCATCACCGGCAAGACGCAGAGCGGCGCGCGGGTGGCGGAGCCTTGAATTGACGCCTGGTTTGAACGAAGCCGGCGCGGACGTGTTCTTTAGAATCTTGAAGGAGCAGGCGATGAAGCGAGCGTGGGTGAAGGGGATGCTGTCGGCGTTGGGCCTGTCCCTGCTGGGGACCGGGCCGGCGTACGCGGAGCTGGTGGACCGGGTGGCGGCGGTGGTGAACAGCGACATCGTGGCGCTCTCCGAGGTGGAGCAGCGCGTGGGTCCGGAGCTGGCGAAGGCGACGGCGGAGAGGGACCCCAAGAAGCGCGCCCAGCTGCGGGCGGACCTCATGAAGCGGGCGCTGGACGTGCTCATCGGCGAAAAGCTGCTCGAGGCGCAAATCAAAGAGCTGAACATTGAGGTGACCGACCAGGACCTCGAGGCGGGCATGGAGGACGTGCGCCGCCAGAACAACCTGGACCAGGCGCAGTTCGAACAGCTGCTGCGCGAGTCCGGCTACACCATGCCCACCTACCGCGACTTCATGCGCAAGCACCTGGCGAGGCTCAAGCTCATCAACCTCAAGGTCCGCAGCAAGGTGAAGGTGTCGGACGAGGAGCTGAAGGCGGAGTACGCCAAGTACTCGCGGCTGGAGGGCGAGGACCCCGAAGTTCACGCGCGGCACATCGTGGTGCAGGTGACGGCCAAGGCCACGCCCGAGGAAGTCGAGAAGGCGCGGGCCAAGGCGGCGGTGCTGGTGCTGGAGGCGCGCAAGCCCGGCGTGGACTTCGCGGAGCTGGCGAAGAAGAAGAGCGAAGGCCCCTCGGCGCCGGACGGCGGAGACCTGGGCTACTTCCGGCGCGGCGTGATGATGCCCGAGTTCGAGCGCACCGCCTTCGGCCTGAAGACGGGTGAAGTCTCGGAGCCCGTGCGCACCAAGTTCGGCTGGCACGTCATCAAGGTGGAGGACCGGAGGACCGTCGCCGTGAAGTCCTTCGACGAGGTGAAGGAGCAGCTCAAGGACTCGCTGCTGAAGAACCAGCTGGAGCGCTACACCGAGCAGTACGTGCAGGAGCTCCGGCAGGCGGCGGCGGTCGAGACGAAAATCTGAAGCGGCCTCTCGTCGCCATCTCCCTGGGAGACCCCTCGGGCATCGGCCCGGAGGTGGTGGCGGCCGCGCTCCAATCGAGGGCGGTGACGCGGGCGCTGGTGCCGGTGGTCTTCGGGGATGCGTCCCTGGCGAAACTGCCGGCCTTCGCGCGCTACGCCCGCGGCGCGCTGCCCCTGCGCGAGCGCCCCATCGGCCCCACGCTGTGCGAGGTGTCCCGGTTGGCCCAGGCGCGGCGAAAGCCAGGCGCGCCAAGCCGGGAGGGCGGGCGTGCCCAGTACGACTATGTGATGGCGGCCATCGACGCCGCGCGCGCGGGGGTGGTGGACGCGCTGTGCACCGCGCCAGTGTCCAAGGAGCAGATTTCCCGCGCCGGCGTGCCGTTCATGGGCCACACCGAGGTGCTGGCTGCGGCGTTTGGCCGGGACGTCCTGATGTTGATGGACGGGCCGCGGCTGAAGGTCGCGCTGGCCACCAACCACCTGCCCATCGCGAAGCTCTCCGGGGCGCTCAAGCGGCCCCGGCTCATCGCCCAGCTGAAGTTGCTCTCGGACTCACTGGCGCCGCTGCTGGGCCGTCGTCCGAAGCTGGCGGTGTGTGGCCTCAACCCCCACGCCGGGGAGGGCGGCCTGCTCGGTACGGAGGAGCAGCGCATCATCGCCCCTGCCGTCGCCGGCGCGCGGAAGGCGGGCGTGGACTGCCACGGGCCGTTCGCTGCGGACGGCCTCTTCGCGCGCGCGGCCGGCAAGGGCTTCGGGTTCGACGCGGTGCTGGCCCTGTTTCATGACCAGGGCCTGGTGGCCGCCAAGACGCTCGACTTCGTCCGCACCGTGAACGTCACGCTCGGCCTCCCCGTCCCTCGCACCTCACCCGACCACGGAGTCGCGTACGACCTCGCCGGGACGGGACGGGCGGACCCGCGGCCAATGGAGGAGGCGCTCCTAAAAGCCGCCGAGCTGGCCCGTGCCCGGAAACGGACACTCTAAGACCGTTCGCTGCGCCCAGGGGCCCGTCCGCTGAATCGCCGGGACAGGCGGAGTGCCCGTCCCTTTCGGCGCGCTAGGATGCGCGAACCTCAACCAAACCCTGGAGCAGCCCATGAAGAAGCTCGCCCTCGCAGCCGCCCTCGTCGCCACGCTCGTCGCGCCCGCCGCGCTCGCGTGTGACGGCGACAAGAAGAACGCCAACGTCCGGAATGTCACCGTCAATGAGCTCGCCAGTCTGAACAAGGAGAGCAAGGCGGTGGTGCTCGACGCGAACAGCCCCGAGTTCCGCGCCAAGAACGGCGTCATCCCCGGCGCCCGGCTGCTGACCAACTACAAGAAGTACGACATCGCCAAGGAGCTCCCGGAGCAGAAGGACACCAAGCTGGTGTTCTACTGCGCCAACACCCAGTGCAGCGCCTCCCAGGCCGCAGCCTCCAAGGCCGCTCACGCCGGCTACAGCGACGTGAATGTGCTCTCGGACGGGATGCTGGGGTGGAAGGAAGCCGGCATGCCCACGACGCCTTCGCCGCGCAGCTGAAAAAGGTCGACGGCAGTGTTCAACGGCGCGGTGCCCTTCGCTGGGCCCGCGCCGTTGCGTTTTCGAGGAGGGAGGGCGCCGCTCCCCCGCCCCCCGCTCGCCTCGAGGGGAAACCGGCCCTGGCCGGCCATTTCGTCGGAGGAACAGCTGTTCTCAGTCAGGCGCCTCCCCGCTCGCCTCGAGCGTTGCGCCGTCAGGCGCATAGTCGAGAGGTGGCGCAAACCCACGCACGGCACTTTGCCGGGTTGTTTCGAGCAGAGCGAAGCGGCCCATGAGGTCAAGCTTCGGGAGCACTGCCGACGGCCGACACGCTCGACGCGAACGGGGGTGCGTGAATCACGCTCAGAACGGCGGCGCCGCGGTGGTGAACTCCCGGACGACCACGTCCGCCACCTGCTTGGCCGTGCACGCCCCGGGAGGGCAGGCCGCAGCGATGGTGGCGTTGTAGGCGTAGGAGATGGCTCGGAAGCCCTGGTTGGCGCTCGACAGGAACGCGTCCCGGTGGAGCTCGAGGCACTTCGCGTTCCACGCGCTGACCGGGCCGGTCGTCCCGAGCTCGGTGGTGCACGCCGCATAGGTCTGCTGGCCGCGACTCTCCTGGTACTTGCACCAGGTTGACCGGGCGAGCGAGTTGATGCGGCAGTAGCACGTGGTGCACTGGGCAGACACGCCGCGGTCATACGGGTAGAGCGCGGTGCCCTCGAAGAGGTCGCCGCTGAGGGGGAAGACCCTGCCGGATTGCGCCTTCACGCGGTCGGCCATCCCGAGGAGCGCGCGCTGATACTCCGCGGGCTCTGTGAGCTTGATGGCCTCGAGCGCGGGGATGAGCGCGGCGGCGTCGACAATCCAGCTCGCCACACGTGCCGGGGGTGGGTTAGCCATGGTCACCGTCGCCGTGAGGGCTCCCACCGTGTAGCTGCAGGTCTGAGCGGCGTGCGGCCACCCGCTGACCGTTGCGGGCTGGCAAGTCCCCTCGGTGTACGGCTTGGCGCTGAGAGCGGCCGCGAGCACACCGAGGACGCCGCCATCGCCGACCGGAATCCCGCCGTCGCCGACCGGAATCCCACCGTCCCCTTTCACGCCGCTGTCGTCCGCAAGCACGCCGCCGTCCCTCACGCCGCTGTCGTCGGCAAGCACGCCGCCGTCCCCCTTCACTCCACTGTCGTCTGCAAGCACGCCACCGTCCCCCTTCGCCCCGCCGTCAGAGCCCACGCAGACGGTGCCCGCGCCCGCATCGCAGGACGGGGTGGCGACGCAGGACCCCGCCACGCACGCGGCACCGGACGAGCAATCCGCGGAGGACGTGCACGCCAACGGGTTCAAGCACACGCTGGCGAGAGCGCCGCGCGCGCACACCCAACCCGCCGGACAGTCGGCGTTGACGCCGCACGCTGGGCGACAGGCACCCTCGTGACAGGCATACGGGTCGGAGCAGGTGGTGCCGCACCGGCCGCAGTTGGCGGAGTCTGTGGCGAAGTCCACGCACGCGCCGTTGCAGACCGCTTCTCCGCGCAGGCACACCAGCCCGAAGGTCTCCCACTCACGCGTGAGCAATCGGTCCACGACCAACCCGCCGCCGCCGCCGTTCTCCGCGGAGACATACCGCCCGTTCGAAGCCTGCAGGGTGATGCCATTGGAGAGCCGCGACGCTCGCTGGAAGAGCTCCCAGCCGCCGATGGCGGAGCGGTTGGCGACCAGCGTCGACCCGCCCCCGTTCTCCGCGGCCACGTACTTGCCGTTGCTCGCTTGCAGCGCCACCCGGCCGCCGCTGAAGTCCAGGAGGCGAAACGTCTCCCAGCCCCCTATCGCTGTGCGGTTGGCGAGGACGAGGGAGTCCCCGCCGCCCTCCGCCACGACGTAGTGCTTCGAATACGCCTGCAGCGCCACGACGGACACCGCGACCTCACGGAAGGTCTCCCAGGCTCCGATGGCGGTCCGGTTTGCGACCAGCGTGGACCCGCCTCCGCCCTCCGCGGCGACGTACAGCCCGTTGGACGCTCTGAGCGCAATCAACCCCTCACCCACCCGGACCCGCTTGAACCGCTCTCGCGTCCCGATGGACGTGCTGTTCGCGATGAGCCTCGTCCCACCGGCTTCGAGCGCCACATAGGCCCCCGCCCTCCGCAGCGCGACTTCACCCGTCTTCGGATCGACGAGGATGACCCTGAACGCGTCCACCGCCTGCGCCCGCGTGCACGTCGCGCTCAAGACCTGGCTGCTTGAGCCGCACACGACATGGTTCGTGCCGGTGAAGAGGTGAATCTCGCGAGGAACCGACGCCGTCGCTGCGCTTGCCTCCTCCGTCAATCCCCCCGGATCCTCGCCGGTTGCGCCGCATCCAGAGAGGAGTGCCAGGCCCATGGCCACGGTGAGGGCGGGTGACGTGAAACGCATGAACGATTCCTTGCGCGAAGGGGTCTGACTGTTGTGACAAAGCCAGTCGTCCCAGGTCGCAAGTTCTGAATCGGGTGCGCCGCGGCTTGACTCCCGCTCACAACGAAGTCAGGGCGCCGGACTCTCGTCCCGGAGCCAGAGCGCCGCCAGGTCCAGCTCGATGGCGTCAAAGGGCTCAGCCCGGACCGACACCTCACCGGCAAAGGAGCCCATCTCCACCCATCGGTCTCCCTCACGGCGCAGAACTTCGAGCGTCCGAGCGAGCGGGTCGATGAGCCAGAGATGTGAAACACCTTCGCGCGCGTAGATGTGCTTCTTCTTCACACGGTCGAGAGATGCGGTCGATGGAGACAGCACTTCGCAGACCCAATCGGGCGCGAGCGTAAGGAAAGGCTCCGAGGGGGAGGTCGGCAAGGGAAGGCGCTCTCGGCGCCAGCCCGCGAGGTCTGGGACGAGGACATCCTCGTGCAGGTGAACCTCCGGCTCGTCCAGAATCCACCACCCGCCCGGCCCGCCCTTTCCAAAGTCAAAAGGCCCACCGACGGTCGCGCCCAGGACAGACGTGACGCGCGCATGACCCACCGCGGGACGCGGAAGCGCGATCAGCTCGCCGTCAACGATTTGTCCGACCATGCTCTTTGGGAGCGCTTCAAGATCTGCATAGGTCGCCGGCCGTCGGTGCAGTGCCTTCACACCTCCAAGCTTAAGCCCCGGCGCGGCTGGAGCCCAGCCCGCCGCGTGCAACCGGCCAAGCACCTGACACCGCATCCCGGAACCCAGTCCGGCGACACGCTGTCGGAAGCAGCATTCGGTTCACGGGAAGGTCTCCATGCTGAAGCGCAATCGCCTCGCCGCGCGCGCCGGGGTGCTCACCCTGGTCGCAGGTGGCACCACCATCGCCGCGCTCTCCTTCGTCCCACGTCACGACGCGCCACCCAGCGACACGAGCACCGCGTCCGAGGGCTATTACCGGAGGGTCGTCACGCCCCGCGCACCAGAGGCGAAGATGGACCGCGCGCCTATACCCGCCCCAGCTCAGGTCAACGCGCACACCGAACGGCTCGCCTCGAAGGTGTTTGGACCTGAGGGGCTGGGCACCGGAATTCAACATTCGCTCGGAGGGCTCGAGAGCGGCATCGGGGCCGGTGCGGGACACATCGTCGGCCTGGGGACGCGCGGCAGTGGCGCGGGTGGAGGTGGGCTGGGATTCGCGGGGCTGGGTCTGCCCTCGGAGCCCATTCGCAGCGGTGAGGGCTACCAGGACTGGGGCGTGAACGGCTTCATCTCCGCCCGCGAGGACGCCGTCTCCACCTTCGCAATCGACGTGGACACGGCCAGCTACGCGCTGTCACGCCGGAAGCTCCGCGCGGGGATGCTGCCTCCAACGGAGAGCGTGCGCGTGGAAGAGTTCCTCAACTACTTCCGCTACGACTACCCGTCACCGGACTCCGGCCCACTGGCCGCCTACCTGGACGCGGCGCCGTCGCCGTTTCAGCCCAACCGTTACCTGCTGCGCGTGGGCCTGCAGGCGAAGCGGCTGTCCATCCGGGAGCGGAAGCCCGCACACCTGACCTTCCTGGTGGATGTCTCCGGCTCCATGCAGAGCCCGGACAAGCTTCCGCTCGCCCAGCGCGCGCTGCGCATTCTGCTGGACAACCTGAACGACGGCGACTCGGTGGCGCTGGTGACGTACGCGGGCAATGTCCGCGTGGTCCTCCCGCCGACGGGCCTGGAGCACAAAGCGCGCATCGCCGAGGCAATTGACGCGCTCTCCGCGAACGGCTCCACCGCGATGGGCGCCGGGCTGACCCTCGCCTACCAGCAGGCGATGCGGACACTGGACGCCCAGTCCGAGTCCCGCGTCATCGTCCTCTCCGACGGCGACGCGAACGTCGGCGCGACAAGCCACGACCAGCTGCTGCGCCAGATTGCCAGCTACGTGAAGAAGGGCGTGACGCTCTCCACGGTGGGCTTCGGGATGGGCAACTACCAGGACAACCTGATGGAGCAGCTGGCCGACAAGGGGAACGGGAATGCCTTCTACGTGGATTCGGTGGCGCAGGCCCGCCGCGTCTTCCAGGAGCAGCTGGGGAGCGTCCTCGAGGTGGTGGCGCAGGACGTGAAGATCCAGGTGGCGTTCGATTCGCGCGTCGTGCGCTACCGGCTGGTCGGCTACGAGAACCGCGACGTGGCGGACACCGACTTCCGCAACGACAAGGTGGACGCAGGGGAGCTCGGGGCCGGGCACACGGTCACGGCTCTCTACGAGGTGGAGCTGGCAGAAGGCGCGGCGAACGAGGGCGGATGGGCAGTTGCACGGGTGCGGGCGAAGGCGCCGCGCGGCGAGGTCGCGACGGAGCGCCAGTTCGCACTGACTCCGGAGAATGTGGCATCGCGGTTCGAGGACGCGCGCGCTGACCTGCGCTTCGCCACCGCCGTGATGGCGACCGCAGAGGTGCTGCGCCAGAGCCCGCACGCCCGAGGGTTCGACCTGGCACAGGTCTCCGCGATGGCGCGGGACGCAGCCGCCGGTCGGGCGGAGCGCGTGGAGCTGCAGGAGCTGATCGAGCGGGCGCAGTCGCTCCTCGGCCGCGTCGCTCGGCAGTAGCTTCTGGGCAGAGCCACGCACGAGGCGTGCCCCATTGGCTTTGAGGCCTCCAGCGTCCGCCTCCCTGAGCGCGAACCGGTCCTCAGTGCAGTTATCCCTGAGGAGGTCAGTGTGTACAGGGCTCCGTCGTGGGCGCCCAAATGGGTTCCGCGGAGGAGAGCTCCAGCCTCGGTTGAGGAGGTGCTGTCACCTTCGCCGTGGGAGCCCAGCTGCCGCACTCCGACTGAGCCTGCACGCTCAGCCGAACGCGCGCCGTCTCCCGCTGCCTGGCGGCCGAAGTGGAACGAGTGCCGAGGCCCTCGCTGAACGCGGCGCGCGTCGTACGGCGAAGCACTTCATCGAGGTGCCGCGTTCGCCCGCGCTGAACGTCTTCGGCCCGCGCTCCTGGGCCGGAAGACCCCAAAGGGGTCGACCGGTCGACCACCTTCGCGCGGAACCGGCCTGGCCGGGGCAAAAGCCCAGCAGACATGCACCCCTGAAGTGCAGTGGCGCCGACTCATGAATGGTCGACCACATGGTCGACCACGAGGTGTCATACCTGCCACGCATCCATCCGTTTGCGATTGCTGGAGATTTCCCTGGCTCCTCAGCCTGAGCTCAACGGCTGGTCGACCGGTCGACCACTTTCGGACCTCGTCGCGCGGGAGGTGCGCCGGAACGCCCGGGCTCCTGCTGCACGGGCGACAGCACCGACTCCACCGAGGACCGGGCAACCTCCGCGGAAAACATCCAGGCACCCACGACAGAACCCCGGCCCTGTCCCGGCTCCTCAAGGACAACTGCGCTGCCTTGGAACGGGCTCCGCGAAGCGGACGCCGCATGCCTCGCTACGCCCTGCTCGAAACAAGCCGCCAAGGTGCCGTGCGTGGGTCTGCGCCGCCTCTCGACTATGCGCCTGAAGGCGCAACCCTCGAGGCGAGCGGGGGAGGCGCCTGAGGGCGCGATGGCCGGCCAGGGCCGGTTTCCTCCTCGAGGCGAGCGGGTGAGGCCATCAACTCCAATCAAGGGGCTCTTCAAGCTCCGCGCGCTGCCAGCCCGTCCAGCAGCGCAGCCAGACCGCTGTTGAACTCGGTCACCGCGTCGCTTCGCGCCGCCACGGCGGAGAGCGCGACGAGCGACGGGAACTTCTCCCGCGGAAGCTGCCGCATCCTGGCGATGAGGTGCTCCTTCGACTCGCCTGCCTCCGCGGCCAGCGGACCGGCCAGCTCTGCCTGGGCGAAGCCCATCACGTAGGCGGTGACCGCGCGGAAGGCGACGAGGAGCGCCGGGCCGCGCAACCCTCCGCGGGAGAACGCGGAGATGATGGCTTCGGCCACTTCGAGCACCGCGCGAGACCCGCTGCGCCGGGTGAGGATGAGCGGAATGGCCCGGGGATGCGCCCGCACCGCGCGCCAGACCGCCGTGGAGATTTCCGTCACCTCCTCCCGCCAGTCCTCATAGGGCACGGGCGGCCAGCGCACCTCGTCGAACACGGCGTCCACCACCAGGAGGTCCAGGTGCTCACGGTCCGTCACGTGGTTGTAGAGCGTCATCGGCCCGGTCCCGAGGGCGCGCGCAAGCGTGCGCATCGACAGCGCGTCCAGTCCCTGCTGGTCCACCAGCCCCAGCGCCACCTGCGCCACACGCTCCCTGGAGAACTTCGGCGGTCGCCCCATCCCGACTTGATCTCCTGCAGCCTCTTGATTACGTGAATAACGTACACCGTACTTAAACGGAGCATCAATGCAAACTGCGCAGAAGAAGAGGCTGGAGCTTGCGGGTTGTGGTGCCCTGGTGACGGGAGCTTCCCGCGGAATCGGGGTCACCCTGGCGCAAGCCCTGGCGAAGCGGGGCGTGCGCCTGGTGCTCTCGGCGCGGGACGAGGCGGGCCTGGAGCGCGTCCGGGCGGAGCTGGCGAAATCAGGTGCGGAGGTGCACGTGGTGCCGGCGGACGTCTCTGAACCGGCTGCCCTTGCCCTGCTGGTGGACCGCAGCCGCGCCGCGCTGGGCGCCATCGACCTGCTCGTCAACAACGCCGGAGTCGACTCGGTCTCGCACTTCGAAGATGTTCGGATGGAGGACCTCCAGCGCACCCTCCAGGTGAACCTCACGGCGCCCATGACGCTGAGCCGGCTGGTCCTGCCGGACATGCTTACCCGACAAAGAGGCCACATTGTGAACATCGCCTCGTTGGCGGGGCTGGCGCCGGCGGCCTTCAGCGAGGCGTACTGCGCCACGAAGCACGGCGTGGTGGGCTTCACCCGCGCGTTGCGGGCCAGCCTCCAGGCACAGGGGAGCGCGGTGAGCGCATCGGCCATCTGCCCGGGGTTCATCTCTGACGCGGGTATCTACGCCACACAGTCGGTGCACTACGGCGTCCGCGCACCCGGTTGGCTCGGTACGTCGCCGCCGGACGCAGTGGCCCGCGCGGTCCTGCGCGCGGTGGAGCGTGACATCGGGGAGGTGGTGGTGAGCCGCATCCCCATGCGCCCGCTGCTCGCTGTGGGCAGCGCGTTCCCGCGGCTCATCGAATGGCTGACGCGCGCGCTCCGCGCCAACGCGCTCTTTCGCCAGGTCGCGGACCAGCGCCGCGTGGAGCGGCTCGCCGCCGGGAGGACCGCATGAGCCCGCGCAACTTCGACGACCGGACACCCTCCCCCGCTCGCAGCCCGGCGGAGCTGCTCCGGTGGAAGGTCCTGGACCCCCTGCTCGGCCGCGGCGTGGCCAAGGACCGGAGCGGCTTCCGCGCACCGGTGCGGACGGCAGACCCGGCCGCGCTCCTCGGCCCTGCGCCTTCGCTCACCTGGATTGGCCACGCGACGTTCCTCGCGCGCCTGGGCGGGAAGCTGGTGGCGACGGACCCGGTCTTCTCCAAGCGACTGGGCGGCGCGGTGGCGCGACGGGTCCCGCCCGCGCTGACGGTGGCGCAGGCGCCGCCGATTGACGTTGTCACAGTGAGCCACAACCACCTGGACCACCTGGACCTGCCGAGCCTCCGACAAATCGGCCCGCGCGCGCTCTACATCGTGCCGCTGGGCAACGGCCGTTGGCTGCAGCGCGCTGGCCTCACGCGGATTGTGGAGCTGGACTGGTGGCAGACGCACCGCGAAGGCGACCTGGAGGTGACGCTGGTCCCCGCCCGCCACTGGTCGCAGCGCGCACCATGGACTCGGAACCAGGCGCTCTGGGGCGGCTTCGTGCTGCGCTCGCCGGAGGGCACGGTCTACCACGCGGGGGACACCGCCTACTTCGACGGCTTCAAGGAGATTGGAGAGCGGCTGGGGCCCATCGACTGGGCGCTGCTGCCCATCGGCGCCTACGAGCCGCGCTGGTTCATGCAGTCCCAGCACCTGGACCCGGACGAGGCGGGCCAGGCCTTCCTCGACCTCGGCGCGCGCACGCTGGTGGCCATGCACTGGGGGACGTTCAGGCTCACGGACGAGCCGCTGGGCGAGCCTCCCGAGCGGATCCGCGCGTTCTTCCGTTCCCACGGCTTCCCCGAGGAGCGGCTCTGGGTGATGGACATCGGCGAGAACCGCCGGCTCTAGAGCGCCGACCAGGTTACCGGACCGAGCCGAAGCGACGAGCCGCGAGCCGCGCAAGGAGGCCGCCCGCCGGAATACGGGTCGGTATTTCAAGGGACATCGGCGAGAACCGCCGGCTCTAGAGCGCCGACCAGGTTACCGGACCGAGCCGAAGCGACGAGCCGCGAGCCGCGCAAGGAGGCCGCCCGCCGGAAAACGGGTCGGTCTTTCAAGGGCGGCCGACGCCGCCCGGCGAAGCGGATCGTCGCTCTCGGCGACGGGAGGTAACCTGGTCGGCGCTCTAGGCCGGACGGAGGATGAGCTCCGTAATCTCCGGCGGCGCGCCCAGGCGCAGCGGCGGACCCCAGTAGCCCGTGCCCCGCGACGTGTAGACCCACCCTTCGCCCAGCTTGGCGAGCCCGCTCACGACGGGCTGCTGAAACCGGATGAAGAGCATCCACGGGAAGAACTGACCGCCGTGCGTGTGCCCGGAGAGCTGGAGGGCCACGCGGTGCCCGGCGGTGAACCGCACGCTGCGCGGCTGGTGCGCCAAGAGCACGCGCGGCGCGGCCTCTGGCGCTCCAGCGAAGGTCCGGTCCATCCGCGTGGGCGCGCCGAAGCTGGCGCCGTCGTGGTCCGGAATGCCACCGAGCGCGAGCGCGGCGTCGCCCCGCTGCACCAGCCGATGGGAGTTGTGCAGCACGGTCACGCCCAGCCGGCGCACCGCGTCCTCCCAGCCGAAGCCGTCGTAGTAGTACTCGTGGTTGCCGGTGACGAAGAACGCGCCGTCCTTCGCGCGCAGACCGGAGAGCGGCGCCACCTCGTCCTTCAGCGCGTCCACCTGCCCGTCGATGAGGTCGCCCGTGATGGCGATGGCGTCCGGCTGAAGCGCGTTCACCTGCCCCACCATCCGCGCCAGGAAGTCTTTCCCGAGCGTCTGACCGATGTGGATGTCGCTCACCTGCGCAATGCGGTAGCCGTCGAACGCGGGGGGCAGCCCGGGGATGGGTACCTCCACGCGCTCAATCTTCGCCTTGCCGCGCGCCGACGCGATGCCCGCCAGCAGTGCCACGCCCACGAGCGCCACCGCGATGCCGGCCTGCAGCTGCCCCGCCGCCAGCCGGTCCGCGAAGCGCGCGGGCCACACCCACCCGCCCAAGACGCGCAGCAGGTCCAGCACCGGCATCAGCGCCACCAAGAGCGCGAAGGCGCCAATCCACAGGTGCGAGACCCAGGCGCTGACCACGGCGAGCGTCCGGTGCTCGCCGCGCGCGAACCGGAACCCCATCACCACCACGAGCAGGAGCCCGAAGAGCGCCAGATACCCCGCCACCGCCCACGGCCCGTGAATCCCCGCGTCGGTGAAGAGCCGCTTTGCCAGGTAGTAGTGCAGCGACCCCACAATCAGGAGCGGGACGCTGGCGCCGATGAGCATCCGCAGCGGCAGGCCCCTCCTCTGCGCCTCCACTTCTGTTGACGACACTCCATCCTCCCTGCGCCGTGGGTGAAGGCCGCTACGTAACGCCCTCCAGGCAGGCGCGCCCGTCGACTTCCCCCTCTGGCCAAGAGGAGGGTGGGCCAGCGTACCCTTGGGAAGCCGCGCCAGAGGAGCGGACGACCCCTCAACACCTCCCTGCCCAGGGTGTTCAAAGGAACGATGCGTCTCCGGCGACCCGCCATCGCGCTGCTGCTGTCGGTCGCGCTGCACGCGGCGGTGATGCTCGTCCTGGAGCGGCGGAGCCCGCCCCCGCCGCCGCCCAAGCCGCCCGCGCCCGCCACGCTCGAGCTGGACGTGCGCTACCTGCCGCCGCCCACACCGGCCCCCAGCGCCCCGTCCGCGCCGGCGCCAGCTCCAGCTTCACGTCCGCAGCGCGTGCGCCGGACGGGCCCGCGCGCCGCGCCCAGCGAGACCGCCCCCACGCCCGCCGCTCCTGGTGAGTCCACCGGTCGGAGCGGCGATGCCCCGCTCGCCTCGGGCGAGAGCGTCCCCACCAGCCCGAACGGCAGCTGGGTGCTGGGGATGCCGACGCTGGAGGGCCCGGACGGACACAGCGCGACGGCCGCGCCCGGACACACGCGGCATCCGGGGGACCCCGTGCCGAAGGAGTCCCTCGCCGAGGAGGGCGAGCGCGTGCGCCAGCGCGTGCAAGGCATGGCGGACGGCATGCTCTCCACGCTGCGGGTGGCGGACGGGAACTTCCACCCGTACTTCGTGGAGCTGGGCCAGGCAATGCAGGAGCGCGCGAAGCGCCCGCCCCCGTTCAAAGCGCCCAACCTCGCGCAGGGCTTCCTCGAGGACTGGAGCCGGTCCATGGCGAACTACGGGCGGACCGGCAACCCCTACGGCTCGGGGCCGGCGCCGACGACGCGTCCGGATGAGGCGTCCCGCAACCTCACCCTCCAGCGGGAACGGATGGGCTTGACGGACCCCACGCTGGCGATGAACGCCCAGTCCAAGCTGCTGCAGCTGGCGACCAGCGGCGGCAAGCCTCCAGCCATCGTCGCCATCGTGGACTTGTTTCAAGGCCCCGATGGATCGCTCCGGCGCATTGTCCTGACCCAGAGCTCCGGCCAGAAAGGGTTTGACGACCACGTGCTCGCCACCGCGCCCACCGCGCTCACCTCGCTCGCGCCGCCGCCGCCCGCGGCCTCTCCGAAGATTGCGCGCGAGCAGGAGCTGCACACGACCTGGGCGTTCGAGGGGCGCCTGGAGTACCGCCGCCACCTGCGCGACATGAACCTCAAGGAGGATGGCTGGTACCTCGCGGCCGCGCTCCCCGCCTCACTGCTCGGCGGCAACTTCGAGGAGACCACGGGAGATGTTCAGGTCGTCGACGTGCGCCAGGTCTCATACGTGTGCACCGTGAAGCTGCTGCAGATTCACTGACACCCGTTCGAGCATTGCGCCGTCAGGCGCCCCCCCCCTTCGCCTCGATGGAGAAACCGGCGGTGCGTAGCCGAGAGGCGACGGGCGGCGGACGGCGGGGAACGGTGTTCTCGGGCTGCGGGCTTCGGGTAGGGGTAGGGAGCACGCGTTCGCGTTCGCGTTCGCCTTCGTTCACGGATACGGGCCCGGGTTCGGGTTCGGGCAGTCGGTGACGGGCTAAAGCGCAACGACGGGCAGCCCTTTCAGGTCGGCGACCGGACGAGCCGTGCGCGGTGTCCCGAACCCGAACCCCTGCCCCTACCCGGGCCCGTGAACGAAGGCGAACGCGAACGCGAACGCGTGCTCCCTACCCCTACCCGAGACACCGTTCACCGCAGCCCGCAGCCCGAGACACCATTCCCCGAAGCCCGCAGCCCGAACATTCCGGCCCGCCGCAGACCCACGCACTGCGCTTTGCCGGTTTGCTTCGAGCAGAGCGAAGCGGCCCATGAGCCAAGCTTCGGAAGCACTGCCGACGTCTCGACTATGCGCCTGACGGCGCAACGCTCGACGCGAACGGGGGCATCCCCGCGATGTTGCGGGGCGTACGGCGTACGTCTCGACTATGCGCCTGACGGCGCAACGCTCGACGCGAACGGGGGCATCCCGGCGACTATTCCGCGGCGTCCATCAGCGTCCACAACGCGGCCGCATTCTGCGGCCGGAAGTACGGCGCACCCCGCAGCTGCTTGAGCTTCGCCTTGGGCACGCACCACAGCTGAAGGCTGTCCTCCCACTCACCCAGCACCGCCACCACGCGCGCGCCCGCGTCCTCCCGCAACAAATCATTCAAATTGTGCGCGAGCGCCGCGGCGTCCTCCACCTCCCAGCGCTCATCCCTTCCCGCGTAGCTGATAACCAACTCAAACCGCGGAGCCTCACGCACGTCCGCCACGCGTACCGCCCTCGCGCCGCCCCCAATCGCCGCGCAGAGCGCGCCCATCAGCTCATCCGGCCGCACGTCCAGCGCGACAGAGAGCCCGCCCTCCAGCCCGCCTGCCTCGCAGATGCGCAGCAGCGCGGCGTCCGGCCTGCCCTCGTCGAGGGTCGCCTCCGACCCCTCCTTGAAGCCACTGCGCAGCCACCCCTCACGAGACAAACGAGACATCAACCGTTCACTCACGTTCACACCCCAAAACACAACAGCCTGAAAACAAGGATGACACACACGACCTCACCGGGTGTGCCCTGTCGCACCTCCCCTCGTCTCACGTCCAGCGATCCGATGGGAAGCGCGTCCTCCTGCTCCCTACTCTTCGTCCCATGGTTGCCCGGCCCCCTTCACCCCGCGACGCAGGTCAAGCGAACGTCGAAGCCGCGCTCACGCTCCCGCTGCTCCTCTTCCTCGTGCTCGGGACGCTGCAGCTCTTCATGCTGCTTCAGGCGCGCATCTTCGCGCAGTACGCCGCGTACAAGGCGGTGCACGCCGGCAGCGTCCTCAACGGTGACTGCGCCGCGATGACCCACGCCGCGCTGGTGGCGGTGCTGCCGACCATCACCCGCACCGACTCGCCGGCCTCGTTGGTGGAGGCCTTCCGGCTCCGCAATGACAACCACTACCGCGACGGAGCGCCGCAACACACCGGACACATCGTGGAGCTGGTGCGCGAATCCCCGGACCCCGCCTCCGTGCCCGCCTCCGCCGAGGACGAGGACAACGGGTTCGACCAGCCCGGCGCGCCCCGCCGAGAGCTCACCGTCCGGATGCTCTACTGGTACCGCCTGCGCATCCCCTTCGCGGACTGGGTGATGGGCCGGATGTTCCTCGCGCACTTCAGCCTGCAGTCCTTCACCGGGCCCAACCCGTTGATGGTGGCCCAGCGCGCCAACTGGACCGGCGAGGTGAGCCCCAGCGGGCCCGGCTTCAGCGAGAACTGGCCGGGCGGCTCCGTCGCCGGGAACCTCCTCAACTGGGCCGGCCAGGGCCAGTACCTCTTCCCCATCCGCGTCTCCGCCAGCATGCGGATGATGCAACCCCCGCGGAAGCGCTTCTTCGCAGACAAGGCGTGCCCTCTATGACCTCCCGAGCCCCCCAACGAGGTCAGTCGCTGCTGCTCTTTGGCCTCACGCTCCTCCTGCTCACCGCGATGGTGCTGGTCACCCTGCAGACCGGCATGCGCATCCGCGAGCGCGTGGAGGCCCAGATGGTGGCGGACGCCGCGGCCTACAGCCAGGCCGTGGTCACCGCGCGCGCGTACAACACCATCGCCGTGATGAACCGCGCGGGCATGGCGCACTACGTGGCGCTGCTGGGCACCGAGAGCCTCATCAGCTGGTCCGGGCAGCTGCGCGGCGGCACCGGCGCCATGCTCGACGCGCTGGCCGCCTGCCCCAACGGCCAGCCCCTGGTGGACCGCATCAAGACCAAGCTGGCCGCCTCCGACTTCACGCAGGCCTGGGAGCGCTTCGACTCGCAGGCCGGCGCGCAGGCCCGCGAGCACCAGGGCAACGGCGGCATCCGCGGCCAGTCGCTCGCCCTGCACAACACCACCCTGCTCGGCACGCTGCTCTCCGGCCAGCAGATGGCCGCCAAGATGGCGCGCCGCGCGAACCCGGAGCTCCTCGCGCCCGCGGACGGCGACGCCAAGACGATGGCCGAGGTGACGCCCGACTGCGGCCGTGGCGCCACCTGCTCCTCGGGCGACATGAACGCGTATCTGGGCGCGGTGATGGGCAGCCGCGGGTGGACCTTCACCACCAGCCGCACCGGCGCTACCACCGTCTTGAGCGACGCGTTGGCCGCGGAGGCGGCCGGCGCCGGCGTGCCGCTGAGCATCCGCGTCACCACCTCCGGCGCGGGCGGCGGCTCCAGCTACGGCGGAGACCCGTCCTACGGCCGGGTGGAGGACTCGCCGATGGAGAAGTCCCAGCGGGTGGACGACATCAGCGGCGAGAGCGCCTGGGCCGAGGACCACGCGGGCTCCATGACCCTCACCCTGGGCACCTGCACGCAGACGGTGGCCGTGGACACCGCTTACGTGATGTCCACCGCCCGCGAGGTGACGGACGACCTCCACTTCTACAGCGGCGGTCAGGAGAAGGCGCAGCTGGGCAAAGACGGCCTCCCCGGCCCGCCGGAGGAGCCGCACCAGCGCCACACGCTGGGCTCCTGCCCGCTGACGCTCGCCAACGGCGACCCCAACCCCAACTGCCCGGGCGTCTTCGGCAGCTTCTTCAGCTACAACGCGCGCAACCTGAACAACCCGGGCGACGACTTCGGCCAGCCCAAGCTCTACGCGCTCATCGCCCGCGACTTCGCGCAGCGCTTGTTCAAGGACCCCTGGGCGCTGTACTTCACCGTCCCGCTCTCCAACGGCGTCGCGTTCGACAACGGCAGCAAGGACGGGAAGCTCAAGACGAAGAGCGGCGCGGACCTGAGCAAGCAGGGCGCGCTCTCCGCGGGGCTGGTCTACTACCACCGGCCCTGGCTGGGCGGCTCCGCCGGCGGCTTCCAGGAGCCTCCCAACCTCTTCAACCCCTTCTGGCGCGCCACCCTCGCCGCGCCGGACCGCGACGCGCCGGATGACCTTCGGGCCGCCGGCTTCGAGGACGCGGCGGACGCGCTCGCGGGGCTGCGCGACAACGGCTTCCAGGGGATGCGGCGATGAGGCGCACGCGGACGGCCAAAGGCCAGTCGCTGGTCGAGATGGTGCTCGGCCTGCTGGTGTTCGTCACCGTCCTCATCTTCGGCATCCACTTCGCGGAGGTTGGATTTCTGTCTTTGAAGGTCCAGGAGGCCGCCAACAGCGCGCTCTGGGAGACCACCGGCGTGAAGATGCACGACACCGCCGGGCCCAACTGGGGCCTCTGGCAGAACGGCGTGGCCCCCGCGCAGGCGCGCGCGCAGGCGATGTACACGGACTTCGACGCGTTCGCGAACACCGGCAGCACGGTCACCCAGGTCTTCACCCAGGCCACCAACCTCCAGGTCTCCTGCCGCGCGATGAACGCGGGCGCGGACCAGCTGGACTACCTCGCGCCGCCGCCGCTGGCGCAGGCCGCCTTCCCGGCGGGAGACAGCGGCTCCCTCTGCAGCGCGGAGGCGGTGCTGGAGGGCATCCGCATCCCGCGCAGCTTCCTCGACGGTGAGCCGTTCAAAGCCCAGCACTTCAACGCGGTGCCACTGAAGGTCTGCGCCACCGGCCGCGCAGTGGGTGGCAGCTGCCCCGGCGCGCTCGCGCTGGTGCTGGATGACTGGGGCTTCTCCGGACGGGACGAGGCCCAGCAGTGCCCGCTGGCCGTCAACGGCGGCGCTGCATGCGACAACCAGCCCTACTACGACATGGCGAGGTCCGTGTACGACCGGTCGATGGGGAGCTTCCGCTACAAGGGCGCGGCCTCGAAGCTGGCCTCCCTGGTGGCCGGCGCGTCCCCCATCGACGAAGACTTCTTCTACATGAGCTTCCGCGGCAACGAGAGCCCACACGGCCCGTTCCGCGAGGACCTCACCGAATCCCACGGCGACCGCGTCTGGGAGACGACACCCTGGGAGAAGCCGGGGCGCTACAAGAACCCCATCCGGACCAACTGCTGGCTGGGGCTGACATGCCTGTGAGCGCTCTGGCCGCGTGGACCCTGGCCGCGGTGCTCGGCGGCGCGCCGGCGCAAGGGAAGTTCGAGTGGCCCATGCCGGACGCCCTGGAGTCCATCGAACTGCCCGGCGTGTCCCAAGCCGACGGCGTGCCGGTACGGCTGCACGTGCTGCGCACCCGCCGCTCCGCGCAGGAGATGCTCCAGGTCTACGCAGACGCGTTCGACCGCGCGGGCTTCTACATCGACCCGCGGCAGAAGCGCCGGCTGGCGCAGCCTCACCTCACGGCGCTGGACGTGCGCACGCTCATCTCGCGCACGGTGGTGCTCCAGCCGCACCCGGACGGCTCCACCACCTGCGTGCTCGGCGAGGCCAATCTTGGCGCCGCGCAGCGTGCCGCCCAGGCCCAGGCGGGGCCGCCCGCCATGCCCGGCGCCGTCAAGCAGATGCGGGTGAACCAGGAGGGCTCGCGGTTCCTCTCCTTCCAGGTCAAGGGCAAAGCGGACGGGGTCCACTCGCACTACCGCGCTTCGCTCGGCGCTGCCGGCTGGACGCCCAGCCCGCGCGCCGAGGAAGAGGGCGTCTTCACGCGCGGGGAACAGGTGCTGCGGGTGATGGTCAAGGAGTCGGAGCCGGGCCAGTCGGACGTGCTGCTGATTGAGCACGGCTGAACGCGGGCTGTCAGGTTTTGCCAGGCTCGCCCGTCGCACAGGCCTTCATGGCCCTCTTCTCCTCACGGTCACGCTCTGTGCTGCGGACGTCATCACGGACGTCAGCGGACGCGCGCGACCTTGAGGTGGCCTGAAGAGCCTTCATTCCTCTTCGAAGACGAACGCCCCCTCGAGAGCCCGCGCGGCGCTCGCGGGGGCTTTTTCGTCTTCGAGCGTCGCGCATCACCGCCGCCAGAGCGCGGCAACACGCAGGAGGAAGCAGTGGAGAAAGTGCACGTCAACGTCGGCACCATCGGTCACGTCGACCACGGGAAGACCACCCTCACCGCCGCCATCACGCAGGTGATGTCGCGGCTGCAGGGCGGCAAGGCGCTGGACTACGAGCAGGTGGACCGCGCCCCCGAGGAGCGCGCCCGCGGCATCACCATCACCATCAAGCACGTCGAGTACAACTCGGCGCGCCGGCACTACGCCCACATCGACTGCCCGGGCCACGCGGACTACGTGAAGAACATGATTACCGGCGCCAGCCAGATGGACGGCGCCATCCTCCTCGTGGACGGCTCTCAGGGGCCGCAGCCGCAGACGCGCGAGCACGTGCTGCTCGCCCGCCAGGTCGGCGTCGCGCACCTCGTCGTGTTCATCAACAAGGTGGACGTGGCGGACCCGGAGCTCCTCGCGCTGGTGGAGCTGGAGACGCTCGAGCTCTTGCAGGCCCAGGGCTACCGGGACGTCCCGGTGGTGAAGGGCTCCGCCCTGCGCGCGCTGCAGGCGGCTCGCGAAGGCCGCGTGGACGGGCCCGAGGCGCAGTGCATCCTCCAGCTCATCGACCGGCTGGACACCTGCGTGCCGGACCCGGTGCGCGACTACACCTCCCCGTTCCTTATGCCAGTGGAGGACGTGTTTCACATCACCGGCCGCGGGACGGTGGTGACGGGGCGCGTGCAGCGCGGCGTGCTCCGGCCGGGTGACCGGGTGGAGCTCATCGGGATGGAGAGCCGTGAGCTGGGCGTCATCAGCATCGAAGCGTTCCATGCGCTGCTCGACGAGGGCAGAGCGGGACAGAACGTGGGCGTGCTGCTGCGCGGGCTGCAGCGCGACGAGGTGAGCCGCGGCCAGGTGCTCAC
The DNA here is from genome assembly GCA_044230055.1 of Myxococcaceae bacterium. Lineage (GTDB taxonomy): Bacteria > Myxococcota > Myxococcia > Myxococcales > Myxococcaceae > JBGART01. The sequence continues at coordinate 249,003 of JBGART010000003.1, read as the reverse complement.
CGTGCCGGGCGCCGTGAAGGCGCACGCCACGGGCGAGGCGGAGCTCTACGTCCTCGGCACCCACGAGGGCGGTCGCACCACGCCGTTCAGCTCCGGCTACATGCCCCAGTTCCACTTCGGCGCCACCGACGTCACCGGCGCCCTGGCGGTCCCGGGCGAAGGCGCCGTGAACCCGGGTGACCGCGTCACCGTGGGCTTCACCCTCCACCGCGCCGTGGGCCTGGAGCCCGGCATGCGCTTCGCCCTCCGCGAGGGCGGGCGCACCATCGGCGCAGGCCTCGTCACCCGCGTGGGGTGAAGAGAGCGGGCGCAGGCGTGAGGTTCAGCGCCTGCGCCTGCCGGGATGGCGAATCTCCCCCGTTCGCGTAGAGGGGGAGACCGGCCATTTCGTCGGAGGAACAGCTCTTCTCAGTCGGGCGCCTCCCCCCGCTCGCCTCGAGCGTTGCGCCGTCAGGCGCATAGTCGAGAGGTGGCGCAGACCCACGCACGGCACCTTGCCGGTTTGTTCGAGCGAAACGAAGCGGCCCATGAGCCAAGCTTCGGGAGCACTGCCGACGTCTCGACTATGCGCCTGACGGCGCAACGCTCGACGCGAACGGGGGGGGGCGCGCTTAGAGCGCCTGGAACATCACCAGCGCGTCGACCGGTCCCAGCGTCGGGTGCGCGAAGGCGCCGGGGAGCCGGCCGACGATGTCGAACCGCATCGACTGCCACAGCCGCACGGCTCGCACGTTCGTGCTCACGACCAGATTGAACTGCATCGCTCGAAAGGCCTTGGCCCGCGCCTCCTGTAGCGAGTGCGCGCACATCGCCCGGGCGATTCCGCGCCCCGAGTGCGCCGGCGACGTCGCGTACCCGCAGTTTGCAACATGCGCTCCGGCGCCTTGCTGGTTCGCGTGGAGGTAATAAGTCCCTCTCACTTCGCCGCCATCGATGGCCACGAAGACCCAGTGTCCCGGAGAGAACCAGTGGTCAAGCATCTGCGCTTCGCTCAGGTCGCGGGGGAGCGCGAGCGTCTCTCCCGCCCGGATGATGGGCGTCAGGATGGCACCGACGGCCGGGCGGTCCGCATCGGTCGCGGGCCGGACGGTGACCTCCGCGGACGAACGAACCGGCGAGCCGAGCCGCCAAGGTGGATGGATGCGGTTTCGGCCCGCCCAGAACAGACAGAGGCGATTGCCTTCCGGGTCTGTCAGCCACGCCTCGCGCCAGAGCCAGCTCTGGTCAACGGGAGGTCCGTCGAACGCAATGCCCGCGCGCTGTAGCGCCGCGGACGTGGCGTCGAGGTCCGGGCACTCGAAATAGACGTGAGCTCCGGGCTGACCGGGCGCCACGTCGGTGTGCTCGAGCGACAGCGTGGCACCTCCCGTCGGCAGCAGCAGCCGCGCGTACTTCGGGAAGGACTCGACGATGAGCGTGAGCCCGAGAGATTGGTAGAAGCCCGCCGCGCGGCGGACATCCCGGGCGGGCAGCGTCACCTGGTTGAGGTCCATGCGTTGTCTCGAGACCACCTCAGGATGCGTCGCGCGTCCAGTCAATCTGCTCGAACAGCCGCAGGAGCTTCTCCCCGCGCGGAGGGTTGAGCTGAGTCACCCAGGCAATGCGTCCGCGCAGGTGTTCCCGAAACTCCGGCACGCCGCGCGCCTGGAGCTGCGGACCGTGGCGAGCGCAGTTGTGCAGCGTGGCCTTGAGCGCGTCGTACTCATGGCGCGGGACGTTCGGGTGCGCGTTCACCACGACGCCCGTCACGCACTGCTGCACTCCGGGGGAGAGGACGCGCGTCTTGCGGCGGTTGAGCGCGAAGCCTTCGCTGCGGACAATCTGTTCCACCAGGGCGCCCAGCCACGCTGCCGAGCGCGCCAGCGGCGCGTCACCGGAGAACGCGAGGTCATCCGCGTAGCGCGAGTACGTCGCGCCGAGGGACCTCGCCAGCGCGGCCAACCGCAGGTCCAGCGCGTACGCGCACAGATTCGCCAGCGCGGGCGACGTCGGCGCGCCCTGCGGCAGGTGCCAGGCGGCAAGCCGTTGGCGGAGGCGAAAGCGCTCGTGGCGCTCCGCGTCCGTGACAGCCGTCGGCGCCTGCGCCAGCACAGCGCCCGGCGTTCGGTGCGTGCAGAGCCCGAGCAACGTGCGCGACACCTCCTCCGGGTAGCCCGCCGTCCTGAAAATTCCGTACGCGCGCGCCGAGTGCACGTCGGCGAAGAAGGAGCGCAGGTCGAAGCGCAGCAGCGCGCCCTTGCCGATATGAAGCCGCGCGTGGCTGAGCACAGAGCTGCCGCGCGCGAAGCCGTGGGCCGCGGGGTGCGGCGGGATGGCGTCGAGGATGTCGCGGAGGATTCTGCGCTGCGCGCGCTTGAGTCGCTGCTTCGGCGCCTCGAGCAGCCGCGCCCCTCCGCTCCGCTTGGGTACCCAGGCGTAGCGGTAGTGATGGAGGCGGCGCTCGGCCGTGCGCGCGTTCATCGCCCGCCGGTCCGCCCAGAAGTCCAGCTCGGTTCCGGGCAGCTCCAGCCAGCGCGACACATCCGCCAGCGTGTCCAGCCGGCGCACCGCCCATGGCACCGCGCCGGACATCGCGGGCGGCCCGAGGAAGACGTGGTGGGCGCGCAGCACCCCGGCCGGCGACCCCAGCCGTCTCGCGAAGTCCTCGTCGGCGAGGAGGAAGCGGGCCAGCTCGTCGCGCGCGTCCCGCGGCGGCTCCGGGAAGGCCGCCAGCGCGCGCTCCACCGCTTTGCGCAGCCACGCCGGCCGCGCGTCGAACAGCTCCCGCACCCGCTCCAGCGCGCCCTCCAGCGTCCAGGGACCGGTGAGCAGCGCGTTGGCCGTCAGCCGCGCGAGCGCGCGTGCATGCGCCCTCATTCTGGAACCGCGCAGGAGGAGGTGTGCGGCGGCAGGAACCCCCAACGTGTCTCGTGTTGAGCGAGCAAATGTGCCTGAGAGGGCACGGCCGCTCGCGCGTTGCAACGTCCATCACAGCGAATGGCCCCCGGGGCAACCCCGGAGGAGACGGTCCCACGAGGAGACCGCCCAGGCGCTTGAGGATTCCGCCGCCGCACGGAGGCAGAGGTTAGCGCAAGGCGAGCCGCCACCACCGTTCGGACGCGCCTTCAACGGGCCGGCAGGTTCCGTCAAAGCTCAGTCATTTCGCCTCGATGAGGACACCGCCCGAGCCTGCGAAGAACAGCCGCGCCCCGGCGCGTGCGGAGGTGGTCAAGGGCTGGGTCGCGCTGAAGGCGGGGGTCCACGTGGTGCCGTTGAGGCGCAGGACGCTCTTCCCGCTCGTGGCATAGAGCTCGCCGTTCGAGCGGAACACAACAGAGGTGAGGTCACCCGGTGCGGTAGAGGAGGTCCAGCTGCCACCGACCAGCCGCCAGAGCGTCGCGCCGGCCGTCGCGTAGACCTCTCCCGCGGCCGTCACGCCCACCTGCTTGAGCGCCACAGTCTTGTCCGGAAACGCCGGGATGAACGGCGCCCAGGCCGCACCCGTGAGGCGCACCAGCGTCCCCGCCGCCCCCACGGCGACTGCGCTCTCGGGACCCAGGCACGCGACGGAGGTGAGGTTGTTCGTCGTGCCCGAAGACATGAGCGTCACGTTCACTCCGTCTGTCTTGAGCGCGAATCCCTTGCTCCCGACCGCGTAGTACTCGGAGTCGGAGACCCGGCAGATGGACGTGAGGGCTTCGCTCGTCCCCGAGTTGAGAGCGGAGGGCTCGGCGCCCGGTGCCCATTTCATCAGGCGGCCCTCGTTGCCAACGAAGAGGGAGAACGCGCCGCCCGCAGCGACCTGGGAGAAGGGCGTGGCTGTCTTCGACCGCCCCATGGGACCAGGCCACTGCTCAGGGCGAACGGCGATGGTTCCTCCGGTGCTCAAGAGCACCCACCCTCCCGCCGGGTGCGGAGCGATGGAGGCCCAGTCTTCGGCCACCTCGAGCGCCTCCATCACCGTCTTTGAGCGCCGCAGCACGGTCGTGGCGTTCTGGTTTCCCTCGAGCAGAATGATTCCGCCGGACTCGTTGCGCGACAGCGCGATGGAGCCCTGCGCCGGGCGCAGCAAGAGCGTGGGCTTCAACTCAGAGTTGACGGAGTCAAGCGAGAACAGCCCGCCGGGGTTCTGAACGGGGCCCGTCAACGCGTAGGTGGACGCGCTTGAGGCGCCCTCGCTGATGGCGGCTGGAATGGTCAGCGCAAAGAGGTCGTCGCCCGCGCAGCTGAACGTGCCTTGCGACAGATGCGCGAGGAGGCAACTGCCCGTGCTGGGCGCGACGATGGCGTCGTTCGGGAACCCCGCCCTTGGCCCCACAACCGTGAACGCGCTGAGCGCGTCGCCGGCACGCTGAACCGTGAGTTGCTTCGCAACGCTGGAGGCGAAGAGCACGCATCGCTGGTACGGCGACTTGCAGTACCCCGCCAGGCGCTCGGCACCCGCTGGGCTGACGTAGACGCTCGCCAGCGTGGTGATCTGAGGGTCCTTGAACTGCCGCCACGTGCTCCCATCGAACCCGATGGCGGTGCCCGTCCCCCCTGCCACCAACACATGGTTCACGCCGCGTCCATGGACCGACTCGAGCGACTCCGTAACGGTCAACCCTGTCGCCACGGGTGTGAAGGCTGTCCCGTCGTACCGCAGAATCGTGCCGCCCTGTCCGACGGCGTACCCAAGCGTGGTGGAAGCGAGCCAGAGCGCCTTCAGGTTCTGGGTGGTGCCGGTGCTCAGCGGCGTCCAGGTCAAGCCGTTCCAGCGAACGGCGTAGCCCGCTTGCCCTACAGCGACGACATGCGCTCCCGAAGAACCGGGGGCCTGATCCACCGCCCAGAGACGAGCAGGAAGCTTCGGACCCACCTGGGTGAAGACCAGCGGTGGCGGCGGCCCGCAGACGGCGTTCTGGCAGCTGCCGGGGCACGGCGTGTCCGTCGACGTGTAGGCGCATTGGCCGGTGGCGCCGTCGCAGGTCCCGGTCGCGGACCACGCCCTCACTGCGGCCCCGACACAGGTGGGCGCGGGCGGTGTCGTGCACGTCTTGCCTGCGCAGAGGTCTTGGTTCTTGCAGCGACCGTCGACGCAGCCGTTCGCGCACGTCACGTCGGTTTCGGCGTAGCGGCAGCGGCCCTCCGGAGCTGCGCAGGTGCCGGGCTGAACGGTCCGCAGCGTGGCGGCATCCAGGCAGGTGGGCGCGGGCGGGGGTGCGCAGGTGACTCCGGCGCAGGGCTCGTCTTTGCAGCCGCCCGCTTCACACCCGTTCGCGCACGGAGTGTCGATGGCCGCGTAGTCGCACGCCCCGGTTGCCTCCGCGCAGGTGCCAAGCGGCGCGAAGGAGCGAAGCGTTGAGGTGTCGAGGCAGCGCTTCTCCGGCGGGGCGCTGCAGACGACCGCCGCGCACAGGCTGCTGCCACCGTCACAGCCGTCCCCTTCGCACGCCGGCACGCAGCGCCCGTCGGCGCAGGTGAACCCATCGCCGCAGGGGTTCTCCGCGTCGCACCGCAGCCCTTGCACGTCGAGATTGGGGACGGAGCAGGCCAGCGCTCCGAGCAGACCTATCCAGGCGAATCTCATGGGGGACCCTTCCAACAAGGGCGGCACCGGATGAGCGACCGCCTCTTGTACAACGGACCGTGGGCGGGTTTGTCGCACCAGAAACGAGCGATTGTCCTGCCAGCGCTGATACACACCCGGCCATGGCCTATCAGTCGCGCTGGCCTCTGCGGCGCCGAGGACCTCGGGCAGGACCAGACCGCACCGGTCTGCACTACGACCCACGCTTCGTGGGGGCCCCGGCGCGGGCCGAAATCCTCACGTGGCTCAAGGGGATTCGCCCCCTCTGGGAGCAGCGGTTCTCCACGCACCGCCCGCCCCCGAACGGCCAGGCGCAGCGGTGGCTTCTGCGACCTGTGTACTGGCTCGGCAATTGGCAGTTCGCGTGTCTGGATTACTACCGGCCTCCCCACGGGGTGGATGACCGCTGCGTGCGGGCGGAGCCGTTTCCGCCGGTGCTCGCGGCGATGGTTCCGGAGATTGAGGCGCGGGCGAAGCAGATGTTTTCCGGCGCGGATGTCCCGGAGGGCTGGACGCTCAACACCTGCCTGGTCAACCTCTACGGCCGGCGCCGCGAGGGCGAACGCTGGGTGGACACCGCTCGCGTCGGCGAGCACCGCGACTTCGAGCCTGGGCCCGTCGCGTCCGTTTCATTGGGAGAGCGGGCCCTCTTCCAGTTCGTGCGCAGTCAGAAGCCGGGTGAGCGCGACGGCGTGGTGTCTCAGCAATGGCTGGACGACGGCTCGCTGCAGATTTTCGGCGGGGTCCAGTGGAAGCGCCACACGTTCCACCGCGTCCAGCGGGTGGATCAACGCGAAGGCGTGCGCTTCGATGTCAACGTCTCCGACTTCGAGACGCGGCGGCTCAACTTCACCTTCCGTTACGTCCCCCGCCGCAACATCGTCCGCTTCGCAGAGCTCTCCGAGACCGCGAGGAAGGACGTGGAGGCGTACGTGGAGACCCTGGCCGAGTCTTCACCGTTCTTCGCCCGCGAGCTGGCGCACGCCCGGCGCAAGCAACCGGGCTGAGGCGGGGACAGGCTGCTTTTCCCCGCCCAGACTCTGGAGGCCCACGCCAACGGTCGCGGGAAAAGATGCCTGTCCCCTGGTGAGTCGAGACTCTGCGAAGCGAGCGTCTCATTGGCGGCGAGCCCTCCCCCGTTCGGTGGAGACCGGCCCTGGCCGGCCATACAGCTCTTCTCAGTCGGGCACCTCCCCCGCTCGCCTCGAGGAGGAAGACCGGCTCTGGCCGGCCATTTCGTCGGAGGAACAGCTGTTCTCGCGCCGTCAGGCGCCACCCCCGCTCGCCTCGAGCGTTGCGCCGTCAGGCGCATAGTCGAGAGGTGGCGCAAACCCACGCACGGCACCTGCCGGTTTGCCTCGAGCAGAGCGAAGCGGCCCATGAGCCAAACCTCGGGAGCACTGCCGACGTCTCGACTATGCGCCTGACGGCGCAACGCTCGACGCGAACGGGGGAGGTTCACCCTTCCAACAACGAAGAGATGTGTGAGACGCTCGACGCGAACCGGGGAGGCTCGCGAAGGAATCGCTCCACGTCAGACCAGGAAGTCCAGGTCTGCGCCCTCATCCGCTTGAAGCACGTGCTGCGCGTGCAGGCGCGGCCAACCTCGAACCGGCAGCGGCGGTGGCCGCCAGGTGCTGCGCCGGCGCGCGAGCTCGGCCTCATCCACGTACAGCTCGAGTCGACCCGCCGGCACGTCCAGCTCAATCAGGTCCCCATCGCGAACGAGCGCCAGCGGGCCGCCCACCGCGGACTCCGGCGCGCAATGGAGCACCACGGTGCCGAAGGCCGTGCCGCTCATCCGCGCATCGGAGACGCGCACCATGTCTTTGACTCCGGCGGCCGCGAGGCGCCGGGGGATGGCGATGGCTCCGGCCTCGGGCATCCCCGCTCCCACGGGCCCAGCGCCGCGCAGGACCAGCACATGATCCGGCGTGACCTGGAGGGACGGGTCGTCCATGCGCGCGGCCGCATCCTCGGGGGATTCGAACACCAGCGCCGGCCCGCGGTGACGCAGGAGCCCGGGCGACGCCGCGGCGGCCTTGATGACCGCCCCGCTCGGAGCCAGTGAGCCGCGCAGGACACGCAAGCTGCCCGGGGGACCGAACGGCGCGCGCAGCGTCCGGACCGTACGCTGCCACTCCGCCGGAGGCTTCACCTCCGAGAGCCGTTCACGCAACGTCCCGCCCGCAACGGAGCGCGCGTCGAGGTCGAGGAGCCCTTCCATCGCCTTCATCAGCACGCCCACCCCGCCCGCAGCGTGGAGCTCCTCCATCGTCCCGCCACCTGTGGGCTTGCAGTCGACCAGGAGCGGCACCTCGCGCCCGGCCGCGTCCAGGTCCTCCAACCCCAGCGCCACGCCCACCCGTCGCGCGAGGGCGAACAGGTGCACCACGGCGTTGGTCGAACCGCCCAGCGCCACGAGGAGCCTCAGCGCATTCTGGAACGCGCCGGCGCTCAAGAGCTCCCTCGGACGCGGGCGCCCCTTCTCCGCCAACCCAACCGCACGCCTGCCTGAGGCGGCCGCGTGGCGCAGCCGGTCTCCGGTGCCAGCGGGAGGACAGGCCCCGCCCGGGAGCATCATCCCCAGCCCTTCGGAGAGGCACGCCAGCGTGGAGGCGGTGCCCATCACCATGCACGTCCCGCCGCCGCCCACCAGCGCGCGCTCCACCTCCGGGAGCTCCTCCGCGCGCAGCTCTCCGCGCCGGAAGCCCGCCCACAGGCGGCGGCAGTCCGTGCACGCGGTCAACCGCTGACCGCGCCAGGAGCCCGCGCGTGCCGCGCCAACCACGACCTGCAGCGCCGGAATGTCAGCCGAAGCCGCCGCCATCAGCTGCGCGGGCACCGTCTTGTCGCAGCCGGCCACCAGCACCACCGCGTCCACTGGCTGCGAGCGCAGCAGCTCCTCCGTCTCCATCGCCAGCAGGTTCCGGTACAGCATCGTCGTCGGCGAGGTGAGCAGCTCATTCCAGGAGCTGGTCGGGAAGACCATTGGCAGCCCGCCTGCCTCCAGCACCCCGCGCTTCACCGCGGCCACCAGCTCCGGCATCGGGCGGTGGCAAGGGTTCAGGTCCGAGGATGTGTCGGCAATCCCAATCAACGGCCGACTCAGGTCCGCGCCGTCGTAGCCCGCGGAGGCGAGGAACGCGCGCCGCATGTAGCGGGTGAACTCCGGGTCGCCGTGATGGGTGAGGTTCTCCTCCAGCGCACGCCGGCTCATGTGAGGACCAGGTTCACGTACTTCGTCGCGGTGTAGGCCTCCACACCCTCGCTGCCGCCCTCGCGCCCAAACCCGGAGGACTTGATGCCGCCGAAGGGCGCCTCCGCCGTGGCGATGACCAGGTTGTTCACGCCCACCATCCCGCACTCCAGCCCCTCGGAGGCGAGCACCGCAGTCCGGACATCGCGCGTGAACACATAGCCGGCGAGCCCGTACTCGGTGGCGTTGGCCCGCTCCAGCGCCTCCTCCATCGTCCGGAAGCTGGCGATGGGCGCCAGCGGCGCAAAGGGCTCCTCCTGCATCAGGCGCATCGACGGCTGGACGGCGGTGAGCACGGTGGGCTCGAAGAAGAAGCCCCGCGTGCGGCCCGCCGGTGGATGTCCTCCGCTGCGCACGCGGGCGCCACGCTCCACCGCGTCCTGCAGCAGCGCCCGCGTCGCGTCCAGCCGGCGAAGGCTTGAGAGCGGACCGACGTCCACGCCGTCCTCCCGCCCATCGCCCACTCGCAGCGAACGGGCCACCGCCACAAAGCGCGCGGTGAACCGGGCGAAGACGTCCTCGTGCACGTAGAAGCGGCTGGCGGCGATGCACACCTGGCCGTTGTTCCGAAACTTGCCGCGCGCACAGGTCTCCGCGGCCCGCTCCACATCCGCGTCCGGGAAGACCAGCACCGGCGAGTGACCGCCGAGCTCCACCGTCACCGGCTTCACCCGCTCCGCGCACAGCCGCAGCAGCGCCTTCCCCACGCCGAGCGAACCGGTGAGGCTGACCTTCCGGATGACCGGCGACGCGATGAGGTGCGCGCTGATGTGCGAAGGGTCCCCGGTCACCACGTTCACCGTTCCGGAAGGCAGCCCCGCCTCCGCGCAGCAACGCGCGAGCAGCAGCACCGAACGAGGCGCCTCCTCGGCCGGCTTCACGATGACGGAGCACCCAGCGGCCAGCGCGGGGGCCAGCTTCCGGGCGGCGAGCAGCACCGGAAAGTTGCTGGGGCTGAACGCGGCCACGGGCCCGATGGGCTGGCGGAGGACGACCAACCGCTCGGTGCGCGCGTGTCCTTCGATGACGCGGCCATAGATGCGGCGCGCCTCGTCCGCGTACCAGTCGAACTGGTCCGCCGCCGCGCGCACCTCGGCGCGCGCTTCGCTCAACGGCTTCCCCTGCTCCTCGGTGAGCGTGCGGGCGAAGAGCTCCACCCACGCCCGGATGAGCTCCGCGATGGTGCGCAGCGCCGCGCTTCGCGACCAGGCATCCACCTCGCGCCAGCGCCGCCCGCCGGCCTCCGCAGCAGAGAGGGCGCGGTCCAGGTCCGCCGTCGTGGCGATGGGCACCGAGTCCACCGTCTCCTCGGTGGCCGGGTTGATGAGCGCCATCCGCGCGCCATCGGAGGCCGGCGTCCACGCTCCCGCGATGTACAGGTCGTGCGGCGCGTCCATCACAGCCCCAGCCGGTGCCGCAGCGCCTGCGTCTGCGTCACCCAGTTGCCGACATTCCAGCGGCCGAAGACGCCCATCCCGCCCGGCGCGTCGTCACCGAAGTAGACCGGGACGTGCACCAGGCTGAGGCCCCTGTGCCGGTGCGCGCGTGAGAGCGCAGCCTGGAGCGCCTGAGACGTCCGCCCGCCGTCCTCCGCCACCACGCCGTCCACCGCGCGCGCCCAGGCCAGGTAGTCCACCGCCACGCCGTCCGAGGTCGCATGGTCCGCGCCGTACTGCGCGCGCTGCAGCCCGGAGATGGCGCCCATCCGGCGGTTGTCCAGGAGCAGTACACAGCCACGCGCGCCGTGGCGGACGCCGTCGATGAGCACCTGCGGGCTCATCGTGAAGGACCCATCGCCGGTGATGGCCAGGCCGTAGAACGGCCGCTGCGTCAGCCCCGTGGCCAGCAGCGCGGAGGCGGCGAAGCCCATGAAGCTCGCGCCGGTCTCCGTGAAGACGCGGCCCGGCCTATCGCACTCGGCCACCTGAAAGCCGTTGGCCTGCACGTCGCCGGCGTCGAAGAAGCAGACCGCGCCCACCTCGCGCGCCCAGTCCGTGGCGACCTTGATGGCCACGGGTTGGGTGAGGACGCTGCCGCCCCAGACGTCGTCATGCAGCGTGGGGTGCCGGTAGCGCTCGAGGCAGAAGCGGGTCCACGCCTCGCGCTGGGCGCCGCACGCGCGCAGCCAGGCGGACTCCCGTGGCTTGGGCGCGAGGTGCCGGTTCAGCTCGCGCAGCGTCGCGGCGGCGTCTCCCACCAGCGCCGTGGTGCGGTTGTAGTGGAGCGCGGCGCGCACGTCGGCGTTCACGTTCACGACGTGCTTCACGCCGGGGTAGCCGGTGCGCGAACAGTCCGACTGGCAGACGAAGCGGGAGCCGACGGCGACCAGGAGGTCTGCGTTCTCCATGGCGTGGTTGCCACAGAGCGTCCCCTTGCTCCCGCCCACCAGCATGTTGCGCGGATGGTCGAAGGGCAGCACGCCCGCCGCCAGCGGCGCGACGACTGCGACGCCGTCCGCGCGCTCGAGCAGCTCCACCAGCTCCCGCGACGCGACGCGCCCGCCCCCGCCGACCTTCACCACCACGCGCTCTGCCGACTCGATGGCCCGCGCCGCCTCCGCGTAGGCGCCGCCATCCGCGGCCGCGCCCAGCGGCGGGACATCGCCTCGCGGCAGCTCGTCCAGGTTGAACCCGGGCATCGCTGCGGGCTGCACGTTCAGCGGCAGGAGGAGGAAGAAGGGACCGGCGCGGTGTGGATGCCCGGTGGCGACCAGCCCGCGCCGCAGCGCGGTCCCCAGCGCTCCCGGCGTGTGAAGGCTGTACGCCTCACCCATCCCGGCGCACAGACGCAGGTAGAGGCCCTGCTCGTGCTTGGGAATCTGCTGGAGGTTGGGCCCCTCCCCTTCTGAGGTCTCGTCTCCGAAGAGGTACCAGACGCCCAGCCCGTCCGACGCCGGCACCAGCGACGCCGCCAGCGCCAACATCGCGCCCGGGCCGATGGACGTCACCACCGCCGCCTTCTCACCCGTCACCCAGCGCAGCGCCGCCGCCGCGTGCGACGCCTCCACTTCGCTGCGCACGCCGCACGTCCGCAGCAGGCCCGCGGCCTCGTAGACGCGAAGGACCTCGCCCACCTCGGTCGACCCGTGCCCCAGCACCGTCAGGAAGAGGCGCACCTCCTGCCGCAGCAGGCCGAGCACCACCGCCTCGGACACGGTCGTGTCGATGCGCCGGGGAAGCGCGCCCTCCGCCAGCGCCCGCTCCAGTCCGCCCGCCCGCGCAATCCCACGCGCCCGACTGGCCCTCGCCGCAGCGAGCGCAGCGACCGCGGTTGCCTCCACGTGCTCAGGCATGCCTCCAGCACGTAGCTGAAGTGCTCAGCGCAGACGCGGGGTGGGCGACTGCAGCTGTCCGCTCTCCATCGAAGTGAATGGCCTTTTTCGAGCAGTGCACGCTGCGCCGGGACCACGGACGGGGGTCACTGTCGAAGTCCGCGCGGAGCGCCCGCCCAGCGCGAAGAGCCGTCTCATGATTGTTGTTGGAAGGGTGAACCTCACCGTTCGCGTCGAGCGTTGCGCCGTCAGGCGCATAGTCGAGACGTCGGCAGTGCTCCCGAAGTTTGGCTCATGGGCCGCTTCACTCTGCTCGAGAACAAAGCGGCAAAGTGCCGTACGTGGGTTTGCGCCACCTCTCGACTATGCGCCTGACGGCGCAACGCTCGAGGCGAACGGGGGAGGGCAAAGCACTACGGCTCAGGCGAAAGCTCGAGCACCCATTGCCCGACGCGTCCGGCGCTTGCGATCAGCGCCTCTCGCTGTTCCTTCGCGAGCTTTCGTTTGCACAGGACGCGTAGGGCACAAGGAAGGTGGTTGGCCAACGCGTCGAGCACCACGAGCACGCTCTGGAGCGCTCGGTCCGAGGGGCTCTCCAGCTCCAGCTCGCCGCTCCACGGTTCTTGAGGCGTGGCGCGCTGCAGACGCAGGCGCCAGCTTCCGGCTCGCGTCGCCAGGAACGCCGTCAAGCGATCTCGGACTGCCGACGTCGCGAAGGTGCGCACGCTCTCGGCATCAGGGTCCGACAGCTCCAGCCGTTCGAGATGAGGAAGCGCAGGGAAGTCGAAGAGGCCGCTTTCCGCCGGCCGCGCGAGCACCAGGACGAGCCTGCGAATCGACAGCGGCGCCTTCGCGTCGGCGAGCGCCGCGGCGCCCTCCGTGTTCGTGCGCAGGGTTCGAACGTGCCTCAGGTTCGGGTGCGCCAGCCACTCGACCGCGGCGAGCCGGGTCGAACCGTAGAAGGACAGGTCCACCTCCCGGACGGTCTGCCACCCGGCGTTCGGCGCAACATCCAGATTGAGGGGCGGGTTGTCATCCAGCAGCACGCGGTGCGGGAACCCCCGCTCGAACTTGACCTGCTCGGGGCGCGGGGTGGGCGTGAGCGTGGACAGCCACCGCACCTGGTGGCGGGCCAGGAGCGAGAGGGCGCGGTCCCCCGCTTCGGGTGAGGGCTCGGGCTGACACTGGAGTTGGATGAGCTCGCCCAGCGGGTCACGGCTGTCCAGCAGCGCGTCTGCGAGCACCAGGCGCGCGGCGAGGTCGTCCGGGTTCTCGTAGACGCGCTCCAGGAGCCGCCCGGCCGACTCCGGCATCGGCACGTCGCGGCCAACGCTGCCGGCGCGGGTCGAGAGCACCTCCAGCAACTGCGACTCCGCCGCGGTCGGCAGCGTCACTGCGGCTTGCGGCAGCTTGAGCACCCTCTCCCAGTACGGCCTGCGGGCGTCCTCGGCAGGGAGACTCTCGCACCAGCGCGCCAGCTCCTCCGTCAGGAGCGAATCCGCGAGGCGCTTGATTTCCAGGCACACCGCAAGACACACCGCGGGGTAGCGCTGCGCGTTCAAGGTGGTTGCCGCATCGAGCAGGACCTCGCGCATCCGGGGATCCTCGGGCAGGGCGCTGGCCCGCTCGAGAAGGTATTTCAGGTCCCAGGGCGGCTCGACCTGGCGCCCCACCCTGCGAAGCTCGTGGGCGAGCGTCACCTGCGTCAAGCGCGGGGCCCGGGACCAGGAGTCGAGAACCCTCAGCGGATGCGGATGGGAATGGGCCTTGTCGGGCGGACAGAGCCCGTCGGAGAACGCGCGGACGACCCGCTCCACCTCGGGTGCGCGGCTCACCCGCCAGGCGGAGAGCAGGTGCTCCAGGGCCAGCGCTTCGTCGCGCTCGTCCAGCGCCGTCACTGCACGGGAAAGCTCTGCCAGCACGGTGAGGCAACTCTACGCTTTGAGCTGGCTCTCCACCTGCTCCGCGCTGCGGCGGTAGTAGCCCGCGAGCTCCGGGTGGGAGCCCTCCAAGCGCGTCTGAAGCAGCTGGAGCTCTGCGAGCAGTGGCCGCAGCGTGGTCGATCGCCTGACCGTCTGCGCGTCTGCCGGCACCACCGGGTCCATTTTCAACGCGGCACCCACGCGCTCCGGGCTGAGCGAGGCGAGCGGCGCCGCTGGATTCCGGTGCGCCTGCCTGAACAGCTCCAACGTGGCCAGGATGACCTCTGCGTTCCGGGTGGCCAGTACAGTGTCGACGAAGTCTTTGGGGACGCGACTGGCCAGCCCCGAGTCTCCCAGCGCGGAACGAAGGACTGAGGGGGACACTCCCGGGTCGAGCTGGCGGACCAGCGCGCCGTTGTAGTGCAGTTGATCGAAGATCCACCCCAGCGCCGCGGCCCGCTCTCCTTCCGGCGCAGCTTCGAGCAGCTCCCGCCACAGCTGGGTGACCTCGGCCGGAGCGCCCACCGTCTCCGCGGCCTGCTCCATCGTGCGCACGGCATGAGGCACGGTGGCCGCCGCCTCCGGCGAGGGGCGCTTGAACTCCGTCGGAACCTTCGACGCCACTGTCCGCAGCTCCAGCTCCCGCTGCGCACGCTCTGGAGCCGTCAGGCCAAGCTCCACACGCTGGAGCAGCTCCAGGACCTCCTCGTGGGGAAGCCCCAGCGGCAGTTGTGACAGCTGAGCGTTTCCGAGCTTCAGCTGGCGCAGGAGGTCTTCACCTGCGTTCCCCGGATGAGTGCGCTGGATGGCGGCTTCGATCAACCTCCAGGCGTCCACCGACGGTCGTTGGACGGGGCTGTTTTGTCGAAGCACCGCGAGGAGGTTGCGCTCGGCCAGCTCCTGCTCCAGCCCGTCCTCGCCGCTGCGGACGCGCTGCGCGAACACGCGGCGGTCGTGGGTGCTCAGGAACGCTTCGCTGCCCAGGTTGATGAGCCGGGCCACTTCGCTCTCATCGACCTTCGAATCCGGCAGGCGCAGGCCGCTCAGCTGGCCTGGATCCCACAGCCGCGAAGGCCGCCCAGGAGACGCAAAGAGCGCCTCCGTCGACACGCTGGGCCACAAGGCGCTCTGAAGCTGCGCAAGCGCCCTCTGCTTGTCGGAGGAGGAGCCAAGAAAGTTATCCAGCTCCAGCAGCCGAGACGTGGGCTCTGCCGCGGGGGTTGAAGGGCGGGGGCGGAAGACCGCGCTCGCTGCGCGTCCGAGATCTTGAATCCAGTTGGCCATGCGCGTCCGAGCGCATAAACACTTATCAAGCCGGCCGGATGCAACGCAAACAGCGCGCAACCCTCGTATTTATTGTGACAGGTCTGTCCTGTTGTCACCGGCGCTTGCGGCCCACCACGTCCAGCACCGTGGGCGCGACGAGCAGCGAGCTCGGGTCCTTCGCCGCCGCGCGCCAGGTGCGGCTCAACCTGCGGCCCTTCTCGGGGGTGAACGGGGCAAACGCCGCGTAGCGCTGCATCACGCCCAGGAAGTACTCAGACATCCAATCCCAGGTGCCGGACCCGGGATGACCGACCTTCAAGGTCGGCACCGTCTCCACGTGCGCCAGCCCAGCCCGGCGCATCAGCCGCGGGAGCTTCCCGCCGATGCTGGCGTCTCCGCCTTGTGAGGCGAAGAATGCGCCGTCGGCGGCCGCGAAGTCCGCCCACTCCGGTGGGGACGGCACCAAGGCCATTGTCTCGCGGTGGTAGTCCTGCAGCGCGAGCAAGCCGCCCGGCTTGAGCGCTCGCGCCAGCATCTTCAAGTGCTCCTGAGGCCGCGGGAGAAAGAGGAACACCCAGCGCGCGAAGATGAGGTCGTAGTGCCCCTGCGGAAGCTCGGTGTCGATGAGGTCGCACTCCCAGATGCGTCCCTCACCCAGCCCATCGCCTGACTGCAAGGCACGCAGGTGCCCCGCGAAGACGGGCGAACGCTCCACCGCGTCGACCGGACCGCCCACGCGCCGGCGCAGCTCCATGTGCAGCGAGCCGCGGCCCGGCCCCACCTCCAGCACCTTCCAGCGACGGCGGATGCCCAGCCGGTCGAACAGCGCGTGGGCGACGGGGTCCCAGAGCTCTGCCTGCGCTCGAAGGCGGGCGCTCTCGCGAGGGGAGTCTCCCAGCAGGTACTCGTAGGATTTTCGTCGGGTAACCATGGGCGGGAGATAGCCCACCGACACGCATTGCCGCGCTCCGATTCTTGCTCTGCCTTCACGGCGCTGCGCGCGGGACGGGCCTCCATGCCCCATGAACCGCTGGCGTGCTCAGCTGAAACGCGGACGGCAGGGAGAGCGCGCAGCCTCTGCGGCCCTCTCGCGCCTGCGCGGCGGCGGACAGCACCTGGTCGCGGGAGACCGGCGCTTCGCTGTAGAGCGCGAGAAGCCACTCGCAGCCAGAGGGCTCGGTGAGCACCGCGCCGTCGGCCAGCGGATGGTTCTCGTTCGCATGCACCGGCGCAGAGGACTCCCCGTTCGCGGGAAACAGCCAGGTCGGCGGCCCGCGCTCCTCGAGGTACACGATGGCGAGGTGTCCGTCGCGCGCCGCCGAGTAGAAGAAGGCCAGGTTGTCCCCGGTGTCCAGGGCGGTGCTCTCCTCCACCCGGAACGGCTTTCCCTCCCTCGCTGCCGCCACCCAGAAGGAGAACGGGGCGCCTGGCGCAACGGCCGCCTCGGCCCTTCGGTGAAAGTGCCACGACAGACCCAGGGCGCAGGCTACGAGGGCCACCGAACCGAGGAGCGCCCAGCGGCGCTGGCGGGTGACGCTCGGGCCCACGCCGCTCAGGCCCTCACGGCAGGTCACGCAGGTGGAGACGTGCCCGCGGAAGGAGCTCAGCTCGGCTGCGCTGAGCAGACCCTGGGCGTGGCGTGAGAGATCCAGCCCTCCCCTGCACGGGACAGGAGCGGGCGTCGGCGAGATCGGCACCCTCCGCTTACACCTGAGCCCGGGAGGTGAAGGCAAATCTTGCCCGGCTATCAGTGTTGCCAAAGCTGCAAGGGTTGATGCCTATCGCGCGCGGCCGCGGTCATTCTCAGCGTCCCGCCAAAGAGAGAGGCCGATCGCGGCGAGGCCGCAGAGGGGCCCGAGGATGGGCACGGGCGCCAGCGCCGCCGCGCTGGCAACCGCCGTCGTTACCGCCGCCACCCGCTCCGCCGCGCTGGAGGTCGCGTTGACCACCGTCGCCGCGGCCACCCCGGCGTCCGCCACGGCTCCGAGGACGCCCACCCGGGAGGCGAGGCGGCCCTCTATTCGGCGAAGCGCCAGCACCCCGCGCATGGCCGCGGCCTGATGCCCCACCGAGCGCAGCGCCGTCTCCGCCAGCTGCGCTCGAGACCCGTCGCTGCGCGCATCGCGGAACACGTCCCGGATGTCGCCCGCCACGCGCAGCGCGCTGACTGCGCCGCGGGTTGCCCTCAGGCCCCTCGTGGAGGCGCCGAGGAGCTCGGCGGCCTGCAGCTGCGTTCCCAGCGCAGCGCTCGCGTAGCGCAGCGCCTGCGGGGCGCGCTCCAGACGGTCCGGCCAGGATGACTCGGGGGCGGGGTGACTGACCCTCATGCCGCGCAGGGTGAGGGACGCACGGGCCGGACACCCGCAACGGTTCAATCACGCCGCGCGAGTTGACCCAGTCGACACACAGCCGTCACCACCACGTTCGCGTCGAGCGTTGCGCCGTCAGGCGCATAGTCGAGACGTCGGCAGTGCTTCCGAAGCTTGGCTCATGGGCCGCTTCGCTCTGCTCGAAACAAACCGGAAAAGTGCAGTGCGTGGGTTTGCGCCACCTCTCGACTATGCGCCTGACGGCGCAACGCTCGAGGCGAGCGGGGGGGAGGGCGCCTGACTGAGAACCGCTGTTCCTCCGACGAAATGGCCGGCCAGGGCCGGTTTCCCCCTCGAGGCGAGCGGGGGGCGCCGGAGCGGGCACTCCCGAGCGGAGGAGCCAGCGCGAAGCCAGCCCCCGACGCTCAGACGTTGAAGCGGAAGTGCATGCAGTCGCCGTCCTGGACGACGTACTCCTTGCCCTCGACGCGGAGCAGGCCCTTGTCGCGGGCGGCGGCTTCCGAGCCCAGACGGAGCAAGTCTTCCCAGCGCAGGACCTCGGCCTTGATAAAGCCGCGCTCGAAGTCGCTGTGAATGACCCCGGCGGCCTGCGGCGCCTTCCAGCCCTTGTGGAAGGTCCAGGCGCGGCACTCCTTCGGGCCGACGGTGAAGTAGGTCTGCAGCCCGAGCAGCTTGTAGCCAGCGCGCACGACCTTGTGCAGGCCCGGCTCTTCCAGGCCCACGCTGTCGAGGAAGCTCTTCCGCTCTTCCAGAGGCAGCTGCTGAATCTCCGACTCAATCGCCGCGGCCAGGGTGACGACCTCCGCGTTCTCCTTGGCGGCGATCTCCTTCACCTGCTTCACAAACGCGTCGGCGTCCTCTTTGCCCAGCTGCCCCTCGGAGATGTTGGCGATGTAGAGAACCGGCTTGGCGGTGAGGAGGAAGAGGTCCTTCACCTCCTCGTGCTCCTCGGCGGTCAGCCCGTGGGCGCGCACCGGTGTGCCGGCGTCCAGCCCGGCCTTCACCTTGTCGAGCACCACCAGCTTCGCCTTCGCCGCGTCGCCTTCCTTGCCGGCCGTCTTCGCGGACCGCTGCGCCTTCTCACGGCTCTTGTCGACGGTCTCCAGGTCCTTCAGGCACAGCTCGGTGTCGACGACGTCCTTGTCGCGCCCCGGGTTCACGCTGCCTTCGACGTGGGTGACGTTGTCATCCACGAAGCAGCGCAGGACGTAGAGCACTGCGTCCACCTGGCGGATGTTGGCCAGGAACTGGTTGCCCAGCCCTTCGCCCTTGGACGCGCCGCGCACCAGCCCGGCGATGTCCACGAACTCCAGCGACGTGGGGATGGTCTTCTCCGGCTTCACCAACCCGGAGATTTTGTCGAGGCGGTCATCCGGCACCGGCACCACGCCGATGTTCGGCTCGATGGTGCAGAACGGGTAGTTGGCCGCCTGCGCCCCCGCATTGGAGAGCGCGTTGAACAGGGTGGACTTGCCCACGTTGGGCAAGCCGACGATTCCAATTGAGAGCGCCACTTACGCTATCTGCCGCAGGTCCGAGCCCTGCTTCGGGAGCTGGTCGATGAACTGCTCCGCGAGCAGCCGGTGCTTGTGGTCGTCCAGCTTCTCCGCGATGAGCTTCTCGGCAATCTGGAGGGCGAGGTCCACCGAGATGCCCTTGATCTCCGCCAGCGCCTTCTGACGCTCCGCGGAGATTTCACGCGCCGCGCCGGCCTTCAGCTCCTCGGCCTCCTTGCGGCTGCGGGCCATGAGCTCGTCGCGGAACTTGTCCATCTCCGCCTTGTTGCGCTGGAGCGACTCCGCGGCCTCGCGGCGGGCGTCGGCGATGGCCACCTTCTGCTCCGCGAGCAGCTTCTCCGCTTCAGCGCGCTCGCGCTTGGCGGACTCGATGGCGAGGTTGATCTGCTTCTCCCGCTCGGCCACCAGGTCGAGGATGGGCCGCCACGCCTTCGCGCGCAGAATCAGCGCCACCAGGATGAAGGTGACCAGCGTCCAGAAGATGAGGCCCGGGCGAATCTCGGTGAAGCCTGAGGCGAGGAGGAGCGTGCTCATGGATTTTCCTTGCGGTGCGGTGGAAGGACGGCGAGCCCACGCGGGCCCGCCGTCGCTCCTGTCAACCCTTGATCGCGAGCAAGATGCAGACGATGACCGCGAAGAGCGCGACGCCTTCGATAAGGGCCGCGGCGATGATCATGGTGGTCCGGATGTCGCCGCCAGCTGCGGGCTGACGAGCGGTGCCGTCCATGGCGGCGCCAGCGAGGCGGCCAATGCCGAGGGCGGCGCCGATGACGGCGAGACCGGCGCCAAGGCCGGCAGCGAGGTACGCGAGAGCAAAGTTGGTCATGGGTCTGCTTCCTTCTATTCGTTTGACCCGCTTCTCGGGGGGGTCGTTGACGCCCATCGGGTACTACCTCCGGAGCCCATTCGGTGCACCGGGTGCCATCGCCGCGACGCTGCGCGGCCTAACTTGATCCATTACGCGTGGTGGTGCCCACCCTCGTGACCGTGCCCGTGGTCATGCGCGTGCTCCTCATGCGCGTGGTGGCCCATCGCCACGCCCATGCCGATGAAGAGCGCCGAGAGCATGGTGAAGACGTAGGCCTGCATAAAGGCGACGAAGAGCTCCAGCAGGTAGATGCCCATCGCGATGGGCACTGAGACAATCGCCATCCCCGGGTGCATCAGGAAGATGAGGCCCAACAGGAAGAAGATGACGATGTGGCCCGCCAGCATGTTGGCGAAGAGCCGGATGGTGAGCGCCGTGGGCTTGGTGAACAGGCCCAGGACCTCCACCGGAATCATGATGATCCACAGCGCCGGGTGAACGCCGCCCGTGAGGTGCTTGAGGTACCCGCCCAGCCCCGCCGCACGGATGCCCGCCAGCTGGGTCATGATGAACGTGCAGAGCGCCAGCCCCGCCGTCACCGCCAGATTGCCCGTCGCCGTGGCCATCCAGGGGAAGAGGCCCAGCAGGTTCATGAAGAGGATGAAGAAGAAGCAGGTGAGCAGGTAGGGCGTGTACCGCGGGCCCTCCGCCGCGCCGATGTTCTTCACCGCAATCTCGTCGCGCACGAAGACGACGAGCATCTCCAGCATGTTCTGCGAGGTGCCCTTGGGCACCAGCTGCTGCTTGTTCCGGTTGCTCCCCAGCAGGAAGGTGATGAGCAGCGCCAGCGCCGCCAGCCACATCATCAGGATGTGCTTGGTGGGGCGCAGGTCGAAGCAGCCGGCAGCCACCGCACCGAAGGAGCCCGTGTGCCCGTGCTGCGCGGCGCAGGCGCCGGGCTTCGCGTCAATGAGCAGGAAGCCGAAAATCTGGTCCAGGTGCAGCGTCGGGTTCTTCTTGCCGAGCGCCTCGTAGAGCGGGCCAGGCAGCTCGAACTCGTACTCCGACGAGTCCCCCACGTGGTGCAGGATGTACGCGGCCGGGTCGTCGTGACCGTCGTGCGCAGGCGCCGCATGCGGGTCAGCGGCGACCGCCTGATGCGCGTCGTGCACCTCCTGCGCGTGCGGGTCCGCCGGCGGGTGCTCCTCCACCGCATGGTGCTCGGCCGGATGCTCCGGGGCGGGCGTGCCCGGGGCGATGTCCGCGGGCGCGGGCATCTCCTCCTTTGGCTCCTCATGCTGGGCGCGCGCGGTGAGGGACCCAAGCCCCAGGGTCAACACTGCCGTCACCGCAACCGTCGAGCTCCACCGCGTCATCTTGCCCTCTCGTCGTTCCCGCTAGCTGCGCTGCTGCTCGCCCAGAACGAAGCTGATCTCCACCCACTGCTGCACGAAATAGACGCTGAAGAACCCAATCACGAAGGGCGTGGGAGGCGCCCCGCTGTGAACCACCCAGAACAACCCGCCGCCCACCAGCACCAACCGCACCCCGAACACCACCCCCATCACCTTCAGCGCGGCGTTCAACGACACCCGCACCGCCCGCCGCTTCAAGACCAGCGCCACCGCCCCTGACCCCACCGCCAGCGCCACCCCGACCATCGCCGCCAACCGCGCCGCGTTCTCGCCCGGGAGCGCGTAGGCCGCCACCAACCCCACCACCCCCAACCCCGCGGTCAGCCCGAGATAGGTCGAGAGCCTCTGCTTGCTCGCGCCGCCCTCGCTCACCGCTTCCCCAGCCTCAACATCTCCCGGATGAAGGCGTAGAACCCGACCACAATCCCCACGGTCGACAGACCGATCAGAATCCAGGGCGACGTCCCGAGCTTCGAATCCAGGAAGTACCCTCCCCCCACGCCCACCACCGCTCCGCCCACCAGCTTCCACACCGCCGAGATGTACGGCTCCGCCGCGTGCATCTGCCGCGCCGTAGGCGACAACTTCGAATCGTCCTTGTCGTCCACAAGGACCTCCAACCGCCGGGAAAACAACGGCTTTCCTTCCACGCCCCATCTAAAATCGGGCGGGGCTTAGCACTGGCAGCCAGGGGGCGCAATGCCCTTCCTCTTCTGGAAGGAGCTAGACGGCCCGGTCCGCCACCGCGTCGGCGACTGCGGGCGGGCGGTCCAGCTCCAGGTGCACGCAGGCGCCGCCATCGCGGACGCGCAGCGTGGCCAGCCCGCCGGCGCGCGTGAGGTAGGCGTGCGCGAGGACCAGCGCCAGCTCCAGCTTCATGCGCTGCGACGGTGCGTCCACCTCGAGCCTGGGCGCGAAGAGGGGCACGTCGGTGCCGACAGGAATCTTGAACGAGGGGTCTACCACCTCCAGCTGCGGCCCGGTCTCTGCCTCGAGCAGGGTCAACTCCACCGGCTCCGCGCCCCGCTGCTTGCGCAGGAAGCCCACCAGGACGCGCAGGCCTTCGCCCAGGTCCGCGCTGCGGCAGAAGGCGTTGAGCACGCGCCCGGCGACGGAGAGCTTGAGCGGGCGGAGGTCCGCCGCCGGCTGCTCGTCGGGGAACCAGCTGCGCAGCGCGGAACCAAGCTCCAGCGACGTCATCGGCGCGTCGGGCCGCCCAGCCGCCAGCTGCGCGAGCGCGCGGGAGAGCTCGCCAATCCGCCCGGCGGATTCGCTCATCTCAGCGGCCATGGCAATCATGTCTTCCAGCTGTTCGAGGTCTTGCTCGCGCGCCGAGGCCAGCTTCGCCAGGGCCTGCGCGGCAGGCGAGGCGTTCGGGTCCGCCAGCACCGGCGCGGCCGCGGCCCTGAGCGCCTTCTGCCCCGCCACCAGGTCCTGCGCTTCGGCCTTCAGCGTCGAGAGATTCGCGTTGAGGGCCGCCAACGGGTTGTTCACCTCGTGCGCCACGCCCGCCGCCAGCCCGCCGAGCAGCTTGAGGCGCTCCTCCTGCGACTGACGGCGTTCAGCGGCGTGACGGTCCCGCTCGCTCTGGGCCAGCCGCTCCAGCGCGCCGATGCGCGCCTGGTCCGCCTCCCGCCCCGCCCGCCGCAGCGCCCCCACCGAGTCGAGCATCCGCCAGCACACCGCGCCCACGCCGGCGAAGACGAGGAACGAGATGCCAAGCTCCGCTCCGTCCGCGCCCGCGTAGAGCTGCAGCCCCACCCGCGCGAAGAGGCTCAAGCCCAACGTGGCGAAGACGAGCAGGCGGCTGTCCGGCGACAGCGCGAAGGCGATGAGCGGACAGAGCACCAGCGTGGCGAAGACGTAGGAGTGCTCGCCGCCGGTGAGGACTGTGAGGAGGGTGATGCCGACGATGGCCGCGGGAACACCGAGCGCCGCCGCCCTGCCCCGGCTCAGCTGACCGCCACCGACCGCGAACGCCAGCGCCACCATCAGGCCCGCCCACAGACCGCGGATGGCCACCGGCGTCCAGGAGAAGGAGCCCGCCGTCAGGCGATCAAAGGGCAACGCAGAGAGGATGAGCAGCGCGATGACAAGGTAGGTGCGCCGCGTGACGCGTCGAACCTGGCCTGCAGAGTCATGGGGCGGCGGCGTCACCGCCACGCATGCTACCGGAAACGCTCTCCAGGAGGGGACTGCCTCCTTCTCCCTCCGACCGGCCGCCTGGGCGCTGCGGGAGGGGACTGGCTCGCGCTCCGGCCACAGGCGCGGGGGCAATTGCCCACCTTGCTGCGCTGTGACGGGTCGCCGTCTATGGTGCCGACGTGACGGCCGCTTCCCCCACCCTCAGCGAGTCCGTGGAGCTCCTGAGCGGCGGCGAGGCGCTCTTCCCGCGGATGCTGGAGGCCATCGCCGGAGCGAAGGAGAGCATTCACCTCGAGGTCTACACGCTGGTGTTGGACTCGGTGGGGCGGCGTGTGGTCAACGCGCTGGCGCACGCGGCGCGGCGGGACGTGCGGGTCCGGGTGGTGTTGGACGGTTGGGGTTCCGTGGAGGACGGCGCGGAGATTTTCGCCCGCCTGCGCGAAGCCGGGTGCGCGGTGCGCATCTACAACCCGGTCTCCGCCTGGCTGCGCGGGAAGCTCCTGCGAAACCACCGGAAGATTCTCGTCGTCGACGAACACGTCGCCTACGTCGGCGGCATCAACATCGCGGAGAGCTACGCCTCCAACCGGCAGCGCGCGGGGTGGGCAGACCTGGCGCTGGAGGTGCGCGGCCCCTCGGTGCGCTGGCTGGCGGAGCGCCTGCGCGGCGTGCGCAAGCCCGCGCCCACGCCGGACGATGTCGTCCGCATCTACCTCTCCGGCATCGGCGGCGGACGGCGGCTGCGGCGGCGGTACCTCAAGGCGCTGAAGCGGGCGAAGAAGCACGCCTACCTCGCCCACGCCTACTTCCTGCCGGACCGCGGCTTCCTGCGCGCCCTCACCAACGCCGCCCGCCGCGGAGTGGAGGTCACGCTCCTGCTCGCCGGACGCAGCGACGTGCCCTTCGCGCGCGCGGCCACCATGCGGCTGTACCGGCAGCTCCTCACGGCCGGGGTCAAGATTTTCGAGTGGGACCAGTCCGTGCTCCACGCAAAGGCCGCCGCGGTGGACGGCGAACGGCTCCTCGTCGGCAGCTTCAACCTGGACCCGCTGTCCCTCGTCAATCTGGAGGCGCTGGTCGAGGTGAAGAACCACCCCTCGGTCGTCATCGGCGAACGGTGGATTCAGTCCCGCGCCGCCTTCTCACGAGAGGTGACCCTCCAGAGCTGCCAGCGCTCCTGGTACCAACGCTGGCTCTCCGACATCGTCGGCCTCTGGGCCGCGCGCCTCACCCAGTGGTGGGCGCAGCTGGGTCTCCCGCGGCGGCGCCCGCTGCCGCCGGTGGAGAACTCAGGGCCGCCTACTGTGCGGTGAAGGTCTTGCGCGTGACCGAGTGGTTCCCGTTGCTGTCGACGACGTGGAGCAGCCACTCGTAAGGGACGGCGGCGGACAGCGGGTAGAACGCCGTCCCGTCGACGTTGTAGGCGACCGAGGTCGTGGTGGGCGACAGCCAGTTGCTCCTCCACACCGGCAGGCCCTGCTGCATCTGAACCTCCACGTAGACCCAGGTGTCCGCCGGCAGCGCAGGCGTGAAGCTCCACGTGAAGGTAGGCATCACCGACGCCGTGCCTGAGGGCGACGCGGTCGTAGCGATTGGCAGCGAACGCGCCACCGTCGCGGTCAGGGTCGACGTGCCTCCATCCGGCGAGGAGACAGCGAGTGCGTATGCATCACCCGCGGCGGGAGCGGCGGTGCGACGCACGGAGGTGGAGAAGAGACCGAGCTCTCCCGGAACGAGGTCTCGGATGCCGGTGACGCCTGGGCCAGACATGAGGGCGGCGCCCGCCGGGAGCTCATTGCCACCCACCACGGTAAGGGCAACCTGGCTTAAGGCGTTCGGCGCCTGACGAACCTCTGTCGCGACAATGGCCTTGCGGTCGCCGCCCGCGAGCACCATCCGCGGCGCCGTCACCGTTCCGGAGCTCTTCACCGCCACGGTCAACCGCAATCCGTACGTCGCCTCAGAGGTGAGGTCCGCCGGGTCCAGCTCGCCCACCCGGCCGCGGTCGAGGTACCCGCGGAGCACGTGCCGGCCGGCGCTCAAGCCCGTGAGGGTGACCGTTTGGAGCGCCTGCGGTGCGTCGACATATCCAGCATGGAGCGACCCGGTGCTCTCGTTCACGGCCAGGACGTAGAGCTTCCCGGTGGGAGCAGGGCTTGGGAGGCTCACCTCGACGGAGAGGGCGCCGCCGCCCGGGGTCAACGACGCGGAGGCATACTTCGGTGCGCTCTCCACGCCGTTCTGCACGGCGACCAGTGCGAAGTGGAGGGCGCTCACCGGTGCCATCAGTGACACAAACGCTACCGGCCGGAGGGTGGGGCGCACCGTGACGACGCCGAGCTTGTTGGTCGGGCCCGGGTTCGGCGTACTGCTCCAGTACAGCCGGTGCTCGATGAAGTCGTCGGGCTCCCAGAGGACAACGGCTCCAGCGCCCCCCAGGGCAGCCTCGAGGAGGAAGGGCGCGGTCAGCGGAGGCGGCGGAGAATCCACCACCGTCACGTTGACGCCTGTGACGTTCACCGCGCCGTCGAAGGTGAAAGCGGCGCTGCCGGAAGGATTTTCGGGCACCTCAAAACCGGTCCCCCCGACGTCCTTGAAGGCGTGCACCTCGTAGGCATCCGCGCGCTGCAAACCACGGATGGTGAAGGGACCAGGGCCGGGAATGCTCGTCCCGAGGTTCAGGTCCGCTCCCGCCTGGTCCACGACTCGAAGGCGGATCCGTCCGGGCTTGCTGCCGGCGTAGGCGACGGTTCCCGAGAGAGACGCCGACGGATGCAACACATCAATCCGGCCCGTTCCCATCACCGTCGGATCCGCGACGCTCTTGGCCGTCACCGTGAACAGGCCGTTCTTGTTCGGCGCCGTGTACAAGCCCGAAGCGGACACAGTCCCGCTGCCCGCAGACACGCTCCACGTGACCGCCTGATTCGCGAGGCCAACAACTTTCGCGGTGAATTGTTGCGTCTGGCCTTTCGCGAGGTCCACCTGGGCCGGAGTGACCTCCACGGTCCCCGGTGAGTTCACCTCCACATTCGCGAAGCCGTTCTTGTTTGGATTGCCCACCAGCTCGGCGACAATGCTGTCGAAGGTGGGATTCGCCGGGGCTGTATACAAACCCGTCGCGGTGATGGTCCCGTCGCCGATGACGGACCAGAGGACCTGCGCAGGGCCGCCGGTGCTCAAGGTAGCGGTGAACTGCTGCGTCTGGCTGTACTGCAGCGTCACCTCTTCCGGCAGCACGATGATGAGAACCTCCGGAATCACCGTGAAGGTCGCCTTGGCTTGCGCGGTGGGGTCCTCCACGCTCGTCGCAGTCACGTGGTACGTGCCGACCTTCGAGGGTGCGCTGTAGCGCCCCGTCGCGTCCACCGTCCCGCCATTCACCTCGTCCACGCTCCAGGTCACGTCGGTGTTGGTCGCGTTGACCACCGTGGCGGTGAGCTGAACGTCCTCGAAGATTTCAATCGTCTTCGTCAGGGGAGAGACGCTGACCGCCACCTTGTTCAGCACCGTCACCGACGCGCTCGCGGTGGCGCCGGGGTCCTCCACGCTGGTGGCGACGACGGTGAAGCTGCCGATGCTGGCTGGCGCGGTGTAGCGGCCGGCCGCGGTGATGGTCCCGCCGCCCGCCTCCTTCACGCTCCAGGTGACGCGCGTGTCCGCGGCGCCCGTCACTGTGGCGGTGAAGTCCACCGTGGCACCGAGGCCGATAAGGGTGGAGGCCGGCGCCACGGTCACCATCGCGCCCACGACCACGGTCACCACGGCGGTCGCGCTGCGGGTCGCGTCCTCCCGGCTGCGGGCGGTGACATGGTAGGTGCCGGTCACCGAGGGCGCGCTGTAGACGCCGCCCGTCGTCACGGTGCCCCCCACGGCGCCCTCCTCGACAATCCAGGTCACCGCCTGATTCGCGGTCCCCGTCACCGTCGCGGTGAACGTGAAGTCTCCGCCCGCCCTCACCTTCGCGGTCGGTGGCGTGAGGCTCACCGAGATGCCGTCGGTGACGGTGAGCGTGGCGATGGCCGTCGCCATGGCGTCCGCTTCGCTGGTGGCGCGGACGTGAAACACGCCGGGCGTGGCCGGAGTTGTGTACACGCCGGTGGCGGAGATTTGTCCGCCCGACGCGCCCTCGACGACGGACCAGGTGACGCGGCCGTTCTCGGTGCCCGTCACCCGTGCATCAAAAGCAATCATCTGTCCCACGCGCGCCATCGCAGTGGCGGGCGTGAGCGTCACCTTCACCGGGCCGGCCGCGTTCACGGTCACGGTGGCGGTCGCCGTCGCCGCGCTGTCGGCCTCGCTCACCGCGACGACGTGATACGTGCCGGAGCTCTGCGGCGCGGTGTAGAGGCCCGTGGCGCTCACCGTCCCGCCGCTGGCCCCCTCCTGCACGGTCCAGCGGACGCCGGTGCTACTCGCGTTGGCCACCGTCGCGCGAAACTGGACCATGCCTCCGATGGCGACCGCGGCCTGCCCGGGCTCCAGGCTGAGGGTGACCTTCGCGCTGCAGCCCGCCACCAGCACAGTGGCGAGGACAAATACCGAGGACCGAAACATGGGGAGCGCCTCCCGGATGAAGGGGCGCCCTCCTTAGCACTGACACATTTTTGGTGCACACCCCGCCCGGTACTCCGGTCGTCCGAGCCGGCTAGGGGATGCCCCACTTCGTAAAACTGATGGCGAAGTCGACAGCCGTCCCCTCGGGCTGGATGAGGACCTCTATCCGCTTGACCCGCCTCAGGACGGCGTCCGGGTTGGCGCTGCCCACGCCCACCACCCACTCGGTGTTTGGGGCGGGGTTGACCGGCACCAACATGTAGAGCTGCCCGGCGGTGCCGCTGCGCTGATCCTGGAGGATTTTGGCGTTGTGGACCAGCCGCACCATCCCAGACTCGCCGCACAGGAGGATGACGGGCTGGTTGTGCTCATCCCAGGCGTAGGGACCGTTCGTGTTGACGGAGAGGATGTCGAAGGCCAGGCGCAGCTTGATGCCGGGCCTGGAGAGGTCCCAGTAGTCGTTGCCCTTCCGTTCCGCCCAGAAGATATGGGTCTGCGGCCCGACGCCCCGCCAGACCGTGGCGGAGTCCAGCGTGTCCGCCGTCCCCGCGAAGGCCGGCGCGTCGGCCTTGCAGGTCCCGGTCACGCCGCTGAGCGGGTCCCCTGCCAGCCGCTTCACGTTCTGCTGCGTCCCCGGGTCTC
Organism: Myxococcaceae bacterium; assembly: GCA_044230055.1. GTDB lineage: Bacteria > Myxococcota > Myxococcia > Myxococcales > Myxococcaceae > JBGART01. The sequence goes on along the minus strand of JBGART010000003.1, from coordinate 220,323 downwards.
CGAGGAAGAGGTTCGGCCCACCGCAGTCCGGCGCGTCATCCGCCACGCCGTCGCAGTCATTGTCCAGGCCGTCGCAATAATCCGGCGCCGGCTGCACCACCTGGTTGCAGGCCGTGGCGCCGTTCACGCAGGCGGTGAGGCCAGCAGAGCAGAGTCCCTTCGCCGTGGGATGCTGGCAGGGTTGGCCAAAGCCAGACACCTGCTCGTCGACCGCCATGTCGCAGTCATCATCCAGCCCGTTGCACAGCTCCGGCGCGCCGGGGTGCGCGGTCTGGCGCTGCGGGTCACAGTCGAGCGCGTTGTCCACGTAGCCAACGGGCGGCGCGCAGGCCATCACCATGGCGTCTTTGTCGCCGTACGAGTCGCCGTCGGCGTCTCGGTAGAACGGCTTGAGCGAGAGACCTTCGTCAAACACGCCGTCACAGTTGTTATCGCGCCCGTCGCATTGTTCCTTCGCGCCGGGGAAGCTCAGCTCGCCGCTGGCGCTTGGGTTGTCATTGCAGTCGCCGCGGACGGTGGAGACCTTGTCGTAGCGCGGGACGCCGCAGTAGGCCTTCGGGTTGTTCTCGTTGCCGAAGCCGTCGCCGTCCAGGTCCTCGTAGTACGTCTGTGCCGTCCCGCCGTCCGCGCAGCCGCCGTCAGGGAAGACGTAGGTCAGACACAACGGGTCGCCCCGCGGGCGGCAGCAGATGCCGTCGCTGCAGACGAAGCCCGCTCCGCCGCAGGCCTCGTCGCCGGTGCAGCCGAAGGGGCCGAAGAAGTTCGGAGCCTGGAAGCAGGCGACCGCGAACAGCGCCACGGCAGCGCCCGCACAGAGCGTGAGCACGTGGATGCGCTTCAACGCGACTCCTTGGAGCGGATGAAGTCGAACGCGAAGACGCCGGCTCCCGCTGCGCTCAACACTGCTCCGGTCCCGAGGAGGATATTCGCATTCCGGGCGCGGATCTCCGCCCTGCGCAGAACCACCTGGGCTTCCTCGAAAGACGTGCACGCCTGGCCGCCAACGCAGGGCGTCACATCGCGCGCCGCGGCCTGCGCCATCCCCCCGGCCACCAGCGAGCCAGCGATCGCCAAGGCCCCCGCAACCCCCAGTCCATACGAGGTGAAGAGCAGGGCATCACTTCGACCGCGCGCGCCTTCAATGCCGGGCAGCATGGCGGCGGAAGGCACCGAGAGCACGGACCGCTCGCCCTCTCGCACCTGATGCGTCTGCAGGAGCGCGCCGGTGGCCAGCAGGATGTCCACCTCATGCGGCCCTGCGGTGAGGGCGATGAACGGGTCCTGCGGGTCCACGATGTAGCGCGCGCCATCTATCTTCACGACCGCTGTCGGCTCTACTTTGAGCGTCAGCCCGCCCCAACCCTTGCGCGCGAAGGCCGGCAGGAGCGCTTCGACCAGGGCGCGGACCGCCTCCGGCTCCTCGCCACGCTCGTCCGTCCGCTGGTGCCGCGACACCTTCCGCGCGCGCAGGTCGGCGAGAAACCCTTCGAGGGCCACCTGCTCCGCCGTGCGCGTCAGGGCGAGCAGGAGCACATGCTCGGTCCCGGGCGCCGCCGCGGCTGCCGCGAGGCACGCCGAGTCACCGACACAGTCCTTCCGCGGTGCGGTGCGGCGGGCCGGAGGAACCTCCTTCAGCGACCAGCCGGACAGCTCGCGCAAAGCGGTGCTCGCGCTGCGCAGCACGCGGCGCTGCACCTCCTCTGTGGTGCCGCTCGTCTCCACCAGCACAACCGAGACGGACTCCGCGTGCGCCGCGCAGGAGAGCGCGACCAGGAGCGCGGCCAGAAGCGTCCTCAAGGAACCTCCGCGGCAAAGTTCTAGACGCGATGGGCGGGGCCGTCCACTGGCCAATCCCCCAGCCTTTCCGGCAAGGGGCATTGCTTTCCGCGCGGCCTGCGCAGCGGGAAGGACTGTGCGCAGTCGGGTTGACGCTCTACGAACGGAAGGAGCGCTCCGAGCGCGGCTGACGGGTGGCCAACCTCCAGGACTTCAGGCGAGGCGCAGGGCTTGCCGCGGCTGACGCGGCGGTGTTAGGCGCGCGTCCCATGCGACCTGCCCGCTCTGCCTTGTGCTTCCTCGCCGTCGCGCTCCTCGCCTGCAGCGGTCCTCTCACGCCCGTTGACAGCGACCCCGGCTCCGCGGAACAGCAGCCGCTGGCGACCGGGAAGGTGGGCGTGCTGGACGGGGCGCTGACGTCGAAGGTGCTGGGGTGCAGCGGGCTGTGCGTGTTCCAGTGGGGCTTCTGGGTGGACCTCACCGTGGCGAACGAGGCGTTTCACAAGGAGGTCGCCGTCGTCTGGACGCAGGACGGCTGGCGCAACCCGTACACCGCGCTGGCGAAGTTCGAGCGCCGCCTGCCCAACGGCCGCGAGCAGTGGGGCGTGGACGTGCCGCTCGGCCAGGGGACGTCTCCCGCGCCGGAGATTGAGTACGCCGTCTATGTGCGGATGAACGGCGCAACGTCGTGGGACCCGCTTAACAACCACTTCCTGCGCGACCCGGTCAGCCCCGCGCGCCCGGTGCGGCTGCTGCGCTCCGGGCTGTCGTACGAGGTCTCCCGCGGCGTGGTGGTTTCAGGCGATGTGCGCGTCCTCAACGTCGCCTTCGAGAAGCGCGTGACGGTCCGCTACACCACCGACGGTTGGGCGAGCGCGCAGGACGCGGAGGCGCGCTGGGTCTCCGGGCAGGACTGGCGCTTCGAAGTCGCGCTCGGTACGCCGCAGCCCCTGCCGGACTCGGTGGACTTCGCGGTGCGCTTCCGCAGTGGCGGGGTGGACGCGTGGGACAACCACGGCGGTGACAACTACCGGCTGGACGTGCGCCCGGTGTTCACCGCGGCGTTCGATGCGAGCGCTCCCTTCGCGGGCATCCTCTCGCTCTCGGGCAGCTTCCGGACGGACCTGCCGCGCGAGGGGCAGAGCGCGCGGCTTGATGGCCAGCCGTTTCAGACGCTGGACGCGCTGACCTTCACCACGCTCGGGCTGGCGGATGGGGCGCATACCGCGGAGTTCCGCTTCGAGGCGAAGGGCGGTTACCAGGAGCTCGCGGCGCGGCCGTTCACCGTGCGCAACCGCATCACACCGCTGTCCTCCTGGACGCTGCCGCAGCTGGCACCGGCAAGCGAGTTCCCGTGGGACGCCGTCGTCGCCGCGGACGGGAAGGTCTACGCGCTGTGGTCCGATGGGACGGTGGCGCGCAGCCCGTCCACCGGCAGCGCCGCGGCACCGTTCGTTTACCCTGCGCTCCCTTCGGCGGCTCGCATTGCTGTGGATGGGCTCGGCCGCCTCTATGTGCTCGCCTCCAACGGCGCGCCCACGCTCACCCGGCTGCTCCCCTCCGGCGCGCGCGACGCGGCGTTCGGGCAGGGCGGGACGGTTTCGCTCTCCGGCAGCTACGACGGCAGCTCTGTTTGCTACGCGGGCTATGTCTCCGTCGCCGGCCCACGCGTCATCGTCAGCGACACGTGCAACGAGCGGCTCCTCGTCCTGGATGAGACCGGCGCGTTCCGCCAGGCGCTGCAGTACCTCCCGGACTACTCCGCGATCTCCCATCAGGTGTTCTTCGACGGCACGCGGCTCTGGGCGCCTTCGTGGTCGCGCGTGCTGAAGTTTCTCTGGAACGGGAGCGATTTCGTTCCGGACGGCGCGCTGGCACTGCAGGGTCTGACGCTCCCGAGCACGGAGGGCGTGGTCCTCAGTCAGGGGCTGCTCTGGCTTGTGGAAGGGAGCGACCGGTTGCTCGCGGTGAACGCGACCACCGGCGCGCTCGAGGCGCGGTGGCAGTGCGGCGGGGAGAAGCTCGGGCTGCTCGGCGAGGCTGCGCTGCCCAGGAGCCTGGCGCTGCTTCCGGATGGGACCCTCGGCGTGCTCGGAGCGACGAGCAAGACGTTCGAGCGCTTCGCCGCGACCCTGAAGTAGCCGCGGCAGGTGAGGCGGGTGGCGAGAGCGGACGCGCCCGTCACGCGTAGGCAGCGGCACGCGAGGCGGGTAGCGAGAGCGGACGCGCCGTGACCCGTAGGCAGTTATCCTTGAGGGAGCCGGGGCGGGCGATGCGGGTGGCGAGAGCGGACGGCGCCGTGACGCGTAGGCCGCGGCGGCGGGTAGCGAGAGCGGAGGGGGCCGTGACGCGTAGGCAGCTATCCCTGGGGGAGCCGGGGCAGGCGGGATAGTCCTGGGCGGCTGCCGGCGGGCGCCCGCCGGCAGCTCGGGCGCGTCCTTCGTTCCGGCTGCAGCTTCCCATCCCTCGCTGAGCTCCCCGAGGTGAACGGCCTCCGCCGTGACAAGCCCCCGAGCTGTCCCCGGCGGAGGAGATTCGAAAGGCGCGAGAAGTTGTCGTCACCATTGACGAGAACTCATCGCACCTTTTCATTCGCATCTGCTTCGCTCTCCCAGAGGCATCCCGGGCCCGAAGACAATGAAGTGTGACGAGTTGTCGTCACCATTGACGACAACTCGTCACACTTTCATGTATCACCCTATCCGGGCGCCGCGAACTCCGACTTCACCCTTGAGTCGGCGCCGTGAGGGGACAGCTCGCAAGAAGTCACCGAGGCGCCCACGAGTCACCTCGGGGAGTGCAGGTGTAGGACCTGAAGCGGACTGCATACGGAGCGCCCACGTTCGAGCTGCCGGCGGGCGCCCGCCGGCAGCCGCCCAGGACTATCCCGCCTGCCCCGGCTCCCTCAGGGATAGCTGCCTGCGCGTCACGGCTCCCTTCGCTCTCGCCGTCCGGCTCTCTCCAGGACCAGGCGCATGGTCGAGACGTCGGCAGTGCTCCCCGAAGCTTGGCCAATGGGCCGCTTCACTCTGCTCGAAACACACCGGCCAAGTGCCGTGCGTGGGTTTGCGCCACCTCTCGACTATGCGCCTGACGGCGCAACGCTCGAGGCGAGCGGGGGGAGGCACCCGACTGACAAGAGCTGTTCCTCCGACGAAATGGCCGGCCAGGGCCGCGCGGCGCACCGATCCTGGGACGCAGCCCTCCACAGGCGGACACTCCCGACGGCGCCCTCCGAGGGGACCGCCCTGGCATGTCGACTGCACAGCCAGGCCCGCGAAAGGACGTGCCCCATGGTCGGTGTCTTGAGGGACCTCACACACGCGGCTCGAGCCCTGCGGAAGGCGCCTGCTTTCACCCTGGCGGCCATCGCGGTGCTGGGGCTGGGCGTGGGGGCGAACACGTCGCTCTTCAGCGTGGTGTACGGCGTCCTCCTCCGTCCGCTCCCCTTCGAGAGCCCGGAGCGTTTGGTCCAGCTGTGGCACACGCCGCCGCAGAAGAGCTTCCCAGGGGTCCCGCTGTTCTCGCTCTCCGCCGCGAACTACCTCGACTGGGAGAAGCAGAGCGACGTCTTCGACCTCAGCGCCGTCTACGAGTACTCCGGCTACCACCTCGGCGGCGACAAGCCGGAGCTGGTCGACGCGGCGCGCACGCAGGCCACGCTCTTCCAGGTGCTCGGGGTGAAGGCGCTGCTCGGCCGGCCGCTCGGTCAGGGGGATGACGAACCTGGCCACGGCAAGGTCACGGTGCTGTCGCACAAGCTCTGGAAGTCGCGCTTCAACGGGGACGCCGGAATCATCGGCCGGGACCTCTCGCTGGACGGCGAGTCGTACACGGTGGTGGGCGTGATGCCGCCGTCCTTCCAGCTGCCGGACTGGGCCGCGCTCTGGACGCCGCTGGTGTGGGCGCCCGACGAGCGCGCGGTGCGCGGCGAGCACCACTTCCAGGCGGTGGGCCGGCTCAAGCCGTCGGTCACGCTGGGGCAAGCGCAGGCGCAGCTCTCCGCCATCGCGGACCGGCTGGCGCAGGAGTACCCGGCGGACAACGCGGGCTGGGGCGCCAAGCTGGTCCCGCTGCGCGATGAGCTGGTGGGCGCGGCACGCGAACCGCTGCTGGTGCTCTTCGGCGCGGTCGCCTTCGTGCTGCTCATCGCCTGCGCCAACGTGGGCAACCTGATGCTCGCCAAGACGCTGGATCGCCGGAAGGAGATTGCCATCCGTACGGCGCTTGGGGCCAGCCGCGGGCGCATCCTCCGGCACGTCCTGTCGGAGGCGCTGCTGCTCTCGCTCGCCGGCGGCGCGGTGGGGATGCTGCTGGCCCACTACGGCACGGACCTCATCGTCAGCTACCTGGGCTCCAAGCTGCCGCGGATGAGCGAGATTTCCGTCGACGGTTGGGTGCTGGCGTTCACGCTGGGCATCTCCGTCCTCACCGGCGCGCTCGCGGGCGGCTTGCCCGCCTGGCGCCTGTCCCACGCGGACCCGGCCGACGCGATGAAGCAGGGCCTGGGCCGGATGGACTCCAGCTCCGGCGGGATGCGGACGCGCAGCGCGCTGGTGGTGGTGGAGGTGGCGCTCTCGCTGGTGCTGCTGGTGGGCGCGGGCCTGATGATTCGCACGCTCTCCAACTTGCGCGCGGTGAGCCCCGGCTTCGACTCCAGCCACGGCGTGACGATGACGGTGGCGCCCTCGCCCACCGACTACACGACGCCCGCGCAGGAGGTGGCCTTCTTCCGCGACGTGATGGCCGGGGTGACTGCGCTCCCGGGCGTGGAGGCCACCGGCGTGGCGGACAACCTGCCGCTCTCCGGCGGCGGCTCCATGCAGCCCATCGCCATCCAGGGCCACGCCGCCGCGGCGATGGCGGACCAACCCGAAGTGTCCGTGCGCCGCATCTCCCCGGGCTACCTGCGCGCCATGCGCATCCCGGTCCTCCAGGGCCGGGACTTCACGGCGGCGGATGACCCATCCGCACAGGCGGCCATCCTCGTCAGCGAGTCCTTCGCCAAGCGCTTCTGGCCCGGCGAGAGCGCGGTCGGCAAGCGCCTGACGATGACGTTCTTCCCCGACAAGGTCCGCGAGGTCATCGGCGTCATCGGCGACGTGAAACACGTGGACCTCGCCGCTCGCGACCCGGAGCCCACGCTGTACGCCCCCATCGCGCAGCTGCTCGGCCCGACGGAGGGCTTCCAGGCCCGGCCGCTGGAGCTCGTCGTCCGCACCAACGGCACCACCCAGGTCCCGGTGGCCTCTCTCCTCAGCGCCATCCACGCGGTGAAGTCGGATACGCCGGTGGTCAACATCTCCACGCTCGAGCAGCGGGTGGCGGAGTCGCTCTTGCCGCAGCGGTTCAACATGCTCTTGCTGGCAGCGTTCGCCGCGCTGGCGCTGGTGCTCGCCGCGGTGGGCATCTACAGCGTCCTCGCGTACGCGGTCCGGCAGCGCACGCGGGAGATGGGCATCCGGCTGGCGCTGGGCGCTCAGGGGAGAGACGTGCTGCGCATGGTGCTGCTGGATGGGCTGAGGCCGGTGCTGCTCGGGCTGGGCATCGGGCTGGCCGCGGCGCTCGCGCTGGCCCAGGTCGTCTCCGCGCTCGTTTACGGGGTGAACGCCATCGATGGCGTGAGCTTCGGCGTCGCCGCGCTGGTGCTGGTGCTGGTCGGCGTGGCCGCCAGCCTCGTGCCCGCCTACCGCGCGACCCGGGTGGACCCGCTGGAGAGCCTGCGCGAGGAGTGAGGCTGGGCGGCGTCTCGACTGGGCGCCTGACGGTGCTGCGCTCCTCAGCAGGGTTCGCCACATCGCGGGGTTGCCCTCGTTCGCGTCGAGCGTTGGCGGCGCCCGACTGAGAAGAGGTGTTCCTCCGACGAAATGGCCGGCCAAGGCCGGTTTCCCCCTCGAGGCGAACGGGCGAGCAATTGTGAGAGGCTCGACGCGAACGGGAAACGACGACCATGCATACAGAATGCACGGAGCCTTCAAAAATGATCCTCCGCGACGTCACAGAAGAGGACCTTCCCCTCTTCTTCGAGCACCAGCGCGACCCTGAAGCGCTGCGCATGGCCGCGTTCCCATCGCGGGAGCGCGACGCGTTCATCACCCACTGGCGCGCGAAGGTGCTGCGCCCCGAAAACCTCAACCGCACCCTCGTCATGGGCAGCGCGGTGGTCGGCTACATCTGCAGCTGGGAGCAGGATGGCAAGCGCCTCGTCGCCTACTGGATAGGCCGCGAGCACTGGGGCAAAGGCATCGCCACTCGCGCCCTCTCCGAGTTTCTCGTGCTCCAGCCCGCGCGGCCGCTTCACGCTTGGGTCGCCGTCCACAACCTCGCGTCCATCCGCGTCCTCGAGAAGTGCGGCTTCACCCGCGTGCGCGAGGAGCACCCGGAGCCCCCAGGAGGCGTGGCCGAAGTCCTCATGCGGCTGGGTTCATGAGCCGGGGCGCGCGACCAGCCCTCGCAGGAACGGGGCGTCGCGCCAGCTCCACAGCCTTGACGGCGCGGCGCTGACGTCCGGCGGGCCCTCGTTCCACAGGTGCACCGCGTATGACGTGGCGCCGTGGGCGTGGATGAAGAGGCTCAAGCCGAGCGCCGCGGCCACTCCTGCCGTCGCCGGCCACCTTTCCTTCGGCGCCTGCAGCACGGCTGTGAGCGGCGTGACGAGGAAGTAGGCGAGGTACGGCAGCACATCGGTGAAGTACCGCGGCCCGATGGAGTGCCCACCCCACCAGTCCCTGAAGGACGCGAGCACCAGCCACTGGAGCACCGGCGCCAGGACAAAGACGAGCTCATGCTCCCGCAGCCGCCGCTGCCGCAGGTGCATCGCCACGCCCCAGAGGGCCACCAGCAGGATGGGTGAATAGACGAACAGGCCGCGCCCGGGGCTGATGAGGAGCCCGGCGAGCGCTTCGCCGAAGTGGCCGCCACCGGGGCTCAAGTAGCCCGGCCGGTAGTACGGCGGGAGCAGCGCGCCGTACGTGGCCAGGCTGAAGCCGCAGAAGAGCGCGGCGATGGGGGCGGCGCCGGCGAGGTACGGCAGCAGCACGCTCCGGCGCCGCAGCGCGAAGAGGCCCGTCACCAGAAGGACCGCGAAGCTGTTGGTGGGGCGCAGCACGTACGCGCAGGCCACCACGAGGCCGGTCAACGCAGCCCAGCGCTTGCCGCCCGCGGGCCGGCTCAACAGCCAGACGAGGAACGAGATGGCGAAGAGCGAAGGCCCGTGTTGCCACAGCACGCGGCTGGCGGTGGTGTACGCGCCGGTGCCGAACGCCACGGCGCCCGCGGTCAGCAAGGCCACCCCGAGCGAGCCGCGCCTTCGCGCGGTGAGGAAGACGAAGAGGATGGCGAGGCTGGTGTAGACCGAGGCGATGAAGCGCTCGGTGGTGTTGAAGTAGCCGTAGTCGATGTCGCCCACCTGATGCAGGCGCGCGCGCCAGCCCCACGGGTCCTTCCCGATGAGCCCGAGGCCTGCGTCCATCACCGCGAGGAAGGGCACCGCCGCGAGGCTGGGGCCCACCGGGAAGATGGTGTAGCGGTGGCCCTCGTGGGTGATGAGCCCGTACGGCTGCCGCTCCAGCGCCTGGCCGTACTCATCGAGGTTCGTGTCGGCGCGCAGCCAGAGGCTGGCCGCGGTGGGGATGGACCAGATGGAGTCGCTCTGCACCATCACCGGGCTGGACAGGTAGACGGTCAGGACAACCGCGAAGACGCCGAACGCCACCCAGCGGGAGGACTGCATGGGAGGGGTTTGCCTCAAAGCGGGCCCGGCTCACAAGCTCACGAGCGCTTGGCGCCCATCAAGTCCACCACGGCGCGCCACGGGCTCATCCGTTGCCAGAGGGAGCGCTTGGGCGGCGGGAGGTCCCCCACCCTGCCCCACGGCGCGTCCGGCGCGGTGCGGACCTCATCATGCGGCGCGACGTCGCCCGCCTTCACTGCGCGCCAGAGGTCGCCGAGGTCCTCGAAGGTTCGCTCGCCAGCAGGCGTCCGCACGGTGATGGCCATGGACGCGTCTTATGCCAACAGCATCACCGCGAGAAACCCGAGGGTCAGCCCACCGAGGAACACGCCAGCGCCGATGAGCCACCAGCGCCACGGGGCGGGACGGTCATCGTCTGGCGCTTCATCGAACGACGGAGTGCGCGGGACGGTGGCGGTCTGCCCGGAGATGGGCGCGGGACGGCTCTGCAGCGGGACGCGCGCCGCGGGCCGTTCGGGCCGGGTGGGCGGACCCGGTGGCACCGAGCTTTCCAGGGAGACATCGACAGAGGACTCGCTGCTCTCCAGGTCCACCGCGTCGCCTTCGGGCTCATCGCCCATCAGCTCCCGCAGCAGCTCCTGCTCCTCCTCGGGCTGCGGGGGCGGCGCGATGGTCAAGCCGAACCCGACGCGGGATTCGCGGAGGTCCTCGTGGGTGACGGGGGAAAACGGGTCCGTCGCGGCGAGCTCGGCGTCGAGCGAGGCCAGGGCGGGCGGGGCCACTGCACGGTGCTCGAAGGCCAGCGCCGTGGAGGGGACGAAGCGCATCCGCTTGGTCATCTCGGTGGGCGCCTCAGACAGGGGCACGCCGCCGAGCAGCTCTCGCAGCGCTTCGTCCTCGGCGACTTTCTCCGCGGCGAACGCCGCAGAGAGCAGCTGCGCGAGGTGGGTCTCCTTCACGTCCGGCGCGACGCGGGCGCGCAGCCGGGCCAGCGCGCGCAGAAGCTCCCGGGCGTCCGGGTAGCGCGCGTCCGGGTCCTTGCTCAGCGCGCGCGCGAGGATGGCATCCACCTCCGGTGGCAGGTCCGGGCGGATGTCGCTCGCCGGCTGCCAGCTGGGGTTCGCGGCACGGCGCCAGCGGTCCAGCGGCGCGCCCTTCTGGGACAGCGGCTTCCAGGCGAAAAGCTCCCAGAGCGTGGCGCCCAACGAGTAGACGTCCGCGCGGCGGTCCACGTGGTGCTTCTGCGCCTGCTCCGGCGCCATGTACGTGAGGTTGCCGATAACCACCCGTGGCGCCGTCTGGGCCTCCTTCAACGTCGACTGCGCGGCGCCGAAGTCGATGATTTTCACCTCGCCCGCGTAGCCGACGCAGACGTTGGCGGGGGAGAGGTCCCGATGGACCAGCTGCAGCGGGTTGCCCTGCTCGTCTCCCGCGTCGTGCGCGTAGGCCAGGCCCTGGCAGATTTTTTCTCCCAGCAGGAGGATCATCCCCACCGGCATCCGCTGCTTGCGGTCCCGGAGCCGCCGGGCGAAGCGGGAGAGCGTCTTGCCCTGCACGTACTCCATGGCGAGGAAGTATTCGCCGCTCACCTCACCCATCGCGTAGACGCGGGCGATGTTGGGGTGGGACAGGCGCACCACCACCTTGGACTCGTCCAGGAAGCGCTTGATGAAGTTGGGGTTCTGGACCAGGTGCCGCAGGACCTTCTTCACGACGCACGCCCGCGGCTGAGACGAGCTCTCGTCACGCGCGAGGAAGACCTCGCCCATGCCGCCTGCGCCTATCCGCCGCACGAGCTGGTAGCGGCCGAAGGTGATGGGTGCGTGGTCGGATTTGAGCCCCTGGGCTGGGCTCGGTTTCATGCCTCCATCATGCCCATGCCAAGATGCGATCACCATGGGGCTGTGGAAGCCAACGCTCACGCCAGGCGTGGACTTGAAGGGGTTCGCCCTGACCCCCGAGGAGGGCTTCGTTGCGTCCCGGCTGGACGGCAGCACGGATCTCCACGACCTGACACTCCTCACCGGGATGATGCCGGATAAGCTTGACGCCGCGCTGGCCCGGCTGGTGGGGCTGGGCGCGGTCCTCCCCCAACCTGGCGCCTCGCCGCCCACCCCCGCGCCACCTCCCGCGGAGGCTTCTGGTGAGTCAGAGCCGGAGCCGGAGGCGCTCTCCGAGGAGGACGGGCCGGAGCCGGAGTCCCTCACACACCGGCAGCGGTATGAGGCGGTCCTCCACGCGCTCCCGGTCGACGAGCGCGCCGCGAAGGCGCAGGCCGCGGAGGAGCCGGACCTGTCGGCCTTCTGCTTCGACCCGGTGCCCGCAGTCATCCAGGCGCTGCTGAACAACCCGCGCTTCGGTCTGACGCAGGCGCGACTGGTGGCCGCGCATCACCGCAACCCGGTGGGGCTGGAGGCGCTCTGCGCCCGCGCGCAGCTGGCCGCCGATGGGGTGGTCCGGCGCGGGCTGCTTCGGAATCCTCAGTTGCCCGCGGGGCTGCTGCGGAGGCTCTACGCGTCGCGGCGGCTGCTGGACCAGTACAAGCTGGCGCTCTCCCGCGAGGTGCCGGAGCAGACCCGGCGCACCGCGCGCGAGCTGCTCCGGGCGCGGTTCACCTCCGGGCCGTCGGAGGAGCGGGTGGAGCTGATTCTCAAGACGGAGGGGCGCTGCCTGACTGCGCTCTCCGGGCTGCCGCTGGACGGGAAGACCGCGGCCATCCTGTGCGGCCGGACGTATGCGTCCACCACGCTGGTGCAGAACCTGGCGCGCTGGACTGCGGCGCCGCCGGCGCTCATCGCGCATTTGCTGCGGCAGGACCTGGTTCGGCGGTCCTCCACGCTGCGGACGCTGCTGCACCGGCATCCCAATGCGCCGCCTGAGTCCCGGCGCTGAAGTGAAGACGACCCGTGTGCTGAATCACGCCCGCGCAGCAGCGAGACGACGCCCGTTGTGCACTCAACAACAGCCTTGAATCCGGACACTTATAGTCTGTGCGTTGATTCTATGTCCTCCGGACACTAAATTTAGACGTGTGCCGAAAGTGTCCGCACTGTCCATTCGCGGGTTGGACCTTTGGTTCTTCACAGCTGACCACCGGCCACCGCATTTTCATGTCGAGCGGCGTGGTGAATGGGAGGTCCGCATGTTCTTCCTGCGTGCGAAGGAGAGAAGGTTTCGGTCAAGGATCCAGGACCGAAGGAGTGAGTGATGTCGGGACACGTCGAAGTGGTTGCGCCAGCGGCTAAGGTTCGGTCTGTACTGGGCCGGCTTCCGCCGGCTGCACGCGTTGTCAAGAAGCCCTCAACAAGGCAGAACATTGATCGGGTCGTCCTGCTCTCTCTCAATTTCGACGTGAGCATGGACAGGCTCCTGGCGGACCTTCGAGATTTGGCAAGCACGTCCTACGTCGTTCTCTCCCCCACCACGTGGGATTTGGAATGGACGAACCACGATGCGCAGGTCCTGGCGCTTTTCTCGTGCAAGACCCCAACCGAGCCGTTCCTCGCCACCTCGGGCGAGGAGGCCCGGCGTATCGTCCACGCTTACCTTGCAAACGCGCAGCGGGAACTGATCGCTTCGGCCACGCTTGAGGGCGATGAGCTCCACGTGTGGAGCTGCGAGCCAAGGTTGTTCCGACTCCCGATTCGCACGCTTCCGGAGCTGGCCAGACTCTCCAAGGACGACCTCTCCGATTTCGAAGTGAGTTCGAGTGGCAGCCGGGTTCATTGGGAGCGGGCTGATCTGGATCTGGATCTCGATACCATTCGGTTTCATGTCGACCCCAAGGCCCGCCACGAGAGCGAGCAACGGTACCGACAGGAAGCGCAACGCTATGCGACAGCGATACGCATCCTTCGCGAAGCGAAGGGGCTCAAACAGAGCGACATCGAAGGCCTGAGCGATAGACAGGTCCGGCGTATCGAGGACGGCGAACGCCTCCCACGCATTGCCACTCTTGAAAAGCTGGCCAAGGCCCACTCACTCAGCATTCCCGACTACCTCGCGGAGCTTGCCAAGCGGTCGTAGCTCTACAACGCCCTCCGCTCCGGCGCCGCGCCGGTGCGCGCCAGGTTGAGCTCGACAGCGGCCTTCACGTCCCCGACGTTCGACTTGCCCTCGAGGACCTCGAGCGCGCGGGTGAGCTGCTTCCTCGCCTCCGCCCTCCTGCCGAGCTGCAGCTGGACGTTCCCCAGATAGGCGCGGGCACGGGCAGTGGCGACGTGCTCCTCTCCCAGCGAGCGCAGACGCAGCTCCAGCGCCCGTTCCCGGAGCACGAGGGCTTCGCGCCAGCGGCCTTGCGCCTCGAGGCTCTTGGCGAGCAGGTGCTGCCCGGCGGCGCCGTCCGGGTGGTCCGGGCCCAGCGCCTTCTCGTAGATCCGCACCACCGTCCGCGCCTCGCGCTCGGCCGCGACGGGGCTGTGCGCGAGGAGGTGCAGCTCCCCCAAGGCTATCCGCGCCCGCGCAGCGGTGAGCGTCTGCCCCTGTCCCTGCCTCTCGAGCAGGTCGAGCGCCTCTTGCGCGAAGCGGGTGGACTCCTCGAGCTTCCCCTGCTCTCCCAGGGCTTCGCTCAGGGCTGAGAGCGTGATGGCGATGGACGGATGGTCAGCGGGCAGAGAGGCCCGCTTGATGGCCAGCGCGCGCCGGAACGCCTCCACCGCCTGGTCAGCGCGGCCATGCGCCAGGTTGAGCCCGGCGACGTTCGCCAGCCCCGTGGCGATGAGCGGGTGGTCCGCGCCCAGCAGGCGCAGGCGCATGGCCAGCGCCCGCTCTGCCATGGCCAGCGCCTCCGCGAGCCGGCCCATGACCTGGAGGGTGCTCCCCGCCAGGCTGAGGCTGTTGGCGACATCCAGATGGTCGCCGCCGTAGAGCTTCTCCCTCAGCGCCAGCGCCCGCTGATGGTGCTCGAGCGCCTCCGGGTAGCGGGCTTGCATGTAGCGCAGGACGCCGAGGTTCGTCTCGAACGCGGCGGCGAGCACGGGTCCCGGGTCTCCCAGTCGCTCCGCCGCGCTCTTCGCCTGCTCGCTCCAGGTCTCCGCGTCCTCCAGCCGGTTGAGCCGCGCGCTGAGCACGAAGACCAGCTCCGACAGCGCCCTCGCCGCGAGGACATCGTAGCGGCTGGCCTCCGCCGCCCAGGCGGCGCGCTTGAAGGAGCGCTCAGACGCGGCGTTCTCTCCCAGCTTCTCCTCCAGCTGCGCCTGCTGAAACAGCGCCTCCGCCAGCAGCGGCCGGTGCGCCAGCGCGGTGGCCGTCTCCACCGCCGCCGTCGCCTCTGCAGCGCCCTCGCGGTAGCGGCCCAACAGGCGATTCGCCCGGGCCTGCGCGATGACGCCGCGCGCCTCTTCCACGCGGGCGCGCAAGGCGGGATCCGGCGGAGGCGGCAACCGTCCGCTGAGCACCTCCGCGTCGCTGCAGCCTTCCAGCGGCGTCAGGGCGGACACCGCGGCCGCGGCCTGCTCGACGGTCTGGGGCGTGGCCTGCCTCAAGAGCGCGGCGAGCGCGGAGACCTCCTGCAGCCGCACCGACAGGCAGCCCTGCTTGAGCGCCACCACGCCGTCCGCGGCCGGGCCGGACGCGCGCGCCGCCTCACAGGTCTGCCGGTGCAGCCCGCCCCAGCTGCGCGTGTAGCTGCCCAGCGCGCGGTCCACCGTCGCGAAGGCCGCCTCGGCGTACGGGCGCCCGGTCTTCAAGAAGCGGTCGCGGGCCTCGGCGCGCTGCGCGTCACCCCACACCTGGGCCAGCTGCCGCTCGCCGCTTCCGCATGCGGCCTGCCGCTGACGGTGCTCCACCGCGCGGCTCAGGAAGACGCCGCCCACCGCCAGCGCGACCAGCGCGGCCACCGACGCCGCCCGCCGCCTCGCGGTGAACGGGTCTCGCGAGAGCGCGGACAGCAGCTCCGCCATTGTCGCGAAGCGCTGCTCCGGCCGGGCGCTCAAGCCTCGCAGCACTGCCCGGCGGACCCAGCCGGGCGCGGCGGTGTCCCGCGGGAAGGGGCGCAGCGCGCCGGCGCGGAGCTGAGCTGAGCGCTCGAGCAGCGTGTTCCCGGCGAACGGCGCCTGGCCGCAGAGGGCTTCATAGAGCGCGACGCAGAAGCTGAACTGGTCCGTGCGCGCGTCGGCGGGCAGCCCGGCCAACTGCTCCGGCGCCATGTACGAGGGCGTGCCCGTCACCGTCCCCCCGCCCGCTTCGGACGGAAGCGCGCCGACGGGCCGGGCGAGGCCGAAGTCCGTCACGCGCCAGCGGCCGTCCTTCCCGAGCAAGACGTTCTGGGGCTTGAAGTCGCGGTGGACAAGCCCAGCGCCGTGCGCGGCGGCCAGCCCCTGCCCCGCCTCCTGAAACGCGCGCAGGACCTCCCGCCAGGGGCGAGGGGCGACCTTGAGCCACGCAGCCAGGGTCCCGCCCTCGAGCAGCTCCATCGCGATGAAGACGCGCTCGCCTACGGTGCCGACGTCGTGGACCGTCACCACGCTGGCGTGGGCCACGCGCGCCAGCGCCTTCGCTTCGCGCGAGAGCCGCGCGCTGCCCGCTTCGCCTTCCGCCTCCCCGCCGCGCAGCAGCTTGAGGGCGACGCGGCGGTCGAGCTCCGGGTCATAGGCCGCGTAGACGACGCCCATGCCGCCCACGCCCAGCCACTCAAGGACGAGGTAACGGCCGATGGGGGTGCCGCGGGCGAGCCGCGCCGTGCTCGAAGCCGTACCCGCGTCCAACACCGTCGGGACCGACGGCTGGCTGGGCGGGTGCGGCGTGGCGCGCAGGAGCTCCGCCACCACCTCGCGGCAGCGCGCGCACTCGTCCAGGTGCGCGTCGACCTCCGGTGGCTGCGCGCCTTCGAGCAGCTCGGTCAGGTCATTTTCGGAGAGGCACGTCACCGCCAGTGCCATAGCGCAGGTGCCAGGATTGTGTCGCTCCGGCCCCCGCGTGTGGCGCGCTGCGTGATCCACTGGCAGAGGCGTCATCCGGAAGCGCCACTTCCAGCGCCCAGCGGATTGCGTCTGACAGGGGCCTGGGCCTAAATGCGCCGCTTTCAGGCCGACCCCCTACACGAGAGGTGCATCCGATGCTCGCTTCGCTCTTGATGAGCGTATTGGTCGCGGCCGCGACCCCAACGACTCCGCCGTCTGCGCCTCCGTCGCCGACCGGGGTCCAGTTCCCGCAGGGCGCCCTCCGCTACTCGGAGCGCGGCCACATCGCGATGGCGACGAACCTGCGGGTCAAGCCGCTGGATGCGGATCCCGTCACCTCCGCGCGGATGTTCCTCGCGGCGAACGGGCGCGCGCTGGGCGTGGGCGATTCCGACGTGCTGGAGGTGGTGCAGCGCGTGGCCGCCGGCAACGTCGGGACCGTGGTGTTCCGCCGCACGGTGCGCGGGCTGACGGTGCTCGACGGGCACCTCGCGGTGGCGGTCACCGCGGAGGGCGTCATCCACACCGTGACCTCGGGCGGAGCGATTCCGGCGGTGGGCGCCGAGTTCGCAATCGACGAGCGCACCGCGGTGGCCAGGGCGCAGACCCGCGTCCCGGGCGAGTTGGTGACGGTGGAGAAAATCTACGCCCGCAGCGGCGCGCGCGGGCAGGAGCGGCTGCACCCGTACTACATCGTCGGCGTGGTGGCGCAGGCCCCGTACCGCAGCCACCGCTTCGCGGTGAACGGCGTGACCGGCGAGATTGGCGTGGCGCCCACGCGGCTGATGCACGCGACGATGGGCAAGGTCTACCGCGTCTCCCCTTCCAA
The DNA here is from genome assembly GCA_044230055.1 of Myxococcaceae bacterium. Taxonomy (GTDB): domain Bacteria; phylum Myxococcota; class Myxococcia; order Myxococcales; family Myxococcaceae; genus JBGART01. The sequence continues at coordinate 203,126 of JBGART010000003.1, read as the reverse complement.
GCCCTACGCCACGACGACGCCTCCGCAGGCGTGCATCCTCGACACCACGATGGTGAACAACCAGCCGGAGAAGAAGCACCAGACCTGCGCGCTGCCTGAGGACGTGGAGGTGCTGGGGCTCAAGGGCAACGGCACGCTCACCGGTGACCCCACGCCGCACGTGGGCCGCACCACCATCTACAACTGCAAGGGCTCCGGCACGTACGACACCACCGCGTGCACGCAGACGATGAAGCCGAACGCAGCGGGCAACTACATCCCCGCGGTGCTGGACGACTACGGCACCAACCAGAACGACGAGATGAGCGAGTTGATGGCCTACTACCAGGTGGACCGGCACTCGCGGTTCATGGACAGCCTGGACCCCACGTTCAGCGGCCTGCCGCTCATCCCGGGCTTCACCAACGCTTACGGTGCCACGCCGCCGTTGAATCAGGTGGGCCCGTTCGACAACGCGTTCTTCGACCCGCAGAAGAGCATCATGGTCTTCGGCCAGGGGTCGACGTTGGACTTCGCGTACGACGGCGAGGTCATCTACCACGAGATGACGCACGCGGCCTGCGGCGCCATCGGCAAGGTGCTGATGCGCGACGACGCGCTCTTCCCGGTGGCGGGGACGCGCGGCCTCTTCATCGACCCGCTGTCGCTCAACGAGGGCAACGCGGACGCGTTCGCGGTGATGGAGCCCGGCGTGGAGGACCCGCTCCTGGGCGAGTTTGACGCGCGCGGGGAGATCAAGATGTTCGGCTCCTCCATCCCCATCGGCCCCAACGGCTACGTGCGCAATCTGGGCCCCACCAGCTTCCACACCTGCCAGGGCAACGGCACCACGGACAACCCGGGCCGCGACGGCGAGGCGCACGACGACGGAGAGATTTGGGGCCAGTACGTCTACGAGCTGGCGGAGGGCCTCAAGCAGCTGCCCAAGGGCGTCCCGGCGGGCGCCACCTACCGCACCCCGCTGGCCCCGGCGATGTTCAAGGCGCTGCAGACCATTATCGCCGCGCCGACGGACCAGCAGACCTTCGCGGCCTTCTCCGCGGCCGTGGAGTCACAGGTCCGCGCGATGTACGGCGACGCGGCCGGCAACTACGCCCAGTGCATTGCGCAGCGGCGCGACATGGCGGGCTGCGACGGACAGGTGGTCACCATCTACTCGGGCGAGGCGCCGTTCAATGACCAGTACGTGAAGGGCGGCTGGAAGGGGTTCTACTTCTCCAAGGCGGAGGCCTATCAGGGCATGGTCCCGGCCGGCTTCGAGGGCGTCCCCGCGGCGCACCAGTGGAAGATTTCGGTTCCTCCGACCGCCACCTCGCTCAAGGTCAACGTCTGCGACATCAGCCCCAACCTCTTCATCATCCCGGGCGGCACGGGCCGGCTCATCATCCAGAAGGGCAAGCCCATCACGCTGGGCATCACCGGCTCCGGTATGACGGCGGACTGGACGCTGCCCATCGAGGGCTCCTGGGCGGTGGACTTCAAGGACTGTGGCGGGCTCTTCGGCGGAGCGACCACCACCGAGGCCACGCTGACCTCCACCGGCTGCACCGGCTGCACGGCGCGGGCGAACGACACGAAGGAGACGCTCGCCGGCGGCGACTGGTACTTCCTCATCGCCAACACCGGCGGCGGCGCGTCGATGGCCAACTTCAAGGCCACGCTCGCCGGCCCCAGCATCCCCACGCGCCCGGTGGTGACGGTGCCTCAGTGCGAGATTCCCTGGGGCCCTGACGGCGGCGTGGTCATCCCCGACGGTGGGCAGAAGCCGGCCGATGGCGGCTCCACCCTGCCGGACGCGGGGATGCTGCCGGATGGCGGACTGCCGCCGCTGACGGACGCGGGCACCACGCCCGACGACGGTGGCACGGTGACGCCCACGGATGCCGGCACCAACCCCACGGTGGACGGCGGGCCGGAGTGCAAGGACATCAAGTGCACGACGCCGTTGGATCCCAAGGGCTGCGGCTGCGGGGCCGGAGGAATGGAAGGTGCCGGGCTCCTGTCGCTGCTGCTGGTCGCCATGCGGCTGCGCACCCGCCGCCGCATGGGCTGAAACTTTCACGCTTGAAAGGCCCCGGTTTCACTTTGCACGTGTGAAACCGGGGCCGCGCACAGTGCGCGGACGAAAACGGTCGGCAGGCTGCGCGCTTGGGCCGCTTTACGCTGGTGGCGAGTTGCTTGCAGAACCTGGCGGCGCGATGGGAGCGGGTCCTTGTCCCGCACCTTCGAGCTCTTCAGCACCGCTCCCATCGCGCTCTCTCCCCTCCGTTTTTGTCTGCTGCCTCACCCGCTCGGGTCCGCGTCCGGCCGGGTGGGCGGCCACCCTGCCCGCGAGGGCTGTGGGCGACCGGAGAGGATTGCAAGCCTGCAACGAGCGCCCTTGCATATTGCACTGCTGCAGTGGGGGCGAGCGTGCCTGCAAACGGCGCAAAGGCCCGAGCCAAGGGGCTTTTTGGGCGGATTTCAGCCCTGGCCACTGCCTTGCAAAACCTCCCCGCGCGATGGGGCGGGCGGGTTGAACTTCCCTTCCCGCATTCTTCGAGCGACTTCTTCGTCCCGCATCTTCGAGCTCCCTGCTCCGCTCCCATCGCCGTTTTTCCCGCTGTCAGCTGAAGACCACGCTGAACTGACCGACCAGAGAGTCGCCGCTGTTGGTCACCGTCTCGAACGTGGCGTTGATGCGCATGTACGTCGTGCCGGGCTCCGGCGTGACGGAGATGACGTGCACGTAGCAGGGCGGCCCGCGCTGCGGCGAGAGGACGACTTTGATGGTCGCCGTGCCGCCCGCTTCGCAGCTGAACATCCCCACCGCCGGGTAGGCGCCCGCGGGAGTGGTGTCCCAGTAGATGCCGAACGGGTTGTTGTCCGGCTGCGAGTAGCCGGTCATGTACGTCCCGACGAGGAAACCGCCCGCGCCGCCGGTGCCGCGGTTCCGGCGCGCGAAGAGCGGGGCCATCGTGTAGCTCCCGGCGCCCTTGGTGAACTGCACGCCCGTCGTCCACACCGGGGTACCAGCGTCAGGCGTCGTCCCGGCGTCAGGCGTCGTCCCGGCGTCCGGCTTCATCCCCGCATCGGGCGTGTTTCCGGCGTCCGGCGTCGTTCCCGCGTCTGGCTCCGTTCCAGCGTCCGGCTCCGTTCCAGCGTCCGGCGTCGTTCCGGCGTCAGGCGTCGACGTCGTCCCCGCGTCCGGCGTCGTCCCCGCGTCCAGCGTCGTCCCCGCGTCCGCGACGGTGCCGGAGTCCGGCGTTGTTCCGGCGTCAGGCGTCAACGTCGTCCCCGCATCCGCAACGAGGACGGTGCCCGAGTCGGTGGTGGAGCCGCCCCCGGGCGGGAGGGGTTCACCGGGGCCGCAGTTGCCGAGCGCCGCCAGCAGCGCGGTGCTTCCGAGGAACGAGGTCAGCAGTCGAGGAGAGCGCACGGGGAGTCACCTTTTTGGTGCAGTCGGGACGGGCTCTTTACCCGTGGTCAGCGCACGAGTGAAATCGAGTCCGCCGCGGCGGCCTCAGTTCGGGCTAACCGCCCGAGCAGACAGGCTTCTTCCTGCGGTTGGAGTTCGATCCGTGGGCGCAAAGACGGGTACAGTCGGCCCCTTCCGGGATGATTCAGCTCTCCTTCGTCGATGCGCAGGCAGGAGATCGCTCGGTCTTTTTTGACCGTGAGGTCATCCGCTTTGGCCGGGGGGCGAGCTGCGAGGTGCAGCTGGAGGGTTCGCCGGCCGAGGTGGCGGTCCAGCACGGCGAGCTCATCCTGGAGCGCACCGGCTACGTCCTGGTGGTCCGCGACCCGCGCTACGGCCTGTGGGTGAACGGGAAGGGCGTCCAGCAGCGGTGCGCCATCCGAGGCGGAGAGCGCATCCGGCTGGGCTCGCCCAGTGGCCCCGAAATCCGCGTGGGGATGCTGAACCACGCCCCACCCGGGCAGTTCACCCAGGACGAGTCCACGGTCCAGGTCACGCTCGCGCCGGCGTCCACCGCCTACGAGGAACCCACCCGCCGCATTGACCTGGAGCCGCTGCCGCAATGGACAGCGCCGGGAGAGGATGAGCCCACCAACGCGGCCGAGCTGCCCGGCGCGCCCCGCCGGCCCGTAGGTCCGCGCTCCCCCGCCGTCCTCACCCCCAAGCCCGTGCAGGTCAGCTCCTTCGCTCCCTCGAAGACGAAGGCGGCCTCAAGGCGCAGCCCGGTGGAAGACCCCGAGGGGCTCGATGGGTCCGCGACCATCGTGGCCACCGTCGGGCCGACTGAATCCCCCGCCGAGCTGGCGATGACCCTCATCGCCGAACCCACGCCAGACGCCGCGAAGCGACCCGGCGGCAATGTTCAGGCGTTGAGCGCCCCGCTTCCAGCGGCCGCGCCACGCTCAGGCACACCGCGGGCTGCGGGCGCGGCGCCTGGAACGCCGCTGCCGCCTCCCCCAGCAGGCGCTGCACCCGGAACGCCGCTGCCGCCTCGCCCAGCAGGCGCGGCGCCCCTTCCCGGAACGCCGCTGCCGCCTCGCACCGCGGGCGCTGCACCCGGAACGCCGCTGCGCACCGCGGGCGCGGCGCCCCTCGTCCAGACTCCGCTGCCTCCTCGCACCGCGGGCGCTGCATCCGGAACGCCGCTGCCGCCTCGGACCTCAGGCGCTGCATCCGGAGCGCCGCTGCCGCCTCGGCCCGCCGGCGCTGCGCCCCTCCCGGGCACTCCGCTGCCGCCTCGGACTGCTGGCGCTGCAGCCGAAACGCCACTGCCGCCCCGGGCTGCTGGCGCTGCAGCCGGAACTCCGCTGCCGCCACGCACCGTGGGCGCGGCGGGAACGCAGCTGCCGCCTCGGCCCGCGGGCGCGGCGCCCCTCCCCGGCACTCCGCTCCCCCCACGCCCGGGGGTGAGGAATGAGCCGGTCCCGCGGTCCGGCGTGAGCACTCACGGCGCCGCAAGCCCACGCGAGCGCAGTGGCTCCGGCAATCCCTCCAATCAGGCCACTTTGCAGGGTGCTCGCGTTGAGCCTGAGTCCTCGGCACAGCGCTCGCGTGGCGAGCTGGACGTCACCGCTCCCCGCTCTGCCTCTCACTCTGAACCGGAGCGCGCTCGAGGGGAGTCGGACGCGACCGTTCCGCTCTCTGTCTCTCACTCTGAACCGGAGCGCGCTCGAGGGGAGTCGGACGCGACCGTTCCGCTCTCTGTCTCTCACTCTGAACCGGAGCGCGCTCGAGGGGAGTCAGACGCGACCGTTCCTCGATCTGCCGCCCACTCTGAACCGGAGCGCCCCGCCACCCGCGCTCGCGGTGAGCCCGATTCTCCTCGCTCCGAGCGCTCAGCTTCGCGCGCTCGCGGCGAGCCCGATGTCACCGCCCCTCGCTCGGACTCTCAATCCGAACCGGAGCGCCCTGTCACTCGCTCTCGCGGCAAGCCCGACGCCGCTCCCCGGTCCGAGCGCTCTGCGACGCGCGCTCGCGGCGTGCCCGACGCCACCGTTCCACGCTCTGCCTCTCACTCTGAGCCGGAGCGCCCTGTCGCTCGCTCTCGCGGCGAGCCTGACGCCACCGCTCCCCGCTCTGCCTCTCCCTCCGAACAGGAGCGCTCTGCGACGCGCGCTCGCGGCGAGCCTGATGCCACCGCTCCCCGCTCTGCCTCTCACTCCGAGCCGGAGCGCCCTGTCACTCGCTCTCGCGGCGAGCCTGATGCCACCGCTCCCCGCTCTGCCTCTCACTCTGAGCCGGAGCGCCCTGTCACCCGCGCTCGCGGCGAGCCTGGCGCCTCTGCGCGCTCTGCTGCCCGCTCCGAGCCGGACGCCACCTCCCCACGCTCCGCCGCTCCCGTCCGCGCCGGGGCGGAGGCCGGAACGCCTCTTCCTCCGGCCGGGGCGCGCGGGACGGCGCTGCGACCTTCCGTCGGCACGCCCCTTCCCCCGAAGTCTGAGCCGCAGCGACCTCCCGCTGGAGCCCGCGGCACAGCGCTAAGACCTTCCGTCGGCACGCCCCTTCCCCCCGGCGCCACGCGGCCCGCAGCTCAGCCCGGACCGCCCCTTCCCCCGACGGACTCCGCGGGCGCCTCCGTAGACAGCCCGCTCCCTCCCGCGGCGGACGCGGCGACCCGGCGGATCCTCTCTCCCACGGGGACACCCCTCCCCCCGGCCGCTACCGCTCAGCGCGCCTCTGTCGCGCCACCCGCCGCCGCCCGGCGGACGCTCTCCCCGACGGGCACGCCGCTTCCTCCCGCTGACGCTCCCCGCGCCACCGCGCAGCGCCCGAAGTCACACGCCGGCACGCCGCTCCCGCCGGACGGGCCGCGCGTCAAGCTCCTGCTGGGGGACGACGACCGCCCGGCGCCGCCGGTGAACCCCACCACCTCCGGCAGCATCCCGATTGACCTCCGCGACCAGGAGCCGGAGGAGCTCTCCGAAGCCTCCGAGCTCGAGGAGCGCCGGCGCGCCACCGCCGCGGCCATCCACACGATGGAGCGTCAAGCCGGGGCGACGCGGGCCGGCGAGCCCGGCGCGGCGCCGCCGGTGCCCATCGACGACGCGGACACCTCCGCGTACCCGATGGAGCTCGCGGCGGCGGAGTTTCCCGACGGCACCGGCGTGTCCCCCAAATTCTCGCTCCTGCGCGCGCTGCGGGGGCAAGACAAGGCCGCGAACCCGGCACCGCCTCCGGTGGAGGGCATGCCGTTGGGGGAGGAGTCCCCGAGCGAGGTGGGCAGCGCGCGAAGCCAGGCGCCTCGCACGCTGATGCGCGCGCTGCGGTTGCTCACGAAGCCCCACGCCGAGGTGCAGCAGTGGATGGCGCGGGTGCAGCAGGAGATTGCGCAGGCCCGAGAAGCCACCGACGGGCTGAGCTCCGGGAAGACGATGGTCATCATGACCCGGGCGCTGGTGGGCCTGCGGGAGACGGCCGAGGGCCGGACGCGGAGCTGGCGGCGGCGGCTGGTGGCGCTGGCGCTCTTCAGCGCGCTCGCGGTGGCCGGGCTCAGCGGCGTCATCTGGTTTCAGCAGAGGCGCATCACCGCGCTGGTCACGGAGAAGGTCGCGCTCGACGCGCAGATTCAGAACACGCTCGAAGCGATGACCACGGAGACCGATGAGGCCAAGCTCGCGGAGCTGGAGGCGAAGCTGCAGACGTTGATGGGCAGCGCCTCCGAGAAGATTCTCGAGGTGAGCCGCGCGAACGCGAAGCGCGGCGCGGAGCTGGCGCAGCCGGCGGACCCCCTGGAAGAGGAGATCCGCAAGATTCTGCGCAGCTTCCACGCGGACACCTACGCCATCCCGCCCATCTTCAAGGCGGCGCTGCAGAAGCAGGTGAACGAGCTGGGTGGCAGCCCCGTCCTGCGCTCCGCCTACGCCCGCAAGCAGCGCTACTGGCCCCACATCGAACAGGCGCTGCGCCGCAAGCAGCTGCCCGAAGAGCTGGGCTACATCGCCTTCACCGAGTCCGGCTTCGACCCGCAGGCGCGCAACCCGAAGTCCCAGGCGTCCGGGATGTGGCAGCTGATGGACGAGGTGGCGCGCAACTGCGGCATCACCGTGAGCGAGAAGCTCGACGAACGGTTTGACGCCTCCCGCTCCAGCGACGCCGCCGCCTGCTACCTGTCGAAGCTGATGGTGGAGTTCGGCGAAGAGTCCTTCATGCTCACCCTCGCCAGCTACAACCGCGGCGAGAACGGCGTGCGGCGCGCGCTGCACAAGGTGGCGATGCAGCCGGGCGGCTACCGTAAGCGCGACTTCTGGCACCTGTACCGGCTGAAGCTGCTGCCCGAAGAGACCCGGGAGTACGTCCCGAAGGTGCTCGCGGCCGCCATCGTGCTCGGCAATCCCCAGAAGTACGGGCTCGCGCGCCCCAATTAGAGCGCCGCGCTTCTGCCGGCTCGAAGTCACGCTTCACGCCAAAACAGTGAAACGCGAACGGCGGCGCGTGCTTGAAACATCTAAAAGCCACACTGTCGACAAGTAGCAGCTGAATTGTTCCAAAAGTCCAGGTGCGCCCGCGGACGCATCCCCTTAGCTTGGCGCGTCCCGCTGTCCTGACTTCCCCAGACATGGCCGCCCTCTTCCCGCGATGGACCAACTCCGTCTCACGGGTCACCGCGCTGGCGCTGCTGGCCACGCCCGCGCTCGCGATTGGCGGCCTGATGCTCTGGGTGCGCAGCCCCTTCGTCACCGGGCAGGACATCCCCATCGAGCAGCCGGTGCAGTTCGACCACCGTCACCACGTGGCGGACGAGGGCATTGACTGCCGCTACTGCCACACGACGGTGGAGACCGCGGCCTCCGCCGGGCTGCCGCCGCTCTCCACCTGCATGGGCTGCCACGCCCAAATCTGGAACCAGAGCCCCAAGCTGGACCCGGTGCGCTCCGCCTACTTCTCCGGCGAGCCGCTCAAATGGAGCCGCGTCCACAACCTGCCTGACTACGTCTACTTCAACCACTCCATCCACGTGGGCAAGGGCGTGGGCTGCGAGAGCTGCCACGGCCGCGTGGACCAGATGGCCGCCGTGCGACAGGCGCAGCCCCTCACCATGCAGTGGTGCCTGAGCTGCCACCGGGACCCGACGCCGCAGCTGCGCCCCCTGGACGCCATCACGCGCATGGGCTGGTCCGCTCCGCCCGGCGCCGCCTCACCCAACCCTGTCGAGTCCCGCACGAACTGCACCACCTGCCACCGATGAGCGCCCAACCCTTCCCCCTGCCTGTGCTCCCCGACGACGCGCCCGCCGCGTCCGGCTCTCCGTTTGACCGTCGCTATTGGACCAGCCTGGAGGAGCGGCTGCACCCGCCGGAAGCGGCGCCGGAGTTCCCGCCGGGCGCGGAGGACCTCGACGGCGGCCTGGGCCGGAGAGACCTCATGAAGCTGTTGGGCGCGTCGCTGGCCTTCGCCGGCGTCACCGGCTGCACGCGCCCCCCGGCGGAGAAGATTCTCCCCTACGGGAAGAAGCCGCCCGAGGTCACCCCAGGCAACCCGCTGCACTACGCCACCGCGTTCTGCCTGGAAGGCCACGCCACCGGCCTGCTGGCCACCTGCTTCGAGGGACGCCCCACCCTGGTCGCCGGCAACCCGGACCACCCCTCGTCGCTCGGCGCGGCGGGCGTGTTCGAGCAGGCCTCGCTGCTGCAGCTCTATGACCCCGCGCGCGCGCGGCTGCTCAAGCGCCGCGGCGTCCCCACCGCCCCGAGCGCGCTGGAGGAAACGCTGGCCGAACGCGGGCGCGCGCTGGAGGCGAAGCAGGGCGAGGGGCTGTACCTCCTGGTGGAGCCCACCGCGTCGCCCACGCTGCTCGCCCAGCGCGCCAGGCTCCTGCGGCGCTTCCCCAAGGCGCGCGTCTTCGCCTACGGGCCGGCCTTCCCGGCCGCGGTCTACGAGGGGACGCGCGCGGCCTTCGGCCAGCCGCTGCAGCCACAGTGGGACCTCACGCGGGCGGAGGTCATCGTCTCGCTGGACTGCGACTTCCTCGAGGCCCGGGGCGAACAGCTGGCGCTGGCGCGCGCCTTCGCGGACCGCCGGGTCCCGCCAGGGCCGATGAACCGGCTGTACCTGGCGGAGGCGCGGCTCTCCGTCACCGGCATGAGCGCGGACCACCGGCTCCCCACGCGGCAGAGCGGGCTGCACGGGCTGGCCCTCGCGCTCGCGCACGCCGTGGGGCGGAGGCTGAAGGTGGCCTCGCTCTCCGGCGCTCGGGGGCCCGAAGGGCTGAGCCCGGCCGCCGTGAAGTGGGTGGAGGCCGCAGCAGAGGACCTGGTCCGCGCAGGCAGCGGCGCGGTGGTGATGCCCGGGCCCCGGCTGATGCCCGCCACCCACGTCGTCCTGCACGCGGTGAACGCCGCCCTCGGCGCGCACGGGACCACGGTCCGGTTCACCCGCCCCGCGCTGGGAGCGCCGGACGTGGACGCTGGACCGGGCGCGCTGCAGGCGCTCGCCGCCCAGCTGCGCGCCGGCGCGGTGGACACGCTGCTCATCACCGCCGCCAACCCCGCCTACGCCCGCTTCGCAGACGTGGCGCTGGGGGACTTGCTGGAGAAGGTCCCGCTGAGCGTCTACCACTGCCTCTTCGAGGACGAGACGGCGCCCCGCTGCACCTGGGTGGTGCCCGCAGCGCACCCGCTGGAGAGCTGGGGCGACGCGCGCGCCGCCGACGGCACCGCGTCCATCCTCCAGCCGCTCATCCTGCCGCTCTTCGGCGGGGTGACCGCCTCCCAGCTGTTCGCGCTGCTCCTGCCAGAGCCCAAGGCTTCACCCTACGAGCAGGTGCGGGCCCACTGGCGCGCGCAGGCCGGCGGCCCGGACTTCGAGCGACGCTGGGAGTCCTGGCTGGCGCGCGGCGTGGTGCAAGAGCCGCCCGCCGAGTCGGTGACGCCGGCGGTTGACGAGGCGGCGGTGGCCCGGGCGCTGGCCGAGGACAGCGCCGGCGGCCCAGACCTCGAGCTGGCGTTTGCTCCCGACTACAAGGTGTACGACGGGCGCTTCGCGAACAACGGCTGGCTGCAGGAGCTGCCGGACCCGGTCACCAAGCTGACCTGGGACAACGCTCTGCTGATGAGCGAGGCGACGGCGCGCGGGCTGGGCGTGAAGACGCACGACCTGGTGTCGCTCACCGCGCGCGGCCACAGCGTCGAGGTGCCGGTCTACGTCCTGCCCGGCCACGCGGACGGCACGGTGACGCTGCCGCTGGGCTACGGCCGCCTGGGGACGGAGAAGGTGGCGCGACAGGTGGGCACCAACGCCTACTCGCTGCGCCACAGCGACGCGCCTTGGTTGGAACCCGGGGTGCAGGTGGTCCCGCTGGGCCGCGAGCACCGGCTGGCGGTGACCCAGGAGCACTGGCGAATGGAGGGCCGGCCCATCGGGCTGGAGCTGACGCTGGCGGAGCTGGCCACGTCGACGGAGCAGCTGGCCGCGCTGCGCGGAACGCCGGAGAGCCTGTTCACGCCGCCGTCTTCGGTCGCCGAAGGCCACCGTTGGGCAATGGCCGTGGACCTGTCGCGCTGCACCGGGTGCATGGCGTGCGTCGTCGCCTGCCAGGCGGAGAACAACATCCCCATCGTCGGCCGGGCGAACGTTTTGAAGAGCCGGGAGATGCACTGGCTGCGGGTGGACCGCTACTTCAGCGGAGACCTCCACGCGCCCTCGGCCATCACGCAGCCGATGATGTGCCAGCACTGCGAGGCGGCGCCCTGCGAATACGTCTGCCCGGTGAACGCCACCGTCCACAGCGACGAGGGCCTCAACGAGATGGTCTACAACCGGTGCGTCGGCACCCGGTACTGCTCCAACAACTGCCCCTACAAGGTCCGGCGCTTCAACTTCCTGCACTACAGCGCGGGCAAGAGCGCCACCGAGCAGATGGCGATGAACCCCAACGTCACGGTCCGCGCGCGCGGGGTGATGGAGAAGTGCACGTACTGCGTGCAGCGCATTGAGCGGACGCGGATTGAAGCGGGCGCTGCGGGCCGGCCGATGGACCTGTCGCAGCTGAAGACGGCCTGCCAGCAGGCGTGCCCCACCACCGCCATCGCCTTCGGGTCGCTCTCGGAGCCCAACTCCCGGGTGGCGCGCCTGCACCGGGACGCGCGGCGCTACGACGTGCTCCATGAGCTGGGCACGCGGCCCCGCACCGCCTACCTGGCCCGCGTGCGCAACCCCAACCCCGCGCTCGAGGCGGAACCGCACACGAGGAGCGACCCATGAGCACGGGGCTGCAGGGCGCGGCGCTGATTGAAGGGCGGCAGGACGACGCGGGGCTCACCACGTCGCTCCTGGCGCACGTGCAGCGGGCAACGGGGCGCGGGTGGTGGGCGCTGTTCCTGCCGTCGCTCGCCGGCTCCGCGCTCCTGCTCACCTGCGTCAGCTACACGCTGGCCCGCGGCGTGGGCGTCTGGGGGAACAACATCCCGGTGGCGTGGGCGTTGGACCTGGTCCACCTCGTCTGGTGGATTGGCATCGGCCACGCCGGGACGCTCATCTCCGCCATCCTGCTGCTCTTCCAGCAGCGCTGGCGCACCTCCATCAACCGCTTCGCGGAGGCGATGACGCTCTTCGCGGTGATGTGCGCGGCGCTCTTTCCACTCCTGCACCTGGGCCGCCCGTGGTTCGCGTATTGGCTCATCCCCTACCCGAGCACGCTGGGCCTCTGGCCGCAGTTCAAGAGCCCGCTGGTGTGGGACGTCTTCGCCATCAGCACCTACTTCACGGTGTCGCTGCTGTTCTGGTACCTGGGGTTGATTCCGGACCTCGCCGCGCTGAGGGACCGGGCAACCACGCGGACGCGGCGCATCGTCTACGGGCTGTTCTCGCTGGGGTGGCGGGGCTCCGGGCGCCACTGGCACCACTGGCGCGTCGGCTACCTGCTGCTGGCCGGGCTCTCCACGCCGCTGGTGCTCTCCGTCCACAGCATCATCAGCTTCGACTTCGCCGCCGGGCAGCTGCCGGGCTGGCACACCACCATCTTCCCGCCCTACTTCGTGGCCGGCGCGGTCTTCTCCGGCTTCGCCATGGTGCTGACGCTGATGATTCCGGCGCGCGCGGCGCTGGGGCTGACGCACGTCATCACCCAGCGGCACATCGACAACATGAACAAGGTGATTCTCTTCACCGGGCTCATCGTCTCCTACGGCTATCTGATGGAGCACTTCCTGGCCTGGTACTCGGGCAACCCGTACGAGGCCTACGCCTTCTTTCAAAGCCGCCAGCGCGGGCCCTACGCGCCCATCTACTGGCTGATGCTGTTCTGCAACGTCGTCGTCCCGCAGCTGTACTGGTTCCCGCGCTTAAGGACGAACCTTCCGGTCGTCTTCGTGGCGTCGCTGCTCATCAATGTGGGCATGTGGTGCGAACGGTTCGTCATCGTCGTCACCTCGCTGCACCGCGACTTCCTGCCTTCGAGCTGGGCGATGTACTTCCCCACCTGGGTGGACATCGGGCTGTTCATCGGGACCCTGGGCTTCTTCTCGACGATGTTCCTGCTGTTCCTGCGCTTCCTCCCGGCGGTCTCCATCGCCGAGGTGAAGGAGCTCAACCATGAGCTCGAGCATGAACGCTCCTCGGAGGCGGCGTAAGAGCCCATGCGCGCCCTCGTCCTCGCGGAGTTCAGAGGTCCCGCCCCGATGGTCGCCGCGGTGGAGGGCCTGCGCCGGCAGGGGTACGCGGCGCTGGACACGTACACGCCCTACCCCGTGCACGGCGCGAGCGAGGCGCTGGGGCTGCCGAAGTCGAAGGTGCCGCTCATCGCCTTGATTGGCGGGTTGACCGGCGCGCTCACCGCGTACCTCGGGCAGTTCTGGACCGCGGCGGTGAATTACCCGTTGGACTCCGGCGGCCGGCCGGCGCACGCGCCGCCCGCGTTCATCCCCATCACGTTCGAGCTCGGCGTTCTGCTCTCCGCGCTGTCCATCTTCTTCGGGCTGTTGTTCCTGATGCGGCTGCCCCAGCCGTACCACCCGGCGTTCGAGATCCCCGCCTTCGCCAGCGCGTCGAAGGATGGGTTCTGGGTGAGCGTGGAGACCGCGGATGTTGAGCGGGATGAGCCGAGATTGCGAGAGGCGCTGCGCGCTGCGGGGGCGCGTCAAGTGGAAGTGGTGGTGGAGCCATGAGGGCCGCGGCCGTTTTGCTGTTCGCGGTAGCCGCCTGCGAGGGCGATGTGTGGCAGCGGATGGAGCAGCAGCCGAAGTACCTGCCGTATTCGTCGAATCCGTTCTTCGCGGATGACCGGGCGATGCGGACGCCGCCGCCGGGGACGGTGAGCCGGGAGCGGTATGCCGTGGACCGGCTGGAGCTGCGCGGAGAGGGGCCGTCGCAGGATGCCGGGTACCTTGTGCGCAGCCCGGTGGCGTTCACGCCGGAGGTGCTGGCGCTGGGGCGCAGGCGGTTCGAGGTGTTCTGCGCGCCGTGCCATGGGCTGGTGGGCGACGGGCACTCCATCGTCGGGAGGAACATGGCGCTTCGCGTGCCGCCGTCGCTTCATGAGCGGGCGGCGATGCCGGATGGGTTTTTCTATGACGCCATCACGTACGGGTACGGGGTGATGCCGAGCTACTCCGAGCACCTCAACGCACAGGAGCGGTGGGCGGTGGTTGGGTACGTGCGAGCGCTGCAGCTGTCGCAGCGGGCGCCGCTGTCGAGCGCGCCCGCGGAAGTGCGGCGCTCGCTGGAGGGTTCGCCATGAGAGGGCCATCCCAAAGTCACACCCCCGTAGGCCCCCCCGTTCGCGTCGAGCGTTGCGCCGTCAGGCGCATAGTCGCGACGTCGGCAGGGCCCACGCACGCCGCACACGCGCTCCCGGTTGGCGTCGACATGACGGACGGCGCTGTGCCCTCCCTGGGCAGTGCCGACGTCTCGACTATGCGCCTGACGGCGCAACGCTCGACGCGAACGGGGGGGCCGTTTTCAGGTCAACACCCAGGCGCTCTGCCCTCCCTGGGCAGTGCCGACGTCTCGACTATGCGCCTGACGGCGCAACGCTCGACGCGAACGGGGGTGGCGCTTTCAGGTCAACCCACAGGTCCACGCACCGAGGCCACACCATGACCCCGTACCTCGGCGGCCGGCGGCTCCTGCTCACGCTCAGCGCCATCAGCGCAGCAGGCCTGCTCCTCACCCTCCTCGGCGCCACCTTCGACGCGCGCCGCGCGCTCGCCGCGTACCTCATCGCCTTCACCTACTGGCTGAGCGCGGGCCTCGGCGCCCTCCTCCTGCTCTGCGCGTTCCACGCGACGGGCGCGCAGTGGGCGGTGGTCCTGCGCCGGCTGGTGGAGACGCTGGCCCTGCCCTGCCTCATCCTCGCCCCGCTCTTCATCCCCCTCGCGCTGGGGCTGCGCCACCTCTACCTCTGGGTGGACCCTCCGGCGGACCTCGGCACTCACGCGCTGCACCTGCTCGAACACAAGCGCCCCTACCTCAACGTCCCCTTCTTCCTCGTCCGCGCGGCGCTCTACTTCGCCCTCTGGATTGGCGTCTCCCAGGCCATCTCCGCCTGGTCGCGCCGACAGGACTCCCGCAAGGGCGACGTCGCGCTCACCGTGCGGCAGCGGCGGCTGGCGACGGGCTCTCTCCCGTTCCTCGCGCTGGCCATCACCTTCGCGTCCTTCGACTGGCTCATGTCGCTGGAGCCCACCTGGTTCTCCAGCATCTACGGCGTCTACCTCTTCGCCGGGGCCTTCCTCTGCGCACTGGCCTTGCTCACCCTCGTCGCGCTGCGCGGCCGCGGCGCCACGCTCCTGCACAACGCGGTCACCTGGGAGCACTTCCACTCGCTGGGCAAGCTGCTGCTCGCGTTCGTGGCCTTCTGGGCCTACATCGCGTTCTCGCAGTACCTCCTCATCTGGCAGGCGAACCTCCCCGAGGAGGTGACCTGGTACCAGGTCCGCGCGGGGACCGGCTGGCGCCCGGTGGCCTTCGCGCTGGTGCTCTGCCACTTCATCCTCCCGTTCTTCGCCCTGCTCTCCGCGGCGCTCAAGCGCAACGCCAAGCTCCTCGGCGCCGTCGCGCTCTGGTGCCTGGCCGTGCACTGGGTGGACCTCTACTGGCTCATCCTGCCCTCGCTCTACCCGTCCGGCCCGAACCTGCACTGGACGGACCTCACTGCCTTCGCCGGCGTGGGCGGCGCGTACGGCGCCTTCGCGGTCTACCGCCTGCGCGGCGTCCTGCCCGTCCCGGTGGGTGACCCGTTCCTCGCCCACTCCCTGGGGTACGTGCAGCCATGAGTGCCCCGCTGGAGCCCGAGGAGGACAAGCTTCCCTACGGCCGCCTGGCCATCGTGGCGGCGCTGGCGCTTGGCGCGTTCGTGCTCGGCGGGCTGTGGTCCACCTACCTGCTCTACCGCCCCACGCGGGAGCTGCTCCCGGAAGACCACCTCGTCCCGGCGCGCGAGATTGGCAAAGCGGAGGTGGGCATCGTGGACCAGCGCCTCTTCGCGCACGAGCGCGACGCCCAGCGCACGCGGCGGGAGCAGGAGGACCGGCTCCACTCCTATGGCTGGGTGGACCGCTCCGCCGGGCTCATCCACATCCCCATCGAACAGGCGATGAGTCACATCGCCGGAGGCAAGCCATGACACTCCTCGCGCTGGCGGGCCTCTGCGCGGCGATGACAGCGGGCGCCGCACCGAAGACCCTCACCCCGGATGAAGTGACCGCGAAGGTGGAGGTCATCGAGAAGCTGAACGCGCCGCTCCCCGGGGCGCTCACCTTCACGGACTGGCGCGGGCGGCGGGTGACGCTGGAGTCGCTGCTGCACCGCGAGCGCCCGGTCATCCTCTCGCTGGTCTACTACCGCTGCCCGTCCCTCTGTCAGCTGGTGCTCTCCGGCTTGGTGACGGGTCTGCGCGGGACGGGGTTGCGGCTGGGCGAAGACTACGACCTGGTGACGCTGAGCATTGACCCCTCGGAGACGCCGGCGATGGCCAGCGAGCGGCGGCGCGGACACCTCCAGGCCCTGGGCGTCCCGGACGCGGGGGAAGCGTGGAGTTACCTGACAGGCGACGAGGCGCAGATTCGCGCGCTGGCGGACGCGGTGGGCTTCTCCTACGCCTACGACGCGAGCCTCGGCCAGTTCGCCCACGCGGCCACGCTCTTCGTCGTCACCGGGGACGGCCGGCTGTCCCGCTACCTCTACGGCGTGCGGTTTGCGCCGCGGGACTTGAAGCTGGCGCTGGTGGAGGCGGGCGAGGGCCGCGTGGGCACCGCGTTCGACCGCTTCCTGCTCACCTGCTATCAGTTTGACCCGGCCTCCAAACGCTACGCGCTGGTGGTGCGCGGGGTCATCCAGGGCGGCGGCCTGCTGGTCTTCCTCGCGCTGGGCGGACTCTTGACCGTCCTCTGGCGGCGGGAGCGGGTGCGCGCATGAGAGAGCTCTTGCGCTCCCTTCTCTTTCTTCCCCCGGGCGCGTCCACCTTCGCCGACCGCGTGGATGGCCTGCACTTCTTCGTCCTCATCACCACGATGGTCGTCAGCACCGCGGTGGGGCTCACCGCGCTGCTCTTCTTCGTGCGCTACCGGCGGCGCTCGGAGGCCGCGTCCGGGGAGCGGGTGCAAGGCGGGCTGCTGCTCGAGGTCGCCTTCGTCGTCGTCCCGCTGGGCTTCTTCCTGACGTGGTTCACGCTCGGCTACCGGGACTTCGTCTGGCTGCGCACGCCGCCGCGCGAGTCAATGGACATCTACGTGATGGCCAAGCAGTGGATGTGGGAGTTCAGCTATCCCGAAGGGCCGAACGCGGTGGACGTCCTGCGCGTCCCCGCCGGCCGGCCGGTGAGGCTGCTGCTCACCTCGCGCGACGTCATCCACTCCTTCTTCGTGCCGGAGTTCCGCGTGAAGCAGGACGTGCTGCCCGGGCGCTACACGCAGACCTGGTTCGAAGCCACCAAGCCTGGCCTCTACCAGGTCCTCTGCGCGGAGTACTGCGGGCTGTCCCATTCGATGATGCGCGGCCAGGTGGCGGTGCTGCCGCCGGCGGAGTTCGACCGCTGGATGGCGGAGCAACGCGCGGTGAAGGTCGCCGGCCGCCGGAACAGCGCGGAGCGGATTGACGGGACGCCCACCCGGGCGGAGCGCGTCCCGGACGAGGCCAACCTCGCCGAGCAGGGCCGGCGGCTGGCGCTGTCCCAGGGCTGCGCGCGCTGCCACAGCGCCGACGGCTCGCCCGGCTACGCGGGGCCCAGCTGGCTGAACCTCTACGGCCGCGACGTGGCGCTGGAGGGCGGCGGCACGGTGCTGGCGGATGAGGCCTACCTCACGCGGTCGATGATGCAGCCGCTGGACGAGGTGGTCCGCGGCTTCGCGCCGACCATGCCCAGCTACCAGGGAAAGCTGGGCGGCCCGGAGACCGCCGCGCTGCTCGAATACATCAAGACGCTGCGCACCCGACCGGAAGCGACGCTGGAGAGGATTGGCCCATGACGCCCGTGAACTACCTGACCGAGCCCGGCGGGCTGCGCGGTTGGCTCCTGACGCGGGACCACAAGCGGGTGGGTGTCCTCTTCCTGGGCAGCGTCATCGTCGCGCTCTTCGTGGGCGGGGTGATGGCGATGGCCATCCGGCTGGAGCTGCTCACGCCCGGGCCCACATTGATGGAGGCGCAGAGCTACAACCGCTTCTTCACGCTCCACGGAATCATCATGATTTTCCTGTTCATGATTCCGGCCATCCCCAGCGGGATGGGGAACTTCCTGCTGCCGCTGATGCTGGGCGCGAAGGACGTGGCGTTCCCGCGCATCAACCTGCTCACCTGGTACCTCTACGTTATCGGCGCCGTGCTCGCCGTCTGGGCGATGGTGCACGGCGCCGCGGACACCGGCTGGACCTTCTACGCGCCGTACAGCACGACGACGCCGGCGAAGGTGGCGCCCATCCTGCTGGGGCTCTTCATCATCGGGATGTCCTCCATCCTCTCCGGGGTGAACTTCATCGTCACCATCCACAGCCTGCGCGCGCCGGGGCTGACGTGGATGCGGATGCCGCTCTTCGTCTGGGCGCTCTACGGCACCGCCATCATCCAGGTGCTGGGGACGCCGGTGCTGGGCCTGGTGCTCTTGCTGGTGGCGGTGGAGCACGCGTTCGGCTTCGGCCTCTTTGACCCCGCCCGTGGCGGAGACCCGCTGCTGATGCAGCACCTGTTCTGGTTCTATTCGCACCCGGCCGTCTACATCCAGGTGCTGCCAGCGATGGGCGTCATCAGCGAGGCCATCTCCACCTTCGCGCGGCGCACCGTGTTCGGCTACCGGATGATTGCCGCGTCCTCGCTGGGCATCGCCCTGGTCGGCTTCTTCGTCTGGGGCCACCACCTGTTCGTCGCCGGCCAGTCGACGTTCACCTCCGGCATCTTCGGCGTGCTGTCCATGCTGGTGGGCGTCTTCACCGCCATCAAGGTCTTCAACTGGGTGGGGACGCTCTACAAGGGCTCCATCCACTTCAGCACGCCCTTCGCGTACATCTGCGGCTTCCTCTTCTTCCTCGTCTTCGGCGGGATGACCGGCATCGCCGTGGCCACCGTGTCCCTGGACGTCCACTGGCACGACACGTACTTCGTCGTCGCGCACTTCCACTTCATCATGGTGGGCGCGGTGATGATGGCCTTCCTCGCCGGGCTCCACTACTGGTTCCCGAAGATGTTCGGCCGGATGTACCCCGAGGGCTGGGGGCTGGTCTCCGCCACCCTCATCATCCTGGGCTTCAACGCCACCTTCATCCCGCAGTTCCTCCTGGGGAATTTGGGGATGCCGCGGCGCTACTACCAGTACCCGGAGCACTTCCAGGCGCTCAACGTGGCGTCCACCGCCGGCGCGTCGCTCTTGGGCTTCGGCTTCCTCATCATCTTCATCTACCTGTCGCTCTCGCTGCGCTACGGCAAGGTGGCCGGCCCCAACCCCTGGGGCAGCCGCGGCTTCGAGTGGAACACCGACTCCCCGCCGCCCACGCACAACTTCCACCACCCGCCGGTCATCACCGTGGACCCGCACGACTACGAAGCGCCGCCGGAAGGGGTGCCGCATGGCGCAGCCTGAGCCCTACCTCGCAGAACACTTCGCCACCCTCGGCCAGCAGCGCCACGCCGCGCGCCAGGGGATGTGGCTCTTCCTCATCAGCGAGGTGCTGCTCTTCACCGGCCTCTTCACCGGCTACGCCCTCTACCGCGCCCTCTTCCCGGCGGCCTTTGCGAAGGCCAGCGAGCACCTGGACACGGTGATGGGCACGGTGAACACCGCGGTGCTGCTCACCAGCTCCCTCTCGGTGGCGTTCGCGGTGCACGCCGCGAAGGAAGGGAAGAACCGGCTCTCGGCGCTGCTCTTCGGCGTCACCCTGCTCTTCGCCTTCGCCTTCCTCGGCATCAAGGCGGTGGAGTACGCGCACCACTTTGAGACCGGCGCGCTCCCCGGGAAGTACTACCGGATGGAGGCGCTCCAGCTGCCGGGCACCAGCCTGTTCTACACGCTGTACTTCCTGATGACCGGGCTGCACGGCGCGCACGTGCTGGTGGGGATGGGCGTGCTGGGCTGGGTGGCGGTGCTGGCGCTGCGCGGGCGGCTGAGCCCCGCGCACTACACGCCGGCGGAGCTCGCCGGCATGTACTGGCACCTGGTGGACCTGGTCTGGATTTTCCTCTACCCGCTGCTCTACCTCATCTGAAGGGAGCGCCATGCACGGCGACCGCGCCCACGGCTCACCGCTCGGCTACGTGGCAATCTGGCTCGTGCTGCTGGGCCTCACCGCCCTCACCTTCGCGCTGCACAAGGCGCCGCTGGGCGCCTGGCACGTGCCGGTGGCGCTGACCATCGCGACGGCGAAGTCCGCGCTGGTGGTCGCCTTCTTCATGCACCTGAAGGACCACTCGCCGGTGAACCGGGCCTTCTTCCTGCTCTCGCTGGTGTTCGTGGCCCTGCTCATCACCGGGGTGGTGACAGACGCGCTCACGCGCCTGCCCTCCACCAACCCGGACTTCCTGCCCCTCGAAGAGCTGGAGCGGGACTACCGCTAGGTGCTCTAGAGCTTGGCCAAGGCCGCGTCGTAGTTCGGCTCCTGGCCGATGTCCGCCACCTGCTCGGCGTGGAGCACCTTGCCCTGCTCGTCGAGGACGACGACGGCGCGGGAGTAGAGGCCGGCGAAGGGTCCGTCCTTCAGCGCCACGCCCAGCTTCTGCCCGAAGTCGCTGCGGAAGCCGGAGAGGGTGATGGCCTTCTCGATGCCCTCTGCCCCGCAGAAGCGCTTGAGCGCGAAGGGGAGGTCCATCGAGACGTTGATGACCGTCACGTTGGGCTTCTCCGTTGCGCGCTTGTTGAACGTGCGCACGGACGTGGCGCAGACGCCGGTGTCCACGCTGGGGAAGATGTTGAGGACGCGCTTGCCCGCGATGGAGGACAGCGTCTTGTCGGTGAGGTTGAGCGCCGCGAGCGTGACGTCCGGCACGGTGCTCCCGACTGCGGGGAGGTTGCCGACGGTCTGCACGGGCTTTCCTGCCATCGTGATGGTCGCCACGGGTTCTCCTGGGAAAAGGGGCTGTTCGAGCCGGCCGGGGTTTATCAGAGAATCTTCCGTGACGGACCCGCCCGCCTCGCCCCAATCGCTGGGAGTGAACGATGCGGGAGGCACTTCTGATGCGGTCATGGCTGGCAGGAGCGGTGGCGGTTCTTCTCTGGGCGGGGACCGCGCGGGCGGCGACGGACCTCTCCGGCGAGGTGGTGATTCAGACGCGCGACGGCAAGACGCGCGTGGGGCGCGTGCTGTCGGAGACGGAGAAGGGCTACCTGCTGAAGAGCGCCGCGGGGACCGAAGTCATCGCCTTTGACCAGATTGAGGACCTGAAGCGGGTGGCGCTGGCGCCGCCGCCGCCTCCCCCGCCTGTGGCGGCGGAGACCCGCGCCGCGCCATACGAGGACGACGACCTTCCCCGCGCGCCCGAGCGCGACTGGCTCTCCGAGCGCAAGGGCTTTCACCTGGGCATCGGCGCCGGCGCCTTCGCGTACCCCACCGGCGGCTACCCCTCGGTGGTGGGCTTCATGACCGCGCTGCTGCCGCTCAACTTCGGCTTCGGCCGGGTGGACCTGCGCGTGACGCCGCAGCTGTTGGGCCTCTTCTCTGCCACCGGTGCGGGCGCGTTCGCCGGCGTGGATGTGCAGCTGCGGATCAACTTCACCCGTCTGTACACGCTGGGCGTGGGCAGCTTTCAGACGCTGCTGTTCGGCTACAACAGCGTGTTCCTCCTCTGGGGCCCGACGATTGCGCCGGTGGTCCTCAAGCTCGGCGAGCGCGGGCAGCATGAGCTCAGCCTCTGGCTCACGCTGCCCATTCCGCTCAACGCGTCCTACGGGTACACGTTCCTGCCGCTCGCCACCCTCGGCTACACGTACATGTTCTAGCGTCGGGCGCCTCCCCCGCTCGCCCCGCGCGTTGCGCCGTCAGGAGCGTTGAGTGCCGGGCCGGACTGTTCGGGCTGCGGGCTGCGGGGAATGGTGTCTCGGGCTGCGGGCTGCGGGCTGCGGGCTGCGGGGAACGGGGGCTCGGGTACGGGTAGGGAGCACGCGTTCGCGTTCGCGTTCGCCTTCGTTCACGGGTACGGGTACGGGCCCGGGTTCGGGCGCGGCCAGTCGGTCACGGGCCAAGGCGCAGCGACGGGCAACCACTTCAGGTCGGCGACCGGACGAGCCGTGCGCGGTGTCCCGAACCCGAACCCCTGCCCGAACCCGAACCCGTACCCGTACCCGTGAACGAAGGCGAACGCGAACGCGAACGCGTGCGCCCTACCCCTACCCGAGACACCGTTCCCCGCATCCCGCATCCCGCATCCCGCATCCCACCATTTCGAGCAGTGCGGACCGCGCGTCTGCCGAGCCTCCAGCGCACTGCCGACGTCTCGACTATGCGCCTGACAGCGCAACGCTCGACGCGAACGGGGGCGGGGGCGGGGGCGGGTCAGGGCGGCGGCGGGGGGGGAGTTTCACCCGTTCTAGAGCGCCTTGAAAGCGTGGCGGACCGCGTCCAGCGTGTGCGCGGTCTCCGCCTCACCGTGGGCCAAAGAAAGGAACGCGGCCTCGAACTGCGACGGCGGGAGGTACACACCGCGGCCGAGCAGCGCGTGGAAAAACTTCCCGAAGCGCCGGGTGTCCGCCTTCTTTGCGGAGGCGTAGTCGTAGACGGGCTCTCCCGTGAAGAAGAGGGTGAACATGCTGCCCACGCGGTTGAGCGTGACGGGGACGCCGGCGGCGGCGGCTTCGGCGATAAGCCCGTCGCTCAGGCGGCGGCCGGCGTCCTCCAGCTTCGCGTAGACGCCGGGCTTTCCCAGCTCCCGCAGACAGGCGAGCCCGGCGGCCACGGCCAGCGGGTTTCCGGAGAGCGTGCCCGCCTGGTAGATGGGGCCCTCGGGGGCAATCTTCGCCATCAGGTCCTTGCGGCCACCATAGGCGCCCACCGGCAGGCCGCCGCCAATCACCTTCCCCATCGTGGTGAGGTCCGGCGCCAGCCCGAGCAGCTCCTGCGCGCCGCCGCGCGCCAGGCGGAAGCCGGTCATCACCTCGTCCAGGATGAACAGCGCGCCGTGCTTGCGGCAGAGCGCCTGCAGCCCAGGGAGAAACTCCGCGCGCGGGATGAGCACGCCCATGTTGCCCACCACCGGCTCCACGATGACGGCGGCGATGCGCGCGCCGTCCTTGGCGAACGCCGCCTCCACCGCGGGGAGGTCATTGAAGGGCGCGGTGAGCGTCAGCTGCGCCAGCGCGGACGGAACGCCGGGCGAGTCCGGCAGGCCGAGCGTCTCCACGCCGGAGCCCGCCTTGACGAGGAACGAGTCCGCGGCGCCGTGGTAGCAGCCCTCGAACTTGAGGATGAGGTCCCTGCCAGTGGCGCCGCGCGCGAGCCGGATGGCCGCGGCGGTCGCCTCTGTCCCGCTGTTGACGAGCCGGACCTTCTCCACCGAGGGAACGAGCTTCGTGATGAGCTCCGCCAGCTCCACCTCGGCCTCGTGCGGCGCGCCGTAGGAGGTGCCGGTGCGGGTTGCGGCGATGACCGCCTCCACCACCGACGGGTGCGAGTGGCCGAGAATCATCGGGCCCCAGGAGCCCACGTAGTCGACGTAGCGGTTCCCGTCGACGTCGGTCAGCCAGGCGCCTTCGCCGCGGCTGAAGAAGACGGGCTCGCCGCCCACGCCGCGGAACGCGCGCACCGGCGAGTTCACCCCGCCAGGCAGCACCTGCTGCGCGCGGGCAAAGAGCTCATGGCTACGGGCGGTTTTCATGGGAGGGGTGCTTTACCACGCCAGCGCCCTCACGCCTCGTCCTTCCAGGTGTTGGCGCGCTCTCCCAGCGGGCCGCGCTGCGGATTGACGACGCAGAAGCGCTGGCCCGTGGGCGCCTGCATCACCCACCAGCGCTTGACGAAGCCCACGCGCGTGGCGCCCAGCTTCTCCAGCCGCTTCACCTCGGCTTCGAGGTCATCCGCTTCGATGTCCAGGTGGATGCGGCTCTCGTGGTCCACCTGCTGGAGCAGCACCTGCGGCTCGTCCTTCGACGAGGCCAGCTCGCGGTAGGTGTCCTCCGGGTCGGTAGGCACGGCGACGCTGCGCCCCAGCGCCGCGCTCCAGAACGCCGCGGCGGCCTTGAGGTCGGAGGTCTTGCAGTCGATGACGAAGGTGGACAGGCGGCTCTTGTGCATGGAGCAGGAAGGTACCCTGTCCTTTTCACTTCCTCAGCGCGCCTTCGCCTCATAGTCGGCGAGCCAACGCGCGGCCGCTTCGGCGAGGGGGGCGTTCATGGTGGCGTTGAAGCCGAGGATGGCCTGCCGGACGAGCGCGCGGATTCTCGCCGGGTCTCCCTTCTGGTCCGCCAGGACCTTGGCCAGCAGGACGCGGACTTCTCCCGCGGTGCCGGAGTCTTCGGACTCCGTCGCCTCCACCTGGGCCATGGCGCGTTCGAGCGTGGCGAGCGCGGCCGCCGGCGCCTTGTCCAGCAGCTGCGCGCGGGCGACGAGCACCGCGAGCTCCTCCGATGTCCCGCGCTTCGCCTGAGTTGATTCGAGCGCCAGCGCGCGCCGCAAGAGCGGCCAGGCGCGCCGGGACTCCCCTGAATTCATCTCTGACTCGGCCGCCGTGAGCAGCGCGGTCCGCAGCCCCTCCGGCTCCTCTTTCTGAGCGGACTCCGCCGCAGCCAGGCACCTGGCCACCGCCCGCGCCGCGTCCGCCGGCCGGCCCAGCGCGCGGAGCACCCGCACGCTCTTGCGCACCAGGCCGCACGCCTTCTCCACCTTCCCGCTGCGCTGCGGGAGGCGCAGCGCGCGGTCGAACGTCTCCAGCGCCTCCTTCAGCCGGCCCTGTCGCTCCTGCACCAACCCGAGGTCGTCCAAATACTCCGTGAGGGCCGGGTCCTCTTTGCCGTAGGCCTCCTCCGCCACAGCGAGCGCGCGCTGGCTGGCCCGGAGCGTGGTGGGCGCGTCGCGCTCGGCGTCCGCGATGCGGGAGGCATGCATCCAGGCCGTCGCCAGCAGCGGATGCTTCGGCCCAAGCGTGCGTTCATAGCCTTTGAGCACGCGCACGTTCTCCGCCTTCGCCCGCGCCACCTGCCCGACGTCCAGCAGGCCATACGCCAGGTTCAGCCGCGCCTGCAGCGTCTCCGGGTGGTCCGGCCCCAGCGCGCGCGTCCAGATGTCCGCCGCGCGCGTGAAGAAGTCGAGCGACTCCCCCGGCCGTCCCAGCTTGTTGACCGCCGCGCCGAGGTTGTTCAGCGACGCCGCGACGTCCGGATGGTCCGGCCCCAGCGCCTGCGTCCGCAGCGCCAGCGCGCGCTGGAAGCGCTGCTCCGCAAGCTTGGGCTCCTCCCGCCTCACGTGCACCGACCCAAGCGCCATCTCCGCGTACGCTTCGATGAGCGGGTCCCCGCCCAGCGCCTCCAGCGCCCCCTTCGCGTACGCGCCCCACCCCACGGCCAGGTCGTACTGCTGAAGCAGCATGTACGTCCGGGCCAGCCGCGCCGCGGTCCAGGCCGCCATCCGGCGGTGCCCACCCGCGACGGCGGCGTTGAGCGCGAACCGGAAGCTCTCCACCGCTTCCTGCCGCTTCCCGGCCTTCTCTTGCAGCAGGCCGAACAGCTCCAGCGCTTCGGACTCCAGCGGCCGGTAGGCCACTTCGCCCGCTTCGCGCACCAGCGGCTCCGCGGCGGTGAGCCCCTCCGCGTAGCGGCCTGAGTCCAGCAGCGCCTTCACGCGCGGGAGCTTGGCCGAGAGCGCGTCCACCCGCGCCTTGCCCTCCGCGCTCTTCGGGGGCGCCACCGGCGCGCGCAGCGCCTCCACGTTGGCGCAGCCCTCCAGCGGCGTCAGCGCCAGCGCCGCGCGCGGCGCCTGCGCCATCACGGCGGCGGTGCTCTCCAGCAGCACCTCGCTGAGCGCCTTCACCTCCTTGAGGCGCTGATCCAGGCAGCTCATCCGCAGCGAGAGCACCTCGTCGGACTGCTCGCCGCGCACGCGAGTGGCTTCGCAGGCGTCCGCGTGCATCCGCACCCAGTCGCGCGTGTAGCCGTCCACTGCCGCCCGGACGCGGTCGAAGCTCTCCGCGGCGATGGGGTTTCCCGTGGCGAGGAACGCGGCGGAGAGCCTGCCGCTGACAGCCGGGTCCCACACGCCGAAGAGCCGCGCGGAGGCGCCCTGGCACATCCGCGGCGCCTTCGGGCCGCTCAGCACCGTGAAGGCCAGCGCGGCGAGCGTGCCCGCCGCCGCCACGCCCAGCCAGACCCGCCGCCTTCGCTGCGCAGGGTCGGCCGCGAGCGCCGCGGCCAGCGCCTCCATCGAGGGAAAGCGCTGCGCGGGGTTCAGGCTCAACCCGCGCAGCACCACCCGGCGCAGCCAGGCGGGGACGCGGGACGCGCGCGGCGGCTCCCGGACGTGCCAGCGTCCCGGGTCCAGGAAGCCGACGGACGGGAAGGGCCTCGCGCCGTAGAGGGCCTCGTAGAGCGCGACGCAGAAGCTGAACTGGTCCGCCTGGGCGTCCGGCGCGGCGCCCTTCACCGCCTCCGGCGGGAGGTACGAGGGCGTGCCCACCACCGCGCCCGCGCGGGTGATGTTGTGCCGGAGCGCGCTGCCGCTGCCGCTGGACGGCTCATCCTTTCCGAGCGCTTCGAGCGCCTCCTGCGTGGGCGCGGCGTCCGCGGTGGCCGTCGAGAGCCGGGCCAACCCGAAGTCCAGCACCCGGGCTCGGCCATCGGTGCCGACCAGGACGTTGTCCGGCTTCAAGTCCCGGTGGATGAGGCCCCGCGCGTGCGCCGCCGCCACTCCGGCCGCCACGCCCTGGAACAGCGCCCGCACCTCCTGCCAGCTCCGGGCGCGCTCCTTCAGCCAGCTGCGCAGCGTCTGGCCCTCCACCAGCTCCATCGCCATGAAGACGCGGTCGCCGACCGTCCCCACGTCGTAGACCGCGATGATGTTGGGGTGCGACAGCTGCGCCAGCGCCTGGGCTTCGCGCAGCAGGCGCAAGCCTTCCGACCCCCGCGCTCCGCCCCCCGCCTGCAGCAGCTTCACCGCCACCCGCCGGTCCAGCTCCGGGTCATACGCCGAGAAGACGACCCCCATCCCGCCCGCGCCCACCCGGTCCAAGACCAGATAGCGGCCCAGCGCCGTCCCACGCGGCAGCGGCGGGCCCTCCGGCTGCGGGCTCTCCGTGGAGGGGAGCTCCCGCGTCACGGTGTCCGTCTCTCGCTCCCCGCGCAGCTTTTGCAACCGCTGCTTGCAGGAGGTGCAGCCCGCAAGGTGAGTGAGCAGCGGGCCCGCGTCCTGCGGGCTCACGGCGCCGCTGCTGAGCTCGCTGAGCTTTGACGGCTCCGGACAGGAATCCAACGCGGGGTACCTTTGGGAAAAATGGCCCTTTTCAGCGTGTCTTTGCGTCGTAGTTGGCCAGCCAGCGCTTCGCGTCGTCTGCCAGCCCGGGGTTGGTGGTGGAGTCGTAGGCGAGGATGGCCCGCTGAACCAGCGCGCGGATTCTCGCCGGGTCGCCCTGCTGCTGCGCCAGGAGCTTGGCCAAGAGGAACTGAGAGTCCCCCAGCTTGCCGTGGTTCGGATAGGCGGTGACAGGCTCCAGACCCACGGCGCGCTCGAGGAGGGCCAGCGCCTCCTTGCGCCGCCCTTCCCTCGTGTAGGCGCGGGCGACGGCGTTGAAGACTTCCAGCGCATCCGAGGATTTCGGACCCTGCGCTTCGACGAGCGCCAACGCGCGCCGAAGCGAAGGCCAGGCGCGCGCGAGGTCTCCCGACCGGACGTCGGCGTCCGCCAGGGCGACCAGCGCATCGGCCAGGACGAAGGGGTGCTCCTTCTGAGCCGCCTCTGCCAGGGCAACACAGCGGCCGAGCGCGCGCTCCCCGTCGCGCACCCGGCCCAGGGCCCTCAGCACCGCGGCGTACGTCCTCAGCAGCAAGCAGTGCTGTTCGGGGCCGTCCTTGGGCGGCTGGGGAATGCGCAGCGCCCGCTCCAGCGTCGCCAGCGCCTGCGTACTCAGGCCCTGCTGCTCCTGGGTGAGCGCCAACCACCGGAGGTCTTCCGCCAACGTGGGGTGGTCCTTGCCCAGGGTCTGCTCTTTGATGAGGACCGTGCGTTCGTTCGCCTTGAGCGCCAACGCGCCGTCGCGCTGCGCGGAGGCAATCTTCGCGGTCTGGCTCCAGAGAACGCCGAGCAACGGGTGCTCGGGGCCCAGCGTCCGCTCCACGCCCTCCCGCGCGCGGTCATTCTCCGCCTTCGCCCGCTCCACCTGCCCGATGTCCAGCAGGCTGACCGCGAGGTTCATCCGCGCTTGAAGGGTCTCCGGGTGGTCCGGCCCCAGCGCGCGCGTCCAGACGTCCGCGGCGCGCGAGAAGAACTCGATGGACTCCTTTGGCCGCCCCAGCTTGCCGGCGGACGCGCCCAGGTTGTTCAACGACGCCGCGACGTCCGGGTGGGCCGCCCCCAGCGCCTGGGTCCGCAGGGAGAGCGCGCGCTGGAAGCGCGTGTCCGCCAGGCTGGAGTTTCCCGCCAGGAGATTCACAGACCCCAGCGCCATCTCGACATACGCCTCGATGAGTGGATCCCCGCCCAGCACCTCCAACGCGCCCTTGGCGTACGCGCCCCACGCCACGGCCTGCTCGGGCTGTTGGAGCAACATGTAGGTGCGGGTCAACCGCGCCGCGCTCCACGCGGACAGCCGGCGGTGGCCACCCGCGACGGCCGCGTTGAGGGCGCGCTTGAAGCTCTCCACCGCCTCTGGCCGCTTTCCAGCCTTCTCTTGCAACAGGCCGAAGAGTTCCAGCGTCTCCGCCTCCAGGGGCCGGTAGGCGACAAGGCTGGCCTCGCGTGCCAGCGGCTCCGCGGCGGTAAGCCCCTCCGCATAGCGCGCTGAATCCAGCAGCGCCTTGACGCGCGGGAGCCTGGCGGAGAGCGCGTCCACTTTCGCCCTGCCCTCCGCGGTCGTCGGAGGTGCCACCGGCGCCCGCAGTGCCTCCACGTTGGCGCAGCCGTCCAGCGGGGTCAGCGCGAGGGCCGCGCGCGGCGCCTGCGCCATCACCGTGGCGGTGCTTTCCAACAGCACCTCAGTGAGCGCCTTCACCTCTTTCAGCCGCTGATCCAGGCAGCTCATCCGCAGCGAGAGGACCTCGTCGGACTGCTCGCCGCGCACGCGGGTGGCCTCGCAGGCGTCCGTGTGCATCCGCACCCACTGACGGGTGTACGCCTCCACCGCCTCCCGGACGCGGGCGAAGCTCTCTGTGGCGATAGGGTTGCCGGTCGCCAGGAAGGCGGCGGAGAGCTTGCCGCTCACGGCCGGGTCCCAGACACCCGTCAGCCGCGCGCTTGAGCCCTGGCACATCCGCGGCGCCCCCGGAGCGCGCAGCACCGTGAAGGCCAGCCCGGCGAGCGCGGCCGCGGCCGCTCCGCCCAGCCACAGGCGCCGCCGGCGCTGCGACGGGTTGGAGGCCAGCGCCGCGCCCAGCGCCTGCATCGAAGGGAAGCGCTGCGCCGGGTCCAGGCTCAAGCCGCGCAGCACCACCTTGCGCAGCCAGGCGGGGACGCGGGAGGCGCGCGGAGGCTCGCGCAGGTGCCAGCGGTTCGGGTCCAGGAAGCCCACCGCGGGGAAGGGCCGTTCGCCATAGAGCGCTTCGTACAGCGCGACGCTGAAGCTGAACTGGTCCGCCTGCGCGTCCGGCGCGGCGCCCTTCACCGCCTCCGGAGGGATGTACGAGGGCGTGCCCACCACCGCCCCCAGCCGCGTGATGTTCTGCCGCAGCGCGCTCCCGCTGCCGCTGGAGGACGTGGGGTCCAGCACCTCAGGCGGACGCGGGGTCTCCGCGGGCGCGGTCGACAGCCGGGCCAAGCCAAAGTCCAGCACGCGCGCGCGGCCGTCCTTGCCCACCAGGATGTTGTCCGGCTTCAGGTCCCGGTGCACCAGACCCCGGGCGTGCGCCGCCGCCACCCCGGCCGCGACCTCCGAGAAGAGCGCCAGCACCTCCTGCCAACCGCGAGCGCGCTCTTGCAACCAGCTGCGAAGCGACTGGCCCTCCACCAGCTCCATCGCCATGAAGACGCGGTCGCCCACCGTCCCCACGTCGTAGACGGCGATGACGTTCGGGTGCGACAGCTGCGCCAGCGCCTGCGCTTCGCGTAACAGTCGCAAACCGTCCGGGCTCCGGGCGCCGCTGCCGGCCTGCAGCAGCTTCACCGCTACCCGCCGGTCCAGCTCCGGGTCATACGCCGAGAAGACGACGCCCATCCCCCCGGCGCCCACCCGGTCCAGCACCAGATAGCGGCCCAGCGCGGTGCCGCGCGGCAGGGGCGGGCCTTCCGGTTGCGGGCTCTCCGTGGAGGGGAGCTCGCCGGTGACGGTACCGGTGTCGCGCACGCCCTGCAGCTTGTGGAGGTGCTGCTTGCAGGAGGTGCAGCTCTCGACGTGGACCTGCAGCGGGGACGCATCCTGCGGGCTCAGGACGCCGCTGACGAGGTCGCTCAGCTTTGAGGGCGCGGGGCAGGGCTCCACTTCTTGGGTACCTCGGGAAAAATGGGGACAGGCAACTTTTCCCGCGCGCTCACTCCCGAACCTCGTCGCGCGTACGAGGGGAAAAGTAGCCTGTCCCCATTTTTTCAGCGCGTCTTTGCGTCGTAGTCGGCCAGCCAGCGCGCGGCCTCCGCCGATTGGGAGATGTTCAGGGTCCCGTTGAAACGGGCGATGGCTTGCTGAGCGAGCGCGCGGACCCTGGCCGAATCCCCTTGCTGCTCCGCGAGGACCTTCGCCAGCAGGATTCGGGCCTCGGCGTTGGGGTAGCGGTCCTCGTCCAGGGTGGCGTCCTGGGCGCCCACCACCCGCTCGAGCGCGGCGCGCGCCTCCGCCAGCCGCCCCTCCTTCATGTGCGCGCGGGCGAGGGCATTGAGGAGCGGCAGCGAGCGCAAGGCGCCCTTGGCCCCGTCGACCAGCGCCTCCGCGCGCCGCAGCAGCGGCCAGGCGCGCCCGGGCTCACCGGACTGGAGCTCCCGCTCGGCGCGCGCCGCCAGCGTGTTGACGAGCACGAGGGGATGCTCCGCCACGGACGCCTCCGCGAGGCTGAGGCAGCGGTCAAACGCGCGCTCGGCCTCCCGCGTGCGGCCGAGCGCGCGCAGCGCAGCGGCGGACTGGCGCAGCGTGAGGCATTGCAATCTCGGACTGGAGGGAATGCGGCGCGCGCGTTCGAGGGTCTCCAGCGCTTCGCTTGGCAGGCCCTGCTCCAGCTGCAGCTGCGCGAGGAACTGGAGGTTGTCCACCACGACGTGGTGTTCCTTCCCGAGGTTCTGCTCGTTGATGAGCAGGACCCGCTTCATCGCCTCGAGCGCGGCGGCGGGGTTGCGCTGCGTCGCGGCGATCTTTGCGGTGTGGCTCCACACGATGGCCAGCCTGGTATGCGTGGGGCCCAGCGTGCGCTCAATGCCCTCCCGCGCGCGGTCATTCTCTGCCTTCGCCCGGGCCACCTCCCCGACTTCGAGCAACTCAATCGCGAAGTTCATCCGCGCCTGCAGCGTCTCCGGGTGGTCCGGCCCGAGCGCTCGGGACCAGATGTCCGTCGCGCGCGAGAAGTTCTCCAGCGAGTCCTGCGCCCGGTCCAGCCTGGCGGCGGCCGCGCCGAGGTTGTTGTAGGCGGCGGCGACGTCCGGATGGTCTGGCCCGAGCACCTGGCTGCGCAGCGCGAGCGCGCGCCGGAAGCGTGGCTCCGCCAGCGCCGGCTGGCCAGCCGACAGCTGCCCGGCACCCAGCGCCATCTCCACGTACGACTCGATGAGCGGGTCCCCGCCGAGCGCTTCCAGCGTGCCCTGGGCATAGGCGCCCCAGGCGTCGGTCTCCTCGTATTGGTAGAGCTGCACGAAGTCGTGGGCCAGCCGCGCGCCCAGCCAGGCCGCCAGCCGGCGGTGACCGCCGGCCATCGCCGCGTTCAGCGCCGACCGATAGGTCCTCGCCGCCTCCTTCAGCTTGCCGGCGCGCTGCTGCAGGAGGCCGAAGAGCTCCAGCGCCTCTGCCTCCAGCGGGCGGTAGGCGACCGCGGACGCCTCGCTCACCAGCGGCTCCGCGGTGGAGAGCCCCTCCGCATAGCGCCCGGAGTCCAGCAGCGCCTTGACGCGCGGCAGCCGGGCCCGGAGCGCCTCCACGCGGGCCTTGGCCTCCGCGCCCTTGGGCGGCGGCACCGGCGCGCGCAGGGCGGTGAGGTTGGCGCAGTCGTCCAGCGGGGTGAGCGCGCGGACCGCGCGCGGCGCCTGGGCCATCACGGTGGCGGTGTTTTCCTGAAGCACCTCGGTGAGCGCCTTCACCTCTTTGAGGCGCTGGTCCAGGCAGCCCATCCGCAGCGAGAGCACCTCGTCGGACTGCTCGCCGCGCACGCGGGTGGCTTCGCAGGCGTCCGTGTGCATCCGCACCCACTGGCGGGTGTACGCGTCCACCGCCTGCTGGACGCGAGCGAAGTTCTCCTGCGCGATGGGGCTCTTTGTCGCGAGGAAGGCGGCGGAGAGCTTGCCGCTCACCGCAGGGTCCCACACGCCGGTGAGCCGCGCGGTGGCGCCCTGGCACATCCGCGGCGCAGACGGGACGCGCACCGCTGCGTAGGCCAGCGAGGCGAGCACGACGGACGCGGCGCCGCCCAGCCAGAGGCGCCGCACGCGCACCGCCGGGTCCGCGGCGAGCGCTGTGGCGAGCGCCTCCATCGAGGGGAAGCGCTGCGCGGGGTCCAGGCTCAGGCCGCGCAAGACCACCCGGCGCAGCCAGGCGGGGACGCGGGAGCCGCGCGGCGGTTCCCGCAGGTGCCAGCGCTGCGGGTCCAGGAAGCCCACCGACGGGAAGGGCCGTTCGCCGAAGAGGGATTCGTGCAGCGCGACGCAGAAGCTGAACTGGTCCGCCTGCGCGTCGGGCGTGGCGCCCTTGAGCGCTTCCGGGGGCATGTACGGCGGCGTCCCCACCACCGCGCCCGCGCGGGTGAGCGTCTGCCGCAGCGCGCGGCCGCTGGAGGAGGTGGGCTCCAGCGTGTCGAAGGCTTCGAGCGAGGGCGCGGCCTCCGCGGGCGCCGACGCGAGC
Source organism: Myxococcaceae bacterium (assembly GCA_044230055.1). Lineage (GTDB taxonomy): Bacteria > Myxococcota > Myxococcia > Myxococcales > Myxococcaceae > JBGART01. Next base: position 170,158 of record JBGART010000003.1, on the reverse strand, counting down.
CGCGCCAGGCCGAAGTCCAACACCCGGACGCGGCCGTCCTTGCCCACCAGCACGTTGTCCGGCTTCAGGTCCCGGTGGACCAGGTCTCTGGCGTGCGCCGCCGCCACCCCTGCCGCCACCTGCCGGAAGAGCGCCAGCACCTCCTGCCAGCCATGGGGGCGCTCCTTCAACCAGCTGCGCAGCGACTGGCCGTCCACCAGCTCCATCGCCATGAAGACGCGGTCGCCGACCGTGCCCACATCGTAGACGGAGATGACGTTGGGGTGCGCCAGCTGCGCCAGCGCCTGGGCCTCGCGCAACAGGCGCAGACCCTCGGCCCCTCGCGCCCCGTCGCCCGCTTGCAGGAGCTTGAGCGCCACCCGCCGGTCCAGCTCCGGGTCATACGCGGAGAAGACGACGCCCATCCCGCCGGCGCCCACCCGGTCCAGCACCAGGTAGCGGCCGACCGCTGTCCCGCGCGCAAGCGCTGGGCCTTCGACAGCGACCGGGGCCGCGGAGACCTCGCCCGTCTCGTCCTCGGAGCCCCGCGCGTTCTTGAGGTGCTCCTTGCACGAGGGGCAGCCCTCGACGTGCGCGTGCAGCGCGGCGGCGTCATCTGCGCTCAGCCCACCGTTGACGAGGGCGCTGAACGCGGAGGGCGGGGGGCAAGGAGGTGGTGATGACGACAAGCGCACCCCTTCGGCCGGAAGGAGCTTTGCAGTCTAGACGCTCTTGCGGGCCAGCTGGGCGCTCACCCGGCGTGCCTCGCGCGCAATCTCCCGGAGCATCCCGGTGGGAGAGACGTAGAAGCCGCAGAAGAAGAGCCCAGGGGATACTTCGCGGCCGCTCGCGCGGGGCGCACCGTGTTCGTCCAGCGCTTCTGGCGCGTCGAGGAAGCGCTCCAGCCCCGGGCGGTAGCCGGTGGCCAGCACCACTGCGTCGAAGCGGCCGAGGGTCCCGTCGCTGAAGCGCACGCCGTCTTCGGTGAACGCGGTCACACCCTTGCGCACCTCCACCTTGCCTTCGCGGATGAGCGCCACCGTCCCCACATCGATGAGCGGGACGCGCGCGCGGGTGCGGACCTGAGTGGAGGGGCCTTCGGCGGCCGGCGTCAGCCCGAGCTTGCGGATGTCCCCCACCGTGAAGCGCAGCAGCGGCGCGGAGAGCGCGTCCGCCACACGCGAAGGCAGCGCGCTCATCACCACCGCAATCTTGAGGATGGGCAGCCCGAAGAGCTCCCGCGGGATGATGTTGACGGGGCCGCGGACGGCGAGGCTCACCGCGGCGCCGTGCTCGTGGAGGTCAATCGCCAGCTCGCCGCCGGAGTTGCCGAAGCCCACGACCAGGACCTGCTTGCCTTTGAAGGGCGCGCCGTTGCGGTAGGCGCTGCTGTGCAGCACCTGGCCCCGGTAGCCTTCGCGTCCGGGGAAGGGCGGCACCACCGGCTCCCGCGCCTGACCGGTGGCCACCACGAGGAAGCGGGAACGGTAGGTGGCGGCCGGCGTGGTGACGGCCCACTCTTCGCCTTCGCGGCGGGCGGAGGTGACTGGCTCGGAGAGGTGAGGGGTGAGGTTCTGCGAGCGGGCGTAGCCTTCGAGGTATTCGATGAACTGCGCGCGGGAGAGGTAGCGCGGGGAGCTGGCCGGGATGGGCGCGAAGGGGAGCCCTGAGCTCCCCTTGTCGGTGTGCAGGTGCAGCCGGTCATAGTGTTGGTGCCAGGAGGCACCTACGCGCGCGTCCCGTTCGAGCAGCTCGAACGGCCGGCCGAGCTTGCGCAGGCAGGCGCTGACCGCCAGGCCTGCTGGCCCCGCGCCAATTACCACGGTCTCGGTGCGTCGGTCGGTCACGGTGCCTCTTTCCCTTCGGTTGGGGGGAAACATACGCGGCGCTGCGACGGTCTGCCTCCGCCCTGCATCCGGAAGGTCAAGCCCTGTGGCAGGCGGGCGCTTGAAGGAGCTTTCGCCAATGCCCACTGTCCCGACCCGAGCCCTCCTCCTCGCAGCAGCGTGCGCCCTTGTCCCGGCGTGCGTGGCGTTCGACGGCCGCGTGAGGAGCACCGACCTGGCGCTGCCTCGAGAGGAGTCCCGCGTCAGCGTGCCGGAGTCACCCGAGGAGGCGTTTCCGCGCGTCGTGGAGCAGCTCGGCAAGCGCGGGCTGTTCCTCACGCAGCGCCATGATGGCCGGCGCGGCACGGTCTTCATCTTCAAAGGAGAGCGGCCGCCGCACACCTGGGTCTACGAGGAGGACGGCTACCTCCGCAGCCGCACCGCGGAGCTGGGCACTGTCGTGTTCGTGCGCCTGACGCCCACGGCGCAGGGTACCGACATCGACCTGTTGGGGAAGCCGTCGCGCGACCGCCGCATCCTCTGCTCCTGGGCGGATGAGTCCTGGGACGTCCCGTGCACGGAGGTGAGCGCAGACGCCTACGCGCTCAATCCGGCGCCGACGGCGGAGGCGGAGCTGCTGCGGGGGACGGTGCTGGAGCTGCGAGGACCCATGAAGGACCTGCCGGTGCCCGCGGTCGTCGAGGCCCCGGTTGCGCGGTGCGTGGCGGAGCAGTTGCCGGAGTGGAGCAGCGCTTCGGCGGTGCGTAAGCGCGAGCTGCTGCAGCGGTGTCACCCGGCGAGGCGATGACCCCCGCTGTGCCGTCGGGTTTTCCGACGAAAAAACACAGCGAGCCGCACCCCCTCGCCCGGGAGGGGGACACCACGACGAGCCAGTCCTCGCCTTCGCGGCGGGCGGAGGTTGTGCCGGCGGGCAGAGGTTGACCGCGATGAAGCAGCTCCGATGAGGGACGGGGAACGGGCTTCGGGGTACGGGCTTCCGGGGAACGGGCTTCGGGGTACGGTTTCTCGGGTACGGGCTTCGGGGTACGGGCTTCCGGGGAACGGCTTCGCGGGTACGGAGCACGCGTTCGCGTTCGCGTTCGCGTTCGCCTTCGTTCACGGGTACGGGCCCGGGTTCGGTTTCGGGCCCGGGTAGGGGTCGCCGGCTCAAGGGCGAGGGCTGGGCAACCGCTTCAGAACGAGCGCCCGGACGAGCCGAGCTCGGTGTCCCGAACCCCTTCCCCTCCCCGAACCCCTTCCCGGCCACGTACCCGTGAACGAAGGCGAACGCGAACGCGAACGCGTGCTCCGTACCCGCGAAGCCATTCCCCGAAACCCGTTCCCGCGAAACCGTTCCCCGAAGCCCGTTCCCCGAAGCCCGTTCCCCGTCCCTCATCGGAGCTGCTTCATCGCGGTCAACCTCTGCCCGCCGGCACAACCTCCGCCCGCCGGCACGCTCCAAGAGAAAGTCTGCGACCTGGGGCGTCCACCCTCCCCTTCCCTTTGCACGCTTCAAGGGAAGGCCGTCTGTGACTCATTTTTGATCCGCTTGTCCCGTCGCTCACCCGCTCATATGGCCCTGGCCGTTGCCCTGGCCGCGTGCGGTGAGGGTTCCCCGCCCGTAGGCCCCGGCTCGGTCCCCGATGCCGGCCTCGTCTCCGACGCGGGTTTTGTCTCCGTCGCCGACGCAGGCCTCGTCCCCGACGCAGGCGTCCCCGACGCAGGCGCGGCCTACCTGCCCTCGAACGCCGCGCAGTTCGGCACCTTCGCGTCGAACGGCATCCGCGCCACCGCGTCCGGGCAGTTCAACACGGACACGCAATGCACCGCGGGCGCGGTGCTGGGGGAGTGCCAGCACGCGCCGGACGATGCTTGCGTGTGCCGGTCCGAGCAACTGTCCCTGGGAGACCTGCGGGTGGTGGGCAGCCGCGCGCGGGTGCTCCTCGTGCGCAGGATGGCCTCCGTGTCCGGGGTGGTGAGTGTCTCCGCGCAAGCCGGCGCGCCCGGTCCGGGTGCCCGGCCGAGCGGAGCCGTGTCATCGAGCAACGGCACGGGCGGAGGGGGCGGCAGCTTCGGCAGCATGGGCGGCTTCGGCGGAGCTCGAGGCATCGCCTTCGCGTCGAGCGCCACAGCGGGCACTGCGGCGCTGCGGCCGCTGCTGGGGGGGTGAAGCCGGCTGGAGCGTCGGCTCCGACCGCGGCGGCGGGGGCGGCGGCGCCCTGCAGCTGTCAGCGGGAGAGAAGCTGGAGGTGACCGGCCCCATCGTCGCCAGCGGCGGCGGGGGCGCTCCGGGCTCCTACGGCCTGGGCGGTGCGGGCGGAGGCTCGGGCGGTGGCATCCTGGTGGAGGCCCCGGTGCTGCGCATCGCCGGCGGGCTCTTCGCGAACGGCGGTGGGGGTGGCGGCGGTTCAGACCCTCACTACGGCTCCGGCAGCCCGGGCGCGAACGGCCGCGCCAACACCTCGAGCGCGCCAGGCGGACAGGGCCAGGACGGGCACGGCTGCGCTCTGAACGGCTACACCTCGGGCGGGCGCGGCGGCGACGGGGCGACACTGGCGAGCGGCCCGGGCTCAGGCCAGCGGGACGACTCGGTGGGCGGGTGCTTCACGCACGCCAGAGTCGGCGGCGGAGGCGGAGGCCTGGGCCGCATCCGGGTGAACGGCGCCTGCGACTGCGTGGGGGCCTACTCCCCCGTGCCCACCTTCGGCACGCTGCCCTGACGGGCCGGCGCGGCACGCTGCCCTGACGGGCCGGCGCGGCACGCTGCCCTGACGGGCCGGCGCGGCACGCTGCCCTGACGGGCCGGCGCGGCACGCTGCCCTGACGGGCCGGCGCGGCACTTGGAGGTTTCCCCGCGCACAGCTACGAAGCGTCCGCATGAACGGCTGGCGACGCGCGTGTCCCTCCCTGCTGGCGCTGTGGACCTTGACCGGCGGCGGCTGTGCGCCCCCCGCGCCCCTCGAGACGCCCGCCGAGTCCCCCCACGCGGCGCTCCACCAGCGCGCGGACGCGATGCTGACGTCGCTCGTGGAACGGCTGTGGAACCCGGACACGCAGTACTTCGACCGCGCGCTCACCCTCCCCGGCTTTCCGGCCGCCTACTGGAACTACGCGCAGGGCCTGGACGCGCTGGCGGATGGCCTGGAGCGGACACGCGGCCAACAGTTCGCCGGCTGGCTGCCGGTGGCCGTGCAGGGCCAGGAGCGCCGTTACTGGCTGGAGGGCCTGTACGACGACGAGAACTGGATGTCGATGACGCTGCTGCGCGCCTACGACCTCGTGGGAGACCCGGCCTACCTCGAGAGGGCGCAGTTCCTCTACGAGGACATCCAGCTGGGCTGGGATGAGACCTGCTGCGGCGAGGTGAAGGGCGGCATCTGGTGGGACAAGGCGAAGACCGGCAAGGCCACCGCCTCCAACGCTGGGCCGGTCATCACCGGCGTGCGGCTGGCCCAGCGCTCCGGCCAATCCAAGTTCCTCGCGTTCGCCCAGCGCGCGTATGACCACTGGCGCGCCAACATGGTCATCTCCAAGACCGGCCAGGTGGTGGACAACATCCCGGTCAGCGGCACGCCGAGCAGCCTGACCTTCACCTTCACCTACAACGAAGGCCTGATGCTGGGCGCGGCACTGGAGCTGCACCGCGCGACGGGTGAGTCGCGCTACCTCGAGGACGCCCACCTCATCGCCGGCCGGCTGGTGTCGTTCCACGTCCGCGCGTCGTCCGCCGGTCCCGTCCTCTTCGACGGCGACGCGCAGACCTGCCAGGGCGACTGTCATCAGTTCAAGGGCATTGCCTCCCGCTATCTGGCGCTGCTCCAGGCGGTGGACCCGCGGCAGGCGTACGACGCGGTGCTCACCTCCTCCGCGGAGGCCATCACCACGCTGGCGCTGGACGGCAAGACCGGGTTCTCCGCGGTGGACTGGCGCGGCGGCCCGCTGGAGGACGGCTCCCTGGCGCAGCAGACGAGCGCGCTCTTCGCGGTCAGCGGCCTGGCCGCGCTGCGGGACGGCCTGCCCTCCACGCGAGGCGAGGCGTCGGTGCATGAGGCGGAGGACGCGCCGCACTGGAACGTGCGCCTGCGCACGGTGGAGGGCGCGGGCGTGCTGGTGACCAAGGGCGACGCGGGTGAGCGCGTGCGCTTCCAGGTCCACGCGTTCACCGCGGGGCCGCACCAGCTGACCGTGCGCTACCGGGCGCTGGCGGCGGAGGCCGTCCGTTCGCTCAGCGTCGACTCCGGCCCCGCGCAGAGCATCACGCTCTCCGCCGGGACGGAGCACCGCTGGACGCAGGAGCTGGCGCCCGGGCCGCACACGGTGGACCTCTCCGGCGGCGAAGGCCTGGTGGAGCTGGACGCGCTGGATGTGGTCCCGGGCGATGCGCCGGCGGTTGGCCTCGGCGCGCTGTTCCTCACCGCGCCGTCCCCCGGAGGCGACGCGTGCCCCGACGCGAGGGTCTGCTGGAGCGCCAGCGAGGGCGCGGACGGCTACGACGTGGTGGTGGATGGACAGCTGCACTGCTCCACCACCTCGGCGCGCTGCTGCAGCCTCGACGGGCTGACGCCTGGGCCGCACCGCTGGTCCGTCTGGGCCAAGCGGGAGGGCGCGCGCAGGGCGAGCCCTGCCTCCAGCTTCACGCTCACGCCCTGGCCGTCAGCCGCCGCTCAGCCGACGGCGCAGGCGATGGGCGGAGGGCGCGTGCGCTGGACGTGGCCCGAGGACGCGGCCGCCTGGGACGGGTACGACTTCATCGCGGGAGAGGTGCTGAGTTGCGCGGGCGTTCGTTCTCCGGCGTGCATCACCGGTCAGGACGTCTCAGCGCCCACGGTCCGCGCGCGGCGAAGCTGCCCGCGGACGCCGTAGCAGGCGCGGGGAAGCTCGTCGCAGGGAGGTTCTCCGCCTCGCCTCGGTCGACCTCAGCGCCGACGTCCTCAGGCAGCGGAGGGTCGGACGCTGCTGGACCTGCGGGAGACGGGGCACACCAGCTGCATCTGCCGGCTCGGAGGCCGCTTTGGTCAAGGGGCGCGGGTTTCCAGGCTCCTGCCGTCCGTGAGCGGCGTCGAGTCGTACGCGCTGCCGGCTTGGAGCCCAAACATCCCTGAGGAGACGGGGCACGCGGGATAGGAATGGGCGGCTGACGGGGGCGCCCCCGTCAGCAATGACCGCTTCGGGCAGGGACACACGCTGCTTCGTGGTCCACCCCTGCACGCCCCGAGGTGTTTCGCCCGGAGCTTGATGGATTGGCTGGAGCTGTCCCCGAGCTGGCCGGGTTGTTACTGACCGTACGCGACGGAAGAGAAGCGCGAGGGTGTCGACGGGAAGTGGGGAGGATTTGTATATACATCTAACAAATCCTCCCCCGCTTGATGACAATCCGTCGTGAAACACCAGAAGACAGACTGACGGTGAACCCTGGACGCCGGCGGGGACAGCTCCAGCCAATCCATCAAGCCCTAAGCAAAACACCTCGGGGCGTGCAGGGGTGGGCCACGAAGCAGCGCGCGTCCTTGCCCGAAGCGGTCATTGCTGACGGGGGCGCCCCCGTCAGCCGCCCATTCCTATCCCGCGTGCCCCGTCTCCTCAGGGATGTTTGGGCTCCAAGCCGGCAGCGCGTACGACTCGGTGCCAGACACGGACGGCAGGAGCCTGGAAACCCGCGCCCCTTGACCAAAGCTGCCTCCGAGCCGGCAAGCGCGCTTCAGCTTTGCACCTGCATCAGAGCCTGCGGGCAAGGCCTCCATGTCATGGCGGAAATGGCAGAGTGCGCGGACATGACTTCCGCCCGCCCCGCCGCCTTCACCAAGCTCCTCATCGAGGACCCCGCCCGCTCTCGCGGCTTCTACGAGGCGCTGGGCTTCGAGCTGCTCCACGCGGACCCGGTGTTCACGCACCTGCGCTGGGCGCCGGGCGCGGAGCTGTATCTCGTCGCCACGCCGCGCGGGCAGCACCTGGACGGCGCGCGCGGCACGGGCGTGCTCCTGTGCTTCTCCCTGCCGGCGCGGGTGACGGCCGCAACGCTGGAGTCCCTCGGCGAAGCAGCGGCGAAGCTCGGCGCGAAGGTGGATGGCCCGCGCGACGCGCCGTGGGACACGCGGGAGCTGGTGGTGGTGGACCCTGACGGCTACCGGCTGAACTTCGTCCAGTAGCTTTAGAGGGCGGGGTCGACGGCTGCGGGGAGCGAGCCGACGACGACGTTGGAGACCACCGCACCGATGGCGGCGAAGACGAGCGCAATCGCATAGCCGCCGGCGCCCAGGTTCAACGCGCCGCCGACGATGAAGCCCATCACCTCTCCGCCGAACCAGAACGCGACGCCGAGCCAGCCCCAGCTGCGGGGTCTGCCCTTCTGCTCCGCCTTGCCAGCGAGGAGGCCGTACAGCCAACGGACGAGGAAAATCTCAAGCATGCGGGCAATAACACCGCAGCCCTCACGGGCTGTGCAAACGACCCACCCCGGGGAGAAACCGCCCCACCCGCTGGGCGTAGGCCGGATACACCTCCGGGTGCAGGCGCCGCAGGTGCTCCTCCTCGAGCCGGACCTGGAGGCCCAGCGCAAACAGCAGGTGCCCAAAGCCCAGCAACGTCCAGGGGCTGGGCGCGAGCAGGATGAGCGCGCCGCCGTAGAGCAGAACGCCGGAGAAGATGGGATTGCGCACCCACCGGAACGCACCGGAGGTGACCAACGCGGTGCGCGTACGGGTGTCGATGCCAATCCGCCAGGACGCACCCATCGTGACCTGCGCCGCCGCCACCAGCAGCAGGCCCGCCGCGCCCAGCGCCACGCCCAGCCACAGCACGCCCTCGTGCACCCGCCACACGCCCAGGGACCGGAACGGCACGCAGAGCGCCAGCCCCAACCACAGCGCGTAACCCAGGACCACCGCCTTCAGCGTGCCCACCGAGAAGCGCTGCAGCGGTGACGCGGCCAGGTGCGCGACGTAGCCGGTCTGGCCGCGGGCGCGCTTCATCCGCCACAGGGGCAAGAGAAAAGCGAAGGCGAAGAACGAGAGCGTCAAACCGACGAGCGAAGGACGGGAGAGGGCTTCCATGTCCCACCCAAGACGGAGCAGCCGCGCGCAACCTTACTCGCCGGCCCGCGACCAGCCGGACAGGATGGCCACGCCGATGAGCAGGCCCGCCGCGCCGAGCCCGAGCGCGATGAGGTCCAGCTTCAGCCCGCCCGGCGGGGCCTTGCCCATCCGGATGAAGGCGAGGTCCTTGAGGGCGAACAGGATGGCCACCACGCCCAGCGGGCTGCACCCCAGCGAGGCGAACGAGAGGATGACCGCGGCGATGGCGCTCCACGACGCGTCGATGTTGCTCAGGAAGCGCGCGCCGCAGGGCGGGCAGAAGACGCCGCGGGGCTTCTCGCGGGTGCAGTCGTGACAGAGAAAGCGGCCGCAGCGGTCGCAGATGCCGGTGGCGGCCACTTCGGGGTGCTCGCCGCAGAGGGCGCCCGCAGGCACCTCTTGCAGGGGACGCGCGAAGCTCACGGCTTCGGCGGGGTGGCGGTCTTCTCGGACGGCGTGCCGGCGGCGGGGTGCTTGGGCGCCACCTCCGGGCCGTGGGCCTTCGCAGGCGTGGCGCCGGCGGGCTCTCGGAAGGCCATCGACGCTTCGTGCTCCGCCTCTTCGGCGCTGCCGCCCAGCGCTTCGATGGAGTTCTTCGGCTTCTTCGCGCCCACCGCGGCGACAGGGCGCACCGGCTCGCGGTCGAAGGCGGCGGCGGTGCTGCCCAAATTCTTTGGCGTGGTGTTGGTGATGCGTTCGCGCACGCGCGAAATCTGCGACTGGACGACGGCGGGGTCCGGGTGGCGCTTGAGCGCCTCCACCCACAGCTCAATCGCCTGTTCGTTCTCGCTGGAGTCCGCCCGCAGCTTGCCCAACTCGAACAACGCGTGCGGCTGCAGCTCTGAATCCGGGAAGCGCTGCGCCAGCTCCTGGAACATCCGCAGCGCCTCGGGCCGCTTGCCCTCCATCATCGAGAGCGCCTGCGCCTGGAGGAACATCGCGTCGTCCACGTAGGCGGAGGTTTCAAAGCGCTTCACCACCGTCTGCGCCTCGATGTCCGCCTGCTTGTAGTCGCCCAGCTCGAAGTAGAGCTTGGCCACCTGGTAGACCAGCTCCGCGCTCTGCGGCGGGTTGCGGGCGATGGCGGCGGTGAGCTCCGCGATGGCCCCGCGCAGGTCCCGGTAGTGGACCTTCAGGATGTTCGCCAGGTGGATGCGCGCCTCCAGCGTCTCCGGCGATTCGGGACAGGTGGAGATGAGCTCCTTGTAGACATCCACCGCCTTGGGCATCTCGCGCGTGTCGAGGTAGTAGACGTCCGCCCAGCCGCGCAGGACGCGGGCGCGCAGCACCTGCGCCTCGGCGGAGTCCTCGCGGCGCAGAATCTCCAGCGCCAGCCTGTATTCCTCGATGGCCGCCTGCGGCTGCTTCTCGAACGTCTTGTCCTTCGCGCGCCGGAAGTGTTCGTTCGCGCCGCCCTGACAGCCGGAGACGGAGCCCACGCCGAGCGCGGCCAGCAGCAACGCGATGAGACGGACGGTTCGCACGCTCATGGGCTGCGAAGGGTTGTAGCCCCAAAGCGTGTCGCACAACCAGTGCGCTGGCGCCTGCCTACCTGTCGGGTTGCTACAGCTTGGAGCGCGGAGCAGGGCGGGCCCGAACTGCGCTCACCGTCGCGCTGGCCACGCGCGTGGTGCGCCGCAGCGCCCGCGCCTTCTGCTGCTGCCGGTCCAGGTTGGCTGCCATCCCGCGCAGGTGCCCATCCGCCACGGTGCACGCGACAGCAGAGACCTGCTGGTGCCTCCGCGCCAGCTCCGTCCAGAGGTGAATTCCCGCCTGGTTCCCGAGGAGCCGCTCCTCCACCGTGTCCAGAGAGGCGTTGAGCGCGTCATTCTCCCGCTTGAGGGCTGCCAGCCGGGCCTCGGCCTCGGGGGGAGGCGAGAAGCAGCCCGCGCCCAGCACCCCGCACACGACGCCCACTGCCACGCCCCTCGCTCGGGTCCTCAATCGACGCGCCTCCTTCAGCTTCCAGGTCGCGCCAACGTGGGGACGGGGTGTCACACCTACAAGGCCCTCTCTCCAGCGGGCACGCGTCGGTGTCGAAGAATGAACTCGCACACCTCCCGCGCGGCGCCGAACCCGGCCGGCTTCTGCGCCACGTAGTGGACGGCGCCGCGGACCTCGTCCGGCGCTTCCGGCGGCGCGGCGGAGAAGCCCACCGCCTTGAGCAGCGGGACGTCCACGACTTCATCGCCCATGTACCCGCAGGCGTCCGCGGTCACCTTGAGAAGCGTGAGCAGGCTCTGGAAGTTGGCGATTTTGTCCTGGCTGCCGAAGTGGACGTGCTTGATGCCCAGCGACTGCATCCGCATCTGGGCGGAGAGGCTGTCGCCGCCGGAGATGGCCGCTACCTCCAGCCCGGCCTCTTGAAGCCGCTTGATGCCCATCCCGTCGCGCACGCTGTACATCTGCGTCCAGCCGGAGCTGGGCACCCAGAAGATTCTCCCGTCGGTGAGCGTGCCGTCGATGTCGAAAATCATCAGCGACAGGTTCGACACGCGCTGCTTGAGCGACTCGAGGTTCTGGTTCATCTACTCTTTCGGGACCGCGCGCAGCACCGCCTTGCCGTCCTTGATGACCACCTTGAAGTCCACCGACTTCGCGTTGTGCTTCTTCATCAGCTCCGGCACCTGCTTCTTCAAGCTGGCGGCCACCGAGTTGTAGTCGAGCTTGGAGACGTCCTCGTTGCACCGCCGCTTGGCCGTCACGTAGGCGTCGTACACCGCGCGCAGCTTGTCGTCCGTGAGGTGGCTGGCGCCGTTGGGCGCCGCAGCGCGCGCGCCGGGCGCAGCGGGGCGCAGGCCAGGCGGACCGGCGGGCGCAGCGGCGGCGGGCTTCGCAGCGGCGGCGGGCTTCGCGGGTTGCTTGTCGGTGAGCGCCTCCAGCGCCGAAGCGAGGTCATCCTCGGCGTCCTGCGGCGGCGGGGGCGGCTCCACTTTTGACTTCGCCGCGGGCGCCTCCTGCGCACGCTTCTTCGCGTGCAGCCGGGCTTTGAAGACGTCGCGCCGGTAGGTGCCGTTCTCAATCTCCATCAGCGTCCGCTGCCAGAGCCGGTCGTAGGTGGCGAACTTGTTCTCCAGCGTGTTCACCCGGAACTTCAGCGCGGTCTGCCGGACGAAGGCCGTCTTCATCCGCAGCAGCCGCTTCTTGAAGCCGTTGTAGCGGACCGTCGGCGGGTGGCGCTCTGCCCCCATGAAGAACTGCTCGAAGGCCCCGCGCAGCGCAGCGAGCTCCTCTTCGAGCGCGTGGCACTCCTTGGTGATCTCCTCCTGGTCCGTCGCCTTCTTGGAAAGGCCGTTGTCCTGGAGCTCGCCCATGTGCCTTCGGAAGGATCCGCCACAACCCCGGGTGGATCAACGCTCGGGACGGGGTGAGCGACAAACCGACACGTCGCTCTCGCGCGCCCTCAGGCCGAAACGGCGGCGCGACCTGAACCGACATGGTCGCGCGCCCACACCTGCCGGCCCTTGCGGATGAGCACCGCGGCGCCCAGCGCGAACATGCACATGGAGATGAACTGGCTGATGGAGATGTTGTACCAGGCCTGCTTGGGCAGCTTGTCGGTGATGCTCAAGCTGGTGAGCAACCCGGACAGCGTCCCGCGCTCCAGGTCCCCACGGAAGAGCTCCACGGTGGTGCGCAGCATGGCGTAGCCCATCAACCACATCCCGAAAATCTGCCCGTGGAAGCGGCGGTAGCGGCGCAGGAAGAGCATCAGCAGGAGCAGTCCAATCTGCCCAAGAGATTCGTACAGCTGGGTGGGGTGGACCGGCAGCGTGGTGCCGTGCTCGCGCACCCAGTCGGCAATCCGCACCGCCCCGTCCACCTTCTGCGGGAAAATCTGCCCGGTGGCCTCCACCACCCAGCGGGTCTCCTTCCCGTCCGCCATGCTGCTGAAGGCCAGGCTTGGCGTGTCGCTCAGCTGACCGAAGAGGTTCTTCACGTGGCCGGTGCCGGGGAAGTGCACCCCCAGGCCAAAACCCTTGTGCGCCACGTCTCCCCAGCAGCAGCCCGCCGAGAAGCAGCCCAGCCGCCCGAAGGCCTGGCCCAACGACACCGCGGGCAGGCCGATGTCCGCCAGCCGCAGGAAGTCCATCTGGTTCTTCCGCGCGAACCAGACCGACGCGCCCATCGCCCCCAGCAGGCCGCCGTAGAAGACCAGGCCGCCCGGCTTGAAGATGCCCCAGAGGTTGTGCGCGTAGGACTCGTAGTTGACGATGACGAAGAGGATGTGTGAGCCGAGGATGCCGGCGATGAGCACGTAGAACGCGAGGTCCAGCATCTGGTCCCGCTTGCGGTCCCCCTCCTCGCCGCCCCACTCCCGCTGCGCCAGCTTCGCCGCCAGCGTCACCGCGCAGACGAAGCCGGTGGCCAGCAGCACGCCGTAGGTGTGGATGGGCAAGCCCTCGCCCTTGAAGTGCAGGTCAAAGCGGGACAGGAACCCGTCCAACGCCAGGCCCAGGCCGGAGGTCGCCGGCATGGCGTAGTAGAAGCCCACGCACGCGAGCCCCAGCCCCAGCAACCCGTAGGTGAACGCGCGCGACCGGCGCTGCTGGACGGAGGGCGGGTCAAACTCCTTCTTCTTCTCGTTGAAGGGGCCGTGCGCGCCCAACCACCCGGACCGCACCGCGTAGGCCACCACGCCCGCGCCCACCAGGTAGAGGAGAATCTGCGAGAGCGTGGAGAGGAAGGTGAACTTGTAGAGGACGGGCAGCATCTTCAGGTCCCTTCGGGAGCGAGCGCCTTCTTCTCCCGGCGAACAAAGGCGTCGACCACCAGCATCCCGACGCCAATGCAGATGGCCGAGTCGGCGATGTTGAACGACGGCCAGGTCGCTTTGTCGAACCAGTGCGCTTCGAGGAAGTCGATGACGAAGGCGCGAGCCAGCCGGTCGATGTAGTTGCCGATGGCGCCGCCCAGCACCAGCGGCAGGCCGTAGAGCGCCCAGCGCTCGTTGGGGACGGTCCCCGAGAGCTTGGTGAAGTAGTAGCCGATGAGCAGCACCGCCCCCAGCGACACCACATGGAAGAGCGGCCCGCGCACCCCCGCCGGGAGCGTGCGGAACAGGCCCCACGCCGCGCCCGGGTTCTCCGCGTAGCGCAGCCGGAAGAAATTCTCCGAGTAGGTGATGTACGGCTTCTGCCGGAAGTGCAGCCCGTCGTAGCCCTCGTCACCCGCGGACGAGAACATCACCTTGAGGCGGTCCGAGAGCTCAGGCGCCTTGTCGAAGGCGGTGGTGAGGTCCCTCAGGACCAGGTACTTCGTCCACTGGTCGAGGACGACGACGACCAGGGCGAGGAGAACGAGAATCAGATATTTGCGCGGCACCGGGGCCTTATAGCGGCAACGCGGCTACCGGCGCCACAGCCGCGCCCGCTCGGAGTTCACCCCGTCGGAGAGGCTGATGTCGAAGCTCCCGCCCTCCGGGAGCCCCTCGACCGGAAGGGTGGCGCTCCCCCCTTCAAGCCAGAGGCCCAGGGTCGTGCGCTCGCCTGCCTTGGAGACGTGCGCCACCATCGCCCACGGGTGCGCCTTCGGGTTCCAGGTCAGCGTCAGCACGCCCGCCTCCTCCTGCAGCCGCGCGTCGAACGGCGCCGCCGGCAGCGCCTCCCGCCCGGCCACCGTGGCGCCGTCCAGCTGCACCTCCACCCGCGACAGCACGCCCAGGTCCGGCAGCGTGGCCACGAAGTGCTGCTCGCCGCCCTCCGCCACTTCCATCAGCGGCAGCGCCCACGTCAGCTGCCGGCCCTCACGGGTGACGGCCAGCACGGTGAGCGGCCCGGCCTCGTCCAGCGTGGAGACGCGCCCCATGAAGCGCTGCACCGGTGAGAGCACCACGCCCTGCGGCGTCACCCGTCCGGTCACCAGCATGGCCGGGACGTCATCGCCCGCGACGATGGCGGCGCCGGGCGGGTTGGACTCCAGATAGGCCTGCGCGCGCAGATAGTTGTAGTCGGAAATCCACACGGGATCGCAGTACGACATCAGGTCGAAGCTGGCCCCCGGCGCCTTGAGCATCAACGCCGGCGTGGCCGCCGCGCTGTCGTACCCGTACGAGCCCAGCCGCGCCCCCGCGTAAGGGTACTGAGGGTCCGGCCCCGCCACGCCGCCGCAGGGCGCGTGCCGGCGACTCAGGTTGTGCCCCAGCTCATGCACGTACGTGTCGACGCTGCGGTCCGAACCCGTCGCCGCCGGCTGGCTGATGTAGCCAATGCCGAAGATACCCGCGGTGTAGTTGAGCCGGACGAAGCCATAGTAGTAGCGCGCGCTCCCGTCGGACTGGCGCAGCGCGGCGATGGCCTGCAGCAACGCGCTCCAGGCGTTGCCATCGTTCGCGGCAATCGTCCCGGTGTACGTGAACGGCGCGCGGTTGGTCCGGTCCACCTGCTTGATGGGCCACTGCCGGAGCACCGCGGCCTCGAAGCTGGGGATGGCCCCGGTCGTCCCCTGCAGGACCACCGGCACTGCGGTCATGTGCATCACCGTGCCCGCGCCAACCGCCGGGGTGACCGTGAGCGCGTTGTTGTCCTCGTTCGTCTCCGGCAGCGCGTCCGCCGGGTCCACCTGGATGCGCACCTCCACGCCGGGCGTGACGAACGCCTCGGGCACCACGCCGCGGAAGCTGGCTGTGAGGTCCGCCGGGTTCTCCGCGGTGGGCGGCGTGGCCGGGCCCACCAGCGTGATGGCGCCGAGCACCGTGCCGCCCTTCACCGCCTCTGCCTTCACGGTGACGCCGGCGATGTTCGCGCGGTCCCCCAGCACGTGCACGCGCAAGAGCGCCGCCTTGCCCTCCACCAGCCGCAGGTCCGTCTTGAAGACGCTCTGCCCCCACTCCACCTTGGAGATGCGGACGTCGCCCACCGGCGCCTTCGCCGTCACCGTCAGCCGCTTCTCCGCCGTGGCGCCCTTCTCGTCCTTCACCGTCAGCACCGCGGTGAACGTCCCCGCGGCCGCGAAGGTGTGCGCCTGACGGACCGCCTTGCACGCGGTGAACGAGTACTCGGCCGTCCCATCCGCGTTGACGTCCAGCGTGCAGGTGAGCGCGCCTTGCTCCGGGTCGCTCGCTTCGAAGGTGAAGGCCGTCGCCAGCGGGATGGCGCCCTGCGCCGGCGCGACGGCGAACGTTGCAATCTCCGGCGCCGCGTTCGGCCGCTCCTTCACCTCGTAGGAGAGCGTGCGCTCGACGGACGCGCCCTGCTCATCCGCCACCCGCAAGCGCGCCGTGAACGTCCCCGGCGTGGCGAAGGTCTGCGAGTAGCTCAGCTCCGTGGCGCAGTTGCCCTGCCGCTCCGCCCTGCCGTCGCCTTCGACATCCAGCGCGCAGTCCAGCGCCGCGCCCTCCGGGTCATTCGCGGTGAAGCGGAAGGTGATGGGCAGCGGCGCGTTCCCCGTCTGCGGGTCCGCGGTAAAGGCCGTCACCGTCGGCGTGAGGTTCAGCGGGACGGAGGGGATGTTCGGCAGAGACGGGTTCTCGCCTGTCTGCGGCGGAGGCGTCGTCTCCGGCGTGCTGCCCACGTCCGTCACCACGCCCAGGCAGCCGCTCAGCGCCCAGGCAAGCGCGAGGAGCCAGGAGGGAGACGGGCGCGGGGGAGTCATGAGAATCAAGTTCCTTTGCACTTCCGCGGGGGTGGCACGCTTTCAGTGCAAGGCCGGGACCTCATGGCGACTGCCCGGGGGCACCCTGGAATTCCCAGCGCTTCCAGCGGACAGGGGTCCGCTCCCACTCAGGGGGTGGACGCGCAGGATGTTCAGCGGAGTCCTCAGGTCAGCCCGGGTGTGTCAAGAACACTCGCGGAGCCCGCCGGGCGGGGCCTCAGGGAGTCCAGCAGCATCAACGTCACGCCCACGCAGATGGCCGAGTCCGCGACGTTGAAGGTGGGCCAGCGCAGACCGGGATTGTCACGCCAGTGCCAGTCGATGAAGTCGATGACGTAGCCGCGCAGCACGCGGTCCATCAGGTTGCCCAGCGCGCCGCCCACCACCAGCGAGAGGGAGATTTGAAGGAGCCGCTGCCCGGGCTCCAGCCGCCGGAACATCCAGGCGATGAAGCCCAGCGCCAGGAGGCTGGCCACGTGCAGGAAGGGCTCGCGCACGCGGCGCGGCAGGTCCGCCATCAGGCCCCACGCCGCGCCGCGGTTCTCCACGTAGCGGAAGCCGAAGTAGCTGGGCAGCACGTCGTAGCTCTGCGACTGCATCCCAGCGGGGGGCGCGCCGAGGAACGTGTTCAGCCGGTCCTTCACGCCCTGCTGCTGCGCGAAGGCGGACGTCAGGCGCGAGACCGCGAGATACTTGGTGGCCTGATCCGCCCCGAGCGTGGCGAGGGCAATTCCGACCAGCAACAGATGCTTGTTCAACGAGCGCCGCACTGTGGAGAAAGCCTTGAGAAGTACTTGAGCCACCGGCCGAAGACAATCCTACGCCACGCCACCCTCCCAGATTCGGGGGCTTGCTGAAGCGGCTGGCGCGCTGCGGCACTACGAATTACCTACATCCACCTGACATGATCCCCCTCAGCGACGACAACCCCACCCTGCGCACGCCCCTGATGACCTACGCGCTCCTCGCGGCTATCGGCGCGGCGTGGGTGCTGGTGCAGGGCGCCGGATTGGGCGAAGCGCTCGCCCGCTCCATCTGCGAGTTGGGTCTCATCCCCGGCGCCTTCACCGGCCTCGCGCCCGAGGGGAGCGCCGTCCCGCTCGCGGAGAACCTGGTCTGCATCGCCAGCAGAGACCCACTGACGCCCCTCACTCCGCTGACGTCGATGTTCCTCCACGGGTCGTGGATGCACCTGCTGGGCAACGCGCTCTTCCTCTGGGTCTTCGGCAACAACATCGAAGACAGCATGGGCCGGTGGCGCTTCCTGTTCTTCTACCTGCTCTGCGGCCTGGCCGCCGCCGCCGCGCAGGTGCTCACCTCGCCCGCGTCCCCGGTGCCGATGGTCGGCGCGTCCGGTGCCATCTCCGGCGTAATGGGCGCGTACCTGGTCCTCTACCCGCGCGTGCGCGTGAAGATGCTCTTCATCCTCTTCATCTTCATCCGCATCATCGCGCTGCCCGCCTGGGTGGTCCTGCTCTGGTGGTTCGGCTTGCAGCTGCTCTCCGGCCTGCCGCAGCTCTCCTCGCTGGACCACGAGGCCGGCGTGGCCTTCTGGGCGCACATCGGCGGCTTCGTCACAGGCGCCGCCCTGGTGAAGCTGTTCGAGAACCGCGCCCTCGTCGGCCAGCGCACGCAGCTGCGCCACCGCATCCATCCCTACGCGCCCTAGCGCTGAGCCCACGGCCCCCCCGTTCGCGTCGAGCGTTGCGCCGTCAGGCGCAGAGTCGAGACGTCGGCAGTGCTTCCGAAACTTGGCTCATGGGCCCCTACGGTCTGCTCGAAACAACCCGGCAAAGGCGAGCGGGGGAGGCGCCTGACTGAGAACAGCTGTTCCTCCGACGAAATGGCCGGCCAGGGCCGGTTTTCCCCTCGAGGCGAGCGGGGGAGGCGCCTGACTGAGAACAGCTGAAATGGCCGGCCGGAGGAGCAGAACTGCTAAGCCAGAATCCCCTCGACAACCTGCCGCGCGATGGGGTGATAGCGGGCCGCGTAGCGCGTGAACAACGAACGGGCCAGCTCCCGGGTCTGCGGGCGCGCGAAGAGCGCCACATAGAGCGGCCGCAGGTACTTCATCCGCCCCACCCGCCCCAGCACGTCCTCCACCGCGGGCAGCGCGGCCTCGTAGCCTGACGCCACCGCGAGCGTGAGCCAGGCCACCCGAATCTCCGCGTTCTGGCTCCGCGTGAGCCCGAAGCGCTCATCCAGCAGCGCCAGCCGGTCCAGCGGCGCGGGGTGCGGCTGGGACTCCAGATAGAGCTGCCACTCCAAAGGCGTCCAGTCCTTCGCCGCCTCCGCGGTAGGCACCTGCGGCACCGCGGCGAGAAGCGCACTCAACCGCTCCGACTTCGGCGTGGGCGCGTTGGCCGGGAGGCCCGGCTGCGTGAGCCAGGCCTGCGCGTTCACCTGGGCCAGCGCGCCCGGAAGATTCGCCTCCACGAACTCGCAGAAGCGCTCCGTCGTCAGCGACTGGAAGCGGAACGCCGCCACGTAGCGGTGGACGAACGCGGAGAAGCGCTCCTCGCCGACCGCCTCCTCCAGCGCGCGCAGGAAAAGGTAGCCCTTCTCGTAGGGGACGACGGAGAACACCTCGTCGGGGTCCACGCCAACCAGGTGCGTGCGCAGCGCGGTCAGCTCCGGCCGGTCCTTGAACTGCTCCAGCGCCCGGTCCAGGGCGCGCCGCCCCAGCGCCGCGTGAAGCTCCGCGCGCTCGCGGCCCTCGAGCGCCGCCAGAATCTTCCGCTCCGCGAACACCGTCCAGCCCTCGTTGAGCCAGAAGTGCTCCGCGGAGGCGTTGGTGATGAGGTTGCCCGTCCAGGAGTGCGCCAGCTCATGGGCCAGCACGCTCACCAGCGAGCGGTCCCCGGCGATGAGCGCGGGCGTGACGAAGGTCAGCCGCGGGTTCTCCATCCCGCCGTAGGGGAACGACGGGGGCATGGTGAGCACGTCGAAGCGGTCCCAGTCGTACGGCCCAAACAGCTTCTCCGCGGCGGCCAGCATGGCGTCCACCCCGGCGAACTCCCAGGCCGCGCTGGCCAGCACCGAGGGCTCCGCCCAGACCCGCGAACGCGGCCCCAGCTCCTTCGCCGCGAGGTCCCCCACCGCCAGCGCAAGCAAGTAGGGCGGGATGGGCTGCGGCATCTGAAACTGCTCGATGGCGCGCTCGCCCTCCTCCGTCCGGGAGAGGAACGCGGCGGACATCACCGCCTTGAGCTCCCGCGGGAAGGTGAGCTCCGCGCGGTAGCGGATGCGCACCGAAGGCGTGTCCTGCAGCGGCACGATGGAGCGCGCGTGCAGCGCTTGGCACTGGCTGAACAGGAAGGGCTGCGCGCCGCCGGCCGTCTGCGCGGGCTCCAGCCACTGCAGCGCGCTGGAGGCGACGGAGGTCCGGTAGCGCACCGTCACCGAACGGCAGGCCACCGCGAACGTCAGCCGCAGCCGCGCGCCCAGCACCTTGTCCGGCGCCGCCACCTCGAAGGGGACGTCCTCGCCGCGCTCGGTCTGGACGGAGGCGATGTCCAGGTCCCGGGTGTCCAGGTCGACAGCGCCGCGGGCGGGCTCGGCGAATTGGAGGAGGGCCTCGCAGTCGAGCGTCTTCGCGTCGAAGTCCACCCGCGCGCGCCATTCGAGCGACTCGACGCGCGCGTGGTCCGCGTCGAAATAGGAGTGAGGGTCAGGTCGCGACATGGGCCTACGGCGCTTAGCGCAAGTGGGCACTTTCCGCACGTCCTGCGCCCGCGCGTCGCCCGCTATCGTCGACTCTCGTGAACCTCTCCTCCGCGCGGTGCCTGCTCCTTCTGGCGCTCGCTGGCGCCAGCGCCCGTGCCGCGAGCGTGGGCCCGGAGGTCCGGCCCGTGCCGGTGGTGACGGAGCAGGCCTTCGGGGAGCAGGGCGAGCACACCACGCTGATTGCCGGCGGCCAGGCGTGGGCCGTCTGGCAGGACCTGCGCGCGCGGGAGCTGGACCTGTTCGCCGCGCGACTGTCCGCCACGGGCGCGCCGCTGGACCCCACCGGCCTTCCCGTCGCCCGAGTCCGAGGAGACCCGCTGGCCCCGCGCGCCGCCGCCGCGCCGTTCGGGCTGCTCGTCGTCTGGGAGGACCGGCGGGACGACACCGGCGGAGACCTCTACGCGGCCCGGGTGGCGCCCGACGGCCGCGTGCTGGACCCGGGCGGCGTGGCGCTCGTCAGCGGCGCGGTGGACCAGCGCAACCCCGCCGTCGCCGGGAACGGCAGCCAGCTGCTCATCGTGTGGCAGGAGCGCCTCGCCGGGCGGTGGGCGCTGCGCACGGCGCGGATGGACGCGGCGGGCGCGGTCGCAGTCGCGCCGGCCCCCATCCTGGTGGGCGCCACGGGCGACTCCACCTCACCCGCCGTCGCCGCCGCGGGCACCGGCTGGCTGCTGGCGTGGCAGGACACGCGCGCGGGCGGGCAGGACGTCTTCGCCGCTCGGTTGGACGCTGCCGGCGCGTCGCTGGACGGCGCGGGCGTCCGGCTGTCGCTGGGCGCGGGGAACGAGTCGCAGGCCGCGGTGAGCTGCGCTGCGCGGTGCCTCGTCGCCTGGGCGAATGCAGGAGCTGGCACGGTGGAGGCGCAGGAGGTGGACCCGGCGGCGGCGCCGGCGCCCATTGCGCCCACCGCCTTCACCACGGCGGGGACGACGTCGAGGGTGGCGCTCGCTCCCGGGGGCGTGGGCGCGCTGCTCACCTGGGTGGAGGGCGGCACGGCGCGCTGGCAGGCGGCCTGGCTGGGCGCGGGCGCCGCGGCGCAGGGCGGGCCGTTTACGCTGGCGGCCTCGGTGCCGGCGACGGGCAGCGTCAGCGGCGCCCTGCTGAGCGCGGGGACGCTGGTGGGCGTGCAGCACGAGCTCGGTGGTCCGGACGGCGGGCTGTTGCAGGCGCGCAGCCACGCGTGGACGCTCGGCGCGGATGGAGGAACGCTGTCCGGAGGAGCGCCGCTCACCCTCCGGGCGGCATACCACGGCGAGGTGAACGCCGCGGCCTCCTGGGGGGGACGCCACGCGCTGTTCTGGATGCAGAAGCGGCCGGTCGAAGATGAAGTCGACGTGCGCGGGGTCCGGCTCGCGTCGGACGGAACGTCGCTCGACGTCACCCCCCGCCTGCTCAGCGCCCCAGGGTCGGGCTGGAAGTCGGTGCCGGAGGCGGCGGCGGGTTCGGACCGGCACCTGGTGGTGTGGACCCAGGTAGCGTCCGGAAGCGACATCGACATCCGCGGCAGCTTCCTGTTGGTGGACGGCGGCGCCACCCCGGATTTCGCCATCGCCACGCTTGGGGGAACGGAGAACTGGCCCGCCGCGCACTTCACCGGAAACCGGTTCCTCGCCTCCTGGTTCTATTTCAATGGCAGCCGCAACGAGAGCCGGTACGCAGAGGTCACTTCCGCAGGCGTTGCGCTCCCCGCCAACGGCACCGTCCTCTCGCCGCAAGCCCAGGAGCAGCGCTACACCCATTTCAGCGGGCAGGACTCCGCCCTGCTCGCCGCCTGGCAGACGGGCAACGGGCCCTTTGGCCTGCGGACCGCGCGGGTCGTGGGCGGCACGGTGACGCCTGCCGGGCTGGACATCGGTGAGCAGCTGGGCGTGGAGCCGTATCCCCGGATGGTGGAGACACCTGCCGGGTTCAGCGTGGTGTTTCGCGACGAGGAGGGGCCCGGCGCCAGCGTGGTGTCGCTGCAGCGGGTGGCGCTGGATGGGGGCCTCGACGGCGCGAAGCAGCGCGTGGCGGGGCCCTCGGCCGGGGTCACCTTCGACCGTGCGTACGTCGCCTTTGATGGGGTGACTCACGTCGTCGTGTGGACCGAGCTGGAGCCTTCGGTCCGGCGCGTGGTGGGCCGATGGCTGGACGACCCTGCCGGGCAGAGCGTCATCATGCAGGGCACGGCGGAGCTGTCCGTCGTCGGGGTTATCGCCACCGGGCCGGGTGAGGCGCTCGTGTTTTACCGGGACTTCGACCCTTCGCCTGACGCGATGAACGTTCAGACCCGGGTCCGGCGGTTCACAATTACAGCCAGCCCTGACGGAGGGACGCTGGATGCCGGCCCCGCCGGGCAAGACGGCGGGCTGCTGGGCCCAGCGCACTACACGGTGGCGTGCGGTTGCGGGACGTCCGGCGCTGGGATCTGGGGGGTGTTGGGGTTGCTGGCACTGGGGATCCTCGGTGCCCGTCCCCGTCGGGATTCGCGACGCCAACGTCAGCTTGAAACCGGTCGCACTGATCCCTAGGCTCGCCGCCCGGTTCGGTTCCTCCCGCGGAGGCAGTTTGGCGCGATCTTACGATGTTCCTTTGGACGACCTGGCGGCCGCCCAGGAAGCGTCGCGGACATCGCTCTCCCCGGTCGCAGAGGAGCCCGAACCGCTCGTCGGCGCCACGCTCGACGGGCGGTTCCACATCCTCGAGCGCATCGGCTCTGGTGGGATGGGCTCCGTCTACAAGGCGGTGCAGCTGCCGATGAACCGCGTGGTGGCGGTGAAGATCCTGGATACCAGCGCGATCTCCAAGCCGGATCCCGCTTTCCGCAAGCGGTTCAAGCTGGAGGCCGCGTCCACTTCCAAGCTGCGCCACCCCAACACCATCCAGGTCTTCGACCACGGCTGTACGTCCGAGGGGCTGCTCTACATCGCCATGGAGTACCTGGAGGGCCAGACGCTGGCCGACCTCCTGCTCCAGAAGGAAATCATCCCCTGGCCGCGCGCGCTCCATATCACCCAGCAGATCTGCCGCTCGCTGCGCGAAGCGCACCGGCTGGGATTGGTCCACCGCGACCTGAAGCCCGCGAACGTGATGCTCCTCCCGGAGGCGGACCGGAAGGACCACGTCAAGGTCCTCGACTTCGGGCTGGTGAAGCAGTTCGCGGACGCCTCGCTGACGAACGAGGAGAACATCACCGCCCACGGGATGATCGTCGGCTCGCCGCAGTACATGGCCCCTGAACAGGCCACCGGCGGCGAGGCAGACCCCCGGAGCGACATCTACGCGTTGGGCGTCCTGCTCTACGAAGCGCTCTGCGGCCGGCCACCCTTCCAGTCGCGCCAGTACGTCGCGGTCCTGCTCAAGCACGTGCATGACCCGCCGCCGCCGATGGATCAGCTGCGGCCGGGCCTCCAGATTCCCCGCCCCGTCGAAGCCCTGGTCATGCGCTGCCTGGAGAAGGACCGCGCCCGCCGCTTCCAGTCGATGGACGAGATGCTCACCGGCATCCAGCAGGCCGTCCTCGCCTCCAGCGAAGAGCTCACCATCCCCCTGCTGCGCTCGGAGATTTTCTTCGACGAGCCCACGCGCCCCCGCACCTCTCGCCGCAACCTCGTCGCCCTCGGGCTGCTCGGCTTCCTCGCCGCCGCCGGCCTGGGCGCCATCGGCATCAGCCTCCGCAAGCATGTCGGCGCGAAGCCGGAGGTCGCCGCGACGGCCGAGCAGGAGCTGATCGGCGGGAAGGCCGGTGCGAGCGCGGGCAATGGCGCCGCGGGTTCGCCCGTCCGCTCGCCGGATTCCGCGGCACGCGCTGCCGACTCTGCTGGCGCCCGTTCGCCGGATTCCGCGGGGCGCGCCGCGGACTCTGCTGCCGCCCGCTCGCCGGATTCCGTGGGCCGCGCTCCCGACTCCGCCACCGCCCGCTCGCCGGATTCCGCGGCACGCGCTGCTGACTCCGCCGGGCTGCGCGCGACGGATTCCGCGGGGCGCGCTCCCGACTCCGCCACCGCCCGGTCGCTAGACTCCGCGGGGCGAGCTCCCGACTCCGCCACCGCCCGGTCGCCAGACTCCGCCTCTGGACCGCGCGCGACGGACTCCGCGCTTCGTTCACCAGACTCCGCAACGGCGCTGCGCTCGCCGGATTCCGCGATCCGCTCGCCCGACTCCGCCTCTGGACCGCGCGCAACAGACTCCGCGCTTCGTTCGCCAGACTCCGCAACTGCGCTCCGCTCGCCGGATTCCGCGATTCGCTCGCCCGACTCCGCCTCCGGGCCGCGCGCAACAGACTCCGCGCTTCGTTCGCCCGACTCCGCGGCACGCGCCCCCGACTCCGCGAGCGCCCTCCGCTCGCCCAACTCCGCCACCGCTCTCCGCTCACCGGACTCCGCGCTCCGCTCGCCCGACCCGCGCACCCATCTCCCGCTGACCGGAGAGCGCAGCGCCCGGCCCGACGGCGCGCTCGGCGCGTCAGACACGACCGCGGCCACCACTCGGGTTCCGACCGGCAGCCGCACGGGCCGGAGCGAGCTCGCCGCGCGCGTCTTCCCGCTGATGGATGTGAGCGGCTCTGATGAGCTGGCGTCGGCCCCCGTCAGTCGCCCCGTCGCCACTGCCACCACGACGGAGTCGGCGACCGACGCGCCGGCGCCACAGGCCTCCCTTCCCACCGTGGTCCGCACGGCGCCCGCGCTCGTGGAAGTCATGGAGCCCATCTACACGCCGGCCGCCCTCCGCGAGCGGTCTGAGGGCACGGTCATCGCGCGCTGCAGGATTCTGGAGACCGGCATCGCCACGGAGTGCTGGATTCTCAAGGGCATCCCCCACATGGATGAAGCGGTGGTGGCGGCGCTGAAGTCGAGCCGGTTCAAGCCGGCGACGGCGGACGGCGTGCCTGTCGCGACGGACCACAGCATCCTGCTGCGCCTGTTCCCACCGAAGTAAGCGAACGCCGCGGATGCTCGTTCGCTACTCGGACTGGAAGAAGCCCACCGACGGAGACTTCGCCTTCCACCTGCGCCCGGTGGGTGCGGAGGGCTTCTCACCTGAGCAGCCGGCGGTGGGCGTCCGCCGCGACATCCGCGAGGTCTGCGCGGAGGTGCTCACCGCAGAGTCTCTCTCCTGCTTCGCTGCGAAGGTGCGGCGCTGGGCGGGCCCGGACGACGCGGGCAGCGATGGCAGCCAGCCGTACCAGGGCGAGCAGCTCTTCTTCGAGGAGCGCGGCGATACGCCCAAGCTCGCGACCAGCGACCTGGAGACAGTGCTCCGCGGGACCGCGCTCGTCCTGCGAGGGCACAGCGGCGCGACGGACTACCTGCTCCGGGACCACCACATGGTGGACGTGGTGCTCTACCACTACCGCACGACAGGGACGCTCCCCGGCGGGTTGTTCCACGGGGACCGTCACTCCGACTGGTGTCGCGATGGCGTACTCGCCGCCGGCCCGGTGGACCAGGCGGCGACCTGGTGGAAGCTGCTCGAGGGCGTGAAACGGCCCGATGGCGCATCGGTGGTGCGGGAAGACGCGGTCCACTTCGCGAACGCCCGAGCGGAGCACCAGCCGTGGATGCCGGGGCGCGAGGCCGCCGGCTCCTTCACCTTCCCGGGCAGCCTGGAACCCGATGCGCTGCACTGGGAGCAGACGCTCCAGCGCCCCGGCGCGGTGGACGCGGACTGGGTTTCGGTGGACCTCGACTACCTGCAGCCCTCCCCGCAGCTGCGACTCGCCGGCGGCCTGCTCCGCGATGAACGCTTCGGCAGCCTGCTGCGAAACGCCCGGGTGAGGGTCTTCGTCCTCTCCCCGCAGTTCACGCGCGGGGGAGATCGCTTCGACCGCTGGGAGATTCACGGGAGCCGCGCGTCATCCCTCCGACTGCTGCGCGTACTCCGCGCGCCGCGTGAAGACCCGGCCAACCGCTAACGAATAATCCGTCAGGACATCTTCAGCAGCTTCGCGTCGTGGTCAGGCAGTGGCAAGCGCGACTGTGGTTGCGAGCGCCGGGAAAAGCGTGGTCAAGGCAGGCGAGTAGGTCTCAGGCCAGACTGTCGTGGCGAACGCGAAGGCAGTTATCCCTGAGGGAGCCGGGGCACGCGGGATAGGCCCAGGCGGCTGACGGGGGCGCCCCCGTCAGCAACGACCGTCGCGGTCGATAACAGAAAGCGGGGAGTATTTGTTAGATATATATAACAAATACTCCCCACTTTGTTTACAACCTTCGGAACGCTTCAGAAGACCAGACCGTTGGTGAACCCCGGCAGCCGGCGGGGACAGCTCCAGCCACTCGGAGAGCCGCTGCGAACCACCTCGGTGCGCGCAGGAGTGGGCAGCGAAGCCGCGTGCGGTCAGGCCAGAGACGGTCGTTGCTGACGGGGGCGCCCCCGTCAGCCGCCTGGGCCTATCCCGCCTGCCCCGGCTCCCTCAGGGACAACTGACTTTCACGTTCGCCACGAGAGCCGGGCCTGAGACCTACTCGCCTGCCTTGACCACGCTTTTCCCCGCGCTCGCAACCACAACCGTACTCGCCGCTGCCTGGCCACGACTCCGCAGCTCGGCGCGCGTGAAGCCCGGCCCTGTGACGCTTGCGGCTACCAGATTTGGCAGGCCGGCTTGGCCACCATCGCGTCGTTCGGCTTGCAGGAGAACGCGGCGGCGAAGCGGTCGAAGTTGGAGAACGACACGTTCACGCGCGCCTTGGTGGGTGAGTGCGGATCCCACTGGAGCAGCTCCAGCGACTTCTCGGCGCCAATCTTCTCGCACCAGCCCTGGGCGGAGGCGAGGAAGAACTGCTGCTGGGGCGTGAAGCCCAGGGCTGACTTCCCGGAGGGGAAGTACGGCTCGGCGGCGGCATACGCGGCGCGGATTCCGCCGTTGTCGGCGATGTTCTCCCCCAGCGTGAAGGTCCCGTCGACGTGCGCCGGCTTCCCCGTCTCCGGGTCCGTCACGCCTTGAAGCTCGAAGCCCTCGTACTGCGTCACGAAGCACTGCGCGCGCTGCTCGAACGCCGCGGTCGCCGTCGGGATCCACCAGTCGCGGTCTGCGCCGTTGGCGTCAAAGTGGCGGCCGAAGTCATCGAAGCCGTGCGTAATCTCGTGGCCGATAACCTCTCCCAGCGAACCGAAGTTGTATGCCTTCGCCGCCGCCGCGCCGCCGAAGAACATCCCGTGGGCAACGCCGGGCAGGACGGTGAAGCGGTTCTGCCATGGGTCATAGAACGCATTCACGAAGGGGAAGTACCCGGCCTGGGCCATCCGCGGCCCGGGCCGCTTGTCCACCCGCGCCAGCTGGCGCAGCGCCATCCGCCGGGTGAGGAGCACCTGGTTGGTCAGGAGCGACGTCGCGCTCACCTGCACGTCGGCGTACGCGTCCGGCGCATCCAGGAAAGAGGAAATCTCCATCTGCTGAACCTTCACCAGCGCCTCAGCGCGGGTGGCCGCGTCCAGGAAACTGACCGTCCGCAGCCGCTTCTCGAAGGCTGCGCGCACCGCGCGCGCCATGGCCATCGCCGCGCGGGTGTTCTTCTTCCCCATCACCGTCTCCACGAAGCGGGCCTCGACAATGCCCGTCGGCGCGGCGGCCGTGTTGTCGAGGCAGCGGGACTCCTGCACGGTGAGCGAGTTGGTGAGCGCGGGTGCTCCGCTCGGGCCGGATGGCTCGAAGCGCTCTGGCCCTACCGCACCGGGTTGACCGCAAGCCACGCCTGCGCCCGCGCACGCTCGGCCCGCGCGCCGGGCGCTGACAGCTCCTCGACCGCGCGCGCCGCCAGGGCTCTGGCCTGCTGCCCGTCGCCGGAGGCCAGGAGCACCTGAGCGAGCGCAAAGTGACCTGCACCGAGCAGCTCCGGCGCGAGCTTCTCCCGCTCTGCCAACCCCAGCCCCCGCTCCAGCGCGGCGCGCGCGCTGGCCCATTGACGCTGAGCCGACTGCGCGGTGCCCAGACCTATCAGCGAGCGCGCGAGGAGGGCGGACTCCGGGCCAAACGCCTTCTCCCGGAGCTCATTCGCGTGCTGGAAGCTCTCCACCGCCTTGGCGGCGCTCTGGCGGCCCAGGTGCCAGCGGCCGAAGGTCTCGTGGCACAGCGCCGCGGCCTCCTCCTCTCCGGGACCGAACTTCTGCTGCAGGCAACGCTCCAGGCAGGTGAGCGCCTCCGCCGGACGTCCCAGGGCATCCAGCGCCAGCGCCCGCTCGGACTCCGCGAGCGAGACGAGGGATGGATCCGCGCCCATGTTGGTGACCGCGGCCGTACGCTCGAGGAGGGCAAGGGCCTCGTTGGGGTTCCCCCTGAGCCTCAGCAGATGCGCCTGCACCACCTGGAAGCCGCCGTAGAGGGCGTGCCCTCTGTCGATTTCAAAGACAATCGCCATCGCCCGGTCGAGGAGCGCCCTCGCGCTGTCGTAGCGACCCTGCACCAGCTCGTTCTCGGCGAGCGCTTCCAGGCTGGTCGCCAGGTGCAGGTGCTTCGGCCCGAGGGTGACCTCGCGACCCGCGACGGCCTGCCGGAAGTACGCGCTGCTCTTCTCGTACTGGGCCATGCGCTGATAGAAGATGCCCACGTTGTGCGTCGACATCAGCGTGTCGGCGTGCTCCGGCCCCAGCAGCCGGACGCGCAGCTGCAGCGCCTTCTCTCCCAGCGCCACCCCCTCCGCCATCTTCCCCAGGGAAGCCAGGGCGAGCGACACGTTGTCGAGCGAGGTGGCGACCAGGACGTGGTCCCGGCCGTACGCCTTCTCCACCAGGAGCCTGGCCCGCTGGTAGGCGGCCAGCGCCTGCTCCATGTTGTTCGAGTTGAGGCCCAGATGGCCCGCAGCGGCGGCGAGCGTGGCTTCGATGAAGGGGTTCCCGCCCAGGTGCTCCAGGAAGGCCTCTCCCTGAGAAATCCAATCGCGGGCGCCGTCGAACGCTCCCAGCTGCACCTCGTTGGCGCCGGCCTCGGCGGAAATCCGCGCGCACAGCCCCACGTCGCCGCCCGCCTCCGCCGCCCAGAGCGCGCGCAGGAAGGTGCGCCGCGCGTCCTTGAGGGCGCCTGACCTGGACTGCAGCGCGGCCAGGCTCCGCAAGACTTCGGCCTCCAGCGGCCGGTAGCGCAGCTTCTGCGCCGCCTCCACGCTCACCTGCGCCCGCTTGAGGCCGTCCTGATACTTGCTGGCGAGGAAGAGGGCCGTCACCCTGGCGGCCTCCTTCTCCAGGCGGAGCACCTCCGCGCGCACCTGCGGGTCATCCGGCGGACGGACCGGCGCGCGCAGCGCCTGGACGTCGCCGCAGCTGGCGACGCTTGGCAGGCCCCGGGCCGCCTTCACTCCCTGGGACAAGCTGGCCGCGTCCAGCGAACGCAGGACGTCCACCACCGCTTCCAGCTCGCCCATGCGGCGGTCGAGGCACGCCATCCGCAGGGACAACACCTCATCCGACTGCTCTCCCCGCAGGCGGGTGGCGGCGCACGCGTCGTCCCGCATCTGCACCCAGCTGGCGGCGTACGCGCTCAGCCCTGCGTGCGCGTGGGTCCAGAACGTCCCGGCGTTGGGATGTCCTGTCGCCAGGAAGGCGCTGCGCAGCGCGCCCTGCACCGGGCCGTCCCAGACGCCGGCGAGCCGCGCCGCGCCGTCCTTGCAGCGCGGCAAGGTGGCCTGCCGATAGAAGGCGGCGCCCGAGAGCGCCAGCAGGCCGGCGGCGACGGCCAACCCCACCCGCCAGCGCCGGACCGCGGGGTCCACCGCAAGCTCGGCCAGCAGCGCCTCCATGCTGGGGTAGCGCTGCTCCGGCGCAGGCCGCAGCCCGCGCTCGACAATGCGGCGCAGCCACCGGGGCACCTTGGCGCCTTTCGGAGGCTCCGTCATCACCCAGCGCAAGGGATGCTTGAGCGGAAGCGGCGCGAAGGGGGCCTGCTGGTAGAGGGCGCGGTAGAGCGCGACGCAGAAGCTGAACTGGTCCGAGCGCGCATCGGCCGGAGCGCCCTGGAAAAGCTCCGGTGCCATGTACCCGACGGTGCCGACCACCGCCCCCGCCTGGGTCAGCGGCGTGCTGGTGTCGAGCAGGTCGCGCTCGGAGACGCTCAACGGGCGCCGGGCGGGAAGCTCCTCGGCGTCCGCCGCGCGGGCAATTCCGAAGTCCATCACAAAGACGCGGCCGCTCTTCCCCAGCAGCACGTTCTCCAGCTTGAAGTCCCTGTGGACAATCCCCGCGGCGTGCGCCGCAGCCAGCCCGGCGCCGGCCGCGAGGAGCTTGGGGACGCTCTCTCGCCACGAGCGCGTGGGCATCAGCCAGTCGCGCAGGGTCTGCCCCTCCACGAACTCCATGGCGATGAAGACGCGGTCGCCGAACGTGCCCATCTCGAACACGCTCACGACGTTGGGGTGCGACAGCTGCGCCAGCGCCTGCCCTTCCCGGAGGAGCCGCGCCTTGCCCGCGGTCTCCCCCTCCACCCCGGACGCGGCCCGCACCAGCTTCAGCGCCACCCGCCGGTTGAGCGTGGGGTCCACCGCGGCGTACACGACACCCATCCCGCCGGCGCCGGCCTTCTCCTGCAGAAGGTAGCGGCCCACCTGCGTCCCCGGCGGCAGGAGCGGGTCCTCGGGCAGACCCGGGGCGTCCGTCACAGCGCCGGTGACGTCTGCGCCAGGCTGCGCCGTGCCCGTCCCCTTCAGCAGCTCGAAGCTGCACCGCGGACACGCAGCGAGGTGGGCCGCGACGTCGGCCGCGGACTCCCCCAGCTCACCACGGGAGTACGCCGCCAGAACGGCGTCTTCCAGACAGTCCTCAGGGATGCCACCCACCCCCAGAGAATCCGACGGCACGCCCCAGCTGTCGATGAAGGCGACCTGGCGCGTTCATCACACCCTGGGTGAAATCAGTCCCGGTGACGGTCCCCCGGACTTGCGCCATCGCCCACGTCGTCCGGGTCAAGCGGGCGGCGGCGAGAGCGGCGGCTGGCGGGGATGGACGTCCCCGCGTCGACGGACTCCTCGTCGTCCACGTCCAGGCCAATGGGGATGGGGTCCTGGGGCGAGTACGGCATGGGCTTGCTGCGGACGTCGAAGTCCTGGGTCGGCAGCGGCGAGGGCATCAGCACCACGGTGGCGGGCGAGAGCGTCTTGCGCTGCAGGGTGCCGGCCGAGGTGAGGTCCATCACCTGAATGGGCTCCTCCAGCTCCAGCTCGTCGCCGCCGCACGCCCACAGTCCGCCCAACGCGCAGACAAGGCCCAGCAGAATGGTTGTCTTCATGGAACCACCTTCCTCACTCGCCATCGGCGATTCTCCTCAGCTCCGCATCGCCATTGACGATTTGCGACAGCCTTGAACGCTTCATCTTCAGCAGCTTCGCGGCCTCGGTGATGCTCCCGTTCGCGTCCAGCAGGGCGCGCCGGTAGCACTGCTGCTCCACGTAGTCCTGCAGCTCCCGCAGGGACAGGTCACTCGCCCGCACCAGGGAGTAGTAGTCAATCTCACGCGGGCTCCCGCCCGCAGGCTCCAGCGCCGGCTCCACCTCGGCGGACGCCCGCGGCGGCGGCAGCGGCCGGTCATCCATCAGCGCCGCCAGCTCTCCCACGTGACGGAACGCCTCCGGCGTGATGACCGGGCCGTGCGCGAAGATGGCCGCGCTGGCCAGCACGTTCTCGAACTCGCGGATGTTCCCGGGCCAGGTGTGCCGCCCCAGGAGCTCCAGCGCCTCTGCCGACAGCTGCCGCACCGGCTCCGCCCGCTCGGCCGCGGTGCGCGCCAGGACATGGCTGGCCAGCAGCGGCAGGTCCTCCAGCCGGTCTCTCAATGGCGGCAGCTCCAGCATCACGCCCTTGAGCCGGTAGTAGAGGTCCTGCCGGAAGCGGCCCTGCGCGATGAGCGCTTCCAAATCCCGGTTGGTGGCGCAGATGACCCGCACGTCCACCTTGAGCGTCTTCGTCCCGCCCACCCGTTCGAACTCGCGCTGCTGCAGGACGCGCAGGAGCGCCACCTGGCACTGCGGGTCGATGTCGCCAATCTCGTCCAGGAACAGCGTGCCGCCGTCGGCCAGCTCGAAGCGGCCCTTCCGCTCCCGGATGGCGCCGGTGAACGCGCCGCGCTCGTGGCCGAAGAGCTCTGAGAGCAGCAGCTCTGACACCATCGCCGCGCAGTTCACCTTCACGATGGGGAAGGTCTGCCGGAGGGACGCGTCGTGGATGGCCTGCGCGAGCAGCTCCTTGCCGGTCCCGCTCTCACCCCGGATGAGCACCGTCGCGTTGGCGCGGGCGATGGGCGCAATCTGCCGCACCACGTCCTTGAGCACCCGGGACCGCCCCACCAGCCCGAACGGCGCCGCGCCCTGCTCCTGCGCCGGCACCCTCGCCGGCAGCCGCAGCTGCGACTCCACCGAGGACAGCACCGCCGAGCGCTGCGGCAGCGAAAGGAACTGTTGCCGCCGGCTGGAAGGTACCCGCTGCGCCAGCTCCTCCAGCGAGCTCGCCGCGCGCACCAGCTCCGCCTGCGCTCCCGCCGCATCCCCGGCCGCCAGCCGCAGGCGCCCGGCCAGGAAGTACACCCGGCTGGGGCCCTCCAGCTCCGGCGCCGCCATCAGCGCTTCGCGCGCGCGGCCGCACGCGCGGCCCGCCTCCAGCAAGTCTCCCTTCGCCAGCGCCAGCTCTCCCCGCGCCAGCTCC
Source organism: Myxococcaceae bacterium (assembly GCA_044230055.1). Classification (GTDB taxonomy): domain Bacteria; phylum Myxococcota; class Myxococcia; order Myxococcales; family Myxococcaceae; genus JBGART01. The sequence continues at coordinate 137,367 of JBGART010000003.1, read as the reverse complement.
ACCTCCACCCTGCACGCCGGACGCTGCGCCCCGCCGCGCTCCAGCACCGGGCGGGTGAGCTCGAAGTCCGCCTCCGCGCGCTCGCCCAGCTTCAGGTGCGCCCGGGCCTTCACCGCCGCGGCGAACGCCGCGAACCCTTCGTTGCCCAGCGCTTCAAACTTCTCGCGCGCCCCGTCCAGCAGCGCCTGCGCCGCGCCGTAGTCGCGCCGGTCCATCCGCACCTCGCCCTGCACCAGCAAGGCGTTGGCTTCAATGTGCGGCTCCTTGGCCCCTTGCGCGTAGGTCAGCGCCTCCGCCGCGAGCGCGTCCGCCCGCTCCAAATCGCCCAGGAAGTGGTTCAGCCGGGCCAGGTTGCAGCTGGTGAGCGCCACCTTGCTGCTGCTGCCAATCCACGCGAACCAGCGCACCGCGCGCGCCAAATGCTCCAGCGCCAGGTCAAAGTCGCCGCTCTCCGTGTAGACGGAGCCCAGGTTCGCCAGCGCGTGCGCCTGGCCGAAGCGGGACGCGCCCGGCAGCCCTTCGCGGTAGCAGCGGGCCGCCCGCTCTCGGTCTCCCCGGCGCGCCAGCACCACGCCCAGGTTGATGAGCGCTTCAGACGCCAGCGACAGCCGCGCGTGGGTGAGCGCCAGCGCGTGCGCCTGTTCGTACGCGCCCTGGGCCAGGTCCATCTCCCCGCGCTGGATGTACGCCTTGGCCAGCGCAGAGAGGACCGCGATGGCCGCGTCCGGGCTCGCCTGGGTGAGCTTGGGCAGCTGCGAGAGGCCAATCCGCAGCGCCTCGCCCGGCCGCCCCCGGATGAGCGCCACCTCCACCTGGACCGCCACGACCTCCGGCCGCGGCGCCGCCTCCGCCAACGCCTCCACCAGCTGCTCCGCCCAGCCCACCCGTCCCAACCGGATGAGCAGCCGCGCCGCGCCCACCCGCAGCTCCGGGCTCAACGCGCCGCGCACCCGGCAGCGCAGGAGGTGCCGCAAAGCGCCGCGCAGGTCGCCCTTGAAGTCGGAGAGCTCCGAGAGCTGGCGATGGGCGTGCCGGGCGGCGCTCTCGCCGACCAGCGGCAGCGCCTTCGCGTACAGGTCCATCGCGTCATCGTGCGCGCCGCGGGAGGCCAGCTCATCCGCCGCCGCCAGCGCCAGCCGGCCCGCCTCGGGGCCGGGGCTCGCGTCCAGCAGGAGCGCCGCCGCAGCCGGCAGCTCCCCCGCCGCCTCCAGCGTCAGCCCCAGCGCTTCGGCCAGCCGGGCCCGCGCCGGCGCCTGGAGCGTGGCTTCGAAGGCGTTGCGCTCCTCGTCCCGGACGAAGCGGTAGACCGCGGTGCCGCTCACCACCCGGGCGGAGGCCAGGTGCTCGCGCACCAGGTGGTCCAGCTCGCTGGAGGCGTCCTGCGCGGCGCCCGCGCGCAAGAGCGTGGCCTGGACCGTCCCTGCATCCAGCGCGGTGCGCGCCACCGCCAGCAGCGAGAGCACCTCGTGGGCGGCGGGCGAGAGCAGCTCCACGCGGCGCAGGAAGAGGTCCACCGGCTGCTCGCGCGGGGCGCGGGTGATGAGCCGCTCCAGCCCATCCGGCGCGCCGGCCACGGTGTCGAAGAGGCGCTCCGAAACATCCTTGCGCGCCAGGTACGCGCGGAAGCCGTGGAGGTCCAGCCCGCCCAGGGACACCGTGCGGGCGCTGGCGTGGGTGAGCAGCTCCGTCAGCGGCGCCGGGTGCGGGACGCCATCGCGCAGCGACGCGACGAACAACCCGCCCGCCCGTGCCTCCGGAGAGCTGCAGGCCGTGACCAGGTAGCGGAACAGCTCCAGCGACGCCGCGTCCGCCGCGTCCAGGTCCGGGAAGAGGAAGGCGGCCGGCTCCTGTGCGGCGAGGACGAAGAGCTCCGCGGCGGCTTCGTACAGCTCCAGCCGGCGGTCTCCGGCGCCGGGCACGCCGCGGCCCCACAGCCCGGCCAGCCGCTGCGAGAGGCCGACCAGCGCCGGCGCGGCCACGCCTGAATCCTTGAGGTGGGCCAGCAGCTCCGAGAGCAGCGGCGCGAAGAGGCCGAACGTCCGCCGCACGTCGCGCCCGGACGCGCCTTCGAAGACGCGCACGCCGGAGCGGGTGAGCGACTGGCGAAAGCTGTCGAACAGGTGCGTCTTGCCAGCGGCGGCGGGCCCCCGGACGAAGGCGAAGCGGGCGCGGCCCAGCGCGCGGGCCTCCTCCAGCTCCCGCCACAGGACGGTCAGCTCCGCGGCGCGGCCTGAGGCTTCGTCCACCTCGAAGAAGGTGGGCGCTCCTTTACCGAATGCAGCGCGTCCGCCGCCGGTCGCCATGTCCGCCATCGCCTCACGTACCCCGGCCCTGGCGGCAGAGTAATCAGAAGGCGGGGGCCAACCGCAAGCCGCCTTGAAGGCGGTCAAGGGGAGCGGGCGCACCTGCGGGCGGCCCCCTCTCGCGTCCTCGTACGGGTCCACCTGCACCACTGAAAAGGCTCGCTTTCGCGAAGGGGGTAAAGACGGCCGAGAGCCGAAGGGTCCCCCTCTGGAAGAGACCCTTCGGCTCCCGTTTGAAGTCGCTGCTGACCTGCTACTGCTTGGGCGCTTCCCGGAACGAGGGGACGGGCCCGTCCAGCACGCACAGGTGGATGTTCGCGTCGCACTTCACCGGATAGGTGGGCTGGAGCGACCGGCCGAACTGGTTGCCGTGAGAGCAGAGGCTCTCGTCGACCGCGAACACGTCGCCGTTCATCACGTAGTCGCCGTTGTCATCGGTCACGCCGCAGTCCACCGCAGGGAAGATGGCGGTGACGTCGTAGCGGCCGGTGCACGTCCCGTCGGTGTATTCGAGCTCTCCGGAGAGCTGCTGGCCCGGGGAGGTGGCGGTGACGTACAGCTTCACGTTGCTCCACTTGTAGCTGATGTCGATGGCGGGGTCCGCCCCGTCCGCCGGCAGGTGCTGCTCCGCGGTGGAGAAGCTGGGCACGGAGCAGAAGTGCTCCGCGTCCGGCCGCCCGGCGGAGAAGGCGCCGAGGGAGATGATGGGGCTGGCGTCGTCCGCGCCCACGTTCGGCGCGGCCTCCAACGCGGTGAGGGTGGCCGTCTTGAGCGCCAACTTCTCCAGCAGCCGGCTGGTGCCGGTGCCGTAGTAGGCCTGCACGCCGACAACCTCGCCCTTCTTCGCGGCGCAGGCGCCGGTCAGAGACTGCCCCGGCTTCGCGGTGTACTGCGCCGCCCAGCCGCCGTGGCCCGCCATGCAGGAGGGGGAAGGCTGCTCCGCGCCGCACGCCATCAAGGCCAGGCCGCTTGCCGCCACCACGGATGTCCAGAGTTTCGTCTTCATTAGAAAGCCACCTTCACGCCGAAGCGCACGTTGCGGGGAGCCTGGAACTGCAGCGGGTTCTTGAAATTCGGGTTGACCGCGGCCGGCAGCCCTTCGGTGGTCTGCAGGCTGGCGAGGTCCGCCTGGGTCCCGTTGGGGATGGGCCGGACGAAGTCGCGGGTGTACGTCTCCTCGACGATGGTGGCCGCCTGGAAGTTGAAGAGGTTGAAGACGTCCAGGCCGACGGTGGCCATGCGGTCGCCGCCGAACTTCCAGTTGAAGGCGAGGCGGGTGTCGATGGCGTGGACCCAGGGCGTCCTGCCGCCGGAGCCGCGCGGGAGGATGACCGCTTCGTCGCTGCCGTACACCTCGTGCGCGCCCAGGTAGTTGATGGGGTTGCCGGAGCGGCCGCGGTAGGTGACGCCGAGGGTGAGGCTCATCGCGCCGGTGAGGACGAACTCCTTGGCGCCGTAGGCCTTGAAGGAGTGCGTGGATTCACCCGGCAGCGGACCGGTCCCGTTGGCGAGCAGCGACTTCAGGTCGAAGGTCGCGTTCGCGTTGGGGGTGAGCTGGTTGGTCTCCGGGCGGAAGAGGCCGGAGTAGTTGCCGCGCAGGTTGCTGTACGTGTAGCTGACCTGGCCCAGCCAGAGGTCCGAGAACGCCTTGTTGAAGAAGACGGTGACGCCGTCGTAGTCGCGGGTGGCCTTCGGGAAGTCCGCGGCGATGCCGTAGCCGGGGTTGCCGATGAAGTAGCTGGTGGCCTCGTCGTTCGACATGTCCTCGATGACGCGGTTCATGTTCCGGCGGGTGTAGGTGACGCCCACGCGGCCGTCGCTGATGACCTCGTACTCGCCGCCGACGACGAACTCGTCAGACGACTGCGGCTGGAGACCGGGGTCCACCGGGGTGGGGTCACCGCCGGTGATGAGCCAGCGCCGGTTCGGGTCTTCCAGGTCCGTGATGCCCGCGAGGCCGAAGTCGCGCAGGTTGGCGTCGCTGCGGCACTTGGTCTGGAGCTCCACCGGGTCCAGCGGGTTGCAGCCCGGGCGGTTGGCGTTGGCCGCGAGGAAGCGGCCCGCGTTCACCTGACGCTCCGGCGGGAAGCCGCGGTCAATGACCTCCAGCGGCATGTTTTCGTAGAAGCGGGCGTAGTTCGCGAAAATCTTCGACCGGCCCGACTGGGTGAAGTCGTAGACGACGCCAATGCGCGGCGAAATCTGGTTGGCCAGCGTGATGGCCAGGCTGCCATCAGAGCCGAACAGCTGCTGCGTGTCGTAGCGCAGGCCGGCGTTCAGCGTGATGACGTCCGCCACGTTCCAGCTGTCCTGAAGGAAGCCGCCGATGGTGTTGGAGCTGACCTGCGTCTCCACGAAGTCGGAGATGGTCGCGCTGTCGGGGGCGGTGAGGTACGCGAACTCGCGGGTGTCGGTGACGCGCGTGCCGGTGAGGTTCTCCGCGTAGGCGACGCGGCCGGTGTACGCCTTCTTGTGGTAGTAGCTCATCCGCTCGAAGTCGACGCCGGCCTTGATGACGTGGTGGCCGAGCAGGTTGGCGAGCAACGTGGACACCACGCGGGCCTGGTAGCGGTCCAGCGAGGAGCGGTCGATGTAGCCGAAGCCGCCGGTGGAGTAGGTGAGCACCGGGCACTTCTTGGGAGACATCGTCCCGGCCGCTTCGCAGTACTCGTCGGCGTTGGGGAAGTCCTCGAAGTCGCGGATGGTGTGGTAGTTCGGCGTCACGCCGTCCAGCATCACGGAGCGGCCCCAAAGCACGTACGGGTTGCCGGACTCGCCCACGTTGCTGCCGGGCTCGCTCCCGTCAGAGGGCAGGTTCGCGTAGTCCTGGTGGTGCCAGCCGAAGGTGGCGTCCACCAGCAGGTGCTTGTCGAGGAAGCTGGAGGACCACTTCGCGGAGACGTCGCGCGCGGCCGACTGGTAGATGCTGCCGATGGACTGAATCTGACCGGAGAGGTTGGTCGCCTCCAGGCCGCCGGTGCGGGGGTTGATGCCAATCTTCCCGGGGCCGCCGGAGCTGGTCGGCGTGCCGTAGACGGACACCGACAGGTTGTGGTCCGGGTTGAGCAGGTAGGTCAACTTGGCGATGTACTGGAGCGAACGCTCGTCGCCGAAGTAGTTGGTCGCCGTGCCCGGGATGGGCGTGGTCTGCGAGAAGCCCAGGTCGTCCCGGATGACGTTGCCCGCGCCGTCCAGCTGGATGGCGTTGAGGCTGCGCGTGAGAATCCGGCGCGTGAAGGACGGGCCCACGCCGGCGAAGAACCACAGCTTGTCCTTGAGGATGGGGCCGCCAATCTCCACGCCGAAGTCGCCGATGTTGCCCAGCGCCTGCTGGGTGGAGACCACGCTGCCCTCGCGCTTGACCTGCGCGCGCGCGCCTTCCAGCGCACCGGGCGTCCAGCTGCCCCAGACGGAGCCGTGGAACTCGTTGGAGCCGGACTTGGTGACGACGTTCATCACGCCGCCGGTGGCGCGGCCGTACTCCGGCATGAAGCCGCCGGTGATGACGTTCACTTCCTGGACGAACTCCACCGACAGCGGCGTGCCGAGCAACCCGAACGACGGGTCATTCACGGACAGTCCGTCGATGACGAACTGGTTCTCCGGAGAGGTGGTGCCGTTCACCGAGATGCCGTAGGCGTCCGCGGTGGCGCCCGGCGCAATCTCCGCGAGCGACTCGAAGGAGCGGCTGGCGCCGCCCTTCCCGCCCGGCCGGACCAGCGCCAGGTTCTTGATGTACTCGCTGCCGATGTTGATGCCGGTGGTGGTGGAGCCGACGTCCACCGTCGGCGCGCGGCCCACGACCGTGATGACCTCCGCGGTCAGCGCGTCCGGCAGGAGCTCCACGTTGACCCGGACGGTCTGGTCAATGCGCAGCTGCACATCAGAACGGGTATACGGCTTGAACGACTCCTTCTCGAAGCGGAGCGTGTACGGCCCGGGCGGCAGCTGCGGAATGCGGTAGGTGCCGGTCGAGTCGCTGACGACAATCTGCTCTCCTTGCAGCTTGGGCGAGGTCGCGGTCACCACGACGTCGCTGATGGGGTTCTTGCTCGAGGCATCAATCAACGTGCCCGTGAGGACCGACGAGCCCTGAGCCAGGGCCGCCGGAGTGAGTGCCACGCTGGCCAGCAACAGCAGCCGGCGCGCGTGGAATACGACAGGGGATGTTCGGTTCAAGGTTGGCTCCAGAGAATTCTTCTTGGCGTTCCCAGAGGCGAAGTCGCGCAGGTACGCCCTGCGTGAGCGGGCGCTCCGCCGAGCAGTCGCCATGCCAGTTGCAAAACGGCGCGAGTGGCCGGAACTACAGGCGTTCTGGACGCTCAGACCCTCACGCGTTAGGGCGGTAACAGGCGATCACGTTCAGGCCGTAACGTTCGAAGGGACTCGCAGGCTGAGGGCACGCGGCCCTCGGCTGATATGACGGGAGCCCCTGTCGTGACGCGGACCTGCGCTCTTCTCCTCTGGTTGCCCTTCGCCGCCTTCGCCGGCGCCGAGCCCTCTCTGGAGCGGGCCCAGGCCCTGGCCACCCAGCTGGACTACCCGGGGGCCCTGGCGCAGGCCCAGGGCGCGCTCCAGCGCGGCCGCGCGGCCCCAGAGGACACGCTGGCCCTGCACACCTTCATCGCCCAGATGGCCGCCGCCGTGGGGCAGCAGGACGTGGCGGTGGACGCCTTCCGCGCGGTCCTCTCGCTGGCGCCGGAGTACCAGCTGCCCGCGGGCGCCTCGCCCAAGCTCACCCGGCCGCTGGCCCTGGCGCGGGAGAAGACCTTCGGCCAGCGCCTGGAGGTCTCCGTCCGCTCGCGCGCTGCCGGGCCGGGCCAGGTGGAGACGGAGGTTCGAGTCCTCAAAGACCCGGCCGCGCTGGTGGCCGCGGCGCGCCTGTACGCGTCAGACGCGGGCCGGTTCAGCGCGAAGGTGACGCTCGTCCCTGGCAAGGCAGGCCAGACCTGGCCGTGCGCCGCGGCGCCTTGCGCCCACTTCGTGGCCCTGGTCGACCGGTATGGCAACGAGGTGGCGCGGCTGGGCAGCCCGTTCCTGCCGCTGCCGGTGGAAGGCGTGGAGGCCGTGGCAGTGACACCCGCAAAGCCGTGGGTTCGCCCGGCGACGGTGCTGGCGGCGGCGGCGGTGGTCGCTGCAGGCGTGGCGGTGGGCTTCGGCGCGCGCTACGCCCAAACGGACCGGGCGCTGGCGGACATCGAAGCGAACCGGGCCAACGCGAGGTATGCGCCGGCCGCGGCGGTGGATGCGGACCGGCGCCAGGCCTACGTACTGATGTGGGTGGGCGCCGGCCTTGCGGTCGGCTCAGGCGGCGCCGCGGCGCTCACCTGGTAGGGCGGCACCTCAGGGCTTCGGCGCCACGCCCATCGTCGACATCCTCAGGAAGAACCCTTCGGAAGTCTTGTCCTCCACCGCCTTGCTTACCTGCGCGCGGAGCGCGTCGGGGGAGTAGGTCGCTGTGTCAATCAGCTTCTGGATCTCGGTCTGCTTGGCCTGAACGGCGCCGACGTTGGTAAGGAAGTCCGCGCCCGCATCGATGGCGCTGAGGCTCTCCCCCACCGCGGCGTTCACGATGTCTTTCACCTCAGTCTCGTCGATGGAGCCACCGGACTGCATCGCCGCGTCGATGGCCGCTGCAGCACCCGGCCCGGCATCAGGGATACCCAGCGCGAGCATCTCGAAGAAGGCCTGACCCACCTGACCCTCGACCTCGTCTCCTGTCTTCTTCTGCAGCTCAGCGGTCGCGAAGGTGGAGGTCCCATCCAGCACCGCCCGCAGCTCCTTGAACTTGTTATTGACAGTGTCGACGTTCTCCTCCGTCGACCTCTGGAGGTCCACCAGGGCCAGGGTCTCGTCGATCCCCGCCTTGATGATGGCGTCGGTCTCGTTCTCCGTAATCTTGCCGTCGTTCAGCTCTGCCTGATGAATGGCGCCGGCGAGTCCGCCGCCCTTACCGATGGTATTCGACATGGATTTGCTCCTGAACTTCTCTGCCGGGGTAGCGGAGCCACCCTGGGAATGAGGGATTTTTGGTCAAGGCTGCGGCAACTTGCCGAGCGCCGCCATCTTCATGAAGAACGCCTCGGCGGTCTGGCTCTCCACCGCCTCGCTCACCTGCTTGCCCAGCTCCGTCGGGGAGTAAGTCGCCCCGTCCACCAGCTTCTGCACCTCGGTCTCCTTGGCCTCCACCAGCTTGGTGTTGGCCTTGAAGTCCGCGCCCTGGTCGATGGCGCTCAGGCTCTCGCCCACCGCCGCCTTCACGATGGCCTCCACCTCTGTCTCGTCGATGGAGCCGCCGGACTGCATGGCGGACTCGATGACCGCCGCCGTGCTCTCGCCGCCGCCGGGGATGCCCAGCGCCAGCATCTGGAAGAAGGCCTCGCCCACCTGGGTCTCGAACTGGTCGCCCGTCTTCTTCGCCAGCTCCGCGGGCGCGAAGGTGGAGGTCCCATCCAGCACCGCGCGCAGCTCCTCGTACTTCTTCCCGACAGTCTCGGAGTTCTCCTCCATGGGCTTCTGGAGGTCCACCAGCGCCAGGGTCTCGTCAATCCCGGCCTTGATGATGGAGTCGGTCTCGTTCGCCGTAATCTTGCCGTCGTTCAACTCTGCCTGGTGAATGGCCCCGGCGAGCCCGCCACCCTTACCAATGGTGTTCGACATGGATTTGCTCCTGAATTTTTCGCTGCCGGGGTAGCGGAGCCGCCCTGGGAGTGGGTTTTTGCCCATTATCCGGGCAGGCGTCCCCCGGGTTGTGGAAGGCGGCTTGACACGTTCGGGGGCGCGGCCGTGGTAGCTTCGCCCCTCGATGCAGTCGCAGGATCATCTGACGCGGACGCTCGTCCGAGAAGGCGTGACGGACCGCGTCGAGCACCCCGGGCTTCAGCTCCGCATTCGCGTCCCCGACAAGGAGGACGTGCTGCTGGCGCTGGGCCTGCGCCCGCTGCAGTTGGGCACCAGCACCGAGTGCGACGTCCAGCTGGACGCCCCCGGCGTGTCGCGCCGCCACTGCGAGCTCTTCTTCACCCCCGAAGGCGTCCGCGTCCGCGACCTCGGCAGCAAGAACGGGACGACCGTGAACGGCGTCCGCGTGCTGGACGCGGTGGTCCCCACCGGGGCGCTGGTGACCGTGGGGAAGGCCGAGCTCTCGCTCGTCCGCCAGGGCCCCAACGTCCTGGTCCCGCTCTCGCCAAGCCCCCACTTCGGAGAGGCGCTCGGCCTCTCCGTGCCCATGCGCGCGCTCTTCGCCGTGCTGGAGCGCGTGGCCCGCACCCGCGAAGCCCTCCTGCTCCTGGGCGAGTCCGGCACCGGCAAGGAGCTGCTCGCCCGCGCGGTGCACCAGGCCAGCCCGTGCGCCAGCGGCCCCTTCGTGGTGCTCGACTGCGGGGCCCTCTCCCCCTCGCTGGTGGAGGCGGAGCTGTTCGGCCACACCAAGGGCGCCTTCACCGGCGCCGCCAGCGCGCGGCCCGGCCTGCTGACCGAGGCCGACGGGGGCACGCTCTTCATCGACGAGGTGGGCGAGCTGCCGCTGGAGCTCCAGCCGAAGCTGCTGCGCGCGCTGGAGTCCGGCGAGGTCCGTCCGGTCGGCGCGTCCGACTACCACCGCGTGAAAGTGCGCGTGGTGGCCGCCACCCACCGGAACCTGCGCGCGCTGGTGGCCGCCAAGCGGTTCCGCGAGGACCTCTATTACCGGCTGGCCGTGGTGGAGACCCACGTCCCCGCGCTGCGCGAGCGCAAGGAGGACATCCCGCTGCTGGTAGAGTCCTTCCTCGCGCAGCGGTCCCCGCCCGCGTCACTCTCGGAGCTGCCGCCGGACGCGCTCACCCTGCTCCAGGGCCACAGCTGGCCGGGGAACGTCCGGGAGCTGCGCAACGCCGTCGCGCGCCTCCTCATCTTTCCGCAGCAGGCGGTGACGCCCGCCATCGTCCCGTCCGGGGCCCAGGGCTCCGCGGGCGAAGCGCTGGTGCACCTGCCGCTGCGCGAGGCCCGCCAGCTGGTGGTGGAAGGCTTCGAGCGCGCGTACCTCGCCGCGCAGCTGAAGAAGCACGGCAGCACGCCCGCGGCGGCGAAGGCGATGGGCGTGTCCCGCCAGCTGGTGCACCGCCTGGTGCGGGAGTACGGGCTCGCCCCGGAAGGACGCGGGGCCGCCTCCTCGCCAGGCGACGATGAGTGAGCTGGGCCCCTACAAGCTCCTGCGCCGGCTGGGCCGCGGCGGGATGGGCGAAGTCTGGGAGGCCGAGCGCGACGGCCAGCGCGTCGCCCTCAAGACCGTCGTCGCCGGGACGGATGACCCCGCCACCCTGCGGCGCCTGACCGCGGAGGCGCAGCTGGCGTCGCTGCTGGTGCACCCAAACATCGTGCGTGTGCTGGAGCACGGCGCGGTGGACGGGAAGGTCTACTTCACGATGGAGCAGCTGGAGGGCGCCACGCTCGCGTCGCTGGCGGGGGCAGGAAGGCCCGCGCCCGTCGGGGCGGTGGTCCGCATTGCCCAGTCGGTGCTCGCCGCGCTCGCCTACGCGCAACACGCGCTGGGGCCGGATGGTCAGCCGCTGCGCCTCATCCACCGGGACCTGAAGCCCTCCAACGTGTTCGTCACCACCGGCGGCACGGTGAAGCTCATCGACTTCGGGTTGGCGCAGGGCGACGGCGTGGACGTCACGCGCACCCGGACCGGCATGCTGCGGGGGAGCCTCCCGTACCTCTCGCCCGAGCAGGTCCGAGGCGAGCCGCTCGACGCGCGCGCGGACCTTTTCTCCCTGGGGCTGGTCCTGCACGAGCTGCTCACCGGGCGCCGCGTGTTCGCCGCGAGCAACGACGCGGCCACCCTCGGCGCCGTGATGTGGACGCCCATCCCCAGCCTCGTCGGCCAGGTCCCCGCTCCCCTCGCCCAGGCGCTCTCCTGGATGCTGGAGCGGGAGCTTCCCCAGCGCGCGCCCTCCGCCGACGCCGTTCTTCAGCTGCTGACAGAGCAGCTCGACCCCGAGCTCGCGTTCGACGCGCCCGGCCTCGCCCACTGGGCCGCCAGCCGCGAGCCGCTTCAGCCGGAGAAGGACGGGACGTCGTCGCTGGTCGCGCCGGTGGAAGAGCTCATGGCCGCGCCCACCGGCCTGCGCGCCACGCCGCCGCCGCCACCTCCCGTCCGGCGGCGCTGGTTGACGCCGCTGCTGGTGGCCACGCTCGCGCTGAGCGGAGCGTATGGCGTACACCGCGCGTTTCAGAGCGGAGTCCCCGTCGCGCTTGAGCCTCAGGCCGTGGACGCGCTCGGGCAGGGGGGCGAAGCCCTGGGCACGGGGGCAGGTGACGGAACCGCGCCCGCCGGTGACTCCGCTCGCGCTCGTGGAGAAGCCGCGCTCGCTGCCGCAACGGATGCAACTCAAGACAAAGCGACCGCCGCTCCGGATGACGCCGTTCGCACCGCGGCAACGGGCTTCGCTCGTGGAGGAGCGCCCGCTGGCGGCGATGAGTCCGCTCACACGGGCGCGATGGGCGGCGAAGCACCCGCCGCAGGCGATGAGTCCGCGCGCGCGGCCGCGGCGGGACCCGCTCGCACAGCCCAGCCAGCACCTGACTCTCGCGGTGACTCTGCCCGAGCGCCTCAAGGTTCAGCCGGCGCAGCGAGCGGCACGTCCAACACGTCCGGCTCGCGCGCGACCCGCGAGGCGCCGTCCGTCGCGAGCACGAAGCCATCCGAACGCGTGCGCCGGGCGGCGGCGCCGAGCTCAAACCTCATAAAGCGCCGGAGCAGGGCTGCGGCTGGCGCGCGCGCGCAGGGCACTGCGCTGCTCACGGTGGAGTCGCAACCGGTCTGGGCGCGGGTGAAGGTGGACGGCGAGGACCTCGGAGTGACCCCGATTGTCCGGGAAGCGTTGACTCCCGGGCGGCGACGCCTCTCCGCCGTCCGCGCCGATGGACAGCGCACGGAGCGCGAGGTGACGCTGGTCCCGGGTAAGGAGGAGCGCGTGCTGCTCATCTGGTGACCAGGTGCGCAGGCTTCCGGGGCACGGGTTCGGGACTCAGGTACGGGGAGGCGGGGACGGGTTTTGAAACGGCGCACGCGTTCGCGTTCGCGTTCGTTCACGGGTTCGGGCACGGCAGCGGAGAACGGTCGTCGGAAGGGCCGCCGGGTCGCCCAGCAGTTTCCGCGCCTCTCCGTCCCGGTACCCCTGCCCGAACCCGTGAACGAACGCGAACGCGAACGCGTACCCCGTCCCCGCATCCCGTTCCCGTCCCCGCCCTCCCGTACCCCACTACCCTCCCGCCACCCGGCTATGCTGCGAGCCCCGTGTCTCCCCGGCTGCTCCCCTTCCTTCTACTCCTCCTCGCAGGCTGCCTGAGAGACCGACTCGGAGACGGGGAAGGCTACGGCTGCGACGCCCCCTCTGACTGCCCCGCCCCCTTCGTCTGCACCAACGGCCTGTGCGCGCGAAGCACCGACGGTGGCACGGGGATGCCGAAGGACCGCTACGTCGTCGTCGCCGCGGGGAACATCGCCTGCTCGCCAGAGGACCCGGACTTCGCGGGCGGACAGGGCACCTCGAAGGTCTGCCGGATGGCCGACACCGCGGAGCTCGCGGGGGAGCAGCAGCCGGACGCCGTCCTGGCGCTCGGAGATCTCCAGGCCTTCACGGGCACGGAGACAGAGTTCACCCAGTCCTACCGACTGGCCTGGGGCGCCTCCCCGCTGCGCGAGCGCACCTGGCCCGTCCCCGGCCCCCGTGAGTACCTCACCCCCGGCGCCGCGGGTTTCTTCGCCACCTTCCCGGAGCTGCGCACGCGCGGCGAGGGCAAGGGCTACTACAGCTTCGACCTCGGGACGTGGCACCTCATCGCGCTCAACGGCGCGTGCGATGACCCCTCGGTGGGCGGCTGCGGTCCCTCGTCTCCACAGGGACGCTGGCTCGCCGCGGACCTCGCCGCCCACCCGGCCACCTGCACCCTCGCCTTCCTGTCCCAGCCGCGCTTCAGCGCAGACCGGCCGGAGCCCGCGGTCGCCCCCCTCTGGCAGCAGCTGGCCGCGCACGGCGTGGACCTGGTGCTCAGCTCGGGCGGCTCGCACTACGAACGCCTGGCCCCGTTGACCGCCGACGGCGCGCTGCAGCCCGACGGCGGCGTCCGCAGCTTCCTCGTCGGCACCGGCGGCGTGCGACTGGGCACCGTCTCGCAAGGCACCGCGCAGACGGAAGCCCTGGGCGCCAGCCACGGCGTGCTCCGGTTGGACCTCCTCGCTGGCCGCTACACCTGGCGCTTCCTCGCAGTCGCGGACGTCCCGCTCAACGACAGCGGCGGCGACTCCTGCCACTGACGAGGACAGCCGCACGCTCCGGCTGACTTCCAGCCCCAGCAGCCTTGAGGTGGTCGGGGGACGCTCCAAACGTGGGCGGCTCGCTGGAGGGCACCGCCGCCCGCGACGTCGGGGGCCGGCCTCACGGGGCAGTGCTTGCCACGGGAGACGCAACCGTTCGTTGAGCAACTCGACCGAAACGGGGGGAATTCGGCCTCTGCGGAGGACTTGGTCGACGAACGGTTGCATCTCAACCGTGCGCTGCGGCCAGCCTGGCTTCACCTCCACCGCGGTCCGAGGTCGGGCCAGCTCCAACGAAGGTACGGCGCACACTGCCGTGCCCCCCGTCTCCTCAAGGCCCAGTGCAGTGCATCCATCCAGCGGTGGCCCACGAACCCACGTCCGCGCTCCCTGGCACAACCCGAACAGCAGCGGCGAGGAACTGACCGCGGCCTCCTGGCGCATTCTCGGGCGAGCCGCCGCAGGCGCACCCGCGTGAAAGGACTGAGCGACACCGCGCGCGGCTGATAGAGCAACCGCCCAGGGGAGGTGCCACGTGAGCCGCAAGGCGGTGGTGGTGGGCAGCGGACCGAACGGCCTGGCGGCGGCCATCCGGCTGTCCGAAGCCGGCTGGAAGGTGCTCGTCCTCGAAGCGAAGGACACCCCCGGGGGCGGCGCGAGGACGCAGGAGCTGACCCTGCCCGGCTTCCGCCACGACGTCTGCTCGGGCATCCACCCGCTCGCCGCCGCCTCGCCGTACCTCAAGACGCTCCCGCTGCGGCAATACGGGCTGGAGTGGGTCTACTCGCCGGCCGCCCTGGCGCACCCGCTCGAGAACGGCGCAGCCGCACTCCTCGAAGGCACCCCGGAGCAGACCGCGAAGACGCTGGGCCCGGACGGGAGCGCGTGGGTTCGCGCCGTCCGCCCGTACGTGGACGAATGGGAGCGCTTCGCCGCCGCGGCGCTGGGGCCGGTCACCCGCCTCCCCACCGCGCCCCTCCTGCTCGCGCGCTTCGGGCTCGCCACGCTGGACTCGTGCGCCGACTACGCGACCTCCCGCTTCACCGGCGACCTCGCGCAAAGCCTCTTCGGAGGTTGCGCGGCCCACTCCAGCTCCGACCTCGACCTGCCGTTGACCGCGGCGACCGGCCTGATGCTCGCGGTGGCCGGCCACGCGGTGGGCTGGCCCTTCGCGCGCGGCGGCTCCCAATCCATCATCGACGCGCTGACCGCACACCTCCGCTCCCTCGGGGGCGAGCTGCGCACCGGCCACCCCGTGCGCTCGTTGGCGGACCTCCCGGAGCACGACGCCGCGCTCTTCGACACCTCCGCCGAGCAGCTCGCCCGCCTCTGCGGCGACGCGCTGCCCGCCCGCTACACCCGAGCGCTGCGCCGCCTTCGACGAGGGCCCGGGACCTTCAAGCTCGACTACGCGCTGGACGGCCCCATCCCCTGGCGCGCAGAGGAGTGCCGCCGGGCCGCCACCGTGCACCTCGGGGGCACGCTGCTGGAGCTGCGCGAAGCCGAGCGCGCCGCCGCCGAGGGCCGCATCGCCGAGCGCCCGTTCGTCCTCGTCGCGCAGCACACGCTCTTCGACCCCACCCGCGCCCCGCCGGGGAAGCACACCGCGTGGGTCTACTGTCATGTCCCGAACGGCTCCACCGCGGACGCGACGCCGCAGATAGAAGCGCAGCTGGAGCGCTACGCCCCCGGCTTCAGGGAGCGCGTGCTCGCCAAATCCACGATGGGCTGCGCGGCGTACGAGGCCTACAACCCGAGCTACGCCGGCGGCGACATCCAGGCGGGCGCGATGGAGGGCCTGCAGATGTTCTTCCGCCCGGTGGCCCGGCCCAACCCCTACGCCACGCCCAACCCGCGCGTCTTCCTCTGCTCCGCGTCCACGCCGCCGGGCCCGGGCGTCCACGGGATGTGCGGCTTCTTCTGTGCGCAGGCCGTCCTGCGCGCGTTCCGGTAGCCAACCCATCCGCTGCGGTTTCGTTGCGCCGCGCTCGAAACTCACCTAGTCAACAGAGCCATGCGCAAACACCTGCTTCTCGTCGGACTTGGACTGCAGCTGCTGGCCCCTGGAATGGCGCTCGCGGAGGGCGCACAGGTGGGCAAGCCTGCCCCGGACTTCACCCTCACCGACCTCGACGGCAAGACCGTGAAGCTGGGCGAGCTCAAGGGCAAGACGGTGGTGCTCGAGTGGTTCAACCCGGAGTGCCCCTTCGTCAAGGCGTCGCACGGCGTGGGCTCGCTCGTGGATACCGCCAAGCGGCACACCGCGAAGAACGTGGTGTGGCTGGCCATCAACTCCTCCGCGGCGGGCAAGCAGGGCAGCGGCGCGGACAAGAACCGCGCGGCCGCGAAGACGTTCGGGATGGAGCACCCCATCCTGCTCGACGAGACCGGCAAGGTGGGCCACAGCTACGGCGCCACCAACACGCCGCACCTCTTCGTCGTCGATAAGACCGGCGCGCTCGTCTACGCGGGCGCCATCGACAACTCCCCTGACGGCGAGAAGAAGTCGCCCACCGGAGGCAAGCTCATCAACTACGTCGACGCCGCGCTCGAGGATGTCGCCGCGGGCCGTCCGGTCAAAACCCCCAGCACCAAGGCCTACGGTTGCTCCGTCAAGTACGCCAGCTGAGCTGCCTCGCAGCGCTGCTCCTCGCGGGCGGCTGCAAGAGGGACGCGGCGCCGGAGGCCCCGGCGCCCGCCCAGGGCGGCAAGCCGTACACCGTCACCGCCAGCATCGCCGGCCCCCTCGCGCGCGGCGCCACGGGCGCGCTGCTCGCCCAGGTGACCGCGAGCGACGGCTTCCACGTGAACCCGGACTACCCCTTGAGCTTCCGCCCCGAGGGGAGCACCGAGGGCGTGGCCTTCGACCGCGCCCGCTTCGAGCTCAAGGACGGGGCGAAGACCATCCCCTGCGCCAAGGAGCCGAAGGACGCGTGCGCGCTCTCCGCAGAGGTCCCGTTCACGGCGTCGGCCATGGGGAAAGCGCGCGCAGCCGGGGTGCTCTCCTTCAGCGTGTGTGACCCCAACCAGTGCCTCATCGAGAAGGTCCCCGTCGCGGCGGAGCTCACCGTCAACTGAAGGTCAGGCGCGCTTGGTCTTGCTCGCCTGGTAGCGGTCGATGAAGCCGCTGACGAAGGTCTTGTCCTCAGGCGCCAGCTTCTCCAGACGAACGCCGTAGCCCTGCGGGTGCGCGGGGTTGACCAGGTTCTCCCAGACGACGCTGCCGCGGCTGCGAATCTCCCGGGAGGGCCCGGCGAAGCGCATCAACACATCCAGCCAGGTCCCCAGCGGTGCCAGCCGGTGACAGGGGAGGAAGAACCCGCCGGTGTTGAAGTTGACCAGCTTGTGGTCGATGAACATGAACGCGTTGTTGAAGCTGACGTCGATGAGCACCTCCAGCCGCCCGTCCGGGGGCTGAGGACGCAGCTGCACGCCCGGCGCCGGGCCTCCGGAAGGCGGAGGCGCAGCGACCTTGGTGACCGCCGCCACCGGAGCGGGAGGAGGGGCCGCCTTGGCAGTGCGCTCGTGCTCCACCATCCGGCCGGAGAGGTACTGAAACATCTCGATGTGCGCGCGCAGCAGGTCCGGGTGGACGTCCTTCGCCAGCCGCGCGGGGTGATACGGCTTGGCGAGCGCGAGGAAGCCCTGACGGTAGGTCGCCAGGTCCGCGGAGCTCAGCACACTGAAGAGCGAGCTGGTGGGCAGGGACTGGAGCCGCGCCAGCTCCGCGCGCACCTTGGTGGCCTGCGCCGCCTCCTGCGCCGCGCGCTGGTCCTTCGCGGGCGAGATGGCCTGCATCACCTCGCCCAGCGAGGAGAGCGGCTGCCAGGTGGTGCCATCGCGGGAGACCTTGCTGAAATCGGTGAGCCGCTTGGCGGAGGCGAGATCTCTGAGAACCTCGATGCCAACCGGCCCGAGCACGAGTCCGTGGGAATCCTGGATCCAGTAGCTCGACATGCGGGGAACAACGCTCTCAAAACAGACGCGAGCGCGTCCACTCCACGTGCGCAGGACACCTCTACGGCCAGAGGGGACACCGCGACCCGGAGGGACGGCTCCGCACCTGAGCGCACCTCACGAAGTCAATCCCTCTGCTCGGTTGGCGCATCGCCGCTTCGCCGACAGGTCGGAGGGCGCGCGCCTGTGCGGTCCGTCGCCCTACCCCCTGGGTCAACCAAGCTACTCGGCCCTGCCGAAGCGACGGACGTTGAGCCAAGCTCCGGAAGCACTGCCGACGTCTCGACTATGCGCCTGACGGCGCAACGCTCGACGCGAACGGAGGCAACCCCGCGATGTTGCGGGGCCCTGGTGAGCTGTTCTCCAGGAGCGTTGCGCACGGCGCTTTGCCGGTGTGTTGCGGGCAGAGCGAAGCGGCCCATGAGCCGAGCTTCGGGAGCACTTGCCGACGGCCGACGTCTCGACTATGCGCCTGAATGCGCCTGACGGCGCAACGCTCGACGCGAACGGGGGCGGTCCGTGGCGAAGGTCAGCCGCGCCCGCCCGCCCGCCGGCGCCGCCCGCCGAGCGCCACGAGCAACCCGAGCGCGCCAAGGATGACCGGCCCGCTGCCCGCGCCGCAGCCGCAGCCGCGCGGCTCCTCCTTCGGCGGAGCGGTGTTCCCCGCATCCGCGGCCGGCGCCCCGCTGTCCGGGGCGCTGCCACTGTCCGGCACGCCCGCATCCTTCACGCCCGCATCCGGGGTCCCCGCGTCGACCGGCACCACGCCTGAATCCGGCTGACCCGCATCGGTCGCAACGCAGTTCATGTTCACGCACGACTGACCGGCGGCGCAGATGTTGTTCCCGTCGTCCACCTGGCCGTTGCAGTCATCATCGAAGCCGTTGCAAATCTCCGGGAGCACCGCGCCGGAGCACCCGCAGACGTTGGCCGTGCCCGCGCCGCCGCAGGTCGGCCGGCCGGCGCCGCAGCTGCCGCAGTCCAGCGTGGCGCCGCAGCCATCATCCACCTTGCCGCAGTTCTTCCCCGCGCAGGCGACGGCCTGGGTCAGCGGCGAGCACCCGCACACGTTCGCCGTTCCGCCGCCGCCGCACGTCTGGGGCGCAGAGCACGTCGTCGGGCACACCAGCTGCCCGCCGCAGGCGTCAGAGACCATCCCGCACTTGGCGCCGGCGCACGCGTTGGCGCTGGCGGCGCGGACGCAGACGGTGAGCGTCTGGGAAGCGGCCCGGTCACCGGTCTGACCGTTGGCGCTGTTCACCGAGTTGCCCCAGCCGGTGAAGACGACGTTGCCCTGGACGGAGGCGGCGGGCGTCCACTTGAACGGGAAGGTGACCAGCCCGGAGAGGGCGTCCTTCTCCACGGGCGTGGAGTGCGTGATGCCGCTGGGCGTCAGGCGCTGCTGCGTGATGCCGGTGGCGAAGGTGCCCATCTGATTCGCCGTGACGAAGAAGCCGCCGAAGTTGCCGTTGGTGGCGGTGACGGTGAGCGAGAAGTCGCCCTGCTTCCCCGAGTCCAGCGACGTCGGCGGCCCGAGCGTCACCACCGGAGCGGTCCCGCCGTTGTGGCACTGGTTGCAGCCGGTGGGGCCGACACCGTTTACGCCGGTAGACGTGGCGAGGGCGGAAGACGCGACGACGAAGCTGAGCAGCGCGACAGACTTCACGGGGAGGCCTCCGGGCAAACGAGGCGCGGACCCTAGGCGGCCTCGGAAGGCGGCGACAAGGTCGAACCCGGAAATAGCCCCCGCGAGCTTCGGAAACGGGACGTCCGCCAAAAACGTCGCCCCCTCGAGAATCCCGACGCTATCCGGCGGAGTTCACCGCCGGACGAAAGCGTTCAACTAGAGCGCCGGCCAGGTTACCGGACCGAGCCGAAGCGACGAGCCGCGAGCCGCGCAATGAGGCCGCCCGCCGGAATACTGGTCGGTATTTCAAGGGCGGCCGACGCCGCCCGGCGAAGCGGATCGTCGCTCTCGGCGACGGGAGGTAACCTGGTCGACGCTCTAGAGCGCCGGGGCGCACTTCGCGCAGACCTCAGCGCCCTGGGCCACCACGTCGCTGTAGCTCCAGCAACGCGGGCACTTGGCGCCCTCGGCCGGGACCACCTCAGCGGTGAGCTCCGAGTCCGCGGCGAAGCCCCCTGCCGCGGCCATCGCCTTCGCCCTCGAAGACGGCGCGTCCACCAGCGCCACCTGGCTGACCAGGAACAGGCCGGGCAACTCCTCGAGGTGCTTCTTCAAGAAGTCGCCCGCCGCGCCTTTGGCGGACAGCAGCACCTTGGCCTCGAGCGACGCGCCGATGATGAACGGCTCGCCCGACAGCGCAGTCCCGCCGCCCTTCGCCTTCACGTCCTCCAGCTTCGCGCGGCACCGCTGGCACTTCTCCACGTGCTCGGTGACCAACGCCAGCCCGGCGCCGCTCAGCGTCCCGGCCGCCAGCGCCGGCAGCCACCCGTCCGCGTGCCGCTTCTCCTCCAGCAGCGCCTGCACGTGCAGCCGCACCGCGAAGAGCTTCTCGTAGCGCGCCATCAAGGCGGGGTCCGCCGCGCCCTCCCCGGTCGGCAGGCCGGCCAGGAAGACCGAGGCCTCCTTCTGACCGGGCAGGTGCTGCCAGGCCTCGTCCGCGGTGAAGCTCATCACCGGCGCCAGCAGCCGCAGCAGGTCCCGCGAGAGCTCGTAGAGCACCGTCTGCGCCGAGCGCCGCTTCTCGCCCGCCGCCTTGGACGTGTAGAGCCGGTCCTTGAGGACGTCGAAGTACACCGCGGAGAGGTCCGTGGCGCAGAAGTCCACGACCAGGTGGTAGACGAGGTGGAACTCGAACTGGTCGTACGCCTTGCGGACCTTCTGGGTCAGCTCGAGCAGCCGGCCGCGCGCCCACGCGTCGATGGGCTGCAGCCGCGCCGCGGGGACCGAGTCCTTGGCCGGGTCGAAGTCGTAGAGGTTGGAGAGCGCGTAGCGCAGCGTGTTCCGGACCTTGCGGTAGCCCTCGGAGAGGCCCTTCAGAATCTGCTCGGAGAGCCGCACGTCGTCCCGGTAGTCCGAAGACGCCACCCACAGACGCAGAACCTCCGCGCCGTGCTGGGCGATGACCTTCTCGGGGGCGATGACGTTGCCCTTGCTCTTGGACATCTTCTCGCCGTTGCCGTCCACCACGAAGCCGTGGGTGAGGCAGGAGCGATACGGGGCCTCACCGCGCGTACCCACGCCCACCAGCAGTGAGGAGTGGAACCAGCCGCGGTGCTGGTCGCTGCCCTCGAGGTAGAGGTCCACCGGCACGTGCATGTCGTTGCGCCGCGCGGCCACCGCCGCGAACGAACAGGCCGAGTCAAACCAGACGTCTAGAATGTCTGTCTCACGCCGGAACTTGGTGCTGCCGCACTTGCACGCGAAGCCGGGAGGGAGGAACTCGGTGACCGGCGTCTCGTACCAGACGCCCGCGCCCTTCTTCTCCACCGCCGTGGCCACCTTCTCCATCAGCTCCGGAGAGACGACCGGCTCCTCGCACGCCTCGCAGAGCGCCATCGGGATGGGCACACCCCACGCGCGCTGGCGGCTGATGCACCAGTCCGGACGGTTCTCCAGCATGGAGTAGATGCGCTCGCGCCCCCACTTGGGGATCCACTCCACGCGGTCGATGGCCTCCAGCGCCTTCTTGCGCAGGCCCTCGTGCTCCAGTGAGATGAACCACTGGTTGGTGGCGAGGAAGACGACGGGGTTGTGACAGCGCCAGCAGTGCGGATAGCTGTGCTTGACCGAGTCGCCCTTCTTGTTGAGCAGCGCGCCCTTCTCCACCAGAAGGTCCACCACCACCGGGTTCGCCTCGAACACCTTCTTCCCGGCGAGCAGCGGGCCCACCGAGTCGTCGTAGCGCCCGTCGAACTTCACCGGGTTGTAGATGTCCAGCTTGTAGGTGAGGCCGACCGCGTAGTCCTCCTGTCCGTGCCCGGGCGCCGTGTGCACGAGGCCGGTACCGGCGTCGAGCGTCACGTGGTCACCCAGGATGACCGGGCTCACGCGGTCGTAGAACGGGTGGCGGTACTGCAGCCCCTCCAGCTCCTGGCCGGAGGCGTAGCCCAGTATCCGCGCGGGGTGCGCCAGCGCCGCGCCCTCCACGCTCCCCGACGGCAGCGGGACGGCCTTCACGCTCAGCTCCGCCGGCGCCACCTCCGCCAGCACGCGCGAGAGCAGCTCCCGGGCGATGACCAGCACGCGGCCATCCAGCTCGTAGAACGCGTACTCCAGCTTCGGGTGCACCGCGACCGCCAGGTTCGCCGGCAGCGTCCAGGGCGTGGTGGTCCAGATGACGAAGGAGACCTTCTTGCCGGCGAGCCACGGCCACTTCGCCGCCAGGTCGCCCTGCGCCTGCATCGCGACGTAGATGGAGGGGCTCTCGTGGTCGTCGTACTCCACCTCCGCCTCAGCGAGCGCGGTCTGGTCCGTGATGCAGAAATAGACCGGCTTCTTCCGGCGGTAGAGGGACCCCTTGCGCGCGAACGTCGCCAGCTCGCGGATCTCCTGCGCCTCGTAGTCGAACGAGAGCGTCTTGTAGCGCTCAGCCCAGAGGGCGAACACGCCCAGCCGCGCGAACTCCGCCTGCTGGATGCCGATGAACTCCTCGGCGTATTCGCGGCACTTCTCCAAAAGCTGCTCGCGGGAGAGCGTCCGCTTGTCGATTTTCTTCTCTTTGAGCCGCTTCTCGACCGCCTGCTCGATGGGCAGCCCGTGCGTATCCCAGCCCGGGATGAACACGCACAGCTGGCCGGCCATGTTGCGGTACTTCACGACGATGTCTTTGAGCGTCTTGTTGAGCGCGTGCCCCACGTGCAGGTGCCCGTTCGCGTAGGGCGGCCCGTCGTGAAACACGTACTTCGGCGCCGAGGCGTTCTTCGCCAGCAGCAGCTCGTACGTGCGCTCCGCCGTCCACCGCTCCAGCATCCGTGGCTCCAGCTGGGCCAGGTTCCCCTTCATCGGGAAGTCGGTGCGAGGCAGGTTCAGCGTGTCCTTGAGGTCGCGACCTTCGCTCTTCACTTGTGCGCTCATGGGGGTTTCGGGCCGTAGCACGCGAAGACGCCCTGCGTCGAGCCGCCTGACACATGGGTTGGAACCCACCCTGCCCGGCAGGCGTCCAACGCCCACCTCCGTCGCATTGCTAGCGTGAAATCCAATGTTCGAAGCCGTCACCCGCGAAAACCTCGCCACGCCCTCCCGTCTCGGCGCCGGCGCCGTCGTCTCCGTCGGCCTGCATGGCCTCGCCCTGGCCGCCGCGCTCTTCTTCGGCGCCCGCGAGCTTCCCCGCCCGCCGGACCGCATCTCCGTCGAAATCTGGCCCCATGCCCCACCGCGGGGCGGCACCGGCGCCGACCTCAAGCCCGCCGCCCGCAGAGGCACCTCGCAGCCCACGGAGCAAAAGCCGGTCGCCACCACCCCACGGCGAAGGAGAGCCCCCGTCCCCAGCGATGTCCCGCAGCCCATGGCACCCACCGTCCAGGACATCGCGGTGACCACGGCCACCTCGGATCAGCCCGCCGGAACGCCCGACGGCGTCGCGGACGGGAGCCCGGAGGGCGTGGGCAACGGCATCCCGCCAGGCGGCGATGGCGCCGGGCCTGGGAACATGGAGACCGTCCTCTACCGCCAGGCCGGAATGACGAAGCCGACGTTTCTAGGCGGAGAACCCATCCTCTACCCGCGCGCCGCCCTGGACGCGAACGTGGACGACAAGGTGCTCGCCCGCTGCGTCCTCACCATTGAAGGGACCCTCCGGGAGTGCAGAATCCTCAAGGGTTCACCGCTCTTGCACCACGCCGTGCTGAACGCCCTGCCCACCTACCGCTTCACCCCGGTCACCTACGAAGGCCGCCCGGTCTCCATCTATTACGACCTCCCGCTGAGGGTGCGCGCCGAGTAGGGCCCAAAAGGCCCGGCAACTTCCTTCCTGGTTTCGCGAAAACAAGGAAGGAGTTCGCTACCCAATGGGCCATTCCTCCAGAATTCAGCTGGTTTCGTTCCCGCGACCCGCCTCCTGCGAGAGGCCCACCCGACCCGAAGGCCTGGTCCGGGAGCAGGCCTCGCTGGACGCCATCGACGACTTCGACGCCTGCGAAGACCGCAGCCGCCGCGAACACCGCCACGGCTACGACTGCGAAGCGCCCGTCCCCCGCGACGCCTGCGAGCGCGCCCGCTGCATCCTCCCGCGAGGCCGCAGCCTGGACGACACCGTCCGCTTCGGCCGCGAAGCCCTGGCCGAGCACATCAACGGAGACCTCTTCGGCGAGGGCAGCGACTTCCCGGCCGCCTGCGACGACAGCCTGCGACGGGACCTCCTGGACGCCGCCCGCTGCTGGACGCCCGAGGAGAACACCGCCGCGTTCGAAACGTTCGACCCGAAGGAGCAGGGCTACGAGACCGAGCTCTGCGGCCGGCCCTTCACCCTGACCTTCACCCAGGGCTGGAAGACGGCCCGCGCGATGATGAACGACTGCGCCCGCTAAGCCCGTAACATGGGCGCATGTCTGACCACCTCGAGTCCTCCGTCGAGCAGGGCATCTACTCGGTTCGCCTGAACCGCCCTGCGAAGAAGAACGCCCTCACCCTCGCGATGTACGAAGGCCTCGCCGCGGCGCTCAAGGACGCGGAGAAGCGCGCCGACGTGCGCGTGCTCTGGCTCTCCGGCAACGGCGACTGCTTCACCGCCGGCAATGACCTGATGGACTTCGCCGGCAACCCGCCCACCGGCGAGGACAGCCCGGTCATCCAGTTCCTCCTCGCGCTCGCGGCGTTCTCCAAGCCGCTGGTGGCGTCGGTGGACGGCTCGGCCATCGGCATCGGCAGCACCCTGCTGTTGCACTGCGATGTTGTCTACGCCTCCGACCGCGCGAAGTTCTCCCTCCCGTTCGTCAACCTCGCGCTCTGCCCGGAGGCCGCCTCCTCCCTGCTGCTGCCCGCCCGCGCCGGAGCGTTGCGCGCGAGTGAGCTGCTCCTGTTTGGAGAGCCGTTCGACGGCGCCGCCGCCGTGGCCGCCGGGCTGGTCACACGCGTCGTCCCCGCCGGAGAGCTGGCCGCGTATACAAAGTCCCGCTGCGAAGCGCTGGCCGCCAAGCCCCCGGCCGCGCTGCGCGCCACGAAGCGCCTGATGAAAGAGCCCGGTCAGGCGAGCGTGCTGGAGGCCCTCAAGCGCGAAGCCGGCGTCTTCATCGAACGCCTGCAGTCGCCCGAAGCGCAGGAGGCGTTCACCGCCTTCATGGAGAAGCGCAAGCCGGACTTCAGCCAGTTCTGACAGGTGGAGTCAGGGCCGACTCGGCGTGCCCAGCCATCTCTGCCCGAGGGCCGCCGAGCCGGCAACGAGCCCAGGAGCCAGCCCAGCCCAGAGGGGAGCGAATGACGAGAAGCGCTTCCCCAAAGCCTGGTGCATGGTGGCGTCGACCGCAATCCAAAGCACTTCTGCTACCAATCCGAACAGCAACCCGCCGAAGTAGGAGCTCCCGCTGAAGCCCTGACCTCGGCTGACGGCGAACGTCACGGCGGCGGTAAGCGGCGGCGCAAGGATCGCACCCGCAAGTCCGGCGGCGGCAGCCAGCACCGCGACGTACCCGCTCTCCGACGGCGGACCGCTGGGACCCACGAAGAGAAGCACCGGGTTGAAGAGCGCAAACGCCAGGGAAGGGAGGAGGGCCACTCCGGTCCCAGCGCCCACCTGACCAAACGATTCGCCCCAAGAGAGCTCCCCAGTCGAACGAAGCGCTCCTGTCATCGCTACAGAGCTGGCGAGCACCGACGCAAACAGCTGCGCGTTCAGCGAGAGGGACTGGCACGTCGAGTGTTGCCCGAGCGCATTGAAGAGGAATGGCGAAGACTCACCCACCTCACGGCACTGTCCAACCTCGCCCACTTCTGCGCGCGCGACAAATGACACAGCCACGAACGCAAGTGCGACAATCCATGACCTGGAATGCTTCGACATCGCGTCCTCCCATTCCGGCCCAGATGCAGCGCTGACAGTCTCTCAATCCCACCAGAATGAACAGACGGATGTATCAATGAGAGAGGCTGTCAGCGGCCCGCCCGATCCGCTCCAGGAGATCGCCCTCTTCCTCATCGGAGATGTCGTGCTCGACCCCGGCGTACTCGCGCAGCTCCGCGGTGTATCCGGCGCGCCGCAGCTCAGCGATCGAGGCGCGCGAGCCTCGGGTCGGCACCGCCTGGTCGGAGGCGCCGTGGAAGGCGACGATGGGCGGGAGCGTCGCCGGTCGTGGCCCTGAGCTGAGCGCCGCCGACGGATAGAGCGACGGCGGGAGCAGGCCGCCGATGGGGAAGGCAGCCGCAAGCGCCTCGGGATGGGTGACGGCCAGGGCGAAGGTCATGATGCCGCCCTGCGAGAAGCCGGTGACGAGGGGCTTGCCGACGGTGGGGCGCGCGGCGGCCAGGGCGGCGAGCGCGGTGGCGATCCGGTCGGCTTCCCGCATGACCACCGGCGCGGCCACGTCCTCGCGAACGGAGTCGTACCAGATGTACATGCCGCCCGTCGGGTGGCCGTACGGGAGGATGATGCGGGCGCGGCGGCGGTAGCGCCGGAGCAGCTGCAGAAAGTCCGCCGGGTCTCCGCCCATCGGGTGCAGCGCGACAATCATCGGCACCCGCTCGTCGGGTCGCGCCCCACCCGTCATGTACTCGAGGTAGTGCACGCCGGCGATCTCGCCGCGGAGGGTGCTCCCCGGCTCTCCCACCGGAGGCTGAGACGAACGCGGCGCCTCGGGCGCCGCAGGCGTGCGGCTGCACCCAGGCCCCAGCAGGAAGACCACGCCGATGGAGAGGAGCAGGCGGAGTCTCATGAACACACTCAGCCGCCCACCGATCCGTCCGGGCAGAAGCCTGCAAGCGGATGGCTCTGGCCGTTACACATGCGGTCAAGCTCCGGTGAACATCCTGGTTTGGCCCCGGTCACGGCCGCCTCAGATGCAGGCTCCTGAGCCACACATTTGGGCGACCGGCGTAATGGTCGATCACGTAGGGCGCCACCTCCGGGAACCCGGCACGGACGGCTCGCCTCGGTGAGCCAAGCGGGTATCAAGCGAGCGCGTCGAGCAGTCGGCGCACTGCGTGTTGAGCCTCACGAATCTCCGAGGCTCGGAGGGACTCGTAGAACCGACCCAGGTTGTCTCGTGCACTTTGATAGGCCAGCGCGGATGGCGAAGAGAGGGCTGCTTCCTCCACCGTCGTGAGCTTCACGCCCATGTCTTTTGAGGCTCGGGCTTGCTGCGTCGCTTCACCCAACCCTGAATAGGCCTCGTCGGCGCGGGTGCGCAACTCGTCGAGGACTTTCAATTGCTCACGAACCTCTGCCGACAGCTGCGCGACCTCCTCATCCCACCACCCAGTAGGCTCTGCCTGCGCGTCAGGTCCCCAAAAGGAACAAATAACGTCAATCGCGTTGAAATCGTCCGAGCAAAACGGTCCCAGCGTGAATCCGGCCAGGACCAGGAGGTCGGGTGAGAACCGGACCGGCGCTCCCGCGTCCCTGTTCCAATCGTCTTCGCCTGGACGTCTCCAGGCAAAATCGAGGAGCCCGAAGCGACGTCGGTACTCCTCGGTGGCCTTCCAAGCGTGGTGAAGCCGTTCGGTAGACTCGAAGCCTCCACCAGGGCCGCCTCGTCGGATATTGGGGTGAGATGCCAGCTTCCATGGCCGCACCCCAATCACCCTACGCCAAGGCGTCCTTCAGGTGCTGCACGGTCGCCGGGTCCTTGGCAGCTGTACCAATGCCGTGCATCTGTAGGACGAAAGGATCCAGCGTCCTTGCGCCCTCGCCGACTGCCTCCTGCAGGTAGCGCATCAGCTCCCCATACATCGCCATGCCGCCCAGATACTGGACGTATTGAAGACCGTTGAAGGCGCGGTAGACGAGCGCGTCCGCCAGCTCGGGCGTGAGCCCCCACTTGGCGGCGACGTCCCTCGCCAGCTGGACGCCGTCCTCGCTCGGGGATGCCGCGAACGCCGCCTGCGTGGCTTCGCTCCGCGCGCCGTAGCGGACATCAATGTCGATGAGGGAGAACCTGGCCAGCGCCGCCTTCTTCGGATCCCCTTCGAACGTCTCCTGCAGCAGCGCCGGGACCAAGTCCTGCACCAGGGTGGCGGCGCCCTCCCATGCGGAGCCCTCCACCTGCGTGTTCAGTCCGGTCGCATAGTCGAGCGAGTGCTTCGCTTCGTGCAGCATCATGGTGTACAGGCCGGCGGTGTTCGCCGGCTGCTCGAGGTTGATGATGATTTCCCCGAAGCGGTTGCTGGAGGTCTGAACTGTTGTGGACGCCTTGATCTCCTTGGGAAGCAGCGCCGCCAGGTCGAACTTCCCGCCTGCGTAGTGCCGGGCGACAAAGGCCTTCACGTCCTGCCACATGGCTTGGAGCTTCGCCTCGTCTTCCGGCTTCACGGGGGCGCCTGTGTCGTACCCACCCAGGCCGCCGACGCCCTCGAGCTCCGACCTGAACAGCGCGCCGGCCTCCGGCTTGCCGGTGACGGCATCCAGGAGCTCCGGAATCAACGCCTTCAGCCGCCCGAAGGTCGGCTCGGCGCGGATGCCGTCAATGACCTTCGCCCTCGCCTCGTCGGGAAGCAACGGGCTCCCAGCAGGGAAGACGGCCTCCAGCGCCGCCACCGCCGCGTCCTGGTAGGCCACGGTCCGCCGCGCGGTGAGCGCGTCGAGCGCCCTCCCATACTCGGGCACCGAGAGCTGATTCTCCGGCGAAACGAGCATGTCTGCCTGATAGCTCTTCCACATCGTCTGTCGCTCGGCGTCCTCCAGCTGCCAGCCCTTCTTGCCTGCGTCGGGGTGGGCCTCCAGCCGCTGCGCAAACCACCCGCTCAAGAGGGTGATGGCCTTCGCTTCGACGCTGGTCGCCGGATCGCCCAGCACTTCCTTGATGGCGTCGGGGTTCACGTTCAGCGGCAGTACGTCGTTCACGGTGGCGGTGACGCTCCCGGCGTTCACCCGCTCGAGGTCCGACGCCAACCAGTAGGCCGTGGCATCCTTGAGAAAGTCGGTGGGGCGATCTTTGTAGACGTCACCCCAGGCGTTGTTCAGGTCGTAGCCCCAGGAGGCGCGGCCGTAGGGCGTGAGGAGGTCATCCCCACCGAGCCCGCTGCCCGCCAGAGAGCCCGTGGCCAGGGAGGTGAGCTTCAGCTCGAGTCGCCCCTTCAGCGCACGCTCGGTCTCGGTCAGCTCCGACTCCGAAAGCGCCGCCAACTTCTGCAGCGCTTCGCTCGCCAGGCCCTTCGTCGCCTCCAGGACCTCGCGGGAGGGGAGCGGAAACTCGGCGAAGGCCTTTCCATTCCAGTCTTCGGCCGTCCCGCTCTGGGCGCTCAGCGAGCGCGCCTGACCTGACTTGACCAGGAAGAAGTCCTTGAGGGCGTTGAGCAACGGTTCGTGAGTGATGGCGTCCGTCGCCACAAAGTCCTCCGAAACCTGGTTGGGGAAGCTGGTCACGACGAAGGCGTTGAAGGCTCGCGTCATCTCCGGCGTGGGGCTCTCACAGAGCTCCCGCTGCTTCGCTTTGAGCGCTTGGGGCCCCCAGGCCTTTTCAAAGGTCTGCAGCCGCTCCCGGACCGCGCGCTGGAGCTGCGCTTGGGTGTCCACGGGGAGATCCCCCCACGCGGTGCCGGCCGGAATGGACTCGAAGAGCGCGGTCAGATCGACCGGACGAGAGGAGGGTCCAGCCAGCGCAGCGCCACGAGGGGCGGGAGCAAACTGATCCACAGGCGGCGGCGCTGGCGCCAAGGGAGCGGGAGCGGGCGAGGCCGGGGACGGGTTGGGGCGGGCTAACACAGGCGTAGGGCCCGCGGCATCAATTCGGGACGTCATCAGAGAACCTCAAGCGAGTGGATTGGAGCTTCTTTCTCCACCCGCTTGGGCACGCGGTTGCCGCCGTCTAAGGGACGCGCGCGTCCTCTCCCCCCCGCCCGCGGCGCCGCCCGCGGCCAGGTGCTGAGAACCTCAACCCCTTTCAGCCTGCGCAGCGGCGCTACAGCGGGTGCCACAACGAAACGTCAGCGACTCCCTACCGCCCGCTGGAGAGGATGAAGACCGCCGTCTCCTCCGGGCCCTTCTCGCGCAGGCGGACCTGAAGCTGCGTCCCGCCCTTGCGGTAGAGCCCCTTCTCTCCCGGCTCGCTGGACTCCACGAAGCCTTTGCCCGCCAGCGCCTCGTCGTAGAACGCGCGCGCCTTCGCCAGCGGCGAGGACACCTCATACGCCACGACCTGGGAGCCCTCCTGGTCCGTGGTGATGACGTTCCGCGCTCCCGGCATCAGCGGTGCCACGCCCTGCCCCGGCTTGTCTCGCGCGGTGTAGTTCGCCTCTCCCAGCAGCACGGTCGTGGTGCGGTCCGGATTGGGCTGAAGGATGACCGTGTACGAGATGAGCGTGCGCGTATCGAGCGCCGTCAACATGGGCACGTTGAGCGGCTGGTGCTGGTCCCGCACGGGCGGCAGGTAGAAGCCAGACGCCTTGAACGCGTCCACGTACGCCTGCAGCGCCTCCTCCAGGGGGACGCCAAGCTTCACCGCGCGCAGCTGCGTCGGGATGCCCTGGGCCTTGATGACGCCCGGCACCTCCACCACCTGCAGCAACTTCGGCGTGGGCCACTCGAACGGCTTGAGCTCCCGAGGCGCCGGCCGCTTCGGCGCTGCGCCGGGCAGCGTGAGCAGCGCGGCGAGCAGGAGGAGACCGCGGCTCAACACTTCCGACCCAGCCAGCAGCGGTCCGCGCGCGCGTTGTAGATGCCAGGGCGCACCTGGAAGGGCGAGGTCTTCCAGACAACCGTCTGGTGCGAGCTGGGTAACCGCTGCTGGTAGTTGCTCTCGTGGCCCCGGAAGCTCATGTAGAAGTGGTTCTCGTTGATGGGAGAACCGCCGCCCTGCGTGACGTGCGCGGCGAGCGCGCTGCCCGCGCCGCCCTGCCCCGCTCCGTTCGCCACGAAGACATCGCGCACCATGTCGTAGAAGCCCTGGTTCGCGCAGCCGCCGCCGCCGTTCGGCGCCAGCGCGCACTCCTGGCCCTCGTTCGCGCCGGAGAAGCCCCAGTCGTCCAGCAGGATGCCGTAGTCGCCCGCGCAGCTCCCGTTCACCGCCCGCCGCCCGCTGCAGATAGGGATGGAGAGACGAGTCACGTGCTGCGCGCGGAAGGGCTCGTTCTCCAGGAACGACGTCGGGATGCGGAAGGGCGACAGCTGCGTGCCCGCGTGGCAGAGCATCCCGCTGGCGCCGATGGGCCCGCCCGGGTACGCCGGGTTGAACGCCGCAGCACCCGTGGCCCGCGGCGACAGCCACGGCAGCCCGGTCTGCGCCAGCTGGCAGGAGACGTCCAACGGCGTCCCGCGCGTCAGCGCCTGGGTGACGTTGGAGGGGCCACCAATCTGGCTCGCGCGGCCATCCCAGTCGGCGTAGCGCTGCGTCGCCACCGAGCCCGCGGCACCGATGACGCCGCTGGAGAGGGAGAAGTTCTGCGAGAAGGTGTCGTGCATCTTCGCGGCGGTGGAGTCGAACAGCGCCGAGTTGGCCGCCTCCTCCACCTTCAATGAGAGAAACCCCACCTCCGCGAAGTGGATGCCGAAGAGCACCACCGTGACGAAGACCAGCCCGCCCAGCGCGGTCTCCACCAGCGCCTGCCCTCGCTCGCCGCGGCGCGCCTTCATTGGAACCCCCGGAAACCCAGCTCTTGCAGCTTCTGCATCAGCTCCGCCTGCGCGCCGTACCCGGACTTCTGCATGGCGTCGAGGACGTCACCGTCCGCGCGGCCTCCGCCGATGTCCGGCGCCGCCAGCGTGGCGCGCCAGAACGGGTTCAAGAAGTTGGGCGGCTCCACCCAGCCGCTGTCGCCGGGACCCTGACTGGGCCGGTGGTAGTAGACGAGGCTGGAGGTCACCGCCAGCTGCCGCTGCAGAATCGGGTCCGTCGCCATCGCCCCCAGCTTGCTGCCGTTGTCGAACACCGCGCTGCTGTTGCCGCTGAAGGAGAAGCGGAAGAACAGGCTCCACGGGTCCGCCGCGGCGGACTGCAGGTCACGCTCCACCATCGCCACCAGCTTCGGCTGGCCGTAGTCGTTGGCCTCCACGTCCACCTGGTGCTGGTTGTAGTCGAGGAAGTGCGGCCAGATGCCCGGGCAGACGATGCAGGCGCCCAGCGTGTGGCGTTCGATGACCGGCTTGTCGTCCACGCCGGTTTCGTAGAAGTGCTCGTCCAGCCGGCCCTCGGTGTTCTGCAGGTCCGTGGAGCGGACCCAGGCGTTCGAGGTCTGCACCACATTCCGGTTGCCGTTGCAGCGCGACGGCGTGACGCCGGCGGCGAGGCTGCCGTGGTCCTCGGCCCAGGCCTCCACGCCGTTCACCTTGGTATCAATCTGCGAGTCCTCTGCGCCCGCACCGAAGTTCCCTACCGCGCCGTAGCCGAAGCCGGAGCCACCCCCGCCGCCGCCGCCCGCCCAGGCCACGTTCAGCCCGTTGATGCCCAGCGCGTTGCCGGTGGCGCCCGGGCCGGAGCGCGAAGTGGTGAAGGTCCATCCGCGGCTGCCCATCGTCGCGAAGATGAGGTGCGTGCTGGTGGTGTTGGGGCTGCGCACCGCGCCGCCGGTGGGGCACGGCTCCTTGAGGCACGCCGGGCCGTCGTTGCCGCCCACTTCCGTCAACGTCCGGTACGCGCCGGCCGGCAGCGCGCGCAGCTCCGGGTTGGCGCGCTTCACGTACGCGTCCACCAGCTTCTGGTCCCGCAGCAGGTCGTTCTTGAGGTTCTCCTCGAAGACCGCGGTGGCCTCGGAGCCCAGCGCGCCCGCCGCGCCCTGAATCATCTTCACCTGCGTCCCCGCCGCGTCGTCGAGCTCCTGGAAGCCCTTGGCAATCTCCGCGGCCTTCACGTCCAGCTGGTCCTGCACCTTGTCGATGGCCTGCTTGTCACCCGGGCAACGCTGGCCGCCCTTGTCGAGCGCCTTGCCGATGGCGGCGATGTTCCCGCGCTGCTGGCCGGACCAGGAGATGAGGCTCTGCACGCCGGCCATCGCCACCATCGTGGCCACTTCGGCGCGGCTGAGCAGCGCGGCGTTGTTGAACGTGCGCGCGGTGGCCACCGCCTGGCTGTAGGCCGCGGCGTCGGTGGCAATCTGCAGCTCCATCCGGGCCTTGGTACGCGAGGCGATGCCCAACGTGACGAGCACCATCAGCGTCACCAGCAGCAAGGTGAGCGAGAAGATGAGGAGCGACTGGCCGCGGGCTCGGTTCATAGGGGGCAGTGCTGCTGGAGGAAGAAGGCGCGCTTGGCCGGCGTCATCATCCGCATGCCGAAGTTCACGGTGATGGGGAAGAGGTACTGGCCCGCGCCGGCCCAGCTGACCATGTTGGAGGAGAGCGTCCCGCCCGGCCACCAGGTGCTCGGCAAGCGGGAGCCTTCGTCCGTCCAGCCCGCGTGCTTCTCCACGACGAAGGTGGGGTTGACGTGGTTGAAGTCCTGCAGCCCGAAGTGGGCGAGGAACATCGCGGTCATCACCCAGTTCGCGAAGGGGATCCGCATCTTGTACCAATAGACCATCCGCGCCTCGAGCCGGACGAGGTGGTTGGGCTGGTCAAAGTCCAGGTCCTCGGGGTCCGGCACGACGGCGGGCGTGGGCTGCTCGCGGACAATCTCCACCACCTGTCCGGTGTGCCCGTCCACGTTGTAGTGGTTGTCGCGGTGCATGGCGAAGCCGGCGAGAAAGCGCGCCGCCGGGTCCTTGCTGGCGGTGCCCGACGGCAGCGTGGGCTGCAGCGCCGCGATGGCCGCGTGCTTCATGGCGTCGCAGTCGCCGTGGTTCACGCTCCCCGCGCGCACCGCTTTGTAGACCGCGTACTGCGCCAGAATCCGCGCCTGGAGCATCAGGAAGAGCTGCAGCGTCCCCAGGACCATGAAGAGGACGAGCGGCAGCGTGAGCGCCGCTTCGACGTTGGCCTGACCTCTCTGCGAACGACCCGCCATGGCGCCGCATTAATTGCGAACGCCGCTGCACCCACCATCGGATGTGTGGACGCGTGCGAAAGGGTGGGCCGACCGTGCAACCGCTCCGGACTTCAGGGAGAAGTCAGGAAGCGGTGCGTCAGCGCGGCTTCATGGAGCGGGTGTCGAGCTGGTACTTCTTCACCAGCCGCTCTATCGACTTCCGGTGCAGGCCGCTCTCCCGGGCCGCGCGGGAGATGTTCCCGTCGCAGCGGCGCAGCACCTGGCCGATGTACTCGCGCTCGAAGTTCTCCAGCAGCTGCTCCTTCGCGTCCTTGAAGGAGAGGTGCTCATTGAAGGGGAGCGGCGCCTCCTTCTGCTGCCCCTGCACGCGGGCCGGCAGGTGGACGACGTCAATCTCTTCTCCGTCGGAGAACGTCAGCACGTGCGACAGCACGTTCATCAGCTCCCGCACGTTCCCGGGCCACTGGTAGTTCTGCAGCGTGGAGAGCGCGGCGGGCGTGAAGCGCTTGCGGCCCTGCTTGGCGACGATGTCCGGCTCCGCCAGGCCGCGGCGCAGGATGAGCGGGATGTCTTCGCGGCGCTGACGCAGCGGCGGGAGCTGGATGTTGATGACGGAGAGCCGGAAGTAGAGGTCTTCGCGGAAGTTGCCCGCCTGAATCTCTTTGA
This sequence comes from Myxococcaceae bacterium, assembly GCA_044230055.1. Lineage (GTDB taxonomy): Bacteria > Myxococcota > Myxococcia > Myxococcales > Myxococcaceae > JBGART01. The sequence goes on along the minus strand of JBGART010000003.1, from coordinate 103,173 downwards.
CGAGGTCCCGGTTGGTGGCCGCGATGACCCGGACGTCCACTTCGATGACGTCGTTGCCGCCCACCCGCCGGACCTCGCGGTTCTCCAGCACGCGCAGGAGCTTGGGCTGCAGGTCCAGGCGCAGCTCGCCGAGCTCGTCCAGGAAGATGGTGCCGCCGTTGGCGCGTTCGAAGGCGCCGGGCCGCGAGTTCACCGCGCCGGTGAAGGCGCCCTTCTCGTGGCCGAAGAGCTCGCTCTCGATGAGGTTGGGCGGGATGGCGCCGCAGTCCAGCACCACCAGCTGGCCCTTCTTCCGAGGGGAGTGGTCATGGATGGCGCGCGCCACCAGCTCTTTGCCGGTGCCCGTCTCGCCCTGGATGATGACCGACACGTCCATCGGGGCGATCTTCTTGATGAGGCCAAAAATCTGCCGCATCTTCGGGCTCGCGCCCACCATCCCGCCGAGCTGACCGTCCCGGTCGGGCTCGATGGTGACCTCTTCATCGATGGGGGCGAAGGCGAGCGTGGAGCTCCCCGCGCGGATCTGCGACCCGGTGGAGAGGTACGCGCGCTCGATGCGCCGGCCGTCGAGGAAGGTCCCGTTGGTGGAGTTCAAGTCCACCAGCAGGTAGCCGCGCTCGGTGTACTGGATTTCAAAGTGGTGGCGGCTGGCGGTGCGGTCCTCGGCCAGGACCATGTCATTGGAGCTGTGGGCCCCGACGCGGATGCGCTCCTTGTCGGAGACCACCTCCTTGTTCTGGTCCGGGCCGCCGACGACCTGCAGCTTGCACTTGCGGAGCTTGAGGGTGGTTCGGTTCTCCACCACGAGCGTGTGCGTCGCCGTGATGTGCGCCTCGCCCAACGAGTCGACGTACGCCGCCTCGCCCGGGTTGGTCATGATGTCGTCTGGATGTGGATCTTTGTTGGTCATCGCTCGCGAGGAGCCGTGCGCCCCTTGGAACCGGCACCATACGCCATGCTAGCGTCGCGCGCCCTCGATGTCGTCGGACAAAAAACCGAGGCCGAAGAAGCCGAAGTCGCCCGCGGGCGACACTCCTGTGCCCAGGCCGGAGCCGCCGCTGCAGCTCTCCCCCGTGCCGCGCGCGCGGCCGGTGCGCAAGCTCGTCACCATCCTGTCGCGTAAGCGTTCCCTCTACTCCACCAGCCGCCTGGTGGAAGCGACCAAGCAGCGCGGCCATCGCCCGCTGGTGCTGGACACGCTCCGCTGCAACATGGTGCTGGCGCGCGGCTCTCCGCGGATGACCTACCGGGGCGTCGAGGTCCGCGGGGTGGACGTGGTCATCCCCCGCATTGGCGCGTCCATCACCGCCTACGGCCTGGCCGTGGTGAACCACTTCGACATGATGGGCACCCCCGTCATCAACAACTCCGTCCCCATCGCCCGCAGCCGCGACAAGCTGCGCTGCCTGCAGCTGCTGGCGCGCTTCGGAATCGACATCCCGCGCACGGTGATGGCCGGGGACCGGTCCAACGTGGAGCGCCTGGTGGAGGAGGTGGGCGGGCTGCCCGCCATCATCAAGCTCATCCGCGGCACCCAGGGCGTGGGCGTGATGATCGCCTCCACGCTGGCGGAGGTGCAGACCATCCTCGACACGTTCTGGGACCTCGGCCAGGAGATTGTCCTCCAGGAGTTCATCGCCGAATCCAAGGGCCGTGACGTACGGGCCCTCGTGGTGGGGGACCGCGTGGTGGGCGCCATGCGCCGGCGCGCGAAGAAGGGCGAGTTCCGCTCCAACCTGCACCGCGGCGGTGAGGGCAAGCCGGTGGAGCTGTCCAAGGAGTACGCGGACGCGGCGGTGAAGGCAGCGCAGATTGTCGGCCTGGAAATCGCCGGTGTGGACATGCTGGAGAGCGGCGATGGGCCCAAGGTGATGGAGATAAATTCCAGCCCCGGGTTCGAAGGCCTGGAAGCGGCCACGCGCAAAGACGTCGCCGGGGCGATGATTGAGCACGCGGTCGCCTTCGCCGAGGCCCAGCGGTCCGGCTGGAGCAAGCGCCGCATCATCTGATCCAACTGTCGGGTCGCTTTACAGCAACTGCAGCAGGGCGTGCGGGGACAACCGGGAGTTGCCCGAACCTCGAGGACGTCCTTGAACCCCATCGCCGGTCCCGTCGGTCGCCCCGCGCCGCTCGCCGCTGCCGCACCGCAGCGTCCTCAGGAGGACGCCTTCGCTCCCGCGGCCGCGGACGCGCCGGCGGATGTCTTTGAACCCGTCGCCGCAGCCGCGGGCAACAGCCAGACCTTTGACCTGAAGGGCGTGACGCTCAAGGCCAACGCGCCGCACGAATTGACCGGCGTGGACCCCTCGCGCCCCATCGTCGGCGTGGACGTGGAGACGGCGGACGGCCGCGCGGTGACGGTGAAGGTGGGCCGGGACGCGCAGCGCGGTCAGCGCTTTGAGCAGCCGACGTTCGGCACGGTCACCCTGAACGGCGACGCCAAGCTCACCCGCGCGACGGTGCGCTACGCGGAGCCGTCGGCCACCGGCAGCTCCGACTACTACTCGCTGGCGGACGGCAAGAACGGCCTGGCCAACGGCAAGGAGCTCTCCTTCCCCACTCCGGCCAACCGGAAGGGGATGGACATCCAGAACATCGATGTCTCGTTCCACGCGCCGGTCCGGCAGTGGAACAAGGAGACGGGCCGCGAGGAGAAGCCCACGTACTGCACCTGGTACGTGGACGACAAACAGCTGATGCGGAAGTTCGTGGACCCCAACCAGGACGCGGGGAACATCCCGGAGATTGACAACATCCACCCGGTGAACAACGGCGCGGGTGCGGGCGTGCTGGCGCCGGCGGGGAAGCGGGTCCGCGTGGTGGCGGAGAACACCACCATCCCGGCCGACGAGCAGGCGATGACGGTGCAGTGGGTGCGCGTCACTTACAAGCCGAAGAACGTCGAGGAGAGCGTGGTCAGCTTCCGCGGCGAGAAGCTGCCCAACCAGGAGTGGAAGGGCCGCTGGGTCCCCACCGGCCAGTCCTTGAGCATCCCGGTGGACCCGCAGAAAAAAATCAGCCGCGTGGAAGTGCAGTGGTCCGACAAGCCGGACGACGTGCCCTTCGACAAGCCCGGCAAGTGGGCCAAGGGCACGCTCACCCTCGACGGCAAGGTGCTGGGCAAGCCGGGCGAAGAGGTGGGCAGCCCGGAGTGGCAGTTCTTCGAGGGCGGCGGCGCGCAGGGCAAGTCCTTGTCCCTCACCGCTCAGAGCAGCCCCATCAAGGTCTTCGAAGTGAAGACGTTCTACGAGAAGTGAGGTGAGCGCCATGTCCATTCCTTCCATCTCCGGCCGCAGCGCCGTCGTCCCGTCCTCTCTCCCTGTCCTCCCCGCGGCGGCCCCTGCGCCAGCGTCCGCGTCGTCGCTGGAAGACTCGCTCTGGTCGCAGGAGGCCGGCACCGGCTCCGTCGGCTCTGTTGGAATCACCGGCGAGTCCGAAGCCGTCGCGCCTCAGGACCCGACCGCTGTCGGCGAAACGACCGACATCGCGCTGCCCAAGAGCAGCGTGCGCACGTCGCTGCCCATCGAGCAGCTGACAAAGATTGGCGCGAGCGAGAGCGGCGAGGCCTTCCACCTGGACTCGTCCAAGGTCGCGCGCATGGAGGTGCGGGCCCGGCAGATTGTGACGCCCACCGGCCAGAAGGGCACCGAGCTGTCCCTGCGCCTGGCGCCCGGCGCGTCTCGGGACCTCTCCGCGCGCATCGCCGCCGGCGAGCTGCCCACCACGCTCACGCCCTACTCGGTGGAGAAGGCCAGCTTCAAGGACGGCGCCCAGCACCTGGAGGCCGAGGGCGCTTACCTGCCGCGCGCCATCACGGAGGCCACCACCAACGCGCACCGGGTGGAGGAGTCCGGCAAGTACACGGTGGACTTCATCCCGCAGAAGGGGATGTCGCAGGCCTACCGGGACCGGATGCGCATCCGCGTCTTCGGCGACTCGGACGTGGAGCGGCAGAACAACCTGGAGGCCGCGCTGCAGAAGATGGGGCTGCGGGCGCTCATCGCGGACGCGGACCCGCTGCAGTCTCAGCGGTTCGTGCGGCTCTCTCTCCTGCGCATGGTGGCGCCGGGCAAGGTGGAGGCGCTGGCGAGCCGGCTCTCCGAGCTCTCCCTCTCGGAGCTGGACGCGGCGCTGGCGGAGGCGGGCGTGGACGCGGAGCGCGTGAAGAACGCGCGCGTGGAGGAGGTGTTCCCCGGTCACATGGCGGTGGTGGACCCCTCGCTGGGCGAGGCGTACGTCAACCTCGGCGCGCGCGCGATGATGGTCGGCGTGAAGGAGCTGGACACGGTGGCGCGCGTGCTCACCAGCGACGGGCTGATGAGCACCACCGAGCGCTACAACCGCGGCCTGCACCGCCCGGGCGCCTCGTCCGCCACGGATGAGCAGTCCGGCGGCGCGGAGTACGCCTTCACCCGGTTGGTCACCGACGACGTGATGAAGGGCTCCAACGACATCTCGCGGTCCATGTTCTCTGGCGTGGCGCAGCTGCTGTCGCTGGGAGACCCGCTGAAGAAGCTGCTCTCGCGGACCGACTGGCACGCCTACGCGAAGGACACCTACGGCGCGACGGTGGCCGCTTCGCAGGTGGAGGGCACGGACGGCGACGCGGCGCTGAGCTCGCTGCTGAGCCGCTACGGCAAGTACGGCGAGCGGCCTTCGCTCAAGCAGCTGCTGGACGCCATCGAGGCCGGCAGCGGCGGGTTCGCCAGCAGCAATGAGGCGTGCTTCGGCCAGGGCGTGTCGTCCGGCGCCTTCACGCACGTGGCGGTGAAGGATGAGACGGCGCGGCAGGAGCTGCTCGGCAAGCTGAAGGAAGCCGGCGTCACCGCGCTGCACGGCGCGCCCATCGAGGAGCGCGTCATCGTCGCCAAGACCTGGAACGACGTCGCCAAGCAGGCGAACGTGGACCTCGGGTGAGCGGGCCCACCTTCGAGCCGGAGCGGGTGTACTGGCTCGACTGCCCCGCGCCCGCGTTCCTGCCGGAGATTGTCGCGGACCTGCGCTACCAGGACGGGACGCTGGAGTTCCAGGCCTCGGAGCGGCCGCAAGCGCTGGTCGCGGCGTACCTGGGTCCCGCGGACGGCGGCGAGCAGTTCAAGGACGCTGCCGGGCGCGTCCACACCGTGCGCCCCTTGGATGTGGCCACCTTCGACCGCGTGTTCCGCGCCCGCGTGCACGCACCGCCCCGGTTCGACACCGAGGCGGCGCTGACTGAGTTCTATCTGCAGCTGCTGCGCTCAGACCCGTACTGAGCGAGGCGAACCTCCGTTAGCTGCCTCGTCCCCGCTCGCCTCGTCCCCGCTCGCCTCGTCCCCGCTCGCCTCGTCCCCGCTCGCCTCGAGCGTTGCGCCGTCAGGCGCATAGTCGAGAGGTGGCGCAAACCCACGCACGCCACCTTGCTCTTCCGGAGTCCAGCTCCAGAGGGCGCCCTGCCCTCCATAGGCACTGCCGACGTCTCGACTATGCGCCTTACGGCGCAACGCTCGACGCGAACGGGAGAGACGAACGGGAGAAACGAACGGGAGAAACGGGTAGAAGCGAACGAAGGGGAGAGCCGAACGGGAGAGGCGAACGGGACCGCTACGGACGCCTCACGGCTCGACGAGGTCGATGTCCACCACGCGGTCCGGCGCCCAGCCCTTGTCCTCGTCGCCCTTCGCGCCCTGCTCGCCGCGGGATTCGACGGTCAGCCGGCCGCTGTCCACGCCCTTGGAGCTGAGGTACGTCGCCACGCTCTGCGCGCGCTCCTTGCCGAGCTCCAGGTTGTAGCCCTCGGCGCCGACCTTGTCGGTGTGGCCCACCAGCTTGAGCGACTTGCCGCGCAGGGTGCCGTTGTTGAAGCACTCCACCAGGGTGTCCAGCCGCTGCGCGGCGTCCGCGCTGACCTCCTTGGAGTCAAACTCGAAGCGCGGGTCCGCCACGTTTCCGCAGGCCTCGCGGATTTTCGGGTCAATGCGGACCGAGCCCTGGCGGCCGCGCTCGGAGGACTCCGCGCGGGTCTCACCCGCGGTCTTGCAGCCCATTCCAACGGCGGCGACGGCGAGTCCTGCAAGCATCCAGCTCTTCATGGTTGGCTTCTCCTTGAGTCCTACGGGGGAGGCCGGAAGGTAGGGCGGACCGTCCATTCGGCAACCCCCCACGAATGGCGATAAGGTCTCCAACCCCTTTTTCGCTGGAGCCCCGCTTTGCCCTCCTTCGTCCCTGGCCCCACGTTCGCGGAGATGAGAGACCCGTCGCTGCTCCCCGCCGCTCTGCGCGCGAAGGTGCTCGCGGCGAAGGCGGAGCCGCTCAACCCGCTCAACCTCTTCAACATCACCTGGAAGCCGGACGGGAAGCTGCGCTACCTCCTGTTGCCGCGCGCGCTGACCGGCGTGGACGCGCCCATCGCGGTGATTCTGGGCAACGGCTTTCCGACCGGGGCCCACAAGGTCGGCCCGGCCTACTCCTGTCTCGCGGAGAAGGAGGCGCTGGGGGAGATGACGCCCGGCGAGCACACCGCGGTGTGGCCCTCCACCGGCAACTACGGCATCGGCGGGGCGTGGGTGGGCCGCCGGATGGGCTACCGGTCCGTAGTGGTGCTGCCGGAGGAGATGAGCGCGGAGCGGTTCGAAAAGATTCGCGGCTTCGGGGCGGAGGTCATCGCCACGCCGGGCTGCGAGTCCAACGTGAAGGAGATTTTCGACAAGGTCCACGAGCTGCGCCGCGCGCCGCAGAACCGAATCATCGAACAGTTCAGCGAGTTCGGGAACTACCGCTTCCACTACGAGGTGACCGGCAACGCGGTGGCGGAGCTGGCGCAGCAGCTCAAGTGGCCGAAGGTGGCGGCGTTCGTCTCCGCCATGGGCTCCGCGGGCACCATCGCCGCGGGGGACCGGCTCAAGCAGCTGGGCGGGACGCGGATTGTCGGCGTGGAGCCGGTGCAGTGCCCCACCCTCTTCAACGTGGGCTTCGGCGGGCACCGCATTGAAGGCATTGGCGACAAGCACGTGACGTGGATTCACAACGTGCTGAACCAGGACGCGCTGGTCTGTGTGGACGACGAGGAGTGTCTGCTCGGCCTGCAGCTCTTGCAGGAGGGAACCGAGGTGCTGGAGCGCGAGGGCGTGGCGGACGCGAAGGCGCTGGTCGGTAACTTCGGCGTCTCCGGCGCGTGCAACGTCATCGCCGCCATCAAGACGGCGAAGTACTTCGGCCTGGGCGCGAAGGAGCCGCTGGTGACGGTGGCGACCGACGGCTTTGACCGGTACCCCTCCGTGCTCCGCCGGCTGGACAGCGAGCGGGGGAAGATGACCTCCGAGGAGGCCAAGCGCCGGCTCCAGACGGTGTTCCACCAGCAGCGGGCGGACTGGGTGCTGGAGGGGACGCGCGAGGTGCGCCAGCGCTGGCACAACCAGAAGTACTTCACCTGGGTGGAGCAGCAGGGGAAGAGCGTGGAGCAGCTGCGCGAGCAGGCCTCCAGCGAGTTCTGGCTGGGCGAGCAGGCCAAGGTCGCCCCGATTGACGCAGCCATCCGACAACACAGGGGAGAGCTGTCGGCGCTGTGACGCTTTGCCCTCGTCTAGGAAGCGAGCGGGGAAGCGGGCACTCCTCGCGCGCCCCGGCCTGGTTGGAGGATCAGGATTGGCAGCGCCGCAGGAGTGTTTCTAGAGTTCCGGCCACCGAAATGAGCCGGCCACTGCAGGTCCTCATCCACCACGATGTGCTGTGCGGCTGGTGCTACCTCGCGCAGGCGCGGCTGCTCGCGCTGCGCCAGGAGCTCGGCGCCACGGTCTCCTGGAGGTGGCGGCCGTTCCCGCTGCGCGTCCAGGAGGCGAACCCCACCGCGCGCGAGGTGGCCGACGCCATCGAAGAGCTGCGCCGCGCCCGCGCTGAGCCCGGTGGCGAGCGCCTCTCGCTGGAGCTGTGGGAGGGCAATGACCCGCCGCGCTCCTCCATCCTCGCGCTCGCCGCGCTCGAAGCCGCGCGCCTGCAGGGCCCGAGCGCGTTTGAAGCGCTCGCCTCCGCGATGCAGCGCGCCGCACTTGAGCAGGGCGTGAACGTCACCCGCCCGGACGTGGCGTTCGAGCTCGCCAGCGCGGTGGGGCTGGAGATGAACCGCTTCTCCGCGGCGTTCGGCTCCCCGGAGACGCGCCGGCTGATTCTCGAGGAGCACCGGCTGGCCAGCGTGCGCGGCGTTCGCAACGTCCCCACGCTGGTGCTGGGCGGACGCTGGATGGTCTCCGGGCTGCGCGAGGTGGGCGAATACCGCGAGCTCATCCGCGAATGTCTGCAGAAACAGGAGCTGGCGCTGCCGCGCACTGCGGAGCGCATCGTCCACTGATGTGAGGTTGACGCGCAGGAGCGCGTTCAACGCAAGATGGCCTGTTTGCGCCGGCGGGCTGAATTTCGCCGCAGGGGTGCTCGTCACGGCGCCATTCCGCTTCCACGCAAGGAGCCCGGTATGTCCCGCCACCTCGCTGTCCTGTTGCCGCTCGTCGCGCTCGCCAGCGGCTGTGTGGTGGCCACGCGCTCCTACCGGCCCTACGGCACGGCGAGCGCGGACTTCCACTTCTACGGGCACCACCCGCTGCGTGACGCGGACGGCGGAGGCTGGTGCTGGCTGGACCACGACCACGTCCACGGCTACCAGCCCGAGGCCAGCTACTACTCCTACTCGGGCAGCTACTACACCTACAACGGCCCCACGGTGGTCTGGTACTACGACGACCACCCGGACGCGGGCGGCGGCTACTGCCGTCAGCCCGGCCGTCACTCCCACGGCTACGGGCTGGGACGGACGTACTCGGACTACCGCTGGGAGGGCTCGCGCGGGTACGTCCACCGCAACCACTGGCACGGCGCGTCTGCTGCCGGCAACCGCACGCCGCCGCCGGTCTACAACCCGCCCGCGTACCGCGAGCCTCCGCCCAGGCCGTCCAACGGCTGGGGCAACGGCGGGGCGGCCACGCCGCCTCCCGGCCAGGGCTGGGGCAACGGCGGACGCGACAACGATGACCGCGGCCGCGGCCAGGGCTGGGGCAACGGCGGCCGCGACAACGACAACCGCGGCAACGGCTGGGGCAACGGCGGACGCGACAATGACAACCGCGGCAACGGCGGCGGCTGGGGCTCAGGCGGCCGCGACAAGGATGACCGCGGCGGGCGCGACAACGACAAGGACGACCGCGGGCGTGGCAACGGCTGGGGCAATGGCGTCGGGCAGGGTCAGGGTCAGGGCAACGGCGGCGGTCATGGCTGGGGTTCTGGCGGCGGGCAGGGTCAGAGCCCGGGTGGCCAGGGTCAGGGCAACAGCGGCGGGAACGGCTGGGGCTCAGGCGGCGGACACGGCAACGGCAACGGCAACCCCGGCACGCCCGGCGGCGCTCCGAGTGGCAACAGCGGCAGCGGGGGCAACGGGTCAAAGGGGCGGCCGCCTCCGCCTCCTCCTCCCGGTCGCTGACCGGCGCGCCCGGGCTGCGTGCGAGGCGTCCGCTTGAGTTGCGCTCCTGGCGGGCGGCAAGAATGTCAGCCCATTCGCGGTGAGTCGTCCGTACACTCCACGCTCACGTGAACACGCCGACGACCCGCGCCGAGTCGCTGTCTGTACAAAGACTCCTGGAGCGCGCGGCCCGTGGAGACCTGCGCCTTCCGCGCTTCCAGCGCGGATTGAAGTGGCGGCTCAGAGACAACCTGCTGCTACTCGACTCCATCTACCGGGGATACCCCATCGGCACGCTGCTCTTCTGGGAGCGCGCGGAGCCCGCAGGGCGCGTCCACATCGGCTCCGTCGCCATCGACGCGCCCGAGTCGCGGCGCGCATGGCTGATCATCGATGGGCAGCAGCGCATCAGCGCGCTGGTTGGCTCCATGCTGCGGACGGACGACTCAGCCGACGAACATGCGCTGGGCTTCGACCTCCAGCACGAGCGCTTCGTTCACCTGAGCAAGCTGGCGCGCCAGGACCCGCGGGTCGTCCCGCTGCCGGTCCTGGTGCATCCGGAGCGGCTGCTGGCGTGGCTCGCTGAGTCAGGGGTGAGGGAAGGGCTCTCGGACGCGGCGGAGCGCGCCTTCCGCGCGAGCACGCGGCTGCGCGACTACGGCATCGCCGCCTATGTCGTCGAGACTGAAGACGAGGGGGTCGCCCAGGATGTCTTCAAGCGGCTCAACACCGGTGGAAGGAAGCTGACGAGGACCGAGGTCTTCGAAGCGGTGGAGCCACCGGGCAGCTCGCACGGCATCGCGCAGACCAAAGCGGGCCTTCGGGAGCTCGACTTCGGCGAGCTCCCGAGCGCCCTTGTCCTCAAGAGCCTTCAGGCGGTCCTCGGAGAGGACATCACGCAGGGGTTCCAGCCCAAATGGGGAAAGGGGGAGCGAGAGGAGGGATGGACCCGCACCCTGGATGCCCTGCGACAGACGCTGGTCTTCCTCAGGCGCGAGGGCGAAGTGCCGCACAGCGCGCTCCTGCCGTACTCGCTGCCGGTGCCGGTGCTCGCGCGCTTCTTCGCGCGCTTCCGAGAGCCTGGCTCGCGGACCCGGGTGCTGCTCAAACGATGGTTGTGGCGCGGCTTCGTACACGGCACGCACCAGGGCGAGTCCATCCCGCTGGTCCGCCAGATGGTGGCGGCCATCGCGGACGATGAGGACGCCTCGGTCACGCGCCTGCTCCAGCTCGTCCCGCGCAACGCGGCCCCGCGCGGCCTCGCCCCGAAGGTGAGCTTGAAGACCGCGAGAACTCGCACGGAAGTGCTGGTCCTCCTGCGCAGCCAGCCGCGGAGCTTCAAGACGGGAGCGCTCGTCGACGTCGTCAAGGCGCTCAATACCGGCAGCGCCGGGAAGCTGCTGGCGGAGCTGTTTCCGGAGGGCTCGGGTGCGAACACCGCCACCATCGCCAACCGGGCGATAGTGGACGGGGCCGGTCCAGCGAAGGTGGACCTTGCCGCCGTGGAGCCGTCTGCGGAGGTCTTCGCTTCCCACCGCATCCCTTTCCCCTTGCCCGCACATCCGCTCGCGGACCGCGCGCGGGACTTGGCCGACTACATCCCGCGCGTGCTGGACAGCTGGATGGGAGTGGGCGAATCCGACCGGGTCGCGCTCTCCAGCCTCATTGAGGACGAGGACGGACCATGAGCGACGTCAATGTTCTGGGAGTCTGGCTCGGCGGACACGAACCCATCGGCCACATCCGACTGTTATCGGGCGGCCGAGATGCCACCGAGTTTGAATTCACGTCTGAGTACAGAAACCGGCTTTCGCGGCCAGTGCTGGGGCAGAAGTTCGAGGATGACCTCACCGCCGTCTACTCCGCACGAGTGCGCCTCCCGGCGTTCTTCTCCAACCTCCTCCCGGAGGGCATCCTGCGTGAGCTCCTGGCACGGAGGGCGGGCGTCTCTCCGACTCGAGAGTTCTTCCTCATCTCAGAGCTGGGACGGGATCTCCCCGGTGCGGTGGTGGTCAAGCCCGTCACCCCCCTGCGCCCCGAGGAGGGACCGGTGGGTCAGGAGTTGCCGGCACCGCCGGGCGCCGCGGACCCCCCGCTGCGCTTCTCTGTCGCCGGCCTGCAGCTGAAGTTCTCCGTCGCGAAGGAGGCAGGCCGGTGGACGCTGCCCGTCTCCGGCGAGGGAGGGTGGTGGCTGCTGAAGGTGCCGCACCCCAAGTATCCGAACGTCCCGCAGAACGAGTTCTCCATGATGCGGTGGGCGCGGACCGCGGGCGTCGACGCGGCGGACGTGGAGCTGACCTCCCTGCAGAAAGTCGGCGGGCTCCCTCCTGAGCTGACCTTCACGGAGCCGGAGGCCCTTCTGGTCCGCCGGTTCGACCGGACGCCGGAGCGCAGAATCCACATGGAGGACTTCCTTCAGGTGGCCGGCCGACACCCGGACGACTTCACGAAATACCGTGCGACCAACGTGGACTCCATCGCCCGGGTGCTTCTTGCGCTGGAGAATGGGGGGATGAGGGACCTTGAGCAGGTGGTCCGCCGGGTCGTCTTCAACGCAGCAATAGGCAACGGCGACGCGCACCTCAAGAACTGGTCGCTCCTCTATGAGGACCCGCGGTCGCCCAGGCTGTCTCCTGCGTATGACCTTGTGTCGACGCTTCACCTCCTTCCAGAGGAGGAGTCCATGGCGCTGAACATCGCCCGGGAGAAGCGCTACGAAGCGCTCACTCTCGGCGTGTTTCGCGCGTTTGCCCGGCGCCTCGGGGTGGACCCAGAAGAGGTGCTGAAGTGGGTCCGGGACGCGGCAGAGAGACTCCGGAGCTCCTGGCCGGAGACAAAGAAGAGCCTCCCCATCAGCGCAGACCTGGCGGCAACCCTGGAGCGGCAGATGAACCGCGTGCCGGTGCTGAGCGGCAAACCCGGGAGCTGAAGCGGCGGGCCCTCCCGCGAGAATTCGCCGCACGCCTCGTGATACACCCCTCGCCCTTTTCCGTTCGAGGGGTTCATGTCCATCGCCACCCAACTGCGCGCCGCCTGCGGCGCGCTCGCCCTCTGCGCCTCCAGCGCCGCCTGGGGCGCCGGCTTCTACTTCGGAGAGAACGGCAACAAGGCCCTCTCCCAGGGTGGGGCCTTCGCGGCGGTGGCGGATGACCTCTCCGCCATCCAGCACAACCCGGCAGGCCTGACCCAGCTGCGCGGCTTCCACTTCCTCCTCGACGGTGCGCTCGTCGTCCACGAGGTGACCTTCCAGCGCCACGACGCGGGCGCCGCCACCTCCATCGCCAAGCCCGTGTCGAACACCGGCGGACCGTTCCTCGCGCCGATGGCCGCGGTGGGCTACGGCTTCGGCCCGAAGGAGCGCCCCATCACCCTCGCGCTCGGCGTCTACGGCCCGCCCTCCATCGGCCGCTACGTCTTCGCAGAGCCCGACTACAACAACACCGGCGACCTTTCGAACCCGGTCTACGCGCAGAACCCGGTCACCGACGCGCCCCAGCGCTACGCCCTCATCCGCAAGGACACGCTTATCGCCTACCCCACGCTCTCCGCCGCGTGGTCCCCCCTGCCGCAGCTGTCCATCGGACTCTCACTGCAATACGTCATCGCGCACCTCTATTCGAAGCAGGCGGTCTTCTCCGGGCTGTCCACGCCCCGCCGCATCCGCGAGGAGCACGCGACGGACGACTCGCTCATCGCGGTCGACCTGGCCGGCAACCCCACCGTCACCGGCATCCTCGGCGTGCTGGTGAAGCCGGTCCCCCAGCTGTCCTTCGGGCTCTCCGCGCGGCCGCCCATCACCATCTACACCCACGGGACGCTGGACATCGAGCTCGGCCAGTTCGCCACCGAGGTCGGCAAGGCCCAGGTCAGCGAGAACGCCCGCGCGGGCCTGGTCATCACGCTGCCCTGGGAAGTGAAGCTGGGCGCGGCGTACCGCCCGCTCCCGGCGCTGCGGGTGACCGCGGAGCTCGTCTTCCAGGACTGGTCCGCGGTGAGCGGCCTCACCGTCACCCCGGAGAACGTCACCCTCACGCTCCCGCCGCAGGACCCCAAGGCGCTGGAGGCGGTGGAGCAACCCAAGGCGCTGCAGGACAGCTACAGCGTGCGGCTGGGCGCCAGCTACCACTTCGCCTTCGGGCTCGACGTTCGCGCCGGCCTGCTCTTCGAAACCTCCGCCATGCCGGACGCGTACACCAACATCGACTTTCTGCACTTCACCCGCGGCTTCCTCACCGCCGGCGCCGGCTACACCTTCGGCCCGCTGGAGGTGGTGGGCGCCTTCGCCTTCACCCCGCCCTCCACCCGCGACGTGAACGACAGCGAGGTGCGCGCCACCAGCACGGACCGCTCGCTCGCTGGCCCCATCGTCGGCAACGGCGCGTACACCTCCGGCGGCTGGGTGGCCTCGCTGGGCGTGCGCGGACACTTCGGCGAGCAGTAAGCCGCTTCCCGCACAGTCGAACCGTTCATCGGTTGACGCGAGGGGGACGCTCGTTCTACCTGCCTGCGCCGGCACCCTTCCGCCTAGACGAGGTCCCATGAAGCGCCCCCTGCCCTCTTGGTGTTTGCTCGCCCCGCTCGCTGCCCTCACCCTGGGCTGTCCGGGAGGAGGCGGCAGCAAAGATGGCGGCGCGGACTCCGGAGAGAACCCCAACGAGTTCCCCCTCATCACCGTGGCCGGGCAGGTGTTCGTGCACCCGGAGGCCGCGCGCTACCTCGCGGACGCGGGCTATCCCGCGCTCTCGCTGGGCGGGCTCACGGTTCGCGTGGAGGAGCCGCTCAAGGTGGCGCTGGACGAGAAGGACCCCTCCGCCGTCTTCGGCACCCGGCCGCTGGACGACGGCGGCACCTTCAGCGTGCCCGACGTGCGCAGTGAGCTGGTGACGCTGGGCATCGCCGCGGGCGTGCGCGACGACCAGGACGCCGGCGTGCGCAGCTGCCCCGAGTGCGGCCCCCTGGCCGACGGCGGCTCCCCGTTCGTCCCGGACACCCGGGTCATCCGCTCCGCCACCGTGCTCTACGACGTGACCTTCTGGGGCGGCGCCAAGCCGGACCAGGACGTGCGCGGGACGAAGGCCTACGCGCTGCCCTCGCAGTTCCACGCCAAGCTGACCGCCGCCGTCACCCCCGAGCGCATCCTGCAGCGCACCGGCCGCAGCCAGTCCACGCTGGTGGGCGCGGGTTTCGTCCTGGGACGGTTGGTGGACACCGCCGGCAACCCGGTGGCCGGGCTGAAAGTCGCCGCGGACACCCTGGTGACCGACCACATCTATTACCCGTCCGAGGACCTCTCCACGGTCACCAACACGGGGACGTCGGCCAACGGGCTCTTCATCTACCTCTATGACGGCGACGAGCGGCCCAGCCAGTTCCAGTACACGGTGAAGGACCACCCGGAATACAAGGCGCGCAAGGCGGGCGCGGTGCGCAGCGCAGGACTGGTGGTCACGGTGTTCCCGGGCGACACTGAACCGTAGCCATGCGCCTCTTCGCCATCGGCGACACCCACCTCCCCTCCACGCGCAACAAGAGCATGGAGCGCTTCGGCTGGACGGACCACCCGCGGCCCTTGCAGCGGGCGTGGGACGAGAAGGTCCGCCCAGAGGACGTGGTCATCGTCGCCGGCGACATCTCCTGGGCCACCCGGCCCACGGAGGTGATGGACGACCTCAAGTGGCTGGACGAACGCCCCGGCCGCAAGCTGCTCCTGCGCGGCAACCACGACTACTGGTGGGGCGACTCCGCCTCCAAGCTGCGCCGCACGCTGGAGCCCTTCAAGACGCTGGAGGCCTTCCTGCACAACTGCGCGGCGGTGATGGGGCCCTGGCTCATCGCCGGGACGCGTCTGTGGACGGTACCGGAGGCCCCGCCCATGCCGGGCGGCGAGCTGGGGGATGAGCAGGCGCGCACCGACTACGTGGAGCGGGAGACGAACCGCCTGTCGCTTTCGGTGCAGGACGCGCTGAAGAAGGAGCGGGCTTCGCCGACGCCGCTCACCCGGGTGGTGGCGGTGCACTTCCCGCCGCTCTACGCGAACGCGGTGGAGACCGCCTTCTCGCGGCAGATTGAGGCCTTCGCCCCCAAGGTGTGCGTCTACGGACACCTGCATGGGCCGGGCATCGCGGCCGGTTTTACTGGAGAGCGGGCGGGCGTCCGGTATGTGCTGGCCTCCTGTGACGCGGCGCAGTTCTCGCCGGTCCTCCTCCTGGAGCACTGACGGATGTGGCTGGTCCCCTTCTCCTCCGCGTTCACTGGCACCTGGCCCACTGAAGGCGAGGAGCGCCTGGCCCAGCTGCACGCGGAGGCCTGGGATGAAGCCACCGCGCTGCCCCGGGCAGGGCCCGCGCTGAACGAGCTGGCGGCCATGGACCACCCGCTCGCGCGGTTCTTGAGCCTGCTCTACGCGCAGCGGGGCGCCACCTTTGAGCGCTTCGGCCTCTCCTACAGCGGCCCGGCCGTCGAGGCGCTGGCCCGCCAGGCGCTGAGCGAACCGCCCATCAGCTTCGCGACGGAGGGGGAACCGCAGGAGGACTCGCACTGGTACGCGCTGATGGCCCTCCAGCTGTCCGCCACGGAGGACGACATCCCGCTCCTGCTCCCGCGGCTGTCACACCGGGTGGAGCAGCTGCGGTCCACCGCGCTGCAGGTGCTGGAGCACGTGGAGGACGCCGAGCCTGGGAGCTGGCGCCGCACCGGCGCGCTGCCGGACCTCCAGCGCCTGGCCGACGAGGACCCCAGCCTGGCGCTGCGCTGCCACGCCCTCTACGCGCTGGCCCGGCGCGCCTTCGAAGACGTGGAGCCGGCGCTGAAGGCGCACGCGGCGTCCGGGCCGGGTCCGCTGGCGTGGGCGGCGATGGTGGGCTTGCTGATGCACGACCGGGCGCAGTACCTGGCCGCCGCCACCGCGCTGCTCACCAAGAGCCGCCGCGGGCAGGGCTGGGAGCACTGGCGGGAGGAGCTCCAGCATGCGCTGGAGACAGACTGAGGCTCCACAGGTGGGCGCGGCGTAAGCTTGCCGCGCCCTGCGCGTTTGCTAAAGCGATGGGCAGCGCTGCTCTCCTTTCGGCGAAGGCACCATGAGCCCAACCTTCACGTCCCTGCTGCTGGCCACCGCCGGCATCTTCTTCTGCGTCACCATGTACTGGCGCATCCGCGTCCTCCTGGCGATGAAGCCGGAGAACCGCTTCGACGACGCGCCCGCCCGCGCCGAAGCGCTGGTGCTCTTCGGCCTGGGACAGAAGCGGATGCTGGACCGGGAGGAGCGGCTGCCCGGGCTGATGCACCTGGCCATCTACGGCGCCTTCATGGTGCTGGCCGGGCGGACGGTGATGCTCTTCGTGATGGGCTTCTCCTCCACCGCGCTGGAGGTGCTCAGCAACCCGTCGGCCCCCTTCTGGGCCCAGCACTCGTCGCTGGCGCTCCTCTACGAGGGCTACGTCTTCATCAAGGACTGGATGGCGCTGGGGGCCATCCTGGGCTGCGGCTACTTCTGGTACCTGCGCGCCAAGGTGAAGCCGGACCGGATGACGCCCTCGTGGGAGGCGTACCTCATCCTCGGCTTCATCTCCGGGCTGATGGTGACCGAGTTCATCTTCGGCGCGTCGCACCTGGTGCTGCAGGGCCGGCCGTTCGCGCTGCATGAGCCGGTCACCTCCGCTGTCGCGGCGTTGATGCGCGGCGCTTCGCCGGACACGGTGGCGCTGCTGGGCGCCATCTGCTTCTGGACGCACCTGTGCATCGTCCTCACGTTCGGGAACTTCCTCCCCTACGGGAAGCACTTCCACGTCATCACCGGCCTGCCCAACGTCTACTTCAAGCGGCTGTCGCCCTCCGCCAAGCTGCCGACGCCCAATCTGGAGAAGGAGGAGTTCGGCGCCAAGACGGTGCGAGACCTCACCTGGAAGCAGGGCTTTGACCTCTACTCCTGCACCGAGTGCGGCCGCTGCCAGACCCACTGCCCCACGTACATCACGGGCAAGCCGCTTACGCACAAGGGCGTCAACCAGGACCTCAAGCATTGGATTTGGGACAACCAGGCGCTGGTGGCGCTGGGCCAGGACGCGCAGGGCCAGCCGGCGGAGCTGCCGCCCATCGTCGGGGAGATTCTGAAGCCGGAGACCGTCTGGGCCTGCACTTCCTGTGGCTGGTGCGAGACGGCCTGCCCCGTCTTCATTGAGAACGTCCCGCGCCTCATCGACATGCGCCGCTACAAGGTGCAGGTGGAGGCGGACTTCCCGCAGGAGGCGCAGCGCGTCTTCGAGGGGATGGAGCGGCAGGGCAACCCCTGGGGCATCGCCCAGGACAAGCGCGACGAGTGGGCGGAGGATTTGGCGCTGCCGGTCTGGAGCCCGGAGGGGAGCTACGAGTACCTCTTCTTCGTGGGCTGCGCGGGCAGCTACGACGAGCGACAGAAGAAGGTGAGCCGGGCGCTGGTGAAGATTCTGCGCGCGGCCAACATCTCCTTCGCCACGCTCTCCAAGCAGGAGGCCTGCACCGGCGACTCGGCCCGCCGCCTGGGCAACGAGTACCTGTTCCAGACGATGGCGAAGACCAACGTGGAGCTGTGGAACGGGCTCAACGTGAAGGCGGTCATCACGCAGTGCCCGCACTGCTTCAACACCATCCGCAACGAGTACCCGGAGTTCGGCGGCAACTACCGGGTCATCAACCATGTGGAGCTCATCAACGAGCTCATCCGCGACAAGCGCATCAAGCTCTCGCAGGTGATGAACGAGAAGCTCACCTACCATGACCCCTGCTACCTGGGCCGGCACAACGGGGTGTACGACGCGCCCCGCGAAGCGCTGGCCGCCATCCCCGGGCTGCAGGTGGTGGAGATGCAGCGAAGCAAGCGGGAGTCCTTCTGCTGCGGCGCCGGCGGCGGCCGGATGTGGCTGGAGGAGCACATCGGTCAGCGCATCAACCAGAACCGGGTGAACGAAGCGGCGCTGACGCTGGCCCACGCGGCGGACCCCTCGGTCCCCTACCCCAGCGCCACCGACCGGGAGAAGCCCGGCCAGGTGGGCGACTACAAGGGTCAGGGCGCCGGCACCGTCGCCGTGGCCTGCCCGTTCTGCATGACGATGGTGAAGGACGGCATCAGCGAGACCGGCCGCGAGGAGCAGATGAAGGTCCGGGACCTGAGCGAGCTCATCGCCGATGCGATCGGCCCGGTCCGCCCGAATTAATCCGGGATTTTTCCCGGCTGTCGCGACAAACCCCCGTTGATCGCTGAGAAACCGTGAAAAATCGTCAAGCCTGTTCACAAAAAGTGACTTGGCGGGCTCGACAGCGGCGGGGGAAAAACCGTAGAAAGGGCGAGTAGATCCATCGTCCGCAACCCTCCTCGGCAGAGAGCGACAACCCAGCATGGCTTCTCCCATCGCAGGTCCGGGTCTTGGAGTGGGCGTTCTCCCCACCGCCACCACCCAGGTTGACGCTCCCCAGACGCCCGCGGCCGTCCCTGGCGTCGTGGCTCCGCAGTCGTCGCAGGCTGAGGCTGTTGCTGACGGGTACGCCGTTCCGACCGCTGCTTCCGCGGCGCCCGCTGCTGCGCCGTACGAGACCCTCCCGCAGTCCGCTTCGCTCGACTCCTTGTACGGCACCCAGCCCACCCCGTCCGTCGCTCCCCAGGCGCCGCCGAGTCACGCCGACCAGGCCGCGCAGATTCGCGCCGCGCTGCGAGCTCAGGCGGTGAGCGCCTCCATCCCGGCCGCTGCGCTGGCCGCTGCCACCCCGGTGCAGCGCTCCTCTCCGCAGGCCCTCTGGGGCGAGTCTGAGGCGAAGGCAGAGCCGAAGGCCCCGCAGGCCGCTGACTTCTCCCAGGTCGAAGACACCTCGCTGCTCGGCCCGCACGACGCCGCGCCGCCGCCGGAGCCTCAGGAGATTGGCCCCCCGAGCGGCCCAGCCCAGCCCACCACCGCGTCCATCATCCAGGACATCAACAACAACTCGCTGACCGCGGCGCAGCCGCTGCGCCCCCGCGAGGACCCGCTCTGCGCGGACATGCCGGACCACGAGTACGAGCTGTATTCGAAAATCTGCGCGGACGACTACGAAGCTGGGGAGAAGTTTCTCCTGCAGCAGAAGATGAGCCGCATCTCGGAGCTGGCGACGCTGCTCTCCAACATCGCCAAGTCGCGCCACGACGCTTCGATGTCCATCGTCAACAACATCCGCTAGCCGGTGAGCTGAGCTGAATAGAAGGACGGCCTGAGCAGCGGGCCGTCCTTTTCGCTTTTGGGGCAGTAGGCTGCGGCCCCGTGCGCACGCTCTCGAGGACTTCCGCGGTGACCGCGCTGCCGGATGCGCGGGGACGGTTCGGCGCCTTCGGCGGGCGCTTTGTGCCGGAGACGCTGATGCCGGCGCTGGAGGAGCTGGAGGCGGCCTGGCGCGCCTCGGCGGCGGACAGCGCATTCCAGGCAGAGCTGGACCTGCTGCTCTCCCGCTTCGTCGGGCGGCCCACCGCGCTCACCCAGGCCCGCCGCTTCGGCGAGGAGCTGGGCGGAGCCCGCGTGCTGCTCAAGCGGGAGGACCTCTGCCACACCGGCGCGCACAAGATAAACAACACGCTGGGCCAGGCGCTGCTGGCGCAGCGGATGGGCAAGAAGCGGATTATCGCGGAGACCGGCGCGGGCCAGCACGGCGTGGCCACCGCCACCACCTGCGCGCTCTTCGGAATGCCGTGTGAAATCTACATGGGCGAGGTGGACGTGGAGCGCCAGGCGCTCAACGTGTTCCGCATGCAGCTGCTGGGGGCCACGGTCCACCCGGTGAAGGCCGGCTCCGCCACGTTGAAGGACGCAATGAACGAGGCCATCCGCGACTGGGTGACCAACGTGCGCGACACGCACTACATCATCGGCAGCGTGGCGGGCCCACACCCCTACCCGGCGATGGTGCGGCAGTTCCAGTCGGTGATTGGCAAGGAGGCGCGGGCGCAGTGCCTGGCCCAGGCGGGCCGGCTCCCGGACGCGGTCATCGCCTGCGTGGGTGGCGGCTCCAACGCGATGGGCGTCTTCTCCGGCTTCGTGGACGACGCGCAGGTGAAGCTCATCGCCGTGGAGGCCGCGGGAGAGGGGCTGGCCAGCGGGAGGCACGGCGCCTCCCTCGCGCGCGGCCGGCCCGGCGTGCTGCACGGGTCCCTCAGCTATGTGCTGCAGACCAAAGACGGACAGATTGCAGAGGCCCACTCCATCAGCGCCGGGCTGGACTACCCCGGCGTGGGCCCGGAGCTCTCGTACCTGAAGGACGCGGGGCGGTTGGTGCTGGAGCAGGCCACGGACGACGAGGCGCTGGACGCCCTCCAGCACCTGGCCCGCACCGAAGGCATCATCCCCGCGCTGGAGACCTCCCATGCGCTGGCCGCCGCGAAGAAGGTGGTCCCCGGCCTGGGCCCGGACGCGCTGGTGCTGGTGAACCTCTCCGGCCGCGGCGACAAGGACGTGGAGCACGTCCGCCGCGCGCTGGCCGCGAGGAAGCCGAAGGCGAAGCGCAAGAAGCGGTGAGAAAATGGGGACAGGCTTGGCCTGTCCCCATTTCTTCTACCCGGCTACAGCTGACAGAGGTTGCTGATGCAGCGCTGGCCGGTGGGGCAGTCGCAGTTGTCGGTGCAGCTGTTGGGCTGCGTGCAATACCCAATCTTGCAGGTGCTACCGGCGACGGAGCACTCGTTGTCCGCCTTGCAGCCCTTGGAGCACTTGCCGTTCACGCAGTCATTCCCTGCGCTGCAGTCCGCCTGCTTGGTGCAGCCGGTGGTGACGCGCGGGCGGCAGATGCCCTGCTGGCAGGACTCGGTGAGCGGGCACTCGGTGTCGGCGGTGCAGCCCAGGTAGCAGGTCGTATTGATGCAGTAGCAACCGCCGCCGCAGTCGCTGTTGAAGGTGCAGGTGCCGCCGGTGCCCGCGTCGCGGCCGGGGGTGCCGGCGTCCGGCTTGGGGGTGCCCGCGTCTGGCTTGGTGGGCGTGGGGGTGCTGGTGGGCGCGACGCAGTACATGTTCACGCACACGTTGCCGCCGCTGCAGTCCACGTCCTTCACGCAGGGCACGCGGCACGCGCCGTTGATGCACGTCGCCCGGCGGTCAGAGCAGTCCGCGGACCAGCTGCACGTCTGGACGTTGCTCGGCAGCTTCTCGCAGGCGCCGCTGCGGCAGGACTCGCCGGCGTGGCAGTCGGTGTTGGTAACACAGCCCGCGTGGCAGACGCCGTGGATGCACGACAGGCCGTTGGGGCACTGGGTGTTCGCCTCGCAGGTCTGCTGACTGGCGCAGGTGCCGCTGCGGCAGGCGCAGTCGGTGTTGCAGGTGCTGGTGGAAGCGCAGCTGTCGCCGGGGCAACCCGGGCCGCTGCAGTTTGTCTGTCCGCCGCCGGGGTCCGTGGTGCGGCCGGAGAAGTGGTACTCGCAGCCCGCGAGCAGGGAGAGGACGGCAACGCTACAGGCGAGGGAGAGGGTGCGACCGCTGGACATGAGGGGGCTCCTGGTGAGGCGGATGAAGGCGAAGGGGCGAGCGCACGGGCCTGCGGACGCCGATTTCGGTTCTTTCCGTTGCCGCCCAGCGCGCGGGCGATCAATCCGGCCGCCCGTCATGCGACTTCGAAAAAACTTTGATCAATCCACCGGGGACCGGACACCAAGGTGCTGCGGCCGGCGTGTGGGGTGAGCGGTGCCCACCTCGCGTTCTTTCTATTGATCGCTTTGAATGGCCCCGGCATCGAACCCGTCGATGCGCGCGGCCGTTTCATCGCTGGCGGGAGTCTCCAACGTGTCCGCCTCAACCTCGTCACCCAGACTGGTGGTCGACACGCCTCCGCCCTCCGAGGCGGACCCGCTGGGCCCGCTCATCGACCGCGTCCGGGACGGAGACCTGCTCGCCTTCGAAGCGCTCTACCGGCGCACGCGCGAGGCCACCTACCGCGTCCTCTACCAGCTGGTCGGCCAGAGCCCGGACATGGAGGACCTCATCCAGGAGACCTACGTCCAGCTGCTCTCTGCCGTGCGGCGCTACCGCGGCGAGGCCCGCTTCTCCACCTTCCTGCACCGGGTCTGCGCCAATGTGGGCCTGATGTATTTGCGCTCGCGCAAGCGGCGGCCGGAAGACATGGTGGCGGAAGTCCCGGAGCAGCCGGCCGGCAACGCCTTCGACCCGGAGCACAAAGCGCAGGCCAGCGAAGCCGCGCGGATGATGCAGGCGGCGCTGGAAAAGCTGACGCCGAAGAAGCGGGTGGTGTTCGTCTACCACGAGCTGATGGGCATGGGCCCGGAGGAGATTGCAGAGGCGGTGGACACCTCGCCCAACACGGTGCGCTCCCGGTTGTTTCACGCGCGCAAGGAGTTCGCCCAGGCGGTCTCCCGCATGCGGCGCGACAGCTACCTGATGCGGCCGATGGCCGCCGTCGCAGGAGGCCGCGATGGCGCGTCATGAAGAGCAGGCCCTCTGGGCCTACGCCAAGGGAGAGCTGGACGCGGTCACCGTGGAGCGCATCTCAACCCACCTGGCCGAATGCATCCCCTGCACCTGCGCGTTTGAAGACGTGAAGGGCGCGCTCGGGACGCTGGACCCGGAGCCGCCGCCGCTCTCCGCCTCCGACTGGCGGCGGATTGACGAGAAGGTGATGGCAGCCGCCGCGCACTCGGTGATGCACAGCGCATCGTTCAAAGACCGCTGGGATTCCTTCTGGTCCGGCCTGCGCGGCCCGGTGCTGGCGGGCGCGGGCGCGCTCGGGGTGCTCGCGCTGGGTCTCACCTTCGGCTACCGGCTGGGCCGCACGCAGGAGCCGCCGGCGCCGTCGGCAGTGGCCGTCGCCCCGGCCGTGCAGCCCGCGCCCCTCGTGAAGCCCGCGCCAGAGCCCGCCGCCCCCGCGCCGGCGAAGGCGCTGGCGCAGGTGGACTTCGCCCGGCGCGCCTCCGCCCACGGCGAGCGGCTGCGCACCGGTGCGGCGCTGGCCGCGGGCGCGGCGCTGGCCACGGAGGCGCGCGGCGAAGCCTGGCTCGCGCTGCCGGATGGAAGCCGGGCTGGGCTCCTCGGCGGCGGGCACGCGCGGCTGTTGTCGCTGGAGGCGGACAAGGTCCACCTCCTGGTGGAGCGCGGGACGTTGATGGTCGCCGCCACCCACCGGCCCGAGCGCGCCTTCACCATCGCCGCCGGCGCCACGGAGATTCGCGTGCTGGGCACCCGCTTCCTCGTGGAGCAGACCGTCGGCCAGACGGTCATCGCCGTCGAGGAGGGACAGGTGGAGGTGGCCACCGGGCGTTCGGTGGTGAAGGTCCCCAAAGGCCGCGCGCTGACCGTGGGCCGCGGAGGAAAGGTGGCCCTGCGCCCGCTGCAGAAGGCGGAGCGCTCGCAGTTCTCGGAGTTGATGCCGGACCTCGCGCCTGCCGAGGACCTCTCCGCCGCCGCGCCCGCGCAGGCCAGCCCACCGGTGGCCACCCGCGCGCCCCCGCCTTCTGGAGGCGGCCTGCTGCCGCGCCTCAAGGCGCCACCCCAGTCGCGCGAGGGCACCCTGCCCCCTGCCGCCGCGCCCCAGCGCCTGTCAGACTCGGCGGAGCAGGAGCTGTCCGCGCCCACCCCGGTCTCGGACGCCGAGCCTCCGGCCGCAGGCGCTGCGGCCGAAGCTCCCGCCAGCGCGCCCGACGAGTGGGCCGGCCTGCCGCAGCGGTCGCCCAGCGCGCTCTCCGAGGAGGAGGCACCGCGGCGGGAGCTCTTCACCGGGGACCCCAGCGAGTGGAAGGCGCTGCCGCAGCCGCAGGACGGCTGGAAGGCCTACCCGGCGAAGTCGGCGAAGGTGCGCGCAGCCCGCCCGCTGGAGAAGGAGATTTCAGCGGTCGAGGAGTACTGGGTGGCGCAGATGGAGCGGATGGCCGCCGAAGGCCGCTGCCGGGACGTGCTGTACCGGGCGTCCGACTGGATGCGCGAGGTGCTGCAGGACGCGCGCGGCGGGGAGCAGCCCAACACCGGCATCTACCGCCGGGTGGGCCTGGCGAAGGTCCGCTGCCTGGAGCACGAAGGCCGCTACGACGAAGCCAAGCGGCTGCGGGAACACCTGCTCCAAGGCCCTTGACTACTTGCCCGACGCGGTGACCGAGAGCGCCTTGAGGCGCTGGTAGGCCTCCAGCACGCGCGCGGAGTAGCCGTTCTTGGAGTCCTTGCCGCGCATCAGCGCCATGTCCACCGGGCCGGGGCCGCGGTTGTAGGCGGTGAGCGCCATCTCCATGTCCTTGTACATCTCCAGGTAGAAGCCGAGCACTTGAAGCCCGTAGCGGATGGACACCTCCGGGTCATCCAGGTCTCCCTGAATCCCCAGCACCTTCTTCCACTGCGGCATCACCTGCATCAGGCCCACCGCGCCGACGCTGGAGGTGGCCTTGGGGTTGAAGTCGGACTCGATGGCGATGATGGCCAGCGCGAGGTTGGGGTCCTTGCCGTAGAGCTCCGAATATTTGTGCACGTGGTGGGCGATGGCGCGGGCCAGGCCCTGCTCGATCTTCGGCTTCAAAATCATGATTTTGAGGAAGAGGACGTCTTCGTTCGCCGCGCTGCCGATGTAGAGGCGCAGGTTCTCCACCTCCACCTTGAGCGCGTGGGCCTGGTCCTTCAGGGCCGACGTCTCCTCGCCCCAGCGCTGCGACTGGGCGGCGTGCTCCGCCACGCTGCGGTTGAGCGCGTCCAGCCGGGGTACGAAGACGTAGGCGGCGGTGACCGCCCCCACCAGCAAGAGCCCCGTCACCACGATGGCCGCGAAGGCCCAGGGGCGGACCGGGTCCGGCTCCGGGCGGGACACCTCCGCCAGCGCCCGTGAGAGGAGCGGCTCGCGGACGGTGTTCTGGGGGACCCGCGTCGCCTCGGCCGGAAATTCGGACACCTGGACCGCTTCCATCCGTTCCAAAGGTTGCCTCCTGACACGACCCGCGTGAGGGCATTCGAGGCAGCCCCAAGAGGGGTGTCAAGCCGACGGGGTCCACACCTCTGCTCTCGCCCACTTGCTCCGGCCCCGTTGCGGACAAAGGCCGTGTGACTGAAAACCGGCCATTCCGAAGTGGCGGGCCCTATGATGCCGCGGCGCATGAAGCGACCTGGCTTCAAGCTCTACCTCTTCATCATCGTCAGCGTGTTGGCCGCGGTGCCGGTCGGCGGGCTGTCGCTCTGGGAGTCCGCCCGCTGGCGGCGCTTCCGCGGGGACCAGGCGGACGCCCAGGGCCTTCGGGTGGCGCAGTCGCTCTCACGGGAGCTCACCCAGCGGCTGGACGCCAGTGTCCGGGTGGTAGAGGCGCTCGCGCGGCAGGTGGAGGCGCGCGGCACCCGCGACCCGGCCGTCCTCCAGACGATGGTGCGGGCCTCCCACGGCGCGCTGCCCGGCGTGGCGGTGCTGGGCGTGGCCACCCGCGAAGGGCTGCCCTTGGCGGTGGTCCCGGAGAAGGACGCGGAGGGCAAGCACGCCACCTACAAGGTGTTCCGCGAGGAGGACTCCTTCAAGGAGCTGCTGCGAACGAGCGCCACGGTGGTGTCAGAGCCCTTCCTCTCCAAGGTCTTCAAGCGCCCCATCGTCGCCATCGCCACGCCCATCCGCGGGCCCGCGCCCAACTTCGACGCCTACGCCTTCGCCTCCTTTGACCTGGGCGAGGTGCAGAAGCTGGCCGAACAGGTGATGAGCGAATCCGTCGCCAAGCGGCCCGACCAGGCGATGGGCGAGTCCCCCGTGAAGGTCTACATCCTGGACCACCTGGGGCGCGCGGTGGCGCACCCGGACGCGCAGGCACCGCAGGAGCTGAAGGACCTCTCCGCGCTGGACGCCTTCCGCGCCGCCAACGGCAACTCCATCCTCCGCGACGGGCTGGACGACAAAGGCACCCGGGTGCGGACCGCGGCGGTGGACTTCACCGCGCACCACCTGACCTGGACGGTGGTGGTGGCGTGGGACGAGTCCACCCTCCACGTGGAGGCGGGGACTGCCCAGCGCGCCGGCCTCCTGGCGGCCCTCCTCGCGCTGCTCATCGCGGTCCTCGCGGCGGTGCCCATGGCGGGCTGGCTGATGCGGCCCATCTCCCGCATCGCCAAGGCGGCGGCCGCGGTGGGCGGCGGGGACCTCACCCAGCGGCTGGATGAGGCGAGCTGGTGGGAGCCGCTGGAGACGCAGGTGTTGATGACCAGCTTCCGCAGCATGCTGGACCAGCTCCGGGAGCTCTTGCGCTCGCTGCGCTCTTCCAAGGAGGAGATGCTCAAGACGGTGGGCGGGCTGAGCCAGATGATGCGGGCGCAGACGACTTTGATGGAGCGGCAGACCATCAACCTGACCGAGCTCTCCACCAGCGCGCGGGTGGTGCAGGAG
This sequence comes from Myxococcaceae bacterium, assembly GCA_044230055.1. Classification (GTDB taxonomy): domain Bacteria; phylum Myxococcota; class Myxococcia; order Myxococcales; family Myxococcaceae; genus JBGART01. The sequence continues at coordinate 76,433 of JBGART010000003.1, read as the reverse complement.
GTGTCCGCGCTCTCCGCCAGCCGCGCGGAAGAGGTGCTGGTGCGCGCGGCCAACGCGGACGAGCTGAGCGTCGCCGGCCAGCAGTCCGTGGAGCGCTCCCTGCGCGGGCTGCAGGAGATTCGCAACCAGACCGAAGCCATCGTCGGGACCATCGCCACGCTGCTGGAGCGGACGCTGGAGATTGGCGAGATTACCGAGCGCGTGAAGGACCTGGCGGACCAGTCCAACGTGGTGGCCTTCAACGCGGCCATTCAGGCCATGCGCGCCGGCGAGTGGGGCCGCGGGTTCGACGTGGTGGCCGCGGAGATGCGCTCTTTGGCCAACCGCTCCATCGAGAGCACGGTGCGCATCCGGGAGATTCTGGGGAACGCGGAGAAGGCCATCCGCTCCACCGCCGCCACCAGCGAAGAGGGCGGCCGGAAAATCTCCCACGGCATGGAGCAGATTCAGGAGTCCGGCAACCGCCTGCGCGAGCTCTCCGTCATCGTGGAGGTGAACAGCGTGGGGACGAAGGAAATCGCCAGCGCCGTGAAGCAGCAGTACAGCGGCATCCTGGAAATCTCCCGCGCGCTGGACTCGCTGGAAGAGGCGATGAAGGACACCGCCGTCGTCTTCGAGAGCGCGGAGAAGGTGGCCAACGGCCTGTTGGCCGCCTCCGAGCGCATCAGCACGCAGGTGGACGCGTTCCGGGTGGAGTAACGCTAGTCCGCGGTGCTGCCGTACCAGGGCTCAATGGCGGAGGCGCGCTTGAGTTTGCCGCTGCCGTTCATCGCCGTGGCGGAGATGGCGTACACCTGGTCCGCGCCGCCGAGGTCATTGGAGAAGGCCACCTCGCTGTTGCCCACCCAGGTGGGGAAGCTGTCCAGCGCGTTGGGGTCTCCCGGGTAGTCCGTCACCTGGTGCACCGCCTTGGTCGCCAGGTCGAGCACGAAGATGCGGGTGGCGCCGGAGGCCAACCGGCCGTCGAACGCGACCTTCGTACCGTCGGGAGAGACGACCGCGCGGTTGGCGATGGAGGTGGCGTCGCCCAGGGAGCTCGCGACGGTGACCGCCTTGCCGTCGGCCAGCGTCACGCGCTCCAGCTGCGCGTAGCCGGAGGCGCTGCTGCCGGCGATGGCCAGCACCGAGCGGCCGTCGGGGAAGTACGACGGCGCGCTGTAGGACGGCGCGCCGTTGCCCAGCTCCTGAAAGCCGGTGCCGCTGGGCGACACCTTGCCCAGGTAGGACGACGCGCCCTTGTCGTAGGCGAAGACCAGGCTGGTTCCGTCGGGGGAGAAGACCGGGTTGCGGAAGTTGCGGCGGGTGGCGTCCGAGGCCAGCACCACCGCCGGCTCTGACGTGCTGCCCAGCGTGGCCAGCTGAAGCTCGCTGGCGGTGGGCGTGGCGTGGACGAACACCACCTGCTTGCCGTTGGGCGAGAGCGCGGGGTGCTTGTTGTTGCCGCTGGTGGTGACCTGCATCACGTCCTGAAAGCCGTCCGCCTTGTCGGTGACGTAGAGGTTCCGGTCATCCTTGCGGATGAACGCGTAGCCCTCCACGAACGACGTCAGGCCACCCGCACCGCCGCCAGAGCCGTCCACGTCCAGCACGCCGCAACCCGCCGAGAGCAGCGCGGCCGCTGCCACGCACCTGCGAAAACCGTTCATCCCTCCGCTTCTAGAAAGGCGGAGGCAGGCGCGTCAAACGGAGGGGGGCGGCCGGTGTTGGAGAGCTAGCGGTTGAGCTTGGTGAGCTCGTTGCGGCAGACGTTGCAGAGCGCAGCGCCCTTGCGGTCCACGTCCACCGGGGTGGTGGCCAGGAACATCACGCAGCGCGGGTCATCGCAGTACGACAGGCCCACCAGGTGCCCGGCCTGGTGCACCGTCTCCACCTGGAGCCGGCGGCGCAGCGCGGGTTCCTCCACGCCCTGACGCAGGCGGAAGAGGGAGACCAGCGCCACCCGGGACTCGCGGTCCGCTTCGCCGAAGACGAAGGTGGAGTCCGGGACGAAGAGGTCCACCTCCACCACGCCGAGCACGAACTTCTGCATCGGCTCCATCAGCGGCACCAGCCGCCGCATGATGGCGTTGGAGTGGTACTGGTTGCGGTCCTTGTTGAAGGCGTACGTGGGCGCGGTGAGCTGGGTCTTACTTTGGACGGCCGTCACGCCCATGTGGGTGAGCAGCGGCTCCTCCAAATCCTTCAGGAGGCCCGGCGGAGGATTCCCCACCGACACCAGCTGCAGGACCTTCGTGAGCATCGTGCCGTCCTTTTCGGCTCGTCATCGCCTGCGCAGGCAGTCTGGCTGGGGCGCAAGGATTCGAACCTTGATAATCAGAGCCAAAGTCTGATGTCCTGCCATTAGACGACGCCCCAGCGTCTGCCCTGGAACCGAATGCTGCGCGGCGATGATACGCAAACTCGCCTGGCGCCGGAACCCCTGAGTCATAGGTCCACACTGTAAGGGTGGATCCTCCCCCCGGAATGAGCCTGGCGGCCTTCAGGCCCTAGAATGACGCCGTTGCGCTCTCCCTGGCCCGCTCTCCTCGTTTGCGCGCTTTTTGGCTGCGCGGGCGCTCCCCCCGCGGATGGGGCCATTCGTCTGCTGGTCACCTACTCCGGCTTCCAGCCGGGCTGCATCCAGGTCACCGCCCAGGACCTGGAAACCCCCGCCCACCGCCAGACCCTGGACCTGCCGGTGGAGGAGGGGGGCGAAGGGTCGGTCGTCGTCGCCGTGTTCCGGCCTGCGGGGTGGAGCACCTCGCTGCAGCTTCTGGCCACCGGGCACGAGCGCGCCTGCAGCGGCCCCGCGGTGGCCACGGTCCGCAGCGAAGGCCTGCGCTTCACGCCGCGCGCGTATACCTCCGTGACGCTGGCGCTCTTTGCAGTGGACGCGGACGGCGACCGCTACGTCGCCAGCGCCTCCGGAGGGACGGACTGCGACGACGGCGCGCCCTCCACCCACCCCGGCGCCCCAGAGCAGTGCAACGGCCAGGACGACACCTGCGACGGGCAGATTGACGAGGGCTGCCCGTGCCAGTCCGGCAGCGCGCAGGCCTGCTACAGCGGCCCCCGTGCCGCGCTGGGCGTGGGCGTCTGCCGCGGCGGAACCCAGTCCTGCGTGGACGCGGGTTGGACCCCGTGCGTGGGCGAGGTGCTGCCCTCCCCGGAGGCCTGCGACGGCGAGGACGACGACTGCGACGGCGTGGCGGACGAGGGCGTGCCGGCGCAGCCCTGCTACCCCTTCGACGCGGGCACCCCGGGCGTGGGCGCCTGCCGCACGGGGACGCGCGCCTGCAGCGCGGGGACGTACGGCGCCTGCGTGGGCGCGGCTGGGCCTGCGGCGGAGAGCTGCGACAACGTCGACAACGACTGCGACGGCGTGGTGGATGGCTTTGACCGCAGCTGCTACCCGTTCGACGCCGGCACCCCCGGCGCGGGCACCTGCGTCGCCGGCGTTCAGGCCTGCTCCGGCGGGGCGTTCAGCGCCTGCAGCGGCGCCGTCGGCCCCACGCCCGAGCGCTGCGACAACGCAGACAACAACTGCAACGGCGCGGTGGACGAGGGCACCGGGCGCGGGCTCGCCTGCCCGCCGCAGCTGGGCTGCGCCGCGGTCTACGCCTGCGAGAGCGACGGCGGCGTGCGCTGCGTGCAGACCCAGGTGGGGACCGACTGGTTCCGCGACCTGGACGGGGACGGCCGCGGGAACCCGGACGCCGGCGTGCTGGCGTGCGGCAACCCGGGCGACGGCTACGCCGCCAACAAGACCGACTGCGACGACGGGGATGCCCTCACCTACCCCGGCGCGCCAGAGGTTTGCGACGACAAGGACAACAACTGCGACGGGGTGAACGTCGACGCGCAGAACGGCAGCGGCATCTGCCCCAACAACTCCAGCTGGGTGCGCAGGTCCGACACCGGCACGGGCGACTGGGCCGCCATCACCTCACCGCGGGCGGGGGACGCGCTGCTCGTCGGGCCAGGCAACCGGGTGGGGTTGCGCTACGGCGGCGTCAGCTTCCTGCTGACCAACATGGCCTGCTCCAGCGCCGGCGTGGACTTCAGCGCGGCCGAGGCCCTGGAGGGCACCAACCAGTTCTACCTGGGCGACTCCAGCGGCGGGCTCTACCACGGGCTGGTGTCCCCCTCCGGCAGCTGTGACCCGTCCACCCAGTCCGTCCCCGGCGGGCGCATTGTCGGATTGGCGGCGTTCGGTCCGCCCGCGACGGTGACGGTGATGGGCGCCGCCTCCGCCGGGCAGCCCTTCCGCTGGCGCCCGCCCAACACCGTTCAGCTCTACCCGCCGCTGCTGAACGCCACGCTGGAGGACCTCGACGGCGCGGGGCCGGACGACGTGCTGGTGGTGGGCCTCAAGGGCGGCGCGCCCTTCGCCGCGCACTTCGACGGGATGGGTTGGAAGGAGCAGACGCTGCCGCCCAACCTCCCCAGCGGCTCCTTGCGCAGCGTGAGCGTGGTGAGCGACCGGCTGGCCTTCGCGGCGGGCGAAGCGGGGATGGTGCTGAAGCTCCAGGACGGCGCGTGGAGCCAGCTGCCGGCGCCCGCGCCCGCGCCGAACTTCACCGCGGTGTTGGCGTTCGGCAGCAGCGCTGTCTACACCGCGGACGTGGGCGGGCTCCGGCGGCTGGAGCTCTCCGGCTGGCGGACGCTGGTTCCCCCGCTGGCGGGCGGTGCGGTCCTTGGAGACCTGGCCGGCACCTCGCCGGTGGACCTCTGGGGCGCCGGCACGCAGGGCGCCGTGCTGCACTGGCACGAGTAGCGCGAAACGCGTTCGCCGCCTTCGCATCGAAGGCCGTCCCAAATTTGTGACCGCGGCGCGATGGCCTGCTGTACGTTCCGCGCGAAACCACCCACGGAGAGAGACATGAACAACTTCCGAGCCGTTCTGGCAGCCGCAACCCTCGTGGTCCCCTCGTTCGCCCTCGCCGCCAACTGGGAGATTGACGCCTCCCACTCCGCCGCGAGCTTCGCCGTGAAGCACCTGATGGTCTCCACCGTGCGCGGCGGCTTCTCCGGCGTGAAGGGCGTGGTGAAGGTGGACGAGAAGGACGTCACCAAGAGCACCGTCGAAGCCACCATTGATGCGTCCACCATCAACACCCTGGACGCCAAGCGCGACGAGCACCTCAAGGGCGCTGACTTCCTCGACGTGGCGAAGTTCCCGACGCTCACCTTCAAGTCCACGAAGGTGGAGAAGGCGAAGGACGGCCTCAAGGTGACCGGCGACCTCACGCTCCACGGCGTCACCAAGCCGGTGGTGCTGAACGTGGAAGGCCCCACCCAGGCCGTGAAGGACCCCTGGGGCAACACCAAGTCGGGCGCCACCGCCACCACCACCCTCAACCGGAAGGACTTCGGCCTCACCTGGAACAAGGCGCTGGAGGCCGGCGGCGTGGTGGTGGGCGACGAGATTAAGGTGACGCTGGACCTGGAGCTCTCGAAGAAGGACGCGGCCCCGGCGGCGCCCGCGGCGAAGGGCACCTGATTTTTTCGGGCAACTTTGGTTTAGCCCGAGGGCCTCTTCCGGAAGGGAGAGGCCCTCGGTGTTTCAGATGTCCAGGTTCTGCACGTCCAGCGCGTTGGTTTCGATGAACTCGCGCCGCGGCTCCACGGCTTCGCCCATCAGCAGGCCGAAGATGGTGTCCGCCTCCACGCCGTCGTCCACGCGCACCTGCAGCAGCGTGCGGCGGGTGGGGTCCATCGTCGTCTCCCAGAGCTGCTCCGGGTTCATCTCCCCCAGCCCCTTGTAGCGCTGGATGGCCAAGCCCCTGGACGCGTCCGCCTTCACCGCCGCCAGCACCTCCTGGACGGTGTAGGTGGTCACTTCGCCCTCCTCCAGCTTGACCGTGTACGGCGCCGGGCCGAGCGAAGCGAAGGCGTCCCGCAGGGAGAGCAGCTCGCGGTACTCCGGGCTGGAGAGGAAGGCGTGGTCGATGACCGTCTCCCGCGGGGAGCCGTTCACCTCCGTGCGGAAGACGAGCTTCTTGGAGTGGTGCTCCGGGTCATCCTTCCGGAAGCTGGAGAGGTGGTCGAGGATGTCCGGCATCCGCGCTTCGAAGTACGCGGACATCTTCTCGCCTTCGCGCTGCACCGCCGCGAGGTCCAGCAGGGTGTCCGCTTCAAACTGGGTGGCCTGCACCAGCGCGTCGATGACCCGCGGGTCCCGGCGCTTGGCCAGCTTGTCCAGCCGCTGCTTGTAGGTGATGACCTTCTCCAGCATCGCCTTGAAGGCGTCGCCGGTGAGCTCGCCCTTGGGCGTCACCACCCGCGCGCGCTCGGAAGCGATGGAGAGCAGGTACTCGTCCAGCGCGCCCTCGTTCTTGAGGTACCGGTCCTTCTTGCTGCGCGTCACTTTGTAGAGCGGCGGCTGCGCGATGTAGAGGTACCCGTTGGCGATGAGCTCTGGCATCTGCCGGTAGAAGAACGTGAGCAGCAGCGTGCGGATGTGGCTGCCGTCGACGTCTGCGTCCGTCATCAGGATGATGCGGTGGTAGCGGGCCTTGGTGGCGTCGTACTCCTCTTTGCCGATGCCCGTCCCCAGCGCGGTGATGAGCGTCACAATCTCCGCGCTGGTCAGCATCTTCTCGAAGCGCGCCTTCTCCACGTTCAGAATCTTGCCGCGCAGGGGGAGGATGGCCTGGTTGCGCCGGTCCCGGCCCTGCTTGGCGGAGCCGCCTGCGGAGTCACCCTCGACGATGTAGAGCTCGCTCTCCGAGGGGTCCTTGGACTGGCAGTCCGCCAGCTTGCCCGGCAGCGACGCGCCGTCCAGCACGCCCTTGCGCCGCACCGTCTCACGCGCCTTGCGCGCCGCGATGCGCGCCCGCGTGGCGTCCCCAATCTTCCCGACAATCTTCTTCGCCGCGTTGGGGTTCTCTTCGAGGTACGTGGCCAGCTGCTCGTTGACCATCTGTTCGACCACGCCCTTGAGCTCCGAGTTTCCGAGCTTGGTCTTGGTCTGGCCTTCGAACTGCGGGTTGGGCAGCTTGACGGAGATGACTGCCGCCAGGCCTTCGCGCGCGTCCTCTCCGGCCGGCGTCTCCTTGAGGTCCTTCCAGAGCTCTGCCTTGTCCGCGTAGTTGTTGATGGTGCGGGTGAGCGCGCTCTTGAACCCGGAGAGGTGCGACCCGCCCTCGTGGGTATTGATGTTGTTGGCGAAGGTGAAAATCCGCTCGTCGTAGCCATCGTTCCACTGCATGGCGATTTCGAGCTCAACGCCGTCCTTCTGCGCGGAGAAGTAGATGGGCTTGGGGTGCAGCGCTTCCTTCGACTTGTTGAGGAACTCCACGAAGGAGACGATTCCGCCCTCGAACTTGAACTCGTGGCCCTTGGAGGTCCGCTCGTCGGTGATGCGGATGCCCAGGCCGGCGTTGAGGAACGCGAGCTCCCGCAGGCGCTGCGAGAGGGTGTCGAAGTTGAACTCGGTGACCTCGAAGATGGTGGTGTCCGGCTTGAACGACACCTTGGTCCCGCGCTTCTGCGTGGTCCCAATCTCCGCCACCTTCTGCTGCGGGATGCCGCGGGCGTACTTCTGTTCGAAGACCTTGCCGTCGCGCTGGATCTCGAGGTTCAGCCACTCGGAGAGCGCGTTCACACAGGACACGCCCACGCCGTGCAGGCCGCCGGACACCTTGTACGCGGAGTTTTCGAACTTCCCCCGGGATGCCGCGGCCGTTGTCTGTGACGGAGATGGAGTTGTCGACATGGATGACCACGTCCACGTCCGTGCAGAAGCCCGCCAGCGCTTCGTCCACCGAGTTGTCCACCACCTCGTAGACCAGGTGGTGAAGGCCGTAGACCGCCGTGTCGCCGATGTACATGCCCGGGCGCTTGCGGACCGCCTCCAGGCCTTCAAGCACCGTGATGGAGGCGGCGCCGTACTCGGCCGGATTGGACCCCGCCTTCGCTTCAGTTGTGGCTGGCTTTGCCATCACGATTTCAGTCCTGGTTCTGGGGGCAAAAGACTCAGTTTTCTAGCATGTGGGCGGCTGACCGTAAAGGAACTCGAGCCGGGTTAAAGCTATAATTTCACTTCGAAATCTGGCTCTCGTCAGGCGCGCTGAAGCGAGCGTTTTGACGCGTCAAGTCAACACTCGACATCAGGCGTCATACCGCGTGGGTTGGAGGTGCTCCCCCACCGCATCCACCACGTCGTTGAAGGCCTTCCGCGAGGGGAACATCTGGGCCCCGATGGGCACTTCCTCCCCCTGCCTCAGGACGAGCAACAGCTTGCCGCCTCCCGTCCGCTCGCGCCTCGCCCCCTTCACGTAGCGCCAGTCCACCCGCAGCGGCTCCCCCGCCAGCGGCCGGGCGAGCGTCAGCCCTGACGTCGACACCGTCACGCCCCACCCGCTCCGCGGCCGCAGCCGGTACCACCCGTACCCGAACGCCACCATCACCGCCGCGCTCGCCACCGCGCGCACCGCCGCCAGCCGGTCTGCCTGCCCCAACGCCCCCACCGCCGCCCACGCCGTCAGCGCCGCGCACGCCAGTGCCCCAAGGACGAAGCTCTGCCGCGTGCCGCGGGGATCAAACGGGAAGAAGCGCTCGGACATCGCGGGCCGGGACACCTAACACAGCGGGTTGCGACTTAACGCCCGGTTTCGTCGGGTCTGTCGACCAACGGTTGCCTCTGGCCGGCCGGGGTGAGCGTCCCTTGCGAAACGGTGTACCAGAGCGCATCGCCGCTCGCGGCGGCCTGGACGAGCGTGGCGTCCGTGGTGGTCAGCACCACCTGCGCTCCGCTGCGGGCCAGGTACTGCATCAGGTAGGCGTTGCGTTCAGGGTCCAGCTCGCTGGAGACGTCGTCGAGCAGCAGCAGCGGCATGAAGCCCAGCGTGGCGTGGAGGTTTTCGATCTCAGCAATCTTCCACGCCAGCACCAACGCCCGCTGTTGTCCCTGTGAGGCGTACGTGCGCGCCGCGCGGTCGCCGAGCGCCAGCTCCAGGTCATCCGCGTGGGGCCCGACGGAGGTGAAGCCGCGCTCGGAGTCTCTCGGGAGGCGGGCGATGAGCTTGTCCCCCAGCGCCGCCTGCAGCGTCTCCTCCGCCGCGGTGGCGAAGTCGAGCTCCAGGTAGCTCGGCGCGTAGGCGTAGTGCGCGGGGTCCACCGTCCGGCCGATGGCGGCGAACGCGGTCTGCGCGCGCTCGGACAGCTCGCCCATCAACTGCCTGCGGCGCAGCCAGATGCGTGCCCCCAGGCGTGAGAGCGCCTCGTCGTACGCGCCCAGGTAAGACGCCGGCGCGCGCTCCTTGAGGAGCCGGTTGCGGCTCTTGAGGGCCCGGCCGTAGTCGCGGCTCTCCTTGAGGAACGCGGGGAAGCGGTTGAAGACCGCGCGGTCCAGGAAGCTGCGCCGTCCGTCCGGCCCGCCCTTCACCACCGCGAGGTCATCCGGCGTGAACGCCACCACCGACACGCCGCCGAAGTACGCCTCCAGGCTCGGCGCGCGCTTGCCATCCACGTACGCCTGGCGCAGCGCGCGCGTCACCTCCACGCTGATTTCCCGCTCCGCCCCCTTGAGCAGGAACCGCCCCGTCACCCGCGCCTGCTCCGCCCCGAACCGGACCAACTCCGCCAACTTCCCCGCCCGCAGCGGCTTGAGCGTGGCCAGGAAGTAGATGGCCTCCAGGAGGTTCGTCTTCCCCTGCCCGTTCTGGCCCACCGCCACTGTCGCGTGCGACGACGGAGAGACGGTCACGTCCGCGAGGTTGCGGAAGTCCCGCAGGTGGAGGGAGAGCAAGCGCAAGCACCCCGGCATCTACCGCCACGCTCCGCACCCGTCGAGCACCAACGACGGATCTGCTGACCTGGTGGGTTGGATCAGAGGTAAGAGCGCCGCCGAACACCTCTGAGTCGAGGGACACGTCCGTGCGAATCCGCGGTGGGTTGGGAGTTTTGGTGGCTGTCGGGGTGCTCCAGGCCACGGCCTGTCGCACGGGGAAGGTCTGCACCGATGACGAGCAGTGCCGGAAGCTCGTCCCGAACGCGTACTGCGATCTCCGCTATCAGCTGTGCATCCGGCCGGACGAAACGCCCGCGGAAGAAGCGGATGCGGCCGGGTTCGATGCGGGCGTCGAGCCGTCAAACGACGCGTCTGTTTCCGTTCCTGATGCGGGCGTCGGGGACGCGGGTTCTTCTTTTGATGGCGGCGCAGACGCTGGCTGCCGGCGGGATGACGCGGGTTGTCTTCCTCCGCGCTGGACAAAGGTCGGCACGTTCTCGCAGCTCCACAACCATGTGACGGCGACCGTTCTCGTTGACGGACGGGTGCTCTGGACGGGAACGGATTTCGACTTCCTGCCTCAAGCAACGGAGATCTACGACCCGGCGACGCGCTCCTTGTCATCAAGGCCGGACTCGCTGGCGCCCAGACAGGGCGCGACAACCTCGCTGCTGCCGACCGGCGATGTCTTGTTTGCCGGCGGTAACGTCGCACGCTCCACGTTGAGTGCGGAGGTGTTCCGGGTCGACGCGGGTACGTGGGGCACGACAGGGGCGATGCTGGAATGGAGACAGAATCACACCGCCAGCAGCCTGCGCGATGGCCGCGTCCTCGTCAGCGGCGGTCGGAGCGTGAAGACAGGAAACACCCTGTCGACGAGCGAGCTGTATTCGGCGACGGGTTCGTGGTCCGCCGCCGCACCGATGCAGCACGTGCGCGAGCAGCACTCGGCAACGACGCTTCGAGACGGTCGCATCCTTGTCACCGGTGGCGTTGAGGAATGGCTGCCCGCGACCGTCACGGGCAGGAGCGAGATCTACGACCCTGCTTTCAACTCGTGGTCGCCTGCTGCATCCCTGAAGACGCCACGAACCGGTCATGTCGCTGTCTCGCTGAGCACGGGAGAGGTTCTGATCGCAGGCGGAAGAATCTCTGACGGAGGGGTGCTCAGCTCCTGCGAGCTCTACGATCCAGCGAAGAACGTCTGGAACTCGCCCGGCCCGCTGGCGCTGCCCCGCGTCCTCGCGACCGCCTTGGTCCTTCCAGATGGCAGAGTGCTCGTCGCAGGGGGAGAGACGCTGCACGGCACCACGTCGACCTCGGAGATCTACGACCCCTCCAAGGGCATCTGGACGTCCGGCCCTTCACTCGACGCCCCTCATGTCGACGGCGCAGCGGTGGTGAGCGGATCCACGGTGGTCATCGGTGGCGGATACGGAGGCGGAGAGACTTCCGTCGAAGTGCTCGAATAGATTCACTTCGACCAAGCCGCACATCTCGCTACATAGCGCCTGTCTTTACGCACCGAATACGCTGGTCCCGTTCAAAAAAGGGGCAGCTACCGGGTGGTTCACGTGCGCACGTCGCAGTCGTTCGTGGCCTCAGCGTTGTTGTCTTTCTTTTCCGCTACCGCATCAGCACAGACGGGCGCACCGAAATGCCCGAACGTCCTGATTGTCTTTGATGTGTCCGGCAGCATGAACATGCAGGTTTCTTCCAATGGGCCCACCAAGTACCCCGTCGCGCGTACTGCGATCGCCACATTGGTCGGCGGCGCCGGTGACAAGTTTCGCTACGGGCTTGAGCTGTTTGGTTTGGGTGGCACCTCGGGTTGCCTCATTTCGGACCCTGTCTGCTCCTATCCCAATCCCACGACGGCCTGCCGTTCGGTGACCTGCGGCTTCGGCACCGCTCAAAGCATCAACGATGTCCTCAATGTTCAAGCGCCTGAAGGGGCGACGCCCACCGCTCTGGCGATGACCACGGCGATGACCCGCACGGACATGAAGGACACCTCGCGCCCTCGGTACGTGATGCTCGTCACCGACGGAGATCCAAACTGCGCAACGACAATCGATGCCGTGACCGCGTCGGTTGACGCCATCTCCGCCGCGAGGGATGGCGGCGTGAAGACGTTCGTCCTCGGCTTCGCAGGCGGCTCCACCGGCAACCTGATGCGCATGGCCATCGCCGGCGGCGTTCAGAAGCAAGGCTGCGATGCCGGCAGCCCCACCAGCTGCTACTACGTGGCCAATAACGCCACTGAGCTTCAGGCGGCGCTCGACGCCATCTCCCAGGTGGTGGCCGGAGAGCTGGGCCCTTCAGGCGGGTGCGACGAGACGTGCTACGCGCAGGGCTGTCCCAGCGGGCAGATGTGTATGAACAAGGCGTGCGTTGCGGACCCGTGCAGCGGAGTGCAGTGCGCCAGCGGCCAGGCGTGCGTGAATGGTGCGTGCAACACGTTCTGCACCACCACCTGCGCCACCGGGAAGTACTGCAACTCCGCGGGGCAGTGCGTGGATGAAATCCCCTGCAACGGCGGCTGCGACACGGCCGGCAAGCGGAACCAGGTCTGCGTGAACGGCGCCTGCGTGGAGGACTACTGCTCCGGCGCGACCGGGAACCTTAAGTGTCCCTCCGGGACGGTGTGCAAGCGGAACAACTGCATCCCGACCTCCAGCTCGCCCGATGGCGGGCCCGGCACCGGCACTGGCGACGAGCCCAGCCCGGGTTGCTGCTCCGGCGCTCCGGGGGCCTTCAGCATCCTCGCCCTGATGGTCGGCCTCGCCGCGCTCGCCGCTCGGCGCCGCTTCCGGACCTAGCTCCTCGCAGCGGCGCTACGCTCGACGCGAACGGGGAGGCGACGCAGTGCTCAATCTGCCGCCGAAATTCTCCGGGCGGTTTGCAATCGCGGACCGCCTCGGGCGTTTATGCGCGCTGGAGGCCCCATGAACGTCACCGAGGGTGTCGTCGCTGTTCTCACCACGTCCATCGTTATCGGTCTGCCCATGCTGGCGCTGACGCTGCGGTTCGCGCTCAAGCCGGTGCTGGACGCCTACCTCAAGCTGAAGGAGTCGAACGTCCGCCCGGTCCCGGAGCTGGAGTCGCTCCGGATGCGGGTGGCCGCTTTGGAGGCCGTGTGGGAGAAACGGCTGGGCGGCGGCACGCTGGAGCCCACCGCCCTGCCGGCCAACACCGTGGAGCGCGTCCGCAGCTGACGCGGCGTCACTCCACGGGGTCTGGGTAGACCTCTTCCTCGTCCATCTCGTCGTCGACGGCCTCGCCGTTGGGCTCGCTGACCTCGTTGCCGCCATCGGCGGCCGGGCCCGGGGTGCCTTCGGCCGGGACGACGTACCACTGCCGCCCTCGCAGCTGCTGCCGCTTGAGCAGGTGCTGCTCTTCCATCGCCTCCAGCAGCTTGGAGAAGGTGGAGAAGCCGTGGTCCCGCTCGTCGAAGTCCGGCTCCTTGCGGACGATGGTCTCTTTGATGAGCGAGGGGTTGAGGGGGCCGGTCGCTCGGCCCAGCAGGCTCGCCACCACCTCCCGCGCCACCTCGGGGACTTCGCGCGACGGCTTGCTGCCGGCACGCCCACCCGCGCTGCCGCGGGTGTGGGTCTTCCCTGAGGACGCCTTGGGCCTTTCGCTCTTCCCCGGCGGGCGCAGGTAGATGAACTCGTCGCACGCCTTGACGAAGAGCGGCGAGGTGGCCTCCTTCACGCCCAGCCCAATCACCAGCCGGTCGTTTTCGCGCAGCTTGTAGGCCAGTGGACAGAAGTCGCTGTCGCCGGAGGCGATGACGAAGGTGTTGATGTGCTCGCGCGCGTAGCAGAGCTCCAGCGCGTCGATGACCAGGCGCATGTCGGCGCCGTTCTTCCCGGCGCGGGTGGAGGGCGGCACGTCCACCAGCTCCACGCCCTGGTCATGCAGCTTCTGCTTGGCGTCCCGGAAGCGCGCCCAGTCGCAGTACGCCCGGCGGAAGATGACCTTCCCCTTCTCCAGCAGCTGATCCAACGCCGGCCGCAGGTCGAACGACGTCGGGGTTATCCCGGTGTTGGTCACCAGGTTCTCGAAGTCGAGAAAGAGCGCGATGCGGCGTTCGTCCGAAGCAGCCAACCGTGGCCTCCACGTTGATGCGGCGCCGTCGCGATATCAGGTTGGGCCTGCGGCGTCCCTACTTCCCCACTTCCCGGCTCAAGGCGGGGAGGACGTACACGTGGCCGTAGGCGGTGAAGAGGATGAGGGTGAAGCGTTCAAACGCCCCATCCACCGTCCGCATGACCTCGATGCGGCAGGCCCGCAGGACCTCCGGGGTAAGCTCCGCCGGCAGCGCGATGCGCTCCCAGCGCAGGAGCTTGCCCACGCTGCCGTTCGCCCGCTGCTCCAGCACGCCGCCGTACAGCCCGCTCTCCGCCAGGGCCACCGGCCAGCCGCCTAAGTTCGCGTAGTCCAGCACGCGGTCTGGCTCTCCGCCGTTGGAGGAGGGCAGCGCGCGGGCCAGCGGGAAGCCGCCCGGCAGAGTGAAGATGGTGCCGTCGCGGAAGCCCACGCGGCCGCGGGAGGTGGTGGCGTCGTCCATCCACACTTCCACCGGCTCGTTGGGCGCCAGGACAATCTGCTTCTGGGTCCAGCGCAGCGGCGCGCCGGAGAGCTCGAACTCGAAGACGTTGCGCGAGGTGACGAGGTAGCCCAGGACCTGGGGAACCCGCCCCTCCGCGCCCGGCGGGGCGTGGAAGTCCAGCGTGGACGAGGTGCGGTCCACCGTGAGCGACCGGATGGGAAAGCCGGGCTCCGGCGTCAGCTGCGGGGTGAGGCCGTTGCGGTCAGTGGGCGCGTCGGCCAGCGTGCCCACGCGGTAGAGGTAGAGGCTGTCGTTCGCGCCGACGAGGATGGAGCTCACCCCGCCGTCTGACACCGCCCGCAGCGCCTCGCCGGCAAACGGGCCGGGCGAAGGCTCTCCTCGCGGCCCCAGCACGCGCGGTCCGAACGACAGCTGCAGCGGCGCGCCCGTCCCGACGCGCGGCTCCACTTTCACGAGGTCCGCGCTGCCGGAGAGAATCCACCCGTTCGCCTCGCGCACCAGCGCGCGCGGGCCCACGCCAGGCTCCAGCGGCGCGTCGGTCAATGCGCCCAGCGGGAGGCTGACCAGGCCGTTGTTCCCCAGCTCCGCAGCGACGTAGCGCTCCGTCACCGCGAAGCGCCGCGGCTCCAGCTTCCCGCCCGCGCCCGGGAGCTGGATGGCGCCCAGGCCCAGCGGCACCCGGTCCAGGAAGAGCGGCAACGCCGTGGAGAGCGTGCTGCCCACCCAGAGCTGGCCGTGCGCCCCACCCAGGGCCACGCCCGTGCCCGTCGCCTCGGCGACGGCGAAGCGCCGCTCGGTGGCGCCTACCTCTGCGAGGTCGAACGCCGGCTCCAGCGCGTCCAGCTGGCAGCGCTCGGTGGTGACCAGCGCGCTGGAGCCGGTCACCTTCCAGAGCGAACGCCGGCCGCCGACGCCGGCGTCGAGCGACTGCGCGTCACAGAGGACCTCCACGATGGGGCTGCCGAGCGCGGAGCTGGGCGTGAAGCCGACCACCAACCCGCGCGGACACGGCGTGCAGTCGCTCCACGCCCGCCGCAGCGTCGACGGCCGGCCGCGCTCCAGCCGCCACGTCGAGAGCACGGGGGATGCGCCCACAGGGGTGTACGCCACGCTCCAGAGCTCGCCGTTCTCGCTCAGGTGCAGGCGGACGTCCTTCGGCGTCACGGGCCCCGTCTCCACCAGCGGCTCATCGTCCGCGTTCAGCCGCGTCCAGCGCTCCACCGGCCCGGCGTTGGAGCGGTAGTAGAAGCCATCCCGCGTCACCGCGATGGGCAGCAGCACGTCCGGCGTGGGAGACGGCAGCGTGACCGAGGGGAGCTCCAGCTGGCGGCGGCTCAAGGCGCGAACTTCGAGCACCTCCAGGGAGCGCGCCCCGGCGTCCGGCCCGTTCTTGTCCACCACCAGCGCCTCGTCGTACATCGTGGCGTACCAGGGCGAGGCGCCGGCATCCCGCTTCACCTCGCCCGCGCGGGCCACCGTCGCCACCCGCGCGCCCACGCCGAAGAGGCGCGCGCCGCCCTGGTCCTCCGTCGCCGCCGCGCGGACGAAGGTGGCGCTGCGCAGCGGAATTTGCGGGGGCGGGACGCCGGCGTTCACCGGAGAAATCTGCACGCCGGAGGAGAGGTCCACCGCCAGGAGGTTCTCGGCCACCACCGCCAGCGCCATGTCGCCCATCAGCGCGAGGTCCGTGGCCGCCGCGACGTCGTCCCCCGTCACCTGGAAGTCCTTCACGCGGTAGAGGCGGGCGCCGCCGTCGGGCAGCAGCGCGGTGGCGGCGAGGTGCGCCGGGGCCAGCGCGTCCCGGGCCACGGTCTCCACCGGCTCGGTGAGCTTGCCCGGAAGCTGGCGCGTGACGCCCGCGTCGAAGCTCGGCGGCGCGTGGACGGTGTACGCCTCGGAGGGGATGCCCTCGTCCGCCGCGGGCTGGCAGCGGTCGGTCACGCCGCACACCCAGCCGGGCGGGCACTCGCTCACGCCGGCATCGAGCTCATCGAAGGAGAAGTGGCAGGGGTAGGCGTTCCCGGCATCCACCAGGAGGCCACCGCTGCAGGCCAGCGCGAGGGCCAGCGCGAACGCCGCCAGGCGACGGGGCTTCACGGCCACACTCCCACCAGCGCCATGCCGTTCGCCGAGGGCACCAGCGCCACCCGCGGGCCGCCCTCCGCCGGGGGCATCAGGTAGAAACCCGCGCCCGCCGCGGCGACCCCGGTGGCCAGCAGGATGAGCGAGAGGCTCTTGTCCCGTCCGATGGCCTGGTTCTCCTCGACGTACTGCTGCCGGAGCGAGAGGTTGGTCCCGGCGCAGCGGCTGTTCACCGCACCGCCCGGGCAGAGCTCATCGTTCAGCACCCGCTCGCGCGAGAGGGCGAGCATTCCCCAGAAGCCTCCGCCCGCGAACGCCGCGCCGCCGACCGCGAGGAGCGTGTACGGGAGGACACGAGAGGGTGGCGGCGGCAGGGGGGAGCCGGTGGCCTCGGCGACCGCGTAGGGCAGGAGCAGGGTGAGCGTGTCCAGCTCTCCCGCCAATCGTGTGCTGCGACCCACGGGTTGGCCCTTCACCGTGTCCAGGACCTGGAGGGAGAGCTGGTACGCGTCACCCAGGCGGGAGAGCGAGCCGGAGAGGACGAAGCGCGCGCCCAGGGCTTCGCCCAAGTTCACCGCGCAGCTCTGCTCCTCTGCGTTGCAGCCCAGCATCTGACGCTGGCGTTCAATGCCGAGCAGCGTCTGCACATCCCGGCTGGAGATGACCTGGAAGAGGTTGCGCCCTGCCAAGGTCTGGACCACGCCGTCCGCTACTGCCGCGGCTTGCGCGGGGAGGACGTCCTGTGCGGCGAGGTCCGAGACGAGGAGCTTGGGCTTTTCACCGGCCTTGAGCGGGGGCATCCGCGCACGGCCTGCCGGAGGCGGCGGCATGGGGAGGTCCACCGCGAAGGCGGTGGCGTGCAGCAACAGCGAGAGTCCCAGCGCGAACCTCTGCACGTCGCTCCCCTCCCCTGGCCCGCCGGGAGGTTAGCGCAATGGCCTCCGGGCGAGGCTGTGCGCTGATGTGGCTGAATGCGCGTCCCGTGCTCCCCCGTTCGCCTCGAGGCGGAAACCGACCCTGGCCGGCCATTTCGTCGGAGGAACAGCTCTTCTTAGTCGGGCGCCTCCCCCGCTCGCCTCGAGCGTTGCGCCGTCAGGCGCATAGTCGAGAGGTGGCGCAAGCCCACGCACGGCACTTAGCCCATCTGTTTCGAGCAGAGTGAAGCGGCCCATGAGCCAAGCTTCGGAAGCACTGCCGACGTCTCGACTATGCGCCTAACGGCGCAACGCTCGACGCGAACGGGGCGTCCCCGCGAGGTAGCGGGGACTCTTGAGCTGCGCTGCCCTGGGTCGGGTTGGCGGCGGAACGGCCGCGGTGCCGGCGCGAGGGCAGCTGGTCAGGGGGACGCAGGTTTTTGATCGGAGGCGTCCGTGCGCCGGCGCAAGAGACGGATGCGCCGCTCGCACGGAGGCAGTTATCCCAGAGGGTGGTCAAGGCAGGCGGGATTGTCCTGGGCGGCTGCCGGCGGGCGCCCGCCGGCAGCACGACCGCCGCGGCCTGGCCTGTTGCTGCTTCCTCACCCGGGCTGCGCTCCCCGAGGTGCAGGTCCCCGCCTTCGTTTCAGCCCCGAGCTGTCCCCGCCTGAGGCGAGAACGGTTGAGGTGCACGCCACGTATCACCACCCCGTTCTGTCATAAGTTATCGACGCTATTGTCGACAACCTATGACAGTTCGAATACACGCCTGTCCACAGATGTGCCGGCGCGGGCGCGGGCCGGTTTCCCCGCCTAGGACTTACGTGGCGGCGGCTGCAGATTGAGAAGTGCGCGATTTGTTTCGTCCGTGCCGGCACTGCGGCGATGCTCCCTCGGGGACAGCTCCGGAGAATCACGGAGCCATCCCGACTCACCTCGGGGAGTGCTGGAACGGTTGGGAAGCGGAGCCCGAACGTGCCGCAGCGGTGGTGCTGCCGGCGGGCGCCCGCCGGCAGCCGCCCAGGACTGTCCCGCCTGCCTTGACCACCCTCTGGGACAGTTGCCTCCGCGCGAGCGGTGCACCCATCTCCGCGCCGGCACACGGACAGCTCACGCCAAGACCTGCGTCCCCCTGTCCAGCAGCTGCCGCGCCTGGGTGACGAGCTCCACGAGGGCGCCAGGGATCCGCTCCGAGACACGCCGCGCCGCCAGCCGCGCCGTGAGCGCCCCGGCTGCCTTCCTATCCCGCACGTGAAGAAACAACCGCAACGCATCCTCGACGCGGTGCAGGTCTGCATCCTCCGCCGCGCCCGCATGCTCCGCCAAGGCCAGCAGACGCTCCCAGGCCACCGTTCCCACTGGCCCGCGCAGCGCGGTCCACAGCCCGTGCGCCAGCTCGAGCACTGCGGCGCGGGGAGAAGAAATCGCCTCCGTGGCGAGCAGCGGCGAGAGCGCAGACTCCTGCCGCGCCGCGAGCCAGACGAACACCGGGAGCACCTCCGCCTCCCCCACTTCCAGCGGCGAGAGCGCGGCGTCCACCCACTCGCGCAGCCGGGTCTGCGCCAGGCCGAACCAGAACGCCGCGCGCAGCAGCTCTTCCACCGGCCCGCGCGACGGCCGCACCGGCGCTCGGCGGGCGCGGCGCTGGTAGTGCCGAACCATCTCTCCCGAGCGGTCCGCCGACTGCAGCAACTGCCACAGCGCCTGGAGCGCGCCCTCGCCCTCCGACAACCTGCCGACCAGCGCCGCCGCCTGCTCGCGCGTGTACGGGATGGGCGCCCTGGCGTCGAACGGCCGCTTGAACTGCGCCTCGAGGTAGTCGCCGAACAGGCTGGCCCGGCCCACCTCCACCGTCCTCGCAGAGAGCAGCGCGTGCGCGAGCGCCGCGCGCTGCAGCGGGCCCGCTGACTCCGCTCGCAGCGCCGCTTCGAGCGCTGCCAGCTGCGAACCCAGCCGCTCCTCGCGCCCTCCCAGCCGCCGCTCGCACAGCCGCCGCAGCTTCCCGTCGAGCACCTCCAGCTCCTCCAAGCACCGCCGGAGCGCGGCACGCGGCGGCCAGGCTTCGCGTTGGGCGTGCCGCGCGGCGACCTCGCGCGCCTCCTCCACCTCGTCAGAGGTGCGCACCACCTCGCGCAGCACGTCGAGGTTTCGCCGCAGGCGCGGCTTCCAGCGGAACGAGGACAGCGCCCGCTGAAGCAACCGGTAACGGAGCACGGTGGCGTCCAACAGGTCCGCGCGGCCCTCCAGCCTGCGCCGACGAGCCTGGGTGCTCTCCTCGTCCACGAAGAAGGCCCTTCAGCGCGGGCGGTGGTCCCGCGACATGCTTCCCAGCGCAGCGACCCAGCCCTTCGAGCCCAGCGAAAGTCCCGGCACGGCGAACGCCCTCACGCCCTCGGTGCGCAGCGCGGTGGGGTCCGCGAAGGACGCGGCCCAGAGGTCATCGATGAGCAGGCCGAAGTACTCGTAGCTCTCCGGGCCGGGCAGCGGGCATTGATAGACCTCTTCGCCGGCGGCGGAGATTTCCCTCAGCACGAACTGCCGGCTCTCCGGAACGCAGCGGCCGCGGCTCTGGGAGAACAGAATCGACCCGCGGTTGGTGAGCAGCGTATTGGTGATGGTGGGCCCGCCGTTGTTCAGCCCGACAATCTCGTAGCTCCAGGCGCCCTTCCCCGTCGCAGGGTCGTACTTCTGCAGCAGCAGCCGGTTGACTGAAATCTGCTGGCCCGGCTCCGTGCAGCTGGGGACCTTCTGCTCCTCGCCGGTGACGTAGAAGCCCGCGCCAAGCGTGAGCCGCGGGTAGCCCACCGTGCTGCCCAGGGTCACCCGCCCCACCTCGGTGCCGGTGGCGGTGTCCGAGAGCGCCTGGTTCCAGTGGTAGATGCGCCCGCCGTACACCGCGGCCGGATGGTCGAACCCGTTCACCTTCCGCCAGCGCAGCGCGCCCTGCGGGGTGTAGCCGAAGAACTCGCGCACGAACGTGTCGCGCTGCACCGTGCCCAGATACAGGTTGCTCATCTCGTCGACGAGCATCTCCTCGACGAAGAGGTTGGGCAGCCGCGTCTTCCAGCGCAGCTCGCCGGTGAACAGGTCCAAAGAGATGAGCCACGTGCCGTGGAAGGTGGAGCCGCCCTCGGTGGAGTTCCAGTAGACCTCCAGCGCGAGGACGGTGGTGCCCGGCACGCCGCGCGAGAGGTGCTGGACGAAGCCGCTCAGCGTGGCGCCTGCGGGCGTGGGCGGCAGCTCCGACATCACGTCGCCCAGCAGGCTGCGGTTCCACAGCGGTGCGCCGCCGAAGCCCTGGAACGCCTGGACGCCCTTGGCCGTGCGCAGCACCACCGTCCCGTCCAGCAGCACCATCCCTTCGGACTGGCAGATGCCCTGCGTGGGGACGCGGTAGCGAAGGGCGCCGTCGCGGGTGACGGAGACCACCTCCACCACGTCCGAGCACTCGCGCCAGTAGAGGTTCCCCTGACTGTCGGCGATGGAGTCGAACTGCAGCGTCGCGCCCGGCTTGGCGCGTATCTCCCACAGCGGCGTCATCGTCTGCACCGGCGGCCGTTCGCAGACTGCGCCCTTGCAGATGCCGCGGCGCTGGCAGGGGCTGGCGTCGCCGCAGGAGGCGCCTTCGGTGACGGGGACTTCGCTGCACTTGCCCAGCAGACAGACGTTCGCCTTCGCGCAGTCGGAGGGGCCGCAGCGCACGCCATCCTCCGCGTCCACGAAGGCGCAGCCCTTCTTCGGGTCGCACAGCGGGACCTGGCAAGGGTCCGGGTTCGAGGGGCAGCGGGCGCTGCTGTCGAAGTGGACGCAGCCGCGCGCGGGCTCGCAGGCGTCCGCGGTGCACTCGTTGCCGTCGTCGCAGCTCACCGCCTGGCCCAGGCAGTGCCCTGCGACACAACGCGCGTCCTTGAGGCACAGGCCTTCGGTGTCGCACGAGGTGCCGTCGGGCCGCGGCTCGTCGATACACGCACCCTTCAGTGGATCAAAGCGGCGCGGGCGGCAGAACTCCTCCGCCGGACAGGGCAGCCAGGCCAGCGCCTCGCCGCGGAGCGCCACCCTCAGCGCCTGGTCCTTCGTGCGGATGACGAGCGCGCCCTCCACCGTGCCGGTCTCCGTGGGAGAAAAGCGCAGGGCGAGGGCGCGCTGCTCCCCGGCTTCGAGCGCGTCCACCGAACGCGTCAGCTCGAACGGGCCCTCCACTTCCAGTGTGAGCGCGAGCGAATAGCGGGCGGCGCTGATGAGCGTGACTTCGCCCTCCGCCTGCGCGCCCACGTAGACCGGCCCCAGCAGCAGGGTGTCCTTGTCCGCCGAGAGGGAGGCCTCGCTGTTGACCAGCTGTGGATCCCGGCAGGCGCAGACCGCCGCCAGTAGGATCAGCGCCCAGGGGACTCTCGGGGGAAGCCTCACGGCCAACCACCCTATGCCAAAGCGGGGCTGCGTTGCTCGCAGGGGCTGTCGGTCCCGCGGGGCGGTTCACAGGTGACCTCACACTCGGCTAGAGGGGAGGCATGCCTGTCTTGCATGAAACCCTGCAGATTCAGACGCCCGGCCGCGGGTTGCACGCCCTCCAGCGACCGGTCAGCGCGTGGCTTGCGGGCAAGCAGGTGAAGAGCGGCCTGCTTCACCTCTTCCTTCAGCACACCTCGGCCAGCCTCCTCATCCAGGAGAACGCGGACCCCGACGTGCGCGGCGACCTGGACCGCTTCTTCTCCCGGCTGGTGAAGGACGGAGATCCGCTCTTCCAGCACACCGCCGAAGGCGACGACGACATGGCCGCGCACATCCGGACCGCGCTCACGCAAACGCAGCTGAGCATTCCGGTGCGCGAGGGCAAGCTGGCGCTTGGCACCTGGCAGGCGCTCTACCTCTTCGAGCACCGCAAAGCGCCGCACACGCGCTCGCTCGTGGTGAGCTATCTCGGCGACTGAAATGACCTTCCAGCCCACCGAGCCCTTCCTGCCCGCGCGCGGGCTGCGCAACCCGCACGCCCAGACGGTCTACGCGTCGCTCGCGCGCTCCTCCCGAACGCCGGCGATTGTGCGCGAGCGCTGGGAGACGCCCGACGGCGACTTCGTGGATGTCGACGTGCTGGAAGGCGCGACGAAGGACGCCCCCGCGCTGCTCATCCTGCACGGCCTGGAGGGGAGCTCCCGCTCCGGCTACGTCACCGCCATCCTCCGCGGCGCGGCCGGGACCGGCTACGGCGCCTACGCGCTCAACTTCCGCTCCTGCAGCGGCGAACCCAACCGCCTGCCGCGCTCCTACCACTCCGGCGCGACGGAGGACCCGGCGTGGGCGCTGCAGCGCCTGCGCGAGCGGGTGTCCGGCCCGCTCCACGGCGTCGGTTTCTCCCTCGGCGGCAACGTGCTGCTGATGCTCCTCGCCGAGCAGGGCGAGCGCTGCCTGCTCTCCCGCGCGGTGACGGTGAGCGCGCCGTTCGACCTCTCCCGCTGCGTGCTGGAGCTGGACCGGCAGCGCGACGGGTGGGCGCTCCTCTACCGCGCGCGCTTTTTGCGCACGCTCAAGCAGAAGGCGCTGGCCAAGGCCGCCGCGCACGAAGGCGCGCTCAGCCCCGCGCGGATTGCGGCCGCGAAGAGCCTGCGGGACTTCGACGACGCGGTGACCGCGCCGCTCCACGGCTACGCCAGCGCCGAGGACTACTACGTGCGCTGCTCCAGCGCAGCGGTGCTGGACCGCATCCGGCGCCCCACCCTGCTCATCAATGCGCTGGATGACCCGTTCTGTCCGTTTGAGGCCCCGCCCTCCGCGCGCCAGAACCCGCTGTTGGAGGTGCTGTCCACACGCCAGGGCGGCCACGTGGGCTTCGTCGCCGGCAGCCTCTGGCGCCCGCGCTTCTGGGCGGAAGCGCAGGCGCTGGCGTTCCTCGAACGGCGCTAGCACAGGGTGCGCCGCAGCGTTTCGAAGGCCAGCCCCTCGTCGAAGCCCGGGCCGTCGGGCACCAGCCGCGGGGCGTGCTCCACCACCAGCTGCACCAGCGCCAGGGTTTCGCAGTAGCGCACGCGCTCGCCAGCATCCAGCCCACCCGCGGCGAGCTGCGCGTCGAATTCCTCGCGCAGGCGCTGCACCTCGGCCGGCGGCGGCGCCAACCCCAGTCCTCGCGCCCACGCCGCGAGCGTGAGGCGCAGCACGCCCTCCTCCGCCAGCGCCCTCGCGTCCAGGCGGGTGCGCAGCTTCTGGATGACGGGGGAGAGCCGCCGCTGCCGGACGAGCGAGGACGGCGGCCGCCCGGGGCGTGGAGAGGGCGCGGGCGCGCCGGAGCGGACGAAGGCCTGCGCCGCCTGCAAGCACTCGCGCGCGTCCTGGGCCTTGAGGTCCGGCAGGCCTTGAGCGCGAAAGGCCTCGAAGCGCGCGTGCACGGCCGGGGACCAGCGCGCGCCCACCGCCTGCAACACCCGGGGCCAGGTGCGCTCCTGGTAGAAGACCTCCGTCGCCGCGGTGATGAGCGCGCTCGCGGCGCGCGGCGGGAGGACCTTGGCCTTGCGCGCGGACGCGGCGGCGGCGCGGACGTTCACCAGCGGGACGGTGAGCGCGCGGTAGCGGTCCTCCGCGCTGCCGTGCAGGAGCGCCACCTCCGCGTCGTCCTCCACCACTCCGCTGCGCAGCCAGCCGTACACGGTGCCTACGCCGAGCATCCCCTGCTCCGAGAGCTCCGCTGCGCGCAGCGCGCCCATGCTCGCCGCGCCGAAGACAGTCACGCCCGCGTCCAGCGCCGCGATGAGCTCGTGGTGCCAGACGGACGGGGTGGACTCGAAGACGCCGTCGATGAGGGCGATGGCCGCCGGCTGCTTCGCCAGCGCCGCCCAGACGTCCCCTTGTCGCGCGGGCGGCCGCCACTGCGCGCCCGGGGCCAGCCGCTTCGCCTCGGCCAGCGGCAGCGACGGACCGAGGAAGACGATGAGGCCCGCTTTGCGCGCGCCCATCAGAGCATCCCCGAGACGACGAAGCCGGGGACCACCGCCTTGAAGACGTGGACCGGGAAGCCGGGCGGCGAGAGCTCCACCGCGGCGATGCGGGCCACGCCCTGCCGGCGCAGGTGCGGGACGAGCCCTTTGCGCGGGAGGTTGCGGCAGCGCGGCGCCCTGGCTTTGGGCTGGGTGCGGCGGAGCATGTCGGTGAGGCGGCGGACGCTGTCCGGCTCCATCGGCGCGATGTCTTCGCGGGCACCGTGCACGTCGGTCAGCCGGGACTGCGCCGCCTCGAGCAGCGCGGACTGCAGCGCGTGGTCCCAGTCGCCCGCGGAGGCGTACCCCGCGGTGACCGGGATGGGGCCCTCCTCCGCGTCAACCAGCAGCGCGCCGGCGACGGGGACCTGGAGCGCGGTGGAGAGGTCAAAGAGGAACGGCGTCAGGCCGCGCGCGGACAGCTGCTGCGCCAGCTCCCGGGCACCGGGCGCGGACCGTTCGAGGGCGGCAGAGGTGAGCCCGCGGCTGGCGAGCTCCGCCGGGCGGAAGCCGTGAGGGAGCGCGTGGGCGAGGCAGTGCCGCTCCACCGCTTCGAACAGCGCGTGCTGCAGCGCCGCGTCCGCGTCGGGGTGGGCGCCCATCCCGTTGGAGCTCCAGCGCACCGCCGCGGGCCCCAGGAGCGCGCTGCCCGGCGGCGGGCAGTGGAGCGCCGCCGCGGGCACTGCGACCGTCCGGCCGGTCAGGAGCTCCACGCCTTCGCGCCAGGCGCAGACGACGCTTTCGCTCCACAGGGCCGGGTCGACCAACTCCCCCGCGGACCCGAGGTCGTCCATTCCCCAGGCCCACGCGCCGGCTGCGCGCAGCTGCGCGAGGCTCGCCATCGGCAGCGGCTCCACGTGCTCGGAGCACCACAGCTCCGCGGCCTCGAGCAAGGCGCCCTGCGCGGCCACGTGCGCCGTGCGTCCCTTCCCGTTCGTGACCTGAAGCACGTGGCCTCGCGGACGGACCGCGCAGGCGACTTCAATGCCGCTGCGGTCCAGGCCGGTGACCCGCGCCACCCGGCTCACCCCTACCGCCCTGCGCAGCTGTTCGAGCGCGTCCACGCGCGTGGCTTACCCAATGCGCCGCCAGTGTCCAGCGCGCGCTGGGCAGAACAGTCAGTAGCCGAGGCCCAGCTTTTCGGCCTCCGCGCTCAGTTCGCTCGCTGCCGGCCCTCCGTCGAGTGGCGCCTGTACGAGAGTTGGGCGTGGAGGGGTCTGCCTTGTGGTGGGCCTGCTCCAGGTCAGTGCCTGCGGGGGTTCAGGCGACGCCTCTTCGAACGTCGGTGCATTCCGGCGGTCATGCGGAGGCGGCCAGGCTTCCGGCAGCTTCGTGTCGCGGGGTCTGAACGAAGGCAGCTGTCCTTGGGGAGGTCGGGAGGTTCAGGATTCGGTCGTGAGTGCCCGGATGTTCTCCGCGGCGCGAATCTCCACCCTCGGTGGAGGCGTCGCCATTACCTGTGGAGTGGGAGCCCGCGTCCTGAGCTCCGGTCGGGCCTTGAAACACGTTTCAAGTGAATTGATACAAAGCGTGGAAATCTAGTTATATAGATATAACTAGAGTTCCACATTTCTCTCCTCGAGCTCGCGCAACGCCATTTCTTCCGGCTCTACGAGAGTGTTTCGCTCCCACGACCGGAGTGAAACAGCGGGGCCCCCACCCCGACAGGGGGAACGCAGCGCCTCCACCGGGGCCCGAGATTCGCGCCGCGGAGAGCATCTGGGCACCCACGCCCGAACCCCGAACCTCCCGACCTCCTCAAGGACAGCTGCCTTGGTGCCACCCCCAGCGACACGAAGCTGCCGGAAACCTGGACGCCTCTGCATCACCGCCGGAATGCACCGGCGTTCGAAGAGGCGCCGCCTGAACCCCCGCAGGCACTGACCTGGAGCAGGCCCACCACGAGGCAGGCCCCTCCATGCCCTCGCCCCGGACGAGCAGCACCCAACGGTACCCATCGCTCAGCCTGACCGTCGGGGGCGGGTGTTCGGGAACGCGTCCACCGACACTGCCGCCTCTGACCGCCCCTGAACACTCCCGGGCGGAGCGCCTGGCCGGACGCAGCCTTACGCAGCGGGCGTGAAGTCTCCGTGGCCGCCGGCCCGCCTCGTGAGCATCCTTTCGACCGTGACTGCCACCGCCGCCGTGCTCATCAACCTCCGCGCAAAGCGCGGCTCCGCCCGCTTCGCCCGAAAGCTCAAGGAGCTCTGGCCACGCGCACGGATGGCCACGACCCGGACGCTGGACGAGGCGCGACGGTGGATCCGCGAGGTGCTCACCCGAGAGCCCCCGTCCCTGCTGGTCTCCGCGGGCGGGGACGGCACCGCGGCCACGCTCCTCAACGAGTTGCGAGACAGCGGGCTGAAAATCCCCGCCTTCGGCGTCCTCCCGCTCGGCACCGGCAACGCCTGGGCGCGGGTGACTGGCTGCCCGGAGCCTTTGGAGGCGGTCCGCCGGCTGGCGGCGCTCGAGGGGCGGGAACCCCCGCTGCGCCACTTCTGCCTGGTGGAAACGGAAGGACGGCTGGCGCACTTCGCGGGCACGGGGTGGGACGCGGAGATTATCCGTGACTATCAGCAGCACCTGGCCGCGCAGCTTCCGATGATGCGCCCCATGCAGAAGGGGCTGCTCGGCTACCTCGGCGGGATGCTGACGCGCACCCTCCCCCGGCACCTGGTCCGGAGGGTGGCGCCGCAGGTGACGTTGACGAACCTGGGCGAGGACACGCTCACCGTGGACGCGGAGGGCGACGTGCTGCGGCTGGCCGGTGCGGGCCGGGGCGCGGTGCTCTACCGGGGACCGGCGAACATCGCGGCGGCCGCCACCACGCCGGAGTTCGGCTTCGGCTTCCGCGCCTTCCCGTTCGCAGACCTCGTCCCGGACCGGCTGTCCATCCGGACCTACGGAGCGGGCGTGCTGGAGGCCACCCGCCACGCGCCACAACTCTGGCGCGGGGACCACCCCATCCCGAAGATGCATGACTTCTTCGTCACCCACGGACGGATGGACTTCGACCGGGAGGTGCCCTTCCAGGTCGCCGGTGACCTGGCCGGGATGCGGCGCTCCATCGAGTTCCGGTTGGACACCGAAGGCGTCAACCTCGTGGACTGGAGCCGGATGTAGGCACCGCCTGCATAGCTCAACACCGCGCGCCTGCTGCTACGCTCCTCGCCAAGCGCGCGTGGTCGTCGTTAGAGGGCGGCTCCATGAATGCGACAGATGGCCGCGGGTCAGGCGCAGCTCCCGCCCTTCCGCAGCTGCTCCGGTTGCTCTTCGACCACTCGCCAGTGGCGTACCAGGTCTACCTCCCCAACGGCGAACCGCTGCTCACCAACCCTGCCTTCCGCGCGCTCTTCGGCGAAGACACGCCGGGGGGCGCGCTGGCGACCGATGAACGAGGCCTGAGCCCCCACCTGCGCCGCGCCTTCGCAGGTGAGATCGTCCAGCTCCCCGCGCGCTGGTATGAACCGGACGACCTCAAGCCGCTCCAGGTCCCGCCCGGGCAGCGCATGGGCGGCGAGGTGACGCTCCTGCCGCTGCGGAGCGACTCCGGCGCGGTGAGCTGCGTGGCGCTCTGCTACCGCGACGTCAAACCGGAGCTGGAGCGGCAGCAAGCGGCGGAGCGGCTGGAGGTGCTGGCGGAGAGCTCGCGCCTCTTCGCCGCGGCGACGTCTGCGGGCATCCCGGAGCTGCTGCGCGTCATCTCCGGGCGCCTGGGCGCGGTCATCGGCGAAGGGTGCTGGATTCACCTGCTCAGCCGGGACGGCCAGAGCCTGGAGAACCTCGCTGCCGTGGCGCACCCCAACCCGGCGAAGGAGCGCGCGCTGCGCGATGTCACCTTCACCGAGCCCCTGCGCCTGGGCGAGGGGCTCATCGGCAAGGTGGCCGCCACCGGGCAGCCCATCTTCCTGCCCCACATCAGCGCCGCACAGCTGGTGCCTCAGACGCCGGAGCGGCTTCGCCAGGCCCTCGTGTCGATTGACCCCGCCAGCATCATCGCGGTGCCGCTCAAGTCGCGCACTGGAGTGGTCGGCGCGGTGAGCCTGGTCCGCAGCCCGCCGGGCCCTGCGTTCACGGAGGCGGAGCTGCACTTCGCCCAGGACCTCGCGGACCGCGCGGCGCTCGCCATCGAGAACGCGCGGCTGCTCTCCGACCTCGAGGAGCGGGTGACCGAGCGCACCGCGGAGCTCAAGCACGCCAACCGGGAGCTGGAGTCCTTCAGCTACTCCGTGTCCCATGACCTGCGGACACCGCTGCGCGGAATCGACGGCTTCAGCCACGTGCTGCTCTCCGAGCACGCGCATCAGCTGGACGAGGAGGGCAAAGACTTCCTGCGGCGGATCCGCCTGGGCGCGCAGCGGATGTCCACCCTCATCGACGACCTGCTCAACCTGGCCCGCGTGGCCCGCGCCACGACGAGCCGGACCCGCATCGACCTCTCCGCGCTGGCGCGCAAAGTCGTGGACGAGCTGCGCGCGAGAGAGCCTTCGCGCGAAGTCCGCGTGGACATCCCCGACGGGCTGACCACACAGGGCGACGCGCGCCTCCTGACGGTGGCGCTGGAGAACCTCCTGGGCAACGCCTGGAAGTTCACCTCCAAGCGCAGCCACGCGCACATCGAGCTGGGCCACGACCGGGAGAAGGGCGCGTTCTGGCTGCGCGACAACGGCGCCGGCTTCGACCCCGCCTACAGCCAGAAGCTCTTCTCACCCTTCCAGCGCCTCCACCGCGAATCAGAGTTCGAAGGCACCGGGATTGGCCTGGCGACAGTGCAGCGAATCATCGCCCGCCACGGCGGCCACATCTGGGCCGAGAGCGCGGTGGACCGCGGCGCCACCTTCTACTTCACGCTCGCCTAGCGCCGCCCGCGCGAAGGGCCGCCCAGGGGCTCCTCGCGCACCGGACGGTCGGGCGCGTCTGAAGGCTCGGCGCTGGAGCGCGAGGGGTGCCCTCCCGCGGCACCGCACAGCTCCAGTGAATCTTTCCTCCTCCAGCCTGCACCCGGGATGACGCTCGACGGCAGCCAAACGAACAGACGGTCTCGCATGAGACCTCCAGCGCGGCCCCTTTTCATCTGCACGCTTCCCTGAGCAAGCCCCGCGCCCGCGCACCGCCGCCTCAAGAATCACCGGCTTGAAGCGGGCGCGGCACCTTGTGGAGTGCGCTTGTCGCAAAAGGGTGTGTACCGGAGGGCGCTGCAAGTTCGCTGGCGGAGCGCGCGGGCGTGGATTAGTCGGTGGCCCCATGCCCCTCAACCACTACGTCACGCTGGGTCGTTCGGGATTGCGCGTCAGCCCGCTGTGCCTTGGGACGATGACGTTTGGAGACGACCTCGGCTGGGGCTCCAG
Source organism: Myxococcaceae bacterium (assembly GCA_044230055.1). Taxonomy (GTDB): domain Bacteria; phylum Myxococcota; class Myxococcia; order Myxococcales; family Myxococcaceae; genus JBGART01. The sequence continues at coordinate 46,833 of JBGART010000003.1, read as the reverse complement.
CGTGAAGGACTCCGAGGCCATCCTCGACCGCTACCTCGAGCGCGGCGGCAACTTCATCGACACGGCGAACCGGTACACCAACGGCCACTCGGAGAAGATTCTGGGGGACCACCTGGGACGGCATCCGTCCAAGCGGGACCGGGTGGTGCTGGCCACCAAGTTCTACGTCAGCGGGTTTGCCGGAGACCCCAACGCGGGCGGCGCGTCGCGCAAGGCGCTGACCGGCGCGCTGAACGAGTCCCTGCGACGGCTGCAGACGGACTACGTGGACCTGTACTGGATGCACGCGTGGGACGCGAACACACCCATCGAAGAGACGCTGCGCGCGCTGGATGACCTCGTCCGGGCGGGGAAGGTCCGCTACCTCGGCTTCTCGGACACGCCCGCGTGGAAGGTGAGCCAGGCACAGGTGCTGGCGCAGCTGCGAGGCTGGTCGCCGCTCATCGCGCTGCAGGTGGAGTACTCGCTGCTGGAGCGCACCGTGGAGGGCGAGCACCTGCCGATGGCGCAGGAGCTGGGGCTGGGCGTGACGCCCTGGAGCCCGCTCAAGAGCGGCGTGCTGAGCGGCAAGTACACGCGGGAGAACCACGGCAAGGTGAAGGCGGACCGCGGCGGCTGGGCGGAGAGCAACCTGAATGAGCGCACGTACGCGCTGGTGGATGAGCTCATCCGTATTTCCCAGGCGTTGGACACCTCGCCCGCCCGCGTGGCGCTGGCGTGGGTGCAGGGACGGCCCGGGGTCTCCAGCACCATCATCGGCGCGCGCACGCTGGAGCAGCTGGACCAGAACCTCGGCGCGCTGGACGTGAAGTTGACTGCTGAGCAGGTGACCAAGCTGAACGCGCTCAGCAAGCCGCAGCTCAACTTCCCGTTCGCCTTCCTCAAGGGCGCATCCATGCTGATGCACCCGGGCCTCACGGTGAACGGCGTCAGCGCGCCGCCCATGCCGCCGGAGCTCGAGGGGAACAAGAAGCAATACTGACTGACACACCCCGACACCCGCTCCCACTCCACCGCGTCGAAGGCGCAGCGGTGCGATTGCAGGCCTACCTCCGGTCGTCGCTATATTTCGGGGCACTATTTCCGCGTGAGCGGAGGCCCCGACCGATGCGCTGGGACGTGACCTATTCCAAGGAGAAGAGCCGGATGTACCTGCTGCTCGAGGGCATCTTCTCCGACGAGGAAACCACGCTGGTCGTCGAACGCATCCTTCAGATGTTGAAGGATGAGGTCAGCAACAACTTCGACCTCCTGACGGACATGGCGAGCTTCCGCCCGCTCACGCAGCTGGGGACGAAAGAAGTTCAGCGCGCGACAAACGCGATGGCCGCCAAGGGCATCCGCCGGGCGGCGCGCGTCGTGGGTGTGTCTCCCACGGCGACGCTGCAGATGCAGCGCGCGGCGCAGACCGCGGGCTACACCTCGAAGCTGTTCGAGACGCGCTCGGAGGCCGAGGCATACCTCGACGCCGAGCTGGTACGCCCCGCACTGCCGAAGGTCGCTCCCCGCTTCTAAAGCGCGCCGAGCCGCACGCCTGCTCCGAGGGCGGCGCCGGGAGTACAGCTGGCCTTGAGGGCTGACCAGGGTCCGGGGAATTTTGGCGCGCGCAAGCCTTGTGATTGCGCAGCGTCTCACCTCGATTCTCTCCTGGAGCCTTCATGTCTGCCGGCACGCGCCGTCCCCCCTCGTCCAACGAGCCGCTCGCCCTTGTCGGCATTGGCTGCAGGTACCCGGGCGGCATCCGGGACCCTCAGACGTTCTGGAGCGCGCTGCGCGACGGCGTGGACGGCATCGTCGACATCCCGCAGGACCGCTGGGACCTGCGCGAGTTCTACGACGCAGACCCGCGCGCGCCCGGGAAGATGTACGTGCGGCAAGGCGGCTTTCTGCAGCAGCCGCTGGAAGAGCTGGACGCGCAGTTCTTCGGCCTCTCGCCGCGTGAGGCGGGCCGCGTGGACCCCCAGCAGCGCCTGCTGCTCGAAACGCTGTGGGAGGCGTTCGAGGATGCGGGCCTGCGGCCCAGCGCGCTGAAGGGCGGCCGGGTGGGCGTCTTCGTCGGCGGCTTCATGCTCGACAGCATGCTGATGCAGCTCTCCCCCGGAAACCGGGAGCTCATCGACAACCACACCTCCGCCGGCTCGGCGATGACCATCCTCTCCGCGCGGCTGGCCTACTGCTTCGACTTCCGCGGGCCGGTCTTCACGGTGGACACCGCCTGCTCCTCGTCGCTGGTGGCGGTACACCTGGCCTGCCAGAGCGTGTGGAGCGGCGAGTCAGAGCTCGCGGTGGCGGGCGGAGTGAACGCCATCCTCCACCCGGAGACCACCGTCGGCCTCTGCAAGGCGGGGCTGCTCTCGCCAGACGCGCGCTGCAAGGCGTTCGACTCGCGCGCCAACGGCTACGTACGCGGCGAGGGCGCGGGCGTGGTGCTCATCCGGCCGCTCTCCGCCGCGCTGGCGTCGGGCGACCGCATCTACGCCGTCATCCGCGGCACCGCCATCAACTCGGACGGCCAGAGCGAAGGCGGGATGTCCGTCCCCAGCCAGGACGCGCAGGAGGCGGTCCTGCGGGACGCCTACGCCAAGGCGGACGTGTCCCCCTCGCACGTGAGCTACGTGGAGGCGCACGGCACCGGCACCGCGGTGGGAGACGCCACCGAAGCCCGCGCGCTGGGGACGATTCTGGGCGAAGGCCGCGAAGTCAGCTCCCCGCTGCGGGTGGGCTCCGTGAAGTCCAACATCGGCCACACCGAGGGCGCCTCCGGCATTGCCGGGCTCATCAAGGCGTCCCTGTGCCTCTACCACCGCCAGGTGCCGCGGAGCCTGCACGTCGTCCAGCTCAACCCGAACATCCCCTTCGACGCGCTCAAGCTGCGGGTCGTCCGCGAGCTGGAGCCGCTGGAGGGCGGTTCACGCGGGACGTTCGCCGGCGTCAACTCTTTCGGGTACGGCGGCACCAACGCGCATGCGGTCCTGCAGGCGCACCGCGCGGAGGCACAGGACGCGCCGCAGGCCGACGGGCCGTTCGTGCTGGCGCTCTCCGCGAGGTCCGAGCCTGCGCTGCGGGCGCAGGCAGAGCAGTACGCCAAGCTGCTCTCCGCCCCGGACGTGCGGGGCGACGCGGTGGCCTACGCCGCCGCCGTGCGCCGGGATGAGCTGCCGCACCGCCTGGCGCTGGTGGCCAGCGACGCGGCGGACGCGGCCCGGCAGCTGAGCGCGTTCACAAAGAAAGAGGCGGGAGAGCTGCACCCCGCGCACGTGACGGCCGAAGCGCCGCCGAAGGTGGCCTGGGTCTACACGGGCATGGGGCCGCAGTGGTGGGGCATGGGGCGGGACCTGATGGAGGTGCCCGCGTACGCGGACGCGGTGCGCAAGGTGGATGCGGCCTTCGTCGCCCTCTCCGGCTGGAGCGTGCTGGAGGAGCTGTCGAAGGACGAGGCCTCCTCGCGAATGGCGCGCACCGAAGTGGCGCAGGCGGCGAACTTCGCCGTGCAGGTGGGCGTGACGGAGCTCTTGCGCTCCTGGGGCCTGCGCGCGGACGCGATGGTGGGCCACAGCGTGGGCGAGGTGGGCGCGGCCTGGGCGTCCGGCGCGCTGACGTTGGAGGAGGCGGCGAAGGTGGCGCTCCACCGCGGGCGGCTGCAGTCCACCACCGCGGGCTCGGGCGGGATGCTGGCGCTCGAGATGTCCGCAGAGGAGGCGGCGCGACACCTCAAAGAGGTCGACCCTTCGCTGGCCGTCGCCGCCATCAACTCCGCCAACGCGGTGACGGTGGCCGGCCCCACGGAACCGCTGGCGCAGCTGGCCAAGCGCCTGGCGGCGGCGAACCTCTTCCACCGCGCGCTCCAGGTGGAAGTGCCCTACCACAGCCCGGTGATGGACCCGCTGGTCCCCACGCTGAAGGAGGCGCTGCAGGACCTCGCGCCGAAGGCGCCCTCCACCCCGCTCTGGTCCACCGTCACGGGCGCGCCGGCAAAGGAGGGCGAGCTGGACGGCGCCTACTGGTGCCGCAACATGCGCGACTCGGTCCTCTTCGCGCCGGCGGTGCAGTCCCTGCTGAAGGCCGGGTACACCACCTTCCTCGAGGTGGGCCCGCACCCGGTCCTCAACGCGTACTTGAAAGACGCGCTCAAGGGAGCGAACGCCGCGGGCGAAGTTCTGCACACGCTGAACCGCAAGCGGCCGGGCCGGAAGTCCACGCTGCAGGCGCTGGCCAAGCTCTTCGGCCTGGGCGTGAAGGTGCCGTGGAAAGACGTGTTCGGCGCGCCGCGCAGGTTCATCTCCTTGCCCACCTACCCCTGGCAGCGCGAGCGCCACTGGACGGAGTCCGCGGGCGCCCGGACGCGGCGGTTGGGGACGCGCCACCACCCGCTGCTGGGGCGCAAGCTCAACACGCCGCACCCGCGCTGGGAGGCGCCGTTGAGCGCGCAGTTCCTGCCTTACGTCGGGGACCACAAAGTGGATGGCGAGGTGCTGCTGCCAGGCGCCGCGTTCTGCGAAGCAGCCATCGCCGCCTCCCGCCAGCTCCACCCGGAAGAGCAGGCCACGCTCCTCGAGGACGTGGAGCTGCACAAGGCGCTCATCCTCGGCAAGGCCAAGCTGCCGCCCATCCTTCACAACGCCTTCGACCGCCGCGAGGGCGTCATCACCGTGCACAGCCGCACGCAGGAGGAGGAGCCGGCCTGGACCGCGCACGCCACCTTGCGCCACCGTCCGTGCGACCCGGCGCCCAGGGCGCAGGGGGACCTCGCCGGCCTGCGCGCCCGCTTCGTCAAGGCGGCGCGGGTGAAGGACTTCTACAGCGCGCTGGAGCGCCGCGGCTACGCCTACGGCCCGGCGTTCCGCCACGTCCTCAACTGCTGGCGCACGCAGGACGAAGTGTTCGCCGAGATTCAGGTGGTGGAGAGCCCGAAGCTGGACCTGACGGAGTACCACTTCCACCCGGCGGTGCTGGACGCGTGCCTGCACGCCACGCTGGCCGGGCTGCCGGACGACGGGCGCACCTTCCTGCCCGTGCGCATCAAGCGCCTCATCTACCGCGAGCGGCCCGGAGAGCTGCTCTTCGTGCACGCGCAGTCGACGGTGCACGAGTCCACCGTCTCTTCGAACGTCCGCATCTTCGGCGCGAACGGCGACGTGCTGATGGAGCTGGACGGCCTGGAGGTGCAGGCGCTCTCGAAGACGCACCTGCGCTCCCGCGGCCAGTTCGACGGCTGGCTCTGGCAGGAGACCTGGGAGCCGCAGCCCGCGGTCTCCGCCGCCAAGCCCGCCAAGGGCCACGGTCCGCGCTGGGTGGTGCTGGAGGCGGACCCGCGCCTGGACGGCCTGGCCTCGCGGCTCTCCCGCCCCAACGCGCCGGCGGTCCGCGTCCAGCGGGGCGAAGCGTTCGAAGCGGTGTCCGAGGAGCTTCTGCGCCTGCGCCCCAAGGTGCGCGAGGACGTGGACCGCCTGCTGCGCGCGCTCGAGGCGCGGCCGGTGGCGCCGCACGAGGTGGTGTTCGCCTGGCCGCCGGCCGAAGGCCTGGAAGCGGACGTACAGGCCAGCCTGGATGCCTGCGCGGCCCTCACCTGCCTGGTGCAGGCCTTGGACGCGTCTCCCCTGGCCTCCGACGTGAGGCTCTGGGTGCTCACCCGCGGCGCCCACGCGACGACGGCGGAGGACGAGGTCTCCTCGCCGGGCGCGGGCATGCTCTGGTCGCTCGCGCGCGTGGTGCGCAACGAGCACCCGCGGCTGCGCTGCACGCTCATTGACCTGCCCGAGGAGCCATTCGCCGAGGAAGGCGAACGCCTGGTGGCGGAGCTCACCTCCGCGGCGCTGGATGAGGAGCGCGCGCTGCGCGCCGCCGGCCGCTGCGTGGGCCGGGTGTCGCCCATCGACGCGGAGGCGCTGCAGGCGTCCGTGCGCCGCGAGGTGAGCGGCAAGGAGGCTTCGTTCGACGTGGAGCGCATCGCCACGCCGGAGCCCGGGCGCTGGGTGTTTCACCGGGCCACGCCGCAGGAGCCGGGCCCCGGGCAAATCCGGATGCGGGTGAGCACAGTGAGCATGCCGTTCTCCCGCGGGACGACGTTCGGCGGGCTGTGCGCCGGCACGGTGGAGGCGGTGGGGCCACGGGTCTCTGCGTTGAAGGTGGGAGACCCGGTGGTGGGCTTCGGCGTGGACGTGGCCGGCTCCTCGAAGGTGCTGAGCGCCACCCAAGTCTTGCCGCGGCCACCGGAGCTCTCCGCGCAGCAGGCCTCCGCGCTGCTGCCGCAGCTGTTCGCGCGGCACGCGCTGCGCGGGCTGGCCCACGTGCGGGCGGGTGAGAAGGTGTTGGTCTGGGACGACGGCACCGGCGCGGGCCCGGCCTGCGGCGTATTGGCCGAGTCGTTGGGCGCGCGCGTCTACGTAGTGGACGCGGCGGCCACCCCGCAGGCCACGCCCGGCTGGGCGCGCGGGACGTTCGACGCGCGCTCGCCCCGCCTGGTCGACGAGGTGCAGGCGACGACCGGCGGCGGGGTGGACGTCGCCATCATCTCGGGCGACCGCCGCGCCGCCCGCCTGATGGAGGCGTTGCTCCCCAATGGCCGGCTCGTCCGGCGCGCCTCCCGCGGCAGCGCCACGCCGCTGGTGCTGGAGCCGCGCGCGCTCTCGCAGGGCTTCTCGTTAAGCGTCTTCGACCTGGACGCCTTCCTCGCCTCCGCCACGCCGGCGGCGCGCGAATTGGTGGAGCAGGGGCTCATGCACGCCAAGGGCCACGCCTCGCCGGGCAGCGTCCCCTCGGTGGTGGACATCGCCCAGCTGGATGGGAACCCCGGCCGGGTGGACGTCGTCTCAATGGAGCCGCTCACGCTGGCGCTCTCCCCGCCGCGCTCGGGCGCGCCGCCGGTGGACCCGGCCGCCGCCTACGTCATCACCGGCGGCTTCGGCGGCGTGGGCCTGGCGGTGGCGCAGTGGCTGGCCGACGCCGGCGCCCGCTGCCTGGTGCTGGTGGGCCGGCAGGGCGCGACCACCGACGAGGCGAAGGCCGGAGTGGAGACGCTCACTGCCCGCGGCGTCCGGGTGGTGGAGCTCAAGGCGGATGTTGCGCGCAAAGAGGCGCTCGCGCCGGCCTTCGACGCGCAGGCGCTGGGCGTCAGCCGGGTGGCGGGCGTGGTGCACGCCGCCGGCGCGTTCGACTTCGACATGCTGGCGCAGCTCACCGAGGAGAAGCTGCGGCGGCACGTCGGCCCCAAAGTCCTGGGCGCGTGGAACCTGGACGGCCTCACGCGGCATGCGGGGCTGGACTTCTTCGTGCTCATCTCCTCCACCGCGTCCACCTTCGCGCCGCAGGGCGGGGCGGCGTACTCCGCGGCCAATGGCTATCTCGACGGGCTGGCCCGCTACCGGCGCAGCCAGGGGATGCCGGCGCTGGCGGTCAACCTCGGCGCGGTGGGGGACGTGGGCGTCCTCACCCAGCGGGAGAAGTATTCGCGCTCCACCGCGGAGCAGGGCTTCCTGCCGATGGCCATCCAGGAGGCGCTGCGCGGCGTGGGGCACGTGCTGCAAGCGGGCCGCTCCAACGCCGTCGTCGCGGAGCTGGACTGGCGCGGGCTGTTCGACAAGGTGCTGAAGGACACCTCGCGGCCGCGCTTCGTCCGCGTGGCGAAGGACCTCGCGCCGGCAGAGGGCACAGGCGCAGTCGCGGCAGGAGCGCCGGTCAGGGAGGTGCTCAAGACGCTGGAGGGCGCCGCGCGGCTGGAGCTCGTGGTGGCCCGCATCCGCGAGGTCTGCGCGCGGGCGCTGGGGATGGCGGTGGAGCGGCTCTCCACGGACATCTCGCTGGAGACGCTGGGCCTGGACTCGCTGATGGCGTCCCAGCTGCGGGAGGACTTCACCACCCTCTTCGAAGTCTCCGTCCCGACGATGACGCTCCTGCGCGGGCCCACCATCTCGCAGCTGGGCGAGCACGTGCTGGAGTTGATGAGCGGCAGCGGCGCGTCGGTGGAGACGCTGACGCTGGTGGGCCAGGTGGACGCGAGCGACCTGGAGAGCGCGTTGAAGGAAATCGAAGCGGAGACCGAATCCGAGAGCCCCGCACCCGCGAGGCCCTCGTAAAGGACGAACCCACCCCATGGCCACCCCCGAAGAGCTCCGCCGCCGCGTGGAGCAGCTCTCGCCCGAGAAGCGGACCGCGCTCCTGCGCAAGCTGCGCAGCCAGGGCTTCCCCGTCCCGCTGACGTGGGCGGCGGACCTGGGCGAACGCACCAGCCGGCCGGACCTCTCCGCCGAGGCGCAGCTGGAAGACGCCATCGGCCCCACCCGCCCGCCGCCCGGCGTGGTGTCACCCTCCACCGCGCTGCTCACCGGTGCCACCGGTTTTCTGGGCGCGTTCCTCCTGCGAGAGCTCACTGCGCTGCCAGACCAGCGCGTGCTGTGCCTGGTGCGCTGCGAGAGCCCGGCGGGCGGCATGGAGCGGATCCGCCAGAACCTCGCCCGCTACGGGCTGACCGGGCAGGTGGATTTAGGGCGGGTGAGCGCGGTGGTGGGCAAGCTGGATGCGCCCAGGCTGGGCCTGTCCGAGCCCGTCTTCCAGGCGCTGGCGAACGAAGTGGACACCGTCTACCACAACGGGGCGATGCTCAATTTCCTCTACGGCTACGAGCCCTTCATCGGGCCGAACGTGGTGGGCACGCAGGAGGTGCTCCGCTTCGCCTGCACCGGGACCACCAAGCGGGTGAACCACGTCTCCACGGTCTTCTTCTTCATGTACGGGGCGCATCCGGAGAACCCCGCGCCGGTGGATGAGGCCACGCCCCTGCAGCCGCCGCCGCCCGCGTTCGGGGGTTACGCGCAGAGCAAGTACGTGGCGGAGCGGCTGGTGTGGAGCGCGTCCAAGCGCGGGCTGCCGGTCTCCGTCTTCCGGCCGGGCCTGGTGGTGGGCAGCAGCCAGACCGGCGCGTGCTCTGCGGAGGAGATTTTCGTCCGTTACCTGGAGGGGCTGCCCAAGCTCGGCGTGTTCCCGTCGTACCCGTTTCCGCTCACCGGCGAGGTGGGCTGCGTGGACTTCGTGGCCAAGGCCATCGTCGCGCTGGGCACGCGCGACGCCGCGCTGGGCCGCGCGTTTCACCTGTTCACCGAGGAGCCGGGAGAGCAGCACGCGGTGACCGCTGGCCCGCTTCTCGCGCGCGGCTTCCCGCTGGAGCAGGTGGACTATGCGAAGTGGCTCTCGCTGTTGCGCACGTCGGTTATCAAGCAGCGCGACAATCCGCTCCAGCCGCTGGTCCCGTTCCTCACCGACGAGTGGCCCGGGACGCCGTCGTGGACGTTCCATGAGACGATTGCCCACCGGCCGCGCATCAGCTCCCGCGCGACGATGAGGGAGCTGGAGGCGCTGGGCATCCCCTGCCCTTCCCCGCTGGAGGCGGGGGAGAAGACGGTGGATTGGTTGATGGCGCAAGGCCGGCTCAAGCCGCCGGCGTAGAGAGGTGGTGATGGCGACGCGCAGTCGTGAGGCGGGCCGGAGTGTGCGGGCTGCGGGCTACGGGCTGCGGGGTCCCGGGCTGCGGGCTGCGGGCTACGGGCTACGGGCTACGGGGGCTCGGCTGCGGGCTGCGGGTAGGGAGCACGCGTTCGCGTTCGCGTTCGCCTTCGTTCACGGGCCCGGGTTCGGGTTCGGGTTCGGGCCCGGGCAGTCGGGTTCGGGCTAGAGCGCAACGACGGGCAACGCATTCAGGCGGCCGGACGAGCCGTGCACGGTGTGCCGAACCCGAACCCCTGCCGTACCCGGGCCCGAACCCGTACCCGGGCCCGTGAACGAAGGCGAACGCGAACGCGAACGCGTGCTCCCTACCCCTACCCGAAACCCCTGCCCGAGCCCCCGCAGCCCGAAGCCCGCAGCCCGAGACACCATTCCCCGCAGCCCGCAACCCGAACACTTCGGCCCGCCGCAGCCCCTCGCACGCCGCACGCCCACCCCGCCATTTCGAGCAGTGCGGAGCGCGCCTGCGCCGAGCCTCCAGCGCACTGCCGACGTCTCGACTATGCGCCTGACGGCGCAACGCTCGACGCGAACGGGGAGGTTGACGAGCCCCCTCACGGCAGCGTGCTCGGCCTGCGCCGCTCGACGCGAACGGGGGCTACGTCATCGCGGGACGAGCCTCGGCCTGCGCCTTCCGGTAGCGCCAAAACGCAGGCAGCAGCGGCACGCACGCCAGCACCCCGACAACGCACACCACCCCTCCCCAGGTGATGGACCGCGCAAGCCCCAGGCGCTCGGCCATGAACCCGGCGCGGGCATTGCCCAGCAGCGGCCCGCTCATGTAGCCGAGCTGCTCAATCCCGGCCAACCGGCCGCGCAGGCTGGAGGGGATGGTCTCGTTCCAGAGGGTGAGGCGGAACAACCCGCTCAGCATGTCCGCCGCGCCGGCGAGCGCAAGGCACCCCATCGCAACCCACAGCGACGGCGCAGAACCCAGCGCCACAATGGCCAGACCCCAGAGCGCGGCGGCGATGACCACGCCCGCGCCCAAACGCCGCACCTTCCCGGTCCACCCGCTGAACACCGTGGCCACCAGCCCGCCCGCGCTCATCGCCGCGAAGAGGTAGCCCGCCTGGTTGGACCCTCCCCACTGCGCGGCCATCGCGGGGAACACCGCCATCGGCATGGCAAAAGTCATGGCAACGATGTCCACCACATACGTCCCAATCAGCTCCGGACGGCTCACCGCGTACTTCAGGCCGTCCAGGATGCTGGAGAGGCCCGCGGGCTGCGCCGTGTCCGGCGGCGGCATGGCGCGGATGCGGGAGAGGACGAGCAGCGACACCGCGAAGGTGGCGGCGTCCAGCCCGAAGGTGAACGGCAGCCCGAACCGGGCAATGCACACGCCGGCCAAAGCGGGGCCGACGATGGCGGCGGAGCTTCCGCGCAGCGAGGTGAGCGCGGAGACCGCGGGCAAGTCCTCAGGGTCCACCAGCTTGGGCGAGAGCGCCTGGAGCGCGGGGCTGTGAAAGCCGTTCACCGCCGACATGAAAGCGGCGACGACGAACAGCAGCGCCACGCTCGGGTGGGGCAACAGCGAGTTCACCACCAGCAGCGCAGACCCCGCGAGCAGCAGCGCCTCCGACCAGAGGAGCAGCCTCCGTCGGTCCAGCGCGTCCGCGAAGGCGCCGCCCCAGAGCGCGGTCAACGCCAGCGGCAACAGCTGCACCACGCCGAGCATCCCCACCACCTGCGACGAATGGGTGAGGTCCCAAATCTGCACCGGGAGCGCGACGTAGGTGAGGAAGCTGCCGAACGCGCTCACCAGCTGGCCGATGAAGACGAGTCGAAAGTCGCGGTGCCGGCGCAGCGGGGAGACGTCGAGGAGCATGGAGGCGTTGATGCCCCAAGGTGGGCGCGACTGCAACGCAGGCCCGCTGGCGCTATGAAGGGGCGCGTGGCCCCGCACGGCAGACGCTCGCGCCTGTTCACGCTCCGGCTGACCGTCCTCCTCCTGGGGCTCCTCGCCGCGGGCGCCTGGGCGCTGCGGCAGCAACGCACCCGCGCCTTCCGGACCGACTGGGAGCGCTCCGTCGTGGTGGAGGTGGTGCTCGCGGCACAGGGCCCCGTCCCGGACGCGGCGGTGGAGCGCTGGCGGACGGGCCTGGTGGCGCTGGAGGAGTGGATGGCGGCCGAGTCCGCGCGCTACCGGCGCAGCGCCGTCCCTCCGGTGCAGTTCTCCCTTCAAGGCCCGGTGGTCATCCAGGAGCTCCCCACGCTGGAGCTGCCGGAGGGCGGGTTCGCCCGGCTCAAGGGTTCCTGGGAGGTCTCCCGCCAGCTCTCCGCCATCGAAGCCCTTCTGCCTCCGGGCCGGCCGCGCAGCGACGCGCGCCTCTTCGTGCTGCTGGAGGACCAGCCTTCGGCGGAGTGGAGCGTGGAGGGGATTGGCGCCCGCGGCGGGAACGTGGGGGCGGTGCGGGCACACGCGCAGGACGATGAGCTGACCCTCTCGCTCACCGCGGTGGCGCACGAGCTGTTTCACTGCCTGGGCGCGGTGGACAAGTACGACGAGCGCGGACACGCGCAGTCACCCGAAGGCCTGGCGGAGCCGGAACGGCCGCTGCCCGGGCGCTACGCGGAGGTGATGGTCGGCGAAGTGCCAGTGTCCCTGTCCGAGGGACGGCTGCCCACGTCGCTCGGCGAGGTCCGGGTCGGTCCTGCCACCGCCCGGGAGATTCGCTGGGTTCGCTGACGCCTGCAGGAGACGCGCCCCACACCGTCTCGACACGCCGCGGCGGACTCTGGAAGAGTCTCGGCGCATGCGGTCCTGGCGCGTCCTCACGGGGGGATGGCTCCTCGGTGGGCTCGCGGTGCTGGCAGCGCCGTCGCTGGCGTTCGCCCGGCAGAACGGCATCGCCACGCCCAGCTGCGGCGGCTGCCACGTGGGCGGCAGCGCCCCCACCGTCAGCCTCACCTCCAGCAACAACACGCCAGCGCCGGGCTCCACGGTCCGGCTCACCTTGAGCATCCAGGCGGTGAACGGGTCGACCGGCGGCTTCTACCTGCTCTCCAGCGGGCCGGGCAGCTTCACAATGGTGGGCGGGCAGCCCACGCGCCTGGCCGACACCACCGGAGACGGCGTGGTGCACAGCGCGCTGAAGTCGGCCTCCGGCGGGCAGGTGGTCTTCCTCATCGACTGGAACGTGCCGGCGGCGCCGGGCGGCGTGGACCTTGAGGTGTGGGCGGTGTCCGGCAATGGCGCGGATGGCTCGCGCGGGGACGGGGCGGGCTACGCGAAGCTGAACCTCGTGTACGGCTGCGCCGGCATCACCTACTACCGCGACTTCGACGGCGACGGCGTGGGCTCCACCGAGAGCGGCGTGCACCGCGACTGCGCCAAGCCCACCGGCTACGCCGACATCGCCGGCGACTGCAACGACAGCGATGAGCGGGTGAAGCCCGGCGTCCCGGAGGTGTGCAACGGGCGCGACGACAACTGCGTGAACGGGGCGGACGAAGGCTTCACGCCGAAGCAGTACTACCCGGACGCGGATGGCGACGGTTACGGCGGGCGCACGGGCGCGGCGGTCACCGGCTGCGCGGCGCCGGTGGGGTACGGCGAGGGGCAGAGCGACTGCAACGACGCGGACCCGAAAATCCACCCGGGCGCCACTGAGGTCTGCAACGACCGCGACGACAACTGCAACAACCGCGTGGATGAAGGCGTGCGCACCACCTGCGGCGTGGGCCTGTGCATCCGGGCCTCCATCTCCTGCCTGAGCAACGTCTGCACGCCGGGCGCCCCCAGCCGGGAGGTGTGCAATGCGCTGGATGATGACTGCGACGGCGCCATCGACAACGGGCCAAACCTGTGCCCCAACGGCGCCGCCTGCGTGAGCGGCATCTGCGGCGGGACGGCAGCACCGGCGGACGGCGGGACCCCGGAGGGCCTGGTGGACGAACCCACCGGCTGCCAGACGGCGAAGGGCCCGGTGTGGGGGCTGCTGGGGTTGCTGGCGCTGGTGGCCTTGCGGCGGGGGCGGCGGGCTTCGAAAAAGTAGCCTGTCCCTTTTCGCGAAAATGGAGCCTGTCCCCTTTTTCCGTACCCCGTAGACTCCCGCCCCGTGTCCGAGCTGGGCAATCCCACGTTCTTCGGCGGCTATCGCCTCACGGCGCGGATTGCGACCGGCGGGATGGCGGAGGTCTACGTCGGCCGGCGGGTGAAGGCGCAGAGCCTGGGGCCCATCGTCGCGGTGAAGCGGCTTTTGCCTCACCTGAACGGCGACCGGAACATGGTGCAGATGTTCCTCAACGAGGCGCGCATCACCGCGCAGATTCTCCACCCCAACGTGGTCCGCATCGTGGACCTGGGGCAGGCCAACGGCGAACCGTTCATCGCCATGGAGCTGCTGGAGGGCCGCACCTTCGCGGAGCTGCGGCAGGAGGCGGCGGAGACGGGGCAGCGGGTGCCCCTGGGCATCACGCTGAAGATTCTCACCGAGGCCTGCCGCGGGCTGGACGCCGCGCACCGCGCGGTGGATGAGCAGGGCCGGAAGCTGTGCATCGTCCACCGCGACTTCACGCCCGACAACATCCACGTGGGCGCGAACGGCGAGGTGAAGGTCATCGACTTCGGCATCGCGAAGTCCGCCAGCTGGGGCTCCTCCACGGAGCCGGGCACGCTCAAGGGCAAGTTCTTCTACATGTCGCCGGAGATGATTGCCGGGAAGGAAGTGGACCACCGCGCGGACCTCTACGCCGCCGGGGTGATGCTCTACGAGCAGCTGTGCGGCCGCCGGCCTTTCACGGGGAACAGCACCGATGAGGTGATGACCCGCATCTCCGAGGCCCGCCCCCGCAGGCCCAGCGAGTTTGACCCGTCCGTCCCCACCGAGCTTGAGGTCATCTGTCTCACCGCGCTCAACAAGTCGCCGGAGAGCCGCTTCCAGAGCCTGGCGGACTTCATCGACGCGCTGGCGTCGATGGGCGGCTCCGCGCAGCTGGCCACCGGGCCTGAGCTGGGCGCCTATGTCTCCAGGCTCTTCCCCGCGGACAGCGACCCCAAGCGCGTGGCGCTGCGCCGGGCGCGGGACGCGGACCTCTCCTCGCCCGGGCAGGCCGCGTCCTCCTTCGCGCCGCCGCCGGAGGCGGTGGAGGTGCAGAAGGCGCCAATGCCGAAGCCTGCGCCCCCTCGCGCGCCCGTGGGATCCCGGCGCATGCTGCTGGTGGGCGCAGGGGCGGCGGTCGCGGTGATGGTGATTGCCGCGCTGGCCGCCCTGCTCTCCTCACCCACCCTCACCGCCGCGCAGCGCATTGAAGCGGCGCGCGCCGCGCAGGGTCCGGCCCGGGCCAAGGCACTTGGCCCGCTGCTGCACGACCCGCAGGTGACGGCGCCGGAGCTGGCCGAGGCGGTGACGCTGCTGCTGGATGGCGCCCAGCCGGAGCCCGCCCGCGCGCTCGCGGAGCTGTACGCGCAGCGCCACCCCTCCGACGTGGAGGCCGCGCTGCTGGAAGGACGCGCGAACTTCCTGCTGCGGCAGGGCAAGCGGGCGGAGGCGGCGCTCGCTCGCGCGCGGCAGCTGGCCCCTTCGGACGCGCGCCCGGACTTTCTCCTGGCCGAAATGCGCGAGCTCCAGGGTGACCTGCCCGGCGCGCTCGCGGCGCTGGGAGATGCGCTCAAGAAGAAGCCGGACGCGCGGGGCGCGCTGGCGCGGCAGGGGTACTTGATGTCGCAGAGCGGCCGGCTGGATGAGGCCGCGGAAGTGCTGCGCGGCGTGCTCAAGCGTTCCTTCGAGCCCGCCTCCGCTGCGGAGCTGGCCTTCGTCCTCTACCGGCAGGACAAGGTGGATGACGCACTGGGGCTCTTGCGCCGGGCGCTGCGCGAGGACCCGAAGCTGGCGAAGGCGCAGTACTACCTCGGCGCGGTGCTCTTCCGGCAGGGCGACATAAAAGGGGCGGAGAAGGCGTATCACGCGGCGGACGCGCTGGAGCCCTCGGACCCGCGCGCCCTCGCCTCCCTCTGCGAGCTCTTCGCCCGGACCGAGCAGAAGGAGAAGGTCGAGCAGACGAAGAAGCTGATTGAACAGCGCTTCCCTGACACCTCCCGTCAGCTGGCCGCCCAGTGCGAACCGTGAGGAAGAAATAGTTCTCCGGTCTGCCCTCGGGCGCGACGGATGATGGTCTTCACCGACTGAAGCGCTGGAGGTCCCCGTCATGTCTCGTCTGCGAATCGCCGCTGTTTCGCTCGCCTTTGCCCTCGCCGGGTGCGGCGGCATCACCCCGCTCGAGGCCTGCAAGGCCCAGGGCAAGGCCGCCTGTCCGAAGATGTGGAGCTGCGAGGGCTCGAGCGTAAAGGTCGGCAAGGACGCCGCTTCCTGCGTGGACAGCTACGCCATCCTCTGCGCCTTCGCCCCTGCCGGCGGCTGCGAGGACGGCAAGACCTTCGTCCCCGCCAAGGCGGAGGCCTGTATCAAGGACATCGAGGCCGCCACCTGCGACACGTACAAGGACAGCTCCTACGCTGCGGCGAACTGCAGTCAGCAGTGCAAGTGACTCTGGCCTGAAGAAAAGCGCGACTCGAACGGCGCAGACCCCACAAGAGCTGGCCGCCTCTGGATGTCCCGGGGCGAGCCTTGTGGAGGCGCGATCGGAGGAACAGTCCTTCTCAGTCGGGCGCCTCCCCCGCGATGTTACGGGGCCCAGCTCTCCACGCGAACGGGGCATCCCCGCGATGTTGCGGGGCCCAGTTCTCCACGCGAACGGGGGCAACCTCGCGGTGTGAGCTGCGGGCGAAGCGCTAGCGGAGCCGCCGGGCCAGCGCCCTCGCCTCCACGATGTTGTCCTCGATGGAGCAGTAGGTCCACCCGCCGTAGCGGCCGATGGAGTGAACGCCCCTGCCCTCGAGCTGCTCGGCCAACCGGTGGTGCTCGCGAATGGAGTCGCCGGTGATGTGGACGTACGCGGGGTCCATCAGCACCGAGTGCTCTGCGACCAGCTGGTGGTCCTGGATGACGCCCTGCTCGCGCAGGTCCTTGAGCACCTTCGCCCGGACGGCAGGGACATCCACCGTGGCGCCGCGGGGGAAGCCCACCTCGACGTAGAGGCTCAACCGGTCCGCGTCGAAGATGTTGTCGTAGAAGCCCACCCGGTAGAACGTGCAGGCGCGGTCCGGGAAGTAGAGCCAGTGCACATCACGCGGGCCTTTGCGGTCAAAGCCCAGGTTGAAGACCAGCACCTGGTTCCAGCTGAAGACCTCCGGGTCGTGCGGCAGGCCAGACGCCGCCACCAGCCGGTTGAAGGGCGCGGAGGAGACCAGCCGCTCGTAGCGCAGCGTGCGGCGGTCCGTGCGGACCTCGCGCCGGTCCAGGTCCAGTCCCACCATGCGCTCCCCGAGCGAGACGCGCGCGGGCGCCACCTCGCGGGCGATGGCGTTCACGTACTCAATCGCCCCGCCCTCCGGATAGGTGAAGGTGGCGTTGTAGCTGGTGTCCGCGCCCGCGCGCATGTTCCGGACGATGTCCACCAGGTCCGCGTGGGGGAAGAAGCGGCCCATCGCGTCCTTGTCCAGGCGGGACAGCGGCGTGGCGTAGAGCTTCTCGTTGTAGGGGATGAGGAACTTCTCGGAGATGGCCCGCCCGAAGCGGGCGTAGAGCATTTGCTCGAAGTTCTCCTCCGGGGCGGCCGCGGCGCCGCCGGGCACCAGCCCCAGCGCCGGGGCCCGGGCGAAGAAGAGGTCGTACAGACACTCGATGAACTCCGCCTGCGGCAGCTGGTGGATGTTTTTCTGAAACGGAAAATCAATCCACTTGCCGCCGTAGGCGACGAAGGAGCGCTTCTGCACCGTGCGGATGTTCTGCCCGGGCATCCGCTCGCGCAGCCAGGCTTCGATGTCCGGGTGCTTGAAGTGGAAGAAGTGGCCCGAGTAGTCCCAGACGAACCCGGCCTGCTTCACCGTCTTGCAGTAGCCGCCAATCTGCGCGTCTGCCTCCAGCACGAGGTAGTCATCCCCCTCGAGGAACGCGGCGGTGGACAGGCCGCTGATGCCCGCGCCGACAATCACCGTCCGCACCGACTGCGCGCTCACGGCTTGCCCTCCGCCAGCTTCTGCAGCGCAGGGCCGGTCACCCGGAACACCGTCCACTCCGACAGCGGCTGCGCGCCGCGGCGCCGGTAGAACTCGATGGCCGGCGAGTTCCAGTCCAGCACGGACCACTCGAAGCGGCCGCAGCCGCGCGCCACCGCCAGCGCGGCCAGCTCCCGCAGCAGCGCTTCGCCGTGGCCCTTCCCACGGTGCTCCGGGAAGACGAAGAGGTCCTCGAGGTACAGGCCCGGCTTGGCCAGGAAGGTGGAGAAGTTGTGAAAGAAGAGCGCGAAGCCCACGACCGCGCCGGCCTCCTCGGCGAGCAGCACCTCGGCGTACGGGCGCGGGCCGAAGAGGTTCTCGCGCAGGGCGCGCTCCTCCAGCACCACCTCGTGGGCCAGCTTCTCGTACTCGGCCAGGCCGCGGATGAGGGTGGCGATGATGGGGACATCCGCCGACGTGGCGGGGCGGATGCGGGGCGGGGGCGAAGTCACAGGGGCGCCACCGTACGCCGGACGGGCAGGTCTGCGCACCAGGGCGATGCTCTGCCAGAGGTGAACTCCCGGTTCGCGTCGAGCGTAGTTCCCGGGTTCCGGGTTCCGGGTTCCGGGTTCCCGGGTTCCCGGGTTCCCGGGTTCCGGGTTCCGGGTTCCGGGTTCCGGGTTCCGGGTTCCGGGTTCCGGGTTCGCTTGGGCTCACCTGCACGGTGCACGGCGCACGGCGACCCGGCGCACGGGCACGGGGGACGCGTTCGCGTTCGTTCACGGGTTCGGGCACGGGAAGGGGTTCGGGCACGGGAAGGGGTTCGGGCACGGGAAGGGGTTCGGGCACGGGAAGGGGTTCGGGCAGGGAGTCCGGCACCGGCCTATGGGCGAGGCTGGGCAACCGCTTCAGAATCTACGCCCGGACGTTCCGCGCTCGGTGCTCCGTCTCGAACCGCTGCCCGAGCCCCGAACCCGAACCTCGCCGGGCCCGAACCCCTTCCCGTGCCCGCACCCGTGAACGAACGCGAACGCGAACGCGTCCCCCGTGCCCGTGCGCCGGGTCGCCGTGCGCCGTGCGCCGTGCGCCGTGCGCCGTGCAGGTGAGCCCAAGCGAACCCCGAACCCCGAAACCCCGTCAGGCGCGGCAGTCGAAACGTCGGCACTGCCCAGGGAGGGCACAGCGCGCCTGTGGCGTGCGTGGGTTTGCGCCACGTCTCGACTACGCGCCGCTGCGCGTCGCTACGCTCGACGCGAACGGGGGGGTGATTCGGGGGTACTTCCGGTGCGCTTCCCGGTGCGCTTCCGGGGGGGGCTCGCGCGGGAGCACGCGACCCGCTTAGCGCTTGCGGTAGACGGCGGCGGTGGCCTCGCCCCAGTCCATCTGGCAGGTGGTGGCCCGGACAAGCTCAAGCGACGGCGAGGTGAAGACGCGGCCCACCACCACTACCCGCGCGCCAGAGGGCAGCTCTACGGAGAGCTTCTGCGTAAGCGCCTCCACCAGCGGCCTCTCGAAGCAGGAGGCGTGCGCGAAGGCCACGTTCACCCGGCGCAGGTCCAGCTCGCGCATGTCGCCGTGGACGAAGGTCAGCTTCACGTCCCGGCGGGCGGCTGGCAGCGTGGGCCGCAGCAGCCGGTTGAAGCGCCGCAGCGCCAGGCGTGATGCCCGGATGAGGCTGGGCAGCTGCTCCACGCCGGTGAGCTCCGCGAAGGGGAACTGCAGCGCGGCCAGCAGCACCGCCTTGCCCACCCCGCAGCCCAAGTCCACGAACCGCTCCGACGGCTGCGGCTGGGCCATTGCCATCAGCGCTTCGAACGAATCCGGGAGGACCTCGCCGTAGACGAACGAGCGCTCAGTGGTCTTGCGCTCGTCGCGGTCGCGGTGGGAAAGCTTGTAGCCGGCGACCTTGGCGTAGAGGCCTTCGAACGCCTGCAGTGCTTCCGGGTCCAATGCCTTTAGACGCGCATCGGCATGACGACGGCGGTGTAGCTCTTGTCCCCAGGCGGCCGCAGCACGCCGGGGCTGTGCTCGTCGCCCAGCTCGAACACCACCTCGTCGCCTTCGAGGACGGAGAGGATGTCCACCAGGTAGCGGGCGTTGAAGCGGATGGTCACCTCGCCGCTCTTATAGGCGACGTCGATGTCGTCCTTCGCTTCGCCCAGGTCCGGGTTCTGCGAGGTGATGCGCAGCTGGTTCTCCGCCAGCCCAATCTTCACCGCGTTGGACTTGTCGGCCGAGAGCAGCGCAATCCGCTTGAGCCCCTCCTGGAAGCGGAGCTTGTTGAGGGTGACGACCTTCTCGCCCTCCTTGGGGATGACGCGCTGGTACTCGGGGAACTGGCCGTCGATGAGCCGCATCACCATCGTCAGGCCCGGCTTCTTGAACAGCGCGGAGCTCTCCGCGAAGCCCAGCTGGCACTCCGCGTCCGGCGCTTCGTCCAGCAGCCGCTTGAGCTCCAGCAGGCCCTTGCGCGGGATGATGACGCCGCCGCGGAGCTTGAAGTCGCCCTGCAGCTCGCGCTCGATGAGGGAGAGGCGGTGGCCGTCCGTCGCCACCATCCGGAGCTTGCCGCCCTCGCGGGGTTCGAAGAAGACGCCGTTGAGGATGTAGCGGGTCTCGTCGGTGGAGATGGCGAAGCTGGTCTTCTTGATCATCTCCAGCAGCGTGTTGCCGGAGACCTTGACCAGCGGGACCGTCTCCTCTTTGGGGAGCTTGGGGTACTCCTCGGGGGCGATGCCGACAATCTTGAAGCTGGCCGAGCCGGAGGTGATTTCGGCGTAGTTGTTCGGCAGCTTCTTCAGCGTGACGTGCGCCTCGGGGAGGTTCTGCACGATGTCGAAGACGTACTTGGCGGACAAGGTGACCGCGCCGGGCTTCAACACCTCCGCCGGGTGCTCGCTGACCACCCCGATGTCCAGGTCGAACGCGGTGACCGTCACCCCGGTCTTCCCGGCCGTAAGCAGGACGTTGGCCAGAATGGGCATCGTCGCCTTGCGCTCGACGATTCCCTGCGCGCGGTACAGCGCCTTCTTCAGCTCATCGGTGGCGATCCGGAATTCCATCGGGAGTTCGTTCCTTGGCAACCCTTGCCGAATGAACCGCGGTGGGTGTAGCCCGCCCCTCACCCGCCGTCAACGCACGCAAGCAGCCGTGCTGTCACTGCGCCCTGGGCCGTAGGCGAGCGTCGCACAGTTGACGGGGGAGGCAGCGGTCCCTATAGAGCCGCGCATGTGGATCTCGCTCGTCACCATCGCCATCGCGGTGCTGATCGTCCTGGCTCTGTGGTGGACCTCTCGCGGTGAGGCCCCGGTCGTCGTCGGCGACGGGAACAACTTCGAGTCCTACTACGGCAAGAAGCGCACGGACCCGAACCCCGAAAAGTCCCCGCCCTGCGAAGCCTGCGCCTGGCGGGGCTGCATCGGCGCCGGGGAGTGCCGCTGCCGCTGCCACCAGGGCGAAGTCGCGGTGAAGTAGCTACCAGTTGGACATCGAGAGCAGGTTCAGCACGTCGCCGAAGCCGTGCTTGCGCAGAATCTGCTCCGCGCTCGCGCTCCGCATCCCGCTGGCGCAGTAGACGACCACCGACGTCTTCGGGTCGCCCACCTCCTTCACGCGCCGCTCCAGCTCCTGCACCGGGATGTTCCGCGCCCCGTCCAGGTGGCCGCCTTTGAACTCGTCCGGCGTCCGGACATCCAGCACCAGCGCCCCGCCCGCAACCATCTTCCGCGCCTTCTCCGACAGCTCTTTCTTGTCCATGGGGCGCGGGACCCTACTTCAGCCGCTCAGCCGCGGAAACACCTCAGGCCGCACCTCGAACGCGGCGGGCGGGAACCGGCGCGCCACCCCGTCCACCTGGACTTTGAGGGTGCGCTTGAGCACGAAGTCGAAGAGCAGCGGGTTGTGGCGGTCAATCTCGTTCAGGGCCTCCCGCTCCTCGGCGGTGACGTACCCGAGCTCCTCCAGCTTGCCGGTCCGGACCAGCGCGTTGATGGCGGGCAGCGGGTAGTCGCTGCCGTTCACCAGCCGGCCGTGCAGCTCCTCCCGCGTGAGCAAGGTCCGCAGGGGCCCCTCGCAGCGGTTCACCTGCACAAGGGCGGAGAGGTCCGCATAGAGCAAGTTTTTCGCGCGCGGCTCAGACAGCAGGCGCAGGAAGAGGTCGAAGTTGGAGACGAGCGGCGCCGGCTCTACGGCGGCGTCCAGGTCTTCGCCGTCACCCAGGCTGGCGGCGTGCGCGACGACCACGCTCACCCCCGCATCCAGCGCGCGGCGCAGGCGCAGCGGGTTGCCCAGCTTCTGCAGCTGCTCCGCCTCCACCGCCTTCTCCTCGCCCGCGTGGGTGATGAGCGGCAGGCGCAGCGCGGCGAGCCGTGCGTAGAACGCGTCGCAGCGCGGGGACGCCGGGTCCATCTGCTGCGAGTTGGGCAGCCACTTCACCGCCACCGCGCCGCCCGCCGCCGCCGCGTCCAGCGCGTCCAACGCATCCAGCCGGTACGGGTGGATGGACGCCGCCGGGACGAAGCAGTCCGGATAGGTCTTTGCCAGGCGCAGGACGTACTCGCTGGGCGTGTAGAACTCGGTGTGCTCGGGCGAGGGCGTGCCGTCTTCGCGGTAGACCTGGTCGAAGGCCAGCGCCAGCGCGCGGCCCCGCGGCGTCTGGCTGCGCAGACGGCCCACCAGCATGGCCAGGTACTGCTCGTCGCCCTGCTTGGGGTCCTCCACTCCGGCGGCCGCGCAGTAGACGGAGAACTTCACGTAGCTCATGAGGTGCGGGAAGGCCTGCGTCAGCTTCGGATTGACGTAGCAGCCGGAGCCCGCGCCCCCCATCCCCACGATGTGCACGTGCGTGTCGAGCACCCGCGAGGGCCGCAGCCCGGTCCACGCGGCGTCAATCAACGCCCGGGCGCGCGCGGAGAGCGGGCCGTCTGGAGCCGCCGGACGCGCCAGCCGCGGGGCGCCAAACCGCAGCGTGGCGAGCGCGCCCAGCGCACCCACACCCACGACCATGTGCCTGCGCCGCATCCGGCCGGGGAGTGTAGCGGCTTCGCTCCGGCGCTTCACAGGCAGCGCTGACCCGGTATCGCGTCGCTGCTGAGCTCCGCCGAGTCACAACCAGCGCGGGAACCCGTCTCGCACCGTGCTCGCCTCGCGGCGATGCGCGAGTACTACACCGCCCGCGCGGAGGACCGCGACTGGGGTGCTGCTGAACCTGGAGCTTCGGCTCTACGCGGGGAGGCGCTCCGCGGTCCGCAAGCGGGTGGCGGCGGTGTTCGGCGAGCACCGCGAGGCGATGCCGAAGGTCATCACCCGCCTGTTCAAGGAGGGAGGGCTGACGCTCGGGATGTCCGCCGAGCAGCTGGCGCTGGCGTCCCGCTGGACAGCGCCCGCGACGTCTGGGGCCGGTTCTTCGCCCAGTTCACGCAGCCTGCGGCGAAGAGAAAACGAACGGAGTAGCTCCGCCCGCTTCACGTCCTCCCGGGGCTGCTCGAATGCTCGACCTGCACTCTGGCCGCGCTTGTGTTCATCGACCGACCTGGCCTTAGGTCCGCTCCCGGATGAGGACCCGGCGCTACGTGTCGCGTTTCACCTGCATCGCCGAGCGGTGCGGCGACACCTGTTGCCGCGGGCTGACCGTCCCGCTCACCGCCGCGGACGCGCGGGGCCTGGTCAGCCGACTGTCTCAAGAGCGCGACCTGCTGGACCGCGCGGTGGACGCGGAGGCGGCCACGCTGCGGCCGACGGCGGACGGGCACTGCGGGTTCCTCGACGCGCAGCGGCTGTGCGGGCTGCAGCGCCGGTTCGGGCCGGAGGCGCTCCCCGAGGTCTGCGCCCGGTTCCCCCGCGCGCTCAGCGTCGCGCCCGGCGGCCTGGAGCTGTCCGCCTCGCTGGCCTGCCCGGAGGTCGCCCGCCTCCTGCTGGAGGAGGACGCGCTCGTCCTGGAGACGGTGGACGACGCGCTCCGACCGCCCGGCCCCGCGCTGGAGCTCGACGCGCAAGCGGTGCAGGTCCGGGACGCCCTCCGCGGGCTCCTGCACCAGGAGCACCGGGGGCTCTCCACCCGGCTGGCGCTGATGGCCTTCCTCGCCCACGAGCTGGCCGCCGGCGAGGTCTCCTTCCAGGAGCTGCGCCAGGGGTTCGGCCGTCCGGACGTCCTCAACGCCCTGGCGGAGCGCGCCGCGCAGCTTCGCCAGCCCGGCCACGCCACTGCCACGCTGGGCATGGGCCTGCTCCGGGCCTGGCTCACCGCCCCGCACCCGCCGCAGGCAACGTTCGCGCGCGACGTCCTCCGGGCCTACGGCGCGCTGGAGGGCGCGCTGCCGGGCGCGCAGCTGTGGGAGCGCTACCTGGCGCTGGAACAGGCAACGCCGCCGCTGGCCAAGGCGGAGCTGCAGCGCGCGCTGGTCCGCTGGACGGAGCACGGGCTGGATCGCCGCGCCCTGGGCCCCGCTCAGGCACAGAGCGCCGTGCTGGAGCTGTGCGCGCACGCCGCGCTCCTCCGGCTCTGGCTGACCGCCGCGCTGGCCGTGGGCGACCCGCTCCTCCACCGCGCCACCCTCGCCTCCGCCCTCCAGCTCTTCGCCAAGTACGCTGCCGGACGTCTCACCGCCGCGTCGCTCAGCGCGGACCGGAACGGGCCGGACGGGATGCTCTCCGCCAGCTTCGTCTTCCTCGCGTAGGCACCGCGCTTCGACACGGCTATCCCAGCCGCGCGGCCTTCCTCGGCGCGAGCCGGGGTGGGCGCTTCCCATTCCGGACGCTGGTGAGCACCGGGGCGTACGCCAGCTCCTCCCCGGAGTCCGCGGCGCGCAGGCACAGCCCGCCGCGGCTCATGTCCCCGCGGCCCACAAAATCCGCCGGAAACAGCAGCCGCTCGCCGAAGATGCCGGCCAGGACGTCCACGTACTTCCCGGACGCCACGCTCCCGAGCAGCACCACATCACAGCCCTCTCCGCAGCGGCGGGCCAGGCGGCGCGCGTCGCGCTCGAACGGGAGCCGGTACCGCTCATTCTCCGCGTCAATCGGCGAATCGCCGAAGGCCAGCAGCCGCTTGCGCGTCATCGGCGCTTCGGGCGGAAGCAGGCCTTCGTTGCTCGTAATTATCCAGAGGCCAGGCTCGCCCTCGGGCGGCTGCGCGAAGGCGCGGGCGTACGTGAGCTTCCCCCGGAAGTAGAGCCCGGAGAGGAAGGTGAAGACCTCGCCCAGGGGGACGCCGTCACGGGTCCGCAGGCGCTGCGCGAGGGGAAACTGGGCCTCCTCCCTGAGGAGGAGACGGGCGCGCTCGCCGCCCGGGTTGGCGGGCGAGAGCAGGAAGACGCGACGGCGTGGCATGACGTCCTTCCTTACCTTCCGAAGCCAGGCCTTGTCAGGCGCCGCGCGGGACGCCCGTCCGCTCCCCCACGAGTTGGCGTCGATGGTCGCGGTGGCCGAGCGGTCTGCAAAACCGCTGGTCTGGGTTCGACTCCCAGCGACGCCTCTTTTCCAAAAGGCCCCGTCGTCTAGCGGCAGAGGACGCCGCCCTCTCAAGGCGGAGACGCGAGTTCGATTCTCGCCGGGGTCATCCGCAGGAGGTCCGTGACGCATCGGGTGAGGCGACCGCCCTGTCAAGGCGGCGAGACGGGTTCGACTCCCGTACGGACCGTTGCTCCCGTCGTCCAGCTGGAAAGGGCACTCGTTTCCTAAACGAGCCGTCGCAGGTTCGAGTCCTGCCGGGAGCGTGAAGACGCGCAGGTGGCGTAACGGTAGCCGCGCTGGCTTGAGGTGCCAGTGGCCGATAAGGCCGTGAGGGTTCGACTCCCTCTCTGCGCATTCGCACGCGAGCATTCTTTTGCGGCCGGCGTTAGTGTGCCGCGACCATGAATATCCCCCTCGTCATCGAGCAGACGCACCGCGGCGAGCGTGCGTACGACCTGTACAGCAGGCTCCTCAAGGACCGGATTGTCATGCTGGGGACACCGGTCAACGACGACGTGGCGAACATCATCACGTCGCAGCTCCTGTTCCTGGAGTCCGAGGACCCGGAGAAGCCCATCAGCCTCTACATCAACTCACCGGGCGGGTCCGTCACGGCGGGGCTGGGCATCTACGACACCATGCAGTACGTGCGGCCGCCGGTGTCCACCATCTGCGTGGGCCAGGCCGCGTCGATGGGGGCGCTGCTCCTGCTCGCCGGGGCGCCGGGCAAGCGCTTCGCCCTGCCCAACGCGCGCATCATGCTGCACCAGCCATCCGGCGGCGCGGAGGGCCAGGCCACCGACATCGAACGGCACGCGAAGGAGATTCTCCGGCTGCGGACGCTGCTCAACAACATCATCGTCAAGCACACCGGGCACCCGCTGGAGCGGATTGAGCGCGACACGGAGCGCGACTACTTCATGAGCGCCGCCGAGGCCCGGCAGTACGGGGTCATCGACGAGGTGGTAGAGCGTCGCCCGGCCGGCGAGAAGCCCCCCGAGCGCAAGTAACTCCAGCGCCCCGCCGGTGGAGCCGGCAAGATGGGGCGGTCATGCGAATCGCCATCATCGGTGGAGGGCCAGGCGGGTACGAGGCCGCCTTGGTTGCGGCGCAGCTGGGCGCGGAGGTCACGCTGGTTGACCGCGACGGCCTGGGCGGCGCCTGCGTGCTCTGGGATTGCGTCCCCTCGAAGACGCTCATCGCCATGACGGAGCCCGCCAAGGGCGGCGCCCCGCCGGTGGTGCCGCTGCGCGGCGCGCTGGACTTGAGCTCCGTGAACGCGCACGTGAAGTCACTGGCCACCGCGCAGTCCCAGGACATCGCCGCGCAGCTGCGCCGTGAGAAGGTGAACGTGGTGGCCGGCACCGCGCGCTTCGTGGACGCGCGCACGCTCGCCGTCACCGCCCCGAACGGCACCCGCAGCGAAGTGAAGGCCGACGTGGTGCTCATCTCCACCGGCGCGCATCCCCGCGCACTCAAGGGCGCGGAGCCGGACGGCGAGCGCATCCTCACCTGGCGGCAGGTCTATGACCTCCCCGCGCTGCCCGAGAAGCTGATTGTGGTGGGCTCCGGCGTCACCGGCGTGGAGTTCGCCAGCGTGTACCAGACGCTGGGCGCCAACGTGACGCTGGTCTCCAGCCGCGACCGCGTACTGCCGTCGGAGGATTCGGACGCGGCCACCCTGCTTGAGGACGTCTTCCGCCGGCGCGGGATGACGGTGGTGAACCGCGCGCGGGCCCAGGCGGTGACGCGGACGGGAAACGGCGTCCGGGTGACGCTGGCGGATGGGCGGGAGCTGGAGGGCTCACACTGCCTGATGGCCGTGGGCTCGGTGGCCAACACCCAGGAGCTGGGGCTGGAGGGCGTAGGGGTGCGGCTGACGGCGGGCGGGCACGTGGAGGTGGACCGCGTGTCGCGCACCGCCGTGCCGGGCATCTACGCGGCGGGCGACTGCACCGGCGTGCTGATGCTGGCCTCGGTGGCGGCCATGCAGGGCCGCATCGCCATGTGGCACGCGCTGGGCGAAGCGGTGACGCCGCTGCGCCTGTCGACGGTGGCGGCGAACGTCTTCACCGACCCGGAGATTGCCACCGTGGGCATCTCCCAGAAGGACGCGGAATCCGGCCGGGAGCCCGTGCGCAGCGTGATGCTCCCGCTGGCGACCAACGCCCGCGCGAAGATGCAGGGCTTGAAAGACGGCTTCGTGAAGCTCTTCTCCCGCCCCGGCCCCGGCACCCTGGTGGGCGCCGTCGTCGTCGCGCCGCGCGCCAGTGAGCTCATCCTCCCGCTGTCGATGGCCGTCCGCCTGGGGCTCACAGTGGATCAGCTGGCCAACACCTTCTCCATCTACCCCTCCCTCACCGGCTCGCTGACAGAGGCCGCGCGCAGGTCGATGGAGCCAGGGCCGCGCTGACGAGTGGCTATTTGGACTCGGGGAACGCGACCGTTCGCAGGCGCTCACTGAGCTCGTCGCGGTAGCGCGCCAGCTCCGCGCTCGTCAGGGATTGAAGCATCTCAGGGAGCGGCGAGACCGGGAACTGCTTCAGCAGCCAGGCGACGACGGCTGGGTCCATCCCCTTGTCCTTCTCAAGCGCGCGGGGAAGGTCGGCCTCGACACGATGCCCGGCGCGCTCGAGGAACAGAACATCGACAAGATCTCGGGGCTCAGAGCGAGAGAGCAGGCAGGTCAGCTTCGAGGCACGGAGGTCATCCAGCGCGCGGATCCGCACCTCCTCAAGGACAACCGGCGCCTCCAGGGGGCGCTCGACAACGATGTCCACCTCCGTGGCTTGCCCGCCCTTCTCCCAGCGTGCGCGGGCAAAGTCACCGGCATCCCGGACGAGCCGAATCTCCGCGCCCGTTTCTTCCGCGATGGAGGGAAGCGCCTGAACCAGCTCGCGGACCACGGGACGATCAAGGCAGAAGAGGTCCACGTCGTGTGAGAGGCGATGCGCGAGGAACGCGCCGCTCAGGGCCGCTCCACCGCCCAGCTCGCACTGCACGCGGCGCTGGCACGCCCGAATGAAGGCCAACGCGTCGTCCGAGATAACCCGCCGGTCAAACTCAGCGCGCATGGGCCTCATCGGGTGGCCAGCGCGGCTCAGGGAGCCCCAGCAAAAACGCCCACATTCCGCGTGCGCGGCCGAGGTGGCGGATGAGCCGCGGCCACAGCTCACGAATTTGCGCAGGCGTTACGAAGAGCCAGACGTCTCGGGAATTCGCTTCGCGCAGCAGGGCGCCCATCCAGTAGGCCCGCTCGTCGAGGTCTTCCGAGCACAGGAGCCGCTGAAACTCGGCGAACGTCGTCTTTGTCCACCAGAGGAAATAGGGCCGCGCCTTGGGATCCAGGGGCAGCGCGAGGGTGGGCGGCAGCATGCTGCCAGTGTAGCCGGCAGCTCCACCGCGGGCCATCAGGGCCGCGCCTGCCCCTCCGCGGCTTCGCCCCGGGGCGCGTAGGAGAGGGTGATGGTGGCCCGTACCCGCTTGCGCAGGAAGAGGATGCCGCCTTCACCCTGGATGACGATGCGGGAGAGCGTGCGGCCGGCATCCGTCTTCGCGCCGTAGTCCACCGCGACGTCCGCCCGGTCCGCCAGCATTGGCAACTCCGAGGGGTGCGCCTTCACCGCGATGACTTCGCCCGCCGCTTCGTCGACCAGCGCCTCGCCCTCCAGCAGCTGCTGGCTGGGCTCGAGCGGGGCGAAGGCCACCCTCACCTGCCCGGGCGCGCCGGGCACCGCGCCCTTGAGCTCAAAGCGGAAGCGCTTCTGCTGGTCCGCGGCGAACGCGTCGCTGAACGAGAAGGTCCCCTCGCCCTTCTTCTTTTTCCGCTCTTCTCTGCGCCGCTCCGCAGTGACGTCCTTGCCGTCCTTGACCGCGCGAACCAGCTCGCTGACGTCCTTCCCATCCTGCACGTAGAAGCGGACCACCGTCTCCTCCACGCCCACCGCCTTCCCGGCCTTGTCGAGCTCCTCGCTGCGCGCCTGCATCGTCACCTCCATCCGCTTGCCCAGCGCCTCCAGCCGGGCCTGGTGGGCGGCGAGCTTCTGGAGCAGCTCTGCGGGGGGCGGCTCGGCGAAGGCGCGCTGGACGTGCAGCAACAGGAGGGCGAACAGCAGGAGGCGACCGGAGCGGGACATGTCCCGTAAATACCCTCCAGCGCCCCGGGCGTTGAACGCGAAGGCGGGCGCTTACGGTAAGGTCCCAACCCCTTCCATGGACTGGGCCCTCTTCTTCGTCGGTGTGGCAAAGCTCTTCCTCGGGCTGGTGGCGGCGGCGCTCGGCATCTACGTGGCCTTCCGCGCGCTGGTCCGGGTGCTGGGGACCAACGGCGCGGCCAACGAGCCCCAGGCCCCGGCGGCGGGCGTGCTGGAGGGCGCGGCGGTGGTGGCGCTGGGCATCCTGGGGCGCAACCCGCTGACCGCGACGTACGAGGCGATGGACCTGCTCCTCGCGCAGCACGCGCTGGCCGGGTGGGTGCTGGCCAAAGTCGCGCTCTACGCCGTGCTCCACCTGGCCTTCAGCCTGCTGGTGGGCGCGGCGATTCTCGGCGTGGGCCTGTGGCTCTTCAACAAGGTGACGCCGGACATCGACGAGATGGCCGAGGTGCGCAAGGGCAACCTCGGCGCGGCGGTGATGCTGGGGGCCATCCTCATCGTGCTGGCGCTGCTCACCGCGCCGGGCCTGCAGGCGGCGCTCAACGGGCTGCTCCCCTTCCCGGACCTCCCTGACAAGGTGGCCATCCCGCCGTCGTGACCCTTCGCCCCCTTCACCTCCTCTTCGCCGTCCTCGCCGGGGGCTGCTGCTTTGACCCCTCGGGGATGCTGGAGCCGGCGCCCGCGCCGCGCGCCCCCGAGCAGGACGTGGGCGTCGCCACCTTCCCGCCGGACACCCCCGCGGACCGCACCGCCACCCAGCGCTGGGAGACCGGGCTCATCCGGCCTCCGGCCTACCGCTTCGGCTACGCGCTGGACGCCGAGCAGGCCGCCGCCTACGGGAACGCGCACTGGAAGCTGGCGAAGGCGCTGGGCTACCAGTACCTCGGCCAGGACCGGATGACCTTCAACCCCACGCCCGAGTGCCAGATGGACCTGCGCTGCGTCTACCAGGCGCTGGAGCACGCCGGGCGCCCGGGGGTACGCGCCATCGCCGAGCGCTTCCTGGCCTTCGCGAAGGCGCGCCGGATGACCTCGCCGCAGCTGGCGCTGCTCATCATCACGTACGTGCAGTCCCTCCGGTACGAACGCCCGCGCAGCCAGCCCTTCGACGTGCTGCCGCCGGCCCTGGTCGCCTACGAGCGCTGGGGCGACTGCGACTCGAAGTCCCTGCTCGCCTACATGCTGCTGCGCGCGGTGGGCACGGACTGCATCCTGCTGCGCGCCCCGTCCCTCGCCCACGTCGCGCTGGGCGTGCGCTACCCCGCGTCCGGCTTCACCGTGAGCCACCGCGGCCGGCCCTACCTCTACGTGGAGATGACCTACCCGAACTGGCCGGTGGGCGTGGCCCCGCCGGACTACAACCGCCCCGGCGCGTGGGACCCGCTCCCGCTTGAAACGCGCAGGGCCTCTCCATCGCCCTGAATTTGCTGCGCCGGGAAGATTTGGGACCCCTGGCGTTGATGCCGTACACCGCACCACGAGAAGGGGACGTACTTTGAACAGGCGCCGCGCCTGGTGGGGCCTCGCTGGAGCTGCGCTGGCGGCGCTCACAGGCGTTGCGGGCGCGCGGCTCCTCCGGCGCCCGGCACCCGCGGCCCTGCTGGCGGCGGCGCTCCCGCCCTCGCGCGCTCTCGAAGCCCGGCTGTCGCACCCCGCCCTGTCGGCGCACCGCCCCTATTCGGTGGACCGTGGCGGCCCGCCCCATGCCCAGCTCCCGCTGCCGCTGCTGGCCCGGCTGGAGGACGAGGGCGACTTCCAGGCCCTGGGCGGGGCGTACCTCCTGAGCGGTGACCCGGCGCAGGCCGCCCGCGCGCTGGCCAAGGCCACCGCCTCCCCCGCGGTCCGCCAGGACCTGGCGGCGCTCTCCCTGGCCAAGGGAGACCCGGAGGAGGCGCTGCTTCAGCTGGCGGAGATGGGCGAAGGCCCCGGCATGGCGTTCAACCGCGGCCTGGCGCTGAGGGAGCTGGGCTTGCCGATGTCCGCGGCCGCGCAGCTGGACGCGGCGGCCGGCGCGGGGGAGCCCGGCTGGTCAGAGGAGGCGCGAGAGCGGGCAGCGGCGCTGCGCACGCCGGCGCAGGCGCGGGGCGCATCCTGGAACGCGCTGCGAAAGGCTGCCCTCGGGCTGCTCGACGGAGGACCGCTGCCCCCGCCGGAGTCCGTGCGCGCCCACCCCGGCCTGGCCCGCCTCTCCTTCTACGACGCGCTCCGCGCCGCCCCGGACGCGCAGCGTGCCCGCGCGCTCCGCCCGCTGGCCGAGGAGCTGGACCGCCTTGCGGGAGAGCCCGGCCTCGCCGCGTCAGTCGACGCCACCGCCGCCGCCGACTTCCGGGTGCGCGCGCCGCTGGCCGCGCAGTACGCGCTCCTGGTGCGCGGCAAGCTTCCCGGCGCGGAGAAGCAGGCGCTGCTGGCCGCGGCGAAGGCGAAGGGCGCGCAGGACATCCTGCTGGGGGCGCTGTTCATCGAGGGCGTCCCCGCCGCCTGGCGCGAAGAGTTCATCGCCCGCGCGTCCGCCACCGGCGACCGCTGGTTCCAGCTGGCGGCGCAGCACGTGCGCGCGGAGGCGGCGCTGGCCGGGGGCGACTTCCCGAGGGCAGAGCGGGTGCTGCTGGACGCGCTCGCCGGCTGCGACGGCCGCGGCGTGGAGTACCGCTGCATCTACCTGGAGCTGGAGCTGGGACGACAGTACGCACGACTGCACCGGCTTCCCGAGGCCCGCCGCCGCAGCGCCGAAGGGCTGCAGCGCGCGGTGCGGGCCCAGGAGTGGGCGCTGGAGCTGCGCTTTTTGGAGCAGCTCTCCCAGCTGGCGCGCTTCCGGCTGTCGGTGCCGCTGGCGCTCGCCTACCTGGACGAGACGGCCCTCCGGGAACCCCAGAGCTGCACCGTGCAGCGCTACCGGTACGAATCCCTCTCCCTCCTGCACCGGCTGGCGGTGGAGCCGGACCAGGTGCGCGCGGACGCCGACGCGGCGCCCGGCTGCGGCAAGCCGCCCACCCTCTACGGCGGCGTGGAGGGGCGGGTGTTCCTCTACCGCCAGCAGCGGCGAGCGCAGGACGCGGAGCTTGCCCGCCAGGCGCTGGCGGCCCACCGCGCGGGCGGGAAGCTCAAGCCGGGCGAGGCGCTCCACGCGGACTTCCTCGAGGGCGCGCTGACGGTGGTGGACGACGCGCAGGCGGGACGCGCGCGGCTCCAGGCCGTCATCGCCGCGGCGGAGCTCCTGCCTCGGCACGACGTGGAGGCGCGCATCGCCCGCGCGGGCAGCTACGCCATGCTGACCCTCGCCGCCCTGCGCGAAGGGGACGACGCCGGGGCCTTCGCCACGCTGGCGGACGAGGCGGGCGCGGGCCGGCCTGCGGGCTGCGCGCTGGCGGTGGCGTCGCTGGAGGACACGCTGGTGGCGCTGGCGATGGACCGCGAGGGCCGCGTGGGCAGGGCCTCGCAGGTGCGGCGCCGCGGCCTGGAGGTGAACGCGGCGGACGTCCTCACGCCCTCGCTCCTCGCGCAGCTGGAGGGCTGTCCGGAGGTGGCCGTGCTGGCCAAGGCTCCGCTGCACGGACGGGCGGGGCTTTTGCCGCCACAGCTGGCGTGGAGCTACACGCGCGGCGGCGCGGCTCGCCAGGTTCCCGCGCGGGCGCCGGCCGTGCCCTTGCGGGTGGTCATCCACGACGTGCAGCCCCCCGCGGAGCTCAAGCTGCCGCAGCTGCTGCCGTGGCGGCGGGACGAGGGCGCGGCCATGACGCTCCTGGAGCTCTCCGGCGCGGCGGCCACGCCCTCGCGCGCCCTGGAGGCGATGCGCGAAGCCGACGAGGTGGAGGTGCACGCGCACGGCCTGGTGAACCTGGGCGTGGCGGATGAGTCGCTGGTGGTGCTCTCGCCGGAGGCGGACGGACGCTACGCGCTCACTGCCGGCGCGGTGCGGACTTTCCGCTTCACGCGCGGGCCCATCGTCTGGCTGGCCTCGTGCCGGGCCGCGCAGACGGCGCCCTTCGTCCATGAGCCGTGGAGCCTGCCGGTGTCGTTCCTGGAGGCGGGCGCGCGCGCGGTCTTCGCCTCTCCGGAGAACCTGCCGGACGCGGAGGTGGGCGCGCTGGTGGCCGCCGTCCGCGCGGGGATGTTGCAGGGCAAGAGCGCGGCGGTGGCGCTGCGCGACGCGCGGCAGGCGTTCCTGGCGCGCCCGGGCGGTCGCTGGGTAGAAGCGGTGTTGCTGTTCCAGTAAATGTCTTCAAAGGCGTCTAATCAGGGAGGACGTATGCAGCGTGTCGTTCAAGGTTCTGCGGTGCTGTTGGCGTTTGGGTTGACGTTGCTGGCCTGTGGTCACGAAGAGGCACCCCTGTCCGAGGAAGCGCTGGCCCAGCAGGGCGCGGCGCTGGAGCTCTCCTCTGGAGTCGGGATTGCCGCGGTGGTGCCCAAGCTGCCCCCGAAGGTCCGCTTGACCTCGTGGAGCCGGCGCACGCTCTGGCCGCTCTCGCAGGTCACCGCGGTGAACATCGTCGGCCGCAGCCCGCGCACGCCGGGCGTCACCCGCTTCTACGGCGTGGACCCGCGCACCACGACGTTCACCTACGTCTACGAGCTTCCCAACTCCGAGATGTCCGCCTTCATGGCGAACCTGTTTGACGACTACACCGCCATCGCGCCGACGAAGGGTGGCGGCAGCAGCGACGCGGGCACCACGTCGTCGCTGCTCTCCAACGGCCCCATCGACGACGAGGGAGGCCCTGGCGGAGAGGACCCGTTCCTCAATGTGATGCTGATGCGGATTGCGAAGGCCCAGGCCAACGCCGTCAAGTGACCAAGAGCTTCGCCCGCAGCACATTGAGCACAGCGTCGTCTCCCCGTTCGCGTCGAGCGTAGCGCCGCGCAGCGGCGCGTAGTCGAGACGTGGCAGGGCCCACGCACGCCCTCCTCGCGATCTCGGATCGCGCCGACAGCCGGGACGGCGCTGTGCCCTCCATCGGCAGTGCCGCCGTCTCGACTACGCGCCGCTGCGCGGCGCTACGCTCGACGCGAACGGGGTGCAGGTGGAATCAATTCGGTCTGGGCGGCACTCAGAACGCCGGCCTGCCCGAGGGCGGGCCGGCCAGCGGCTTGTAGGGGAAGTACAGGTAGCGCACGAAGCGGGTGAAGACGTGCTGCTCGTTCCAGCGCTGCCTGGCCATCCCGTAGACGCCGGGGGCGCGGAAGTCGTGGGAGGTGAAGCCGCCTTCCACGAACTCGCGCTCGGTGTAGATGGCGAACACCTCGTCCACCGCCGCGCGCCGGCGATAGGTCCGCAGCATCACGCGGTAGATGTGCTCCCGCTCCTCCTTCGTGAAGGTGAGCGACATCAGGGCGTGCGCCATCTCGTGCACCACCAGCCCGCGCTCAGTGGAGAGCTTGTCCTGCTTGAAGGCGATGCGCGCGTTCGGCCACGAGGGGTGGTCCCAGAAGAGGCCGGCGGCATTGGGTGAGACCGCGGCCGGGTAGCCGTACTGGGTGAGCGGGTGACCCGGGGGGACCAGGTCCACGTGGATGGGGCGGGTGCTGGAGAGCCTTGCGGGGAGCGCGAGGTTGCCGGAGAGCTGCCGGACCATCTGTGCCTGCACGCCGGCGACGAGCGCGGGGGAAGCCCCATGAGGCAACAGCTTCACATGGCTTGCGAGGTAGGCCTCTGCGCGGCGCCGTCCGTCCGCCGGGGGTTTTCCGGCCGCGGCTTCGAAGACATCTCCCGCCTCCAGCAGCGCGAACGCGCCCAGCGGATGCGCGCGGGCCACCGCCTCGGCCAACGGCGTGGCCTCCGGCGAGGAGCCGTCGACTGTTTCAAATGCGTCACCGAGTCCGTCCACGCGCCAAACACTCTCAAGAAAACCCAGCAGCCAGTTTGCACTGCGCCCCGCTGCCGTGGGTATAGCAGCCGCCCGGTGGCTCGCAGCAGGCTCTGGCGACCATTGATTTCAATTATTTCAGTCCTTTGGAGACACAAATGTTCAAGAGGGTGGCAGCGCTCAGCATGGTGGTGGGATTGGCGGCGGCGTGTGGCGAGACGACCAGCAGGGAGTCGGACGCCGAGAGCGGCGCGGCGAAGCAGGAGGAAGTCTGGGGCCGCGGAGACGCCCCCTCCCTGTTCAGCTCCACCCTGGAGTACCGGTTTTCGGCGCTCCCCACCTCTGGTGAGGCGGCGACCATCCCCTGGGTGTCGTCCTACTGGCCGACCTACGAGGACAACGTCAACTACCAATGGGCGGGCGAGGGCACGGACTCGCCGGCCCTGAAGTACCAGAAGGCGTTCGGCGGGACGAACGTGGAGGACGCGGTGTCGCGCTACCACGGCATCGACTCCGCGACGGGCCAGAAGTCCTGTACGACCACCTCTCAGTGCAACGCGTCCCTCGGCGAGGCGTGCGCGAAGCGGCGCGGCGCCGCGAACGGCCGCTGCATCCCGACGTGGTGGGGCATCTGCCACGCGTGGTCCCCCGCGGCCATCCTGCTGCCGGAGCCCAAGCGCCCGGTCACCCGCAACGGCGTGACCTTCCGCATCTCCGACCTGAAGGCGCTGGGGTCTTTGGTGCACAACCGGACCAGCAGCAAGTTCGTGTCCCTGCGCTGCGACCAGAACAACAGCAGCGGCGGCATCACCTTCGACGCGTACGGCCGCCCCACCGGCGGCAGCTCCGGGTGCAAGGACACCAACCCCGGCACCTTCCACGTGCTGCTGGCCAACTACCTCGGGAAGATGAAGACCAGCTTCGTGGAGGACCGGACCTTCGACTCCGAGGTCTGGAACCAGCCGCTGCGCAGCTTCCGCGTGCTGGAGACCAAGACCGTGACCGCCGAGGAGGCCAACCGCCTGGTCGGCGCCAGCGGCAGCACCTACGTGTTCAACGCGGACGCCAAGTCGCTCGTCTACGTGCGCTCCGAGGTGAAGTACATCTCCGAGTCCCGGCCCGAGGTGGACGGCAACCTGTCCGGCGTGGTGGACCGCTACACCGGCACGGACCGCTACGAGTACATCCTGGAGCTGGACGCGGCCGGCAAAATCTTCGGCGGCGAGTGGGTGGGCAGCAGCAAGAAGGCGCACCCGGACTTCGTGTGGCTGCCCACCGGCGTGGCGTCCACGTCCGTGGCCGGCGGCGCCATCACCTACGCCAACGTGAAGTCGCTCTTCGACGAGGCGACCACCACCCTCCCCGGCGGCGGCGGACAGACCGTCACCGAGAACGCGACCATCGGCCGCGGGGAACTCAAGCTCTTCGGTCCCTTCCCGGTCTCCGCCGCGGACAGCTTCTCCGCGACGATGACGGGCACCGGCGACGCGGACCTCTACGTCCGCAGCCGCCTGGCGCCCACGCTGTCTGCGTATGACTGCCGCCCGTACCGCGAGGGCAGCGGCGAGTCCTGCACCGCAGCCGGCACCGGCGAGGTCTACGTCGGCGTCCACGGCTACGCGGCGAGCAGCACCATCAAGCTGGTCATCACCTACAAGTAGCGAACGCGAAGAGGGCGCGGCTTTTCTCTCCGCGCCCTCTTCAAGCAGCTAGCGCGGCAGGGTGGCGTTCACCGAGACGGAGAGCGCGTCCTTGTTGAAGACGTGCTTCTCCGTGCGGGTGGCGATGGTCCCGTCGAGGACGACCGCCACGTTGCCCGAGGTGGTCCCGAAGCCGGTGACGCTGACGCTCTCCTTCACGTCCACGTCGAGGAAGTCCGAAACCTCTCCCGACAAGTCCACCTTGCCCTTGATGTCCACAGCGGCGGTGGCGCCGGCGGCGCCCGCGGTGGTGCTCATCGTCATCTTCAGCGTGCCGTCGTAGGTATTCTTGCCGTCGACGTTGAACGCCTTGTAGGTGACCGTCGACTCCAGCGTGGTGGCGCCCTCGTTGACCGAGCCGCGCATGGCGACGGTGGCCGTGCCGCCGTGCGGACCGGCGACATCCACCGTGGTGCTGAAGTCCACGCCGTTGCGCAGGGAGCTGCCCCCGCGCTGCTGTGCGGCGCTCAGCGCGGACGTCGCCTGCACCAGCGCCTGCGCCGCGCCTTGCTTGCCGCCGCCCAGCTTCGCGCCGCCTCCGCAACCGCCAAGCAGGAGGCCTGCGCACATCAACATGACTGCTCTCATGGTTCCCTCACGACCCTGAAGTAGCCGGCCCTTTACGGCACCTTGGCTTAGCCCCCTCGCATCCGTCACGCAAAGCGGCGGGCGGTCTCAACATGTCGGGCTTCGTCGTTGTGGCGGGGGGCCAGGGGTGACAGGATTCCGCGCGTGGAATCCCAGGGCCAACCGGCCGACCTCGAGCACATCCTCCAGATTCTCCGCCGCGCCCTGTACCGGGATCCTGACGCCCCCCCGGTCCCTGGAGAGCCGGAGGAGCGCGTCTTCGTGCGCGGCCAGGACGAATCCGGCCTGCTCCTGGTCTCCGTGCAGAGCGGGGACATCACCTACCAGCTGAAGGTGCCCGACGTTCAGTCGCTGGTGTCGCTGGTGGGTCCGCCGCAGAAGCCCGCCCGGCCGGACGAAGCGCTCAAGCTGCCGTACGCGGCGCGCACCTCGCAGCCGCTGCCCATCCAGGAGCACCCCGCGGTGGACGCGCCCGTCGCGGTGCTGCACGGGGGCGAAGCCGCGCAGCAGATGACCGCCATCGCGGTGGCACGCGGAGAATCCACCCGCGGCGCGGCCTACACCTGTCGCGGCCCCACCCTCCAGGCCCAGAAGATTGAGTACAAGGCCTTCAACGAAGACGCCGTCGGCCTGAGGTTGCGCAAGGGAGACCGGGCGAACGGCAAGCCGGAGATTTGCGCGGCCGGCGCGTTCGACATGGCGGGCGGCGAGGGCAGCGTGGAGGGGATGGCGGGCGCGGCCAGCGACGTGGCCTCCCGCTCCTTCGACGAGGCAATTCAAGCGCTGGAGAACGGCGCGGACCCTGAGCAGGCGCTGCGCGACGGCGTGGGCCGCGCGAGCGAGGCGGTCCGGGCGCTGGGCGTGGGCGCGGTCTCCACGTTCACCGCGGCGGCCATCATCACCCGCTACAAGGACGGCGCCGTCGCCAGCCGCACCGCCTACATCGCGTCGGTGGGCGACTCCCGCGCGCTGCTCGTGGAGAAGAGCGGCAAGCTGAAGGAGAAGTCGCGGCTGCACAACCTGGGCGCCAGCATCGCCGCGGGCGAGGTGCCGGACGCGCCGCCCTCGGTGGCGCACCAGTTCGCCAGCGCGCTCTCCCGCGGGCTGGGCACGGAGAACGACGTCCCGGACCTCTACGTCTGGCAGCTGCAGCCGGGCGACCGCCTCCTGCTGGAGACGGACGGACTGGGCGACGCGCGCGAGTTCGAACAGATGCCCCCCGGCGTCTGGCACGCGGACCGGTGCGCGGATGACCAGGCGCGGATTCTGGGCCACGTGCAGAGCGCGCCGGACTCGGTGGCGGCGCTCGTCGCCTACGCGCTGGACCAGATGGCGGACCGCTACGGCAAGCCGGACAACATCGGCGTGGCCGTGCTCGAAGTCCTGGAGTAGCAGCGGCGCCCACCTCCCGGCGCAGCGGTGAGCATCCGCTGTGCATGGAATCCGGGGATGTCCTTCTTCGACCGCCTCGCCGGACTGTTCGGGAGCACCTCGAAGCCGCAGCACCCGCCACCGCCGCGCCAAAGGCCTGAAACACCCAGGGTCGCCGCGGCCCCCAAGGTGGTTGAGAGTGCGGGCCCGCCTCAGAGCGTCTTTGACCGCCTGCTGGAGATGCTGGGGTCCGAACGACCCGCTGGGGTGGAGCTGACACCCGAAGCACAGGAGGCGGAGGCCAAGCTGGTGGCCAGTGTGCGAGAGCACTTCGCCGCCAACCGTCCCGCCCCCAACCCCAGCCAGGCGCTCTCGCTGCGGGTCATCAACATGGTGGCCGCGCGGGACTTCTCCATCATCGAGCTCACCAAGCTCATCAGCCAGGACCCGGCGGTGACCGCGGAGATGCTGAAAGTGGCCAACTCGCCGGCCTACCGCGGGACGCAGGAGGTGGAGACCCTGCGCGACGCGGTGATGCGGCTGGGGGCGCAGGAGGTGGGGCGCATCGCCGGCTCGGTCGCCGCGCGCACCCTCTTCGGGCCGCAGCTGCGCAAGGACCTCGCCCACATCAACCAGAAGCTGAACCAGACGTCCGAGGAGTCCGCGGCGGTGGCCAAGGTCGCCGCCGGGCTGGCCATGCGCGTGAAGGGCGCGCGCACGGACCTGGCGTTCTTAGGGGGCATGCTGCACGACGTGGGGCGCAGCGTGGCCTTGAGCTCACTGGCCGCGGTGGTGCCCGCCGGCGTCCGGCTGTCGGACAGCACGCTGGACCGAGTGGTGGAGCAGGTGCACGTGGAGCTGGGCGCGGAGACCCACAAGGCCTGGGAGCTGCCCCGCTTCCTCACCCTCGTGGCGCTGCGCCACCATGAGCAGGACCTGCCGGCCGACGGAGAGCTGCTCGACGTGCACGTCGTCCGGTTGGTCTCCGCGCTCGTCCAGTGGCGGCGCCACCCGGAGCTCTTCGACCGCACCCGCGCCGAGGTGGACTCGAGCGCCCGCGCGCTGGGCGTGGACGCGTTCGCGCTGCGCTCGCTGGATACGGAAGTCCGTCTGGCGCTGGGGATGCCCGCGAGCCCCGACAAGGCTCGCGCCGCCCACGGGTAGAGGATGGCGTCCGTCTGGGTGAGGGCCGGGG
The DNA here is from genome assembly GCA_044230055.1 of Myxococcaceae bacterium. Lineage (GTDB taxonomy): Bacteria > Myxococcota > Myxococcia > Myxococcales > Myxococcaceae > JBGART01. Next base: position 7,078 of record JBGART010000003.1, on the reverse strand, counting down.
CGATGTAGACGCGGCGCTGCTCGGTCCCAGAACCAAAGCGCTTCGCCCCGTGCACCTGGCCAGTGATGGTTCGGACTGGCCGTCCCTTTGTTGTCAGGGCTCCTCGCGTGGATCCCAGCCCGTCACCCCGCCCTCCTCCAGCGCGTCCAGCGCGGCGAGGTCCTCCGCGTCCAGGCTGAAGTCGAAGAGCTGAATGTTTTCCCGGATGCGCGTGGGGTTCGTGGACTTGGGCAGGGGCACCAGGTCCCGCTGGAGGCACCAGCGCAGCAGCACCTGCGCCGGCGTCCTTCTGGTCTTGGCGGCGACGCGCGCCAGCGCCGGGTGCGCCAGGCGCGTGCCCTTGGTGAGCGGGCTGTACGCCTCCACGGTGATGCCGCGCTCCGCGCAGAAGGCCCGCACGTCGCGCTGCTGCAGGAAAGGGCTCACCTCAATCTGGTTCACCGCCGGGACCACCCTCGCGTTGTCCAGCAGCTCCGTCAGGTGGTGCACCATGAAGTTGGACACCCCGATGGCGCGCACCCGCCCGTCCACCCAGAGGCGCTCCAACGCCCGCCAGGAGTCCAGGCGCTTGTCCGGGACCGGCCAGTGCAGGAGGTAGAGGTCCACCTGTTCAAGCCCCAGCGTCTTGACCGAGCGGTCAAACGCCTTGAGCGCAGCGTCGTAGCCCTGGTCGTCGTTCCAGAGCTTGGTGGTGACGAAGAGCTCCGCGCGCGGGAGGCCTGACTCGCGCACGGCCGCGCCGACGTCCGCTTCATTCCCGTAGGCCCGCGCGGTGTCGATGTGGCGGTACCCCGCGGCCAGCGCGTCGCGCACCGCGGTGCGGGTCACCTCGCCGCGGGCGGCGCGGTACACGCCCAGGCCCACCCGCGGCATGGCGACGCCGTTAATCAAGACGCACGTTGTATTCATGCGTGAGAGCGAACCACGTCCGAAGGGAAAATGGTCAGGCCGTCGAGCGAGTACCGTCCTGGGCGCAACCTGAGCGAGAGAGGCATGCCGTGAGCTGGAAGCAGACCCTGGAGAAGGTGGCCGATGGGCACTACGTCCTCCCGAAGGCGAAGGGGATGAAGGTGCACGTGGACCTCTTCCTGTCCGACAAGCTGCTCTACGGCGAGGGCGACGGCCAGGGCCTGGAGGAAGGTGTCTTCGGTCAGATGGTGAACGCGGCCAGCTTCCCCGGCGTGACGCGGGTCACCCTCACCCCGGACTGCCACCTGGGCTACGGCGTCCCCATCGGCACGGTGGTGGAGACCGACGGCATCCTGTTGCCCACCGCGGCCGGCTACGACATCGGCTGCGGGATGGTGCAGCTGCGGACCTCGCTGCGCGAGCAGGACGTGGCAGAGCTGGCCAAGCGGCGGCGGTGGATTGAGGAAGTCACCTCGCGCATCGCGGTGGGCGTGGGCGCGGCGCGCGTGAAGCACCAGCGCAAGGTGTCCGCCCGCACGTTCTCCGAGGTGGTGCGCCACGGGGCGAAGGCGCTGGGGAGGACCTCCGGCGTCACCGAGCGCGCGTTCATCCCGGTGGAAGACGACCGCGTGGACATCCCTTCGCGCGCGCAGGCCAAGGCGGACCAGCTGGGCTCGCTGGGCGGCGGCAACCACTTCACCGAGATGCAGGTGGATGAGGACGGCCGCGTGTGGGTGATGCTGCACACCGGCAGCCGCGGCTTCGGCTGGAACATTGCCAAGCACTACTTCGTGGAGGGCGCCGCGCGCCTGGCGCTGCCGCGCAACAGCGAGGACCAAATCTGGTTCGAAGCGGACTCCGCCATCGGCCGGAGCTACTGGAACCTGCACAACATGGCGGCGAACTTCGCCACCGCGAACCGGCTCATCATCGGCGAAGCGGTGTGTGAGGCGCTGGAGGCGGTCTTCGGCGGGACGGCGGAGATTTATTACGAAATCTCCCACAACCTCATCCAGAAGGAGGACGGCAAGCTGGTGGCCCGGAAGGGCGCCACCCGCGCGTTCCCCGCCGGTCACCCCGCCCTGCGCGAGACGCCCTGGGCGAAGACCGGCCACCCCATCCTCATCCCCGGCTCGATGGAGACCGGCTCGGCCATCCTGTTCGCCCAGCCGGCGGCGCAGAAGTCCATCTACTCGGTGAACCACGGCTCCGGCCGGCGGATGTCGCGCAGCGAGGCGCGGCGCGTGCTGGACCCGCGGCGCACCGATGAGCGCATGGCCAGCGCCGGCATCGTGCTCAACACCCGCAGCACGCCCATCGACGAGTCCGGGCCCTGCTACAAGAACCTGGACGACGTGCTGGAGACCATCGAGCTGGCCGGGCTGGCCACGGTGAAGCACCGGCTGCGCCCCGTCGCCTGCATCAAGGGCGCGGACTAGCCAGCTAGAACTCCCAGCCGAGAAAAACCCCCGGCAGGAGCAGGTCCGTGAAGGGTTGGCGATAGGTCAACCCTTCCACCGAGGAGACCTCGCTGCGGAAGAGCGGGAGGGCGATGGAGGCGAAGGGTTCGACAAAGAGCCCGAGCCGGCTGGAGGGAAACCAGCGGTAGCCCACCATCGGCGTCAACACCACCTGGTCCATCTGGGCCGTCGCGCCCCCCGGCTCCGTGCGCGTGAGCGACCACAACAGCACCCCAAGCCCCGCTGCCGCGTAGAAGCCGCGGTTGTCCTCCCGCAGGAAGTACGAGACGAGGATGTCCGGCGCGAAGCGGATGCGCGCCTTCCACCCGTCAGACTCGCCCAGCGCGTCCCCTCCGAAGCTGCCGACGGTGACGTGCCAGTGGGGCGCCGCCGCGATGCCCACCCAGAGGGAGTAGCCGCGCAGCGCGAAGGGGATGGGGTCCACCTGGACCGAGATTCGGGGAAAGCGCGCGGGCTCGGGCGGCGAAGGCGGGACATCGCCTGCGGCGGACAGCAGCAACGCGGCGAGGGGAGCGAGGGGAAGCATCAGCGCTGGAGGAACATGACAGCGGAGCGCGGGTTCACGCCATAGACCATGCCGGGGAGGGTCTCCTCGGCGCCGGGGACGACGATGTTGGCGCGGGGCTCCATCCAGCTGCCGGTGTCCAGCACGCGGTGCCACGTCTTGCCAGCGAACGGCGCGGGGAGCTTGATGTCCACGGAGGTCTCCCCGCCGTTGTACGCGAGGTAGAGCGCGGGCGAAGGGTCGCCAAGCTCCGTGCCGTCGTAGCGCACACCCAGGAAGTGGTTGTTGGCGTCGTCGAGGTAACCGCCGGAGGCCTCGGTGCCGGCGGCGGTGAAGAAGGCCACGTCGTTCACCCCATTGCCATTGCCATCGGCAAGCCTGAAGCGCGCAGGGCGCAGCGCCGGGTGCGCGGCGCGGAAGGCGAGCAGCCGGCGGGTAAAGGTGAGGAACTCCGCGTTGGCCTCCGCCAGGCCCCAGTCCAGCCAGTTCTTGTCGGAGTCCAGGTTGTAGGGGTTGTTGTTGCAGAACTGCGTCCGCAGCATCTCGTCCCCACCGGTGAACATCGCGGCGCCGGTGGAGAGCACCAGGAGCGTCATCCCCGTACGGGCCGCCTGCCGCTGCGCCCCGGCGGCGCCGCCATGGTCCCAGGAGAGGTTGTTGTCCTCTCCGCCATCCGAGGGGCCATAGGGCCAGGGCTGGTTGTTTCGCTTCTCGTTGCAGCTGTAGAGGTCCTTCAGCGTGAAGCCATCGTGGGAGACGAGGTAGTTGACCGCCGCGTTGGAGGGCCGGGCGCCGAAGAGGTCCGTGGAGCCGGTCAGCCGCCGGGCCAGCGTTCGCGGCGTCACCGCCTCCACGTTCAGCTTGTTCTGGTCCCTGCGCACGGCGTCCCGGAACTCGCCATTCCACTCCCCCCACCCGGCGGGGAACTTCCCCAGCGCGTAGGTCCCCTGGGTGACGCCCCAAGGCTCGGCGATGAGGTCCACGCCTGCGCCGCCGCCCTCGGGCCGGGCGGGCAGCTCCCGCACGGTGCGCTGGAGCACGCCGTCCGGCTTGGCGCCGTCGAAGCGGAAGCAGTCGCCCGCGCAGGCGTTGCCCAGCACGGCGGCGAGGTCAAAGCGGAAGCCGTCCACGCCCAGGTCGCGGGACCAGTACTTGAGCGAGTCCAGGATGAGCGCGCGGCTGGCGTCGCTCAGCACGTTCAGGTTGGGGCCCACGCCGTTGTCGCTGCGGTAGCGGCGGCCGTCGGGCAGCACCTGGTAGTAGGCCGCGTTGTCCAGCCCGCGCCAGGAGCGCAGCGCGGCGTAGTTGCCGGTGCCGTCCGTCCCGCCTTCGCCGGTGTGGTTGTAGACGACGTCGACGAAGACCTTCAGCCCGGCGTCGTGGAACGCCTTCACCATCTGCTTGAGCTCCCGCGTGGGCCCGCCGGGCGAGCGGTCGCAGGCGTAGTGGCGGTCCGGCGCGAAGAACGAGAGCGTGGAGTAGCCCCAGTAGTTGTCGTTGGCGGTGTTGTCCGGGAAGTCATTGGTGTCGTTGCGGGTCTCCTGAAGCGGGAGGAGCTCCACCGCGGTGACGCCCAGCGCCTTGAGGTAGGCCGCTTTCTGCCCTGCCGCCTTGTAGGTGCCGCGGCAGGCCTCCTCCACCGACGGGTCCGAGCGCGTGAAGCCGCGCAGGTGCACCTCGTAGATGACGTCCTCACGCAGCGGCCGCGTTGGCCGGCCCTGGGCGACCGGGACGTCCGCGGCGGCGAAGACGATGCCCTTGGGCGCCACCTTGCCGGAGTCCTTGAGGCGGTTGGCCGGCCCGGACTCGTAGACGCTCTCGTCGGAGAAGGAGGGAGTGGCCGGGTCGTGGCTCACCTCGCGCGCCCAGGGGTCCAGCAGCAGCTTGTTGGGGTTGAAGCGGTTGCCCTGCGCGTCCACGTCCGCCACGAAGCCGGCCGGGCCACCCTTCGTCCAGGCCGCGTCGTAGGGCCAGTTGGGGCCCCAGGCCCGCAGGCCGTAGTGGAGCGGCAGCCCCAGCTGCGCGGCCGCCAGCTGGGCGGCGGTGACGACGACGGACCAGCGGTCGGTGCCCGGCTCGCGGGAGAGCTCCCGGGTGAGCGCCTCGTCGGCGCCGGTGGGCTTGGCGAAGAGCTGCACCACCAGGCGGGTGGCGCGCGAGGAGGCAACGGTGAAGCGCACGTCGCCGTTGGGGAGGAGCTCCGGGCCCAGGCCGGAGGGCGCGCCGCCCGCGTCGGTCACCGCGCCCGCGTCCGGCGTGCCGGCGTCCGTCTCGGGAGACTCGCCGCCGTCAGCGGCCGGGGGCGAAGACGGGGCGCAGGCGTACAGGAGGACAGCGGTGAGGAGCGGGGCGCTGGCGCGCATTCAGGGCCTTGGCGTGTCGAAGCGGGGTCGCTTCGGGGGCGCCAGTAGACGCCGGCCGACCACCCGGGGCGCAAGCCGCGCCCCGGTCAATGCCGATTTCCGTTACGGAGGGCCGCGCTTCACCCCACGTGAAGACTCAGCGCAGGCGGAGGACGTCGGCCAGGACGCCCATCGGCACCCGCCGCCGGGGGTCTGGCCGGTGGTAGACGACCAGCACCGAGTCCGCCTCCTCGAAGTACGAGTAGACGCTGACGCCCTCGGCGTGGTCGCAGCCCTCGCCGTTGGGGACGTCGAAGAGGTACTCCAGGCGGCCGCGCCGCTGCTGGATGACGCCGTCCTTGGTGAGCTCCAGGCCGTTGACGAGCCGGAAGAGCCGGACGGGTCCATCGAGGGCGGTGGTCGGTCCCGCCAGGACCAGGAGGTCATCGCCGTCCGCGGCGAGAGACCGGATGCCCAGGCCGTCCAGGTTGAGGAACTGCTTGCGGTAGCGGACGCCCTTCTTGAGCGGGACAGGGGTGAGGTCGCCGCCGGAGGCCTGGAGCTTCACCTCAAGGAGGACCGCGTGGCCGCCCACCACCGGGCCGCGCAGGCCGAGGAAAACCCGGTCATCGCGCACGGCCAGGCCGCGGACCTCGAAGCCGTTGCCCGTGCTGGGCAGCACCAGGCCGCCCTTCTTCTTGGCCGCTTTGGGAGCCGGGCGGTCGGAGAGGAAAGGGCCGAGGTGCTCGTCGCGGGAGAGGAGTTTGGCCAGCTCACTCACGCCGGCCTTGTCCTGCGCCACCAGCGCCGGGGCGGCGGCGCGCTTGGAGGGTTTGCCCTCCGCCTTCACCGGGTCGCTCCCGTTCAAGGGAAGGCGGCCGAGGACGAGCCGCGAGCCGGCGCTCGCTGCGTCGCCTTCGCCCTTGCCCCGGCGCGCCGCGTGGGCGCCGACGAACCAGAGGGCAGAGGCGTCCGCGTGCAGCGCGGAGAGGTCCACCACCGCGCCTGCCGGGAGGGGGAAGCTGTGGGAGAGGGGGAAACGGGTGTGCTCACCGAAGGCCCGGGGGTCCTTTGTGGAGAGGCGCTCCAGCGCGGAGGGTTCGTCGGAGGCTACCCACAGCGCTCCGCCCGGGCCCTGGACTGCGGCTGAGAGCTCCTGGGGGAGGTCCCGCTGACGGGTGGCAAACCGCAGGGAGATCCTGCCCAACAGCATCGCCTGCTTCATCGACGGTGTCCCCTCTCTCCGTTGCGCCCGTGCACTGGCGGCGAGGCCGCACCGTAGCGCAGGGGAGGGAAGATGGGAGGGGTTGATGCTTTCGTCCGTGCTCCGGGGTTCTGTGCTCCGCGCTCCGGGCTCCGGGCTCCGGGCTCCGGGCTCCGGGCTCCGGGCTCCGTGCTCCGTGCTCCCTGCTCCGGGTTTCGGGTTTCGGGTTTCGGGGTTCCGGGGTTCCGGGGTTCCGGGGTTCGGGGTTCGGGGTTCCGGGGTTCGGGGTTCGGGGTTCCGGGTTCCGGGTTCCGGGTTCCGGGGTTCGGGGTTCGGGGTTCCGGGTTCGGGGTTCGCTTGGGCTCACCTGCACGGCGCACGGCGACACGGCGCACGGGCACGGGCACGGACACGCGTTCGCGTTCGCGTTCGTTCACGGGTACGGGCCCGGGAAGGGGTTCGGGCTCGGGAAGGGGTTGGGCTCGGGAAGGGGTTCGGGAGGGTGTGGCTCCCATCCTGATCACGCAGCAGCCTGAACCGACCGGCGAAGGGGCGCCAGCGTGAGTTCCATCGCCGTATTCCAGCGGTTGCTGAGCACCAGCGCACGTAAATCGAGCACCCGCTGGCCGGACGCTTC
>JBGART010000108.1:0-12684 GCA_044230055.1 Myxococcaceae bacterium | reverse complement strand
CGCCTCGGCGGCTTCCGCCGCCGCCTGTCGGCTCGGTCCGCTAGCGAGCGCCTGATGTTTCAGGGGAGCGCAACGCGTATCAATCCGCCGGCTCGCGCTCGCCTGCTCCCTCTGGGCCGGGCCTTAAGATCCTGCAGATGAGTGACGACAACTCGTCACACTTCCCATCTACGCCTTGATTTCGGAGGGGACAGCTCCGGAAAACCACGAAGCCGCACGCGAAGCACCTTGGGGCGTGCTGCAACGGATGAAGAGGTGAGTCCGGGCGGGCGGCTGCGTTCGAGCTGCCGGCGGGCGCCCGCCGGCAGCCGCCCAGGACAATCCCGCCTGCCCCGTCTCCCTCAGGGATGACTGCCTCCGCGCCAGCACCGCCCACGTGCCCGCGCCGACGCACGGACAGCTCTGCCCTCAAACCCGCGTCCCTTGACCAAACAGCCTCCGCGCCAGCACCGCCTGCGTCCCCGCTCACGCGCGGCTTTTTTCTGGCGGCGCTGGAACTCAAGCAACGGCGTCACGGGCGGCGAGAGCGCCACACTGGCATCCGCCACCTCCCGGCCGGGGCGCGGGGGTACGGCTCGCTGTGTTTTTCCGTCGGAGAACCCGGAAGCTCAGCCGACGTGGCTTTCGGACGGGACGACGGACGGCCTGGCGGAGGAGCTCCGGGTGAGCGTGTACATCAGGCCCATGGAGAGCAACGTGGTGCCCATCACCACGAAGCCGACCACGTCGAACCGCTGCAGCGGGCCGTGGTCCGGGGCGAGGATGATGGCGCCCGCGAGCGACGCGCCAATCCCACCGGAGACCTGCTGAATGGAGGAGTTCAGGGACATGAAGGCGCCGCGGCTGGCCGGGGCGGGGATGGTGGAGATGATCGCCTGCGAGGAGATCATCCGCCCGGTCACTCCAGACATCAGCAGCGCGTTGACCAGGATGACCAGGCCGATGGGCGTGTGGCCGAGGTGCGTGTAGATGGCCACCATCAGCATCGTGAGCGAGGAGCCGAGGACGAAGGTCCGCAGCGCGCCCCAGCTGTCGGCGACGCGCCCGAAGGCGAGGGACGCCGCGATGGTGCAGATGCCGATGACCAGGTAGACGAACGGCAGCTGCTGCATGGTGAGGCCGAGGTTCCTCACGGTGAAGGCGCTGCCGAAGGGCATGAGCATGAAGCCGCCCGTCGACAGGAAGATGGTGGCCAGGAAGGCGCGCAGGTAGAGCGGCTGGGTGGCCGTGTGGAGCAGGTGCGCGAACGGGCTCTTCTCTGACTTGAGGCCCAGGTGGCCGGTGATGGGCTGGACCTTCGCGGCGATGAGGAGGCCCAGGAGCACCGCCAGGCCCACGATCATCAGGAACGGCGCGTGCCAGCTGAGGTGGTTGGACAGGTACAGCGCGGCCGGGATGCCGAGCACCTGGCTGGCGGAGAAGGCGGTCATCACCACGCCCATCACGCGGCCGCGCATCGTCGGCGGGAACAGGTCCGTGATGATGGCGAAGCAGGTGGAGCTCACCACGCCGGCGAAGAAGCCGGTGACGATGCGGGCCATCAGGAGGAACTCGTACGTCGGTGCGACGCCGCACAGGAGCGTGCCGAGGATGAAGCCGCTGTAGAAGACGAGCAGCAGCCGCTTGCGGTCGAAGCGATCCGCGAAGCCGCTGGCGAGCACGCCGGAGATGCCCGCGCTGAACGCGTACGCGGACACGACCAGCCCGAACTGCTGCGGCTTCACGTTGAGGGAGTCCATGAGCACTGCCCCAAGGGGCGAGAGGATCATGAAGTCCAGAACGATGGTGAACTGCAGCAGCCCCAGCACCAACACGATGAGCTTCTGGTACGGGGTGAAAGGCTGCAGGGGCGCTTTGGGGGCTTGAGGCATGGCCCACCTCTTTAAGCGTCCCCCTTCCCCGCCCGCCAGCAAGAGTCGCCCTCCGCGGTTGGAATCCAGGCCTCCACTGCGCTATCCGGGGCAAATGACCCCTCGCCTCATCGTTCTCTGTCTGACGGCTTCCGCCTGCGCGTCCACCCCCTCGGCCCCGCCTGCGGCCGCGCCTCCTCCCGCTCCGCCCCCTCTGGCCCGCGCGGACTTCAACCGCCTCGCGGCAGAGCACGCCTTGCCGTGGCTCTGGCGCAGCGACGCGAATGGGAATGGTCGCCCGGACCCGGCGGAGCTGGAGCTGCTGTGGGGCGTCTCCCACGAGCCCGCCTCCGTGTGGCGGGCGGCGGACGGTTCGCTCACGCAGCGGACGAAGGACGCGCTGGCCGCGCTGCAGGCGCCCGCACCCGCGCCGGCCGGGGACGCGCGCGAGCAGCGCCGGCGAGAGCTGGTCCGGCTGGAGCTGGCGCAGGGGCGGCCCACGCTGATGCAGAGCGACTACCGGCCGGCGTCCGACCAGGACCGCGCCCTCCTCCGGCACCTCATGAAGGCGGCGGAGGGGATTGAGCGGCTCTACGCGCGGCAGAAGGGCGTGCTCGGGCTGGACGCGAAAATCCCCGCCGATGACCTGGCGAGCCAGATGCTCTTCTACCGGAACCAGGGCCCTCGCTGCGTCGCCCCCGCCACGGAGAAGGAGGCCGGCTGCGGCGCCATCCCGGACCTCGGCAAGCTCATCAGCGGGCTGTACCCGAAGGACCTGCAGGAGCAGCCGAAGTTCTGCGAGCAGCTCACCCAGCAGAAGGACGCGGCGCTCCTGATGACGCCGTTCACCGCGGTGGAGCGCGGGCCCACCGGGACCTTCCGGCCGGTGCCCTACGCGGCGGCGTTCAAGGAGGAGATGGAGCCGGTGGCGGTGGAGCTGGACGCCGCGGCGGCCGTCATCACGGACCCGAAGGAGGCCGCGTTCAAGGGCTACCTGAGCGCCGCGGCGAGCGCGTTCCGGAGCAACGACTGGGAGGCCGCCAACGAGGCCTGGGTGAAGATGAACGCGAAGAACAGCGCCTGGTACCTGCGCGTGGCGCCGGACGAGACGTACTTCGAACCCTGCGCCGAGAAGGCCGGCTTTGCCCTCGCGCTGGCGCGCATCAGCCCGGAGTCGCTCGCGTGGCAGGCGAAGTTGGACCCGGTCAAGGCGGAGATGGAGAAGGCGGTCGCGGAGCTGGCCGGACCGCCCTACAAGGCGCGCGACGTGAAGTTCCAACTGCCCGACTTCATCGAGCTGCTGCTGAACGCGGGAGATTCGCGCTTCCCCATCAGTGGCATCGCCGGGCAGTCGCTGCCCAACTGGGGCAAGGTCGCCGCGCGCGGCGGCCGCACCGTGGCGATGGTCAACATCATCAGCGACGTGGACAGCATGGAGGCGCTGAGGGACCAGAACGCCAGCGTCTTCTGCGCGGAGACCGCCGCGCGAGTGCCGCTGGACCCCGCGCCGCAGATGCTCAGCACGGTGCTGCACGAGGCCTCCCACAACTTGGGCCCGTCTCACGAATACAAGGTGAAGGGGAAGACCGGCGAGGAGGTGTTCGGCGGCCCGCTGGCGGCGACGATGGAGGAGCTCAAGGCGCAGACCGCGGCCCTCTACTTCTCCGACTGGCTGGTGGACCGGAACCTCTTGACGGCAGAGGAGGCCGCGCGCTCGCACCTGCGCGAGCTGGTCTGGGGCTTCGGTCAGATTTCACGCGGGCTCTACAGCCCGGAGGGCGCCTCCCGGCCGTACGGGCACCTCGCCTCCATCCAGCTCGGCTGGCTCCACCGCGACGGCGTCCTGGTCTGGGACCCGCAGGCGAAGGCCGCGAACGGGAAGGACGTCGGATGTTTCAACGTCAAGCTCGAGGGCTGGCGCCCCTCGGTGCTCGCGATGGCCAAGGTGGTGCTCGCAGCGAAGGGGCGCGGCGACCGCGCCGCCGCGGAGAAGCTGAAGGCCGAGTTCGTGGACGCGAAGAGCCCCTGGGCGGAGCTCCGGGAGATCGCGCTGCAGCGCTGGCTGCGCGCGCCCCGGCCGACGTTCGTGTACGCCGCGGACCGCGGGCAGTAGGGGCACCGTCAGGTGCCTCGGCGAGTAGCGCCCCTCCCCCGTTCCGCGTCGAGCGTTGCGCCGTCAGGCGCATAGTCGAGACGGTGGCACTGCCTCTGGAGGGCACAGCGCCGCCTCCGCTCTCGGCGCCGGGCCGGGAGCGCGTCTGCGGCGTGCGTGAGCCCTGCCGACGGCCGACGCCTCGACTATGCGCCTGACGGCGCAACGCTCGACGCGAACGGGGGGCAACCGGGGGGCAACGGGGGTCGTGAGGGCGATTCCGACTCCGGTCTTCGCGTTCATGCCCGCCTATAGGCAGAGGCCCGGGAGTTCCGTCAAAACGGCTGGCGCGCGCGGTAGAGCATTGCCGGCCGCGTCGCGTCATCCGCGTCCGCGACCAGGAGCAGCTCGTCAGGACGACCGGGCACCGCGCACAGCCCCTCCACCTTCACGCAGCCCTCCAGCCGGCGCTGCGCCAGGGGCGCGCCGTCCAGGCCCAGCACGCCCAGCACCGCGCCCAGGCACGGCCCATCCGCGTAGCTGCTGTGGGTGGCCTCGGCGACGGCGCTGTAGAGCAGCCGGCCGTCGGGAAGGAGCGCCCCATCGGTGAAGCCCAGCGGCACGCCCTCCACCTCTCCCAGCGCCACCGGGGTGACGCCCCGGATGCAGGAGGGGCGCGGCAGGCTCCCCTCCCCCAGCGTCTGCAGCAGCTCGCTCAGGCCCAGCGCCACCAGCGCGTTCTGCGCGCCCTTGCCGTTCCCGCGCTGCAGCAGGAGCAACCGGTCCCCGGAGAGGACGGCGCCCTCGAGGTTCAGCTCCGGCACCGCCTGCTCGAGCGCCGCGTAGAGGGCGGTGAAGTCAATGAGCTCCGTCATCGGCGCGGGGGCGTCCGTCTCCGCCAGGTCCACCAGCACCCCGCGGGCCCGGCGCCGGGTGGAGCCGGAGCCCAGCGCCAGCAGCGCGCCGCGCTCGTAGCCGCCGAAGGGCGGCAGCCGCAACAGCACCTCGAAGTCCGGCTTCTGGGCCTTGCGCTCGTCCTTCGCCTCCGGCAGCCGGCCGGGCAACAGCCGCATCGCGCGGCCGGGCGCGCTGCCTTCCGAAGGGAAGAGGCCAAGGTGCAGGTCATCATCCGCGATGACAAACAGCCGGTCCGGCGAAGCCACCAGGCCGCTCGCAGCGGCGAGAAAGCGCGGCGCGCCAGGGACGCTCCCGTCGAGCGTCAGCTCCCGCACCGCCTGCAGCGCCAGCGGGTCCCCGCTCATGGGCCGAGCACCTTCTTCACCCGCTCCCGCAGCTGCGACTCAGAGAGGGCGCCCCTCACTGCGTCGACGACGCGGCCCTCGCGGTCCAGGATGTAGAGCGTGGGGAGCGACTCCACGCGGTAGGCCGCCGCCATCGCGTCGCTCACGAAGACGATGGGGTGCGCGGCCAGCCCGGGGAGCTGCCCAAGGAAGAGGGCCACCGCCGCGGGCTCATCCCGGCTGGCGGGCACCAGCTTCACGCCGTCGGCCGCGTGCTCCTGTGCAACGCGGAGCAGGCCGGGCAGCTCCTCCCGGCACGGCGGGCACCAGGTGGCCCAGAAGTCGAGCAGCACCACGCTGCCCTTGAGCTCGGCGAGCGACAGCGTCCCGCCGCCCAGCCGCTGCAGCACGAAGTCCGGGGCCTGCGTCCCATCCGGCAACAAGGCCGCGCGCCGGGCCTGATGCACCGCCTGCACGAGCAGGCCGGCGACGATGAGCGCGATGAGGATGCCAACGACCCAGGAGTACAGCCCGGACTTGCGGGGCTCCGCCGTCGTCGTCGTCGTGCCTGCTTCGCTCACGTGTCTGCCCTCGAAGCCCGGAGGCTGCGCTCCACCCGGCGCAGGCACCATCGCACGAACCTGAGCGCCACGGGATGACCCGAGAGCGCCGCGGCCAGGCGCGGCCCAAACCGGTAGTACGCCGCCACCCCCACCCGCCCGGGAGCGCTGCGGCGAAGGACGTCGTCGCGGAAGGCGCGCAGCGTGGCCAGCTCCGGGGCGCCCTCGCCGAAGGCCACGGTGGCGACGAAGCACGGGCCGCCGCGGCGGACCCAGAGCAGCCGGCTGCTGGCCAGGTTCAGCACCGCTTTCAAGTCCCGGTCGGTGTTGTAGATGAACGCCAGCAGGTCCCTCCGGGCGACGGAGAGCTCCGCGCCGCTGGCGTCTTCGAACTCAATCTTCGTCCGCTGCCCGCCCAGCTCCTCAATCCGGAAGACGTAGTGCCGCGCGGCGCCGCCAACGGCCTTGATGGACACCTCGGAGGCCTCTCCGAAATAGGCGAGGAAGCCCTTGCGGCAGGTGCGGCACTCGAAGCGGTGGGTGGCGTGGCGGGGCGAGAACGCGTACGCGTCCACCTTCTGGCAGCCCGGGTGTGGGCAGGCCAGCTTCACGCTCACCGTGGGGTCCGGACGCGGGTCGTAGCGGGAAGACCCGGTGACGCGGTCGTAGATGGCGGGCAGGCGCTCGTCGCTGCGGGCCCACAGCCGCCTCGCCGCGCTGGCGTCCCGCTGCAACTCCAGCGCGCGCCGCCAGGCGGTCTCCGCCGCGTCAATCCGCCCGTCCGACGTATGGCAGAGCGTCTCCAGATGGGCGTAGAGCGCGTCCGCCAGCGGCTTGACCGACTGCGCCGGGCCGTCCTCTCGCAGCAGGCGCAGCGCGTGGGCCAAGAGCTCCGCGCCGCGGCCGGCCAGCTCCGCCGACCGCTTCCGCACCGGGTCCTCTATCCGGTGGTAGACCGGCGGCTCCGGGAGCACGTCGAAGAACGCCACCAGCTGCGCCCGGAAGCGCTCCACCGTGGTGTCGACAGGCTGAGCGGGAGGCGGGAGCTCCCGCGATCTCGCCTCCGCCGTCGCAAAGAGCTCCTCGGGCTTCACGCTGGCCCTTGCTCTTAGCCCATCCGAAAACTGGCCGGCGGCGGGAAGTGGGCCTAGGAATACGCGAGGAGGTGCAGATGCTCAGGACCGTGAAGTTCTTGCTCTGGACCGGCTGCTGCGTGGGGTTGGGGCTCTACCTCTCGACGTTCCAGGTGGGCGGCAGGTCCACGGTGGACCTCCTGCGCCAGGCGTGGAAGCAGCACGGGGCCACCGCCAGCGCGAGCGTGTCCAGCTCCGTCAAGGGAAAGCTCGGCGAAGTCTTCGGCGAGGCGCGCGAGCTGGTGCCGGCCCCCCGGCCGAAGGAGCACCACTCGTCTGAAGACCGCGACGCGGTGAACAAGCTGATCGCGACGCAGGGCGAGAAGGGGTAGATCCCCCTTCCAACGTGGACAGCAAGAAGATTGACCCGCGGCAGCGCTGGTTGCTTGGCAGTGTGATGGTGCTCAGCCTGGTCCTGGCGATGACCGCCCTGCAGCGTCAGTTCGACGACGGAGACCACCGCCGGGCCCGCGAGCTGCTTGCGGCGCACGCGCCGGACGCGCGCTGGTGGGTGGGCCGGGAGCTGGTGGAGCGGGCGGGCGGCGGAGCCCCTGACTGCAAGACGGAGATTACCTCCGGCTTCGCGGGCCTGGTCCAGCTCACCTGCCGGGCGGGCGAAGGCCCTCCGTACGTCTTCTCCGCGGACCTCGTCCGCCAGGTCCTGACGCCGCTGGATGACCACACCCGCGAGCTGATGAAGGCCGCCGCCGCGAAGAACGCCGCGCCGCCGGACGCCGGAGCCGCTGGGGCCGCTGAAGCCGGCTGACGTCTCCTCCTGAACACACCCCCGCGGACCGCCCGCTTCCGCTTGTGACGGGGGCGCCCTACCCTTCGCTCCAGGGCGGGGTGGCGGCCTTTCGGGGGTAGGGACATGCGGGGTCGGGGATGGGCGCTGGCCGGGCTGCTGGTCGCGGTCACGGCGAATGGGGCTCCAGGGAAGCAACTGTGGACCGAGGCGAAGCAGCGGCGGGTGTCCGCGCAGCGCAGCGACCTGGTGCAGGTGGCCCGACGGGCGATGCCGGCGGTGGTCTCCCTCACCACGGAGCAGCTGGGGGAGGCGGGCGCGGGCGCGCCGGACGCGGCGGAGGGCAGCCAGCGAGGGCTGGGCGCGGGCTTCATCATCCACCCGGACGGGTACATCCTCACCGCGTCGCACGTCATCGAGCACGCGGCGGAGATCCGCGCCACCGTCATTGACGCGCAGGGCAACCCCCGCGAATACGCCGCGGAGGTGGTGGGCCAGGACATCCCGACCGACTTCGCCATCCTGAAAATCCACGCCGGCCAGAAGCTGCCGGTGCTGCCCCTGGGCAGCGCCGAGCACGTCGACGTGGCGGACTGGGTGGTGGCCATCGGCAACCCGTTCGGGCTGGGGCACTCGGTCACCGTGGGCGTGGTCAGCTACAAGGGACGCGCGGACATCGCCCCCAACGGCCGTGAGGGGTACTTCGACTATTTGCAGACGGACGCCTCCATCAACCCCGGCAACTCGGGCGGGCCGGTGATGGACCTCTCCGGCGAGGTGGTGGCCATCGCCAACGCGGTGAACGTCGCGGGCCAGGGCATTGGCTTCGCCATCCCCATCGACATCGCCAAGGCCGTCATCCCGCAGCTGATGGAGCGCGGCTCCATGCGGCGCGGCTGGATGGGCGCGTCCGTGCAGGACCTCACGCCGGAGCTGGCAGAGTCCTTCGGGGTGCGCGGCTTCGAGGGCGTGGTGGTGTCCGACGTGGTGGCGGGCGGCCCCGGCGGCGCGGCCGGCCTGCGGCCCGGAGACATCATCCAGGGCTTCGACACCCGGCCCGTCACCCGCGCCCACGCGCTGCGCTGGCAGGTCGCCTCCGCCGGCGTGGGCCGGACGGTGGCCCTCAAGGTCCGCCGCGACGGCAGGCCGGTGGCCGTGCAAGTCACCCTCACCGACCTGCCGGGCGAGAGCGCGGAGGTGAGCCTGCCGGGAGCTGCCCGCGTGGACGCGACCACACCCGTCAGCCGCCGGGAGCCGGAGCTCTTCGGCCTCAAGCTGGAGGAGGGGGCCAGCCGCGGCGCCAAGGTCCAACAGGTGGCGCAGGCCAGCGCCGGGGCCCGCGCGGGGCTGGCCGCGGGCGACGTGGTGCTCCAGGCCAACAGCGCGTCCGTCGCGTCCCGGGCGGAGCTCCTCTCCGCGCTCGGCGGCGCGGCGAGGGGTTCGCTCATCCGGCTGTTCGTCCAACGGGGGGAGCGGACCCTCTACCTGGCCCTTCGCAAGCCCTAAAACAGGGCGCGCCGCTTGCAGCCTCAGGGCGCGTCCGCTATGTAGGGCGCCCTTTTTCGAAGAACACCCAGGAGGCCTGACGTGGCCGAAGCGCAGAAGACGACCCCCAAGCTGAAGAAGTGGCCCCGGACGGCGAAGGGCGGCGGCGAGAGCGCCTGCAGCGTCGCCAACTGCAAGCGGCCCTACCGCGCCAAGAGCTACTGCTTCTTCCACTACAAGAAGTGGCGCCAGGGCGAGCTGCCGCACTCCCGCTACCGCATCTGCTCCAAGGCGGAGTGCCGCAAGAAGGTCCTGAAGGGCGGGCTGTGCGAGACGCACTTCAGCGAGGCAAAGGCCGCCGGCGCGCCCGCCGAAGCCAAGCCCGCAGCCTGAGGCGAACGCAGCATCCGCTTCTTCGGAAGGGCCCGTCGCCAGCGTTTTCGCCTGGCCACGGGCCTTCCGCTTTGCGGGCCGCGCACCTCCACCGCCGTCCATTGCGCTGCGTCGCCTGGGGATTCGGGATGAGCAGTTCGTCCTTGGCCGCCGGTTCCCGCCCGCGGACAGCGCGCCGTCGTATGTGCCACCACCCGACGGGTGGAGAGGCGAGCTCAAGACCCCAGCCCTGACGCGTCAACGCGCGGCGGGCTTCGGGGGGCGCCGCATGAGGGTCATCGCTGCGCCGTTGCCCAGGGTCAGCACCTCCAGCGTCTGGAAGCCCTGCGCCCCGTAGAAGGGGACGTTCTTCACGTTCGAGGACTCCAGGTAAGCGAAGGTGCCGGTCTCGTCGCAGCGCTCCAGCACCGGCGCCATCGCGGCCTTCCCGGCGCCGCGGCCCTGCGTTGAGGGCTCGGTGCCGATGATGGACAGGTAGAAGTGAGGCTCTTGGATGTGCCGCTTCTGGATGGCGTCCAGCGTCTTGATGACGCGTGGGAGGTTGGCCCCGAAGATGCGAAGCATGTCGGGCAGGAGGACCAGCTGCCGGGCAACGCTCACCTTCCAGTGACCGGGAGGGTCCCAGATTGCGGCGCTCGTCAAATCCTCCGTGACGTAGACCTCTCCCAGGTGGAGGTGAAGGCGACGCAGCGAGCTGGCGAAGAAGAGCTCCAGCCGGTCCCGGAGCCGGTCCGACGGGATGAGCCAGGTGAGGACCGGATCTTCCAGGAACGCCCGCGCCAACATTTGCGAGATGGCGTCGACCTCAGTGGCCTGGACTTTTCGAACGGGGATGCTTGGACGCATGGATCCTCAGGCCGACGCCGCGCATTTAACCTCCGGATGGAATGATACGAAGAGAGCGGCAGCGCCAACCACGTGGGCCTCACACCCGCGGTGTGAGCCGCCGACGGGGGTGTGGTCGTTCAACGCTTAAACTTCGTGTTCAACGCAACTGGAGCGCGCAGAGGCCAGTGCGCAACCCAAGCCGTTGATCTTCCAAGCGCTCGGAGCCGGATTCGCCTTTGCAATGCGGCCTGCGAAACCCACTCTGGGAGGTCGCTGTGAACCGGTCGAATGTTCTTGCCATCGCGATGAGCTGCCTGGCCGTCGTTGGATGTGGCGCAACCCAACCCGAAGAACGCCCTGTGGAGCCTGAGGGCACCATGAGCGCCCAGGAGGAGCTGCAGGTGCGCCAGTGCCTCGACAAGCTCTTCGCGGACGGCGGCCTCACCACGCTGGACCCAGAGAAGATCGCCGAAGCGGTCAAGCAGTGCCTGATTGACCTCGGCGTCCCGCTGCCCTCGAAGGACGGCGGCTTCCCCCTTCCGCAGTTCGACGCCGGCATCCCCAACCCGCCCACGCCTCCGACGTTCGACGGCGGCTTCCCCAAGTTCGACGCGGGCATCCCCTTCCCGAACGTCGATGCCGGCATCCCCCAGCCGCCCACGCCGCCCACGTTTGACGGTGGCTTCACGCCTCCCACGTTCGACGCCGGCAGCTTCCTTCAGCCGTGCGCCGCGGGCTGCACCTGCACGGGCGGCAAGCAGTGCATCAACGCCGCGAACGCGACGTGCCCGGCGAAGTTCGCCTTCTGCTTCTAGTCGGACGGCTTCACCACGCGTCGAACCTGTTTGAACGCCGTCAGCCAGAGCAAGGCCTCGCGCTGGCTGACGGCCCCCTTCACCAGGCTCCGCGTCAGCTCGCGGAGCACGTGCTCCGGGGCCTGCGGATTGAGGAAGTCGCAGGCCAGCAGCACCTCCTGCAGCGTCCCTTCCAGCGCCTTGAGCGTCCCCTGCTGCGCCGCGGGCTCCACTGTGGGGGCCTTGACGGCCGGTGCGAAGGCGCGCGCACCGAGGTAGAGCAGCACCGCCGCCGACTGCGCGAGGTTCATCGACGGCTGCGCGGCGTCGGTCGGGATGACAAGGACGTCATGACAAAGGCTGAGCTCTTCGTCGGACAGGCCCCGCTTCTCACCTCCGAAGACCAACGCCACCTTGCCACCCGCGGCCCGTTCGGCCAGCGTCGCCAGCGCCTGCTCCGGCGTGGAGGGCGCCCTGCCCTTCACCTGCGCGCGGGAGGTGGTGCCACACACGTACACGCAGTCCGCCAGCGCCTCGTCCAGGGTGCGACAGAGCCGTAGCCCTTCGAGGACGTGGGCGCCTTTGACGGCCAGCCGGTCCGCGTCCCGGAGCGCGTACGTGAGCGGATCCGACAGCCGCAGGTCCCCGAAGCCGAAGTTGGCCATCAGCCGGGCCACGGCCCCCAGGTTGTCGGGGGAACGAATCTGGTGGCACACCACCGCCAGGGGAGAATTGGGGGGGCCTCCTGATCGCGACACCCCGGGGAGTTTAGCTGGCCGATCGCCTGCCAGGCCGGTATATTGGCCCGCGCAATGCGTCGGCCCATTCCAGCCCTGAGCCTCTTCGCTGTCGCTGCGTTCACGGTCGCTTGCGGTGGGACCGGCCTTCCCTCGAAGGCCGCCTCCGGCTTGACGGCCCGGCAGGCGCTCGGCGGGTATGCAGAGGCGCTGGAGCTTGAGTCGGTGGCGGTTCGGCAGGAGCTCCTCCGTGAGGTGTCCCGCACCTCCGTCCTCGAGGCCAACCGGACCACCCCTGAGCGCGCGATGTTCCCCCTCGTCGAAGGCGCCCGCCGCACCGCGGCCCCGGGCTTCGAGCTCGGCACCGACCTCTTCCAGGCGCCCGACGCAGGCCAGGTCCTTCAGTTCTCGTTCGGCGGCGGTGGCGGAGAGCGCTGGCCTGAAGACCGCCGCGACAGCCTCCAGGGGTTGTCGGAGCGCGAAGCGGTGGAGCTCGTCGCCCGCACCCTCATCGCCCACTGGGGCCTCCGCCCGTCGGGCACCGTTCAGGTGGACCGCGCCTCCAGCGCCCCCTACGCGGTGGCCTACGTAGACGGCATCCTCCGTGTGAACCCCGCGTTCCTGTACCTGGTCGCGGCGCCGGGCCTCGCCGCTCCGCTCTAAGTCGCGCTCGCCTCGAGGAGGAGACCGGCCCTGGCCGGCCATTTCGCCGGAGGAACAGCTGTTCTCAGTCAGGTGCCTCCCCCGCTCGCCTCGAGCGTTGCGCCGTCAGGCGCATAGTCGAGAGGTGGCGCAAACCCACGCACGGCACATTGCCGGTTTGTTT
>JBGART010000048.1:0-72994 GCA_044230055.1 Myxococcaceae bacterium | reverse complement strand
GCGCCACCTCTCGACTATGCGCCTGACGGCGCAACGCTCGAGGCGAGCGGGGGTGGCGCCTGACGGCGCGAGAACAGCTGTTCCTCCGACGAAATGGCCGACCAGGGCCGGTTTCCCCCTCGAGGCGAGCGGGGGAGGCTCCCTGACTGAGAAGAGCCCTTCCTCCGACGAAATGGCCGGCCGGGGCCGGTCTCGCTCCTCGAGGCGAGCGGGGGGAAGCGCCGGATGGCGCAACGTTCTACGCACATCCGCAGCGGACGGTATGGTGCGCGGCCTATGCGCTCACTGCTCATCCTCCTCTGCTCGCTCTTGGCCGCCTGCGCGCACACGCCGCCGCCCGCCGTGCCCGCCCCCGCGGCGATCTCTCCCGACGCAGCCATGGCGGCGCTCGCGCAGCGCTTCCTCGATGGCTACTTCGAGCTCAATCCACCCGCCGCCACCGCCGCAGGCGACCACCGCTACGACGGCCGCTGGCCAGACGTCACCGTCGAGGGAGAGCAGCGCCTGCGCACGTTCCTCGACGGCGTGGGAGCAGAGCTGGCGAAGCTGCCGCGCGAAGGGATGAGCGTGCAGCACCGCATTGACGCGGCGACGTTGGAGGACCAGCTGCGGCTGATGGCGTTCAACCGCGACGAGCTCAAGGTGCCGGAGCGGGACCCGCTCTTCTACGTGGCGCTCTTGAGCCGCGGCCTGGACCCGCTGGTCACCCGCGGCTTCGCGACGAAGCAAGAGCGGCTGACACCCCTGGTCGCCCGGCTGCAGGCGCTGCCCTCCGTGGTGGCCGCGGCGAAGCAGCGGCTCACGCGCCCGCCGAAGGTCTTCACCGAGACGGCCATCCAGCAGGTCGAGGGGCTGCAGAAGCTGGCGGACGCGGAGCTGGAGGAGCGCTTCGCCGACGTGCCGGACCGGGCGCTGGAGCTGGCGGCGGCGGCCAAGGTGGCGTCCGCGGCGCTGAAGGACTTCCACGCGTTCCTCAAGACCGACCTCCTCCCGCGCTCGGACGGCTCCTTCCGCCTGGGCCGCGAGCGCTTCACCGCTCGCCTCGCGCAGGTGCTGCAGGACGAGGTGGACCCGGACGCCCTCGCCGCCAGCGCCCGGGCCCTGCTGACTCAGACCCAGACAGAGATGGTGGAGACCGCCACGCAGATCTGGACCGCGGAGAAGCTGGGCAAGCTGCCGCCCTTGCGCACCGCAGAGGAGCGCAAGTCGTTCGTGAAGAAGGTCCTGGACCACGTAGCGAAGGACCGGCCGACAAACGCCACCGTCATCGTGGACGCCAAGCGGCGGCTGGACGAGGCGACGGCGTTCGTCCGGGCCAGGGACCTGGTCCGCGTCCCGGACCAGCCGCTGGCGGTCATCGAGATGCCGGAGTACCGCCGCGGCGTGGCCGTCGCCTACTGCGACTCAGCAGGTCCGCTGGAGGCGAAGCCGGAGACGTTCTACGCCATCGCTCCCACGCCGAAGGACTGGACGCCCGCGCGGTCCGAGTCCTTCTACCGCGAGTACAACCAGGCCATGTTGGCGAACCTGGCGGTCCACGAGGGCGTGCCTGGGCACTACCTGCAGATCGTCCACAACAATCAGTTCGCCTCGAAGCTGCGGGCCGTCTTCTCCAGCGGCGTTTTCATCGAAGGGTGGGGCGTCTACAGCGAGTGGCTGATGGCGGAGAAGGGCTTCGGCGGGCCGCGGGTGAAGCTGCAGCGCCAGAAGATGCTCCTGCGGCTGGCGGTGAACGCGCTTTTGGACCACGGCGTCCACGCGGGCACGATGGAGGAGAAGGAGGGCCTGGCCCTGATGATGGGTGAGGCGTTCCAGGAAGAGGGCGAGGCCGTCGGCAAGTGGAAGCGGGCGCTTCTGTCGAGCGCACAGCTCACGACCTACTTCTACGGCTTCACCGAGTTCCTCAAGCTGCGGCGGGCCGCCGAAGGAGCGTCCGGCTTCACCGAGCGCGCGTACCACGACCGGCTCCTGTCCTGGGGCGCGCCCGGCATGAAGTTCGTCAGGCAACTGACGGCAGCCGGCCAGTAGCGGGTCTGGCGCCACCTCGCGCCCCTGCCGCACAGTGTCAGCCGACGTTGACTCCAAAATCAGGCGGGGACCATATTGGGGTCCCAATTCTTCTTGAGGAGTCGTGCGATGGCAGCGGGCGTGAATCGGTACCTGGCGGATCTGCGGGAGCTGGAGTTCGTCCTCTTCGAGCAGTTCGGCTTGACGGAGCTGCTGGGCAAGCCGCCGTTCGAAGCCTGGGGTCCGGAAGAGGTGAAGGCGGTGCTGGACCAGAGCTACCGCTTCGCGCGCGAGGTGCTGGGGCCGCTCAACGCGTCCGGCGACCGCGAGGGCTGTCGCCTGGAGGCGGGTGCCGTCATCACGCCGAAGGGCTTCAAGGACGCGTGGAGGCAGCTCTACGAGGCGGGGTTCAAGAGCCTCTCCGTGTCGCCCGCGCACGGCGGGCAGGGCGCGCCCAACATGCTCTACGGCATCATTGAAGAGCTCCTGTGCGCGAACCCGGCGTTCAACATGTACCCGGGCCTGGCCTTCGGCGCGGCGGAGCTCATCGGCGCGTGCGGCACGCCGGACCAGGTCCACAAGTACGTGGAGAAGATGTCCAACGGGACTTGGGGCGGGACGATGTGTCTCACGGAGTCCGATGCCGGCTCCGACGTCGGCAGCGCCAAGACGCAGGCGCTCAAGCAGAAGGACGGGACGTACCGGATCAAGGGCACCAAAATCTTCATCTCCGGCGGCGACCACGACCTGGCGGAGAACATCATCCACCTCGTCCTGGCCCGCGTGGAGAACGCGCCGCCCGGGACGAAGGGCCTTTCGCTCTTCATCGTGCCGAAGCGGAAGATCAACGCGGACGGCAGCTCCGGCGCCGCGAACGACGTCCAGGTGGCCTCCATCGAGCACAAGATGGGGATCAACGGGTCCGCCACCTGCGTGCTGAACTTCGGCGAGAGCGACAACTGTGTGGGCGAGCTGGTGGGGACGCTCGAGAACGTCGGCATGAGCCAGATGTTCAAGATGATGAACGGCGCGCGGATTGGCGTGGCCATCCAGAGCGTGTCCGTCGCGTCCACCTCGTATCTGAACGCGCTCGAGTACGCGAAGGAGCGGCGGCAGGGCGCCAACTTCAAGGTCTGGAAGGACCCCACCAAGCCGCGCGTGCCCATCCTCGAGCACCCGGACGTCCGCCGGATGCTCATCGACGGCAAGGCGCACGTGGAGGGCATCCGCGCGCTGCTGGTCAAGGTCACCTCGCACCTGGATCGCGCCGCGGCGCTCGCCGGGAGCGACGACGAGAAGGCTGCGTATCACCGCGGCCAGGTGGAGCTGCTCACGCCGCTGCTCAAGGGCTTCGGCGCGGATGAGGCCTTCCGTCTGTGCGGCGAGATGATCCAGGTCTACGGCGGCGCGGGCTTCCTCAAGGACCACCCGGTGGAGCAGGCCTGTCGGGACTCGAAGATCTTCTCCATCTACGAGGGCACCACCCACATCCAGGCGATGGACCTGGTAGGCCGCAAGCTCGGCCAGTCGGGCGGCGCGCACTTCCAGCAGTTCATGGCGGACATCTCCGGCTTCGTGGAGGCCCATCGCGCAGATGCGCGGTACGGCAGCGCCGTCGAAGGGCTGGGCAAGGCCCAAGAGGCGGTGATGCAGTCGGCGATGGCGGTGCTCGGCTGGTCGCAGGACGAGGGCAAGGTCCACCTCATCCCGCTCGCGGCCAACCGCTTCCTCAAGATGATGTCGCAGCTGACCCTCGGCTGGCTGCTGCTGGAGCAGGCGGCAATCTCCGAGAAGAAGCTGGCAAGCCTCCCCGCCACCGCGCCGGACCGCATGTTCTACGAGGGCAAGCGCCACGGCGCGCTCTACTTCGCGCGGAACATCCTCCCGGAGGTAGAGCACGGGGCGCGGATCCTCTCCGTCGAGGATGCCAGCGCGTTCGAGATGCCGGACGGTGGGTTCGCCGCCGGGTAGCTACTTCCCGGTGTCGCGCACACCGATGGCGAGCTGAGCCAGGCCCGCGGCCTTGGCCAGCTCCATCACCTCCACCACCTTGCCGTGCTGCACGCCCTCGTCCGCCTGGACGATGACCAGGGTGTTGGGGTTCTTCTCCTTGGCCGCGTCGAGCGCCTTCTTGAGCTCGTCCTCGGTCACCACGCCGCCGCTCAGCATCAGGCGGCCGTCGGTGAGGATGGCCACCGAGAGGTCCGTGTCGGTGGGGACCACGTCGGCCGCGCCGCCCTTCGGAAGGTTGACCTTGAGGCCGGCCTTCGCGCCACCCGCGCCCTGGTTCACGATGAGCGAGCTGGTCACCATGAAGATGATGAGCAGCACCAGGAAGATGTCGGTCAGCGGCGTGATGTTGATCTCAGCGAAGACGCCGTCGCCGCCCTCATCGTCCGTCCCCGGGACCTTGCCCATCCCCATGGCGCTTTACGTCCCTTCCGCCGAGGTGACGGCCGCCGTCGCGGGGGCTGCTGCGGCCTCCACCGGGACCGCGGCGGCGCTGGTGGAACCCGGGTAGGGGCGCTCCTTGAGCAGCTCCACGAACTCGTCCGAGAGCAACCGTAGCTCCACAGCCACCCGGGCCAGCTTCGCCTGGAAGTAGTTGTAGAGGTACACGGCCTCCAGCGCGATGAGGATGCCCGCCGCCGTGGCAATCAACGCCTCCGAGATGCCGGTCATCACCGCCGCGGATCCGCCCGAGCCGCCTTCGCCCACGTCGAGGCCCAGGTCCTTGAACGCCCGCATGATGCCGGCCACCGTGCCGAACAGCCCGACGAAGGGCGAGGTCGCGCCGATGGTGCCCAGAATCCAGATGTTCCGCCGCAGCCGCAGCAGGAGCTCTGATCGCTCGCGCTCCACCGCGCCCTCCACCCCAGCCAGGCCCTTGGACCGGTCCAGCCGGGCGAAGCCGGCGAGGTAGAGGTCCGCGGCCACGGCGTTGGAGCGCTCCGCGGCGGAGCGCGCGGCGGCGGTGTCCCCGCGCAGCAGGTGTTTGGAGATGACTTCGCTTAAGGCGCGGGCGGAGCTGCTGACGTTCCAGAGCGAGATGATGCGCTCGATGGCCACGCCCAGGGCGACCACGGAGGACACCAGCAGCACGGCCATCGTCATGCCGCCGAGGCGGATGTAGTGGATGAGTTCGTCGAAGCCCATAATCTCCAGGAGCGAAGCACTAACCCTGTCTGTGGGAAAGAGCGAATACCTCAGGGCAGGGCGCGTTTGTTCCCTTCCGCGCCTGACGTAGTGTGCGCGTCGCCTTGATGACCCTTCGCTCGCTTCCCCTGCTGGCCCTCGTCTGTCTCCTCGGGTCGGGTTGCCCCAAACGCCTGGACTTCGGTCCCAGAGGACAGATCACCGACGCACAGATTTTGTTGAAGCTCGTCCAGGAGGCGGAGGAGCGCGTGGTGTCCCTCCAGGGCGAAGCGAAGTTGCGCGTGCAGGCCCCGCAGGGCGCCGGCGCGCTGGGGATGTACGTCGCCGTCGCGCGCCCGGCGCAGCTGCATCTGGAGACGATGGACTTCTTCGGCCGGACGGAGGCCGTGCTGGTGAGCGACGGGCAGCGCTTCGGGCTCTACCAGTCCAACGAGCACACCTACGTGCAGGGCCCGGCGTCGGCGGAGAACCTCTCCCGCTTCCTGCCCATCCGCCTGCCGCCCCGCGAATTGGCGCTCCTGATGCTGGGCCAGGTCCCGCGCATCCCGTACGAGCGCGTCGCGCTGTCGGTGGACGAGAAGACCGCCACCTACACCCTGGTGCTGCAGAGCGGGGAGGTGACGCAGACGGTGTTGGTGAACACGCTCAGCTTCCGCCCGGTGCGCAGCGAGGTCCGCGGGACGCGCGCGTACGATCTCCTCCTGGAGGACGAGGACGAGGTGAAGGGCGTCCGCATCTCCCGCAAGGTGACGCTCATCGCCGACGCGGCGAAGACCACCCTGGAGCTGAAATACAAGGACGTGGCGGTGAACGAACCGCCCGAGGCCACGCTCTTCGACGTGGCGCCGCCGCCCGACGTCCGCGTGGTGGAGGTGGACGAGGCCGGCAACCCGCTGACGCCGCGGTAGAAGACTTCAGCGATGGCGCCCACTTCGTGATACCCCTCTCGCCTCTGGGGAGGCCGCGCGGAGGCGTACGTACGTGACGTCAGCTCGATCGCCGATTCGGCTGCTCCTGGCGCTGCTGTGGGTCCTCGGCTGCGACAAGGCGTGTCCGTCCGGAGGGCAGCCGCAGGTCGCCGCGCCGCCGCCGGCTCCGACGAAGGCGTGGCTCGAGGGTGTGGCGCCTGCAGCGGATCCCGCCGAGGTGCCGGCCAAGGGCGGCAGCCTGGTCATCCGGGTCCCTGTCGAGCCCGGGGGCCTCAACCGCCTGCATGACCAGCAGCGCGACGGCTACATGGTCCGCTACACCACCGGCACGCTGCTGGAGTCCCTCTTCGAGCTCGACCGCGACACCGCGCCCCGCTACGCGCTCAAGCCCCTCCTCGCCGAGAGCTTTACGCAGAGCGAGGACCGGCTGACCCACACGTTCAAGCTGCGCAAGGGCGTCCGCTTCCACGACGGCCAGCCGTTCGGCGCGAAGGACGTGAAGGCGGTGATGGACGCGGTGATGAACCCGAAGAACCTCACCGTGCAGGCCCGCGCGCAGTTCATCAACCTGGCCCGCTACGAGGCGCCGGACGACCGCACGTTCGTCCTGCACTGGAAGCGGCCGGACTACTTCGGCTTCCGCAACTTCGCCACGGCGCTGCCCATCGGCCCCGCCTCCGCGCTGAAGGGTGACTTCAACACGCTCCCCTACAACCGGGCGCCCATCGGGACCGGGCCGTTCAAGTTCCAGGGTTGGGAGACCGGCAAGGCCATCACGCTGGTGCGCAACGAGGGCTACTGGGGCGAGCCGCCGTATCTCGACAAGCTTGTCCTGCGCTTCGTGAAGGACGACACCGTCGCCGCGCAGCTCTGGGAACGCGGCGAGTTTGACCTGATGACGAAGATCGTCCCGTCCATGTGGCGCGCACTGGAGGCGCCGGAGCCGCGGAACGACTGGGCCCTCCAGGGCTACCACCGCATCCTGTCGCCGCAGAACAACTACTCGTTCATCGCCTGGAACGAAGAGCGGCCGATGTTCAAGGACAAGCGGGTGCGCCGCGCGCTGGCCATGCTCTACCCGTACGACCGGGTGGCGAAGAACCTCGAGATGGGGTTGGAGCCGCGGACCACCTGCCCGTTCCTCAAGGGCAGCCTCAACTGCGACCCCGAGGTGGAGGCCAACCCCATCCGGCATGATCCCTCCGCGGCGAAGAAGCTGCTGGCGGAGGCAGGCTGGACGGACGCCAACGGCGACGGCGTACTGGAGAAGGACGGCGCCCCATTCCGGTTCACCTTCCTCATCACGGCGCAGTCGGTGAAGGCTGCGCGCCTGGTTCCGCTGCTGCAGGAGGAGCTGCGCAAGGCCGGCATCGACGTGGAGATCGAAACGGTGGAGTGGGCGGTCTACACGGAGCGGCTGATCAAACACCGGTTCGACGTCGCGGTCTTCATCTGGACTGCGCAGGACGTGGAGCAGGATCAGTTCCCGGTCTTCCACTCCACGCAGACCCAGGGTGCCAACTACATCGCCTACAGCAACCCGGAGGTGGACCGGCTGACGCTGGAGGTGCGTGGCGAGTTCGACGACGAGAAGCGGTCGGAGATCAACCGCACGCTGCACCGCCTGCTCTACGAGGACCAGCCGTACACGTTCCTCACCACGCGGCCGGATTTGGACGCCGCGAAGGTGGACCTGCGCGGCATCAAGCCGGCGCTGAACTTCTACGATCTCCGCAAGGTCTGGCGGGCGCGCGGAGGCGCTTCGCCGGCCCCTTGAAGCGAGCATGGGCGCCTACGTCCTCCGGCGGCTGCTGCTGACCCTCCCCACGTTCCTGGGCATCACCTTCGTCACCTTCATCCTCCTGCGGCTGGCTCCGGGAGACCCGCTGGCGATGATGGAGTCGCCCGGCCTCAGTGGCGAAGCGCGCGACGCCCTGCGCGAACACCTGGGCCTCAACCGCCCCGCGGCGGTGGAGTACGTGCGGTGGCTTGGGCGCGTGGTGACGTTGGACTTCGGGACGTCCAGCCAGGACGGGCGCTCCGTGCTGGCGAAGATCTCCGAGGCGCTGCCCAAGACGCTCCTGCTGAGCACGCTCGCGCTGGCGCTGGGCTACCTCATCGCCGTGCCGCTGGGCGTGTTCGCCGCCGTCCGCCGCGGCACCCTGGGGGAGCGGCTGCTCACGGTGTTGCTCTTCGCCCTCTACTCGCTGCCGTCGTTCTGGGTGGCGGTGATGCTCCTGCTCCTGTTCTGCCGCCCCCAGACACTGGACTGGTTCCCCATGCAGGGGCTGACGTCGGACGGCTTCGCGTCGCTGGGCGTGTTCGGCAAGCTGAAAGATCTCCTCTGGCACCTGGTGCTCCCGGTCGCCTGCCTCACGTACGCGTCGCTGGCCACCGTGAGCCGTTTCCTGCGCGCGGGAATGCTGGAGGTCATCCGGCAGGACTTCATCCGCACCGCGCGGGCCAAGGGGCTGTCCGAGCGCGCGGTGGTGTTCCGCCATGCGCTGCGCAACAGCCTGCTCCCGCTGGTGACGCTCATCGGCACCGCGCTCCCCGCGCTGGTGGGGGGCAGCGTGGTGGTGGAGCAGATCTTCGGGATCCCCGGCATGGGGCTGTTGGCTTTTCAGGCCATCCTCAGCCGCGACTACCCGATGGTGATGGGGATCACCACGCTGGTGGCGCTGCTGACCCTGCTCTCGTTGCTGGGGGCGGACCTGCTCTACGCGCTGGTGGATCCCCGCATCGGACGCGCGGAGGCGAAGTGAGGACCCTGCGCCGCCGGCCGCTGCTGCTCGCGTCGGTCGCGGTGCTGCTGGGCTTCGCCCTCGCCGCGCTCTTCGCGGAGGAGCTGGCCTGCAACGCGCCCCTGTTGCTGCGCTGGCGCGGCCAGCTCTACGTGCTCCCCAACCGCTTTGAGCCGCCCGCGCTGCGCAACGAGAACCTTCAGACGCTGCGGGCACAGCTGGGCCCGGATGACTGGATGGTAGAACCGCTCATCCCCTTCGGCCCCAATCAGACCTCGCAGGAGGGCTTCCTCACGGCCCCGGATGACGCCCATCTGTTGGGCACCGACGAGCTGGGGCGGGATGTGCTGGCGCGGCTCATCCACGGGGCGCGGGTCAGCCTCACCGTGGGGTTCGTGGCGGTGGCGCTGTACGCGCTCATCGGCCTCGTGGTGGGCGCGCTGGCCGGCTACTACGGGGGGAAGGTGGACCTCGTCCTCTCGCGCGCCATCGAGACGATGATGACCTTTCCCACGTTCTTCTTCGTGCTGTGCGTGCTGGGCGTCATGCGTGTGCGGACGCTGTATCCGCTGATGATTGTCATTGGCCTCACCCGCTGGACGGACGTCGCACGGCTGGTGCGGGCGGAAGTGCTGCGGTTGCGAGAGCTGGAGTTTGTTCAGGCCAGCCGCGCGCTGGGGGCGTCCGATGTGCGCCTGCTGCTGGTGCACCTGGTGCCCAACGCGCTGGCACCGGTCCTGGTGTCGGCCACCTTCGGCGTGGCGGCCGCCATCCTCCTCGAGAGCGGGCTCTCCTTCCTCGGGTTCGGTGTCCCCCCGCCTACATCGAGCTGGGGCGAGCTCCTGGCGCAGGCGCACCAGCACCTCACTTATCTGCCAGGGGGTGGGCCGATGGGCGCCTGGTGGCTCGCGCTCTTCCCCGGGTTGGCCATCTTCTGCGTCGTGGTGGCGTTCAACCTGGTTGGAGAGGCGCTGCGTGACGCGCTGGATCCACGCCTGAAGGAGTAGCGGCACCCACCTTTCGACCCTTCGCGGGGTTTGGGCCGCTCGCTACACTTCGCCCTTGCAGTCACGGCAGCTTGGAGCGCTTCGCGGCGCTGCGTAGGCGTCGGACCGGCGATGAAGAAAAAACTCGGGGAGCTCCTCATCGCAGCCGGCAAGGTCACCGCGGAGCAGGTGAACGCGGCGCTCCAGGCTCAGCGCGGTCCGATGAAGGGGAAAAAGATAGGGGAGATCCTCGTCCAGACGGGGAAGGTCTCCGCCTCCACCGTCGCCCGCGCCCTCGCGCACCAGCACGAGCTCCCCTTCATCGAGCTCCCCGGCATCCCGGCCGACGTCAGCGCGATCATCCCCGTCGACTTCCAGGCGCAACACCGGATCGTCCCGTTCCGGCTCGAGGTGGACGGGAGGTTACAGAAGCTCCACCTGGCGCTGGCCGACCCGGCGATCATCGACGTCGTCGAGGATCTCCGGTTTCAGATCAACAAGCCGGTGAAGGTCTACGTCGCGTCGGAGGAGGACATCGACAGCGCCATCGCTGCCCTGCGGGGCGATGCGGTGCTGGAGCCGGTGATGGAGGACGACGAGGCCCCGGCAGAGAGCCCTGCTCCTGCTGCTGCGGCGGCGGCGCCAGCGGCTGCTGCTCCCGTCAAGCCGCAGCCGGAGGCCCCCCGCGCTGAGCCCCCCGCGCCGGCCGCGCCGCCTCCCGCGCCGGCTCGCCTGGCGCCGGTGGAGATTCCGCAGGAGTGGGATCTCCCGCCTGCCCCTGAACCCGCCAGCACCGCGCACCTGGAATTGGATTTGGCGGAGATGCTCGGGCCTCCCGCAGCCGCCCAGCCGCAGCGCTCGGCGGTGGCCGCGGTGGATGACCGCCGCGCGGCCGGGAAGGGCGCTGGCCAGAAGCAGGTGCCGATTCCTGTGCTCGTCCCCGCGGGAGCCGGCAAGGCGCCCGCGCCAGGAAAGGGAGGAGTCCTTCCGCCAGCGCCACTGGTCGCCGGTGCGCCGCTCGGCAAGATGACCGCACCGGCTGCGCAGGCGGTGCGCGCAGGGCCGGGCGCGGCGCCAGGCGGCGCGCAGCAACGCCCGGGCGCGGGGAAGTCCGGAGTCGCCCCTCAGGCGGGAGCGACCGTGATGCCGCCTGGAACGGCGGCGCCGGGAGTGATGGCGGCGGGAGCGACCGTGATGCCGCCTGGAACGACGGTGCCGGGAGTGATGGCGACGGGAGCGAGCGTGATGCCGCCCGGCGCCGTGGCGCACGCGGCTGGCGCGAGCGTGATTCCGTCGGGACCCGCAGCGGCGCTGGCGG
This sequence comes from Myxococcaceae bacterium, assembly GCA_044230055.1. Taxonomy (GTDB): domain Bacteria; phylum Myxococcota; class Myxococcia; order Myxococcales; family Myxococcaceae; genus JBGART01. Next base: position 61,854 of record JBGART010000048.1, on the reverse strand, counting down.
CGGGAGCGGTTGCGTCTGGCACCGCGGCGCAGGCGCCGGGGGCAATGGCGGCGCAAGGAGCGGGAGCGAGCGTCCTATCGGCTGGCGTCGCGGCGGCTCAGGTGGCCATCCCGACGGCTGCGGTGATGGCCTTACAAGCGGCCGACGCGAGCGCGATGACGGCCGGAGGTGCCGCACAGGCAACGCATGCGGCGGGAGCAGGCGTGGTGCTACCCAGCATGGCGCCACCCGGTGGAGCGGCGCAGGCGGCCACCCTGAGCGTGATTCCGCCGGAAGCCATTGCAGCGCTGGGCCAGGCTGCCGGCGCGACGCTCGAAGCGATTGCAGCGCTGGGGCAAGCGGCTGGCGCGAGCGTGAGCATGCTCGAACAGATCTCCGCGTCCCAGGGCGCGGCCGGCGCAAGCGTGATTCCACTCGAAGCAATAGCGCTGTCGGAGGGGGCGTCCGGAGCGGGCGCGATTCCGCCCGAAGCGATAGCGCTGCCGCAGGGGGCGGATGGAGCGGGCGTGATTCCGCTCGCTACGGCGGAGGGCGCAGCCGAAGTAAGTGCGATTCCGGTCGAATCGATAGTCGTACCGGAAGCGGTAGCCGGTGCGAGCGTGATCGCGCTCGAGGCGACCGCTGCGGTGGACGGAGCAGCCGGCGCGGGTGTGATTCCGGTCGAATCGATAGCGGTACCGGAGGGCGTGATTCCGGTCGAATCGATAGCAGTACCGGAAGGGGCAGCCGTAGCGCGTGCGCTTCCGGTCGAATCGATAGCGGTACCGGGGGGCGAGACTGCAGTCAGCGCGATTCCGGTCGAGCCGGCAGCGGCAGCCGGAGCAGGGGTTACTCCGCTCGAGACGACTGTGGCGTCCCAGGCCGTGCCGCCCAGGCCAGGCGCGGGCGTTATTCCGCCCGAGACAACTGTGACGTCCCAGGTCGCGCCACCCGCGGCAGGCGCGAGCGACACTCAGACCGGATCGTCCGCCGCCCCTGGCGAAGGCGCGACTTCGTTGGGAGCGGCTCCCGGCACGACTTCTCCGGGGTTGCTCTCGGCAGAGGTAGCAGGCGGGAGCGTGGTGTTTGTAGCCGCGCAGCCAGAGACCGCCAGCGCGTCCCTGTCCGCGACGATGGCGGTGCAGGCGGAGAGCTCGATTTCTGCTGCGAGCGCTCCGAGCACACAGACGCAGGCCGCGACGAGCGGCGCTCTGCAGGGTGCTGTCAGCGCTGAAGCCGCCGGCGCGATTTCCGCAGGAGCGGTCGCAGGCGGAAGCGCGGTGCCTGGCGCGGCGTCAGCAAGCGTCGCAGCCACGGCAGCCGGGACCGCGATGCCCGGCGCTGCGATGCCCGCAGACGCCGGCGCGATCTCTTCGGGAACGGTGGCAAGTGGAAGCGCCACGCCCGTCGTGACATCGGCAGACGTTTCGCCGGTGGCAGTGGGGGGCGCGACGTCAGCAGACGCCGGCGCGAGCTCGTCGGGAGTGGTGGCAGGGGGAAGCGCCACGCCTGGGGTGACGTCAGCGGACCTCGGAACCGGGACGGCGGGAGCGAGTTCCGGCGCTGCGACGGGAGCCGCCGGCGCGAGCTCGTCGGGAGCGGTGGCAGGGGGAAGCGCTACGCCTGGGGTGCCGTCAGCAGACGTCGGAGCCGTGGCCGCGGTGGCAGGGGGAAGCGCGCCGCCTGGCGTGACGTCAGCAGAGGCCGGCGCGAGCTCGTCGGGAGCGGTGGCAGGAGGAAGCGCCACGCCTGGCGTGACGTCGGCAGCAGTCGGAGTCGGCGCGGCGGTGGTAGGCGGAAGCGCCACGCCTGGCGTGACGTCAGCAGACGCCGGCGCGAGCTCGTCGGGAGCGGTGGCAGGAGGAAGCGCCACGCCTGGCGTGACGTCGGCAGACGACGGAGTCGTGGCCGCGGTGGCAGGAGGAAGCGCCACGCCTGGCGTGACGTCGGCAGAGGTTGGCGCCGGCGCGGCGGTAGTAGGCGGAAGCGCGACGCCGGACGTGACGTCGGCAGCCGTCGGAGTCGGCGCGGCGGTGGTAGGCGGAAGCGCGATGCCGGACGTGACGTCGGCAGCCGTCGTCGCGAGCGCGTCGGGAACGGGCACCACGTCGGCAGACGTCGGGACCGTGGGAGCGGGAAGCGCGTTGCCCGTCGCTGCGCCGGGCGGAGACGCCGTCGCGATTTCCGCGGGAGCGCTTGCTGGTGGAAACGCGACGTCGGCAGCAGCCGGAAGCGCGATGCCCGGCGCACCGTCGGCAGACGCCGGAGCGAAGGACACCGGAGCCGTGGTGGCAGCCGAGAGCGTGAAGCCTGGCGCCGCCACGGCTGCTTTGAATGTCGCGCCGCCACCCGACGCAAAGACGCCGCGGCCAGCCGCGAGCGCTGAAGCCGAGGCGCCGCTCGCAGGCGCAACGACCAACGGGGTCGCCTCGCACGCCGTCGCAGTGGCGGCGTCACAGGAGGGCGCTACGCCATCGCCGGAGGCGAAGGCTCCGCAACCCGCAGCGACCGCTCAGGCCGACTCGCCGGATGCTGGAGGGGCCGGCGCAGTGACGAATGGGGCGGCTTCGCACGCCGTCGCGGCGGCGGGAGCACTGCCCCTGCCCGCACCGGCCGCGCCGGTCAGCGACGAGGTGTCGTGGTTCGGAGGCGCGAGCGTCTTCGCGGCCAGTCCCACGGAGCCGGCGCCGGTCGTTGCCCCGAAGGAAGAGCCTGAGGCCAACGGCAGATTCCCGGACTACTCAGCGCTGGTCGGGGACGACGGACGGGCCCTGGTCGAAGCCTTTGGCGCCGACGCGAAGGTGACGCCCATGGAGGCGATCCTCGCGAACATGGTGAGTGAGGAGAGCGGCGTGAAAGCACCGAATGACGCTGGCGCTGCGCAGGCGCCAACCTCTGAGGCGAGTCCCGCCCGGCCCGGTCCGACCAATCTCACCGAGGCATCCTCCGAGCAGCTCGAGGCGGAGTGGGCCGCCGCCTTTGCCGCGCCAGGGGGGAAGCCCGAGCCCCCGCCCGCCGCGGAGCCTGCCCCCGCGGAGGCGGCGCCGGGGGACATCCGGTTCTCCGAGGATGACCTCAAGGTGCTGGACACGCTCGAGCGGGTAGGGACCGGGCTGGAGCCGTCGCTTGACCCCATGAACGTGAAGCCGGCGCAGATGGTCGCTTCGCTCATCCGGTTGCTCATCCGCAAGGGCGTGATTCAGGAGATGGAGTTCCTGGACGAGCTCGGGAGGAAGTAGGCGGGCCGGCGGCCCGAAGGGTGTGCTAATGACATCACCCTTGTGAGCGCCCCGCTCCTCGAGATCTCCGGGCTGAAGACCCAGTTCTCTTCGGAGGAGGGGGCGGTCCTCGCCGTCGACGACGTCTCCTTCCAGCTCCCCGGCGGCACCACGCTGGGCGTCGTGGGCGAGTCCGGCTGCGGCAAGAGCGTCACCGCGTTGTCCATCATGCGCCTCGTGGCGGAGCCGCCGGGCCGCATTGTCGCGGGGGAGATCCGCTTCAGGGGCACGAACCTGCTCGCGTTGCCGGAGGCGGAGATGCGGCGCATCCGCGGCAACGAGATCTCGATGATCTTCCAGGAGCCGATGACGTCGCTCAACCCGGTCTTCTCCGTCGGGGAGCAGATCGCCGAAGCGGTGCGCCTGCACCAGAAGCTCTCCCGCGCGCCAGCCTGGCTGCGCGCCATCGAGATGCTCCGGCTTGTCGGTATCCCCGCCCCAGAGCAGCGCGCGGAGTCGTACCCGCACCAGCTGTCGGGCGGGATGCGGCAGCGGGTGATGATCGCCATGGCGCTCGCCTGCAACCCTTCGCTGCTGATCGCCGACGAGCCGACGACCGCGCTGGACGTCACCATCCAGGCGCAGATTCTGGAGCTCATCCAGCGCCTGCAGCGCGAACGGCAGATGGCGGTGCTGCTCATCACGCATGACCTGGGCGTGGTCGCGGAGACCTGCGAGCAGGTGGTGGTGATGTACGCGGGCCGCGTGGTGGAGCGGGCCGGCGTGCGGGAGCTGTTCGCCACGCCCGCCCATCCGTATACAGCGGGGCTCTTGCGGTCGATCCCGTCGTTCGAAGGCGTGGGCTCCGCGCCCGCGGGAGAGCGCAGGCGGCTCCTGGCCATCCCCGGGATGGTGCCCAGCCTGCGCGCGCTGCCCACCGGGTGCCGCTTCCGCGACCGCTGCGACCGCGCGGTCGAAGTCTGCGCGCGGGTGGACCCGCCCATCGAGCTCAAGCGCGCGGGGCAGCTGGCCGCTTGCCACAACCCGGTCCCCGCGACCGCCGCGGAGGCCACCGGATGACCCACGCGCCGCTCCTCCAGGTGACGGACCTCAAGACCCACTTTCCGCTCCGGGGCGGCGTCTTCGGCCGCACGCAGGGGTCGGTGAAGGCGGTGGACGGCGTCTCCTTCGAAGTGCGGCGAGGGGAGACGCTGGGGCTTGTCGGCGAGAGCGGGTGCGGCAAGAGCACGCTGGGGCGCACGCTGCTGCGCCTGGTCGACGCCACCTCCGGCTCCGTCAAGTTCGACGGGCGCGAGCTGCTCGGGATGTCGCAGCGGGAGCTCCGTCCGCTGCGCCGGCGGATGCAGCTCATCTTCCAGGACCCGTTCGCGTCGCTGAACCCGCGCATGAAGGTGGGCGACATCATCGCAGAGCCGTTCGCCATCCACGGGCTGGCGAAGGGCGAGGAGCGGCGGCGCCGCGTGCTGGGGCTGCTCGACAAGATGGGACTGCCGAAGGAGGCGATGGAGCGCTTCCCGCACGAATTCTCCGGCGGTCAGCGTCAGCGCATTGGCATTGCGCGGTCCCTGGCGGTGGGACCGGAGTTGGTCATCGCGGACGAGCCGATCAGCGCGCTCGACGTGTCCATCCAGGCGCAGATCATCAACCTGCTGGTGGACCTGCAGCGGGACCTGCAGCTGACCTACGTCTTCATCGCGCACGACCTGAAGATCGTCGAGTACATCTCGGACCGGGTGGCAGTGATGTACCTGGGAAAAATCGTGGAGCTGGCCACCGCGCAGGACCTCTACAAGCGGCCGCGCCACCCCTACACGCAGGCGCTGCTCTCCGCGGTCCCCGTCCCGGACCCCACCCGTAAGCGAGAACGCATCGTGCTCCAGGGCGACGTGCCTTCGCCCATCAACCCGCCCACCGGCTGCGCGTTTCACCCGCGCTGTCCCCACGCGTTTGACCGCTGTCGGGTAGAGGCGCCGCCGCTCTATGACTTGAAGGGCGGCCACGTCTCCGCGTGCTTCCTCAACGAGGCAGAGGCGAAGGAGAGCGCCGCCTGACGCCATGTCGTTCTGGCTGAGCCACCACCACCCGCCCGAGTACCACCGGACCGTCGTGCTCGGCGGGGTCCGCGTCTGCGCGCGCTGTTTGGGGACGTACCCCACGATGGCGGTCGTCATCGCGGTTCAGCTCGCCGTCCGCGCCCCGCTGGCCTGGGCCTTCGACGGGCCCTGGGCCATCGCCCTCCTGCTCCCCGCCCTTGTGGACTGGTCCGTCGGCCGGTTCCGGCCGGCGTCGGGCAGCAACGCCAGGCGCGCGGCGACGGGGGTGGCCCTCGGTTTGGCGCTCGGCCGGACGCTCTACATCCACCTCCAGCGCCCGCTCCCACTCTGGCTGCTCGTGCAAGCCATCGTGGTGACAGCCGTCGCAGTGCCTGTCATTCTCGTGAGTTATCGAAGAGGCGCACCTCGGTAGACCCGAGGCGGAAATGGTTCGTTAGAAGGGAATAGCTCAACAAGGGCTGCCCCGTACGAGACGAGGGACAGTTGGCATCGGAGAGCACGGACGAGCAGCTGATGCTCGCCTTCAAGAGTGGCGATGCGCGCGCCTTCGAAGGGCTCGTGCGGCGTCATCGTGCGCCGGTGTTCAACTTCATCCTGCGGTTCACCGGGCAGCGCGCGCGGGCGGAGGATTTGCTGCAGGAGACGTGGCTGAAGGTGGTTCGCAGCTCTCAGGATTACGAGCCGAAGGCTCGCTTCACGACGTGGGTTTACACGATCGCCAGGAATCTCTGCGTGGACAGCGCCCGGAAAGAAAGCTACCGCCAGGCGGACTCGCTGGATGCCCCGGCGGTGGCGGACGAAGGCGACGGTCGGCCCCTCAGCGAGGCGCTGCCCGACGGGGGCGAACGTCCGGACCGCGCCGCGCACAACGCCCGGGTGCGGCCGTTAATACAGAAGGCCCTGCTCGCCCTCCCGGAGGAGCAGCGTGAAGTGTTCGTGCTCAGGGAGTACAGCGGCGTGTCGTTCAAGGAGATCTCGCAGGTGACCGGCGTCCCGGAAAACACGGTGAAGAGCCGGATGCGCTACGCCCTCGAGGGGCTGCGTCGGAAGCTGGATGAGCTCGGCCTGGATGGCGACATGGCCGACGACGGAAGGACGGTGGCGGGATGAAGCCGCAAGCCCACACCCACGAGGACAAGCTCCTCGAGTTCGCTTATGGCGAGCTGCCCCCGGATGAGGCCCGGTCGCTTGAGGCGCACCTCAAGGGCTGCACCCGCTGCACCGACGCGCTGTCCTCCATCCGCGGCGTGCGCCGCACCATGGCGCAGCTCCCAGCGGAGCCCGCGCCGGACGCCGGCCTGGAGTCGCTCCTCGCCTACGCGCAGCAGGCGGCGCGCCGCAGCAGCGCCGGGCCCGAGCCGGAGCCGAAGTGGTGGCGCCGCTGGGTGGTGGCCACTGCCACCGTCGCCGGGCTGGTATTGGTCGGAGTCGTGGGCGTCAACGTCCTGGACCTTCAGAAGACCGAAGGGCCCGCGGTGCAGGTGTTGCCCGAGGTGAAGCTGGCGCCCGCGCCCCCTCCACCGCCGAAGGACTTCGCCCGCGCCGCGGAGCAGGCAGGTGCACCGCTTCGGGAAGAGGCGAAGGCGGACGCGGTGGCGGAGGCGCCGCCGGCCGCGGCGGCTCCGTTGCAGGACGAGTTTGCGGCGCGGAAGAAGAGCCTGGGCGGGTTGAAGAAGGAGCGCGCGTACGGCAATGAGGGCGGCAGCGGCGGCGAGCGCAAGGTGTCCACCGGCAGCTCCCGGCCCCGCCCGGCGCCCGAGGCGGAGGCGGCGGACGATTTGTCGGCGTATGCGCAGCGCAACACGATGAACGACGCGCCGACGACGCGTCGCCCCGCGCCCTCCGCAGGCAGCGTCTACACGGAGAAGCGGAAGGACGCGCCGGCGGAGGAAGAGCACGTGTCGTTCGAGAAGCTGGCGTCGAAGAAGGCCGCGGAGCCCGCCAGTCCGCCTCCGAAGCAGGTGGCGGAGTCTGCCGGCCCGGCGGCGAAGGCGGATCAGGACCGTCAGGAGCTTGCCCAGGCGATTGGCGCTCTCGACGGGAAGGGCGGCCTCGGGTTGGGCGCTGCCGGCTCCGGGCGGGACAGCCGCGGTGGAACGGCGAACAAGGAGCAGGAGCGCGACAAGGCCGCCGCGCAGCCGTCCAAGCCGGTGGCCGTCACGTCCAGCGCGGCGCCGGAGGCTCCTCAGACGGCGCAGTCGCTCTGGGCTGCCGCCCAGGCGGAGCGGAAGCGAGGCGACCGCGCCGCCGAGGCGAACCTGCTCCGCGCAGCGCTGGGGCGCAGCCCATCTGCGTCTCTCCGGTCCAACCTCCTGGCCCAGCTGTGCGAAGCCGAGGAGGCCCTCGGTGGCGGCATGGACGCCTGTGAGCGCGTGGTGGCCGAGTTCCCGAACAGCGGCGCGGCCACGACCGCGCAGCGTCGGATGCGCGCTCGGGCGGTCGACGACGCGAAGAAGGCCTCGCCCGCGCTGCAGTAGCTCCCCGTTCGCGTCGAGCGTTGCGCCGTCAGGCGATCCCCGTACGCGTCGAGCGTTGCGCCGACAGGCACATCCCCGTACGCGTGGAGCGTTGCGCCGACAGGCGCATCCCCGTTCGCGTCGAGCGTTGCGCCGTCAGGCGATCCCCGTTCGCGTCGAGCGTTGCGCCGTCAGGCGCATAGTCGAGACGTCGGCAGTGCTCCCGAAGCTTGGCTCATGGGCCGCTCCGCTCCGCTCGAAACACACCGGCAAAGTGCCGTGCGTGGGTTTGCGCCACCTCTCGACTATGCGCCTGACGGCGCAACGCTCGAGGCGAGCGGGGGAGGCGCCCGACGGAGATGAGCTGTTCCTCCGATGAAATGGGCCGGCCAGGGCCGGCTACCGCATCGAGGCGAACGGGCAGACGTTCTTGAGCCAAGCCTCGGGCGCGCCGAAGGACCGTCCACGCTCGAGCCGTCATCGTCCCGACCGCGAGACGGATGCGCTCCGGCCCTCGGCGTAGAGGCGCCGGCACGCACGCTGCAAAGCCCCCGCGCACGATGCGTGAGTGGGGCGGCGGGGAGGCGGGACAGGCGGCAGTGGAGGCAGCGTTGGTGCTGCCGCTGATGCTGTTCCTGCTCCTGGGGTTGCTCCAGCTCACCCTGATGCAGCAGGCGCGGCTGCTCACGGAGTACGCGGCGTTCAGCGCGGCCCGGGCGGGCATCGTCTGGAATGGCAGCAGCGAACGGATGCACGACGCGGCCCGCGTGGCGCTCTTGCCCACGTTCGGCCGCGTTGACTCGATGGAGCGCTTCGGCGCGACGTGGGCGCGAGCGGCGGCGCAGGACGATGCGCTGCAGGCGCTGGACTGGGGACCCGGGCCTGCAGCTGTGAACGGAGTAGGCCTGCGCGGCGCGGTGCGGGTGGACACGGTCAGCCCCGCGGGCTGGGCGGAGCTCGGGGACATCTGGAACCTACGGGGCGGGCCGGAGTGGGAGGAGCTGGAGTTCGACGCGCCCGACACGCTGTCTGAGCGCGCCGGCATGGCGGCCCACGTGGCGCCGTTCCTGGACCGCTCTCTCGCAGACCCATCGCAGAGCCTCTACCGCCGCGCTACCGTGCTGAGAGTCCGCGTCCGCTACCTCTACGAGCTGCGGATTCCCTTCGCCGGCTTCCTGCTCTTCACCAGCTGGTTCGCCTCGAACGCGGGGGTGTTGCTGCAGGGCCCCGTTGATCGGCCGACGCTCGAAGGTGGCGGGGACCTGGCGGGACTGGAAGCGCAAGGGAAGGGCGTCGCCCACGGCCAGGGCTTCGACACGGTGACGCCCTCGGAGATGCGAACGCTCTGGCGGCTCTCCAACGGAGCGCTGGGACCGAGGCGGTGCTTCATCCCGCTCACCGCGACGCACAGCATGCGGATGCAGTCGAGCTTCCACCGCAAGTGGCTGGTCCACGAGTCGCCAGGCTGGAGCCCCTGACCATGGCGACTCAACACCTGCGCGCGTGCATGCAGCATGAGGAGGGCCAGGCCCTGGTGCTCGCCTGTCTGATGGTGCTCGTCCTCTCGCTGGCTGTGCTGACCACCGTGAACGTGGGTCACACGGTGAGCGAGCGCGTCCGCCTGCAGAACACGGCCGACGCGGCCGCGTACTCCTCCGCCGCGCTGGAGGCGAGGGCGTTCAACCTCTATGCGTTCACCAACCGCACGCAGGTGTCGCATTACGTCTCAGCGATGGTGTGGCAGTCCATCGACTCGTTCCTCTACTTCGTCGAAGCCTTCCTGACCGACGTATACGGCGTGATGCGGACGCTCAACCCCTGCGTCGGGGGCGGGGCGGGCGCGTTCTGGAAGGTGATGTGCCCCGCGCTGGAGCGGGCGCCGTACGTCGGGCCGTTGATTCGGTCGATCGACTCGCTGATGGGCGTGTACCGCGCCGTGCTCGGGATGTTTCAGCAGGCGCTGGCGAACCTGAACCCGGACGTCGTTATCGGCCGCGGCATCATCCCCGCGCACCGCATGCTCAACGGTGTGCTGGCCGCGGCCTCCCGTGCAGTGATGGAGGTGACGCTGGGCGAGCTGCTGCGGACCTCCGACGATGTGGTGGCGGCCAACGACCCCAATATCAATCGCTCCGCGCAGCTGCCGATGAGCGCCCTGTCTGCTTGCCTGTTCGATCGCGCCCACAGCGAAGCGGCCAACGGCCGGCCCTTCGCCCCGAGGAATCCCTTCTCGCCGCTGGACCCTTCGCGGTTGGAGGAGGGCGACGCGGAGGCAAGGGCCAAGCGAACGATGGGGCAAATCGTCAACGCCACCCGCTTCGCTTGTGATGACGACAGCCAGGCGGGCTGCCGGCCTGCGTTCGTCACCTCTCGCACAGGCGAGGACCTCCTCACCGCCCCGGGTTGGTTCGGGCCCCTCAAAGGATTCATGCGCGGCCTGCCGAAGCTGGGCCAGACGCGGATGCTCAGCTTCCAGCACGCCCGCGGTCGGCCCGGCGGGCCTGTCGCGGAGGTGCGCGCGAACAACCTGCGTCAGTGGCGGCAGATCACCGGGCATCCCATCGGTCAGCTCGCGCAGGGCGACGCGCTCGGGGCGGACGACACGTATCGGATTGCGCTCGGTCCGCCGCGCCTGGGCCTCCCGGGTCTGGGCAAGCCGGTGAAAAACCCGCTCGCCTGCGAACCCGACGACCCACCCGACCGCTGCTGGGGCGACCCGCGCGCGGACCCCAACGACCGCCTCAAGCCCAGCGTCTGGGCGATGAGCAAGGAGGACCTTCGCTCGGGAGGCATCCACTGGCGCCTCGTGCGGCCCGGAAACGCGCCGGACCCCGACGACCGCGCAGTCGGGCTCAACCGGACCACCGTCTGCCTCGCTACCTGCGCCCTGAGTGTCAGCGTCTACGTCGCCAACGTGACCGTGGACGAGAGGGACCACAACCACGACTGGCAAGGCCTGCTCCCGTTCTCCCACTTCGAGCCAGGGCAGTACGAGAAGGCCTGCCGCCAGGACGTCCTGGACCGCCACGGCGGGCCCAGCCTGAGCACCGCCGCCAACCGCGCGGACGCGTTCAACCAACCTTCCACCTGGGCCGTGCTGCACAAGGGCCCCGAAGAGCTCCGCAATCCCCTCGCAGATCCCGCCGCCACGCGAAACGGCCCAGCGCTGCTCAACGAAGAGGGAGAGCTCAAGGTCAACATCACCCCGGAAGGAGCCCGCCTCGTCCTCGAAGATCGCCTCGGCGTCGCGGGACTCGCCCCGGGCGTCACGGCCATCGCTCGCGGGCAGGTCTATTACCACCGCCCCGGCAACTGGGCCGAGCAGCCCAACTTCTTCAACCCTTACTGGAGGCCGCGCCTCGCCAGCGTCTACCAGGGCGCGCACGGCCTCCCGTTCATCCAGCAGCTCCTCCGCGAGTTGCCGCCGCAGCTGGCGAAGCAGCCGCAGAAAGTGCTCACCCATTGAGCCCGACAGCGCCCGCAGGGACTGGCACCCTTCCCGCGAGGAGACGGTGGAGGTCGCAGGAAAGGCTGCTCGTCCCTTGTTGCGAGGCTGCGCCCACAGGGCTTGGCTCCTTCTCCGCGAGTCGACGATGGAGGTCGAGGAGAGGGTCGCAGGAGAAGGTGCCTGTCCCTTACACGCCGGCGCTTGATCCAGCGCAAGCGCCGACCCGAACCGGCCCAGCGCCGGTTCCAGCGTTTGCGCCATCAGGGGACAGGCATCTTTTCCCGCGGACGCGGCAGAGGGCCCGAGCCGTTGTCCCGGGGAAAAGCAGCCTGTCCCCTCGGGGCGCAGCAGTCGTTGAGCTGGCGCTGGTCCTCCCGCTGCTGGTGAGCATGCTGCTCTTCTCGCGCTACCTGACGGATCTCTCCCTCGCGCGCCTGCGCCTCCACGAAGGGGCGCGCTATGCCGCGTTCGAGCTGAGCAGCTACCCGCTGAGCGACTACGGCGCCGGGGAGCACGAGGTGGCCTTCGCCCGGGCAAGGGACGAGACCGAGGCAGAAGTGGCGGCGCGGTTCGCGGATCTCGACTCCGTCGACGACGTTCCCTCCGGAACCTTGTCCGTGGCCTACGGCCCGCTCCGCGCTTCCCTCGAGAACGCGGAGGCGCTCTCCGCCGACGTCCCGTTGAACCGGGAGGGCGCCGAGGGTCCGGCGCTGGACGCCGCGCAGGGAGGAGCGAAGTCAGTCATCGGTCGCTTCGGTCTTGACCCCTCCGGCAAGGTCACCGCCCGCGTCAGCACCACGGCGCGCAGCCGGCTCCTCCCCGGGCTTGCGGCCCAGTCCCTCGAGGGCCGCTTCACGCTCATCGCGAACGCCTGGAACCTGCCAGATGGCGCGGACGCGACGGCGGAGCTCAATCGAACGGGGATGCGGCGAAGTGGCGGGGAGACCGGCCTGCACCTGCAGGTGGCGCGGATGAAGTTCCTGGGCGCACGAGGGTTCCTTGGGCGCCTGGGGGACGTCGCCGGGCTCAAGCGGTTGATCGACTTCTCCTTGCCAGACCCCGACGGGACGTTCGTCATCTCTCACAACTACTCGACTGACCCGGACATCGTCCGCGACGTGGCAGACCGCGGCTGCGGCGAGACCCGCCACACTGCGCACGCGGGCTTGAACAACCTCGCGCAGCGTCCCGGCGTGGACGACCGTGCACTGCGCTGCTTCGACACCGCGCCGTTCCGGGACACGCATGAGTACGCGGACTCGCTCTACAAACGCCTCTTCGACGCGCGAGGGCCGCACTTCCTCGGATGCCGGCAGGCGATGGCGGACGACCCGGCCGCGACCGGGAGCCTCACGGGCGACCGCAACAGCGACCCGGTGGACTGCGAATGAACGCGCTGCTCACGGCCTTCGCGCTGCTGCTCACCTCAGCTGCGCCAGAGGAACCCCTGCCGGTCTATCCCGGCGCGCGGCACACCCGGATAGGAGGAGCGCTCGAGGTCGGCGGCGAGGTCTATCGACTCGCCTACTTCGTCACGCCGGACCCACTCAAGAGGGTGGCGCGCTACTTCGCCGCGACGCTGCGCCAACGAGGGTACCCCATCACCCTCGACGGCGACTTCCTGGCGCAAGGCGTCGTCTCCGCCTTCGGCACCCGCGAAGGCCTCATCCGGTCCGTCGTGGTCCGCGCTCACGGAGGGAAGACCGTTGGCTTCAGCGTTCTCAAGGACGCCTGGAGCTTCACGCCCGCGCGTCCTTCATCCGCACCGGAAGGCGCCTTGCTCAGTGAGGAGCTCACGTCCCGGGACGGGCGCCAACGTTCCCTGCTCGTGGAGCGGCCTCTCGAGGATCTGCGCCGGGAGCTGTCGCAGGCGCTCGCGGGCGAGGGTTACGTCCTGGTGCGCGAGAGCGGCGAGGGCGACACGCGGCGGGTGCTTGAGCACGCAAGGGGCGGGGACCGCGTCCTCACCATCCTCGTCGCCCTGGACCGGACGCTGACCGGCGCTCACCAGGCCTACGTGCCCGCATCATTAGATCCGATCGGAGCGCGGCCTTGAACCCCTGCACTGCGGTGCTTCTGACCCTCATCGCCTCCCCACAACTTCCGAACGCGGCGGGCCAGGTCCTGTCGCGCTTGAGCGAAGGGCTGGCCGCCGCGCGGGTGGGTGAGTGGGCGATGTACCAGCTCGACGGTGGCGCAGTTGGGGTCGCCTACTGGCGCCTCGCCGTCGTGGGCAAGGAGAAGGACGGGTTGGGGCGTGACGCGTTCTGGCTGGAGCTGGACGTCGGAGACCACCCATCGCTCGTGGCGCCGCTGCAGCAGCTGCGGCTCCTGGTGGCGAAGGGGGAGGGGCTGCGCGCTTCGGGCATCAGCCGGCTGTTCGTGGCGCTGGGGATGGAGCGACCGGCCGAGGTCGACGCGCAGGCCCTCTCGCGGATACTGGCTGCCGCCCCAGCGCGCTCGGATTCCACCGGGATTCCCGGCGGGAGGCTCAGGACAGGGCGGGCATCACCACTTCAGACCTATGCCGGGACCGTGGAAGCCACGCCCATCGAGGTCTTGCAGAGAGGGGTCGTCGTGAAGCGGATCTGGGTTTCAGAGGTGGTGCCTATCCTCCAACTGGCCCGGGTGGAGCTGCCGGGGATTGACTATCGGCTGGAGGTTCGAGAGTACGGGTTGGACGCCAGGGGGCGGATGAGGGTCCCGGACCCGACTTCGCCTAGGATTCAGCTGGAGCCTCGAGGAGAGCCGCCATGAAGTCCCGCCGCCTACGCCTGTCACGTCGCCGCTCGCAGCGCGGCCAGGCCATGCTCGAGTACTCCATCCTCAATTGGGTGTTGATCGTTGCGCTCGTCCTCGGGTCCACCGTCCGCATCTTCCCCACGGACGGCGCGCGCAAGAACGTCATCGAGCTGTTCCTCGACGCGTATCAGACCTACTACAACTCGTTTTACTTCGTGCTGAACCTCCCGTTCCCGTGACGGGGACCGCGAAGACCTCTCTCTCCCTTCGGGCTGTTCACTGCGCCGTCTTCCTCACGCTCAGCGCCTTGGCGCTTGGCGCGGGGTGGCCGGAGTGGACCCAGCTATGGCTCTCCCAGACCTCACGTTTCCATTTCGGAGCCCCGCCGCGCGCCCTGCCGCTCGCAGGTGCCGCGCTCTGCCTCACCGGCAGCGCCGGGCTCCTGACCCGAGTGCTCCGAAGGCGGCCCGTCCCGCTGGGCATCTCCGGCCTCGTCCTGGCCGGCTTCCTGATGTCTGTCCTGTCCGGGCCGCCTTTAGATGCCGGCCGCAGCTGGGCCGCGGCGGACCTCGAAGTCCTGCGGACCGCGCGGGCGCTGCACGGGACGATGGTGGAGGCGTTGCAGCGAAGCGGCGCGGTGCCGGCCCGTTCCGCGGAATGGACAGCCGCGTTGGCTGCCCTCGCACCTTCGCCGCCTTTTGCGCGCGACCGTTGGTTTCAGCCGCTGTCCTACCAGTTGGTATGGCAGGCCAACGACGACACGCCGCTCATCCCCGGTCAGCTGCGAGTGCTCGTCCCCCCGCATGCTCAGCACTTCGAGCTGCGCGCAGTCGGTTTCGACCGGGCCGGCAAGGTCGCGACATTGCGCGACGAGCGGGGCGACGAAGTGGTACTGCGGGGTGCGCATGATCCCGACAGAGTGGGTGAGGCCGCACAAAGGTAGTGCTTTGACACCTGTGGAATCCGACAGCTACCATTCTTGAACTTCCGCACAGTCGGCTTCCCCATGCTCCCGACTCGGACGCCGACCGCTGCCATCGAGGTAGGATTAAATGCTCAAGGGTAAGACCCCGCTGTTCATCGCGCTCGGCCTTGGCCTGCTCGCCGCGCTTGCAGCGACGACGGCGTGGAAGCTGGCCGAAAAGAACGTGCGGCGCGGCTGGAACCTGGTGCCGGTGGCAGTGGCCTCGCGCGAGATTCCGGCCGGCACGGCGGTCACCATCGACATGATGTCCCAACGCGCGGTGCCGGAGCAGTTCGTCACCTCCTCGGTGGTGAAGCCCGAAGCCGCCTCCTACATCGTCAACCAGCGCGTGCTCGTCCCGCTGCAGATTGGCGACCCGCTCCTCTGGAGCCAGTTCGAAACGACCAAGGCCGCGGACCGGCTCTCCACCAAGGTGCAGAAGAAGACCCGCGCCATCACCATCGAGGCGGGGCGCGTGCAGGCGGTCGGCGGCTGGGTTCGTCCGAACGACCACGTGGACGTCATCGGCACCTTCCGGGATCCGCAGACCAACGAGCAGGTGGCGGTGACGCTCATCCAGAACGTCACGGTGCTCGCGACAGGGAAGATCACCGGCACCACGAACGTGAACCTCATCCCGGAAGGGCAGCGCGACTACACGAACGTGTCGCTGCTCGTCATCCCGGAGGAGGCGGAGGTGCTGGTGCTGGCGCAACAAGAGGGGAAGCTCACCCTCTCGCTGCGAAACGAGGAGGACGTGGACCTTATCGAGGAGCGGGGCCGCGCCACCATCCACACGCTGCTCTCAGGCGAGCGCACGCGTGAGTACCAGCGCCGGCGCGCCAACATCATCGACGTCATCCGCGGGAATGTGACGGAGAAGTCCGGCGTGGGTGCCGCGCCGCAGTGACGGACCAGGTGCCAGGACCATGACCAGCCTCATCTTCCTGCTCGTCACCGGGTCGGTCTTCTTCATGACCCTGGTGGTCTTCGGGGTGCTCTCGAAGGCGTTCGAGCAGTACCAGGAGCGCTACGTCGTCAAGTCGATGAACGACTTGAGCGACATGTTCCTGTTCATCGACCCGCGGCAGATGCTGGTGCTGAACATCGCCTCGATGTGTCTGCTCGGCGGGGTGGGCTTCATCTTCTTCAACCCGCTGGTCTGCGTCGGCCTCATCATCTTCGGGTTCTTCCTGCCCATGCAGCTGGTCAAGCACTACCGGCGCCGGCGCATCAAGAAGTTCAACACGCAGCTGGTGGACGCGCTGCAGGCGATGGCGAACGCGTTCAAGGCCGGCCTCACGTTCCCTCAGGGGATTGAGCACGTGGCGCGCGAGGCGCAGGCGCCGCTGGCGCAGGAGTTCGGCCTCTTCGTGAAGGAGGTCAAGCTGGGCGTGCCGCTGGAGGAGGCCCTGCTGAACATGGCCCGCCGCGTGGGCTCGGACGACCTGGAGCTGGTCGTCACCTCCACCAACATCGCGCGCGCCCTCGGCGGGAACATGGCCGAGATGTTCGAGACCATCTCCTCCACCATCCGCGAGCGCTTCCGGCTCGAAGGAAAAATCGACGCGCTCACTGCGCAGGGAAAGCTCCAGGGCTGGATTGTGGCGTCCATGCCGCTGGTGCTCGGCATTGTGCTCTCCAAGATGCGCGGAGACCTGATGGAGCCGATGCTGAACCACATGTTCGGCTACGTGCTGGTGGCGCTCATCTGCGTGATGGAGCTGCTGGGCGTGTTCCTCATCCGCCGCATCGTCAACATCGACGTCTGAAGGCCTGAACCATGCTCCTGGACTACATCCCCGACGTCCTCATCTTCGGCGTGATGGCCCTCAGCGTGGTGGGCATGGTCGCGTTCCTGGGGCTCTGGGTACACCGCACGGCGCTCGCCGGCTTCGTCGACGAGGTGCAGAGCGACTCCGCGGGCGGCATGCAGGGCGCGGGCTCTGTCTTCGTGCGCAAACTGGGGGCGATGAACCGGCGCTTCCTGTGGCCGGGCTACGAGGCCCGGCTGCGCCGCAACCTCATCAAGGCAGGCGAGCCGAAGGCCTACCGCCCCGAGGACATCCTCGCGTTGCAGGAGGGCAGCTTCATCATCGGCCTGCTGGTGGGGCTGCTGGTCTGCAACGGCGTCAACATCAACTTCCTCTGGACGCTGGTCTTCGCCGGGTTCGGCGCCTGGTATCCGCTCATCTGGCTGTCGGACCAGGTGAAGAAGCGCCACCTGCAGATCTCCCGCGCGCTCCCGTACAACCTGGACCTGCTCACGCTCTCGGTAGAGGCGGGCCTCGACTTCACGGCGGCGCTGGCGAAGGTGGTGGAGAAGGGCAAGGCCGGCCCGCTGCGCGATGAGCTGGCGCTGGTCCTCAAGCAGCTGAAGATGGGCAAGACGCGCGAGGAGGCCCTCAAGGCGATGATCGCCCGCGTGGACCTCCCTTCGCTGTCCACCTTCGTCACCGCGCTCATCCAGGCGGACCGGATGGGGACCAGCCTCGGCAAGGTGCTGCGCATCCAGTCCACGCAGATGCGGATAGACCGGACGCAGCGCGCGGAGAAGCTGGCCAACGAGGCGCCGGTGAAGATGCTCTTCCCGCTCATCGCCTGCATCTTCCCGACGGTCTTCATGGTGCTCTTCGGCCCCATCGTGTTCGCCTTTATCTACGGCAACGTCGGGGGGTAGTCCGGTGACCTTCCGGCTCGTCATCGCGGAGGGGCGGGAGCGGGGCCGCCAGTTCGAGTACGACGCCCGCAAGGGTGAAGTCTCCATCGGTCGCGCCGCGCAGAACGACATCGTCATCCGCGACTCGGGCGTGTCCCGCGAGCACCTGCGCATCGTCCAGCGTGAGGGGCGCTGCTTCGCGGAGGACCTGAACAGCGCCAACGGCACCCGGGTGAACGGGTTGCGCATCCTGGGCCCCAGCGAGCTGACGGTGGGCGACCTGCTGGCGACCGGGACGGTGGTGTTCGCCTTCTCCCGGCCAGACCCGAGCGCCGGCGCCAGCACGGAGCGGGTGGATGCGCACGCGCTCCAGGCCATCGTCAGCGCGGCGGGCGGAGGCGCGGGAGCGTTCTACGACCCGGACGCTGAGACGGGCGAGTCGTGGGAGGGCGTCCCCGAGTTTCACGTCAATCCGGTGGGCTCTCCCCCAAGGCCCGGGCCGCGAGCGCCCGAGCCCGTGCGTCTGCCTCGGGCGGAGCCCGCCGCAGACCGGGCGCGTCGGCGGCGGCGCTTCGGCTCCACGCTGGGCGGGCAGCTGCGTTTCCACTGGTCGGAGCTCCCCCTTCGCGCGAAGCAGGCCCTGATGGGCGCTGCGGCGCTGCTGATCTTGGGGATCGCCGTGGCGGTGTGGCCGTCCGACCGCCGGCCCTCCGGCCCGGAGCCGGAGGTGCTGACGCGTCAGCCCCTCGAGGGGAGCTTCGGGGTGGGGAAGGGCGTGACGTGGGAGCGCCCCGACGACAAGACGTTCTACCTGGACCTGGTGGCGCCGACGCGGGCGCTGGCGGTGCTCCACTACCGCGCCGAGGGCATTGCCGAGGGCGAAGTCACGGTCTGGGTGAACGGCGCCCAGGTGGGGTACGTGCCTGCGGACGGCGCGGTCGTCGGCGGGCGGGAGGTGGAGCAGGTGCTCCCCGTCGCCCGGCTCAAGCGCCACGCGCGCAACGAGGTGGTCTTCGACAGCACGCGAAACCCTCCGGCGCGGGACCCCTGGCGGATTGAGGGGCTCTGGGCGGAGGTGATGCCGCTGCCGGCGGCCTCCGAGGCGGAGCTGGAGCGGGTGGGGCGCGAGCTCTACCAGCGCGCCAGAGACCTCGAACGCCAGCACCAGGTGAGCCCGGAGAACCTGTTCCAGGCATGGCGCGCGTATCGGGATGCGTGGCTCTCGTTCGAAGGGCTCGCTCAGCCGCCTGAGCTGCGTGCCGTGGCCCAGGTGAAGGTGTCGGATGTGCGCAACCGGCTGGAGGAGCTCTGCTCCAGGCTGCTGCTGGAGGCTGAGCGCGCCCTGCGCCTGCAGAACCGCAAGAAAGCCCGCGCCGCCCTTGAGGAGGTGCCCAGGTACTTCCCTACACCCGAGCATCGCTGTCACAATCTCGCGCTCGAGAAGATCGCCCGGTACGGGCTATAGCTACATCTGACTACCCGAAGGGATGTACATGTCTGAACAACTGCGGCGACGCCGAACCGCAGGCGCGATGGAACGCTCGCGCCGAGCGTCCTCCGCTCCCACCGCCAAGCTCACCTGCCAGGCCGGACCGGCCGCGGGACAGGAGTTCGAGCTGTCCGGGGAGGAGATGGTGCTCGGGCGGGCGAACGAGGCCGACATCTCCATCCCGGACACGTCGGTGTCCCGGAAGCACGTGCGGTTCCGCCGGCTCCCTGAAGGCTGGGCGGTGGAGGACCTGGGCTCGGGGAACGGGACGCTGCTCAATGGCGTGGCTGTCGCCGAAGAGTCTCCCCTGCGCAACGGGGACACCCTCGTGGTGGGGGACACGGAGCTCTCGTTCTCAGACCCCAGCCAGGAGACGGACCGCCGCGCGCCGCCGGCCGCGGCCATCCGCCGGCTCTCGAAGGAGATCCCCGTCCGTCGAAGCCGCGGTGGGCTCTCGCGGGTGCGGCCCGGAGACGCGGACGACCCGCAGCGCCGCAAGAAGACCCTCACCCGCGTGGCGATGGTCCTGAGCCTCATCGCGGCGCTGGGCGTGGGGGCCAAGGTCTGGGTCGACGTCAACCGGAAGAAGGACGCGGCGCGGATCGCCGAACAGGAGGCGCAGCGGCAGAAGGTGGGCGTGACGCTGGAGAGCGTGAAGGCGCTCATCCTGGCGGGGCGGTACAAGGACGCCAAGGCGAAGCTGGATGAGCTGGCGCCGTCGCTGGAGCAGACGGGCGACGAGACGCGCGGGTTCGTGAAGATGTACCAGGAGAGCTGCGCCTCGGAGATCCCCAACGAGGCCCTGCGTGACGAGGCCAAGGCCGCGCTGGAGAAAAACCTCCCCGGTGAAGCGCGGCTCGCCCTGGCGAAGATTCCCAAGGCGT
Organism: Myxococcaceae bacterium; assembly: GCA_044230055.1. Taxonomy (GTDB): domain Bacteria; phylum Myxococcota; class Myxococcia; order Myxococcales; family Myxococcaceae; genus JBGART01. Next base: position 41,940 of record JBGART010000048.1, on the reverse strand, counting down.
CGCTGCAGATGAACCTGGTCGGAGAGCTGGACCGGCAGATCCAGAAGAAGCTCTCGGTCCGCCTGAACGACGCGCGCGAAGCGTTCAACCAGGAGAAGTACGACGAGGTGGTGGCCATCACCGCCGACTTCCTCCTGGCGGTCCCGGAAGACCGCGACGCCACCAAGCTCAACGAGGACGCGAAGGCCGCGCTCGCCAAGCCGCAGAAGCTGGCCGTGGCGAAGCAGGCGTCGGGGCCCAAGCCATGGGACGCCGCGCTGGAGCGCTATCGGGATGGAGACCTGACCGGCGCGCAGGCGCTGGCCAACGAGTGCGCCGCGAAGAAGGTCAGCCGCTGCCAGGACCTGGTGCGCGACATGACGGAGCTGGGCGAGCTCAACCGCAAGGCGGAGTCGCTCGACGAGAAGAAGCTCCTGCGCCTCTCGCAGCTGGACCGGGAAATTAACGGCGGCAAGCCAAGCAAGGTGACCGCGGCCGCGAGCACCCGCCTGGGCAATCTCCACTACAAGCGGGCCAGCTCGCGCAAAGCTGCGGGCGACTACGGCGAAGCGGCCGAGCACGCCGCCAAGGCGCTCCAAGCCGACCCGGAGAACGCCCCCGCGCGGGCGCTGCTGACCGAGATGCGCAGCAAGGCCAAGGACGTGTACATCCAGGCCTACACCCTCAAAGACGTGGAGCCGGACCAGGCCATCGAGAAGCTCCAGCAGGTGCTGGAGATGACCGCGCCGGACGATGAGCTGCACGCCAAAGCGAAGGCCCTCAAAGAGCGGCTGGCGAGATGACCCAGAAGCCGCCGGGGGGAGGCGAGTCAGGTCGGCCAGCAGCAACCCAGGGCGACCTCTTCGGCGTCGCCACCCCGGCGCCGAAGGCCCCGAACGCACCGCCCGCTCCGGTCGACCCGCCGCTTCGCGCGGCGGAGGCGCCCGGCCCGCGCCAGAAGAAGGCGCCCACGCCGGAGGAGGCCTGGCGCAGCGCGAACGCCCTGCCTGCCGCGAAGGACCGCCCGCAGGCGTCCGGCGACGGCGCTCCCGTTCCGGTCGCCACCCAGGAAGCCAAAGGCAGTGCATCGCGCCAGAGCGCAGACGGGACCCCGCTGAGAAACGGTCCGCGAGGCGACGCGCCGCCCTCCCGCGCGAGCGCACCCGCGGCCCCGTCGCGACGCGACGAGGTGGCCTGGCCGGCTCGCCCCCGACCGCTGGGGAGCGCTCCCGCCGCGCAGGCGAGCTGGCTCGACCCGAGGACTCCCGCTCAGGGCCCAGCCTCCCCCACGCCCCCGCGTGCCGACGCCCCCGCGCGACCCGCCGCTCCGGCGGCCCCCCGCCTCCCGGCGCTCTCCGCGGCGCTCGCCAGCCAGGGGGGGCCCGCCAAGGCGCAGGGCCGCGCGGTGCTCACGGTGGGGGACCTCACCCGGCAGATAAAGGGCACGCTGGAGCGCAACTTCATCCGCGTGTGCGTCCGCGGAGAGGTCTCCGGCTTCCGCGGCGCCAACCCCCGCGGCCACCTCTACTTCAGCATCAAGGACGCGGAAGCCTGCATTGACGTGAAGATCTGGGCCACCACCGCGCAGCGGCTCAAGTTCAAGCTCCGCGACGGCCTCTCGGTGGTCATCGAAGGCAGCATCGACGTCTACGAGCCGCAGGGCCGCTACAGCCTCATCGGCCAGCGCATTGACCCGGCGGGCGAGGGCGCGCTGGCGCTCGCGTTCCAGCAGCTGAAGGACCGCCTCTCGGAAGAGGGGCTCATCGGCGAGAAGCGCAAGCGCCCGCCGCGCCCGCTGCCGTTGCTGCCCCGGCGCATCGGCGTCATCACCTCCATCTCCGGCGCCGCGCTGCGCGACTTCCTGCGCGTCCTCCACCGCCGCCACCCGCGGATGCCGGTCCTCGTCTGCGACGCGCGCGTGCAGGGCGACGGCGCTTCCTACGAGGTGGTGCGTGCGCTCGCGCGGCTGGCGCGGACGAACGTGGACGTGATTGTCATCACCCGCGGCGGCGGGTCCATCGAAGACCTCTGGGCCTTCAACGAAGAGATGGTGGCGCGGGCCATCCACGCGTGCCCGGTCCCCGTCGTCTCCGCCATCGGCCACGAGGTGGACTTCACCATCGCGGACTTCGTCGCGGACCTGCGCGCGCCCACGCCGTCCGCCGCGGCCGAGGTGTTGGTCCCCGTCCTGAGCGAGCTCGAGACGAAGCTGCGCACCACCGCCCTGCGCCTGCGAAAGGCCGTGGAGCGGCAGCTGCTCGCGGACCGCCAGCGCCTGCACCGCAGCGCGGTGCGCCTCTCGGATCCCCGCCGCCTGCTGGGCCAGAAGCGGCTCCACCTCTCGGAGCAGACGGAACGGATGGTGCGGCGGCTGCGCAGCCGGTTGGGCGCGGGCCGCCAGCGGTTGAAGGGGCTGCAGGACCGGCTCGCCCGCCAGCGCCCCGAGGCGCGGCTGCAGCGCCGCCGCGCGGAGCTCAAGCGCCTCTCGGACCGTCTCCACACCGCCGCGCGCGACGCCCTGCGCAAGCAGCGCGGCACGCTCTCACGCCTGCGCATCAGCGTGGAGCGGGCCTCGCCGAAGCGGCGCCTGCAGCGGGAGCACCAGCGCCTGGCCGCGCTGCTGGCCCGGGCGCAGGCGCTGCACCGCGCGCAGCTGGCGGCGTCCCGGACGCGCTTCCACGGGCTCGAGGCGCGGCTGGACGCGATGAGCCCGCTCAAGGTCATGTCGCGCGGCTACTCGGTGGCCTTCCGGACGTCGGATGGGCAGCTCGTCCGGCGGGCCGGGGAGCTGGCCGTGGGGGACGCCCTCACGCTGCGCTTCGCCGCGGCGGGCGCCCAGACCCTGGACGACTGCGACGCGATTGAAGCCTCTGTGACGCGGGTACAGTCGGCGAAGAAGGACGAACGCTGATGCTTCCCCTCGGTCCGGTGCGCGCGTAGATTGCCGGCCGTGCCAAAGGAAGCCAACGCCGCGCCGGGGAAGTACGGCGAGGTAGTCAACCGACTTGAAGACGTGGTGAAGCGCCTGGAAGGGGGCGAGCTCTCGCTTGAGGACTCGCTCAAGGCCTTCGAAGAGGGAGTCCACCTCGTCCGCTCGGGAGAGAAGCTCCTCTCCCAGGCGGAGAAGCGCATCGAGCAGCTCTTGTCGGAGGAGGGCGAGGAGAAGGTCGCACCCTTGAAGCTCGCCCCGTCGGGCCCCCAGGCGGCCGAGCCGCCGAAGCCTGCGGACGATGATGACGTTCCGTTCTAGCTGGCCTGTTGACCCGAGGGACATGTCGGAGCGCAAGGAGAAGGTCATCATCGTGGATGACGACCGCGAGACTCGCGAGATGCTCGCGCTCGCGCTCGGGATGGAGGGCTTCGAGGTCACCCAGGCCGCCAACGGGCTGCGCCTCATCTCCACGCTCCACGTGGACCGCCCGGACGTCATCCTGCTCGACGTGAACATGTCGTGGATTGACGGCTTCGAGCTGTGCAAGGCGGTCCGGAAGAACGAGGAGTTCCAGAACATCCCGGTCGTCTTCGTCTCAGCGCGCAGCTCGGCGTCGGATGTGAAGAAGGGCCTGGCGGCGGGGGCTTCGGACTACTTCACCAAGCCGGTGGAGATCCCCACGCTCATCGCGCGGATTCGCGAGCTGATCTCGGCCGCTCCGAGCTAGAGAGCACTCTCCACCGGGCCCCCGAAAGGCCCGCCTGTCAGGAGAGAGTCCCGTGACCCAGTCGCCGTTTTCGCTCGCAGACCACCTGCGGGAGCGCAAGGCGCGCGTGGAGGCGTTGATCTCCGAGCGCATGGCGCGGCTGGAAGCGTCAGTCCCGCGCCGGCTGCTGGAGGCCATGCGCTACTCGCTGGTCGACGGAGGCAAGCGCCTGCGGCCCATCCTGACGCTGGCCTTCGCGGAGGCTGTCACCGGCGGCGCGGCCGGGCGGGCGGCCGAGGACGCCGCCTGCGCGGTGGAGCTCATCCACACCTACTCGCTCATCCACGACGACCTCCCGGCGATGGACGACGACGACCTGCGCCGCGGGCGGCCCACCAGCCACAAGGCCTTCGGCGAAGCGATGGCCATCCTGGCGGGCGACGCGCTCCTGACGGAGGCCTTCGTCCTGCTGACCTCGGGCGAGGAGCCCTGCCGCGCCTCGCTGGTGCGGGAGCTCTCGCGCAGCGCGGGGGCGGCGGGGATGGTGGGCGGGCAGGTGCTCGACATCGCTGAGGACCGCCCGGCGGAGGAGGGTTACCTGCTGGAGCTGCACCGGCTGAAGACCGGCGCCCTCATCCGGGCCGCCTGCCGGATGGGCGTCCTCGCGGTGAACGGGACCCCGGCGCAGCTGCAGGACGCCACGGTGTACGGCGAAGCCATCGGCCTGGCGTTTCAGATTGCCGATGACGTGCTGGACGTCACCAGCTCCCCCGAGGCGCTGGGGAAGCCGGCCGGCGCGGACGCCGCCGCGGGCCGGTTCACGTTCCCCGCGGTGTTGGGGCTGGCGGAGTCCCGCGCGCGTGCGGGGGCGAAGGTGGACCAGGCGCTCGCCGCGCTGAAGGCGCTGGAGCCCACGCCCGGGCCGCTGGCGGCGCTGGCGCGGTACACGGTTGAGCGGAAGGAGTGAGCGGGCTTCTGTCGCAGCTCACCGGCCCCGCGGACGTGAAGGCGCTGCCGGAGGCCCAGCTCCCCGCGCTGTGCGCCGAGCTCCGCGAGGAGATTGTCCGCGTGTGCGGCCGGGTTGGCGGGCACCTCGGGGCGTCGCTCGGGGCGGTGGAGCTGATTGTGGCGCTGCACCGGGTCTTCAAGTCGCCGCGGGACAAGCTGGTGTTCGACGTGGGCCACCAGGCGTACGCGCACAAGCTGCTCACCGGGCGCGCCGCGAGGATGGACACGCTGCGCCAGGCGGGTGGGGTGGCGCCCTTCCTGGACCCCGCCGAGTCGCCGCATGACGCCTTCGGAGCGGGGCACGCCTGCACCGCGCTCTCGGTGGCGCTCGGGTTCGCGGAGGCGCAGGCGCAGCGAGGGGAGGACTCGCACGCGGTGGCCATCCTGGGCGACGCCGCGCTCACCGGCGGGCTGACCTTCGAGGCGTTGAACCACCTGGCGGACGCGGCGCGGCCGGTCATCGTCGTGCTCAACGACAATGGGATGAGCATCTCGGCGAACGTCGGCGCCATCCCGCGGCTGCTCAAGGGCGGCACCGCCTCCGCGTTCTTCGAGTCACTCGGGCTCACGTACCTCGGCCCGGTGGACGGTCATGACCTCGGGGCGCTGGTGCGGGCGATGCAGGACTGCCGCCGGTCGCACCGGCCCGTCCTGCTCCACGTCCGGACGCAGAAGGGGAAGGGGTTCTCCTTCGCGGAGACGGACGAGACGACCCGCGGCCACGCGATGGGGCCGTACGAGCTGCGCGACGGGAAGCTGGTCCGCTCGCGCGGTGGGCAGCGCACGTTCAGCGAGGCCTTCGCCGCCGCGCTGGAGGAGGTGATGGCCCGGGATGGGAGGGTGGTGGCCATCACGCCGGCGATGCTGGAGGGCAGCGCGCTCACCGGCCTGCGCGACCGGTTCCCGGACCGGGTGCACGACGTGGGCATCGCGGAGCCGCACGCGGTGACGTTCGCAGCCGGCCTCGCCGCGGGCGGGCTCAAGCCGGTGGTCTGCATTTATTCGACGTTCCTGCAGCGCGCGTACGACCAGCTCATTCACGACGTGTGTCTGCCGAAGCTGGATGTCACGGTCGCCATCGACCGCGCGGGGCTGGTGGGCGCGGATGGGGCGACGCATCAGGGGGCGTACGATCTCGCGTTCCTGCGCCCGCTGCCAAACTTGCACGTCTGTGCGCCCGCGGCGGGGGAGGACATCGGCCCGCTGCTGGAGACTGCGCTCTTGCGGAAGGGGCCCACGGCGATCCGGTTTCCGCGCGGGACGTTGCCGTCGCTCCCGCCCGGGCTCGCGCCGCTGACGCCGCCGCTCTCCGGCGCGCGCTGGCTGCGCAGGAGCGCGTCCGCGAAGGTCACGTTGGTGGGGCTCGGGCCGCTCATCCTCACCGCCTACGAGGCGCTGGCGGGCCGGGCGGATGTCAATGTGCTCGACGCCCGGTTCCTGACGCCGCTGGATGAGGGCGCTGTCGCGCTCGCGGCTAGCACGGGGAGCATTGTGACCGTGGAGGAGGGGACCACGCGCGGAGGGCTGGGGAGCGCGGTGCTGGAGCTGTGCGCGCGCAGGGGGCTCACCGCGAGCGTGAAGGTGCTCGGGCTGCCGGATGAGTTCATCCGGCACGGCGATGCCCGGCGCCAGCGAGCGGAGCTGGGGCTCGACGCTGCGGGAATTCTCCGGGCGATAGCAGGGTAGCGCTGCCCGAGTAAAAACCCCGTTCGCGTCGAGCGTTGCGCCGTCAGGCGCATAGTCGAGACGTCGGCACCGCCCACGCACACGCTATGCGTGCTCCCGGATCGGGCTGCGGGAACGGGCGACGCGTTCGCGTTCGCTCACGGGGGCGGGATCACGGGAACGGTTGCGGGAACGGGCCACGCGTTCGCGTTCGCGTTCGTTCACGGGTTCGGGTTCGGGGGAGGAGGGGACGGGAGAAGGGCACGGACTCGCGGGCCGCGCCCGACCCGTCCTCCCGCTCCCGCACCCGTTTCCGTACCCCTACCCGTGAACGTGGGCGAACGCGAACGCGAACGCGTGGCCCGTGTCCGAACCCGTTCCCGCGCTCCGTACCCCACAAACTCCGCAGCTACGCCGCCTTCCGACCCACAGCAGACTCCACGTACTTCACGCCCTCCGAGGAGATCTGCCGTCCGGTCTTCGTCTGCTTCGAATACGCGGCATGCTCCCGCAGCGCCTTCGCCGCATTCGACGTGGCGTAGACCACCCCGTGCGCCTTCCAGAACCGCGAGATCAACCCCGAGTTGACCTCCACCCCACCCGAGCGAGCGAGGTAGAGCGGAACCAGCGACCGCAGCAGCTGATCCTTCTGGGTCCCCGCCCGGAGCAGCTCTGCCTTCCGCGGATGCTTGGCGAGCACGCCTTCCAGCGCAGCGAGAGAAGGATCCTCCTTCACCGCCCCCCGCTTCGGCTTCTTCGCCTCCACCAGCGCGACCGCCGGCTTGAGCTCGAGGGCCTTGGGAGACGCGGCCTTGAGCCGGCCCAGCTTCTTCTCGAGGTAGGCCTCCAGACCGAGGATCTCGAACAGCTCGCCCTTCAGTTTCCGCAGCTTGAACTCTGGCACTGGGTGGTTTCCTCCGTTGAAAGGTAGACGGCGGACGCACCCTAGCGGCAGAGGGTGACATTCCGGAGCCGGAAGATCGGCCCTGGCGTCGATCACACTCTGAACAGATGTTCGCTACTGCCCGCGCATCTTGCGGTACTCCGACAGCGAAAACGGGCGGATGAGCTTCGGCCCGACGCGCAGCCAGAGCGCCCCTCCGTCATCGACCGCGGCGGTGAGATTTCCGGAAGCGAGCTCGAACCGGAACACGGGATCCCGCGACGGCGCGTCCAGCGCCACGATCTCCAGAGGCAGCGGCGTGGGGAGCGTGGCGGCGTTCGCGGCGGGCCCGTTGAACAGATAGAAATCCTGGCACGGAGCGGCGCCGCAGCTGGCCTCCGGGTTCGCGGCCTTGGCGGACACGCCCTTCCCCTCGAGCACCGAGTTCGCCACCAGCGCGCCGGGCGGCGTCAACGACACCGCGCCGGGATTCACCGCGCGCCCGTTGGCCGCGTCCAGGAACCACGTGTTCTGCGCAGCGACGGCGGCGACATGCCGGCCGGCGGCGAACGGGGTCACCAGACTGACCGCGCCCACCAGCGTGGGGCTCACCCACTGCCGAGCGTCCGTGGCGCAAGGCTGCGCGGCAGTCGAACAGGAGGTCACCAGGCTGTGATTGTTCGCTGGCTGGGTGGGGACGTAGATCCAGTTCCCGTCAGCGCTGAATGACGTGGACGGGATGTTGGGGAGATCCAGGAACGGGTAGGTGATCTCCATGAGATCGTACCGGCCCTTCCGCTGCGTCGTGACGTAGTCCACCAGCTCGATGGCCAGGGTGCCGGTGTTGGAGCCAATCTGGGAGATCCAGATGGGCAGCAGCACGTACCCATCCTTGACGATGGGGTTGCCCGTCAAAAGCCCCTGCGGCTGAAACCCGGTGAGCCAGCCCTCGCCGTTGTCGCTGTGGCGGATGCGGTGCAGCGCCTCGAAGCTGACGGACCGGTCCCAGAGCAACGCATCGCCCTCCGGGCCCACGCCGAGGGCGGAGAGCTTGCCGGTCCGGAACGCGGTGACGTGCAGCCCGGTATCGAACGCGTACGCCCCGACGTCCGGCTCCAGCAGCCAGCGCTTGCCGGTGACCGGGTGTCGTTCGCTGATGATTGACCGCAGAGAGCACGGAAACGGCGCGCCCTCCATCGTCCGCACCACGCGGCCGGCGCGGTCCACCCGGATGAGGGTGGGGCTGCCACCGGTGACGCCGGAGCACCCGAGGAAGGTGACGCTCTGCCCCTGGCCTTCAGCGATGAACAGCTCCGGGACGACGTACGTGTCGCCGGGAAGGGAGATGACCTCCGCCACCGGAAGGAAGCGCGCGGGCGCAGGCGCGGACTCGCCCACCCGGCCGTCGTCACACGTCGCCCGGGCGGTGAGCAGGACCTCGGCCGCCAGCGTTCGCCCACGGAAGGAGAAGTCCGTCGCCGCCACGCTGCTGGCCGTGGGCGTCTGCCCGTAGCTGATCTTCCGCAGCAACTCCCCGCGCTCGAGGAAGTCCACCGACTCCACCGTGTCGCAGCCGGTCACCGCGACATCGAGATCGATCTTGGAGCCGATGACCACCGCCTCGCGGAGCGTCAGCACCACCTTGGGAGGAGGAGGCTCGGGCGGAGGGTCTGGCTTCTTTCCACAGGCCGCGGCGAGGACGCCGAGGAGGAGGACACGCAGCGGGGGACGCACGGCCACGCATCCTACACGGGGCCACACGTCCGCCGAAGGGGGCCGGCCAAGGCCCGTCCGGACGGCAGTTTGTGCGGACGTCCCTCCGCTCGCCCACCGCAGCATCGTGGGCATGCCCCGTTCGCGTCGAGCGTTGCGCCGTCAGGCGCATAGTCGAGACGTCGGCCGTGCTCCCGAAGCTTGGCTCATGGGCCGCTCCGCTTCGCTCGAAACAGATCGGCTAAGTGCCGTGCGTGGGTTTGCGCCACCTCTCGACTATGCGCCTGACGGCGCAACGCTCGAGGCGAGCGGGGATGGCGCCTGACTGAGAACAGCTGTTCCTCCGACGAAATGGCCTGCCAGGGCCGGTTTCCCCCTCGAGGCGAACGTGGGATGCGCCTGACGGCGCAACGCTCGACGCAAGCGGCGGTGACTCACCGCTCCAGGATGACGAACTCCACGCGGCGGTTGAGCTCTCTGCCGCGCGCGGTGAGGTTGGGCGCGACGGGCCGCGAGTCGCCGAACCCGGCGGTCTCAATGCGCGACGGGTCAATCCCGGACTGGGCGAGGTGATCCCCCACGGCCTTGGCGCGTTGCTCGGAGAGCTCCTGGTTCTTCGCCTTGGCGCCCTTGTTGTCCGTATGTCCCTCCACCTTCACGCGCTTGATGTCGCTCTTCACGATGGCGTCCACCACCTGGGCGAGCAGCGGGAAGCTGTCGGCGAGGATGGTGGCCTTGCCGCTGGCGAAGTGGACCTGCTGCAGAATCTCAATCTTGTTGTCCTTGATGATGACCAGGGACTTCTTCGGCTCCGGGACGAGGTCGAACGCGACGACCATCTCGGCGCCCTCGGAGATCTGCACCTCGCGCGTCTGGGCCAGATAGCCGGGGGCGATGGCGTTCACCTCGTACTTGCCGGGCAGCAGCTCAATCCGCAGCGGCTCCTTGTTCGCCTCGGTCATCGCCGCCTGCTGCGGCTGCACGCCCTTGAAGTACACGCTCCCCGGCACTGGCTTCTTCTTCGTCATCAGCGTGACGAGGAACGCGGCCTTGCGCGCCTCCTGCTCCAGCGCCAGCTCCACGCTCGCGGTCTTCCCGGCCTCCAGCGTGACCTCCCGCTGCGCCTCCTTGTAGCCGTCCTTCCGCGCGGCGAGCTTCACCGTCCCGGAGGGGAGCTCGTGGGTGAGGAAGCGGCCCGAGTCCGCGTCGGACGCCACCGGCGGCAGCCCGGCGCCCACCATCGCCACGATGACGCCGGGGATGGGCTTGTGCGTCTGCGCGTCCACCACGGTGCCGGAGACCTTCCCGGTCTTCGGCTCCTCCTTCGCGGCGACCTTGGGCCCCTCGCGGATGGTCTCCACCAGCCGCGTCTGGCCGCGCTGGAAGGGGTCCACGTTGAACGCGGCGTTGAAGACGAAATTGAACGGCGTCACCGCCGGCACGCCCAGGCCCACGCGCCGGGTCAACCCCAGGTCGAACGCCAACCCCACCGTGAGGTCGCGGATGGCCGTCACCTTGAAGCCCAGCGTGAGCGTCTGCGGCATGACAGCGTCCACCGGCACCGCCACGCCATCCGGCCCATCGAGCATCCCGTTCGGCACGCCCAGCGGCACGCCGAGGTTGTACTCGAGGTACGGCGTGGCGACGGGGAGCGGCGCTTCGACGGCGACGCCGAAGGTGAAGCGGTGGAACTCGTTGACCCCGAGCGCGTACTCCTCGGCGGCCACCAGTTTGTGGGTGGAGACCAGCCCGCCGCTGCCGTCGAACATCGCGCCCATGTTCATGTGCAGGCGCGCCGGAATCTTCGGGAACTGCTCGCGGAGGTCGTAGGTGGCCAGCACGCGCGGGGCGAAGCCCACCGCGTAGTTGCGCACGTCCTGGTTCCCCACGCCGGAGAACGTCTGCAGCTTGAGCTCCAGCCCGGCGTGCAGCCCCTTCAGCGCTCCACCGGCGAACTTCTTGGCGCCCTTCACGCCCACCGAGACATCGCCCAGCGACTGGATGAGCCGCGGCGAGGACTGGGAGTTGGTGTTGGCAGTGGCGGAGTACGAGAGGAAGGCCTCGAGGAACTCCAGCGGGACGAAGGAGAGGGCGAAGGTCCCGGCGGTACGGGTGTTGACCGCGGTCAGCACCGGGAAGTCCTTGCGGCTGAAGTACTCGCCGGTGGCGGAGAAGCGGAGGATGCCCTTGGGCCCTAAGTCCGCGCTGGAGAGGTGCAAAAGGCCAATGCTGCCGTCCTCACTTGGGGTTTGGCGGAGGTTCGCCAGGGCGTTGTACGGGTTGCCCCACGTCCCCGGGCTGTGCGGCTCCGTCCCAGGCAGAAAGCGCTCCTGCGAGGTGACCCCCGCGGCGTCCAGTGCGGGCTCTGCCGGCGGCTGCGCCTGAGGCTGAGGTTGTGGCGCGTGCTCGTGAGGCACCGGTGCCGGCGCCGGCGCAGGCTGCGTCCCCTCGGGAACCGCAGGGTTTTTCGGCGGGAAGGTGTTCCAGTCTTCCTGGCCGAAGGCTGCACCGGCGAGGGCAACCGTCAGGAGGAAGGGAAGGCGAAGGCGCATGAGGGGCGTGCCTCTCGGTGACTCGGCCTCTTGGGGACAGCGGGGGGGAGTATACGGTGACTCGACGCCGCAACTCCGCGAAATGCCGCCTACGCACGGATTCGCGGTTCAGGTGGGCAAGTCTTGTCGCTGGTTTATGCGGCCCCTGACCAGGCATAATCGCGGGGCAGATGACCCGGCCCCCACTCCCAGTGCCTCCTCCCGCCCCCAGCGCCTGCCTGGAGCCGGCTGCGTGAGCGGGGTGGATCTCTCCCAGCTGCGAGGGCGGATTCTGGTGGTGGGGGGCAAGGAGCCCGCCCGCGACGTCCTCGAACGCCTGTCGTCCGGGGGCTACTTCTGCGCCTCGGCGGAGAGCCCTAACCAGCTGGAGAACCTGGCCAAGGAGCTGAAACCGGAGGCGGTCCTGCTCGCAGGGGACGTCCCCCGGCTGCCCGAGTGGATCAAGGCCATCCGCGGCCACGCCGCACTGCGCGACCTGCCCCTCCTGGCGGACGTGGTGTCCGGGGGGAGCGAGGCTGTCCTCCGGGAGGGCGTGGACGATTACATCCGGTCCTACGAGGAGCTCTCACGGCGCGTTGAGGCGGCCCTCCGGGCGAAGCGCCTGCTGGAGCGCGACCACCAGTCCCGGCTCCGGATGGAGACGCTGCTGGAGATTACCCAGGCGGCGACCAGCTCTCTGGAGCTGGAGCAGATTCTTCGCATCGCGGTGGACCGGATTGGCAAGGTCATCAATGCGGACCGCTGCTCGGTGGTGTTGGTGGAGGGGACGCCGCGCAACGCCCGGGTGGTGGCCTCTCGTGAACGGCCCGACTTCTCGCCCTTCCAGGTGGACATCCTGCGCTACCCGGAGATCCGCAAGGCGCTCTCCACGCGTGAAGCGGTGCACATCGAGGACGCGGACCAGGACCCTCTGATGGAGGAGGTCCGCCGGCACATCTCCCCGCTGGGGGTGAAGAGCATCCTGGTGCAGCCGCTGGTCTCGCAGGACGACGTGATGGGCGCGCTCTTCCTGCGCGTGGCGAAGGGCGAGAGCGCCTTTGGCCGCGAGGAGCTGGAGTTCGCGCGCGCGGCCGCTGCGTCGCTGGCCAACTCGGTGCGCAACGCGCGGCTGCACACGGCGCTCAAGCGCAAGCGCGAAGACCTGGAGTCCGCCTACGTCGACCGCTACCGGGAGCTCTCGGACGCGAACAAGCGGCTGAAGGAGCTGAACCGGCTCAAGGACGAGATCATCGCCGTCGTCAGCCACGACCTGCGGGCGCCGCTGCAAGTCTTGCTCGGCCACGGGCGGCTGCTGTCGGACGCGGAGCTGCCCACGCAGCAGCAGTCCTCGGCAGACGCCATCGTCCGGCAGGGGCGGAAGATCCTCGACCTGGTGGAGTCGCTGCTGGAGAAGGGGAAGGGCGAGCAGGCGCGTCTTTCCCTTGACCCGCGCATGGTCGACGTCGCGGAGCTCTGCAAGGAGCAGGCGGCGGAGCTGGAGATCCTCGGCGTGCAGCGCGGGGTTGCGCTCCGGTCGGAGACGCCGGAGAGCCTCATGGTGGTGGGCGACGAGGTGAAGCTGCGGCAGGTGCTGCAGAACCTCGTGACCAACGCCATCAGCCACGCGAGCGAAGCGGGGGTCGTCGTCGTCCGCGCGCAGCGGCTGAAGCGGCCGGACGGCGAGGCGGTGAAGGTGCTGGTGGAGGACGATGGCCGCGGCATTCCAGCGGATCAGCTGCAGCTGGTGTTCGATCGCTATCGACACGGGCCGGGCGGCGTGGGACTGGGACTCGCCATCTGTAAGGAGTTCGTGGAGCTTCACGGCGGCGAGATCTGGGCGGAGTCCCCTTCCACTGGAGGCACAGCGTTCGTGTTCACCTTGCCGTTGGCGCAGGTCCCCTCGCAGGAGAGCACCACGCGTCCTGCCGAGCCGACGGTGCAGCCGCGGGTGCTCATCGTCGAGGACGAGCCCGAGGTCGCGGCCATCGTCTCGGAGATTCTGCGCTCCCGCTACCGGGTGGAGATTGCCCGCGACGGCGCGGAGGGCGTGGCCAAGGCGCGCGCGCTGCACCCGGAGCTGGTGGTGATGGACGTCTTCCTGCCCAAGCTGGACGGGCTGGACGCGGCGGTGGCGCTCAAGTCCTCCTCGGACACGCAGGACATCCCGGTCATCCTCCTCTCCGCGCACCAGGGCGTGGCGGAGAAGGTGAAGGGGCTGAACCTGGGCGCGGTCGACTACATGGCCAAGCCGTTCCAGGCGGTGGAGCTGCTCAACCGCTGCGAGCGCGCCATCAAGCTGCGCAGCACCGAACGCGAGCTGGAGCGCAGCCGCAACCTGCTGCGCCGCAGCGGGAGCGACCCGGAGACCGGCTTGTTCGACCGGGCGGGCCTGGTGGCGCGGATTGACCAGGAGCTGGCGCGCACGCGCCGCTATCACCGGCCAGTGAGCGTGGCGGTGCTTCGTCCCGACGAGGCCATTCCGGACCGAGTCCGCACCTGCGCGTCGGCGCTGCGGCGGCGGATGCGGACGCCGGACGTGCTGGGCCACCTCGGCAACGGCGTCTTCGGCGCCCTGCTCCCGGAGTGCGCGGCGCAGAACGCCCACCTGGTGTTCGCACGGGTGCTGAAGGAGGTGCAGGAGGAGACAGGTGTGCTGTTCAAAGTCTCCATCTCCAACGTAGCGGACACAGAGGCGCCCGTGGAGGCGGTGCTGGACCATTTGATCGCCGGCAAGAAGTGACCGGGGTGGGGTGGACCGGCGCGCGGACACGCGCCAGAGTTTCGCCCCATGCCGTTCGCCATCTGCGTGAAATGCGGCGCCAAGAAGACGGAAGCGTTCGCCCTCTGCGGCGCCTGTCAGTTTGACCCTGCGCGAGCCCCGAAGGAGCTGCAGGCGAAGTCGCTCTGGCTCTCCGACGAGCAGACCCGGCCCGACGTGCTGGAGTCGATGGCCAAGCAGATTAAGGCCGGCAAGAGCCCCTCGATGGACTCCAAAGGCGTGGACGCGATGATGCGCCAGCTCACCACCCAGCGGAACCTCCCGCTGGTGCCCAAGAAGCGCTCTCTCCTCATCCCCGCCGGAGCGCTGGTGCTGGCGCTGGCCGTCGCCGTGGCATTCCTCCTCTCGTAGCCCTGTTTCTGTTCGCACCGCGTCAAGCCGCATGTCGCCTTGCCGGGGCTTGGCAACCGACCGGCTGTGGGATCTCGCGGCCTTCGCGCGGGTGCGCGGGTGTCGCCTCCGCGCCGCCCGGTCGGGGCGGCTAGACTTGGCCTTCAGATGAATCGGCTCTCCTGCGTGCTCACGGGGTTCGGGGTCCTCTTCTTCGGCTGCGCGGCGGGACCGCAGTTGAGGCCTCCGGTGGACGAAGCGGCGATGCGGGAGGCAATGCTCTCCGGCGCCGTGGGCGACGAGGGGTTTGCCTCGTCCTCCTCTTACGCGCACTACCTGCGCGCCCGCATCGCCCACCACGACGGCGACCACCGCCGTGCGATGGACGAGCTGCTCCTCGCCATCGCCACCGACGAGGGCAACCCCTTCCTGCGCACCTCGCTGGCCGAGGAGTACGCCCGGCTCTCCGACATGGAGCGCGCCGAGCGGGAGCTCAAGCGGGTCATCGAACGCCACCCCGGTTACCAGCCCGCCCAGCTGCTGATGGGCCGTGTGCTCTTCGAAACGCAGAAGTTCACCCGCGCCAAGGTCCACCTGCGCCGCGCCATCAAGCTGCGGCCGAAAGACCCGGACGCGTACCTGGTCCTCACCCAGCTGCACCTGGAGCTCAACCAGCCCGACGAGGCGGTGAAGCGGGTGGAGGAGCTGGGCGAAGCGCTCCCGGGCGAGCCGGTGGGCTTCAAGCGCCTGGGCATGGCGCTGGCCGAACGCAACGACTTCGCCCGCGCGGAACGGCTCCTGCGCAAGGCCATCGAGCGGGACCCCGGCGACTTCGACTCCTGGGTGTCGCTCGCGCAGCTGCTCGACACCAACAAGCGCGAGTCCGAATCCGAAGAGGCCTACTCGCGCGCCCTGGAGCAGGACCCGGACAACCGCGAGGTGCTGCTGGCCGCGGGCCGGTTGGCGCTCAAGCTGGGCTCGTCGGTGAGAGCGCGCGCCTACTTCGACCGGCTGCTCTCGCTCTCGGATGACCCGGAGCTGGCGGTGAAGGTCGCCTTCTCCTACCTGGCCACGCGAGAGCTCTCCGCCGCGGCGGAGGTGCTGGACGCCGCCCGCCGCACGCGCACCAAGGAGCCGCGCATCTCGTTCTACGCGGGCCTCGTCCACGAGAAGCTGCGCCGCTTCCCGCAGGCCGCCGAGGCGTACGCGGAGGTGCCGACGGACAATGAGCTGTTCCACGAGGCGCGCCTGCACCGGGCGATGGCGGTCTCCCAGGCCGGCCAGCACGCCAAGGCGTTCGAGCTCTTCAAGCAGGGCCTGGTAGACCGCCCGGACTACCTGCAGCTCTACCCGGCCTACGCGCGCGCCCTGGAGCGCAGCGGAGCGGGGCGGGAGGCGGAGAAGTTCCTCGCCGGGGCGCTGAAGGACCGCCCGGCCCCGGAGCTGTTCGAAGCGCTGGCCTCCACCTTCCAGCGGCAGGGGCGGCTCGCGGACGCCATCTCCTTGCTGGCCACCGCGCTGGCCAAGCGGCCGCGCGACGAGATGTTGATGTTCACGCTGGGCGCCGCCTACGAGCGCAAGGGCGAGGTGGACAAGTCCATCGCGCAGATGCGGCAGGTCCTGGAGGTGAACCCGGACAACGCGGCCGCGCTCAACTTCATCGGCTACACGCTGGCGGACAAAGGCAAGGACTTCGACGAGGCGGAGAAGCTGCTGGTGCGGGCGCTGCAGCTGCGGCCGGACAGCGGGGCGTTCCTGGACTCGCTGGGCTGGGTCTACTACCGGCGGGGCGACTTCGCGCGGGCGGTGGACACGCTGCAGCGGGCGGAGCAGCTCTCCCCGAACGAACCGATGATCATCGAGCACCTGGCCGACGCCTACCAGCGCAGCTCCAAGCGCGGGCTGGCGGCGGAGGCGTACCGCAGGGCGCTGGAGGCGCTGAAGGAATCCGAGCCCGACGAGGTCAAGGGTCGCCGCGAGGGTCTGGTGCGGAAGCTGAAGATGCTGGGAGTCGATACCGCGGATCGCTAAGGTCGTGCGCCTATGCCGCGTCACGACGAAGGCTTCTTCAGCGCCAAGGACAACCTCCGGCTGTTCTGGCAATCGGAGCTGCCGGACGCGCCGAAGGCGCACATCGGCATTGTCCACGGCTACGCAGAGCACGTCGGCCGCTACAAGGAGACCATCGCCTCGCTGGTGAGCTCGGGCTTCGCGGTGCACTCGTTCGACTACCGCGGCCACGGCCAGGCGGATGGCCGCCGCGGCTACGTCGAGCGCTGGGGCGAATACCTGGAGGACCTGGACCTCTTCTGGGCGCGCGTGAAGGTGGCCGCGAAGGGCGAGAAGACCTTCCTGCTGTCGCACAGCCACGGCGGGCTGATGAGCGCCCACTATCTGGCCAAGCGGAAGCCCAGCGGCGTGGCCGGCGCCATCTTCTCCTCGCCGTACCTCAAGCTGGCGATGAAGCCTCCGGTGCTGAAGCTCTACGGGGCGAAGCTCATCGGCAAGGTCATCCCGTGGCTGCCGGTGGCCTCAGGCATCGAGTTGGAGCAGCTGTCCAGCGACCCGGAGTTGCAGAAGGCGACGGGAAATGACGTGCTCTACATCCGGACGGTGACCCCGCGGTGGTTCACGGAGTCGCTGGCGGCGCAGCTTGAGGTGGCGGGGCTCGCACCGCAGATCACGTTGCCGGTGCTTGTGTTCTGCGGAGCGGGGGACACCATCGCCGAGCCCGCAGCCACCCGGAAGTTCTTCGAGTCGCTGGGCGCCGCGGACAAAAAATTCAAAGAGTACCCGGGCATGCTACACGAGACGTTGAACGAGCGCGGCAAGGAGGAGGTCGTCTCCGATATCGTGCGCTGGATCTCCGCTCATCTCTGATTTACCGTTTTCAAACTCTACTCCGCCGCACAGTCGCTCTAGTTTTTCGAGGGGACGATCGCCATGGCGCAGGGCGAGCAGACGGGAATCATCGGCAAGGGCATCACCATCCGGGGCAACCTCACAGGCGGTGGGGACCTGGTGGTGGAGGGGCGCGTTGAAGGTCAAATCGCCCTGAAGAATCACCTCACCATCGAAGGCACGGGCAAGGTCCAGGCGGACATCCGGGCTGAAGAGCTGACCATCAACGGGGAGGCGAGCGGCAACATCGACGCCTCCTCGAAGGTGGAGATCCACGCCTCGGCGAAAGTGGCTGGCGACATCAAAGCGCCGCGGGTGGTGATCGAAGATGGCGCCGTGTTCAACGGCTCCATCGAGATGGAAGTGAAGCTGCCGGACGACATCTGAACCGCAGTAGGGCACTCAGAGGGGAACGGACGCACCCATGGCCAACACGGTGATTGGTTCGAGCATCGTCATCGACGGAGAGATCTCCGGCGATGAAGATCTCGTCATCCAGGGAACGGTGAAGGGGAAGATCTCCCTCAAGGAGAGCCTGTTCGTCGAAGGCTCCGGGGTCGTCGAGGCAGACATCGAGACCCAGAACGTGGAGATCGCGGGCCGGGTGACCGGGAACATCTCCGCGAGTGACAAGGTGGAGCTCAAGACGGACTGCCGCGTGGTGGGTGACATCAAGGCACCGCGCATCCTCATCGCCGACGGAGCCAGCTTCAAAGGCAACGTCGACATGGACAACAAGGGACGCTAGCCAATGGCGAGCAAGGAGCTGGCGAATCCGGCCGTGGGGGACAACACAGTCGTAGGCCAGTCCATCCTCATCAACGGCAAGCTGACCGGTGATGAGGACCTCACCGTCCGCGGCCGCGTGGAGGGAGAGCTGACGCTGAGCCGCACGCTCATCGTGGAGCCCTCGGGCGTGGTGAAGGCGAACGTCGCGGTGAAGAACGCGATCGTCAGCGGCGTGGTGGTGGGAAACATCAACGCCACCGAGAGCGTGGAGCTCACCCGCGAAGGCCGCATGGTGGGCGACATCCGCGCGCCGCGGGTCATCATCGTCGACGGCGCTTCGTTCCGCGGCCGGGTCGACATGGGCGAGGTGGAGCCGGGCAGGGTGCCGACAGGAGATCGCCCGCGCGCCGCGCTGGCCAGGGCTCAGGTCCGGAGCGCCGCTCCCCCCAGGCCGCCGCCCCCGCCCGCCAAGGGCGAGGCAAAGAAGGCCGAAGCGCCTTCTGGCCGGCCGCAGCCTCCTCCGCCGCCGCTCAAGCTCGCCGCCAAGGCCCCGGAGCCGCCGAACCTGGCGCTCGCCGCGAAGAAGAAGGTCGTGGTGAAGAAGAAGAAGTAGAGCAGGCAACACCCCCGCCGGTGCGTCGTGCCCGGCGGAGGCTGTTCACGCCGCGCCCCCACGTTTCCACCCGTTCGTTCTGGTGTAGGAAGTCACACGCGATGGATCTGGACGATGAAGTGACCCCTTCCGTGCTGGAGGGCGGGGCTGGCCTTGGGGGCGGCCTTGCCCCGGACGCGCTGCCGCTCGAGTCGCTCGACGAAGACACCACCTTCCGTCTGCGCGAGGAGGGGGAGCTCTCCGGCCTCGCGACGGATTTGGCGCGCCTCGGTCAGCTCTTCCCCATCGACGTCCGCCCGGCCGCGGACGGGCGCTACCAGGTCATCTGCGGCTTCCGCCGCGTCGCCGCCCTCAAGTTCCTCCAGCGCGAGCGCGTCCAGGCCCGCGTCCACGAGCAGCTCTCGGACGAGGACGCCCTCCTGATGTCGCTGGCCGCCACGCTCCACACGCTCCCCCTGGAGCGGGAGGCGCTGGAGGGACTGAAGGATGGCCTCGAGCAGGCCGGCCGCCTCTTCCCCGCCGCGCAGGACATGCTGGACCGCGCGCTCCTGACCGAGGACCCCCTCGCGCCGGAGATGGTCAACGAAGACGGCACCCCTGCAGCGCCGGAAGAGGCGCAGGCGGAGGAGGCGCCGCCCGCCTCCGACGACGCCGCCGCCGCTGAAGAAGCGGAAGACGAGGACACGCAGAGCGGCGACGAGGACGAGGAGGAGGTCGACGCGGATGAGCTCGCCGACGACGTGACCCTGCGCCTGGGAGAGATCAACCAGGACCTCGCGCTGCTGGCGGACGTCTTCGCCTCCCTCGAGGAGAGCAAGCGCCAGGAGCTCCTCACGCAGCTGAAGTACTCCTCGGAGCTGGTCGCGTTCCTGGAGGAGAAGTGAGCGCGGACCGCGCCAGGCTGCTGGAGCTCTTGACCCGGCTCTCCTTCGAACGCCGCAAGGTCATCCTCTCCTCGGGCAAAGAGTCCGACTTCTACATCGACTGCAAGCGCACCGCGCTCACCGCCGAGGGCCACTACCTCATCGGCCGGCTCTTCCTCGCCGCCATCCGCGAGAAGACGCCGCACGTGAAGGCCGCCGGAGGGCTCACCCTGGGCGCGGACCCGCTCGCGTCCGCCGTGAGCCTGACCAGCTTCATCGCCGGCACGCCGCTGCACGCCTTCATCGT
Source organism: Myxococcaceae bacterium (assembly GCA_044230055.1). Lineage (GTDB taxonomy): Bacteria > Myxococcota > Myxococcia > Myxococcales > Myxococcaceae > JBGART01. Next base: position 22,001 of record JBGART010000048.1, on the reverse strand, counting down.
CCGCAAGGAGCCCAAGGGCCACGGGACGGGACAGTGGATGGAAGGCCGCAGCGCCCTGCAGCCGGGCGACAGCGTGGCCATCCTCGAAGACGTCGTCACCACCGGCGCGTCCACGCTCAAAGCCATCGAACGGACCGAAGCGGAGGGCCTCAAGGTCGCCCACGCCTTCGCCCTGGTCGACCGGCTCGAAGGCGGACGCGAAGCCGTGGAGGCCAAGAAGTACGGCCTCACCACGCTCTTCACCCGGAAAGACTTCATCCCCTAAAGGTTGCAGGTTGAAGCGGGCGCGAGTCTGCGCCGCAGGCCGGTTTGACCCTGAGCGGGCTGCGTACTACGCGCAGCGCATGTTGAACGCAGATACGTCCTTTCGCTGGCTCGCGGTTGTCGTCCTTGGGATGTCGTTCGTCCTTCAAGCGTGTGGAGGCGGCGCGGCAGTGGAGGACGCTGGCAGGTTGGACGGCGGCACCGCAGTGGCGGACGCCGGAGCCTCATCGGACGCAGGCGCCGATGTCGACGCGGGAGTCCCAGGTGATGCCGGTCAGGACGCCGGCTCCCCAGGTGATGCCGGGGTGGACGCGGGTTCAGACGGCGGACTGCCCGCAGACGCGGGGATGGACGCAGGCTTTCCCCTCTCGTGTTCAATCACCCGTCACGTCCGCCTCGACGCGCTAGGCGTGACCCGGGCGGTCTGGTGGGACGGGAGCTGGTTGCTGGCAACGGGCGGCGCGGTCGCGCGCTTTGAGCCGGACGGCGGGTACAAGACGTCCTGGACGTCCTATGTCGATGCCGGCGAGGAGTACGCGTCCAGCCCTTCACTCGCGCTCGTCGATGGCGGCGTCCTCATCGCCTATTCGGGCCGGCCGACGGGAACCAACTACGATGTCGTGCGGCTGTCGGCCTTTGATGCTTCCCTCACCCGCACCGCGGGACCTGCATCCCTCAGCCCTCATTTCAGCGGCAATGTGGGGCTCTCTTCCGATGGACGTGCCGTCGGCTGGTCGCAGGGCTACGCGTCCGGAGACGAGGGGTACCGGTTCTCCTTGCTGGATGCTTCGGGGGCGAAGATCGGCACGCCCGATGTCCTGACGCAGGGCGCTCCGCTGAACAGCGGCGTTGCAGTAACGAGCGGCGTCGACAGTCACCTCTTCGCGCACCGCTGGTCTTGCCCGCAGGTCCAGCGCTACGCGCTGTCGGGAGCTCGGCTGGGAGCGCCCGTCCTCTTGAAGCCAGCAGGGACCCCCTGCCCGAGCAGCCAGTCGGCCGTCGATTCGGCCGTCGCTGCGGGCAAGCACTTCGTCGCCTTCAACCACTGGGGGGAGGCGGGTGTCCCGGGGTGGCTTGGCTACGCGCTGATCAACGACTCAACGGGCGCCGTCCAGGCGCTGAAGTCGCTCAGTCAGGCCTCCACTCCCTACGTCTACCGGCCGTCGACCGCCGCACAGGCCGGCCGATTCGCCATCGTTTGGAAGGCCACCGCCAACTTCGCGGCCAGTACCTACGGCTACTACTTCGTCCTGGTCGACGCGGCGGGAACCCAGCTCACCGCACCTTTCAATCTGGGCGAGGGGGCCAAGACGGGGGACCCGGTCGTCGCCGCCTCTCCGAGCGGGTTTACCGTCTTCTGGAGCCGTTCCGGAGTGTCGGGCATCACCGCGTCGGACGTGTCCTGCCAGTGAAGCCGGGACTGGCTTCGAATAGGCGCATGGGCTCGCGCGACACTTCATCCGGCCCCCGGGGATGACTACCACCCCTGGATGAACCGCCTCCCGGGTCTGGCGGTGGCCGCGCTCCTCGCCACCGCCTGCACCCCGCCCAGAATCGGCGGCCCGCCGCCGCGCCTCCACGACCGTCAGGCCGAACATGCGTATCAAGAGCTCCTCGGCCGCTACAGCGCGCACGATGAGGTCTACGGGGGCCGCAGGTTCGCGTTTGACCCAGCGGCCGACGCGCGCCTCTTCGCCGCGGCCACGTTTCAGTCATGGCGCTTCCGCGAAGCGAGGGCCCGGCGCACCGCCGCGTTCCGCTCTGAGCCGCCGTCCGTGCTGGAGAAGCGCCTGGCGACGGAGCGCCTCGAGGATGAGGTTGCGAACACCTTCTTCCTCGGGGTCCACTTGAACGACCCGCTCTACGACGACTTCGACCGCGACAACTCCATCTGGCGCCTGGCGATGGTCACCGGCGTAGGAGAAGCCGCCCCGCTCAGCATCCGGAGAATCGGCAGATCCAACCTCAACCTCCGCGCGCTCTACCCGTACCTCGACGACTTTTGGGTCGCCTACGAGGTGCGCTTCCCGAAGCGGCTCCAGGACGGGCGCGTCCTGTTGCCGGAGGGAGAGGCGACGCTGACCCTGCGCCTGGCGTCGACGCTGGGGAAGGCGGAGCTGAAGATTCATCCCCGCTGACCGGCCGCTGCTTGCGGGCCTTCTTGGGCGCGGCGGGCGCGCCCCCGCCGAGGTCGATCCCGAACATTGCGGAGAGATCCGCGCCGGCGAGCGCCTTGGGCGCCTTCTTCTTGACGGGTGCGGCAGCGCTCTCGCCGAGCTTTGCGAGGAGGTCCTCCTGCTTCACCTGCCGCAGCGTGAAGAACAGCTCCGGCCGCGAATCCAGCCGCGCGCCCACGCCGTAGAGCGTGGCGGCAATGTGTTTGCACATCGCCGCGCTGTCGGGACAGGAGCAGGAGAACGCAATCTCACCGGGCTCCGGGAACAGCCCGTGCCCGGGCTCGGTGAGCAGCTCGAGCACTGACTTCGGGAGGTTCCCCTTGAGCAGCTCCACGAGGGAGGCGATCTGCCCATGGCACCGCGAGACGACCTTGCTCCACCGCGCGGCGTTGAGCGGCTGGATGGAGATCCCCACGTCATAGAGCGATGAGCCCATGACCCGGGCGTCCAGCCGGCCGGGGGCGATCTGGAGATCAATCACCGAGCCGCTGCGCACATAGCTGCGGCCGCGAGGGAGGCGGCTGGCGTAGTCCTGATAGGCGACCAGGTTGTCGCACCAGGCCTTGCCCCAGAACGTCGACACGATGCGACTTCCGGAAATGGTCACCGGGTCCAGCTTCAGCTTCTTGCCCTCGGTCAGCTGACGGATCTTCGCCCGAGCCTCCGCCTGGCGCTGGGCCACGGACTTGTACTGCGGGTAGTCGCCATATCCCCAGAACGCCACGGCTCACTCCTCCTGCTGGGCGCTCAGGTCGAGCGACACCAGCCGCAACAGCTCATCATTGGGAAGCTCGGTCAGCGGCAACTCGCCGCCGCCCTGGAGCAGCTCTCGGGACAGCCCGCGCTTCTCGTGAACCAGCGCGTCGATCTTCTCCTCGAGCGTCCCCTTGCACACAAACTTGTGCACCAGCACGTTCCGCTTCTGGCCGATGCGGAAGGCGCGGTCGGTCGCCTGGTCCTCGACGGCGGGGTTCCACCACCGGTCGAAGTGGATGACGTGCGACGCAGCCGTGAGGTTGAGCCCGGTGCCGCCCGCCCGGAGGGAGAGCACGAAGAACGGCGCGGCAGAGGACTCGAAGCGCTTCACCAACTCCCCGCGCTCCTTCACCTTCGTCTCGCCGTGAAGCACCAGCCCGGGCTGACCGAAGACCTGGGCGAGGAACGCGGCGATGGGGTCCGTCATCTCCCGGAACTGCGTGAACACCAGCACCTTCTCCTGCCGGGCGGCGATTTCCTCGCACAGCTCCCGCAGCCGCCCGAACTTTCCGGACGCCGCGGGCAGGTACTCCCCATCGCCCAGCCACTGCGACGGGTGGTTGCAGATCTGCTTGAACCGCGTGAGGTACGCGAGCACCGTTCCGCGCCGCTTCACGCCCTCGGTGTCCTGCAGCTCCGCGCGCAGCGACTTCACCGACTGCTCGTAGAGGGCTGCCTGGGCAGGGGTGAGCGGACAAAACGCCGTCAGCTCTGTTTTCTCGGGCAGGTCCGCGATGATCGACCGGTCCGTCTTCATCCGCCGGAGCAGATACGGCTGAACCAGCTCGCGGAGCGGCCCGTACGCCTTCTCCGGGCTCTTCGCCAACCGCCGGGCGAACAGGCTGAACTGCTTCGCCGTGCCGAGAAGCCCGGGATTGAGGAAATCAAAGAGCGACCAGAGATCGCCCAGCCGGTTCTCCACCGGAGTGCCGGTCAGCGCCACGCGAGCAGAGGCTTTGAGCTTCCGCACCGCGCGGCTCTGCTGAGACGACGCGTTCTTGATCGCCTGCGCCTCGTCCAGGATGACCAAGCCCCACGTCCGCTCCAGAAGCCAGGGGACCCGGTTGAGCGTCCCGTAGGTGGTCAGGATGAGCTCCTCCTTCTCCACCTCCGCAGCAGGCAGCGCCTTGAGCGCCTCCGTCGGCAGCGCGGACGGATGCACCACGCGAGCGGAGATGCCTGGCGCCCAGCGGGCCAGCTCCGCCTGCCAGTTCGAGAGCAGCGACGCCGGAGCGACCAGGAGCGACGGCCGCACGCCCCCGCGCCGAGCGTGCTGCGCCAACAGCCCCAGCGTCTGGAGTGACTTCCCCAGCCCCATGTCATCCGCCAGCAGCCCGCCCAGCCCCAGCCCGGTCACCAGCGACAGCCACTGCACGCCCGCGCGCTGATACGGCCGAAGCGCCGCCGCCATCTCCGCCGGAAGCCCCGCCAGCGCCTTGGCCTCCGGCGTGCGCAGCTCCTCCAGCATCTTCCCCAGCCACGGCCCGGCCACCACGCGGGACCACTCGGGATCCGCCTCCTGCGCGGTCTGCTCGCCAAGCGACACGCCCGAGAGCAACCGCATGCCCTCCGCGAACGAGAGCTCCCCGCGCTCGCTGGCCTTCTGCACCGCCTTCCAGTGCTCGAGCAACCCGGAGAGCTTCTCCCGGTCGATCTCCACCCACTTACCCTTGACGAGCACCAGGGACTGCGAGCTCGCAGCCAGCTTCCGCCACTCCGCCTCGGAGAGCGGCTCCCCATCGACCGTGAGCCCCACCGACATGTCCAGCAGACTGTCCGCCCCGAGCGTCGCCTTCGGCTTCTTCCCGATGCTGACCGTCACCTGCGGCCGGGGAGGCTTCCGCGCCCTCCACCAATCCGGCACGCGGACCACCACGCCGGAAGACTCCAGGATGGGCAGCTCCTTGAGGAACGCGTACGCCTCGGAAGGAGTCCAGGCCTGAGGCTGGTAAATCTCCTGCGACGACACCAGCTCCCCGACGAGCCGACTCTGCTCCGCCGCGCGCTGCAGCGGCTCCAGCAAGGAGAGCAGCGCAGACCGCTTCGCCTGGCCCGCGTACTCACGCAGCGCCTCGCCCAGCGGTACGTGCTGCAGCTTCGCCTTCTTCGAGACATGCGTCGTGTACGTGGCGAGGAACGCGAACGGCGTCTCTTCGGAGGACTTGTTCTCCGCCAGGTGGAGGTACACGCGCCCGACGAGGTTCCACACCTCGTTCTTCCAACGGAGAAACGCCTCGGCCGGCCCCTCGAACGCCACCAGCTGCGCCCGGCAAGCCGACTCCACCTCCGCCCAGAGCGAGCGAAGCGACTCGAAGCTTACGTACTCCGCCCCAAGCATCGGAGGCGCCGCCTTCGCCAGCGCGGTCAGCGCCTCCTCGGGAACCGGCACGGAGAACGACGTGCGCTGCGCCTCGAGATCCGCCAGTGCGCACAGCCCGGTGACGTAGCTGTGCCCCAGCTCCCGGAAGTACGCGAAGCCCGCGGGAAGCGCCGCTTGCACCTCCACCGCGCCCAGGTGAAACACCCCGGCTCCGGGCCCCTCGGAGAACGCGGCCCGCACCCGACCCGCCACCGCGGGAGGCAACGCCGCCGCAGTCGCAAGCTCATCACCCGTCCCCGGAGGAGGAGGGGAGAGCAAAGGCAGCCCGGATGGCCCCACCGCCAGCACGAAGCCGGAGTCGTCGCTCACCGGGGCGGACGCAGCAGAAGCCATAGGCGCAGGCCATACGTGAGCCCCCGCGCCCGCTCAAGCCACAACGCACTCAGTGTGTCGGCCCGGACGCCCCCCCGCTCGCATCGAGCGCAGCCCCGGAGGGGCGTAGTCGAGATGTGGCGCAAACCCACGCACGCCGCTGCGCCGACGCGGGGCGGACGTGGCCCCATTTCCGACCGGGCGCCTTCGACTCCGGAAGCCCATTCCACATAAGGTGCGCCCGCTTTGGAGGCCGACCGAAAAGAGTGGCTCCGCCGACTGGCGCCGGCGGCGGTGTACCAGTTCGCCTTCGTGGCGTCCGTGACCCTGCTCAAGAGCGCGGGGAACGCGGCGGTGCTCGCGCGTTTCCCCGCGTCCGTGCTCCCGTACCTCTACGTCGGGAGCGCCGCGCTCACCGCAGCCTTCACCGGCTTCGCGACGAGGCGAGGACCGGGAGCCAGAGGAGGCCCCAGCGCGCTGGCCCTGATCGGCGCGCTCTGCGCGGTCGGCCTGGCCATCGGCCTCCACTTGCGCCTGCCACCGGTCCCCCTGTTCCTGTACCTCTTCGCGGAGAGCTTCGCGACCTACGCGTCCATCGGCTTCTGGGCGCGTCTGGGGGACGCCTTCGACGCAAGAGAAGGCCGCCGGGCGTTCACCGCATTGAGCGGCATCGGCATCGGCGGAGCCATCATCGGAGGTCTCCTCGCGCAGCTTGTGGCGAGAGGCGCCGGCGCAGGAGGGCTCGTCGCGGCGGCAGCAGGGATGCTCCTGGTGGGAGCGGCGGCCTTCCGGGTCCACCGCGGTCGCGTCAACGCAACAGGTCCCCGCCCCAGAACCGTCCCGGAGCGCTCCGAAGTCTGGGGCTACCTCGCGGTCAACCCGTACGGCCGGGGCCTGGGAGCCATCGTCCTGATGCTGTCCATCCTGAACCCGCTCGCGGACTACCTCTTCCGGGTGAGAGCCGCGTCCGCGCTGAACGAGGACGAGCTCGCCGCGCTCTTCGGCCAGGTCCAGCTCTGGATGGGCGTCTTCTGCGTCCTCTACCAGCTCCTCATCGCGGAGCGCCTGCTCAAGGCGCTCGGCATTCTCCGCTACTTCGCCTTGGTCCCTCTGCTCCTCGCGCCGCTGGGAGGTTGGGCGCTGCTGGACGACCGCCTGTGGCCTGCGTACGCCGTGACCCTCCTGCAGTCTGCGGCGACGCTCTCCATCCTCCCGGTCGCGCTGCAGTTGCTCTACGCCCCCCTACCGGACACCATCCGGGAAGGCATGCGCAGCGCGATTGACGGGTTGGTCAAGAAGACCGGAGTGGCGCTCGGGGGCATCCTGCTCATCGTGGTGGGCACCTACGCCACTGCGCGCCTCGCGGCGGGGCTCCTCATCGCGCTCTGCCTCGCGGTCGGCTGGGTGCTGATGCGGATGCGGCGCTCGTACGTCGGCGCCCTGGCGGAGCAGGTTGACGGCGCGGGCGCAACGGCGGAAGCGCCGCTGGACGGCGGCAGCGCCCTCCTGCTCATCCAGGCGCTGGACTCCCCGAACCCCGACCGCGTCCTGCGCGCGATGAGCCTGATGGAGCAGAGCCGCTTCCCGCTGCGCCCGCACCTGCCGCTGCTCCTCGCGCACGGGAGCGAGCGCGTCGTCGAGCGCGCCGTGCGCCTGAGCGTGACCTACAGCGCCCTCGAGAGCACCCGGGCGATCGAAGACCTCCTGGCGAGAGGCGCGCGCCGGCCGAGGGCAGAGGCCGTCTGGGCGCTCGCGAAGCTCGCCCCCGCACGCGCCCGCACCCTCCTTCCGGCCCTCCTGAACGCGCGAGAAGTCGGCCTGCGCTGCGCAGCCATCGGCGCGCTCTCAGAGCTCGGCCCGCGGGAAGCCGCGGACGCCGCGTTGAGAGAGCTGGTCGACCCGGGGACGCACGCCACGGTGGCAGAGCGCCGCGAGGTGGCGCGGGTGCTCGGCCGGGTGAAGGACGCGCGCTGGACGAGGGCGCTGGAGGCGTACCTCGAAGATCCGGATCCCACCGTCCGCCGGGTGGCCATCTCCGCGGCAGGGGAGGGCGGCTACCTCGAGCTCGCGCCGCGCATCCTCCCGTTCCTCACCTGGCGCGACGAGCGCCAGAGCGCGCGCAGCACCCTCGCCGCGCTGGGAGACGGCGTCGTCCCGCTCCTGGCCGCGGCGCTCAACGACCGGAGCCGCCCCACGGCCCTGCGCTACCAGCTCCCCCGCGTCCTCTGGCAGCTCGGGACCGAGGCGGCGCTGGCCACGCTGCTCTTCTCCAACATCGAAGACGACGCCTTCCTGCACTACCGCATCGGCGTGGCGCTCTCCCGACTGCGAGAGGAAAAGCCGGAGCTCCCTGTAGACGCCACGCGGGTCCGCGAAGCGCTGGGCCGGAGGCGGGGCGAGTACCGCAAACTCGTGGACGCCTTCCGGGATCTCCGCGCCGCCCTCGGCCAGAGCGCGCTGCTCACGCGCGTCGTTGGCGACCGGCTGGATCAAGCCTACGAGGTTGCCTTCTGGCTCCTGGGCTGTCTCTACCCGGCGCGCTCGCTGCGCCGGATCCACCAGCACCTCGTGGGAGCAGACCCGCGGCGCCGCGCCTACGCGCTGGAGCTGCTGGAGAACCTGGTCCCCGAGGAAGACCGGGCGCTGGTCATCGAACAGACCGAAGCGCACCACCGCCAGCTCCCCCTGGGCGCGGCCGGCCGGTTGCCGGACCAGTTGGGACTTCTGTGCCACAGCGATGACCGGATCATCCGGGCCTGCGCGCGCCAGCTCGCGCGAGGCATGGGGCTGTGGACCCTGCCGCATCAGGAGGACGACATGAGCGAGAGCGCGTTGAGGAAGCTCTTTTCGCTGGAGGACGTGGAGATCTTCGCCCAGACGGACGTGGACGACCTCGCGGCCATCGCGGCGCTGGCGAAGGAGCAGACCTTCCGCAAAGGAGAGCGCATCTACGCCGAGGGAGATCCAGGAGACGCGCTCTACATCATCACCGCTGGCAGCGTGGACGCGGTGAAGCACGGCGAGACCGTGATGACCATGCGCGAGAAAGAGGTCTTCGGTGACGTCAGCCTGCTGGACGGCACCCCGCGCCCCACCGACATGATCGCCGCGCAGGACGTAAGCGCGCTGGTCATCGAACGGCGCGACTTCCTGGACCTCCTCTCGGATCGCCCGGAGCTGCTGCAGGGCATCTTCCGGGTGGTGAGCCGCCAGCTGAAGAGCGTCCTGGACCTCCCCAGCCGGCGAACGGGAGAAACCCCGCTGCCGCCCTCCCTCTAACTCCAGGGGCTTCGGGCTGCCCTGCGGTGCGGTTTGCAGCGAGGTAGGGCACCGCCACTAAGCTGCGCGCGCCGCCGCTTCCAGCTCAAGCACGGGTTTGGGATGACCGATCACTCGCTGGACCGCTTCATGAAGGACGTCATCAACAGCCTCGACGTCAGCCTCGGCCAGCTCCTAGGCGGAGCGTCCGTGCCGCGCCCGCGCGGTGACATCACCACCCAAGACACCCAGTCGCCGAACGCCTGGGCCCTCTTCAAGAGGCGCCCCCGTTCGCGTCGAGCGTTGCGCCGTCAGGCGCATAGTCGAGACGTCGGCCGCCACCTCTCGACTATGCGCCGCTGCGTGTCGCTACGCGGCCAAAGGTCGCCCGGAGCTCAAAGCGTGGCTTTACGTGGAGTCGCTGCTCAGACTACAGGCTCCTGAGGCTATGGCTCCCAACGCCCGGGTTGTGTCCATCGAGCTGTTCTTTCACGCTTCCCCTGACGCCGAAGACGAGATGCGCCGGTTCTGGGCTGTGCTCGCCAGTCAGCTCGGCTGGAGCGAGGTCCCAGCCTATTTTGGCTCTACGGATGGTCGGCTGGAGCTTCGTTTCCGCAGTGACCCGTTTCACGAGGCGGAGCCATCGCGAGGGATGTTTGGTTGGCTCAAGAATCCGTCGCCCACCCGCTTGGTGATTGAAGTGGACCCCGTTTTTCGGACCACCCCCTCATTTGGATGTCGGGACAGCTCTGTGATGGAAGGAGCTGCACATGGGGAAGAAGAACCTGAAGAAGTACGACCCGGCGTTCAAGGCACGCGTCGCACTGGAGGCCGCGAAGGAGCAGGAGAGCCTCGCCCAGATTGGGCATCGGCACGGCGTGCACCCGGTGCTCGTCGGGCAGTGGAAGAAGAAGCTGCTGGCGCGCGCGGCGGAGGCGTTCACCGGCGAGTCCACGAGCCAGGACGCGGAGCGCATGCACGACGAGTTGCTCAAGAAGATCGGTGAGCTGATCGTCGAGCGCGATTTTTTGGCACGTGGGCTGCGGGGCTCCCGCTGAAGGAGAAGCGGATGCTCGTGCAGCCTGGAGGCACCGAGCTGTCGATCCGCCGCCAGTGCGAGCTGCTGGGCCTGACGCGATCGATGCTCTACTACCTGCCCGTCGGGACGACCGCGGAGGAGCAGGCGATCATGAAGGAGATCGATCGCCTCTTCACGAAGTGGCCCTTCTTCGGGAGCCGGAAGATCGCGGTCGAACTGCGGAAGGCGGGACACGAGATCAACAGGAAGCGGGTGCAGCGGCTGATGCAGGTGATGGGGCTGCAAGCGATGGTACCTGGACCCCACACGAGCACGCCGCACCCGAAGCACCCGATCTACCCGTATCTCCTCGGGGGAATCGACGTAGTGCGCCCGAACCAGGCCTGGGCGACGGACATCACGTACATCCCACTGGAGGAGGGCTGGGGCTACCTCATCGCGGTCATCGACTGGCACTCCCGGGCGATCCTGTCATGGCGGTTGTCGAACACCATGACCGTGGACTTCTGCGTCGAGGCGCTCGAGGAAGCGCTCCGGCACCACGGCGTACCCGAGATCTTCAACACGGACCAGGGCTCGCAGTTCACCAGCCCCGAGTTCACTGGCGTGCTCAAGCGCGAGGGGATCACCATCAGCATGGACGGGAAGGGGCGAGCGACCGACAACGTCTTCATCGAGCGCGTCTGGCGATCGCTCAAGTACGAGGACGTCTACCTGCACGACTACGCGACGCTCGCCGAGGCGCACGCCGGCATCGGCAAGTGGATCCGCTTCTACAACGTGCGGCGGCCACACCAGGCGCTCGACAACCGGACGCCGATGGAGGTGTACCGGGGACTGCACCTCATGACGAAGGCGGCGGCATGAACGAGACGTCGGAGGTCGCCTACGCTCGGCTCGCCTTTGGCTTCGCCTCGCTTCGGCGGACGACCCGACAACAACCACGACAAGCAACTTCTCGCGACGACAAGACGATCAACACTCAACTCAGCACGCTGTCCCGGAACGCAAACGTCGGGGGCCTGAAAATGGTCCGAACGATGGGGTCCACCTCAGATTGAGGTCTCTTCAAGAGAGAGCGTCGATCGTGTCTTCAATGCTCTGAAGGAGTGCGGCCAAGGCCTCGTCGAGGGCCCACCCGGCGAGGACTACAGAGGTCTCTACGGCTTCTCTTTCGCCGACCCGTCAGGCCAAGTCTTTTGTTGCGTCACGGGAGAAGGCGCCTGGTCGTAGTCGGGGTTGGCGTTCCGGGCTGAAGCCACGCGCGAGCCTTCGGAAGAAAGCTCGCCAACTTCCGCGCCTCCGCATGTCGCACTGAGTCCTCCGCCAGCTCGCCAGCGCCAGCAAGGTCGAATCATCCAGACACGTCATCGCGAGCCCAGCGCGAGCGAGTACCCCTCGAGGAGAACGTCACCGCCCACGACACGGTCTCCACGAGGGTCCCGCGAGTAACCCCGGGCCAGATACAGCCGGGCCACCCCCTCCACGCCCGCGCGGACGTTGAGCGACACAAACTGCGCGCCTGTCTCCCGCGCCCACGCCTCGCCCGCATCCATCAAGGCCCGCGACAACCCCCGGCCATGCAATGCACTGGCGGTGGCGAGGTAGCGCAAGTCGACCGCACCCGGGAGCCAGGTCTGCGCCGCGGCTGAGCCCGGGGGATAGAGCGTCACCGTTCCCACCACCCGCCCCTCCAGCTCCGCGACCAGCACCCGCCCTGCCTGCCGCTTCGCCGCCACCGCGCGGAGCTCCGCCTTCCGCTCCTCCGTCACCGAGTGCGTCGCCGCCAGCTTCCGGCCGTAGCCGACCACGAATGCGTCGACCAGCACCTCGCCGATCGCCGCGTCATCTGCCTCGGTGGCCACCCGGATGCTCACCATGGCGCGAGAGCTTGCCGCAGGCGCAACCGCGGCATCCAGCCGCCAGCCTGCTCTGTCGCCCGCGGGCGCTCGAGGAGGCGCGCGGAATGCCCCCGTACAGGGAGTGTTTCGAGTCCTGCACCAGAAAGGAGAACCCCCACCGTGCCCCAACAGCCACTCCCGACTCCGCTCACCGGCCCCTTCGGCCTGGAGCGCTCCGTCGAGGAGCACCGCAACCTGTATTGCTTCAACTACGACCGCTGCCTGAGCCAGGCAGTCAAAGAGGGCTGGCTCGGCTGGTCCTGCACCCACTGCGGCTACTTCATGGACCGGACCAAGGACCCCCAGGCCCGCCAGTTCGCCCACGAACGCCGGACCGACGCCTTCAGCCGATAGCGGGCGTCCTATTCGGGAACCCGCCCCGTTCGCCTCGCGCGTAGTCGAGAGGTGGCACGGCCTCCCGAAGCTTGGCTCAAACGCGCTGCGCAATGCTCGAAGCGAAGGCGACGCCTGCGGCGTGCGTGGGCACTGCCGACGTCTCGACTATGCGCCTGACGGCGCAACGCTCGACGCGAACGGAGTGGGTCAACCTCCAGGGGGGCCTGCCCGCTTCAGGTCTGAGCCCGGCCGATCCACTTCCTTGCTGGCTCGGGAGGCGTCCACGCGGCCATCTGCTGGAGCAGCTCGCCCGGCTCCGTCGCCACGAGGAGCTGGGTGCGCTGCGCCTCCGGGATGAAGTCACAGTCCACGCCGTGGTCCACCAGCGCTCGCAGCGGCGCGAAGTACCCGTCCACGTCCAGCAGGCCGACGGGCTTGCGATGAATCCCCAGCTGCGACCAGGTAATCACCTCGAACAGCTCCTCGAACGTCCCGAACCCGCCGGGGAGGGCGATGAAGCCGTCGCACAGCTCCTCCATCATCGCCTTCCGCTCATGCATCGTGTCGACAAGGTGCAAGCGGGTCAGCCCGGTATGAACAATCTCCCGAGCCGCCAGCGCGTGCGGCATCACGCCCACCACCTCACCGCCAGCAGCCAGCGCCCCATCCGCGAGCGCCCCCATCACGCCCACCTTCCCGCCGCCAAACACCAGCCGGATCTTCTGCTGCGCCAGCGTCGCGCCCAGCGCCCGTCCCGCCTGCGCGTACGCCGGAGACTTCCCGGTGCGGGACCCACAGAACACACACACGCTCGACAGCGCCACGCTCATGCCTCCCGCGAAACCACCGTGTCTTTGTTCCAGTTGTGATCATCTCGGTTCGGATAATCCAGCGTCGTATGCAGCCCGCGGCTCTCCTTCCGCCGCGTGGCGCACTCCACGATGAGCAGCGCGACATCCGCAATGTTCCGGAGCTCCACCACGTCGCGGGTCACCTTGAACCGCCAGTAGTAATCCCGGATCTCCTCACGCAGAAGATCCAACCGCCGCCGAGCCCGCATCAACCGCTTCCCGGAGCGCACGATGCCGACGTAGTTCCACATCGACCGGCGAATCTCATCCCAGTTGTGCGTGACGACAACGCTCTCATCCGAGTCCACCGCCGCGCCCGAATCCCACGCGGGCGGCTCCTCTTTGAGCACCGGCGTACTGGCCAGCTCCGCAGCCCCGGTTAGCGCAGCGCGGTGCCCGAACACCAACCCCTCCAGCAGCGAATTCGACGCCAGCCGGTTCGCGCCGTGAAGGCCGGTATGCGCCACCTCGCCAATGGCAAACAGCCCGGGCAACCCCGTCCGCCCGTTCAAATCCGTCACCACGCCGCCGCACATGTAATGCGCAGCAGGGACGACCGGGATGGGCTGCACGGCCATGTCGATATTGAAGCCCTTGCACGTCGCGTAGATGTTCGGGAACCGGTCCATCACAAACGCGCGGCCCAGGTGCGTCATATCCAGATACACGCAGTCATGACCGGTCCGCTTCAGCTCCGCGTCAATCGCCCGGGCCACGATGTCGCGCGGGGCCAGCTCCGCGAGCGCGTGATACCGCTCCATGAACGGCTCGCCGTTCTTCAGCCGCAGCTTCCCGCCCTCGCCACGGAGCGCCTCGCTGATGAGGAAGCTCTTTGCCTCCGGGTGATACAGACAGGTCGGGTGAAACTGATAAAACTCCATGTTCGCAATCTGCGCGCCCGCCCGGTACGCCATCGCCACGCCGTCGCCGGTGGCCACGTCGGGATTCGACGTATACAGATACACCTTCCCCGCACCACCGGTGGCCAGCACCGTGAGCTTCCCGATGAACGTCTCAATCGCCCCGGAGCTGCGCAGCGCATAACAGCCGACGACGCGGCTCTGCGCGGGCCCGGCCTTCCTATCCAGAACGAAATCAATCGCAGTCGTATCGGGGAAGAACGTGATGTTCTTGTTATCGGAGCAGGCGGCCAGCAGGCTCCGCTCCAGCTCCCGCCCCGTGATGTCGCCGGCGTGGATGATCCGCCGCTGCGAGTGCCCGCCCTCGCGGGTGAGATCCAGCTCCCCTGCGGCGTTCCGGTTGAACTCGGCGCCCAGCGCGACCAGCTCCCGGACGCGGTCGGGGCCTTCGCGGACCGTCACCTCCACCGCTTCGCGCTTGCAGATGCCGGCGCCGGCGACGAGGGTGTCCTCCACGTGACGTTCGAACGAGTCGTCAGGGGAGAGGACGGAGGCGATGCCGCCCTGGGCGTAGAAGGTGTTGCACTCCTGCAGGGCGCGCTTGGTGAGGACGGCCACGGAGCCATGGGCTGCGGCCTTCAGCGCGAACGAGAGCCCGGCGACACCACCGCCGAGCACGAGGAAGTCGAATCGGTGCGGCATGGGCGGGTCCTCTACCACAACGCGATCTGCCCGTAGCTCCGGGAGGATTTGCCTCGCTGGGCCTGTTGACGCGCCCACACGGCCCCACGCCCGGGGGCCCGGCCCGTTAAGTGGGCGTACGCAGGGGTGATTTGTTGAGTGGAGATGAGCGTTGGCGCTAGACTTTTCCCCGCAAGACCCATGACGCGTTCATCCAGACAGCTCGCGATCGCCGCGTGCGTGTTGGTGCTCGGCCTGCGCGCCGAGGCGGGGAGCGTCTACACGTACACCGAGAAGGACGGGACCATCGTCTACACCAACGTCCCACCCGCGGCGGGCAAGGGCGCACGGAAGGTGAAGACGACGTTCCACCAGGCGCCCTCGAAGATCGCCAAGGGCAGCGTCCCTGCGCGAGCGCTCAAGCGCGCCGAGTTCGACGAGTGGATCGACATCGCGGCGAGGAAGTACCGCATCCCCGTGCACCTGGTCCGCGCGGTGATGCACGTCGAATCCAACTACGACACCGGGGCCCTCTCGCCGAAGGGCGCGTCCGGCCTGATGCAGCTGATGCCCGCGACGGCCGAGGACATGTACGTCAAGGACATCTTCGACGCGAAGGACAACATCGAGGGAGGGACGCGGTATCTGCGGGTCCTGGCGAACCTCTTCGACGGAGACATGGTGAAGATGGTGGCGGCGTACAACGCGGGCCCCGAGGCGGTCAGGAAGTATGGCGGCAACGTTCCGCCCTATGAAGAGACGCAGGAGTACGTGCGCAAGGTCATCGCGCTCTACTTCCAGTACAAGGAACAGGCGACGGTCGCTCAGAACGAGGCGCGGTAACCGATGCCCATTGCGAGCCTGAAGGCGCGAACGCTCACGCCCGAGGAGAATGAAGAGTTCCTGCAGAAGCTCTACAAGGGAGGAGAGCTGCTCGCGTCGGGGAACGTCGTCGAAGCGAAAGAGCACCTCGAGCACGCGTACAAGATCCAGCCGAAGAACGAGAAGGGCCAGAACCTCCTCGGCCTGACGTACTTCAAGCTCGGCCAGTTCGACCGGGCGTCGGAGATCTACGAAGCGCTCGTCCGGGAGAACCCGGCGGACCCGACCCTGCGAGTGAACCTCGGGCTGGTGTACCTCAAGGCCAGCTCCACCCAGCGGGCCATCCGCGAGTTCGAGACCGCGACAGACCTCGCGCCGGAGCACACCAAGGCGCACAACTACCTGGGCCTCGCGCTCGCGCAGGCGGGCGAGTACGGCAAGGCGCGGGAGCACTTCCTGCTCGCGGGCTCCCCGGCGATGGCGGAGAAGATGGCGCGCGCCATCGCGGGAGAGGGCTTCACCCCCAAGCCTCCCACCCAGGCCATGCCTCCGCCGCCTTCGGAGCCGGAGAAGGCGCTGAACGGGACCGGCGCCCACCTCGACGGAGCCGAGAGCGAACAGCAGCACCACGGCGAAGCGAACGGCGCCTACGTCGGTGAAGCGAACGGGGCAGGGGAGGAGAGCTACCAGGCGCCTCCGGAAGAGCAGGCGGCCGAGTCATACACCGACGAGCAGTACGCCGGAGAGCCCCCGCCGGTGCACGTGGAGGACCCGGCCCAGCTGGAGGCGCTGTCCCCACCGCTGGGTGGCGAGGAGGAGCTGCCGGACACCTCGAGCATGCGGGCGCCGGACGCCGAGTCCGAGATGGACTGGCACAGCCTGGACCAGGCGCAGAGCGCGGCCGTTGAACAGGCGCCTGCGGAAGAGCCGGCGGCGGAGGAGATGCCGGTCTACGACCTCGCTACCGACGCGGACATCCTCGAGAAGGATGAGGGCGCGCCGGTGGGCATCAGCGCGGGGACCGGGCTGGACGCCAGCTTCGCGCCGGACCCGGCCGAAGCGGCGAACGCCGACGCCGTGGCCGCAGATGGGTCGAACGGCTACCTCGCCGAGGAGGCCTTCTCCGGCTACTACGACCAGGCCAGCACCGACGCGCCGCCGCCCGCCGCCGAAGACCCCGTCGTCGAAGCCTCCACCAGCGCCGAGGTGATGATCACCGAGGAGCCTCTGGAGACCCCGGAGTCGGCGTTCGAGCCGCCGGAGGTCCCCAAGGACGAGCTCCAGGCGGAGACCGTCCCGCCGGTGGTGCCCGAGGTCGAAGCCGCCGCTCCGGTCGCCGAGGAGCCGGTCGCCGTCGCCGAGGAGCCTGAGCAACACGCAGAGCCGGGCCCGCCGCTGGACAGCACGGAAACGCCCACCAAGCGGTTCCGGACCCGGATTGACGTCCAGGCGTCAGTGGCGGACGCCGAGCCCGAGGTTGACGCGGCCATCTTCGCGGAGGTGGCGGAGAAGGCGCGCCTCTTCAACGTGCAGGTCCGCGGGCCGTTCGAGATCAAAGACGACACCATCTCGGTCGTGGTGAAAGACGAGATGATCACCCGCCTGAGCGGCCTGCTGGCCATGTCGGGCAGCATCGAGCTCACCCCCGAGCACAAGCGCTTCCGCGGCCGGGCCACGGACAAGGGCTTCGGCGAGGGCGAAGAGCAGATGATGAGGGCGAAGGGGAGCGGCGTGCTCGTCATCGAGAGCAAGCACAAGCTCTTCTCCAAGAGCGACCTCAACGACGAGTCTGCCTACTTCCGGGAAGACGTCGTCTTCGCGTTCGAAGAGCCGGTCATGTACGAGAACGGCAACGTCCCCTCTGACGTCGCCCAGGACCTCCAGCTCATCCACCTGAGAGGCAAAGGCCAGGTCCTCCTGTGCCTCGACGGCCCGCTGCGCAGCCTGGACGTCAAGCTCGGTGCCCCGGTGACCGTCCCGCTGGGTCACCTCGTCGGCTGGTACGGCAACTTGAGCCCGCGCGTCATCGCCCTCGTCTCCGACGGCAAGGGAAAGGCGCTCAAAGCAGGGGTCGAGCTGTCAGGCGAAGGCTTCGCATTGCTGGCCGTCCCGCAGCGCTAGCGCTAGAGAACGCCGGTGGACAAAGCGACGCGCAAGCGGCTGAAGCGGGAAGAGCGCCAGCGCCGGAAGGCCAACCGGCCCCCGAGCGTGCTCCTCAAAGAGTTCTGGAACGCCCCCAACATGCTCACGCTGGGGCGGATTGCGGCCATCCCGCTCTTCATCTGGTTCACCTACGACGCGGATCCCTTCTACTCCCTGCTGTCCGCCGCCCTCTTCGCCCTGGCCAGCATCACCGACGTCATCGACGGCTGGTTGGCGCGCAAGCTCAACCTCATCACCGTGGTCGGCAAGTTCCTGGACCCCCTCGCCGACAAGCTCATCGTCGCCGCGGCGCTGGTGATGATGGTCCGGCTCGGCCGCTGCGCCGCCTGGGTCGTCATCGTCCTCATCTCAAGAGAGCTCATCGTCAGCGGCCTGCGCACCATCGCCGCGACGGAAGGCATGGTCATCGCCGCGGGGCAGGAGGGGAAGTGGAAGACGTCCCTCCAGCTCGTCGGAATCATCTCCCTGTGCGTCCATTACACGCACCCCATCAACCTCATCTGGACCACCGTCCCCGTCGACTTCAACTTCACCGGGAAAGTCCTCGTCTACCTCTCCACCGCGTTCTCCGTCTGGAGCGCCGCGGTGTACTTCAAGGCCTTCCTGAACATGCTGGCCAAAAGAGACAGGGACGGTTCCCAGAGCGCTTGAGCTGCGGCACAAAATTGCTTGCACCTTCTGCCGGCGAGAGCTGTCTGGGCTGACGAGACGCAGCGGCGTCTCCAAACCCAAACGCCGGAGAAAAATGATGACGAAGCCAGTGTTGCTCGCAGTGTGTCTCGCCGCGTTGATGTTGGGCTGTGGAGGGCCGGTGGATGCGACCGACCCCGCGCAGTCCGCCAGTACGGAAGCGCAGACCGACGCGCAGCGTGATGCGGCGGGCTGCTACGAAATCTACAACTACTGCCTCGCGACGTCGCCTTGCGCCAATAACTCCAGCCTCAACTGCGGCTACTGGTACTCGGTGAAGCGGTGCGCGACCTGGAACAGCTCAACGAGCAACTACGACATCACGTATCCCCACGTGAAGATGTACGCCTGTTACAAGCCGCGCTGATTCCTCCGCAGCAAGCCGTTGCCGCGCGTGGGCAGGGTGACCCGCCCACGCGCGGCCATTTTCAGCCGCCGTACGGCATGGGGAATGCGGCGCGCGCGTTCTGCCACTCCGTCTCATTGGCCGCGGTCCAGCCAAACGCCTTCATCGCGCGGCTCTTGAGGTTGGTCTCCGCCGCGGCGCTGGAGAAGTGAACGAACTCACCCAGGTTCATCCGCCGTGAGTAGATGGGGTTCGCGTTGTTGTTTTCCATCTGCCGGGGGAAGTAGCGGGCGAGCTTCTTGAAGAAGGCGTCCAGATACTGGGCGCCGCCGAACTGCTGATAGTTCGGGTAGAACCAATCGCGGTACCAGTACTTCCCATTCAGCGTCTGCCCCAGGAAGTGGTTGTGGACGCGCTGCGCGTCTGCGGTCATCCCGGTCTTCAAGTACAGGTCGTACTGGCAGATCTCCGCCCACTTGCTGTCGCCCCAGACGGTGTAGGCGGGAGACTCGTGAATGTTGTTTCCGCTGCCTTCAATGATGTGACACAGCTCATGGGAGAGCATGTCCTTGTTGAGGTCCGTCTGGGTCCAGCCGCTGGCGGCGACGTCCAGGGTGTTGCGACCGCCGGAGTAGCTGTCGAAGCGGCTGGAGATGGTGCCGCCGCTGATGCCTTGACCGGGACCGTGCAGCATGACGTAGAGCCGCTCCGGACCGAAGGCGCCGTACCGTGCCTTCGCGTAGTTGAAGAGGCTGGAGACGAAGCCGCGCACCCAGCGGGCCTGTGCCAGCGAAACGCCAGAATCCCCGTAGACCATCGAGGATTCATCCCAGTCCGCCAGGGCGACCCCCTTCTGGTGACCGTAGTTCACCACCCAGTCCAGGGTGCAGTAGGGCTCGGCGCAGTTCGGCGTCGCCCTGCACTCGCCGTTGACGCAGGCCTGGCCCGGAGCGCAGTTGCATGAAGCCGTCGCTCGGCAGGCTCCGCTGGAGCACACCGTATTCGCGGGGCAGTCGGCATTGGCAGAGCACTGCAGGTCGACGCACGCACCGTTGGAGCAGAACTGGAGATCCGGACACGTCCGGTTACACGCGCCGCAGTTCGAGGAATCCGATGCGGTGTTGACGCAGCGTCCGCCGCAGGGTGACCCGGTTGCGCACGAGACCTGAAAGATCTCCCAGTTTGCGGCCTCCGCGCGGTTCGCAACCAACGCGCCGCCGCCGCCGCCCTCCGCGCTGACGTAGGACGCGTTGGCGGTGCGAAGTGAGACCCCATAACGGTGGTTCTGCACCTGGAAACGCTCCCAGGCCCCCGCCGAGGAGCGGTTGGCCACCAGGTTGGATCCGCCGCCGCCCTCCGCGGCCACGTACTGACCGTTCGTCGCCTGGAACGCGACCTGCCCAATAGAGAAGCTCAACGAACGGAACGTCTCCCACGCACCCTGCGACGAGCGGTTGGCCACAAGGGGTTGGCCACCGCCGCCTTCAGCGCAGACGAAGCTGCGCACGTCCGTCCGCAGCCCCACGCTGGAGACGACCGCCTCCGTGAAGGACTCCCAGGCGCCCGCGGCACTGCGGTTCGCCACCAGCTCGCCGCCGCCCCCGCCTTCGGCCGCGACGAACCTCCCATTGGGGGCGAGCAGGGCGATCCTGCCCTTCGCCGCCGGGACGCGCCGAAAGGTCTGCAGGCCGCCGATCATCGTCTCGTCAAGCCCCAGGCGATCATCCCCGCGCAGAGAGACGTAGCGCCCATCGGCCGCTCGAATCGCGACGGAATCCGTCACCGAGCTCAGGGTGACAAAGCGAAAGCTCTCACCAGAGGTGGTGCACGCAGACGTCAGCTTCCGGGTGCCGGCCTCCACGCACAGGACGTAGTTGTTGTCGGTGAACAGGATTGTGGCAGGGCCCGTGCTCTCGGTCGCCAACGCCTCGGAGGACTCGGACAGCGAAGACGGTCCGTCAGCCTCCGGAACCATCGGACCGCAGGCGACCATCGAGATGAGGAGAGGGCATAGGGAGAGGCGCAGCGTTGTCCGTGTCATGTACGGCTCCGAGGAAGTTGAGACCAACAACCTCAGACAGGCGGCTCCGCACGCGTCGCAGCAACAGGGCGTGAAACAAAAAAGACACACTGCGGTTGTCGTTTTAAGCAGCTGAAACAAGAGCGGTTTCAGGGGGGGATTGCGTGTAACCCAATTGCCGGAGCTGCGTACGTCCTCCGCGCGCCAGGGCATTGCGCTGTCCACACGGTGACGAAGCGCAGGCCTCGATGGGGCGAAGTGAAGATCACACTCGGAGAAGCCCAATGAAGACACTCAGTAGCTCGCTTGTATTTCTGGCAGTCGTCGCTCAGCTGGTCGGTTGTGGCGGAGTGCTGCCGCAGGACGAAGTTGCTCCCGTGGATGAGGCGACGGCGACCGCCGAGCAGCAGGTGACCATTACGCCGTCCTGCCCGACGCCCGGCACGGTGGCGAGCGTGTACTGCACCTACGAAGGCGCGGGCGGTGGGGCGGTCTTCGGCTGCAAGAGGACCTACGACTACAAGTGGGTCTGGCACCACTCCACGACCTGCCCGAAGAGCTGCCGCGTCACCAACTACACCTCTCACACCATCGAATGCCGGTAATCACTGGCCAAGAAAACAAATACCATTTCAGACACGGAGCCGATAAATGAACAAGACATTGATGTCAATTTTGAGCCTTGCCCTGATGTTTGGCGCCGCCGCCTGCGGACCGGCCGATGCAGACGAATCCGCAACGACCACCGAGCAGGCACCTGCGCCCAGTCAAGACACGCCGAACGAAGCCCTGTCCTGCAGAGTGGTGAGGACGTACTTCGGGTGCAACAGCGGCTGGCAGTGCACGCAGCGCTGCGACCTGGAGTGTTGCACCCCGCTGACCACCGGGGGCTACTACTGCTACCCGTACACCAAGGCCTGCTGACCTGATCCCAGTGGCCGCGGCAGCTCACGGCTGCCGCGGTCTGGTGACGAGAAACAAAAACCCCCGGATTTCTCCGAGGGTTTGATGAGCGGGAAAAGGGATTTGAACCCTCGACCCCCGCCTTGGCAAGGCGATGCTCTACCACTGAGCTATTCCCGCTTGTGCTGCGCTCCGGACGATGAGGCCAACCGAAGGGACGCGGATATACCCACGGCCGCTTG
>JBGART010000047.1:0-73604 GCA_044230055.1 Myxococcaceae bacterium | reverse complement strand
CTCAGCCTCACGGCTTTCAGCCTTGCGAGTTGCCTGGGTCACAGCGACCTGTTTCCCGAAAGGACTTTCACCTCCTGACCATGCCCATGTTGGGCACACCGACTATGCGCCTGACGGCGCAACGCTCGACGCGAACGGGGAGGTGAAGCGGATTCTGGGCGACTAGCGCTTCGGGTACGTCACCTCCTGCGTGGCGCCCCGTTCGCTGTAGCGCCAGACGCCGACCTTCGCTCCGCCCGAGAACTCGCCCACGGACATCACGCCCCCGTCGGGGTGGAAGCTCGTCCATACGCCTTCGGGCTTGCCTGCGACATACCCGCCGATGAAGCGCCGCTGGCCCTGGCGATAGAAGCCGGCCCAACGGCCTTCCTCCACTCCACCGTCGAGGCTGCCTTCAAGCATCGGCGCGCCGTTGTCGTGGAAGAACTGCCAGCGTCCGGTGGGCTTGCCCTCCACCAGCTCACCTCGCTTCTCCAGCGAGCCGCTGGGATGCCAGTAGCTCCACGTCCCCAGCCCCACCCACTCCACGCCCGCGTCCGGCTGGGGGCGGCAGACCTTGCACCCCAGCTCGCGCTTCTCCGGGTCAGCGACCCAGGTCCCTGACCAGGCCCTGCACGCAGCCGGGGCGGCGCCCTGCTCCTCGCCATCCACATAGGTGAACTGGCGCCAATCCGTCCCATCCGGCCAGAAGTCGCTCCACGTCCCCTGCGCCTTGTCCTTCACGTACTGACCGACAGACTGCCGCGTGCCGTCGGGATGGAAGAACGTCCACTCGCCCTGTGCCCGGCCTTCGACCATCGGACCGGTCCGGTTCTTCTGTCCGCCCCAGCGCCAGAACGACCACTGGCCTGACGCGAGGTCCGTCTGGTAGCTGCCTTCAGACTCGACCGTGCCATTGCGGTGGTAGACCTTCCAGTCGCCCTCCCCTTTGCCCGCCCGGAATGTGCCCTCCCGCTCGCGCTGGCCGTCCGGGAAGTAGTCCACGAAGGGGCCGTCGAGCTTGCAATCGTTCCACTGCTCCTCTCTCACGAGGATTCCCTCCTCGCTGTAGGCCTTCCAGGTGCCCTGAGAGCAGGCGCGCTCGTACTCTCCGATGACCGCGAGGCGGCCGTTGGGGTGGAAGCGCTTCCACAGGCCATTGCCATCCGTGATGGTCACGCTCCCGATGAAGCCGCCGTCGGGCGCGACATACGCGTGCAGCCCTTCGGGGCTCCCGCCCTCGTAGCGGCCCGAGCTCAGGACCTCGCCCGTGGGGTGAAACCACTCCCCTATTCCCTGGCGGTACCCCTCAGCGAACGGGATGTGACTGAGCCGCCTGCCGACGCCGTCGTAGCTGGTCCAGAACCCCTGCCGCTTGCCCTTGACCAGGCATCCCTCTTCCAGGAGGGCGTAGTCGACAGTCCACTCGCCGCGCGCCGAGGCGCACTCCGACGTCCCAGGGCCCTGACGTACGCCGCGCTTGAACTGCACGTCCCTCCAGCGCTCGCCACCCACGAGGTACTCGGCGAACATCCCCTCCGCGGCGTCCTCGACGAAGGGACCCTCGAGCTGCTTCTGGCCGGTCTTCGGATGGTAGAAAATCCACACGCCAACGCGCTTGTCCCGGTGACGCTCGCCCTCAGTCAGCTTGGTGCCGGCCTCATTCCACGTGGTCCAGAGGCCCGTCATCCGGCCCGCCACCCAGTGGCCTCGCTCCGCCGCCAGGCAGTTGCGGTGATACCGGACGGAGGGCCCCTCCTTCAGGCCGCGGCGCCACTGCGCGCTCTCCACCTGCTGCCCGCCCGGGAGCGTCTGCGTCCATTCGCCCTCGCGCCGGCCTTCGACCAGACACCCGGTGGCGTTCTTCTCTCTCGCCCACCGCCCCTTCTGCCGCACACACTCCGCGGGGTCACCGAAGGCCGGGAGCGACACCAGCGCGAGCGCGACAACGATGGGCCCTGTCCTCATGGTTGAAGCACCTGTCGGAGCGCGTCGTCGGCGCTGACGCGCGTCGGGCTCCCGTCCAGGCTGTTCAGGTCGCTCTCCGTCAGCGTCACCGCGGGAGAGAAGGCGGCCGCATGAAACGCCTCCAGCGCGGCAGGGGCGCCCTTCCCGGAAGCGCACGAGAAGCGCGAGCCTGCGCCATCGGTGAGGCAGACCGTCACCGTCTCCCCCTGGCTGTCGACCCGCAGGCGGAACGGCGCGCCGTCCTCCAGGTCGAACCGGGAGGAGCGTCGCAACCCCGAGGCCGCGTCCTCCGCCGGCGCGGAGCCATCGGTGGAGAGGACGACGGGCAGCGACAGGCCGAGCTTGCGCAGCGCGGTCGGCCAGCGGCGCATCACCTCCCGATACTCCACGCCCGCCTCGTCGCGCCGGTCCAGGCGCCAGAGCACCTCCGCCAGCCACGCCTGGGTGCGCAGGCGGAGCAGCGCCTCTTCCCGAGGGAGGCCTTCCAGCGCGGACCGCGCCAGCGTCACGGCCCTCGCCAGGTTGCCAGAGCGAAAGGAGAGCTCGCCCTCTATCGCGTCGTAGTAGGCGCGCGCCTGCGGGTACTCCGCGTCCAGGACCCGCCCCTCGTCGAGCGTGGAGCGCAGCACACCGCTGCCGACGATGCTGGCCAGCTCCGCCGCCCTCCACGCATCTCCGTCGAGGTTGGGCCGTACCCAGCTCATCAGCGTGCGCCCCTCCGAGAAGAGCTTCACCAGCGTGCGGTGCGCCTCCCAGCGCGCGGCCGCCAGCGGTGCAAGCTCTGGGAGCGCCGAGCCAACGCCCTTCGTGACCTGAAGGTACGAAGCCTTCTCCTTCAGACGGGCGATGTGTCCCTCCAGCGCGAACGCGTACTGCAGCGTCCGCCCGAGCTGCTCCCCGGCCTTGGAGCCGCTGGTCATCCCCGTTCGTCGCTGCTGCCGGTAGAGCTCGGTCGCGAGCTTCGCCGCCTCGACTTCCTTGCCGAGCACCTCGAGCAATTCGCACATCGACTCGTGCACGGAGAGCGCGAACTGAGGGCGGTATCGCTTCTCCACCGGCCAGGTGCGCGCGTCGCGCAGCGCGGTCAGCGCCTTTTGCGGCTCGCCCATGCTGACGTAGAGCGAAGCGAGGTTGCTCATAGGGGACTCCATACAGTTCCCCGTCCGCTGTTTGCTCGCCTTGAGCCACAGCTCCTCGGCTTCCCGCGGCCTGAAGCTCTTGGACGCCGCGTTCCCCGTGTTCCGCAGGAGCACGCAGTCCCTTTCGTTCGTCGCGCGGACGCCGGCCTTGCCAAAGCGATACGCCTGCTCGCGTTCGTCCTGTCTCGAGGCGAGGGCCAACAAGCCGTTGAGGCCGTACGCGCGGTCCTCCGCGTCGCTGGACTCGCTCAGGCGCCGGGCAATCTCCGTTGACTCCTGGTAGCGCCCCAGCCGGAGCAGCGGCCAGATGCGCAGGTGGGCCGGGGCGGGCCCCAGCAGCTGCTCGTAGCGGGTGAGCGACTCGAGCGCCTCCTCGTCGCGCGCCATCTCCGTGAGGATGTCGTACTCCTCCAGCAGCAGCGTCCTCGACCACACCTTGTCCTGCCTGCCGAGCAGCGCTTGCGCGCGCTTCAGGTAGTAGAGCGCCCGGGCGTGGTTCCCCTCCTCGTCGTGGTGCACGCGCGCCATCGCCCAGGTACCCACGAACGAGGACGGCTGCGCGAGGAGGAGCTTCGCGGCCGCCTCGCGCGCCTTGATGAGCTTGCCCGCCTGAAGCTCCGCGAGGACGGCGCGCTCCTCCGCGGTGAACGACTCGTCGAGCGAGGCGAACGACGGCCCCGCGCCGAGGAGCACACACAGTGCGGCCAAGCCGAAGGTGGCGGACGTCGGACGCATCAGAGGGCCAGCGTCGCCCGGGACAGCCGCTCCACCGGACCCTTCAGCGCCTCTCGAATCAACCCGGGCACGTCGGTCCCCGGCACCACCTCCAGGCGATGCGCGAACAGTGGGATGGCCAGGTGTTCGACATCTCCGCTGGAGACGAAGTCGCGGCCGCGCAGCATCGCCAGCGTCTGCAGCGCCGGGATGGCCTGCACCAGGCTGCGCGTCGACACGCCCTGGCGGACGCGCTTGTTCTCGCGGAGCGCCTGCGCGACGTCGACCAGGCACTCCTGGATGGCGTCGGCGACAGAGACCTGCTCTTGCAGGAGGCGGCGTCCCATCACGACGTCCGTGCGGTTCACCTTCGGCAGCTCGCGCTCCGGGCGCGGCTTTCCCCACGTCCGCAGGACTTCGAGCTCCGAGGCGCGGTCGATGTGGGTCATCTTCAGCTTGAAGAGGAAGCGGTCCAGCTGCGCCGAGGGCAGCGGATACGTCCCGATGGAGTCCAGCGGGTTCTGGGTGGCGAGCACGAAGAACAGGTCATCCAGCCGGTGGCTCACGTTGTCGACGGTGACCTGCTTCTCCGCCATCGCCTCCAGCATCGCGGCCTGGACCTTGGGCGTGGTGCGGTTGATCTCATCGACCAGCACCACGTACGCGAACACCGGCCCGCGGCGGAACGTGAAGCTGGAGAGCGCGGTGTCGAAGATCATGACGCCGGTCACATCCGAAGGCAGCAGGTCCGGCGTGAACTGGAGCCGCCGGAAGTCGGCAATCTCGTCGTGGTGAAGGTCATCCACGATGGAACGCCCGAGCGCCTTGGCGAGGGTGGTCTTCCCGGAGCCCGGGTAGTCCTCGAGCAGCACGTGGCCATCCGCGAAGAGCGCGACGAGGACCAGTTCGATGATGTCGTCCCGGCCCATCACGTCCGCCCGGAGGCGGTCGCGGAGGCGCCCGGCGATGGCGCGGACCTGCTCGAGGTGCTGCATCGCAGGTGCGGGTGAGCTCAGCGGCGCGAGCTCCGGGGGCGTTGTGATTCCGTCCATCTTCGTCTCCAGACTCATCGGGTGAAACACCAGCCAATCGGGTTCAGCGCAGCCGCGGCTCGAAGGTGCCAGGGGCCGCTCTTCGACAGCTCTCGCGCGGTCGCCCTCGCCAGCGGCTTCAACTGGGCAGTGGCGTCGTCCGTTCGCAGCGCGCAGCGCAGGTGCAGCTGCGTCAGCGCCGTGAAGCTGGGGGCCAGCGCCGCGACGCGGGCCGCGTGCTGCTCCCGGCTCTCTCCGTACTGTCGCGCCGCGCCGCGGTCCGCGAGCCGGTCCAGCACAGCGCGGTAGATGCGGCGATGTGAACCGCCACTGAACCGCCGGATCCACTTGACCGCATACGCCAGCGCCAGCAGGGCGAGGAGCCCGCTGATGGCCACCCGCGACCCGCTCACCGCCGCGGGCTTCGCTTCGGCTCCCTCTGTGGGTTGGGTGCGCGCCAGCTCACCCAGGGTGGACTCAAGGTCCTGCTCGATGTGGGGCGCCGGCGGTTCGTCGGACTGCTTTGGAAAGATGTCCAGGACCACCCAGCCTACGCCGTCCAGGAACATCTCCGGCCAGGCGTGCGCCTCCTGCGCGTAGATGACCAGGGCGGAGCCTGCCCCCCGCCGGCGGGTCTGGACCGCGTAGCCCAGCGCGACGCGCGCGGGGATGCCCTGGCTGCGGATGAGGAACACCGCCGCGTGGGCGAAGTGCACGCAGTAGCCGCGCAGGTCGCCGAACAGGAAGCTGGCGGTGGGCGTGTCTCCGACGAGGGTCTTCTGCTGCAGGGAGTAGAAGCCCTTCTCCTCGAGGTACTGCTTGAGGACGAGCGCTTTCATCACGTCGTCGCCGACGAAGCGGGGGTCGCCTTCGCGCACCAGGCGGTCTGAGAGCTCCTGGTAGCGCGGGTCCTCCGGGACGGCGAGGTAGTGCTGCCGCTGAGCGTCGCTCCAGCCCGCTGGGAAGGCGTCGCGCCCCAGCATCCGGTGAATCGGCCGGACCAGAAACTGTGAGCTCACCTCGTAGGCGGTGACGAAGCGGCGCGGGTCTGGGTTCTCGAGCGCCTTCATCTCCACCGGATGCGCCAGGCCCGGCAGCTGGGCGTGATCCGCGAGCAGGAACATCGACGTGCGGATGCGCCGGTGAAACGCGGGGGCCTGAGGGGACGACGCGGTCAACGGCTTGCCGGCCGATGGCAGCCCCACCAGCAGGTCAGGGGCGAGCGGACCCGCGCTCTCCTCGACCAGGCGGTCCCCCTGAAGGCGTGAACGCGCGGTCTGACGGAAGTAGAGGACCTCGTCCTCGGGGAGGTCATCCTGGAGGAGCACCACGGCAATAGGGTCCGGCGGCTTGGACGAGTCCGGGCTGTCGCTCTTGCCGCCACCTTCACCCTCGCCTTCGCCTTTGCCTCCGCCCTCGCCCTTCTGTCCCTCGCCCGACTCGCCGTCGCTCTTGGTCAGCGGCAACCCGTTGGTCTCCACGTCACGGTCGCTGCGCTCGGGCTCGGCGACGCTGGAGGCCACTGCGCCGAAGAGCAGCAGGAGCGCGAAGAGCACCAGCGCCCTCGCCCCGCGCTGCGCGCGCAGGAGCAGGAGCGAGGCGACCGCGACCGTGACCACCCCGATGACCGCGAGGAGGGTCTGCGGATCCATCCCGCGCGACCACGCCCAGTCGCTGAAGAAGCGGGGCTGGTGAATCCGCTGATACCGGTGCGCAGAGAGGCCCAGGGAGACGGCCCCGACCACCAGCGCCAGCTCGACAATCGAAAACCCACGCACCCGCGAAGACAGGAGCCGCAGCGCGAAGACGCTCCCGGCGCAGACGAAGCCCAGCAACACCGCCTCGGCGATCAGCAGCGTCGTTGCCCCATCGAGAGGAAGCGTCCACTCCACGAGGAGCCGATGAATCAGCAGACCGAGCCCGAACGTGAGCGCGCCAAGCGCAAGCCCGCCGCGAAGGTGCAGCCTGGCGCCGAACCGATGGGCCACGACGAAGGCGAACAACGCCCCCGCCAGCGCAGCGGCCAGCGCGACGGGAGCCGCGCGTGGCGAGAGGAAGAGCCCCACGCCGATGAGGACGACCACCGCCTTGGCGACGAGGACCGACCTGCTGTCAGAAACGGGGCTCACAGCGCCTGCCCGGTGGGCCGATGGTAGACCTGCACCCGGAAGCCATCCGCCTCGAGCGAGCTCCGGAGCGCCGGCAAGCTGGAAACCGCGTGCACGGCCTCCTGCTTCAGGAACCAGCGCTGCAGCCGGCCTCCGACGGGCGGCGCCTCCAGCGGGCCGTCAACGCCAATCACCACCGTCGCGGCGCTCGCCAGTTGCCGGGCCAGCGCGGTGACCCGTTCGCGCCACGGGCCGTCCACAGGTGGAGCGAAGACGACGCAGGAGAGCAGGCGCGCGGGGTCAATCTGCGCTGCCAGCGCGGCGAGCTGCGCGCCCCCGTCAGACCTCGCCTCCACCGAATCCACAATCTGCGCGACCGCGTCCGGCACGGAGTTGGTCGGGCGCGTGGCGCCATCCCCGGCGAAGAGGAAGTCCGTTCCGAGCAGGCCCCGCTCGACGAACACGCGCGCCAGTCCGGCCGTGGGCTCGTCCTCGGCGCCGGCCACGAGGAAGGCCACGCTCGCCGGGTGCGGCGCCATCGCGCGCTCCGGCATCCGGACGAGCAGCCTGCGGCTCCGCGCGAACACCTTCCACAGCACGTGCCTCATCGAGTCGCCGTGGGCGTAGGCGCGCATCTCCACCAGGTCACCCTCGGCACGCCCCGCCGGGTGCGACCAGGCATCCCCGCTGGTCTGACTCGGCAGCAGCATCGCCGCGCACGGCCCCACGAACGGGAGAATCTGCACCGGCGCTTCCCTCGTCCAGTCGAAGCTCACGGCGGTGAGCCCGAAGACGTCCTCCACCGTGAAGCGACGGGTGACCGCCTCGCAGCGCCCGCGCCGGAGCGGCGTCACCCACTCCCGGAACCAGCGGCCCGCAGGCTCGAGCGCCACCTTCACCTCGGCGGGTGCGACCCAGCTCACGCCCACCTCGAGGATCATCCACCTGCCCAGCCGCGGCACCGCCAGCTGCGTCGGCTGCGCGGTGCCCGTCTCCAGCTCGCTCGGAACGCCGGCCGGAAACCGGCGCAGACCGCGGCGCAAGGCGATGGCGCCCAGCACCGAGGCCAACGCGCACGTCCCCACCAGCCCCATTCCCGCCAGCGCGACCGGCGCGAGGAGGTGGTCCGCGGCCTCGCGGCTGAACGCCCGGAGGAAGAGCGCCCCCGCCAACACCAGCAGCCCCGGGAGCCGCAGGGGAAACAGCCGGAGAAGGCAACGAACGAAGGGACGCATGCGGCGACCCTCAGACCCTAGTCCGACCGGTGCTGCGCAAGAAATGAGGCGGGTGACGTTGATGGGCTCCCCCGCTCACTTGGC
The DNA here is from genome assembly GCA_044230055.1 of Myxococcaceae bacterium. GTDB lineage: Bacteria > Myxococcota > Myxococcia > Myxococcales > Myxococcaceae > JBGART01. Next base: position 65,346 of record JBGART010000047.1, on the reverse strand, counting down.
CGGCCATTTCGTCGGAGGAACAGCTGTCTCTCTGTGCGTCGCGCCCCCCCGCTAGCCTCGAGGGGGAAATCGGCCCTGGCCGGCCATTTCGTCGGAGGAACAGCTGCCTCTCTGTGCGTCGCGCCCCCGTTCGCGTCGAGCGTTGCGCCGTCAGGCGCATAGTCGAAGGTGGCGCAAACCCCACGCACGGCACCTGGCCGGCTTGTTTCGAGCAGAACGGAGCGGCCCATGAGCCAAGCTACGGGAGCACTGCCGACGTCTCGACTATGCGCCTGACGGCGCAACGCTCGACGCGAACGGGGGGGAGCGGCCCGTGCGCCAAGCTTCGGGAACGCATGACGGCGCAACGCTCGACACGAACGGGGCATCCCGCGATGTTGCGGGCCGAGGAGCTGGGCCTGCTCAGGCAAGCATTCGGGCCAGGCTCAGCTGCAGCTGGCTGCGAACCAGTCGGGCCGCGTCGTCCACCTCTTCGCCGGAGAGCTTGAGCGCATTGAAGAGATGATGCCGGGTGCGCTGCTCCAGCCGCTCCCTGGCGCGAACCAGCCAGCGGGCCGCGCTGGCGCGGTGCACTTCGAACAGCGCTCCAATCTGGTCAACGCTCAGCCGCTCAATCAGCTGGAGCCGCAGCAAGTTCCGCTCGCGAGCAGACAGCTCCGCCAAGGCCCGCTCCATGGCGCGCTTGAAGTGCACCGCCTGTGACGCCCGCATCAGCTGCAGCTCTGGCGTCTCGGGATCCACCGCCAGCGCCTGCGCCGGCTCTGGGCCGCCGGCCCGAGCGCCATTCTGTCGGGCCAGGTTCAGCGCCATGCGGGTGGCGGCGACACGGATCAACCCCCTCAGTGCCCCGCGCCCTGCGTACTCACAGACCAGCGGTGGGCCGGCCGCGGCGGTCCGCACCAACAAGCGCAACCGCAGCGCTTGCTTCACGTCGTCCGCGGCGGCACGCGAGAGCCCCAGCTTGCGAAGCGCCGCGTCCGCTCCCGACAGGTACCTCGTCTCGAACAGCGCCAGCGCAGCCGCGTCGCCTCGCGCGCAGGCGAGCGCCAGGAACAGCTCCTCGGGCGCGGGCGGCGGCTGCCCTTTGAAGGTCGTGGCGACCGCTTCGGCAAAGTCCTGGTGGACGAGCGCCCGCACCGCAGCGTCGAGCCCTGGGAAGTCAGGAGGCGCGCTCATCCGCCCCGCCCAAGCCAGGCGGTAATCTCCGCGCGGAGCTGACGTCCGTCTTCCGTGGTGTCGGGCGCGCTCTCAAGGGCCAACCCCGCCTGCGTCCGCGCCGCAGCCCCTCGCAGCGCTCGGGCCAGCAGCCAGTGCCCCTGCGCTCGCTGCGCGAGCTCCGTGGGGATACCGACGTCGAGGGCCTCCTCGGCCGCAGTGACGGCGCTCACCTTGGCGCCCACCTGCAGCTCCAGCTCCGCGAGCCTAAGCAGGTTCCGCGCCCGCAGTGGGTTCTGGGCGCCGAGCGCCGCCCGCTCACCTTCAACGACTTGACGCATCAGCCTCCGGCCGTCCGCAATGCGGCCGCGCGACACCAGGGCCTGGACCAGGTGCCCCTGATGCTCCAGTCGCGCCGAATGGCCCTCCGGAAGCGCCCGTTCAAGCTCCAGCGCCTCGCGGATGCGCGCCTCGCCCTCGCGGACGCGGCCCAGGTTCATCAGCGCCACCCCCAGCGCCGCCAGCGAGTTGGCGTGGTTGGGGTGGCCTGACGGCAGCACCCGCAGGTAGATATCCCGCGTCCGCTGGAAGTACTCGGCCGCGCGCGCGGCTTCGCCCGCCGACATCAGCGCGGTGCCGGCGTTGAAATAGGCATTGCCGGTCTGAGCGCTGTCCGGCCCGCGCAGCTCGAGGAGCAACTGGAGGGCGCGCTCGTAGTGCTCCACCGCCGGAGCGATGTTCCCCAGCGCCCACTCCGCGCCCGCCAGCTTGTCCAGCGCGTCCGAGAGGAGGGGATGGCGCGGGCCCAGAGTTGCCTCTGTCAGCTGATACAGCCGCTGCGCCACGCGCCGTGACTCCTCGAAGCGCCCCTGGCGGAAGAGCGCCCGGGAGAGCGCGCTCAGCGGCGTTCGCAGCGCAGAGGCATTGGGCCCGTGGCTCTGCTCAAAGAACCGGATGGCCTCCTCGCAGCGCTTGATCGCCTCCGGGTAGCGCTCCTCCAGCACATGAACCTGCGCGAGGTGCGTGGCCAGACGGGCGCTCAGCGCAGGGCTCCCGCCCAGCCGCTCGAGGGCTGCTCGCGCCAACGCGGCATTCTCCAGCGCCGCGTCGTACTTCGCCTCCAGCACGCCCAGCGCAAATACCCTCGTCAGCCAGCCCTCCGTGGCCAGCTCGTCATCGCCCACAGACTGCGCCAGCGTCGCCGCTTCGAAGAGGTCCCTCGCGGCTTCCGCGGGCTCCTTCTGCATGAAGGTGCGGGCGCGTCCCTCCGCGTAGAGCGCCTCGGCAACCAGCGGACGGTAACCCACCGCGCGGGCGTGCTTGACCTCCTCCGCAGCGAGCGCGACCGCTTCCTCATACCTTCCGAGCTCCACCAGCGCGTGAGCGCGCGCGAGGGCCTGGCGGCGTACCTCCACCTCCGGGGCCAGCGCACTCGCAGGCGGCTCCACCTGGACGCGCAGCCCGGCAGGCTCCCAGCAGCTGGAGACCGGCGTCAGTCCGGCGCTCGCCTGCGCACCTCGCTGGAGCTGCACCGGGTCCGTCAAGGTGATCAGCGCGGTCAAGGACCGAAGCTCTTGCCGGCGCTTGTGCAGGCACTGCGTCCTCTGCTCCAGCACCCGCTCCGTCGCCTCGCCGCGCAGGCGTGTGGCGGCGCAGGCGGCGCTCTGCAACTGCACCCAGGATGCGGCGTAGGCGTCCAGCGTGCGCAGGACGCCGGCCGACGCGTCCGCGGTCCCCAGCCGGCTGCGGAGCGCCTCATCCCAGACGCCGGCCAGCGCCGAGGGGTTGGGAGCGCACTGCGCAGCCCGCCGGTGCTCCCAGACCGCGCGCCCCACCCCGGCCGCGGCGATGAGCGCTGCGAGCGCAGCGGCCGCCAGCGCGCGGCGTCGCCACGACCGCGCACCGGAGAGCGCGTCCAGGAGCGCCCGCATGGAGGGAAAGCGGTCCGCCGGCTCCGGCGCCAGTCCCCGCTCGAGGAGAGAGGCCAGCGGACGAGACAGCCTGGCCATCGCCTCTCGGGACGGTCCGGCCTGGCGCGCGTCGGCCAGCGCTTTCAAGGATTCGCCCTCGAAGGGTCGGGCGCCGCTCAGAGCCTCCACCAGCGCGACACAGAAGCTGTACTGGTCGCTTTGCGCGGTGGCGGGGTCGCCTCGCAGCTGCTCCGGGGACATGTAGGCCGGAGTCCCGGTTCCCCCATCGGCCTCCACGGGAGCAGGGCTTGCCAGGCCGAAGTCGCTCACCCGGGCCCGGCCGTCCTCCTCCCCGACCAGGATGTTCTCCGGTTTGAACTCGCGGTGGACAAGCCCCGCCGCGTGCGCCGCGGCCAGCCCTTCGCCCGCGCACAGGAACCACTCCAGCACCTGCGCGCGCGGTGGGCGCTCCGCCGCGGCCAGGCGCTGTGAGACGGTGCCGCCGCGGACCAACTCCATGGCGACGAACACCTCGCCGTGCGCTGCGCCTACGTCGAAGACCGGGACCACGTTGGGGTGCGCCAGCCGAGCCATGGCTCGGGCCTCACGGAGCAGGCGCGCCTGGGCGCGCTCCGAGTCCTCCGCCGTCCCGCGCAGGAGCTTGAGGGCGACTCGTCGGTCCAGCTCCGGGTCGTAGGCGGCGTAGACCGCGCCCATCGCGCCTTCGCCCAGCCGTTCGAGGACGAAGTAACGCCCCAGCTGTTCGCCGCGCTGCGGCTCGCGCGCCTCATTTTGCCGCCCCAGCGCGCCCAGAAGCTCCTGGCAGCCGGCGCACGCGTCCAGGTGCTGGTCGAACGCATCGCGCTCGGGCGGGGCCAGCGCGCCCGAGAGGTAGTCGGCGAGGGCCGCGTCGGAAGGACAACCCATCCGGCGCGGGGATCTACCCGAGCACGCGCGTCCAGCACAACCCGGCGAGGCGAGCTCAACGAAGGGAGACGCGGAAGCCTCCGGTGAACGACCTGCCTTCGAGTGTCATCACCACCTGAACATCGGCCGGCGACGCGCAGCCGGGGTCTGGGTAAGCGTAGATGCCGTCCTCGTACTGCTCTCCCGGTTTGAGGTGGTCGGTGATGCGCAGCGACTTATCGAGGTGCAGGCAGGCCGGCGCGGTGAACGCCACCTCGGGCGCCTGTGCGCGCGTACCCGCCAGGTTTTGGAGCGCCACCCAGAAGCGGGTAAGCCCTTTGGCTGGGAGCTCCACCTCCGGCTGGTAGCTGCCGCGCGTCCTCCCCACGCCGACGAATCCCAGCGACGGCGGCGGGGACTTCGCGGCATCTACACACCAGCTCACGGACTCTCCCCGACGAGCGCACCAGAAGCCGCTGGGACAGGTGAGGTCATCTGCGCCGACGCAGTTGAGGTACGTCAGATCCGGCTCCTCCCCGCACGCGCTGCTGACGGCCGCCGCGGTGAGCAGCGCGAACAGTCCAACTCTTGGGCTCATGGTGCGTGCTCCTGGACATTGAGGGCAGGCAGGGCGGACGGCGAGGTCGGCACATAGGTGCGTTCGCCGGTCCAGAAGAGGACGACGCCTATCACCGCGGCGAGGGCCGCCCCGGCGTAGCTGCCCAGGGAGGCCAGCCGCATCCCGCGGGCCTGGGCGATGAGCGCGTCCAACTCTGCCCGCGGGTGAGTGCCCTGGCGGATGCCCTCGCTGGCCCCGCGAGACATCGCCCCGAAGACAAGTCCGGAGACCAAGCCCGCCACCGCGACCCCCTCCGCCAGCACCGCCAGGCCGACGTTCGGGTTTGTCGAGAGCGCGCGGTCCAACTCCATCGCCTCCGACAGCCCGACGTCTGCCAGCCGCGCCCGCCGCGCGAGGAAGAGCGCTTCCGCGGGAGACTCGCCCCGGGCCGCCTTGGCCCACCGGACCAGGGTTCGGGCGTATTCGGGATCTTGACCCGCTCCACTCAGCGTCCAAGCGGCGTCCAGATCCCGCGCCGCCAGCTCCAACCGCCCATCCATCAGGTGCTGGCGCCCGGCCTGGCGGAGCATCGCCACGGCCTGTGGCGCCAGCTGCCCGCGCTGGGCGGCGGAGAAGCGGTCTTCGCTGCGATAGAGGCTCAGCACCTGTTCGTCCGCGTCGGGCCGGCCCTGCGCGAGCGCAGTGGCTGCGTCGGCCAGGCTGCGCGAGATGTCGGCGTCTACTCCGGTGCCGGGCGCCGCCGGCAGCGTGGGCTGGGCGGCAGCGGCGGGAAGCGCCAGGAGCAGCACGGCGGCGAACGGCCTCATCCGCATCCCGCCCGGCAAGTGCTCTCGTAGGCCGAGCAGAGTGACCGGCAGGCCCAGCTGCTCAGGCACCCTGACCGGCACTGGGATCCACCTTCGACGCAGTGGTCCTCGCAGTTGCGGCGCTGCTCGCGAAGGCGCGCTTCCGTGGCGCGCTGCTCGAGCAGAACGTAGTAGCTCCTGCGCGGACCCTCCGGGACAAACGCCAGGTGCTTGGCGAGGCTGTACGTGTCGCTGCATTCGGTGACCGCGTCCATCAGGTCGACCTGAAGGGCGTTGTCCTCGCCGGTCCAGGGCCAGGCTTCGCGCGCCAGCGGCATCGCCTCCGAGCAGCGCTCAACCGCCCGCAGCGAACGCGCGGCCTGGGTGGCCATTCGGGCGCTCTGGCACTCGCGCGCGCCCCGGACGTACCGCGCGGCCGCTTCAGACGACGCGCCGAACCCCGCGTACACCCGGGCCACCTCCGGGAGCGTGGTGCAGACATCGGGGTCTCGCTCCATCGCTTCGAGGGAAGGCTTCGCCCAGGCCATCACCTCACGGTCCAGCGCCTTGCGTTCGGCGTCCGTTCCTCGCGGTCGCCCCATCGCGTCGGAGGCGAGCTCGGCGCACTTGCGGCGCGCCCGGAGTGAGCCGTCCGCCGTGCGGGATGACGCGCAGGCCAGGCGGGTGCGCTCGCGGGTCGCCTGGTCTGCTTCCCGAACAAGCCGCGCGCGCGCCCCGGCGCTCAGCTCCCCTGGGCCTTCTGGAATGGGAGCGCTGAAGGCGCACCCCAGACACAGCGCGGCGCCGAGCGGCGCCGCCCACAATCGTTCCTGCACGGCCTTCTGCTCCTCGCACGCCAGGCCCCAAGCACCCGGCAGCGGAAGAACCCGCCAGTCAGAAAGTGTCGCGCGAAAAGCGACCTCAGGGCTTGAACATGCAAAGCGGTACGCCTGCTCGGGCGCGGCGCAGCTGCAGCGGGTGGGGCGCTCTTGGAACCTACTGGCCGGTCACAAAGACCGGCGTGCGGTAGGTGCTGACGGCCATGCTCGCCCCCACCTGGCCGTCATAGTTCCAGCCCCAGCACTTGAGCGCGCCGGTGGTGAGCCGCGCGCACGTGTGGCTGTAGCCCACGCTCACCTGCGCGACCCCGGAGGACAACCCGGAGACGGCGGTCGGCTGCAGGCGTTTGGTGAGAGAACCATCGCCCAGCTGGCCGCTTCCGTTGGCTCCCCAACACAGGAGCGCGCCGCTGCTGGTCACCGCACAGGAGTGTTCCCCGAGCGCGAGGGAAGCGACCCCGGAGCTGAGCCCCAGCGCGTCCACGGGCGACAGCCGCGCGGTGGTGGTGCCATCTCCCAGCGCACCGTCGGTGTTGGTGCCCCAGCACTTGACGCCACCCGAGGCGGTCAGAACGCAGGTCGACTGGGCCTCGCTCGCCTGAAGCGAAGTCACACCCGCGCCAAGACCGACGACGGCCATAGGCGAGTACTGGAAGGTCCCCGTGCCATCGCCTACCAGCCCGCCGTAACCCCAGCACTTCACGGCGCCAGCGGTGGTAAGCGCGCAGCTGTGAGTGTTCGCGAGCGACACTTTCGATACGCCCGCCGTGAGCCCCAACACATCGACCGGGGCGAGCCGCTTGGTGGTCGTATTGTCTCCCAGCATTCCGTAGGTGTTGGTGCCCCAGCACTTCAGCCCGCCGACGGTCGTCAGCGCACAGCGGTGGTTGAACACGCCCACGGTGGACGCGGCCGTGACTCCCGCAACGACTGTGGGCGTCGTCACCTGGGTCGCGCTCGAGTTGATACCGAGCTGGCCGTATTCGTTGTTACCCCAGCAGCGCAGGGCACCTCCCGTCAGAATGGCGCACGAGTGGTTGTAGCCCACGGAGACGGCAGTGACTCCGGAGCTCAAGCCCACCGGGTCGACCGGAACGCCGCTCAAATTCACGGTGCCATCCCCGAGCTCGCCGAACTCGTTCAGCCCCCAGCACTTCACGCCACCGCCGCTGGTGAGCGCGCAGATGTGCTTGGCGCTCTGCGCGAGCGCGGTGACTCCGGAGGTGAGCCCTTTGACGTCGCGCGGCTCGCTCCGGCTGAAGGTGGTGCCATCTCCCAGAATCCCGGCACCGTTATCGCCCCAGCACTTCACTCCGCCCACGCTGGTGAGGACGCAGGTCGCGTCGCCCACAGCCTGAACCGTGGTGATGGTGCAGCAGCCGGTCGAGCAGCGGAAGAAGCCCTCGTCGCAGGCGTACTCGCACATCCCCGCGTCGGAGCATGCGGCCTGGCCGCGGGGAGTGCCCTGGCACGGGGTGCAAGCGCTGCCGCACGTATTGGGGCTGTTGTCAGGCACGCACGCGCCGCTGCAGCGGTGAAAGCCCGGCTGGCACTGGCACTGGTGCGAGGCGAGGTTGCAGATTTCGGGCGTCGGGCACTGGCTGTCCGACGCGCAGCCGGGCAGGCACTTGCCGTCGCCCAGGTTGCAATAATTGCCGGAGGGGCACGGGGCGGTGCGGCAGTCTTTCGGCGGTATGCCCGCGTCCGTCCCGGCGTCTGCCTTGGGCGGCACGCCCGCGTCTGACATCCCCGCGTCCGCCTTGGGCGGCACGCCCGCGTCCGTCTGAACGCCGCCGTCCGTCTTGGGCCCGCCGATGACGCCGCCGCCGCACACCCGCAACGCGCAACTGCCCGGACACGACTGACAGGCGAAGCCGTCGCGTCCACACGCGGTGCCCTCCTCGCCGGTCCGGCACACGCCCGTCGCGTCGCAGCAGCCGTTACAGGTGCCCGGGCCGCAGGGCGCTGAGCTCGGCCCAGGGCCACAAGACAGGAGGGTCAGCAGGAGGAACGCAAGCGGGAGAGCGCGCATGCGGAGGGGACACGGGCTCCCGGCCGCGCGAGCAGGACACCCTCATCAGAACGGCTATCGGTGGCCATCCACCCGCAACTGAAAGAGGAAATACGGGGGCAGGCAGGCGCCACCGCCGCTCGACGTGCGGGCGCAGACGTAGTCGTCCCGGCACGGGTTGTGGCGGTCGCACTTGCGCAGCCCAGCCGGGCGCACGTGCGTCAGGCACTCCGCGAGCGGCTTGCGCGCCCCCAGGCAGTCGTTGAAGGGCTGAAGCAACGCAATCTCCCCGCAGGCCACCGAGGGGTGCGTGGAGTCACAGCCGGTGGCGCACATCCCCAACGGGAAGCCCACGCTGTTCACCTCGCAGATGTCCCCCTCGCGGCAGGCGCGCGCAGAGAGCTTCGAGACGCGGTCGACCTGCGCGTTCGCGCTGGCTGAAATCCGCCCGGCCTGGCACGGGTCCCCCACCTCGGGCTCCGCGGGTAAACACGCGCCCATCTCCGCGTCCTCCAGCACCACGCAGCGCAGGCCCTGCGCGCAGCCCTGAGCCTCCAGGCCAGAGGCAGGGGCGCCGCAGCGCGCGCCGTAGCCTCCCTCGGAGTCCCGCTCCGGCAGCGGGCGCCGCAGGCTGGGCCGCTGACCGCCCGCCACTGCCGCCAGGTAGTACGAGCGCCGGTGGACCTCGCCATGGAGGTGCGGCGACATGGCGAGCGCGATGGCGTCTGCGTTCTGCCCGGGCGGATCCTCCCCGAGGAAGTGGAACCCGGCGATGCTGCGGCTCTGGTGGCAGCCCTCGCAGCTGAGGCCATCCAGCCGGCGGAGCAGCGCGGCCGGCGTGGTGATGACCTGGGCGCCTGGCAGCGAGACCTGGGCGAAGTCCTTGGGCTCGAAGAGCTGCCGGAAGGGCCGGTTCGCCAGCCGTGCCATCCCATGCGGCGCGACAGAGGTGGCCCGCGTCGCCAGGAACTTCTCGGGAAGCACGACCGTCCCGTCGTCCACCTTCGCCAGCGCCTCCGGCGTCGACAGCCACGCCAGGAGCTCCTTCCGCAGGCCGCTGTCCTTCTTCAGGCGCTCCACGTCCGGGGAGTTCTCCAGCGGCGCAGGGCGCAGCTGCGCGCCTTCGCGGTGAAAGACGCGCAGCACGTACTCCGCGTGGCCGCCGAGGTCCGGCCGGACGGTGGAGGGCCAGCGCACGCTCTGAAGGTTCACTTCCAGCGACTTGAGCTTCGCCAGCGACGCCGCGCGCAAGGGCCCACGGTCCGAGGTCGCCCACCGGGCCAGCGCGTCTCCCTGAAGCTCGCCGGGCGGCGTCCACGCTTTCAACGCCTCAGCGCAGTCGCCTCCTTCGCCCACCGGCTGCCAGCTCACGAGGTTGATGGTCATCGGCAGCCTGGACTTGCCGTCGGGGCTGTCGTCCGTGAGCCGATAGAGGAGCCGCGTCTCGCCACAGGAGCCGGGGTGGAAGTCCTGGCGGTCAAAACGGTTGAAGACGCCCACCAGCTGAAAGCGCGCGCGGGGACTGGACAGCCAGCGCGTGTCGAAGAGCCGGTGCGCGTAGCGCATGCCCACGCCGCTGCCGCGGTCCGCCCGGCGGACGTCGGCCAGGTCCCGCTCCAACACCTTCACCACCATCCGGAAGGCCGGCTCCTTCGCGAGCGCCTCGTTCGAGCTCGCTGGCCGCTCGTGGATGCGGGTCCCCAGGTCCAAGCCCTGGGACTCCAGCGCCTTCACGGCCGCGGGCTCGGTGATGAACTGCAGCGGCGCGGCAGCCAGCAAGAGAGACAGCAGTTCGGGTTTCACTGGACCTCGCGTCCTGCGCAGGGACCGCAGCTTCACGGTCCCTGCAGGCGAGATCAACCCATCTGTCACACCCGTTCGGCCGGGGCCATCCCCTCGCACAAGGTGTAGGCGGAGTTCACCAGGGCGAGGTGGCTGAAGGCCTGGGGGAAGTTCCCAATCTGCTGGCGGGCGTGCGGCAGGTACTCCTCCGCCAGCAGGCCGACGTCGTTGCACAGCCCGGACACCCGCTCGAAGAGCTTGCGCGCGTCGTCGTGCCGGCCCATCAGGTGGTAGGTGTTCGCCAGCCAGAACGAACAGGCGAGGAACACGCCCTCCTCCCCTTCAAGCCCGTCATCGCTCGCGTCCGTTCGGTAGCGCAGGACCAACCCGTCCTGCAAAAGCTCCTTCTCCATCTGCGCCACCGTGCCCACCACGCGCGGGTCCGTCGCGGGAAGGAAGCCCAACAACGGGATGGCGAGCAGGCTCGCGTCCAGCGCCTTCGACCCGTAGTACTGCGTGAAGGTGTTGCGCTTGGCGTCGTACCCCTTCTCGCAAATCTCATCGAAGATGGTCTTGCGCAGCGCCACCCAGGGCGCCTTGTCGATGTCCATCCCGAACTCGTCAATGCCGCGCACCAGGCGGTCCACGACGGCCCAGGCGGAGACCTTGGACGCCGTGAACGGGCGCGTGGGGCCTCGCATCTCCCAGATGCCGTGGTCGTTGTCGCGCCACCGGTCCGCCACCTGCTTGGCCACCACGTGGAGGGCCGCGGCGGCGCGAGGCCCGAGGTTCCCGGTCACCTTGCCGAAGACGAAGAGCACCGCGGCGAACTCGCCCAGCACGTCCAGCTGGAACTGGTCATAGGCGCCGTTGCCAATCCGCACCGGCTTCGCGCCCCCGTAGCCTTGCAGCCACGGCAGCTCCACCTCCGTCAGCCGACGCTCGCCTCGAATGCCGTACATGATCTGCAGCTGCTCCGGCGCGCCGCCCACCGCGCGCAAGAGCCACTCGCCGAAGCTCTTCGTCTCCTCGACCAGGCCGCCGCGCAGGAACGCGTGCAGCGTGAGCGACGCGTCGCGAATCCAGCAGAAGCGGTAGTCCCAATTGCGCTCTCCGCCCGGCGTCTCCGGCAGTCCGAACGTCGGAGCGGCCACGATGGCGCCCGACGGCCGGTAGCTGCACGCTTTCAGCGTAATGAGCGAACGGATGACGACGTCCTCCGCGCCGGCGGCCGGGCGAATCTGACTCGCCCAGTCCTCCCAATACGCCGTGGTCTCCTCCAGCGCGGCCAGGGCGTCGATGGGCGCCGGGATGTCCTCGAAGGACGGCGCCCAGGACAGGACGAAGGGGATGCGCTCGCCCGGCTCCACGGTGAGCTCGGTGTCGAACGGGAGCGGCCCCTCCCCCGCCCCTCCGCGCAGGTAGAGGGCGTCCGGCCCGGCGATCGCCGAGGACGTGTGGTCTGAGCTCGCCAGGCGCGGCGTGGTGTACCCGCTGGCGAAGCGCGGGCGGAGGTCGAACTTCACGCGGACCTTCCCGCTCATGCCTTCCACCAGGCGCACCACGTGCGGCGCCCCGTGGCGCACGGGCATGAAGTCCACCAACCGGATGGTGCCCTCGGCGGTGGTCATCTCCGTCTCCAGAATCAGCGTCTTCCCCCGGTACTGGCGGCGGACGCTGCGCACCGGCGCCACCGGGGCAATCTTCCAATAGCCGTTCTCGGCAGTGCCCAACAGCGCGGCGAAGGTGGCCTCAGAGTCGAAGTCCGGCAGACACAGGAAGTCGAGCGAGCCGTCCTTCGCCACCAGCGCGGCGGTGTGGAGGTCTCCGATGAGCGCGTGGTCTTCGATGAGGCGCTCCGGCTTCGTCGGAACCGGGGCCGCCTTGCGCTGCTGAGAAGTCGCTTCCTGTGCTTGCATGTTCGTTCTCCCGAAGGGTGTCCAGCACGCCAAAGCTCAAGCTGGACCTGCGGGAGTTCAATCCTGTCCTTTCAGACCATCCCGGAGGACCTCCGGGAGGAGGCGCCGCAGAAACGCGCGCGCGGCGGACACGTCCCGCAGTCGGTACGCGGCGACGCTCGGCCGCGGGCCCACGTGAACGGACAGGCTGCCGGGCGGGAGCGCGGCGAAGAGGTCCTCGTCGGTCTGGTCATCTCCCATCGCCAGCACCGCCGCCCCCCGGCCCGCGGCCGCCACGCCCGGAGCGACGATGACGCCTTTGTTCACGCCAAGGGCCCGCACCTCGAGGACCCGCTCGCCGGGGAGCAGCTCCACCGGCGCGTTGCTGAATGTCTGCGCGAGGTGGAGTTGCAGCTCGCGCGCCTGCGCCGTCGCGTAGAGGGGCTCCGCCCGCCGGTAGTGGAAGGCCAGCGACGCCGTCTTCTCCTCGATGAAGGTCCCCGGCGCCTGGTCCACGAAGGCCTGGATGAGCGGACGCACCCGCGCCTTCCACTCGGTGGGCACGTCCCGCGTGGGGCGCCACGGCGCGCCGGGCCCGTCCTTGGAGAACAGGCCGTGCTCCGCGTGCAGGCTGACCGGCAGTCGGCCCAGGTAGGTCTCGAGGAAGTCCCGCGTCCGCCCACTCACCACGTGGACGCGCGCGCCCGGCCGCCGCCCCAACGCCTCCAGCAGCTTGAGCAGCTCCGGGTCCGGCAGCGCCAGCTCCGGCAGCGTGGTGAACTCGCGCAGCGTGCCGTCGTAGTCGAGGAAGAGGCACCACCGCGGCGCCGCGCTGAGCGACGCCACCAGCCCGCCAATCGCCCGCGCGTCGCTGTCGCCCTGGTGCGTGCGCGCGGGGAGCGGCGCCTCCAGCGTCTGGAGGAAGCGCTTGACCCATTCGTGCACGTCGTGAACCAGCACCCGCCCGCGCAGCGCCGCCATTCGCAGCCGCCGCTCCTGCTCCGGCAGCGCGAGCGCGGACTTGAGCCCCTGCGCCATCCCGTCCACGTCGTAGGGGTTGACGATGATCGCCTCGCCCAGCTCGGACGCCGCGCCGGCGAACTCCGAGAGCACCAGCACACCGTCGCCGTCCACCCGGCTGGCCAGGAACTCCTTGGCGACCAGGTTCATCCCATCCCGCAGCGGCGTCACCAGCATCACGTCCGCCGCCTGGTAGAGCGCCGCCAGCTGCACCGCGGAGTAGGAGCGGAAGAGGTAGTGCACCGGCACCCACTTGGGCGAGCCGTAGGCGCCGTTGATGCGCCCCACCAGCTCATCCACCGATTGCCTGTGGCGCTCGTAGTCCGCCACCCCGCCGCGCGAGGGCGCCGCCACCTGGATGAAGCGCACGCGCCCGCGCAGCTGCGGCTCGCGCTCCAGCAGCCGGCCCACCGCCAGGAGCCTGCGGCGCAGGCCCTTCGTGTAGTCCATCCGGTCCACGCCCACGAGCAGGCGCTGCCCTTCGGCCGAGGCGCGGATGGCCGCCGCCTCCGCGCGCACCTCCTCGCGCCCCGCCTGCTGCACGTACCACTGCGCGTCCACGCCCATCGGGAACGCGCCCAGCCGGACGCGCCGGCCCTCGTACCCCACGCCGTCCACGTCGGGCGACAGCCCCAGCACCTGCGTCAGCGCGTTGCAGAAGTGCCGCAGGTAGCTGAGCGTGTGGAAGCCGATAAGGTCTGACCCGAGCAGCCCCGCCAGAAGCTCGCTGCGCCACGGCAGCGTCCGGAAGACCTCCGAGGAGGGAAACGGAATGTGGAGGAAGAAGCCGATGCGCGCGTCCGGCAGCCGGTCGCGTAAGAGCTTGGGCACCAGCATCAGCTGGTAGTCCTGCACCCAGAGGGTGTCCCCCGGGCGGTAGCGCGCCGCCACCTCGTCGGCGAAGCGTTCGTTCACCCGGCGGTACGTCTCCCAGTCCCGCGAGTGCTCCGGGACGTGCTCCAGCAGGTAGTGGAAGAGCGGCCAGAGCACGCGGTTGGAGAAGCCTTCATAGAAGCGGCTCACCTCCGCCTCGCTGAGCAGCACCGGCACGCAGCGCAGCGCCGCCAGCTTGGTGTCCAGAAGCAGGCGCTGCGCCGGGGAGAGCCGGCCCACATCTCCTGGCCACCCCACCCAGAGCCCCCCGGACCGCTCATGCGGTCCGGAGAGCCCGGTGGCGAGGCCGCCGGAGCTCCGGGTGACCTCCAGACGGCCTCCCTCTACCCGTACGGTGACGGGCAGCCGGTTGGAGACCAGGAGCAGGCGGTGGCCGGAGCCCGCCGACGGTGACTCTTCGCGCGCGCTCGCCATCGCCGTGGTCTCCTACTGGCAGCGCAGGTCGTACGTCTGGGCGCTGCCGTTGGGACCGCTCACCTGCGTGGTGGCGCCGCCATCGAAGTTGGCCGTGAAGACGCCGGAGGAGGTCTCCACCGTGACGGTGCCGGACGTCGGGCATTGGTTGGTGCACCGGTTGTAGTCGGTGAGCGTGGCGGTGGCGCTCTTGTCGCCGCGCGTGCTCTGGCTCTGGCCGTTCACCGTGAAGCAGCCGCTCCCCTTCGTCCAGCTCGCCGTCGCGGTGGCGGAGCGGGAGTCCAGCCGGCTGGGCGAGAAGCTGCCGGAGGTGAGCGTCAGCACCCGCTGCGTGCCGGCCTGCGTGCCCGTGCCCTGGAGGTTCAGGTTGTAGGGGTCTCCGTTGATGCTGAGCCCGGAGGAGGTCGCGGAGAAGCTCAGCTGACTCTGGCTGGAGGAGAGCGTCAGCGTGACGTTCCCGTTCAGCCCGACAAGCCCGCCTGGCCCGCTGCAGTTGTTGAACGCGTAGCTGACCGTGCCGCCGGACGACGTCGCCTGCGCGCAGCCCGCCGGCAGGTAGTACGTGTTCGCGGTGGAGGCGATCTTCGCCGCGGCGGCCGTCGCGTCGAACGGCGTCGTCGGCGCCGGGGTCACTGCGAAGGCGTAGAAGTCATCGTAGATGGGGTCTACCCACGTGTACGCGTACGCGGTGTCGTAGGAGTAGTAGTACGCGTCGTAGTAGCCGTAGTCGTAGTAGTAGGGGTCGTAGACAGCGGCCGTGGAATCCCAACATCCCGCCGACAGCAACATCGCCAAGCACGGCAAACGCAAAATCGCACGCCTCATGTATTGCCTCCTGTTGTGCGCCCGCGCCTGGCCACTGCCAGCTGCCAGCCAGCGCACGGCACCGAGGCCTGCCTCTGCACCGGCCGAGCCCTGCGTCGGGGCCGACACAGCCGCGCGCCCCCGGCACCAGCATGCGTCGCGCTGCGAACGGGGAGCCGTGGCGAGGGCGACGGGGCGTGGAACGCGAGGCGACCGGAGTGGGAACTTCGCTTCCCATCCGCAGCACTTCGAAAGCGGGGCCGCCCAGCTGTACTCTCTGTGCGTCGCGCCCCCCGCTCGCCTCGAGCGTTGCGCCGTCAGGCGCATAGTCGAGAGGTGGCGCAAACCCACGCACGGCACTTTGCCGGTTTGTTTCGAGCAAGACGAAGCGGCCCATGAGCCAAGCTTCGGAAGCACTGCCGACGTCTCGACTATGCGCCTGACGGCGCAACGCTCGACGCGAACGGGGGCTACTCCGTTTCCGGAGCGAAGCGCAGGCCCACGCCCAGGTAGAACGAATCCAGCTGTTGATCCGCGTTCAACGGATCTTCCCACCCGGCGATGAGGGCGCCCCAGCGGACCGGCGCGAACGCCGCCTCGGCGCGCAGCTGGGGCCGCCAGGCGGTCTGGCCGAAGTCCCAGCCCTCGGCGGTGAAGCGCAGGCGATCTCTCCAGAGGAGCAAATCCGCGCCCACGCCCGCGCGCGACTCCAGCACCCCCGCTCGCAGCGCCACCGGGCCCGCGCGCCAGCCGCCCATCAAGGTCAGCCCCACACCCTGCTCGCGGACAGCTTCCTGGACGGACTCAGGCCGGGCGGATCCATCCGGCCCCACCACCATCGCCTGAATCACCCGCTCCGTGCGCAGCCCCGTCGGCTCCGTCGTCGCGCCCAGGCGCAGGAACGCGCGCCCCGGCGGAAGAATGTCCAGCTGCGCCTGCCCGCGCGGCTTCGAGAGCCCGGTCAGATAGTCCGCCCGCAGCGACAAGCTGAACGTAGTGCGCGAGAGCGCGGACACCGCGTTGGAGAGCGCCCCCGCGCTCTTGTCCACGGACGTCAGCGCCTGATCCAGCTTCTGACTCGTATCCGAGCTGTAGATCAGCTTGCCGAGCGCGCCCTCCCCTCGCGTCACCCGCCCGGTGAGGTCCTCCAGGTTCGCCGCGGCCACCCGCAGGTTCTCCGTGGCGCTCGGGGCCCCGCTGCCGCCCACCCCTTGCCCCTCGGCCGACGGCTTCCCTAAGTCGCTGGCCACTCCGCGGATGGCGTCCGCCATGCGGCGCACGCTCACCAGCGCGGCGTTGGCGTCCGTCTGGTTCGCCGCGACCAGCGTCTTCATCTCCACCAACAGCTCCGTGAGCGCCTCCAGCAGCTGCTTGAGCCGCGCATCCTCCACGGTCTCGCGCACCTCGCCGGTGATGGCCTTCACGTCCTTGCCCACCCGGCCCATCTGACTGATGACGGTGTCCAGCGTGGCGGTCTGCTCCGCGACGATGGGCGTGGTGGCGGTCAAGGGCGGCGCGCCCGGCGGACCGGGAGACAGCTCCAGCTCCTTCTCGCCCAGCAGCCCCACACTGGCGACGGTCGCTCGCGTGCCCTCGCGCAGGATGATGCCGGGCGGCACCGACAGCGTGGCCATCACGTAGTCGTCGTTGAGCTCCAGGTCCACCACCCGGCCCACCTTGACGCCCTTGAAGTACACCGGCGACTTGATGATGAGCCCCTGGGCGTTCTCCAAACGGACTTTGTATTCGCGCCGGCCGCCCCGCAGCTCCACGTTCTCTATCCGCAGCACGAAGTACGCAGCGATGACCGAGATGACCAGCGCGAACAGCCCGACCTTGGCGGCGTCGCTCATGGTCCGCCTCCCACGGCCAGCTCCTCGCGCCACAGCGGGCCCTCCAGCCGGCCCTCGAGGAACTGCCGCACCTCGGGTTGCCGGGAGGCTTCGAACCGCTCTGGTATGTCGTCCGCCACCAACCGCCCGTCGATCAACAGCCCGAACCGGTCGCCGATGTCGCGGGCGGTCCGCAGCTCGTGGGTCACCAGCACCGTGGTGGCCTTCAGCCGCCGCCTCAAATCCACAATCACCTGGTCAATGATGGTGACCATCACCGGATCCAGCGCGGCGGTCGGCTCATCGAAGAGGAGAATCTCCGGGTCCAGCGCGATGGCGCGCGCGAAACCCACGCGGCGCCGCATCCCGGTGGAGAGCTCCGCCGGGCGCCGCGACTGCGCGCCGGGCAGCTTGACCAGCTCCAGGCAACGCAGCACCCGCTCGCGGAGCTGGGCGGGCGTGAGCGCGGTGTGCCGGCGGAGTGGGAACGCCACGTTGTCGTAGACCGACATGGAGTCGAACAGCGCGCCCTCCTGAAACGCCATCCCGAAGCGCCGGCGGACCTTCCCGCGCTCGCGCTCCGAGAGGCTCCAGAGGTCCACCCCGTCCACCCGCACCTGCCCGGCATCCGGCCGGAGCAGCCCGTTGAAGTGCTTGAGCAGCACGCTCTTCCCCCCGCCCGAGGGGCCCATGATGACCATCGCCTGTCCGCTGTAGATGTCCACGGAGAGGTCCTCCAGCACGCGCCGCGGTCCGAACGCCTTGCTCACGTGAGAGAGCGACAGCTTGGGGATCCGCGGCTCGGCAGGCATGCGCGCCCTTCAGAAGATGAGCTTCGAGAGGACAAAGTCGGCCAGGACAATCGCCCCGCTGGCCGTCACCACCGCCGCCGTCGCCGCGCGGCCCACGCCCTCCGCGCCGCCCGAGGACTCGTACCCCTTCACGCAGGCGATCAAGGTGAGCAACAGCCCGAACACCACCGACTTGATCGGCCCGGAGAGGAAGTCCGAGCGCTGCAGCAGGTGGAAGGTGCTCAGGTCGTAGTCTGACGAGTTCGCGCCCAGGAGCGACACCGCGGCCACCCGCCCGCCGCCGATGGCCACGGCGTCGGCCATGACCTGCAGCAGCGGCAGCATCACCATCCCGGCCAGCACACGCGGCACGAAGAGGTACTGCACGGGCTCCGTGCCCATCGCTCGCAGCGCGTCTATCTGCTCGGTGGACCGCATGCTGGAGAGCTCCGCGGCGATCAAGCTGCCCACCCGCCCGGTCACGATGAGCGCGGTGAAGACAGGCGCAATCTCCCGCATCACCGAGAGCGCGACGATGCCTCCGGTGAAGCCCTCCGCCTTGAACCGCGCGAAGCCGGTGTACGTCTGCAACGCGATCACCATCCCGGTGAAGACGGCGGTGAAGAAGACGACCGGGATGGAGCCGACGCCCAGCCGCCCCATCTGGCGCCACAGCTCGCTCCAGTCATAAGGCGGGCGCACCGCCCAGAGCACAGTCTGCCCGAGCAGCTGAACGGTGCGCCCTATCCCCTCCAGCCCGGACAGCAGCCTGGACTTCGCCGGCGCCGAGGGGCTCACGTTGTTTCGGCTACTTCTTGACCTGGATCACTTCCACCGCGACCACCTCGCCGGTGGCGGGATCAAACGCCGCCCGGATGGTGTCGCCCTTCTGCAGCTGATCCAGCTTGATCGGCTGCCCGCCGTCCTTGGTGAAGGACGCCTCGGGCGACACCTTCGCCTCGAAGGTCACGCTGTGCTTCTTGCGGTCAACCTTGTCCACCTTCAGCTCGGCCGTCCGCAGGTGGCTGAGATCCTCACCCGTCGCCTTCTCCATCCCCGTCCGCATGTGTTCGTTGACCGGCGGCGCAGACGGTTGAGACGGCTGCGGTGGCAACGACGGATCCGACGGTTCCTGAGCGAGCGCCACTCCCCCACCTGCCAGCAGCGCCGACAACAACATCCCCTTCATGTGCTTGCCCATGTGCCTCCTCCTTTGTGAGCTGAAAGCTGCACCCTGGGCTGCGCGCACAACATCCAGAGAAACCCCTGCGACGTGACGTGACCAGTTTCCGAAAGGCGCGCGCTCCTGGCGGTCACTATCGGGGCCACAGCGAGGCGTCTACCTTGCGCCGCCTTCCCACCCCGGAGTGCTCTCATGCAACGCACCACCCTGGAGCTGATGCGCAGTCACGTGCGGGAGATCCACCAGGCGCTGACCGGCCAGGATCTTCCCGACGAAAACACGGAGGCTTCACCGGAGGCGAGCCCGCTCTCCGCGGACGGCGTCATCCGGCTGTTCAGCGATCTCGAAGCCGTCGCGCGCACCCTCCCCAATGTTTCAGAGCGCGTGCCGCCCTTCTCCTTCGCGCCTCCGGTGGATCTGCTGGAGGACGACAAGGAGCTCTGGGTGGAGGTGGCGCTGCCGGGCGTTGAGCAGGAGGATCTCCAGATCTCCGTCCAGGGCAGCACGCTGACCCTCTCCGGCGCGCGCGCCCACAGCGTGGACGGCCCGCGCTTCCGGCACGCGGAGATCGCCCGCGGACCTTTCCGCCGCGTCATCCACCTGCCCCACGCGGTCACCGGCGAGCCGAAGGTCCAGGCCCGCGCCGGGCTGGTGCAGATCCGCCTCGTCAAGGCGACCGAAGCCGAACCCAAACCCAACTGAAGCCGTCGTAGCCGAAGCAGTCCCACCCCAATGCAGATGAGGTCAGTCCCATGTTCGATCAGAAGATCAACCCCGAAGAGCTGCAGCGCCTCTCCAACGCCCTGCTGACCACCGTGGAGGCCATCCGGCGCCTCTCGCCGCAGAGCGGCGGCGGGTACTCGAGCCCGTGGCAGCAGCAGCAGCAGCAGACGAGCTTTGATCCGGAGCGGATCAAGCAGCTGCTGCACGAGCGCGTGTCCATCGCGCTCAAGGAGCGGCTGGTGGAGGACCTGTGCATGAAGGCCAACGACGTCATCCGCGAGCGCGTCCGGGAAGTCGTCCGGGAGCGCGTGGCGGAGGCGGCGCGGGTCCAGCTCCTGATGGTCGGCCCGCAGATTGGCCTCACCGGCCGGAACGCCGAGTGGGTGGCGGAGGCGCTGAAGGAGAAGGTGTCGGAGCTCATCCGGGAGCGCATCGAGCACACGCTGCGCGAGCGGGTCACCGAGGCCTTCCGCACCAAGCTGGCAAGCACCATCCACCAGCGCGTGGGCGAGGCGCTCCAGACGGTCATCCCGCACCTGCAGCAGGCCCAGTACTCCTTCGAGGACGGGGAGAGCTTCGCGCGCATGGTGGTGGAGTCCGTCGCGGTCGCGGCCAAGGTGAAGCTGATGGACGGCCTGCGGGAGCGGATTGGAGAGATTGTCCGCGAGCGCGTGGCGGACACGGTGCGGGAGCAGCTGCATGAGGCCGTGCGCTACGCGGTCTCACAGGTCGCCACGCCGTACATCGGCCAGGGCGCGGAGCGGCTCACGGAGGGTCTCCGGGCCCACCTGTCGGAGACGCTGCCCGAGGCGCTGCGCGAGCGGCTGGCGGACGCGCTCAAGGAGCGCGCCGAGGTCGCCTTCAAGGAGCGCGCGCGCGACACGCTGCGCGAGTCCATCCGCACCGCGCTGTCCTCCACGCCGTACGGCGGCGCGTCGCACAGCTACGGGCCGCAGCAGCAGTGGGGCGGCGGTATGGGTTGGCAGCCTCAGTACGGTGGGGGGATGACCGAGCGCGCGGTGCAGGAGGCCATCCGCAGCGCGCTCTCGCAGAACGGGATGATGATGGGCGGCATGGGCCAGGGCCAGTTCGGGTTCGGCGGGCCCCGTCCATTCGTCAACCGGCAGTAGCCGTTCGCTGTCAGGACCGGCCGTGGGAGCGGGGCCGAGCTGCTCCCACGGCCGTCGTACCGCGGGGCTACAGGGTTCCCCCGGATGGCGAGCAGGGTGGCGCTCGCCAGACTGGGCGCTTCGCGAGGAGACCTCACATGGCAGACCTGCACCGCGCCTTCTTCATCGGCCTTCTGGCCGCCGCCCTTCCCACCGCAGCGCAATCAACGTCAGACGCGCCCAACCCCGGTGGGCGGATTCTCGGTGGAAACACCTTCATCACCCCGGTGCTCAGTCAGAGCGCGTTTGTCAGCACGCGCGTGGGCATCACCGAGGGCTTCAGCTGGCTGGGCGCGGATCAGCTCCCCGTCGGCGAGCTGGGCCGCCGGAACCTCCGCCTGGGCGCCTTCCAGCAGACCCTGGACTTGAGCTTCGCTCTGGCCCCGTGGTTCGGGATTTACGGCCACGGGCGCGGCAGCGCGTTGAGCGGCATCAACATCGACGCGCTCTTGCTCCGCGGCGCGTCGCTCGAAGGCGGCGGCGACGGCGGCGTGGCGCTGCGCGTCCTGCGGCACGAAGGCGCCGGGCTGCAGCTCACCCTGCGAGGCTTCGGCGGGGCGAACGCCGGAAGGAACCTGACCGTCTTCAACTTCGCCCGCGCTCTGGTCGCCGAGCCCGGGCGCACGGTGGCCTCGCTCTTGGAAGGGACGCTGGCGGAGAACATCCTGGTGCCCACCTCCGAGTGGAGCCTCGGCGGCGGCGGCTATCTGGCGAAGGCCTTCGGGCCCGCGTTCTCGCTCCAGGTGTCGGCCGAGTTCCGGCAAATCTGGCGGACCGAGACGCCCTTCAACCCGGGACTCGGCGAATCCGAAGCCCTCACCTCCAACGCCTCCCGGGTGGATCTCGGAGCGGCGCTGACGGTGGACCTCAAAGGCCCGCTGCGCGTCCCGGTGGCCGTGATGGGCGAGTACCTGCTGTCGCTGGGAGGGCGGACCGGGACGACGTTCCTGAACAAGGACATCCTTGCCCAGTCCGTGGCGCTGAGCGCCTTCTACTCAGGCCGGCCCAATCTGGAGCTCGGCCTCAGCGTGGTCTGGCTCATCGCCGGTGAACCCCTGGTCGGGTTCGAAGAGGGCGGCGCCAGCGCCAACTCCGAGGACTCCCGCGCCCTCGGGGGACAGCTCACGCTCCGCTACATCTGGTGAAGAAAATGGGGACAGGCTACTTTTCGGCGAAAAGCAGCCTGTCCCCATTTCGGCAAAAAGTAGCCTGTCCCCTTTTTCTCTGACGCTGCGGCTCGCCGCGGAGATTCCCGGCACGGAGGCTGAAGGCCCCGGGCGGCGCTACGCGCTCTGGGTCCAGGGTTGTACCCTGCGCTGCCCCGGCTGCTGCAACCCGGAGATGTTCGCCACCGACGGCGGCCGCGACGTGGAGGTGGACGCGCTGGCCGAGCGCATCTGCGCCGCGCCGGACGTCGAGGGCATCAGCGTCCTCGGCGGGGAGCCGTTCCAGCAGCCGGGTCCGCTCGCCGCGCTCTGCCAGCAGGTCCAGGCCGCCGGCCGCTCTGTGATGATCTACTCGGGCTACCGGATGGAGGAGCTGCAAGCGCAGCAAGACCCCGCGGTGGCGCAGCTCCTGGCCGCGACGGACCTCCTGGTGGACGGTCGGTTCGAGCAGGCGCTGCCGGAGTCCCGCCGCCGTTGGATTGGCTCCACCAACCAGCGCGTGCACTTCCTCACCGGCCGCTACCGCCCGGACGACGCGCGCTTCGCAGAGCGCAACACGGTGGAGCTGCGCTGGGAGAACGGCACGCTCACCATCAACGGCTGGCCGGCGCTGGCGGACCGGGTGCGGCGGTGACCCCGGTCTCTCCGGAGGAGCATGACCTGCTCTCACTCGCCCGCGCGGTCTTCGGCCTCGCCGCCTTCGAAGACGTGGAGCCGCTCCTCGGCGTCCAGAAGCCTGCGCTGCAAGGGCTTGCCCCTCCGGCGATGGCGGTGCTGGAGGACACGCTCGCCCGCGGCGGCGTGCTGTGGCTGATGCGCGCGGGCGGCGGACGGCTGGCGGCTTCGCTGCAGGGCGGAGAGATCCGCGTGGGACGCCTCTGGGAGCGCCACCCGCCGCCTGCTTTGCGCTTCTCCGCCGTCACCTTTGAAGTCCTGCGCTGGCTCACCAGCCGCGCGCTCTCGGGGACGGACCGGACCCAGCTGCACGTCAGCGGCGCGCCCACGCCCGCGGATGAGCTCTTCCTCTACGCCACCTGCGCCCTGCTGGACGGCAGCGAATACGCGCGCGCGCTGGCGCGACAAGGGCTCTTCCGGAGCGCGCTCTTGTGCCGGCTGGGCTTCGCCGCGTCGTTGGGAGAAAACGAGCCGCTCCCCGCCCTGCCCGACCTACAGCTCGCCCCGCTCACCGTGCTCATCGAAGGCCTGCAGGGAGACCTCGCGCGGCGCTGGCTGAACGCGGAGCGGCGCAAGGCAGAGCGCTTCTCGCCGCAGGAGCTGCAACGGATGGGCGCGTCCCAGGACGTGGTGCTGGAGGAGGTGCTCTCCGCGGCGGACAGGCTGGGGCGCCGCGACCTCTGCGGATTTCTCGTGGAGGCGGCCGTGCACCTGCTCGCGGTGCCGCCGTCCGCAGCCACCTTCACGGAAGGCCTGGACGCCACCGCGCCTTTGCGCGACCGCCAGGAGGCCCGCCGCGCCGCGGGCGCGCTGCTGCGGGCAGTGGGCCGGCTGCGCGCGTGGGACCAGGAGCACCGCGCGGTCCGCTTCATTGACGACGGTTACGCCGGGGCCCAGCGGCTGGTGCAGGAGTGGGAGCAGCTGGGAGACCGCGGCTTCCGGCTCGCCGAGGAGCTGCACCAGGCGTTGCAGGCGCTGTGCTAGGACTACGCCCATGAGCCGCGCGTATCGGATCCAGGTCAAGGAGTCCCATCGCCGTCACGTGGAGCTGGAAGACGGTGTCTGCTCCCGGCTGGAGCTGTTGCCGGTGCTGGAGCGAGATCGCCTGGCAGAGCTGCTCGGCGCCGAGCTGACCGGGCGCGGCTTCACGCGCGAGGGGAACACCGCGGTCCGGAGGCAGGCGGACGGCGTGGAGGTCACAGTGGATCTCCAGACCGGCGACGTGGCGGCTCGGCTGAGCGCGCAGAAGGAGATCGCCGTGAGCGCCACCCGCACCGCGCGCGCGGACCCGCTGCTCACCGACGCCGGCGTGCAGCAGCTGCGCGACACGGTCCAGGCACAGCTGGTGGCGAAGGCGGACGCGGACGAGCAGAAGCTGCGGCAGAAGCTGACCGCGCAGCTCGAGGACGCGCTCAAAGGCATCCGCGCGGAGCTGGACCAGGTGGTGAACAAGGTCACCGCCGAGGCGCTGAAAGTCCGCGCGGGTGAGCTGGGGACGATTGAGGAGATTTCGGAAGATCCCCAGACGGGCTCGATGACCATCAAGGTCCGGGTTTGAGCAACGGCGTCCAGGTCTCCGAGGAGGAGCTGCCTGTCGAGCTGACCGCGTTCGCGGCGGTGGAGGCGGCCTACCCGGTGGAGCTCTCCCGCAGCCACGAAGCGCTCGGGCGCGGGCTGCCGGTCCTCATCGAAGCGGACAAGGAGCTGACGCCGTACTTCTACAAGTGCCTTCGGGACCGCCTGAAGCGGGACGGCCGGCAGCTGATCTACCTCGACGGGCGCCCCAACCCGGATCTCCCGCCGCTCCCGCCGGGCGCCGGGCTTATCGGGGCGATCATCTTCCACCTGCGGGAGATTGTGCGCGGCGCGGTGGGCCAGCGCATCATCGTCCTGCCGCACCTGGACCTGCTCACCTCCTCCTCCGGCGGGCTGACCGCGGAGGCGCGGGAGGTCATCCCGCTGCTCTACGAGAACCCCGAAATCCTCTGGCTGGGCTTCAAAGACCCCTCGTTCCCGCTGCCGTCGGTCATCGAGAACCTCTTCCCCCACAAAGAGTCGATGCTCGGCGTGGGGCGGGACCGCCTGCGGCACCTGGTCACCCAGCGCGAGAGCCGCAAGCTCTCTTCCGCGCGCAGCTTCAACCCGTATCACCTGTACAAGCACGTCTCCGGCGTGAACGCGGTGCGGTTGCGGCGGCTGTTGTCCACCCTCACCGGCGAGGACTACCCGTCGGACCCGAAGCCGGCGATGGCGCAGCTGCGCTCTGGCACATTGAGCGGGCAGCTCTCCGTCCCGGAGATGGACCTTCACCGCGACATCGGCGGCTACCTGAAGGTGAAGGAGCGGCTGCAGCAGGAGATTCTGGACGTCCTCGCCTACAAGGAAGGGCTCTCGGACGACGCGTCGGTCAAGCGGGTGGAGTCGCTCATCCCGCGCGGGATGATCTTCTGGGGCCCGCCCGGCACCGGGAAGACCCTCTTCGCCAAGGCGATGGCCAGCGCGCTGGGCGCGGCGGTGACAGTGGTGAGCGGCCCGGAGCTGAAGAGCCGCTGGGTGGGCGAGAGCGAAGAGAACCTCCGGCAGATTTTCGTGCGGGCGCGCCAGGCGGCGCCCAGCCTCATCATCTTTGACGAGCTGGACTCTTTCGCCGCGGCGCGCGGCACCTTCACCGGCTCCGGCGTGGAGCACTCCATGGTCAACCAGCTCCTGACCGAGATGGATGGCTTCCGGCGCGAGGAGCTGGTCTTCGTGGTGGGGACCACCAACTTCGTGGAGTCGCTGGACCCCGCCCTGCTGCGCCCGGGGCGCTTCGAGTTCCACCTCCACATCCCGTACCCGAACGCGGCGGACCGCCGCGCCATCTTCTCCATCTATGACCAGCGCCTGGGCCTCGCCTTCAGCGAACGGGCGCTGGAGTTCGCGGTGAAGCAGACCGGCGAGCGCGTGGAAGGACAGAACACCCGCTACTCAGGGGACCACATCCAGGCCCTGTGCCGTTCGCTCGCGCGGCAACGGCTGCGCTCCCGGCAGGAGGGCCCGACGGACGTCCCCGACGTGGAGCGCGCGCTCTCGGAGTTCCTGGACCGCCCGGAGCTGACCCCCAGCGAAGAGCACGTCGTCGCCACGCATGAGGCCGGCCACGCGGTGTGCGCGCTCTTCTGCCCGCACTCGCCGCCCATTGACCGCATCACCATCCGAGGAGACCTCGCCGGCGCGCTGGGCTACGTCCGGTACGCGGACCACGCCAACCGTTACGTGGTGACCCGCGGGCAGCTGCTCGACAACATCTGCGTGCTCTTCGGAGGCCGCGAAGCGGAGAGCGCGCTCCTCGAGGACCTCTCCATCGGCAGCGCGCAGGACCTGGACCGCGCCACCGCGATGGCCCGCGCGCTGGTGGAGGAGTTCGGGATGGGGCCGGACACCCTGGGTGTGCGGCAGTTTCGAAGCCCGGACCCGGACGCACCTGCGACGCACTACTCGGACGCCACGCGCTCCGCCATCGAGTCTTCCGTGAAGGAGATCCTCGACCGCGAGCGCGCCCGCGCGCGGCAACTGCTCGCGCAGAACAAGGCGCTCCTCATCGCGCTCAGAGACCTCCTGCTGGAGAAGAAGGTGCTGGACCGGGAGTCGTTCGCGCACCTGCTGCCGAGAAAGGCGTGACATGGCGAATTTGATTATCCGGCTCCAGGTGGATCCAAAGACGCAGAAGAAGAACGTCATCATCTCGTACACCAGCGAGTCCGACGCCCTCCCCCAGGAGCACGAGGAGGCGCACCGCGCGCTGGTCGACAAGCTCATCGCCGGCGGCGCGCTGAAGGCCTCCGAGGTGGGAGAGATTGTCCTCGAGCGCGAGTCCGACAGCGGCGTCCGTCAAGAGCAACCGGCGCAGGAGCCCCCGCGCGCGGAAGGCCTCAAGCAGAAGGGCTGATGCGCGCGCTCGTCTTCCCCAGCGAGGAGGCGCTCCGGCTGGCGCTCACCGCAGGCGTGGTGCCGCAGGCGCTCCAGTCCAGCCCCGTGCGCCACGCGAGGGCCGCGGACGGGACGGTGTCGGTCTGCCCGGAGGCGCCGCTGCCGTCGCAGGTGAAGGCGCAGCTGCTGAAGGCCGGAGTCACCGAAGGCCCGGTGCCCGAGCAGACCGCGCCCGGCGGCTCCTGGAGCGAAGCCGTGCGGGCGCAGCGGGCCGCGGACCCACCGCCCGAGGCCGGCGCGGTGCTCTTCCTGGTCCCCGGCGAGGACCGCGCGCTGCTCGCGCTGGCCGGGGAGATGCTGCGGCTGGGCTGCGACCGGCAGGAGCTCCGGCTGCTCGAGCGGCCCGGTGAGGCGCTGGCGCTGCTGCGCGTCCTCTCTCCGCCGTTCTACACGCTGATGGCGGCGCTGGACCGCGTGGACGGCCTGCGCGCCTTCCTCCCCTCTCCTGCCGGGCAGGAGCGCGTCTGGACGGAGCTGGGTTACGCGCACCCGCTGGCTGCGAATGCGAAGCCCGCACCGGGGACGCTGGCGCTCATCCCGGGCGAGGGGCCGTGGCTCCTGCTCGCAGAGGGCCCCTGGACGGACCTCTACCAGCGCCTGGACGTGCCGCTCTCGCCGCCGCAGCCCGCCTGGACGCCCGGCGCGCCGGCGCAGCGTTTGGCCGTCCCGCTCCGCCTGGCCCGCAGCGCCCGGCCGCAGCCGCCCACGCTGTGGGTGGTGCGCGAGAAGGCGGTGGCGCAGGTGGAGGCGCTGGTGAAAGGCCTGCCGGAGGCCGCGCTCGCGCCGTTGAGCTTCGCCGTCGTCTCCCGCGCAGGTGAGGCCGAACCGAAGGTCCTCCTGCGCGCGCGCAGTGGCCGCGATGGCGCGCTGGTGGTCCCCGGCGAGGCGTACGCGCCGCTGGCGCAGATTCCGAACCTGTTCGCCCCGTACGACTGCGCGCTGGAGCCGCCGCTGCGAAGAGACCGCCTGAGGGAGCTGCTCGCGCCGGACGCGGACCTGCTCACCTGGCTGGTCCCCACCCAGGGCGGCGCCTTCGAGCGCGAGTCCATCCCCGACGCGTCCTTCAGCCCGCTGAGCGAGTGGGTGGACTACATGGTGGGGAGCGCGGCCGCCGCGCTGGAGCCGTGGGTGAAGGGCGCGCTCTTCGACTTCGAGCCCTTCCGCGCCGCGCACCCGCCCCAAGGCACCACCGAGCCGGAGCCGACACCGAAGGCGCGGCGCGAGAAACCAGTGACGGAGCCGCGCCGCAAGCCGCAGCCGGCCCCGGCCGAGCCGCCCGTAGCGGCCTCCGCGAAGCCGCGCGGCACGCTCCGGCAAGCGCTCGCGCGCAAGCCGACGGCGGCACCGCAAGAATTGGCCGCCGCGGAGGTGGAGCTGACAGGCGTGGAGGCCTCCTTCCTCACGCTGGACGCGCCGTTCGACGCGCCCGCACGCACGGACCTCTGGCGCCAGATGGGCGGGCTCAACACGTCGCTCTCCCGCGCCGGCGAGGCGGGGCTCTGCTGGGGCCGCGCGCTGTGGGAGACGGACGGCGCGGAAGGCGCGCAGCTGGCGCGCGAGTGGGCTGAGGCAGAAGCCGCGCTGCTCACCGCCAAGCCGCCGCTCCTCACGACGCTGCTGGCGCGCACGGCCCCTTCGGCGGACGAGACGCGCGCGCTGGTGGCGCAGCTGGTGGCGGCTTCGCTGGGCGACTCGGGCGAGGTGCCGCCTGCGGAGCTCCACCGGCTTCAACTCTGGCTGGACCGGCACGACGCCAACCTCGACGTGCGCTCCTTCTGGCTGGGGCGGGTGGCGCTCTCGCAGCTGGCCGGAGGAGACCGGCTCGGCCTGGTGCGCGCCCGCGACCGCGCCCTCTCCGCGCTGCACCGCGGCCTGTCGCTGGAGCGCGACGTGCCGCGTTTCCTCAAGGTGGGCGGAGACCGCGATGGGGGGCGCGAGGCGGGCGCTGCGGGCCGGCTGTCTGCGCAGCTGGAGCTCCTCCTTGGCCGCTTCCAGACGATGCGGCGCAAGCGGTCCGAGGTAGAGGCCGCGCCGAAGGACACCCACGCGTATGTCAGCCTGGTCTTCGCCTACGGGTTCGCCCGCCTGGGCAACGGCGTCCGGGCGCGGGCGCTGCGGGCGGCGGCGCTGGAGGCCCTCAACCTCAAGGACCCGGTGCATGACCTGCTCTCCCGCGCGTATGGGGCGCGGATAGACCAGGCGCTGGAGGGCCGCGCGCCGGACACGCCGCTGCCCGCGGAGGTGGCGGGCGCGCTGAACGGGCTGGAGCCCTTCCTGCGCTACAAGGTGGACCGCCTGCGACAGAGCTCAACGGTGCTGGAGCCGCAGGAGCGGTTGGATCCGCTGGGCGGCTTCCTCAAGACCGGCGCGGATCCCCGGGGCCAGGAGCTGGCCAACCTGCGCGGGATGACGGACCTCGATGGCCTCGCCCAGGCGGTGGAGCGGCTGACAGCGGCCACGGCGAAGGGCGGCGCCCCGCCGGAAGAGCAGGCGCGGATGCTCGATGGCCTGATGGACTTCCTGCCGCAGCTGCCAGAGGGGCGCGCGGTGCCGCTGCTCGCGCAGATGGTGCAGCAGGTGGAGGGCCTGCCGCCACCCGCGCGGGCGCGGGTGCTGGAGGACGCGCTCAAGGTGGCCGGGCACTTCAACCGCGTGGAGTGGGTGCGGCAGCTGGTGGGCACGCTGCGGGAGCTGTTCGCGCAGATGGGGCAGGCGCAGGCGGCGGAGGCGGGCCCCGCGCTGGCCGCCGCGCTGCGCTCGCTGCGGCGGGTGGGCTTGCGGGATGAGGCGGCCGGGCTGCTCGCGGCGGCGGCGAGCGCGGCGAACGGGCAGGACACCAAGGCCCACCTGGCCAGGCTGGCGTTGGCCGGCGGGTTCGCGCACCTGCGTCAGATGGACGGCGCCGCTCCCATCTTCGATCGCGCGTTCCAGCGCCTGGGCGAGGAGACGACGCCGCTCTCGGACCGGCTGGCGCTCACCAAAGCCATCGCCCTGGCGCTCGCCAACGCACCGGTGGAGTACGCCCTGGCCGGCCTGGAGCGGCTGGCGCAGCAGCTGCCGTTCATCACCGACAGCTTCAACACCAACAGCCACTTCTGCCTGTCGATGATCTCCTTCGCGGACGCCCTGGTGCTAGGCCACGCGAGCGAAGACCTCACGATGGGCGAGACCGGCCGGCGGTTCGTGGAAGAGGATGAGTACCTGGTGCGCCGGAGAATCCACCGGGACGTGGAGAGGGCATGACCGCCGAGCCGCTGGACCGTATCGCCGACCTGACGCTGGAGCAGCTCTCCGCCGAATCCCAGGGCCTGCGGGAGCGCATCAACCGCTTCCGCCTCTCGCTCGGCCGCCACTTCGTGCAGAAGCAGCCGCTGGTCGACCTGATGACGGTGGCCGCCGTGGCGCAGGAGCCGCTCCTGCTGGTGGGGCCGCCGGGGACCGCGAAGAGCGACCTGGTCCTCAAGTTCAAGGACGCGCTGCAGATTTCAGACACCGACTACTTCGAGTACCTGCTCACCCGCTTCACCGAGCCCTCTGAAGTCCTGGGCCCCATCGACATCAATCAGCTGCGGCAGGGCCGCTACCTGCGCCGCGAGCGCGGCAAGTTGCCCACCGCGCGCCTGGTGTTCCTCGATGAGATTTTCAAGTCCAGCTCCGCCATCCTCAACGGGCTGCTCACCATCATCAATGAGCGCAAGTTCTACCAGGACGGCGCGCCGGTCCCCGTGCGGCTGAAAATCCTCTTCGCCGCCACCAACGAGGTGCCGGAGCACGCGGAGCTGGGCGCGCTGAAGGACCGCTTCTGCCTCAAGGCGGCGTGCCGCTCTGTGCAGGAGACCCACTTCGTGGAGCTGATTGACGCGGGGCTGGAGTCTTCCCTGCGGCGCGAGCTCAACCAGAAGCCGTGGGCCGAAGGCCACGCCACACTGGAGGACCTGCTCAAGGCGAACCGCTACCTGACGCTGGTGATGACCAAGAAGGAGGGCGGGCTGGATGGGAAGGAGCGGCGCGACCGGGACCTCTTCTTCAAGGAGGACGTGATGCGCGAGTTCCGCCGCATCATCAAGACGCTGGTCCGCGAGGACGACGTCTTCGTCAGCGACCGCAAGCTCATCAAGCTCTACCGCCTGCTGAGGACCCGCGCGTGGATCATCCACGGCGGCGCGGTGGAGCGGCAGGACCTGCAGCTGCTCTCGTATTTGGGCGAGACGCGCGAGGAGATAGAGCTCCTGGAGGAGAAGGTGCCCAAGCTGCTTGGGCTTTCATGATTCACGAGCTGACCGGCGCGAACGCGGAGGCCTGGCTCTGCGCAGGCGTGGGCCTGATGCGGCTCACCCGCCCGAGCGCCGCGTCCCTCGCCGACGTCACCCCGGCGCTGCTGGCGGGCCTGGCCGAGTGGGCCGCGCTGCCGTCGGCCGGCGTGGTGGCGGACTTCGCCGGCCTGGCGTCCGGAGCGCACGCTGACTTCCTCCGCCCGCACAGCGACTGGCCGGAGCGGCTGCGCCTGGCCCTGCGCGGCTACGAGGACCAGCTGCTGGCGCGCCTGGCGGCGGAGGGGCGGATGCTGGCGGTGCAGGACGCGGTGGCGCGGCTGCCGGCCGAGCTGCGAGGAGGCGCCGCGGCGCAGCTGATGGGCGCGGTGCTGACCCGGCTGGGCTGGCGAGGCGGCGCCGCGGTAAGCCCCGCCCTCGCGCGTCGGGTCTTCCAGCGCTCCAGCGAAGAGGTGCTCGCGACCAGCCGGGCCGTGCTGCTGGGAGGAGGCGACCTGGTGGAGACGCTGGCGGAGAGCTACGAAGGGCTCGCCCGCGCCGCCCGAGGCGCCAGCGCGCTGCTGGGCGACGCGGACGTGTTTCTGCTGGAGAACCTCACGGTGCTCCAGACGCCCGGGCAGCGGTTGGCGACCGCGCAGGCGGT
Source organism: Myxococcaceae bacterium (assembly GCA_044230055.1). Taxonomy (GTDB): domain Bacteria; phylum Myxococcota; class Myxococcia; order Myxococcales; family Myxococcaceae; genus JBGART01. The sequence goes on along the minus strand of JBGART010000047.1, from coordinate 33,926 downwards.
GGAGTGCGCGGAGGCGCTCGAGCGCGAGCTGCCCCGGCGCCTGAAGCCCTCCGTTGTTCCAACCGGCCCCGTCCCCACCGAGGTGAGCGACGAGGCCTCCTACCCCATCGGCGGGTTCGCCTCGCTCTCCAACAGCGGCAGCCTGGAGAACCTGGTCACCTCTGAGCTGGCGTACATGGATGACGGCGACGCGGAGATAGACCTCTTCGACGTCCGCTACGTGGAGTCCGAGCTCCTCTATTACACACGCGACGAGAGCGTCTTCGTGCGCCGCCGCCGCGTGGTGACGCTGGCCCTCTCGCCCTCGCTCATCCGTGCCCGCTTCAAGGACCCCGGCGCCCGCTGGCAGCGGCTGGTGCTGGTGCTCGGGTGGCTCCTCGCCACCCTGCGTAAGCTCACCGGCTGGCTGAATGAGACGGAAGGGCTCCTCTTCCGCGTGGTGTTCCTCGCAGACGAGACGGGGGAGAGCCCGCTGGCCAGCGAGCAACAGCTGTGCACGCTGCTGCTGCGCGAATGGATTGAGCGCGACATCGTGGAGCTGGGTCAGGCGCCGGGCCTCGACGCGGTGCTCGCGAGGGCGGCGGAGGACGCGCGAGCGGCGCGTGTGGACGTGGTGCTCATCTCCGCGCAAGAGGAGGCGCTGCCGGAGCGGGACGCCCGCGTAGGCCTGAACGTGCTGGACGTGTCGCAGCCGCTGCCAACGGTGCGCGGAGTGAGCTCGTCGGCCGGCTGGCAAGAGGCCAGCCTGGAGCTGCTCAAGAGGCTGCTCTAGGCAACCCCCACGCCCTGGGCGGCCATTTCGTCGGAGGAACAGCTCTTCTCAGTCGGGCGCCAACCCCGCTCGCCTCGAGGAGCCGGCCATTTCGTCGGAGGAACAGCTGTTTTCTCTATGCGTCGCGCCCCCGCTCGCCTCGAGGAGGAGACCGGCCCTGGCCGGCCATTTCGTCGGAGGAACAGCTCTTCTCAGTCGGGCGGCTCCCCCGCTCGCCTCGAGCGTTGCGCCGTCAGGCGCATAGTCGAGAGGTGGCGCAAACCCTCGCACGGCACTTAGCCGGGTTGTTTCGAACAGACCGAAGCGGCCCATGAGCCAAGCCTCGGAAGCACTGCCGACGTCTCGACTATGCGCCTGACGGCGCAACGCCTACGCGAACGGGGGCAACCCCGCGATGTTGCGGGGCCCGGTGAGCTGTTCTCTAGGAGCGTTGCGCCGTCAGGCGCATAGTCGAGAGGTGGCGCAAACCCACGCACGGCACCTTGCCGGTTTGCTTCCAGCAGAGCGAAGCAGCCCATGAGCCACGCTTCGGAAGCACTGCCGACGTCTCGACTATGCGCCTGACGGCGCAACGCTCTACGCGAACGGGGGAACCCCGAGATGCTGCGGGACCTATTGAGCTGCTCTCGAGGAGCCTTGCGCCGCGCGAGGGCACCACGACGCTTGCACTTTGCCACCGGCCCGCGTGTCTTCGGCTCACCCGGCACGGAGGGGCGCTACGGGGCGACGCTGCGAGAGCTCGCCGCGCTGCAGTGGCCCACGCACCTGGACACGCTGGTGATGGGCGCCTTCGACCTCGCCGCCGCCAAGCGCACCGACACCACCTGGCCGTTGGTGGAGTCCCTCTCCGCGCTCCAGCCGGCGCCGCAGCTGAAGGAGCTGCGGCTGCGCGCGGTGCTCAACACGTTCGGCCAGCGGCTGCGCTTTCCGGCGCTGGAACGGCTCTGGCTCTCGCCCAGCCGGGTGGACGCGCGCCTGCTCGCCGACCTCGCCACCCTGGAGTCGCCCCGCCTCCGCCGCTTCGCCCTCACCGAAGACTCCACGCGCACCACCGGCGCCACCGCGATGGCGACAGCCATCGCGCACCTCATCCGCCAGGGCGTCCGGGAGCTGGGGCTGCACGGCGCGCGAGATGTGACCTCGGTCTTGCAGCTGGTGGAGCCTGAGACGCTCGCCCGATTGGAGGTGCTGGACCTGCGCGAGTCGCTGCGCCTCACCGACGTCGCGGCGCTCACCGCACTGGCACCTGGCCTCCGAAAGGTCCGCCTCGAGCTGGGCGACGCGCCCACCCTCGCCAAGCGCCTGAGCGCGGCGTTCCCCGCGCTCGCCGCTGGCGCTGAGCGCCCAAGCCTTCGCGCGCGGTAGCCCGGGGCCATCGAAAAGTCGCCAGCTCTAACGAGGTCCAGCGCGCTGAGACCCCTCGCAGATCTGCGAGATCATCTGGGCGCTTCCGGCCAAGGACCCAGGCGCGCTGCACACGCGCGGGCCCGGATCCCGGGGTCACCCCCGAGGAGGTACTGAAGCCTCAGCAAGCGTGGATCCACCTTCTCGTTCGGCGCTGGCTGCGCAGTACTCCCGGCCAGAAGGGCGTCCACCGCCGCAATTCCCTCGGGTTCGGAGAGAGCTGCGATCACGGCTGAGAGCAAAGCAGCCAGCGCCAGAGCTGCTCGAGAGGAGGGCGTGCGACACATCACAGGAAGTCTACGGCCGACTCCTCGCTGTGCCGCTGGAGCACCTGCCCCCACCTACCCAGCTCTGCTGCGGCGCAGGTCTCGTTTACCCGGAGTGGCGAAAGGAGATCGGCGCCTGCTTCGCGCTGCCAGGAGCGAAGCGCAGTGCAGTCATCCTTGAGGAGGAGAGGAGCGCAAGCACCCTGCGTGGTTGCCCTGATGTTCTCCGCGGAGGGAATTTCGAGGCCTCGGTTGAGGCGGAGGCAGGGTTCTGAGGCAGCGGGAGACCGCAAAACACCAAATGAAACAAATTGCAGAACATTTGTCGCACACGTCTACACGTCCTGAGGGATCCCTTCATTCAGCGTGCGCGATCGGTTGGAGGAGGCCGACTTGAAGGCGAAGTAGAACGCGTGCCGAGGGCCTTCGCTGAACGGCGGCGGTGCTGCATGCCTTGTACGGCGGAGTACTTCATCGAGGTGCCGCGTTCACCCGCTCTGAGCTTCTTCGAGCCGCCCTCCCGGGCCGGAAGGTCCCAAAGTGGTCGACCGGTCGCGCGCAACCGGGCCGCGAAGGGTGAACGCCCAGCAAGCATGCGCCTTTGACATGCAGCGGCGCCGACTCATGAATGGTCGACCACCTGGTCGACCACGAGGTCTCGAACCTCCTTCGGACCCATCCGTTTGCGATTCCTGGAGGTTTGGCCGGCACCTCAGCCTGAACACAAGGGCTGGTCGACCGGTCGACCACTTTGGGACCTCCTCGCGCCGGAGCAGGGCCGGAACGGCCGCTGTCAGGCGACAGTAATTTCTGACCCGCCCGCGCAATGAGCACAGCCAAGCTACCGCGCGGGATCTCTCCTGAACGTCACGCGCGCGACGCGTGCGGAGTCTGCCAGCGCGGCGATCGCCACCACGCTCCAGCGGGCGCCCGGAGCGCGCGGCGCGAAGACCTTCACCCGTTCGCCTTGGGCATTCACGCGCGACTCGCCGCCGCCGCCGAGCACCTGCTGCAGTTCAGCGAGCAGCGGGCCACCCTCGGGAGTGAACACCACCTCCAGCGTGTACGGCGCACCGGCAATCCCGTCGTACCCCTCGGGGTAGCGCGCGAGCCGCATCTGCACGACCTGCGGATGACGCGGCTTGAGGCGGACGGGCCCCTCCTCCACCGCGCCCAACCGCTGGACCACGTCCTCGACCGACAGCGGGTCCCGCGTGAGGAAGTCTGCCAACTCGCGAACCAGCTCCGCGGCGCTCCCCTCCGTCAGCGGAGCGACGGCCGCACGCGGCGGCCCCGCGCAAGCGACCGTCACGAGGAGCACCAGGGCCATCCGCACGGGACGCTTATCGCCCCGTCAGGCGCAAGTAATCAACCGGGACCTCGCGGCTCGCCCCCTGGCGCCGCCGCGCGGTAGAGCGGAGGCAGACCCGAGTGCAAGGAGTCGCCATGGTCGCCGTTCGCCCGCCGTGGATGCTGTTCGCCGCGTTCTGCGTTGCGGTGGTCGGAGAGGTCGCCCTCATCACCGCGATGCAGCTGCGGCATCCCGAGACGGCCCTGCTCCCCTACGCGGGCTCGGTGGACATCCTGCTCTTCACCGCGTTCGCCCTCTTCCTCCGTGCCCGCGCGCTGGGCGGGTGGCGGGCGTTGCATCTGCAGCCGGCGAAGCTCCTGCGCCCGGTGGCGCTCGCCCTCGTCGCGTTCGGCCTGGTCGCGCGTGCGCTGGACCTGCCACAGGGGCGCTGGCTCCTCCCGCTCGTCGCAGCCGCGGAGGCGACAGTGGCGCTGCTCGCAATCCGCGCCATCGCCAGCGCCTGGAGACACCGGGGCCCGACGTTCTGGACCCAGGTCGAAGTGAGGCTGCGCAACGTCCTCCCGCCGCTGGTCGTGACCATCGCGCTGGGCGAGCTGCGGCTGCTGACCGCCGCCATCCAGGCGACCCTGGGCCGGCCGCTCCCAACGCACCACGCGAACGCCTTCGGCTTCCTGCGCACCAGTCGCTCCGGCTTCATCCTGCCCGCCGCGCTCCTGCTCACGCTGACGGAGCTGCCCGCGCTCCACGCGCTGCTCCACTTCGCCTTCCATGCGGGCTGGGCGTGGCACGCTGGCGCCATCGCGCTCAACGGCTACGGCTTGCTCTGGCTCCTGGGCGACCGAAGGCTCCTCGCGGAGGGCGCTCACCAGGTGACTCCGGAGGGATTGAGCTTGAACCTCGGCGCCCGGCTGACCGGGCTCGTCCCCTATGAGGCAATCGCGTCAGTGACGGTTCTGCCGCCGGGCACCCGCTCACCACCGGGGACGCTGAACGTCACGCCGTATGACCCGCCCAACCTGTGCATCCGGCTCAACCGCGAGGTGAGCCTCGCCGGGTTCTTCGGCCTGCGACGGCGCACGAAGGACCTTCACCTGTTCGTCGATGACCCGAGTCGGCTGGCAGTGGCGCTCGTGCCCTACCGCGTGAACCCCGGGGGCAGCAGCTCACACGGCAGCTGACTGCCCGGGGAGGCGAGGTTGGCGGGGTGCTCCACGCAGGGTCCGGTGCCGGCGTCAGGGGCGGGTGGAGGGGGATCCGGCGGCTTGGGGCAGGCCGCGGTGAGCAGCAGCGCGGCGAGGGGTATCCAGCGGAACATCAGTAGTTCACCCAGATCTCATCGCCCGCCTGGAGCGAGGTGAGCGCGGTCACGCCCTCGGTGCCGCCAATCTGCTCGGCCGTCGCGGTGTTGCTGCTGTACGCGGCGTTCCCGCGCCAGACGATGCGGGCGTCGCCGAAGAACGTGAGCAGGTCCGTGATGGCCACGGGAACGGTGTACTTGTTCCAACCGGCCTTGCGCGCGGGGAGCACGGTCACCATCGGCGCGGTCTCTGCCTCGCCGCCGTCCGGGAGCTTGGCGGTCAGCGCCACCCACTCGGACACCTGCGTCCCACCGTCGCTCGCGCGGCAGGTCTGGTAGGTCAGAAACGGGACAATGGTGAACGGCTGGTTGGGGAGCTTCGCGCGGAGCGTCAGCTTGTAATACGCGTTGTCCACCGGGAGGCTCTCAGAGGGCGGCTTCTGCCAGACGACCGCGGTGACGGTGCCGCCGTCGAGCTCCACGCTGGCCTTGCCGAGATCGCTGTTCGTCGTCCGGACCGACGTGACGCCGGGCGGAATCACCACGCGCACCGCGTACGTGTCCGCGCCCGAGCAGCCGTGGCCAACGCCGAAGGTGAGCTCCTGCGTCGCGTTCGCGATGCCGGGAGTCGTCACTGAAACGTGGGCGCTCGCGGTCGCTGCCGCCAACACCAGGGCCCCACCACCCAGCACAACCAGACGCGTCCGCTTCATCCGCTTCCTCCGTGTTCCAGCTCTTGCCTGTAGTTGCTTGCTCTTAATGCAGGCGGCCGCGCCCCCGCCATGCGACCAAATGTCGCAGCGGAACTCAGGCTAGGATGCGTCCCCATCCATGCGCCGGGTCGCAACTCACTCACTGCTCGCTTTGTTCCTCCTCACCGTGGCGGCTTGCCCCGGCACGCAATCCACTCCGGATGGCGGCACCCCGTTCGTCTGCGAACCGGTCGGAGCCATCACCTGCCCTACGCCCGCGCCCTCGTACAGCACGGATGTGGCGCCCGTCCTCCGCGCGCGTTGCGTCATCTGCCACAACGGGACGCCCGAAGGGCCCTGGCCGCTGCAAACCTATACAGACGTCGCCGACTGGTACGACACGGTCCGGGACGACGTGAACGACTGCTCCATGCCGCCGTCCGACGCCGGCATCCTCTCCGTCGAGGAGAAGCAGGTCATCCTGCGGTGGATCGCCTGCGGGCTGCCGCGCTAGCCGTCCGGTGAGCCACCCGCCGTTCATCCTCATCGGCAACGCGGAGAACCGGCGCGTCACGCTCTTCCAGCAGGCGCTGGCCGACTGCGGCGAGCCCCCCGCCACGGTGGTCCCCTGGCTGGACTTTCTGAACGACCCGGAGACGCTCGCCGCCGTCCCGCACGCAGAGGCGCTGGTCCGCATCGACTCCGCGGGCGAGAGCTTCGAAGTAGAGCGCGCGCTCCTGATACGCGGGTACAGCGAAGCCGCTCGCCTGCCGTGCAGCAGCATCCCGCCCGCCCGCGTCCGCGCGCTCACGCACGACAAGGGGCGCATCCTCTGCCCACGTCAGCACCACCTGGGCTTCCTCGCCGCGCTCCGCCAGCTGGAGGCGCTCTTCGCCCAGCGCCGCGGCTGGACCGTCCTCTCCGAACCCGCAGCCATCGCGGACCTCTTCGACAAGCGCATCACCTCCCGCCGCTACGAAGCGCTCGGCGTCCCCGTCCCGGCGCGGGTCGACGGTGTCGACACGCCCGCGGCCCTGCGCGACGCAGTGACGCGCGCCGGCTGCGGCGCGGCGTACGTGAAGCTCTCCTGCGGCTCCTCCGCCTCCTGCCTCGCCCTCTACGAGCTGAACGACGGACAGGAGTCGCTGCTCACCTCCATCGAGGTGGCCAGGACCGGCTGGTACAACAACCTCAACGTGCGCCGCATCACCCGGCCGGCGCGCGTGGCCGAGGTCCTGGAGTTCCTCCTGCGCGAGGGCTCACAGGTGGAGCAAAGCGTCCCCAAGGCGACGCTCGACGGCGCGCCCTTCGACTGCCGCGTGCTGACCATCTCCGGCGAGCCGGCCTTTACCGTCGTCCGCCAGAGCCGCCATCCCATCACCAACCTCCACCTCGGCGGCTGGCGCGGGGACCCCGCAGCGCTCGCCGCGGCCGCCCCGAGCGAGGTAGTGGACGCCGCGATGGAGAGCTGCCGCCGCGTGGCGGGCGCCCACGACTGCCTCCACGTGGGCGTGGACCTCATGTACGAGTCAGGCTTTGCCGGCCACCGCGTGCTGGAGGCCAACGCCTTCGGCGATCTCCTCCCCGGGCTGCAGCGGGAGGGCCAGTCGGTGTACCAGTGGGAGATCCGCGAAGCCCTCCGCCGGCACGCGCGCCAGTAGCCCCTCGCCGAACACCTCGTCCAGCCCCAGGTGCGGCAGGTGCACGTAGCCGATGTGACAGCCACACGTGGCGTTCGTGCACGCGCGGGGAAAGAGCGCGCGCTCAAACCCCGCGTCGTAGAGGTTGCCGATGGGCGTCTGGATGAAGTGGCAGCGCCGCGCAGTGCCCTGCCCGTCCACCGAGATGACCTCCGCTCCGGCGCGGCACGCCCGCCCCAGGCTCGCGTGGGGGCGCAGGTTCATCCGGAACAGCGGATCCACTCTGGCGAAGGCTGCAATCTGCTCCTCGCTGTACGGCTCCGCCTTCACCGCGTTGATCCACAGATAGACGTCCGCCGGCAACTCCGCGCGCAGCGCCAGAATCTCCGGCAAGAACCGCGGGAAGCCCACCACGCCCACGCTCAGCTGCACGCCCTTCTCGCGCAGCTGCGCGCAGCGCGACAGGAACCGCCCGCGGTCGCTCCACTCCGGATGAAACGTCGCCCAGATGCCGACCTTCGAGGGCTCGCAGTCCGGGAGGAAATCCAGCCGCGCGGAGAGGTTGGTCTGAATGGCCACCCGGTCCAGCCGCGGCAAGCGGCTCAACCGCGCCAGCGCCTCCTGGTAGCGCGGCTGCACCAACGCCTCGCCCCACGGCGTGAAAAACACAGAGAGCCGGCCGACTGCCCGCGCCTGCGCCCATCCCAGAAATCGCTCCAGCGCCACGCCGTCCGCCGCGTGCTCCTCCGGCGACTCATGGTGCTTCGCGAACGGGCAGTAGATGCAGCCGTAGTTGCAGCTCGACAGCGGGCCCCGGTAGAGCACCGTGAGCGCGCTCATCTCGCCTCGTACGCCTGCATCAGCGCCTCGACGGGCGCGGAGTGCAGCCACGGCCCCAGCGTGTCGGACCGCTCCACGCCCGCCGGCGTCAACACCAGCCGCTCGCCCTCGAGGCACGCCAGCCCCAGCTCAGACAACTGCAAGAGCTGCGGAAAATCCTCGAACACCGCCGCACCGAAACGCCCGCGGTATTCGCGCGCGTCCAACCCCTCCGCCAGCAGCGAGAGGATGGCGAAGCGCCGGCGCTGCTCGTCCTCGCTCAACCGGATGCCGTAGTGCGCGGCGGTGAAGGACGCGTCCGGCCGGTCGATGTACGCGTCGATGATGCCCCGCACCGCCCGCGCGTTCACCGCGTACTCCGACGAGTAGTGCAGCGCCTTCGTGTACGAGCGCGACCCGCAGCCCAGGCCCACCATCCCGTCCTCCTGGCAGCGGTAGACCGGCCCGCCGTGCGAGGGCGCGTGCGCCGCCCGGAACATCCGCATCGACACCTGCGTGTAGCCCTCGGAGAGCAGGAGCGCCCGGCCCGCGCGATAGAGCTTCAGCCGGTGGTCATCCCAGAGCTGGCTCGACTTCCCGAGGAACGTCAGCGGGCGGACGTAGAGCGGGTACAGGTAAATCTCCTCCGGCCGCCAGCGCAGCGCCTGCCGGAGGGAGGTGGCGAAGGACGCCTCGGTCTGGCCCTCCATCCCGTAGATGAGGTCGATGTTCAGCGTGGGGAAGCCCTCGGCGCGGATGAGGTCCAGCGCCGCCTCCACCTCCGCCGTCTTCTGCGGGCGCTTCACCGCGGCCACCTCCGCCTCGAGGAAGCTCTGAACGCCCAGGCTCACCCGGTCCACGCCGCGCTCCCGCAGCAGCCGGAGCTTCGCCGCGTCCACCGTCTCCGGCGAGGACTCCACGGAGACTGGCACGAGTGGCAGCTTCGCCCCCATCACGCCCTCCGCGAGGTCCAGCAGCCGCGCCAGGCTCTCCACGTCCAGCAGCGTGGGCGTGCCGCCGCCCACCGCCACCCGCGCGAAGGCCACCTCGCCGAGCGCCGCCTTCACCTGCCGCGCATCGCGCAGGAGCGTCGCCAGGTAGCGCTGCACCCCGTCCGCCTTCGGGCCCGCGGCGGTGAACAGGTTGCAGAAGCCGCAGCGCATCTCGCAGAACGGGATGTGCAGGTAGAGGAAGAGCGCCCGCTTGTCCTCGCCGTCCCACAGGGGCGCCAGCGATACGGGAGGACTCAGCGGCCGGTACGCCGTCTTGTGCGGATAAGCATAGAGGTAGCCCGTGTATGGCGTGGCGGCGAGCATCGACTCCAGCCGCGTCATCACGACGGCGCACCCGCCTGGACAAACTCTGCATAGGGCACGGTCCAGACCACCGGGTGGGCCAAGCGGTGGCCTTGATAGCCGTCCTCGCCGTAGGCGGTCCCGTGGTCCGAGCACACAATGCACAGCGACGGCCCGCGCCGCCGGAGCGCGTCGAACAGGACGGGCAGCTGCGAGTCCACGTACTCCAGCGCGGCGCCGTGGCTTTTCACCGAATCCTCGAGCGCGCCGGGCAGGTAGAACCGGTTGGGCTGGTGCAGCGCGGAGACATTGATGAACAGAAACACCCGCTGCGTCCGCGGCACCGCGCCCAGAACCCGCGCGGCGAGCGAAAACTGATGTTCGGTGGAGCACGGGTCCGTCACCCCCAGCTCCGGCGCCCAGTGGCTCTCCGCGAACAGGCCGGGCAGCACCGACCCCAGCGGGTTCTGCTTGTTGAAGAAGCCCACGCCGCCAATGCAGACCGTGTGGTACCCGCGCGCGGCGAGCCCGGAGACGATGTCCGGCGCCTCCATCACGCAGGTGTCGCCGGTGGTCGTCTCGCTGCCGCCGAAGGCGGTGGCAAACAGGCGCCCGTGACGGCCGGGCGCGGCGGGCGTGGGCAGAAACCCGGCGAACATCGCCTGGTGTGACGCGTAGGTGAAGTTGCCCGGGGCGTGCCGCGTTTCCCAGACACCACCGGGCAGCAGCTTCGCGAAGTTCGGCGTGCGGCCGCGCGCCAGCAGGTCCACCGCCACGTCGTGGCGCAGAGTGTCCAGCGTCATCAGCAGGACGTCATGGGTGCCGATCAACGCGTTGACGTTCATTCACTCGCCAACGCTGCTGTAGCGCGAGTAATCGTCGTCGAGCTCCCCGTCGAGCTCCTTCTGCTCGGCAAGGTCCGCCTGAGGGAACGCCGCCTTCAACTCGGCCAGCTCCTCCTCCTGAAGGAAGTTTTCGCTGAGGTCCAGGGCCTTGAGGTGCTTGAGCTTGGCCGCGTTGGCCAGCAGCAGCGCCGGCCCGGTCTTGCACAGGATGCCCTGCGAGAGGTCCAGCACCTCAAGCCGGGGCAGCACCTTCGAGTCCAGCACCGCCTGAATCAGCTCATCCTCCCACTCCGAGTTCGCCAGCCCCAGGTGCTTGAGCGAAGGCAGCCCCTTCCCGTCCAGAATTCCCTTCAGGGACTCCACCGTCGAGTCACACCCGTAGTTGTCCTGCCCGAACTGCAAGACCAGCCGGCGCAGCTTGGGCAGGTTTGCCGCGCCAAGCTCCTTGGGCGCTGTGACACTCAGACCACCCGATTCAATGGAGAGCTCCTCGAGGTGGGGCGCGTCGATGGGCGCGAGCTTGATGGGCACGCCATCGTCGCTGCCCTGGCTGCCCACCAGGAGGAGCGACTTGAGCCGGGGCGCGCTCTTCCAGAGCGACCGCAGGTCGCCCACGCGCCGCCAGGAGATTTGATCCATATGGAGGTTCGTCCGCGACATGTCGACAGCCTCAAGCAGGGGAAGCGGACCCACGGCGGCCAGAACCTTCGTCGGGAGATCCATGTTCCACGCCATGTCCTCGGAGGGGTTCATCCCCACGGTGACCTTGCGCACCAGCCGCCCCGCGGGGTGCCGAAGTGCCCGCTCGAGGATGACGTCGTAGCCCTCCTCCTCGAGCGCGTCCTGGTCCTCCGGCATGAAGGAGAGGTGGTCCATGACGCCGTACTTCCACTCGATGGAAGCGGCGTCACCCAACAGCTCGCCCAGCAACGCCTGCGCGGTCTCCTGCTGCTTCCCCTCGTCCGGCTTGCCGGCGATGGCGCGCGCGATGACTTCACCCCAGCCCTCGCCCTTCTCGATGAGCCAGTCCGCGTACACACCCCACGCCGCCACGTCGTCGCGGTTCGCCGCGAGCTTGGCCTCCAGCTCCGCGTTGACGGGCAACGCGCTGGGGACGACGCTCTGACCCGCGTCGCTCGAGTCGACCAGCGAGTAGCCCTTCTTGAGCTTCTCCGCGATGAGCTTCTCCGCGGCGGCCTTCGCTTCGGCCGGCGAGTCGAAGTCCTGCGTCTTCTCCTGGCCCTTGGCGCCAATCCGTCCCCACCGGGCGGTGAAGGAGGACTCGCTCACGTCAATCTCCCAGAACTTGCTGGACGTCCCCTCGACGAGCTCGTAGCGGCGCATGGCGGCGCACCCTAGCCGGAGTGCTCACAGCGGTGTAATCACGCAACGCAATCGAATGGCGCTGCCCACCTCGCAAGACGCCTACGTCACTCCCTGGAGCCGAGCGGACGGGCTCTGCCTCGGCGCCATCGTCCTCTGGGGCATCGCCCTGCTCGCGCCGAACCTGGGGCACGTCAGCATCCACAACTGGGATGAGGCGATGCACCAGGCCGTCGCGCGCGGCACGTACGACACGTTCTTCTTCCCGCACCTCTACAAAGACCCGCTCTACGCCGCCGACCCGGCGCAGTGGTGGTCCGCGAGCGTCTGGCTGCTCAAGCCCGCCGGCTCCTTCTGGTTCGGCGCGGCGATGATGCACCTGCTGGGTGTGACCACGCTCGCGCTGCGGCTGGCGTCGCTCTTCGGGCAGCTCGGCGCGGCGGTGGGGCTCTTCCTGCTCGCGCGCAGCGGCGCGGGAAGGCTGTGGGCCACGCTGGCTGCGCTCGGCTTCCTCGCCCTGCCCTTCGGCTGGGTCCTCACGCAAGGCCACTTCTTCGGTGATGTGACCGACTGCACGCTGGTGGGCTGGGTGACGCTGTCCATGGTGCTCATGCTCTGGTCCATCGAACGCGACTCCTGGAAGTGGGCGGCCGCTGCAGGCGCCGCGGTCGGCGTGGCCTACCTCTGCAAGACCGTGTTGGCGCTGGCGCCGCTGGGCGTGGCCTTCGCACTCTGGCTCTGCGGACGGACCGGCTTCTGCGCGGGGCCGCGCCTGCGCTCTCTGCTGGCGATGGTCGCCGTCGCCCTCGCCGTCGCGGTCCCCTGGAACCTCTACGCGGCGTTGACCTGGCCGGAGGTGTTCCGCGCCAACACCCGCATCGTCACGACGCACATCTCCGCCGACCACACCGAAGACGTCGCGCCTTGGGCCCGTCCCGCGGACGCCATCCTGAATGAGATGAACGCCGCGGAGCTGCGCCCGCTCCCGGTGGCGCTCGGCGCGCTCGTGGCGCTCTGGCTGGTGCTGCGCGCGCTGCGACGGCGGGAGTTCGTGGTGGTGGGCGTGGCGCTGTGGCTGGTCTCCACCTGGGCGACGCACTCCTTCGTCACGGCGAAAGCGCCGGGCCATGTCTGGAACGCCATGCCCGCGGTGTTCGTCGGGCTGGCGCTCATCGCCAACGACGTGTGGCGCGCCGCGCCGCTGGCGGCCGCCACGCTCGCGACGCTGGCCACGCCCCTCGCCCTCGGCCGGCTGCACTTCCTCACCCGCTTCAGACAGGCACTCCCCGGCGCGCTGGAGCAGACCCGCACGATGCCCGGCCTGGCCGAAGGGCTGATGCTCGCCGCCCTCGCCGCGTCGGTGGTGGGCGTGCTCGAGGAGTCCCCCCGGCTGCGGCGCACGCTGAGCCCCGCCCTCGCATTGGCCGCGTCGCTCGCGCTGGCGTGGGCGTTCCTCGTCCAGGCGCCCGGGGCGCTCCTCTCCGGCGCGCGCAAGAAATACCCGCGCACCCTCATCAGCCACACGCGTGAGCTGGGCCTGGCACTGGACCGGTTGGTGCCGGAGCGCAGCGTGCTGTGGCAGCCGCTGGACCGGGACCCGGAAGACCAGTTCGAGGTGCAGAACCTGATGTTCTGGAGCGGGCGGATGACGTACCGGAAGTCGCCGGACCTCGCGCTCGCCCGCCAGCGCGGCTACCGCTCGTACCTCATCTCCCCCGCAGCGGAGCGCTTCAAGCCCGTCGACGGCATCCCCGCGCACGCCTGGCTGCGCGCCTACGACGCGGAGGTGCCCGCGCCGCCCGCCCCGCTGCCGGCCGGCGTCCAGCCGCTCAACGTGGAGCTCGACGGACTCACCATCGTGGGCGTGGCATCAGGAGAGATTGATGGCCGGAGCGACCGCTACGCGCTCTATGTGAAGCCGCGCCACGTCCCGACCAGCCTGCGCGTGGCGTTCCTCACGGCTGCCGGCGAAGTGGAGCAGGTGGTGACACCCGAGGCCAGCCTGCGCGCGCGGGCGACGCTCGTGGAGGTGGCATGGGTCATCTATCCGGTGGTGGGCCCCACGCGTTCGCGCGTCCAGGCGCTGGAGCTGGGCGGGAAGCGCGTGGCGCTGCCGTAAGACGCTACTGCGGCGGCGCCTCCCGCGACTTCACGTACCGCCGCCAGATGGAGAACACGTAGACGGCGAAGAAGACCCACGTCACCAGGTACGACGCCCAGATGTACTCCCAGCCGCCCTGGATGCGGCCTCGGACGGGCGGCGGGTTCGCGGGCGCCTGAGTCAGGGCGATGAAGGCAAGCTGGGGGAGCGGAGAGGTGAGCATGGGGTTCAGGCCGCCGCGCCGGGAGCGATGAGGGGTGGCAGCTGCTGCTCGGCGACCTTCGTCCGGAGGGCGATGCGCGTCCGGTAGTACATCAGGATGAGCATGAGGATGAAGAACGCGGTGAGGTTCCAGCGGAGGGCGAAGACCATGTCCGCGTCCACGGTGGACGGGCTGGACTGCATCTGATGGATGCTGCGCCACACGCGCACGGCGTAATAGACGATGGGGATGTCGACCGCGGAGATGATGGCCACCACTGCGCTCCACGTCGCGCGGCTGTCCGGGTTGTCCACGAACCGCCGCAGCGCCATGTAGCCCATGTAGAGGACAATCATGATGGCCGCGGTGGTGAGGCGGGGGTCCCACGTCCAGTAGGTGCCCCAGGTCGGCCGGCCCCAGATGGAGCCCAGCAGCACGCCGACGCTGCCGTACGCCAACCCGACTTCAGCCGACGCCTCCGCCAACGCGTCCGCAAAGGGCTTGCGTTGGAAGAGGTACCAGACGGAGGCGCCGAAGTTGATGGAGAGCCCCAGCAGCGCCAACTTCACCAGGGGTACGTGGACGTAGATGATCCGGTAGACGTCGCCCATCTCCCGCTCGGGGGGCGCCCAGACGAGGCCAAGCCACGCCCCCACGCCAAGCAGGACAAAAGTGAGGACCGGAAGAGCAATTCGAAGGGCTTTCATCGAAGGATTCCTTGTCGGTCCGGGGATCTTCCGCTCCATCTCCGACGGAAAGCAAGCTTCGAGGAACTGGGTACCCGCGCCCGGGTAGGCCTTCGAACGGCCTCACCAAGCGCCTGGAATCACTTTCTGGGCCCTATTCGCACGCGACCCATGAACACCCGTATGTCCTCCGGCAACAAAGGCTCCACGTTCTCAGGGGACCGGATGAACCTCGCAGTCTTCACGCTGCTGGCAGGATGGATGGCGGCCGCGCCAGCAGGGCCGCTCCTCGTGACCGTGGAGGACGACGCGGGACGGCTCGACGCGGGCGCCCTGCGGACCGCCATCTCCCAGGAGCTTCACCGCCCGGTGGCAGCGCCGTCGGACGCGGACGCAGTCACCTGCGAGGAGCTCCTGCTGGTGAGCGTGGCCGCCGACGGGAGCGCGACGGTGCTCTTCCGCCGCACTGCAGAGCCCCGCCGCCAGCTACGCCGCACCGTGAAGCTTTCGGCCAACCCGCAGGAGCGGATGGCGGAGCTCGTGTTGCTCGCCGGCAATCTGGCGCGGAATGAAGCCGAAGAGCTCACGCCCAAGCTTCCGCCACCTTCGCCCCCGCCGCTCCAGGTGGTGGCGGCGGACCCTGCGCCGGTGGCCGCGACGGTCACCGAAAGCGCCCCGTCGCCGGTGGTGGTCGTGAATGACTCGCAGGTCCCCTCCCCCTGGGCGCTGACCACCTCCTACGGCATCGGCACCAGCAGGGCGCCGCTGCACCTGTTCGAAGTGGGCGCCGCCCGCTGGTGGACCTGGATGATGGTGGGGCTGTCGTTCCAGGCCGAGGTAGGCGACGCCCAGGGCGTGCCCGTCCGCCGCTATTCGCCCTCCTTCGAGGCGCGCTTCCACCGCCGAGTGGGACCGGTGCGCCTGTCCGGCGGGATGGGCATCGGCGTGGTGCTTCACCTCGCCCCGCCCACGTACCAGGGTGAACCCGCGCGGCTGGTGCCGGAGCTGCAGAACCGCGCGTTCGCCGCCGTCTCTGTCCCGCTGCGCAATGTGGAGCTCTACCTGCAACCGGAAGTCACCCTGCCCACCGACCTCTCCCTGTCCCACTTCGGCGTCGCGCTCGGCGCGCGCTTCTGGGTGTTCGGATGACCCCCGCGGAGCTCTACCTCGCCTACCAGAAGGACGTCCGAGCCCTCGCGCGCCGGCTCGCCCGCAGCCCTGCGGAGGCGGAGGACCTCGTCTCCGCCACATTCGAGGTGTTGCCCAAGGCGCTCGAGAGCTACCGGGGCGAAGCGCAGCCCCGCACGTTCGTGCTCGGCGTGTGCACCAACCTCTCGCGCCACCTGCAGCGCACCGCCGCCCGCCGCGCCCGGGCGATGGAGTCCCTCGCAGGTCAGCCCGCCGCGGCGCCGCCCGCGGACCCGGAGAGCCTCGTCCTGCGCAGAGAGCTGGCGGAGCTGGTGCTGCGGACGCTGGAGACCCTCCCCGAGGAGCAGCGCACCGCGTTCCTCCTGGCCGGCGTCGAGGAGCGCCCCGCCTCCGAAGTCGCCGCGCTCGTCGGAGTCCCCGAGGCCACCGTCCGCTCCCGCCTCTTCCACGCGCGCCGCAAGCTTCAGGCGGCGCTTTCGCGCCACAAGGTGGCCGTGCGCGCGGCGCTCGCCTTGACGCTCACCGTGCTGGTCGCGGGCTCCGGGTTCGCGGCGTACGCCCATCGGGAGACGCTGAGCCGCTGGGTGGGGAACGCCGTGAAGGCGCTCGTCCCGCGCGAACGCCAGGCGCCGAGCCCGCGCGCGCAGGCGCTGCCGCTTCCTCCGCTGGAGGAGGCGCCATTCACGGGACCCATTGCGCCAGCGGATGTTGCGCTGCCCTCCACGCTTACCGCCGCGCCGCCCGTGGTCCCCAGGCGTCGCCCTGCGCCTGCGCCTGCGCCGGAGAACCCCACAGCGCTCTACGCGCGAGCGCACGCCGCGCACTTCGTTGACCGCGATGATGTCCGGGCGCTGGCCGCGTGGGATGCGTACCTCGCCGCCGCGCCCGACGGGCAGCTGGCGCCGGAGGCCCGCTACAACCGTGGGATTGCGCTCATGCGCCTGGGCGAGCTGGCGCAGGCACGCGAAGCGTTCATTCCGTTCGCGCAAGGAGCGCTCGGGGACTACCGCCAGGAGGAGGCGCAGGCGTTGGTGGAGGAGATAGACCGCCGACTGCGGTGAATGGGGTGGGCAGCGAACCTCACCTCGAGCGTTGCGCCGTCAGGCGCATCCCCCGCTCGCCTCGAGCGTTGCGCCGTCAGGCGCATAGTCGAGAGGTGGCGCAAACCCGCGCACAGCACCTTGCCGGATTGCTTCGAGCAGAGCGAAGCGGCCCATGAGCCAAGCTTCGGGAACACTGCCGACGTCTCGACTATGCGCCTGACGGCGCAACGCTCGACGCGAACGGGGCTTGCGCCGTCAGGCGCACGTGCCCTCGAACTTCACGAACAGCACGTGAGGATCGCCGCGCCCCAGGAGTCGGAGCCCGGACACGGCTTGACGGGCTCCAGGCTGATCAGCGTCTGGCCCTTGGCGGTGCACGCTTGAGAGGCAGCGAGCTTCCAGGCCGAGGTGTCCTTGCAGGACGTCCCATCCCCCAGGGTCGTCTCCACGCAGGCGGCGGGCGGCGGCACCGCCGACTCGACCGAGCTCCCGAGCGGGATGAGCTCCGTGCCACAGCCCGACAGGAGCGCGACCAGCGCGATGACAGGCCACCGGCTCAACGCGCCAGCCATTGGTCAACCACTCGCTGGTGTGCGCCGGATGGGTGTTGCTCCCGGTAGCGGAGCAGCAGACTCCGGGCGCGCCGCGCGGGCCCGTGTTCCACCGCCTGGCGCGCCGCGAGGAAGAGCGCCTCCTCGCGCAGCTCCGGCAGCGCGGCGCCGTCCGCAAGGGAGAGCAGCAGCGCGTCCGCTTCCTCGAACCGCTCCGTCGCGACCAGCGCCTGCGCCTGCAGCAACACCAGGCGGTCCGTCTTCGCCGCGGCGGAGCCCCCCAGCCAGCGCAGCGCCTGCGGCCCGTCCCCGCGCTCCAGCAGCAGCGCCACCGCGGCCTCGGTGACCTCCGGAGCAAAGGCGCTCGCCGGGAAGCGGCGGCGGTGCTCGCTCAAGGCCTGCAGCGCACCCTCGCGGGAGCCGAGCGCGTCGCGGCGGACCAGCGCAAGCGAGTACAACGCGCCCTCGGCGGAGAGCCCCACGCCGGCCGCGAGCGACTCCAGGCAGCTCTCCCGCTGCCGCGGCTCCAGCGCCGGGTCGCAGTCCTGCGTTCGCCTGGCTGGAGCGAGAAACCGCTGACCGGCCTCGACCATGAGCAGCCCACCCGACTGCTCCACTGCCACTTTGCCCTCGAGGACCACGAGCTCCGTCTGGCCCTCCCTCACGGTGACCTTCCAGCGCGCGCGGGAGATGCTCAGCCGCAGGTGGGGCGTGGTCACCCGAAGCGGCTCCGCTCCGCTCTCGCGCCAGACCGCGCCCTCGACTTCGCCGGACTCCAGCTTCACGCGGTCGCGGTCGATGTCGACCTGCGCGGTGGGCGCGGCCTTCAGCGTGTCGGGCGGGCTCTGCGTCGGCAGGCGGGCCAAGAATCCGAGCGCGGCGAGCAGCCCTGCCACGCCTGCAGCGAACACCCAGCGCCGTCGGGCCGCCCGCTGCGGCGCGCCCTCGCGGGCCAGCAGCAGCCGGCGCAGCCCCCGTTGGCGCGCAAGCTCGCCGAACGGCTCCGACGGAAGCGCGTCCACCACCGAGCGCGCGGGTTCGCCGAGCGGCAACGCGACAGGCGGTGGGGTGCGGGCGGCGCTCATCGCTTCCCTCCTGCATACGCCTGGACATCCGCCGCCAGCCGGTCGCCGAGGTGACGCTGGAAGTCGATCCGCGCGTGGAAGAGGCGCGTCCACACCGTCTTGAGCGGAATCCTCAGGGCAGCGGCAATCTCCTCGCCGGTGAGCCCTTCGAGCTCATAGAGGACGAACACCGTGCGGCGCTTCTCCGAGAGCTTCTGCAGCGTCGACAGCACGAGGGCTCGCGCCTGAACCTGTTCTGCGCGGAGCAGCTGGGTGTCCTGCTGGGTCAGCTGCGGTGCGTGCGTGTCCAGCCCCACGAACTGGCGGAGCCGCGCGCGGCGCCGGGCGGCGGCAGAGAGCTTCACGGCGACGCCGTAGAGCCAGGCCTTCGGGTGGGGCGCAGCCCGCAGCTGCTTCGTCCGGCGGAGCGCGACCATGAAGACGTCGTGCAGCAGGTCATCCGCGTCCGCCTGCCCCAGCGTCAACCGGAGGATGGCCTGCCGGAGCGCAGCGCTGTGCGCTTCGTACAGCGCCGCCAGCTCCGAGGCGGAGAGGAGCTCGCTCCGCCCGCGGCCTTCAAGAGCCACGGGCGCGCTCGGTCCGCTGCGGGCGGTGGCAGCCATGGAGAGCAGATGTCCCGAGCCCGCGAAAAGCTTCAAAGGACGCTCCAGCCCAGGCTCGCCCCCAAGGCGAGGGTGAACGGGCTCAGCGTCACGCCGTCTGGCGGCTTGAGCCCCTCGGGCACGAAAGCCAGCTCCTGGGTGCGGGCGGCGCCGGAGGCCCCGAACGACGCGAACAGCCCCCACGGGAGCGCCTGCCGCCACTCCACCGCGGCGCCGAAGGAGGGGCGGTAGAGCGTGACCTCCGCGTCCTTCGCGAGCCCGGAGGTCTCCGCGAAGATGCAATCAATCCCCGCGCGGGCGGAGAGTTGCAGGCCGCCGCTGCCCACCTGGAAGGCGATGGCGCGCACCGAAGCGGTGAAGCTGTAGGCGCGCACCGAAGCGGTCGCGGAGCCTGGGAGACTGGAGGGAACCGGGCTCGCCAGGAGCGCTCCGGCGCCCACCGCCAGCCGTGGGTGAAGTGCGTAGTCTGCGCGCAGCGCCACGGCGTAACCGACCTCCCCGTTCACCGGCCAGCTCGCCGCGGCGCCCAGGTCCACCGAGAGCCGCCCCTCCCGCGCGGCGACCGACGACTCCACCTGAGCTGGGGCTGGAGCGCTGACGCGGGGTGGAGGACCCTCGCCGCCACGCTCCGGCTCGTTGCTCTGCTGCAACCCACGCGACGGCTCTGCGCTCGGCACTGCCGCCTCCGCTCGCACGCCGGCGACGCCCTCCCCCTCCTGCTGCAACCGGCGCGTCGGCGTGGCTGCGTCAGCGCGCGACGAAGCGGCGCGCTCCTGTGGTCTCAACGTACGCGCCGACTCAACACTCGGCACTGGCTCCTCCGCGCGAGCGCGAGCAACACGCTGCTGCCTCAACGCACTCAGGGCTGGCTCCTCCGCACGTGCGCGAGCCGTGCGCGCTCCCTCCTGCTGCAACCTGCGCTGCGGCTCAGCACTCGGGGCCGGCACCCCGGCACCAACGGAAGCGGGGCGCGCTCCCTCCTGCTGCAACCTGCGCTGCGGCTCAGCGCTTGGCGCTGGCACCTGGACGCGTTCCTGCTCTCGCGGAGGCTCGCCACTCGGAGACTGCAGCACGACCGGCCGCCATTCGAGCCACGCCTGCGCGAGTACGCAGACGCCCTCCGCGAGCGCCGCGCACGCGTCCGGGCCTGACGGGAGCACGCGCTCGGCAACGCGCGTCCCGTCGCGCCGGTCGAGCTGAACCCGCACGCGGCCCGCGCCCTCCACCACGGTCAAGCGAAACCGGGCGCCCTCACCCTCCGCCAGCAGCGCGCGCTCCTTCAACCGCGCACGCAGGACCGGCTCGCTGAGGCAACCGCCTTCGCCGCCGCCGAAGCGCAGCTCCACCTGCCCCAGCGGTGCCGCCACCGCGAGCGTGGACGCGGCGACCAGCAGCAGCGTGTGTCGCATGGATTGAAGCAATCGAGCCCGACCCGACATGTCCGTGAGCAGTCAATGACTCACATTTCCGGGAGTGAATGCAATGACGACACAGAATGTGCCGCTGCTCATCGCTGCGCTGGCCTGCGCGGGTTGTCTGGGACTGAATCCGCAACAGTCCACGGAGACACAACGCTCAACCCTGGGCGAGGACAAGAGTGGCCCCACCGCCGAGGCCGGGACGATTAAGGAAAATCCGAACGAGGAAAAGGGGTGCGGGACGGAGCCCGGCCCCTCCGTTTGCCAGGGCGGTGTGCTGGGCGGCGCCACCAGCTGCAAGACCAGCGCGGCGTGGAAGACCGCCGTCTCGGACCTCTGCGCCGCGTCCAAGCTTGCCCCGGTCGACCTCTACCCGTTCGATGGCTGCGGGCCCGACTCCTTCCGCCAGGCGGAGTACAGCTGCTGCGATCATCCCCCCCGTCCGCCTCCCCCGCCCCCCACCCAGGTCTGCGAGACACAGCAGCTGGGCGGGGCGAGCTCGCCTTGCAAGACGGAGTCGGACTGGAAGTCGGCGGTCTTGAACGC
The DNA here is from genome assembly GCA_044230055.1 of Myxococcaceae bacterium. Classification (GTDB taxonomy): domain Bacteria; phylum Myxococcota; class Myxococcia; order Myxococcales; family Myxococcaceae; genus JBGART01. The sequence continues at coordinate 12,878 of JBGART010000047.1, read as the reverse complement.
GTGCGCTGCCCGGAAGCTTGAGCTCTCCACGTTCTCCACGTTCGACGCCTGCGGGACCACCGGTTTCCGACAGGCCAAGGTCCTCTGCTGCAAGTAGGCCCGACGAAACGCCCCGGTGACCGCCGCAGCCCGCGGCGTGCCCGGGGCGTGCAACCTGCCTAGAGTCCTGCGCCTCTTTGGAGGTCGCATGCGCTCCCACCTCATCCCGTTCCTCTGCGCCCCACTGCTGCTCTGCGCGTGTCCCCCGCCGGAGTCCCTCCCGGACGCCGGCACCGAGAACCAGGCGCCGGAGCTCTCCTCCGTCACGCCGGCGACAGGGCTCCAGTCGGGCGGGACGCAGGTGACGGTGCGCGGCTCCAACTTCCTCGCCGGCGCGCGGGTCTGGTTCGGGGGCGCGGAGGGCACCGAAGTCGCGGTGGTCAACCGCGCGCAGCTGACGGTCCTCACGCCCGCCTCCACGACGACGGGCGCGGTCGACGTGAAAATCGCAAACGCCGACGGCCAGACCCACGTCCTCCCCGGCGGCTACACGTACGAGAAGATGCCGGACCGGACCATTCTCCAGGCGCTGCTGCTCAACCCGGCGCTTCGCAGAGACGCGACCGGCAGCGCGATGGTCCCGGCGACGGTGACTGCGGACGTCGAGGTCCCGGGTTCGACAGAAGGCCGGGGGCAAGGCCCGGGCGTCCGCGCCCAGGTGGGCTATCGCCTCGCGCCGTTGGACCCCGCGTCCATGGCAGGCGTGGCATGGACGGACGCGGCGTATCTACGGGACGTGGAAGGCACGCGGCTGGGCGAGCTCGCGCGGGACCGGTACGAGGCGCAGGTCAACCTCCCGGGCGCGACGAGCGACGAGGTGAAGGACTACGTGCTGGCGATCCGCTTCTCCATCGACTCCGGCGCGACGTGGGTGCTCGCCGACCGCGACGGCTCCGCCAACGGCGCGACCGCAGACCAGCTCCCGCATGTCACCGTGGCGCGCGCGTCTGTGGACTGGTGCAAGCTCGGCGGCGAGGTGGTGGACCTGCCGCCCTCGCTGGCGCTGCGCCTGGGCCAGGCCGGCCCCGTGGTCACCGCGCAGGCCTGGAAAGGCGGGGCCACCAGCGTTGCGGGCAAAGCCCCGGGCATCTCCGGCCAGCTCGGCTACGGCCCCGTCAACTCGCAGCCCTCAGCGCAGGGCTGGACGTGGGTCGACGCCAGCTACTCCCGTGACAGCGCGGGCGGCGCCAACGACGAGTACACCGCCACGCTCCCGAACCCCGGCGCCGGCGTCTTCGCCTTCGCGTTCCGCTTCAGCCTCAACGGCGGCCCGTTCCTCTACTGCGACGCAGATGGCTCCGACGGCGCGGGCTTCACCCCGGACCAGGCTGGCAAGGTGACGGTGACCCAGCCGGACGTGGACGCCTGCAAGCTGGTTCCGCCCGTGAGCTACCTCGCGCAGCCGGGCGCGCCCTCGCCGCTGCTCGCAGCGCGCGTGCTCGCCACCACGGTGACGGACAAGTCCGGACAGGGCGCGGGGCTCACCGGAGAGCTCGGCTACGGCCCGGTGGGCTCCATGCCCGGCGCCGGTTGGACGTGGGTGTCCGCGGCGTACGCAGCGGACGCGGACGACGCGCGAGCGGATGAATACCGGCAGCGTGCGCCGGCGCTGGGCGCGGGCGACTACGACGTCGCATACCGCTTCCGATATCAGGGCAAGACAGACGTCTATTGTGACCTCGACGGCAGCGCGAACGGCTACTCCCCCGCGCAGGCGTTCAAGCTCAAGGTGGCCAACGCGTCCATCTCCGCCTGCCGGGTGAACGCGCTGGCGAGCAGCACAATGGCCAGCGGTGCGAAGCTGTCTGTCTTTGGGCAGGTGAAGGTGACCGGCATCACCGAGGCGAGCGGACCCGGTGCCGGCGTCCGGGGGCAAGTGGGCCTCGGCGCGGCGGGCACCAACGCGTCGCTCGGCGGCTGGGCGTGGCGCGAGGCCATCTTCGTGGGCGACGTCAGCGGCGAAGACCAACTGCGCGGCGACCTCCAGCCCGCGTACACCGGCGCGCGTGCGGTGAGCTTCCGCTTCAGCCTCAACAACGGCGAGACGTGGACTTACTGCGACTTGAACGGCAGCAACGTGGGCGGCTACGAGGCCACGCAGCAGCCCGCGCTCACCGTGGGCAACCACGCGGACCTCGATGCCTGCAGCCTGCAGGCGCCTGCGACGGTCACCTCCCGAGCGACGGACCTGCTGGGCCGCTTCACGGAGCCGGGCCTGACCGACGCGGCCGGAGAGCCGGCGGACGCCATCGTGGAGCTGGGCTACGGCCCGAAGGGAGAAGACCCAGGGGTCTCCCCTGCCTGGACCTGGCTTGCCGCGCAGTACAGCGGACAGTCGGGCACCAGCGACGATTTCAAGGCGCGGCTCACCCCCGCCCCCGCTGGCAGCCACGACCTCGCCTTCCGCTTCGCCCGCGGGCCGGCAGCGCCGTACTGCTACGGCGACGTGGACGGGTCCGCGAACGGGTTCACCCCCGGAACGCTGGGCGCCGCGACGCTCCCCTGACCCTTTTTCGGGAGCCAGGACGCAAAAAGCCGCGAAGCAGGTCCGTCTCCCGGTGTGCCCCGCCATGACGGCGGTGGTCGCCGTTTGGAGACTCACGATGAAGACGTTGCTCTGTTCGTTTGCCCTGGTGCTCGCTTCCACCCCTGCGTTCGCCGCGTCCGAAGGGACGTGCGACAAGCTGATTCAGGCGTTTGAAAAGGCGGGGAAGGCCATCGGGAAGCCCCCGGATGCCGAGTTCAAGAGCTTCTTCAAGAAGAGCTGCCTCAAGGACTCGGAGAAGGACGACGCCATCAAGAAGGTGACCGCCTGTGTCGACGCAGCCAAGACGGACGCAGAGCTCAACAAGTGCATGAAATGAGCATCAGCTTCTCGTAGTCCGAGCCCGTCACTGCCCACGAAACGGGGGAAGTGACGGGCCCGATAACCCAAGGAGTGACTCCGCAACCCAAGCCCGCAGCGCTGAGAGCGTGGAAAGCAGCCTGACGAGTCTGTCCGTCCCCGCGTCACGCTGACCACCAACGACAGCTCCCTGTCTCAGCCGGCCCAGCTGGGAACGCTGGACCACATGGCGCACGTCCTCGTCGAGCTGGATGACGCTCGCCTGAAGAGCGGCCTCCAGGGAGCCCTCAGCTACACCGAGCCCGGCGTCGCGCCCAGTCGGGCCACGCCCATGGTCTACGTCGAGCTCCAGGTCCACGGGCCCATCGACTTCGCCACCCACGTGGCCTCGACCTCGGCGCCCGGAGCCGCACGCGCGCATGAGGGGCTCCTGCTGCCCTTCGCAGAGCGCACCAACACCGAGCACCTCTGGTACTGAGCAGGCAACCTGTCGATGACCTCACGCGCGTCCTTGACACCTGAAACTGCGGCCGCTAGAAGCGCGGCGTTGTTTGGGCGCAAGGAGGGCGGATAGCTCAGCGGTAGAGCGTCGCCCTTACAAGGCGAGTGTCACAGGTTCGATCCCTGTTCCGCCCATTGTTGTGTTGGGGAGTTAGTTCAGCTGGTTAGAACGCCGGCCTGTCACGCCGGAGGTCAGGGGTTCAAGTCCCCTACTCCTCGCAGTGAAGAGCCCCGGGAGCCGAAAGGTCCCCGGGGTTTTTCTTTGCGGGCTGAGGCCGCTCACAGCGGTCGCTGCTTAAGGATCTCGACGACGAGCTCGCGAAACAGCGTGACCTTGCGCGGCGGATGTTTGCGGCTCGGCTGAACCAGGTGCACCACTCCGGTCGGAGCCCCCCACTTCGGCAGCACCTGCACCAGCGCACCGGCGGCGACGTCGGCGTGCGTGATGAAGGACGGCAGGGGTCCGATACCTGCCCCGGCCTTGATGGTTTCGCGCAGGAAATACATGTCGTTCACCGTCACGCGCGGCTGCAGCGCCTTCAAGCCGAGGTTGCCGCTCGGGAGGCTGACCACCCAGTCGCGGTCCTGGAGCTCCTCGACCGACCGGGGCTCTCCCGCGCGGGCCAGATAGCTGGGTGACGCGTAGAGCCGGATGGAGATGTCGCCGACCTTCTGCGCCACCAGGGACGAATCGAGGCGACGCTTCGACGAGATGCGCAGCGCGAGGTCGAACCCGTCGCGCACCAGGTCGATGACCTCGTGGGTGAGCAGCACGTCGATGCGAACCTGAGGGTAGCGCGCGGTGAAGCGGGCCGCGGCCTCGGCGAGTACCGCGGCGCCCACGTCTGCGGTGCCGGTGATTCGCAGCACACCCGTGGGGACGTCCTCCCGGTCAGGGAGCTCCGCGAGCGAGGCCTCCAGCGCGGTAAGCGCAGGCATCAGCCGGTCGTAGAGCGCCGCCCCTGCCCGCGTAGTCGCGACTTTGCGAGTGGTCCGGTGGAAGAGCCGCGTGCCGAGCGCGTCCTCGAGCGCGGCGACCGACCGGCTGACCGTGGAGCGCGGCACGCCGAGCCCCTTCGCTGCCTCGGAGAAGCTGCCGGTCCGATGGACCGCGGTGAACGCCCGGACGAGGTTCAAATCGATTGGTGCCATTGCGCACCACAGATTACGAAATCAAACGATTGTTTCCCAGCTGCACGGGCGCCATGAATAGGACCGTAACCCACTTTCTCCAGGAGACGCTCCCATGGCTACGAACTCCCCCCTTCTCGTCACCGGCGCCGCGGGCCAGCTGGGCCGCCGCGTGCTGGAGCTCCTGCTCGAGCGTAAGGCAGGCCCGCTGATCGCCACCACCCGCACGCCCGAAGCGCTGGCGGCGTTCGCCGCGAAGGGGGTGGAGGTGCGCCGCGCTGACTTTGATGACCCGGCGTCGCTCCCTGCGGCGTTTCAAGGCGCCCACCGCGCGCTGCTCATCAGCACCGACGCGCTCGATCGGCCCGGGCGCCGGCTCGAGCAACAGCTTGCCGCGCTGAAGGCGCTCTCCGCCGCCGGCGTGAAGCACGTCGTCTACACCTCGCTGACCAATCCCGTCGGGTCGCCCATCGCCGTCGCGCCCGACCACGAGAAGACTGAAGCGGCGCTCGCGGCGTCGACGCTGGATTTCACCGTGCTGCGCAACAACATGTACATCGACCTGGGCCTACGGGGCTTCGCGCAGGCGGTCGCCTCCGGGCAGCTGGTGGATGCCCGTCCAACGGGCAAGGTGGGCTACGTGACCCGCGAGGACTGCGCAAGGGCAGCGGCGGCGGCGCTCGCGGAGCCGACGACGGGGCGCACGACGCTGGACATCACCGGCCCCGAGGCGCTGACGAGCGACCAACTCGCTGCTGCGCTCAGCGAGGTGACCGGCAAGAAGGTGACGCACGTAACGGTGGCGCGGCAGGCCCTCATCGACGGCATGGTGAAGCAGGGCCTGCCGGCTCCAGTCGCCGCGCTGTACGCGTCGTTCGACATGGGCATCGAACGCGGCGACCTCGCCGTCGCGTCTGATGCCGTGAAGCGGCTCACCGGCCGTCAACCTCTCTCGGTACGCGACTACTTGAACGCGAACCGGGCCGCGCTCGGCGCCTAGCCTTCACGTACGCCCCAGGCGGCCGGCCGATGACGGCTTTGAAGTCCGCGATGAAGTGGGCCTGGTCGAAGTAGCCCAGCTGCAGCGCCAGGCTGGCCATGTCGGGCCCGTTGGGCGCGGAGAGCAGCGAGATGGCCTCGTGCAGGCGGTAGCGCTTGATGACCCACTTGGGGCTGACGCCAATCACCTGGCTGAACCGCCGCTGCAGTCCCCGGACGTTGACGCCCGCCAGCGCCGCGGCCTGCTCCACCCGGGTGATGCTCTGGTCTGTGGCGAGCCGCTCCACGAGGTCGCGAAGCTCCGCGACCTGTGGCGGCATCGACGGAAGCCGGGCCAACAAGAACGCCTCCGAGAGCGCGACGCACTGGCGCGGGTCCTCCTCGGCGAGGATGGACCTCTTCAGCGCATCACTGGATTTTCCGAACACGCTGCGCAGCGTCGGCAAGCGGTTGGTGATTCGCGAGAGCGGATCGCGGAGGAAGGGCGCGAACGCGCCGGGCCGGAACTTGATGCCGAACACGCGGTCCAGCCCGCGCAGCTTCCGGGTGAACCGTCGCGAGGAGACGCCACCCACCAATGCTCGGCCGCGCTCAAACAGCAGGTGCACGCACGGATGCGGGAGCGTCTCCACCAGGAACGGTGGCTTGCCGCGGAAGTCCCAGCGCACGGTCCAGTAGTGCGCGATGAATGGCTCCAGCGCCGCCGAGGGCGCGAACCACTCGTGCGCCATCGGGCGGGCCGGCGCCTCGGGCGGCTTCAACACACCTCGCGGGGCGACAGGCACCGCGCGAGTGTGCGTGACGTGTTTTTCCAATCGCGGCTGGGCGCCGTCAGCTACACGAGTGGGCATGAAAGACCTCCACTTCGACATCTACATCGCAGCCAAACCAGAAGCCGTCTGGGATGCACTCACCAAGCCCGAGGGCGTCGGCAAGCTCTACTTCGGCAGTCGCCTTGAAACAACCTTCGAGGCCGGCAGCCCGTATCGGTACCTCGGGCCCGACGGCAAGGGGAACGAAGTCGTCCACGTCGAGGGCGAAGTCGTCGCCTGCACGCGAAACGAGCTGCTCCAGCTGACCCACCGGGCGGGAGCCCTCTGGCAGAAGGGACCCAAGCGCTACAGCTCCCGCATTGCCTACAAGCTGGAGGCGCTGGGGTTCGCCACGAAGGTCACCCTCTCCCACGACCGCTGGGAGGACGGTGACCCCGGCTACGCCCACAACGCCGACGGGTGGATGCTCTTCCTCTCCAGTCTGAAGAGCTACCTGGAGACCGGGAAGCCGCTCGACCTGCCGATGTAGCTCTACGGAGCGCCTACGCGGGCGTCCAGCTTGTACAGGTCAACGCCAATCGCATACGCGACGAAGCGCTTTCCGGCTGGGATGACCCGTATCTTGTTGACGGCCCGCCCCATGGGGACCGCCGTCCAGCTCTTGCCGCCGTCGACGGTCTGGTAGCCGCCGTTCATCACCCCTACCCAGCCGATGTCGGTTGACGCGAAGGCGACGCCGAACTCGCGCTGCTCGAGGTCGTCGACCAGCGGGAGCTCCGCCCACGTCTTCCCCCCATCCGTCGTCTTCGCCACGCGCTGCTGCGACGCCGCCGGGTCCTGGCTGTAGCTCATCACCGTGGCGTAGCCGACGTCGCGCGTGGGGAAGGAGACCTTCCAGATGAGCTCGAAGGGGCGAGGCGACTCGTACGCCTTCGTCCACGTCTGCCCCCCGTCGGTGGTCCGGAGCAGGAGCGCGTGGGACTGCTCCGTCTGGCGGTCCGTCCCCGCGGCGACGAGGCCGTTGTTCGCGTCGAAGAAGTGGACGTCCAGCACCATCGCGGCGAACGGGTTGAGGTCCACCAGCCGCCAACTCTGACCTGCGTCGACGGAGCGCAGCAGATACGCCGGCCCGCCCACGCGACCGCCGATGTGGATGACCGTTCGCTGGTCCAGGTGGCCCGCGTTGATGAAGCGGTCGCTCACGATGCTGATGGCGCAGACGCCGGCGCCCTTCGGCAGCGGGACGTCCTTCGCCGGCGCCCACGTGTCGCCGCCGTCGAAGCTCTCATAGAGCGGCGTGAAGTCCGTCACTCCGGGGAAGTAGTCGGGGCCCAGGTTGCCGGCGAAGCCGTGCCGCTCGTCGACGAACCCGATGGCGCGGAAGAAGGTGCCCGGCTGATTCGCCTTCTCTGACCAGGTCGTCCCACCGTCGGACGTCTTGTAGATTTTCCCCGCGCCGTTGACGTACCAGCCGAGCTCCGGGGTGAGGAAGAAGACGTCGTCTTGCTTCCCCTTGTAGGGCGCGGTGTCGAGCTTCTTCCAGTGTCCCGACAGCTGCAGCGGCTGTGCAGGGCGGGTGGTCGCACAGCCGAGGCACAGCAGCACGACGGCGGCACAGAGGGCGCGGTGGGCCATGCCGGCTCTATTTCACGGAGAAGCTCAGGTGGCCACTACCCGGAACTGATCCGCGACGGTGCGGTCGCGGACATCGAAGTGGTCATAGCCCTGGTACACGCGCTCGCCGTCCTGGCCCGGGATGCGGCTGGTGGGCGCCGCGCCGCGCGCACCCTTCGCGATCTTGTCGGCCTTGGACCAGAAGCTGATGACGCGCTTCCCAGGGCGCTCTCCGCTGGTGTTCAGGTCGTGCAGGAACGCCGAGGCGGCCACGTTGAGCAGCGGCTGCTCCGGGTAGAAGCCGTCCACCACGTTGTTGGTCGGCAGCAGCGGACTCAGCGCGGAGGCCTTGAGCCCGCGGTTCCCTCCGGCGATGCCCACGAATGTCCGGACCCGCCCCTTCAGGGATGGGCCCAGGTCGTACTCGCCGTCCAGCGCGCGGCCCTTGCCTCCGATGATGGCCTTCCTCGCCAACGTCACGCCCATCGAGTGCGTGATGATGTCGACTTCTTTTGCGCCGGTGTACGCCAGCACAGCCTCGATGAAGGCCCGTACCTCGCGCAGGTCACGCGCGGAGTGGTGGCGCAGGGGGGCGAGCAAGGGGTTGGCGTTCCCCCAGGTCATTCCGTAGAGGTCGCCTGGACCGTAGCCCTTGCGCTCGAAGTAGCGGCGTGAGGCGGCCCAACTCGCCGCCTTGTCGCCGTTGCCGTGAATGAAGAGGACAGGGCGCCGCGCGGGCGCTCGCCTCACTCCGCTGCGGCCGCCGAAGCCGGAGCGGATGGCGCTGGCGAAGGCGCGATCTCCGTACCCGTGGTCCTGAAGCCACTCCCGGAAGTGACCGGAGAAGCTCCAGCGCGCAGCTGCGTTCTCGCCTGGTTCGGCTGCCGCTCGCCTCAGCGGTGACAGCCGTATTGATTGGATCCCCAACCTGCTCCCGGTGCCTTCTCCCACCCCAGTGCCGACATGAAATCATCGCCACATCGCGGCAAGGAGTTGTCCCCACCTCAAATCAAGACATTCTTGTCTGATCTGCGGCGGTTCCACCGAGCCTGTCGCTCGCCTCGCTGCACTCGCCGAGGCTTCACTCCACTGCGCGTGCGTCAAAGGCCGCGGTCTCCACCCGCCCGGCCCGCTTCACCTGGACGAAGATTCGGTAGTCCCCAGCCGCGGGGAGCCCGAACGGGAAGGCGACCTCCGCTGGGAGCGCGGCCTTCGGCATGACGTGCCCCGCTTGCGGATCCACGACGCCGTTCACGCGCGCGACCGCATCCAGCGCGGCCATCGGGATGGAGCCAGACGGATGCACGTGGGCGAAGACGCTCCCGTCGGTCTTCATGAACGCGGCGTGGCCCACCATGCCCATGTAGAGCTCCAGGTCCGTCGCGGGCTGCCCAGCGGCGTCGTCCACCCGGAAGCGGAAGCGGGTGGCCTGGCGGGCTTTGAGCGGCGCTTCGTCGCGCAGCCACACCATCCGGCCTCCGCCCGAGAGCGGCACCTCCGTGCGCGAAGCGTCGAACGCGGCGGGAGCCTCTCCACCGGCGTCGTCTCCCTGGAACGCGCGACCCGTCAGCTCTGGCAGCGCCACCTTCGCGGTCAGCGTCTCCGGCAGGCCGTCGCGGTGCACCACGTCCCCGAACAGGCGGTAGGTCCCCGCGCTCACCGTCGGCAGGTCGTGCGCGAAGGTCGTCCCTTCCAGCGGCTCCGGGTGGAGGTGGAGCACGCGGTCCAGCGCGGGCCAGCGCACCGCGAACAGGTGCATGGGGTGGCCGTGGTCCGGCAGGAAGTCGTCCATCTTGCGCTCGGCGAGCCAGCCTGGGTCGCTGAGCTCGAGCTTGAGGCGGGCGCCGTCGGCGACCGACGCCTGCATCTGCAGCGGCTTGAAGACGTAGCCCGCGTACTGGCGAGCCCTGGCCGACCACCAGCTCCCACCGCCCAGCACCACCAGCAGGACCAGGACCGTTGCCAGGCCCATCGCCTTCCACGCGCGCCGCTGGTCGGCAGCGCCCGGCGACAGGCCCGGCTCCAGCCGGGATTCGCGGGACGCGGCCCCGACGATGCTCACCATCCCAGCGCAGAGCAGGAGCAGGAGGCCAGCCAGCACTGCGCCCAGCGCCGGCTGCATGCCGCTCACGCGCAGCGGAAGGCTCGACACGGGGACCGAGAGCACGCCCTTGCCCTGCGCTCCGTCAACGGTGACGCGCACCTCCCAGGACCCCGTCGCCATCAGCCAGAGGTGCCCCGTGAAGAACGCGGCGTCCTGCCGGTCTCGCACCGCCAGGTCCGGCGTGGGCGCGAAGCGGGCGCCCCCCTCCTCCAGCGGCACCGGGACGAGGTGAATCTCCCGAGCCTCTCCACCCAGGACGCGGAGCTGCACCTCCGCCACACCGGGGACGACTTCAGGCGGGCGCACGGTCACCAGCAGCGTGTACGGGCCCGCTCCGCCCTCGTGGAAGAGGTCCGGGCTGCCCACGTGGGCCAGCGCTGTCGTGCTCAGGAGCCACGCACCCAGCAGCGCCGCCTTCATCGCTCCACCTTCCGAATCCACCCGCCCAGCGCCAAGCCCATGCGCGCGCTCAGCACGGAGGCGACGAGCGCCACCGCCATGCCTGTCCAGAACGCGGAGGGCGTGCGCTCGAACGGGTAGAAGGCGTAGCGCGCGACGTACGAGGTCGGGGGGAGGAAGAACTCGAGGTAGTGCGAGCCGAAGAGCGCGTTGCGCGAGGCCGGTGACATGAGGAATTCGGCGAACGGCCACTGGAGGGCGAGGAGCACTGTGAAGAAGACGGTTCCCGCCGCGAGGGCAATCCACCGGTCTTTGGTTCCCGCCATCCGCGCCAGGAGGAGGTCCATCGCGATGGCGGGCGGCAGCACGAGCACCGGGAAGCCCGGGGGGATGAACGCGGTGACGTTCTGGTAGACGGGCCCGAGCCGCGGCACCGCCGGGAAGAGCGGGAGAATCCACAGCAGCGCCAGGATGACCGCGGAGTAGACGCCGGCGACGGCGGTGGCCGCCCAGCGGTAGTCGGTCGCGCGGGCTGCGGCCAGCAGGACCCAGAGCACGCAGAGGGCGACCGTCCGGTAGAAGACGGCCGCGTGCATCATGTACGGGCCGGTGAATTCGAGCGCCAACACCATCAGGCTGAGGAGGTTGATGCCGAAGGTGTAGAGCAGCAGGCGCCGCAGCAGCGGCCTGGCCTGTTCGTCCGCCCGGCTCAGCTGACCGCGCACCAGCAGCAGCGTGCCCATCTGCGCGGCGAAGATGCCGAGGAACAACACCACGTGCGGGGGGCTGAGAATCTCCACGTCCAATCCATAGGCCCCGTGCCACCAGTCGTCGAACGGCGCGGAGACGAGCATCGTCACGCCGCCCCACGCGCTCAGGAAGGCGCCCAGCGGGGCGCGCAGGCCCCAGATGCGGACGGACGCCGCCCGGGCCTCGGGCGCGCCGCCGAAGGTGGTCCAGAAGACCAGGTACCCGCATGAGATGGCCGAGAGCACCGCACCCAGATAGATGGCCACGTGCGGCGGGCTCCAGAACGCGTCCCGTCCAATCGTCCGGTGCCAGGAGATGTCCCAGTGGACGCCAATCAGCGAGGACGTGATGGCGAGCACCGACATCCAGACGGGCCACGGGAGTGCGGCTGCCACGGTGGCGGGGCGGGACGCGGGCAACGCGCCCGAGAGCGATTCGGTGGATGGCGACAAGGTCGGGCCTCTCAAAAGGGCGGGCAGTCTGCCCCACGGTCTTCCGCGAACGCCACTCGCGTTCCCTCAGGGCTCGACATCGAACTCGGACAGAGGGCGCTTCGCCGCCGCCGCGAGGGCGAGCTCGAATTTCGCTCGTGAATCCAGGCGGAAGGTTGGGAGCCGCGCGAGCGCGTCCGCGGGGAAGTGGTACTGCTCCAGCACCAGGGAGGCTCGCACGGCACTCGCGTCTGTTAGCGCGCGGACCTGGTGCTCGAGGTCTCCGCGGAAGTGCACCAGCAGCCCCTCCTGCGGCCGGACCACCGCCACCAGCGAGCGGCCTCGCGCCAACACCAGCTCGCCTCCTTTGCTCCGCGGGACGGCGAGGTAGAGGACGCTCACCGCGCGCGGGGTTGCGTCCGGCTCCTGCGCCGGTGCCGCCAGTGTGGCGTCGATGTGCGGGGCCACTCCGCCTGCTGAGCCGACGAGGAGCAGGTTCAGGTACCAGGCGTTCGTTGCGGGGACGGGTCGCCCGCGCCGCCAGAACGGCTCCAGCGAACGCTCGACGGGCGCGTCCATGGCGCGGGCGAGGAACGGTGAGAGCGCGGGGATGCGGGCTTCCAGCTCCGCCCTCCCGGCTGCGGTGAAGACCACGCCGAAGCCGCGGCTCGCCTGGAAGGTGCCCCCCAGCGTGGACTTCGCCACGAAGGGTGAGGTCATCAGCGCTTCTCGCAGCGCGCTGAACGCGGCGGCCGGCAGGGCGTTGCGGATGCGTCGGAGCTCGGCCACGGCGCGGAGGCTATGTCATCTGCGGCCCGGGCGTTCCCTCACGGGGCGAAGGCTGTCTGGACGGAGTGACGCGGGTCTTGCGCAGAGCTGTCTGGACGCTGGCTCGGAGACGGGCGCTCTGCCGGCGCGCAGGCCGCTATCCCAGAGGGTGGTCAAGGCAGGCGGGATTGTCCTGGGCGGCTGCCGGCGGGCGCCCGCCGGCAGCACGAGCGCTGCGCCCCGCTCGGAGTCCGCTTCCCACCCGCTCCAGCACTCCCCGAGGTGAGTCGGGGGCGACTTCGTGGTTCTCCGGAGCTGTCCCCTCAAGGGTCGTGATGCAGCGCCGGCCTGGCTGAAACAAATCACACATCAGAAGTGCGACGGGTTGTCGTCAATCATAGGTGATCACTTTAGCGGAGCATTTAGTGTTATCAGCCCCGCCTGCAGTCGGCCGGTCTCCTTGTCTCGGCGCGGGTTCGCGCGTCGCGCGTTGTGGATGAGGTACGCGATGCCTGCTCGAATCG
>JBGART010000107.1:0-13438 GCA_044230055.1 Myxococcaceae bacterium | reverse complement strand
GTGCGTGGGCTTGCGCCACCTCTCGACTATGCGCCTGACGGCGCAACGCTCGAGGCGAGCGGGGGTGGCGCCTGACGGCGCGAGAACAGCTGTTCCTCCGACGAAATGGCCGGCCAGGGCCGGTTACCTCCTCGAGGCGAAAGGGGGATGCGCTGTTCCTCCGACGAAGTGGACGGCCAATAGTCGGGGCGGGCCGAGCGTTCTACGGAGCGAGCACTTCCACCAGGTCCGACGCGTCACTCTCGCGGACGCCGCCGAACGTCCAGATACGGCCATCAAGCGTCGTCGTCGCGGCGAGGTCTGAGCGCGGCGTGGGGCCGGCCAGGACGGTCCACGCCTTCGTCGTCGGTTGATAGGCGTCCATGTGCAGCGCCAACGTCCGCACGTCGTAACCGCCGAGCAGGTACGCCGTGCCGCCCGGGCCGGGCACTGCGGCGAAGTCCAGGCGGGGCGTGGGCATCGACGGCAGGCTGGACCACACAGGGGTCTGGACAGACCAGGTCTCCACGCGCTCGGTGAGGTCGCTGAGGTCGACGAAGCCGCCGAAGGCGATGAGGCCACCTTCGGGGAGCTGCACGAGCTCGTGCCCGCTTCGGGGGTTGAGCATCCGGCTGGGGAGGGTCTTCCAGGCGGAGGCGCCCGGCGAGAGCGTGGCCATGGAGTCGGTGACCTGGGGATCCGCGCTCCAGTCCATCCCGCCCACCACGACGACGGTGCCGTCCGCCAGCGCGGCGCTCGCCGCTTCCTCCCGGCCCTCGGGGAGATTCGGCAAGCGCGACCAGGTCTGCGTCTGCGGGTCAAACGCCTCTGCGGTGAGCGACACGCCGGCGTCCGCGAGGGAGGACGTCCCGCCGATGGCGAAGATGCGCCCGTCCGCGGCGAGCACCGCGGTGAAGCTGGCGCGCTTCTCCAGCATCGAGGGTCCCTTGCTCCAGGAGTCTGTGGCAGGGGAGTAGACCTCGACGGTGTTCCGGGCGCTGCCGCCGCTTGCGTAGCCACCCATCACGTAGATGACGCCGGAGGCGAGCGCCACCGCCTGCGCGCCCGAACGCCGCGTGGGCATGGCCGCCCGCGCCTCCCAGCGGCCTTGAAGGCAGACGTTCCGGATGCACGTCGCCGTGGCCACGCAGTCCGCGGTCGCGCCGCACTTGCCGGTCACCGCGCACGGCTTGCACGGGCCGCCGCAGTCCACGTCGCTCTCCGCGACGTCTTTGCTGCCGTTTGCGCAGGCCGGGATGACCGGGCAGGCACCGCAGTCGTAGGTGCCGCCGCAGCCGTCGGGGAACGGGCCGCAGGGCTGCGGCGCAGAGGTGCACGTCAGGGGGACGCAGGCGTCCGCGGTGCCGCCGTCGGGCGGTGTCTGCGCTTCGCCCTCCGGCCGCTGCGCCACCTCGATGGAGTAGTGACAGGCGACGGCGATGATGAGGCAGGGCAGGGCGAGGCGGAGCTTCACGCCCGGAGCGTGTAGACCGGGTGTCGGCCACCGCTCAAGCCGTGCGCTCTGAGGTGAAGCCGCAGCGCGCCGGACGCGAAGCGTCGCGTGTAGCACACGGGATTCCCTCGATTTCCCTACACCCCGTGGTATGAGGCGGTCCGCGGAGGGGACATGCAGAGCGCGTGGTGCGGGCTGTGTGCGGTCTCGCAAGCCGACGGTAACGTCCGCGGATCGACGGACGCCCGTAGGCGCGTGATCCCTTCCTTTCCCGCGCCGGAGCGCTCCCGGTGAGCCCCACACCTGCCGCTGCGCCGCCTTCGTTCGACGAAGCGGACGATCAGCTCAAGGACTGGGCGGGGCAGGTGCTCAAGGGCGTGAGGGTGAGCTTCGCCGCGCCGGCGGAGTCCTCCGACGCGGAGCAGATCTCCTTCCACCTGCTGGAGATCGCCCAGGACCCGCCCGCGCGGACGCTGCGCCGCGCGCCGCTTCAAGTCCGGCTGCGCTACCTGGTGACGACGACGGCGAAGGAGCCGTCGGCGGCGCACCGGCTTTTGGGAGAGCTGCTCTTCGCGGCATTGGCGCGGACCGACGTGGAGGTCGACGAGGCGCCGGTACCGGTGGACGTGTGGGCGGCGCTCAAGGTGGCGCCGCGCGCGGCCTTCATGCTGCAGGTCCCCTTCACCCGCGAGCTGCCCGAGGTGCGCGGCCCTCTGGTCACCAAACCCATGGTGCAGCGGGCGGTGGTGGGCAGCGCGCTGCACGGGGTGGTGCTGGGGCCGCAGGACTTCCCGCTGGCCAACGCGACGGTGGAGGTGCCCTCGCTGTCGCTCAGCGCCAAGTGCGACCCCAAGGGAAGATTCACCTTCGCCAACGTTCCCTCCTCGCCGCCGGTGCAGCTCCGGGTCCGCGCGAAGGGGGACGTCCAGACGTTCACTGCGCCCGCTTCGCTTGATGGGCCGATGACCATTCGTTTCCAGCTGAAGGAGGGGTGACGACGTGCCGAACTACCTGACGCCTGGCGTGTACGTGGAGGAGGTCTCGAGTGGTCCTCGACCCATCGAGGGCGTGGGGACGAGCTGCGCGGCGTTCCTGGGCTTCGCCCCGGATCTCGCGGCCTATCCGCACGAGCCACGGGCCATCAACAACTGGTCCCAGTTCATCAAGGAGTTCGCCAACGTCAAGGAGCCGGAGAGCACCCACCTGGCGCGCGCGGTCTACGCCTTCTTCGAGAACGGCGGCACGCGCTGCTTCATCGTGAACCTCGGGAAGAACGGCCTGCTCGCGGGCCGCGTGGTGGGCGGGCAGCGCCAGGGCGTGGCCGCGCTGGAGGAGGTCGACGAGGTGGCCATCGTCGCCGCGCCGGGCTTCACGGACCCCTCGTCGTACGACGCGGTCCTCACCCACTGCGAGAAGATGAAGGACCGGGTGGCGGTGCTGGACTCCCCCGAGGAGATTCCCCAGCTGGAGCTGCTCGCGAACGTGGCCACCGAGGAGGTCAAACCGCCGGCGACGCGCGCCCGCGGCGCAGCAGCCGCTGCGGATCCCGCGACCCCTGCGGATCCCGCGCGCCCCAAGCCGACCGGCCTCAAGCCGCGCGCCTCTCCCGGCGGCTTCGGTGCGGTCTACGCGCCGTGGATCACGGTGAGAGATCCGTTGGATCCCACCCAGCTCATCAACGCGCCGCCCTCGGGCGCGGTGGCCGGCATCTACGCGCGGACGGACGGGACGCGCGGCGTGCACAAGGCTCCGGCCAATGAAATCGTCCGCGGCGCGCTCAACGTCGCGTACCGGATCACCAAGGAAGACCAGGGCAACCTCAACCAGGCGGGCGTCAACTGCATTCGGTTCTTCCCCACCGACGGCATCCGCATCTGGGGCGCGCGCACGCTCGCGGATGATCCGCAGTGGCGGTACGTCAACGTGCGGCGGCTCTTCAACATGGTGGAGGAGTCCATCAGCCGCTCCACCCGCTGGGTGGTGTTTGAGCCGAACGACCAGACGCTCTGGAAGTCCATCAAGCGGGACGTCGGCGCGTTCCTGACGCGGCTCTGGCGGGACGGCGCGCTGATGGGCGCCACGCCGGACCAGGCGTTCTTCGTGAAGTGCGACGAGGAGACGAACCCGCCGGACGTCATCGACGCCGGGATGGTGGTGACGCTCATCGGCATTGCCCCGGTGAAGCCGGCGGAGTTCATCGTCTTCAAAATTGGGCAGCACACCGGTGGAACCGACGTGAAGACGGACGAAGGAAAGAAGGAGGACAAGAAGGATGCCTGACCCCAAGCCAGCACCCACGCCTCCCGCGGACGGCGGAGCAGCGCCGCCGGGCCCTGCAGGACGCGTGGATCCCTTCCGCGGCTACAATTTCCGCATCCTCGTGGACCAGGTGAACGAGGGGCACTTCGTTCAGTTCAGCGGCGTGGGCATCAAGGTCCACCCCGTCCGCTACCGGGAGGGTGGAGAGAACTCCATCGTTCACCAGCTCGCCGGGCCGGTGGACTACGCCGAGGTTGTCCTCAAGTTCGGGCTCACCCAGTCTCCGGAGTTGTGGAACTGGTTCAAGAAGTCGCTTGAGGGCAAGCCGGAGCCGCGGCACGTGTCCATCATCATGCTGGGCCCGGGCGGGACCGGTGAGCGGCTGCGCCTGAACCTCAACGACGCGTGGCCCTGCGAGTTCCGCGGCGCTCCGCTGGACGCGCTTGGGCGCGAGGTGGCGGTGGAGACGCTCGGGTTGGTCTACGAGTCCGTCACCCGCGAGTGAGCCGATGGGACAGGCGAGCCTTCGACAGGAGCTGATCCGGGCGGCCGCGCGCTGGGTCCAGGGCTGGGCGGAGGCCGTCCTCGCCCAGGGCGGCGAGGTGCGTCCGGCGCCGAAGGCGATCGAGCCCGAACCTGTGCCGGAGCCCCGCATCGGGATCTTCGAGGACGAAGGTCCCCCGGAGCACTGGCTGGCGAAGGTGCGCGCGGGCGCGCCGGAGCTCCTGACGAACCTCCAGGTTCCGCGGCCTGCCGGGCGTCCGGCGCGGCGCCGGACGGACGTGGTGGCCGCTCCAAAGGCGGCGGCGCCGTCCCCCGCGGTCGACGAGCCCCGCTTCTCCGCCTGGGAGGGCCTGCCCGCGGCGTTCGGCGGGAGCGCGGAGGCCCTGCCGCCGCCGTCCCGCAGCGTCGACCCCCGGTTTCTACCCGGGGATCCACGCGCCTCAGCAGATGTCGACGTGTCGTTCGAGAGCGCGGTGTCCCTCCCGGTGGAGGCGCCGCACCCGCTGCCGGCAGAGGCGTCCGCGCCGCTGGCGCCTCGCTTCGCGGAGCCTGGCGCGTCCCCGTCGCTCTCCCCGCAGTTCCTGGCCGCGTCCTCTGGCAGCGCGCCGCCCTCGCCCGGTCCGTTCCCCGCGAGCGAGCCCATGCTCTCCCGGCCTCCCGCGCTCCGGTTCTCCTCGCGCGCCCTGCGCCACGCACCGGAAGCCCGCTTCGCCGCGCCGGCCGCGGCGCACGCTCCGGCGCCGGTCTACCGGCCGGAGAGCCCCCGCAGCGCCGCTCAACCGGAGTTTCACCCGGCGGTGGGGATGCCGCAGAGCGCGCTGTCGCCCACCTATCCCGCGGCGGCCCTCGCCGCTGCGCCCGGGCTGGCCTGGCCTGCGGCGGAGCCCAACCGCTGGCCGGAGCTCCCCGCTCCCACAGGTCAGCCGCTGGGCGACGCGCGCCTGACGCTCCGTGAGCTGGCGCGCCTGCGCCGCCTCGAGCAGGAGCAGCGAGGGGAGGAATGGAGCGCGTAGCGTTTCTCATCGAAGCCACGGGCGAGCGGTTGAGCTGCATGCTCAACCCCTCCAGCGTGCTCGTCCGCCGCACCGCGGGCCTGCGCGCGCGCCAGTCGCTGGCCAGCTCCGCGACCGGGGCGGGGCTGGCGGATGATCCCTTGCTCTGCACGGGCGGCGGCAGCACGGAGCTGCTCCTGGAGCTGCTCTTCGACGTGTCCATCGGCGGCTCCACGGTGCACAGCGAGGACGTGAGGGATCTCACCCGCCCGCTCTGGGACCTGGCGGAGAACGCCGCGCTGGTCGACGGCGAGCTGCGCCCGCCGCGCGTCCTGATGGTGTGGGGCAAGCGCTGGAGCTTCGCCGGGGTGGTGGCGGCGGTGGCGGAGCGGCTGGAGCACTTCACCAAGGACGGCGCGCCCCGGCGCTCCTGGCTGTCCATGCGGCTGCTGCGGGTGGACGCGTCGCCCTCGCCGGAGGACGCGCCCATCACGGCGCCGGAGCTCCTGCCGGATTTGGCACCCGGCGACGGCGAGGACGGACCGGGGGAGGTGCTGGACGTGCACGAGGTGCTGGGAGAAGGCCGGGAAGAGGGAGAAGCGCCCGAGGGAGAGCGTCCGCCGGGCGAGCGGCTGGACGAGATCGCCGCGCGCTACCTGGGAGATCCCGCCGCCTGGCGGCTCATCGCCTCCGCCAACGGTCTGGAAGACCCGCTGCGCGTCCCCGGTGGCACCGTGCTGCAGATCCCCTCCGGGAGGCCCTCATGAGCGCCGTGCGTGGAGTGCCTCGCGTCCAGGTACGGTTGGACGGCGCGCCGCTGACGGGGGATGACCTCGACGCGTTGACGTCCGTGCGCGTGCAACAGCAGCTGTCGGTCCCCACGCTGTGCGAGGTGAGCTTCCTGGGCGCGGCGTCGCTCGCGCGGCGCGGGGTGGAGGTGGGCGCCTCGCTGGAGGTGCTCGCCGGAGATGAGGTGCAGCCGCTCTTCAGCGGGGAGGTGACCGCGGTGGAGTACGCGCACGGACCGGACCGGACCTGTGGCGTGCGGATCCGCGCGTATGACCCGCTGCACCGCCTGCGCAAGCGGCAGCCGGTCCGCGCGCACGTGGAGGTGACCGCCGAGGAGCTGGCGGCAGAGCTCGCCTCCAGCGTGGGGCTCACGGTGCGCTGCGCGGCGTCCCTGCCCCTGTGGCGCCACCTGGTGCAGCACCGTCAGTCTGATCTCGACTTTCTCGCGGAGCTGGCGGGCCGCGCGGGGCTCTACCTCACGGTGCGCGGGCAGGTCCTGCACCTCGCTTCGCTGGAGGGGATTGACGACGTGCCGGCGCTGCTCCTGGGCGAGGGCCTCTTGGAGGCCCAGCTTGAGGTCAACGCGGAGACGGCCTGCCGCAGCGTGACGGCCGCGGGCTGGAACGTGCGCGAGGCGGACGCGCTGCGCGCGGAGGCGGGGCGGGCGCGGTCCGGCCGGTCGGTGAGCGCGCGGGTGGCGGCGGACGCGGTGGGTGGCAGCGGCGAGCGCCTGCTCGTGGACGAGCGGGCGGAGATTGAGGCGCACGTCGAAGGCGTGGCGCAGGCGGAGCTGGACCGGCGCGTGGCGCGCGAGGTGGTTTTCCGCGGCGTGGCTGAGGGCTCCGCGTCGTTGCGCCCGCTGGCGAGGGTTGAGCTGAAGGGCGTGGCGGAGTCGGTGGCCGGCGTCTACGTGCTCACCGAAGTCACGCACACGGTGGACGCGGAGCGCGGCTACCTCTGTGAGCTCTCCAGCGAGCCGCCCCCGGTGCGCCGCAAGCCGACCGCGGCGGCGGTGGCGCTGGGCGTGGTGACCCGGGTGGACGGCGGGAGCGGGCGCGTGAAGGTCAAGCTCCCGGCGCAGGCGGACGTGGAGACGGACTGGCTGCAGGTGGCGTCGGTGGGGGCGGGCGAGGGGAAGGGGCTGACCGTCGTCCCGGATGTGGATGACCACGTGCTGGTGGTCTTCGCGCATGAAGACCCCGCGCAGGGCGTGGTGCTGGGCGGGCTGTACGGGAAGGACGGTCCGTCGGACTCCGGAATCGAAGACGGCGGCGTGCGGCGCTTCACGCTCAAGTCCCGCGGCGGGCACATCCTGCGCTTCGACGACGGGAAGAAGCTGATGCGCTTCGAAGACCCGGGCGGCAGCTTCCTCGAACTCGGGCCCGAGGGCGTGACGCTGGGCTCCAAGGTGCCGCTCACCATCGAGGCCAAGGGCCAGCCGGTGGTCATCCGCGGCGACACCATCGACTTCAAGAGGGGCTAAGGGATGAAGGTGCTCACGCAGGACGCGCTCCTCTTGTGCAAGCACGTGATCGGCAAGGTCAGCCTCAGTCCTTCGCAGCAGTGGGTGAGCGTCGGCGGGCGCCACGTGCTGGTGGACGCAGATCCAGAGAGCCGCAGCATCGCCGGGTGCCCCAACTACGGCGTCACCATGAAGCCGTGCACGCACACGCTGAAGGTGGCGAAGGGCTACTCGACGTTCATTCGCATCGACGGGCAGCGGGTCTGCCTGGACACGGTGGAGGGCTTCACCGACGGCACGCCGCCCGGCGTGGTCACCTACAACGTGAAGCACCCGGGTCAGCTCTTCGTGTCGGGGGACGCATGAGCGCGCCCCGCTACCGCGCCCTGCGCTTTCTCCACCCGGACCTCGATGCGGGGCTGGGCGCCAGCGGCCTGCGCGTGGCGGCCACCGGCGGGATGGAGATGGTGCAGGAGCACGCGTCCATCCGGCAGGCGGTGCTGCTGCTGCTCTCCACCATACCGGGCGAACGGGTGATGCGGCCGGGCTACGGCTGTGAGCTGCACCGGCTGCTCTTCTCCCCCAACGACGACACCACCGCGGGTCTGGCCATCCACTACGTGAAGCAGGCGCTGGCGCGCTGGGAGCCCCGCATCGACGTGCTGGGGGTGGACGCCAACCGGAGCGAAGCGGACCCGGGGCGCCTGGACGTCAGCCTGGACTACCGCGTGCGCGCGACGCAGTGGCGCGAACAGCTGGTCCTGCCCATCTCTCTGTCCGGCGAGGTCGCCTGATGTCGTTGCCCTCTCCCAACCTCGACGACCGGAACTTCCACGACCTCGTCCTGGAGGCCCAGGCGCGGATCGCCCAGAGCTGCCCGTCGTGGACGGACCGCACGCCGCACGATCCCGGGATGGTGCTGCTGGAGCTCTTCGCGCACCTGACGGACGTGATGATCTACCGGCTCAACCGCGTGCCGGAGAAGGCGTACGTCGAGTTCCTCCGGCTCATTGGCGTGAAGCTGCAGCCGCCCGCCGCGGCCACGGCGCGGCTGGTGTTCTCTCTGGAGAAGCCGCTCACCCGCGTGGTGGAGATTCCCCGCGGAACCAAGGTCACCCCGGAGCGGCCGGATTCGAGCACCGCGCCGGTCATCTTCGCGACGGACAGCGGCGTGAAGATTGAAGCCGGGCAGACGAGCGTGGAGGTGCTGGCGCACCACGCGGAGCAGCGCGAGGAGGTGCTGGGGGAAGGCACTGGCGCGGCGGGCCTCTCGTTCCGGCTCAAGTGGCCGCCGGTGGTTGCGCGGACGGGGGACGAGCTGGACCTGGTCCTCGGCGTGGAGGTGAAGCCGGGGGAGCTTGATGGCCGAGCGCCGGCCCGCGAGGCGGACAAAAAGGCGTTCCGCATCTGGCGCGAGGTGGAGAGCTTCACCGTGCCGGGGCCGGACGCCTTCGTCTACGTGGCGGACCGGATGACCGGCCTCATCACCTTCGCGCCCGCGGCGCAGCTCACCCTGCCCACCGGGGCGCTGGCGCCGGCGCCCTCCGCGCTGGCCGCGGTGCCGGAGCTGGGGCGGGAGATCCGCGCCTGGTACCGCTACGGCGGCGGGCCGTCAGGCAACGTGGCGGCGAACACGCTCACCGTCCTCAAGTCAGAGCTGCCGGAGAAGGTGAAGGTCACCAACCCGCAGCCGGCAGTGGGCGGGCGCGCGGCGGAGTCGCTGGAGAACGCGCTCATCCGCGGCCCGGAGGAGATCCACTCGTTGCGCCGGGCAGTCACCGCGCGGGACTTCGAGGTGCTGGCGCTCAAGAGCTCCGCAGCCATCGCCCGGGCCAAGGCCTTCACGCAGGCGCAGCTGTGGCGCCACGCGCCCGCCGGGACGGTGGAGGTGCTGCTGGTGCCGGACCTGCCGCCCGCGGTGCGCGGCGCGGAGGACCAGGGCGTGAACCCTTCGGTGCTGCGCGCGCACCAGACGGAGGACGCTCGCAAGCGCATCCAGGCGGAGCTGGACGAGCGGCGCCCGCTGGGGACGAACTGTCTGGTGAACTGGGCGCGCTACAAGGCGGTGGCCGTGCGGTCACGCGTGGTGGCGCACCGGGCGGAGGACCCCGCGGCCATCCGGACGCGCGTGCTGGCGCAGCTGTACCGGAGCATCAACCCGCTGCCGCACGCGGAGGGCATTGTCGACACGCGGGAGGCCGGCGGCGGAGAACGGCTGGGCGGCGGCTGGCGGTTCGGCCGGGCCATCCGGGCTTCCAACGTCTACGACGTGCTGCTCTCCGAGCCCGGCGTGGCGCACGTGGAGGCGGTGCGGCTGATGGTGGAGGAGGTGCCGTCCGCGGTGAAGGCGCTGGCGGCGGATCTCTTCCAGCCCAGCACCTGGTACGCGGGCAGCGGCGAGACGCTCTTCCGGTCAGTGAACGACGCGGACGGGTGGGAGCCGGCGGGCGTGTTCCCGAAAGAAGACGTGGACTGCGTGGAGGCGCACCCGGAGCGCCCGGGGCTCATCGCCGTCGCGGCGCGGCTGGCGCAGGATCCGGATCACTCGCGGCTTCATCTGTCCATCGACTGCGGGGAGACGTGGGAGGCGGCGACGCACACGTTGGATGCGATTGAAGACCTGGCCTGGGTGCTGCGCGACGGCCTGCCGGTGCTCTTCATTGCCACGCGGGTGGGGCTGTTCGAGCTGGCGCTGCAGCCGGGCGCCAAGCCGCTGCCGGTGGTGGTGGACGCGGCGGATCAGGACCTCGGGCTGTGGGCGGTGGCCAGCTCGGTGGACTTCTCCGGCGTCTGGCGGGTGGTGGCGGCGGGGATGCAGAACCGCGGCGTGTTCGCCTCAGAAGTCGGCGGCCGGAAGGGCTCCTTCAAGCCGGTGGGCCTGGGCGGCGAGGACGTCCGGATGCTGGAGATCCAGCGCGACGGGCCGCGCACCTTTCTCTGGGCGGGCTTCGCGGCGGCCAGCGGCGCGGACGCGGGCAAGGGCTGCGCGAGCCTCGAGGTGACGACGTCCATCAACGCGGCGAACTGGAAGCCGTGGAACAAGAACTGGGACGGCGGCAGCTGCCTGGCGCTGAGCTTCTCCGACTCCACGGTCTACGCCGGCACGCACCGCAATGGCGTCCTCTGGGTGGATTCGAACAAGGATGGCGCCAACTGGCGGCGCCCGGACGTGGGCAGCGGGCTGCCGCTGCGCGAGCAGGAGCGGCTCTTCTACCCGGTGCAGGCGCTGGCGGCGAAGCCGCAGGGCGGGCTGCTTCTCGCGGGCGGTCCGGGCGGCGTCGTGCGCAGCACCAACGCCGAGTCCTACAAGCCGTGCTCCCAGAAGGAGTACGCCGAGTCCGAGAAGGTCACCCTGCCGCCGACGTGGCTGTTCTGCTCCGGTAAGCACGAGATTGAGGTGGTTCAGGAAGATGCAACCTCCGGAGATTGAGCGGCTCCTCCCGGGAGTCATCCAGCGCACCATCGAGGACGGGACCCCGCTGCGCGGGTTGATCGACGTCATGTCCGCGCTCCAGGCGCCCTCGGAAGCCGCGCTGGAGACGCTGGACGCGAACTTTGATCCGCGCCGCGCGCCGGAGCGCTTCGTCCCGTTCCTTGCCCGCTGGGTGAACCTCGACGTGCGCGTCACCACCGGCCTGGGCCGGCAGCGGGAGCTCATCGCCGCGGCGGCGCAGCTGGCGCAGTGGCGCGGGACGGCGAAGGGCCTCATCCGCTTCCTCACCATCGGTACTGGCGTGGAGGGTTTCCGCGTGGAGGAGCAGTTCCCGGATGAGACCGGCGCCATCCGGCCGTTCCACGTCCGCATCCGCGCGCCGCTGTCCACCGCCGCGCACCGGGCGATGATCGAGCAGATCATCGAACGCGAAAAGCCCGCCTACGTGACCTATGAGCTGCGGTTCGACGACGCGCCGCCGCCCCTTCCCCCGAGGAGATGACCTCCATGCCCCGCGCCTTCGACATCGTCCCGCTGGTCCCCTCCGTGAAGCCGAACGCGCAAGGGAAGGCGGAGCTCACCTTCAGCGTCTCCAACAAGCTCAACCGGCCGCTGCGCGCCAAGGCCACGCCCGGTGCGGAGGGCACCACCAAAGCGGAGTGGC
The DNA here is from genome assembly GCA_044230055.1 of Myxococcaceae bacterium. Classification (GTDB taxonomy): domain Bacteria; phylum Myxococcota; class Myxococcia; order Myxococcales; family Myxococcaceae; genus JBGART01. Next base: position 1,903 of record JBGART010000107.1, on the reverse strand, counting down.
TGAGCGTGGTGGGCAGCGCGGAGCAGGACTTCGCGGCGGACGGCACGCAGCAGGTGACGGTGAAGTTCCAGGCGCCCGCTGGCACGCCGCCCGGCTCCTATGGTGTGCACCTCCTGGTCGCCACGCTGAACAACCCGGATGAGGAGTATGCCAAGGGCCCGGTGGTGACGGTGGAGGTGCCGAAGGCGGACGTGGCGCCGGTGAAGCCGTTCCCCTGGTGGATTCTGGCGCTGGTCGCTGGTGTGCTGGTGATTGTCGGCGGCTCGTACGCGCTGTTCTCCTCGATGAAGGGCGCCTCGCTTCACGACAAGTGCACGGCCGGCGGGAAGGAGTGCGGGGAGCGGCTGGTCTGCGGCCCCGGGCTGGAGTGTCTGGCGCGGGTGGACGGCAAGTGCAAGGCGCCCGGGGATTGCGAGACGAACAGCTGCAGCAAGGACGGCATCTGCACCGGCGCGCACGCGGGGGACCCGTGTGACATCAATGGCAAGTGCCCCTCGAAGCTGCAGTGCGTGGCGGGCAAGTGCCTGGGCGAGCGCGGCTACAAGGGCTGCACCGACGGGGCCCAGTGCGTGACGGCGTTCTGCGAGGACGACGTCTGCGACTTCAAGGCGCCGGGGGAGAACTGCAACAGCAACGCGGACTGCCCGCAGAACCAGAAGTGCACTCCGTTCAAACCGGGCGTCCGGGCCTGCCTCCTGGTGAAGGGCGAGCCGTGCAGCGGCGATGTGCAGTGCATCAGCGCGTACTGCCCGGTCGCCACCAAGCAGTGCTCGCGCGAGGACAACGGCTGCACACCGGAGACCGCCACGCTCGACTGCCGGCCCGGGGCGTTCATCTGCAAGTCCAACGTCTGCGCCCTGGTCAACGGCCAGCCGTGCCAGCAGGGCGGGGTGTGCGCCAGCAACTACTGCCCCAGCGGCTCCTGCCAAAGCTGCACCACCGCTCAGCAGTGCAACCAGGGGCTGCTCGGCACGTGCAACAACGGCGAGTGCCGGTATCGGAGCCTCATCCACGTCCCCATCCGGGTGGAGGTGATGGAGCGCTTCAACGGCGTGGACGTGTCGAAGATGGGGATGAAGCGCAAGTTCCAATGAGCGCCCCGAAGCCGGCGGTGGTCATCGTCATCCTCCTGCTGGTGGCCATCGTCGCGCTCTTCATCGTCTTCGTGGGGGTGGGCGCGGTGGACCGCCAGCCGGAGCCCGACTGGACGGGGCTCAAGAATCGCTTCACCACCGCCAGCCCTGTGACGCTGGAGGAGATGGACCGCAGCGCCTGCCCCCAGTTCAAGGAGCTGCCGCCGGGCGAGTCCTGCGTCATCAAGGTGAAGCCGTCGGACCGCTTCCTGCGCAAGCTCACGCTCGCCACGGACGATCAGCTGGGCATCCAGTTCCGGCCAGACCCGGACGCCAAGCCCATCCAGATCCGCCTCAAGCCCCAGGGCTCGAAAGATCCGCTCAGCCTCACCATCCGAAGCAAGGGCGCAGTCCTGGAGCTCTCCTGCCTCGGCTTCGCCGCGGGAGGAGTCCGAAGGGGCTGCATCATCCGCTAGTGCTCATGGGTCTGCCCCGTTCGCGTCGAGGTGGAAACCGGCGCCCCCGTTCGCGTCGAGGTGGAAACCGGCGCCCCCGTTCGCGTCGAGGTGGAAACCGGCGCCCCCGTTCGCGTCGAGCGTTGCGCCGTCAGGCGCATAGTCGAGACGTCGGCTCGTCGGCAGTGCTCCCGAAGCTTGGCTCATGGGCCGCTCCGCTCGAAGCAGATCGGCTAAGTGCCGTGCGTGGGCTTGCGCCACCTCTCGACTATGCGCCTGACGGCGCAACGCTCCTGACTAACTCGCAGCACGGAGGTTCAAGGGGTTGGGAAGCTGCACTGCCCGAGTGGGTACACGACAACCAGGCCGCAGGGC
>JBGART010000106.1:0-13392 GCA_044230055.1 Myxococcaceae bacterium | reverse complement strand
TTACTTCCGCGACCCCACCTTCCAACGCCCCTTCGACCGAGCCTCGTGCATGGGCGAACGCCCATCGGGGAGGCAACTACGGTCGCTACAGCGTCCGAGCCAGCTGCGCGACGGGGTGGAGTTCCGGGGAGGTGCCCCACTGGTGGCACGCGACCGACGTTTACAAATACCCGGGCAAGCTGGGGGCGGAGCCCGGTGGCGACAACTCTGTGTTCGTTCACCCTCTGCCGCAGTGGGGGTTTCACGAATACATTGTCATCAGCCCCAACGTGTTTCACTCCGTCAGCGTCCGTACCCCCGAACACATGGGAGAGCTGAGATCGGAAATTGAAGTCATCGAGCACGCGCCTACGCAAGAGGCGTTCGACCTCGTCTTTCACAAAGACAACGGAGGTTACTCGATCGGCCCTGCAGAGTCGGCCACGGGCGCCCACATGGACGGGAAGATCTCGACCGCGAACATGCGGGAGAAGCTGAAAGGCGTTGAGGCATGGGCTGCGGCTGTACCAGAACAGCTCCTGTTTCATCCGAGCGTCCATCCCGACAGGGCGAAACATTTCGCAAGCCGAGCGATGCCCTATTGGGACCTCGAAGCTTCCGGGGCCGTGGCGACAGGCCGCTCCGTTCTGGATGTTCTGAGAGAGACACCTGTACGGGAGGTGGCGCCGATCGAAAATCTGCCCTTGATTCCGCAGGAGGGCTCATTTTCGGACGTGGTCGATTGGTTTCAGGCGTCAGGGGCGAGCGCGGTTCCGGTGGTCGGTGCCGACAACGAAGTCGTGGGTCTCATCGAACGAGCACTGGTTGACTATCTGGTCGCGGAGGGAGGACATCAGACGCCAGCGAGCATGATCAAAAAGTCTGTCATCCACCCGGGCGAGCGCCTCGAGGCTGCCGTGGCGAAGATGATTTCTTCCAGCGCAATCGGTACCGCCTTCGTTGATGCGTCTCAGGAGGCGCCCAGGGTGGGCGTTCTGACTCGCGACGTCGTCTCCGCTCACATTCGAGCGGCGCTCCAGGACGCGCAGCGCTAGCGCGCGGGCGCGGGCTGCCCCGGCTCGTGCGGCCGGGCGACGGTGCGGGCGAGCCCCGCGTCCAGCTCCACCCAGCGCGCGGCGGTCATCAGCTCCACCGGCGCGCCCTCCGCCAGCGCCAGCGCCTCATCTGAGAAGCCCGCGGGAGAGACGAGGATGACCTTGTCCAGGCCTTCACCGCGTGCCACGTCCGCCGCCGCTTGCACCTGCGCGGCGCCCACCGGCTCCGCGTCCGAGGGCAACAGCCGGAGCGACAGGCGCTGGCCCACCACCGGCCCCACTTTGTGCGCGGAGATTTCCGTGGTGCCGTCCGAGCGCGCTTCCACCGTCATCCACGCTGTCCAGAGAGGTTCCCGGGAGCCGGATTCTCGTCATCACCCAGGGGACGTCCGCGGCGCGTGTGCAGAGAGGTTCTCCGGGAGCCGGATTCTCGGCTCGCGCGTCCGGAAGCTCTCCGTCGGCCCGCCGCGCGCGAAGAGCGCCAGCGCCAGCAGCAGGACGAAGAACACGAGCAACGACAGGATGACCGGAGACATGCGGGAAACCTCCGCCAATGAACCTAGGGAGCACCCGCGGGCCGGGCCTGAGCGCCCGCGCGGAGAGCAGGCAGGCGTGGCGCTGGGGTAGGGTGCCCGCGCATGGCTACCCGGTCTGCTGGCGTCCTGCTTCTCTGGCTCTGCGGATGCGCGGTGACCTACCCCTCCGGCTGGACCCGACGCGCGGCGCCGCCGGAGCTCCTCAAGGCCACGCCCGGCGTGATGTACGGCGACGCGCCCTTGAGCTGGGACACCGCCGCGGGCGAGCGCATCCTCGTCGAGGTGCAGGACGCCTCCGTCGCCTCTGGGCTTGGACACTCCGCGTCCAGCTTTCGCTTCGACGTGGCGTTCCGGGGGGCATCGCAGGAGCGGATTCTCTGCGGCACGCAGCCCGCAGGCCCTGACGTCCCGGAGACCCGCTTCGGCTGCTGGTCGCCCGAGTCGGAGCGCGAGTTGCTCCGGTTCTGGCTGGCGCCGAACCTCGGTTGTCCGCTGGGCTCGCCGGCGCAGACGTTGACCACGCGCGAGTGCTGGAACGGCGAGCTCTCCCTCGACGGCGAGCAGGTCCAGCTCCGCCACGGCCACCTTGAGTCCACCGGCTCGCCCGTCGGCTACCTCTCGTGGGTGGGCGAGCGCCAGCAGCTGCTCCTCGCGGCGGACATCGTGAGGGAGATGCAGGTGGAGCTCTTTGATGCCTCGCCCGCGGAGGGCGTGCCGGCCACGCTGCGGCGGCGGCTGGTGCTGCTCACCGTCGCGCTCGCCTACTGGGAGCACGCGTCGAAGGGGTGATAAAACCCCCGCGTACACCGTGCGGGGTGACCTTGGGGCTCGACTTCAGTCGGCGTGGCGCGCTGGTGGGTGGCGTCCTGGTCCCATGCCTCGAAGGTCTTCGCCGGTGGCACCAGTGGGCGGATCCGTCGCAATGGCCGTTCATCCTGGATGACTTCCTCGTCGGCGGTCTGCTCGTCGTCGCGGCGATGCTGGTCAAGCGAAACGCGAAGCTGGGCCGCGTGCTGCTGGTGGGCGGGTGGGGCGTGGCCGCCGGGATGATGTACGAGAGCTTCTTCGGCCAGCTGCTGGCGCGCCACGACGCGGACCCATCGGGGCTTCCCACGCTGCCCATGGTGGCGGTCAAAGGGCTCCTCTTCGCCCTCTGCATCGCCGGGCTGGTGGACGCGCTTCGGGCGGTGCCCAACGGCGCCGCGCCCCGCGTGGCGCTGCGCCGTGCGAGCCGGCTCGAGGACTGAGGAACACCTCGGCCTACATCGGCCGGTGGTGTGGCTGGGCTTGTCGGGTCAGCGCCGAGGTAGGGTAGGCCTTCGTAGAGGGCTCGTCCCGGAGAAGACCCCATGAAGCGCGGTGGATTCCTCATGCTCGTCGCGGCCGCGTTGGCCTGGTCCAGCTGCGACTGTGGCGGGGTGCGCCCGGTGGGAGACCCGTGCTTCCGCGACGGTGACTGTGTCACCGGCTACTGCGGAGCCAACGGCTTCTGCGACAACCGCCCCAAGCCCAACGACGGCGGCGAGGAGCCCGTGCAGGACGCGGGGCGCGACGCAGGGCCGCCGCTGCTGCCGGATGGCGGCGTCATCCCCACGCTGCCGGATGGCGGCCCGTGCGAGAACCTTCAGTGCCAGGTGGCGGTGTGCCCGGACGCAGGGACCACCACGGTGGTGGGCAAGGTGTACGACCCCGCGGGGCAGGTGCCGCTGTACAACGCCATCGTCTATGTGCCGAACCGGCCGGTGAAGCCGTTCCCCGCAGGCCCCAGCTGCAGCGCGTGCGGCGCGCTGGTGAGCGGCTCTCCGGTGGCCATCACGCTCACCGGCCCTGATGGCACGTTCACGCTGAAGGATGTCCCGGCCGGCGTGGACATCCCGCTGGTGATGCAGATTGGCAAGTGGCGGCGCCAGGTCACTCTGCCCGCAGTCGCGGCGTGTCAATCCAATCCGGTCACCGACGCGAACGTCACCCGCCTGCCGCGCAACCGCACCGAGGGCGAGCTGCCGCAGATGGCGCTCTCCTCCGGCAACGCGGACGCGTTCGAGTGTCTGCTGCGGAAGATGGGCATCTCGGACAGCGAGTTCACCGCGCCCGCTGGCGGCGGCAAGGTCCACTTCTACAAGCAGAACGGGATGGACCTGGCCACGCCGGCGCCCGCGGGCGTGAACCTCTGGGCGGACGCCGGGACGCTGATGGCCTACGACGTGGTCATGCTCCCGTGCGAGGGCGCGGAGAACACCAAGGACGCGGGCTCCGTGCAGAACGTGGTGGCCTACGCCAACGCCGGCGGCCGCGTCTTCGCCACCCACTACAGCTACGTGTGGACGCGGCCGGGCTGGCCGCAGGCGGCGGATTGGCGCCCGGGCCTGGGCGACCTCTACAACTCCGTCTTCAACGTCACCGTTGACCAGTCGTTCCCCAAGGGCCAGGCGTTCTCGCAGTGGCTGTACAACGTCAACGCGTCCCAGGACGCCGGGACGCTGGGCATCCGCGAGTCCCGCCACGACGTGGTCTCCGTGAAGCCCGGCGCGACGCGGTGGCTGTATGGCGACGTGCCCTCCGCCAACCCGCAGGCCTCCGTCCAGCACCTCACGTTCAACACGCCCTTCGTGGATGGCGGCGTGTCGGATGACGCGGGCGTGGACGGCGGCGTGCAGCAGTGCGGCCGCGTCGTCTTCAGCGACTTCCACGTGACCGCGGGCGCCACCGACGGCGGCAACACCTTCCCGGCGGCGTGCGCCACCGGCCCGCTCACCGCGCAGGAGAAGGCGCTGCTGTTCATGCTCTTTGACCTCTCCGCTTGTGTGCAGGACGACACCAAGGCGCCGATGGCCTGCGTGCCAGTGGGCCAGAGCTGCGTGAACGACGGACAGTGCTGCGAAGGCCTGGCCTGCCGCGGCCCCAACCTCGCGCCCTGCACCGGCGCCGGCTGCAGCTGCGTGGTGGTCATCAACTGAACGCGCGCGCTTGACGGGGCGCTCCGGCGTGGGAGTGAATGCGCCATGCCGGGCCGCCTCGTCGTCACGCTCCCTCCGGGTCGAACGGGCACCGACGCGCTGGCGTTCGCGCAGGCCGCCCGCGCCCAGCACGCGCAGTTGCTTGAAATCCGCACGGACCTCCACGCCGAAGACGCGGTGGATGTCGAGGCGCTCGCCGCCGTGCTGCCGCTCATCGTCTCCGAGCGACAGCGTCCGCCCTCCGCCGCCTGGCTGCGCCACGCCCACCGGGTGGACCGCGAGCTGCTCTCTCCTCCCGCGCTGCCTGCTTCTTCGGAGCCCGCGGGCGTGCGGCTGCTCTCGCACCACGCCCCGGCGCCGCTGACCACCGAGCGGGCCGTGGCGCTCTGGCGCGGCGTGGGCGTTCCTCCCGGTGTTTTCGTCAAGCACGTGGAGCCGCTCGGGCCGCCGGCGTCCGGCGCGCGGCTGCTCGCCACGCAGGAGGCGTTGGGGGCGGCGTTCGGGGCGGAGCGGGTGACCGTGTTGGGCACCGGGCCGCTGGCGCTGCCGTTCCGCTGCGTGTTGGCGCGGCGCAACGCGCTGGACTACGTGGCGCTGGAGGCGAGCTTCGCCGCGGCGCCGGGGCAGCGTTTGTTGGCGGACGCGGTGCGCGAGCGGCGCGGGCGCCCGGCCACCTCGCGCGCGGCCATCCTCGGCTCCTCCATCGTCCACTCGCGCTCGCCGCGGATTCACCCCCAGCCGTTTGACCGGATTGACCTCCCGCGGGACGCGCCGGTGGGAGAGCTGGTGGACGCGCTGGTGCCGTACTACCGCGGCTTCGCCGTCACCAGCCCGTTCAAGAAGGTGCTGGCGGCGCACCTGGGCGCGGCGCTGCCCGCCATCAACACGCTCATCCGCCGAGGGCACGGCTACGACGCGGAGAACACGGACGTGGAGGGCGCGGTGCGGGTGCTGGAGCGGCTGGGCGCGGGCGACCCGGTGACGGTGTTGGGCGACGGCGGCGCCACGGCAGGCCTGCGCCTGGCGGCCGCGCGGCTGGGGCGTTCGCTGCGGGTGCTGACCCGCGCCACGCTGCCGGCGGAGCCGGTGCGCGGCCTGTGCGTGTGGACCTGGCCGCCCTCGGTGGAGGTGCCGGCGGGGCTGCGCTTCGAGGGCGCGAAGGTGGCGGTCATCGCCTATGGTCCTCCGGCGAAGGGCATTGCCGCGGAGGTGGCGCGGCGGGGCGGCGCGCCGGTGCGGCTGGGCGCGGCCTGGTTGATTGCCCAGGCGCGCGGGCAGCGGCGGTTGTGGGAGGCAGCGACGTGAACACCTTCGGCGCGCTGTTCCGGTTGACGACCTTCGGGGAGAGCCACGGCCCGGCCCTCGGTGCGGTGGTGGATGGCTGCCCCGCGGGCGTGCCGCTGACGCGCGAACAGGTGCAGGCAGAGCTGGACCGCCGCCGGCCCGGGCAGTCCGCGCTGGTCACCGCGCGCAATGAGGCAGACCAGGTGGAGCTGCTCTCCGGCGTGTACGAGGGCAAGACGCTGGGCACGCCGCTGGCGGCCATCGTGCGGAACACCGACCAGCGCTCGCAGGACTACGACGCGCTGAAGGCCGAGGACCGGCCGGGCCACGCGGACGCGCCGTGGCGGCTGCGCTTCAAGCACCGGGACCACCGCGGCGGCGGGCGCAGCAGCGGGCGGGAGACGCTCAGCCGCGTCATCGGCGGCGCGGTGGCGGAGGCGTACCTTGCGCAGGCGCTGCCTGCGCTGCGCACGGTGGGCTGGGTGTCGCAGGTGGGGCCGCTGGTGGCGGCGACGCCGGCGCCCGGGCTGACGCGCGCGCAGGTGGACGCGCACGCCACGCGTTGCCCGGACCCGAAGGTGGCCGACGCGATGGCGGAGCGGATTCTGGCGGCGAAGAAGGCGGGCGACAGCCTGGGCGGCTCCATCGACCTGCGGGTGGAGGGTCTGCCTGCAGGCGTGGGTGAGCCGGTGTTTGGCAAGCTGAAGAACCTCCTGGCGAACGCGGTGTCGAGCGTCGGCGCGGTGACCGGCGTCTGGTGGGGGCCGTCGGATGTGATGGGGACGCTCACCCGGCCGGGGTTGGACTTCCACGCCACGCCGGAGTCCTACGGCGGCATCCAGGGCGGGCTCTCCAACGGCGAGCCTTTGGCGCTGCGGGTCTTCTTCAAGCCGCCCTCCACGCTGGGGGAGAAGGCGAAGCAGGGCCGCCACGACCCGTGCATCATGCCGCGCGCGGTGCCGGTGCTGGAGGCGATGACGTCTCTGGTGCTGGCGGACCTCTGGCTCCACGTGCTGGCGCGGCCGCACAGCGCATGAGCCGCGCCGCGAAGGTCGCGCCCGGCGCGTACCGGCCTCCGGCGGACCGCTGGGGGCGCTTCGAGACGCTGGCCCGGCGGCTGCCCGCGCGGGCGCTGGTGCTGGCGGACGCTCGGGTGTTGCGGCTGCATCCGGGCGTGGCTCGCGCGCTGCGCGGGGAGGGGCGGATTGTGGTGGCGCTTGCCGCGGGCGAGCGCGCGAAGTCGCTCTCGGTGCTGGAGCGCGTGCTGCAGCAGGCGGTGGCGCTGCCGCGCTCGGCGTGGGTGGTCTGCGTGGGCGGAGGGACGCTGGGGGACCTTGGCACCGTCGCCGCGCATGTGCTCAAGCGGGGGCTGTCGCTGCTGCAGGTGCCGACGACGCTGTTGGCCGCGGTGGACAGCAGCGTGGGCGGGAAGGGCGCGGTGCACCTCGCTCAGGGGAAGGAGGTGGTGAAGAACGCGCTCGGCGTTTTTCACTACGCGGAGGAGGCGTGGGTGTGCCCGGAGCTGTTTGACACGCTCTCGCCCCGGCAGCTGCGCGAGGGGCGGATTGAGGCGTGGAAGATGGTGGTGAGCCTCGACGCAGGGTTGTTCGCGGCGTACCGGCGGCGCGCGCCTTCGCTTTCGCGGTTGGTGCGGGATGCGCGGCAGCTCAAGGACCGGGTGTGCTTCGCGGACCCGTATGAGCATGAGGGGCGGAGGCAGGTGCTGAACTTCGGGCACACCTTCGGGCATGTGATTGAGAGCGTCACCCACTTCGGTGTGTCGCATGGGGATGCTGTCGGGATGGGCGTGCTCTGTGCGCTGGATGTTGGGCGCGCGTTGGGGGTGACCCCGGAAGGTTTGGCGGGCGTGGTGGAGGAGGTGTTTGCGCGCGAGGTGCGGGCGCCTGGGCGGCCGGCGTTGGCTCGGGCGTTGCGCGGGGCGGGTGCTGCCCGGGTGGCGGGGTTGCTGGCGGCGGATAAGAAGGCGGGGAGTGCCGGGGAGCTTCGGATGGTCTTGCTTCGCGCATTGGGGCGGGCGGAGCGGGTGACGGTTCAGGCTCCGGTGTGGAGGGGGTTGCTGGGGGCGTGGGTTCGAGGGGGGCGGCCTTGAGCGCGGAGGCTTGGTGGGGGGAATGGTCGGGGACGGGTGTTCGGGCACAGGTCACGGGGCTCAGGGAACGGAGACGGGTACGCGTTCGCGTTCGCGTTCGTTCACGGGTTCGGGTTCGGCTTGCGGGTTGGGTGCTCGGGATACGGGCGCTGCGCTCCCCGGCGGGTGTGCCGGCCCGCGGAGCAGTTGCCCCGAACGCTTCGCTCCGCTCCCCCTCCCGCTCCCGTTGCCGCATCCGAACCCGAACCCGTGAACGAACGCGAACGCGAACGCGTACCCGTCTCCGTCCCCCCCGTCCCCGCACTTCGTGCCCGTCCCTCCGAACCCGCGAGCTCGGCGCAGGGTCCGTATCGCCCGAGAGGCTCCGGCCCCGCCAGGCTGCGGTCTGCGTTGGCGTGCACCGCCTCTCGACTGCGTGGGGGACGCCTCCACAATGACCCCCCTTCGCGTCGACGCCACCGCGTTGCGGGCAGGAGAGCTCACCCCTCCCGTCTCCAAGTCCGACGCGCAGCGGGCGCTCGTGCTCGCGCGAACGCTGAACACACCGCAGCTCGCGACGCTCGAAGGCCCCGAGTCAGAGCTCCCCTCCGATGTGCGAGTCATGGCGCGCGGCCTCGCCGCCCTCGACACGCCCGGTCCAGTGGACCTTGACTGCGCGGACGGCGGCGCGCCTTTCCGCATCCTGCTGGGTCAAGCGGCCATCACCTCCGGCAAAACCGTCCGCCTCACCGGGACGCCGCGCCTGGGGGAGCGGCCGCACCAGGCGCTCATCCACGCCCTGGTCAACACCCTCGGTCCGGCAGGTCTTCGCATCACCACCGGCTCCTTCTGGCCGGTGACAGTCAACGCCCCCACGGCTCAGGCAGCGCGCCCCACCTTCGCCATCTCCGGCACGGAGAGCAGCCAGTTCGTGACCAGCCTGCTCCTCGCGGCGGCGGCGCTGCAGCGGCGGGAGAACCGGCCCTGGACGGTGGAGCTGACCGGGCCGACCGCCAGCGAAGGCTACCTGGACCTCACGCTCTCCTGGCTCGAACGCTGCGGCTTCACGCTCTCCCGCACGCCCACGTCCCTCACCCTGACCGCTTGGCAGCCGCCGAAGACGCCGCCGCTGCTGCCGGGAGACTGGTCCTCCCTGGGCTACCTCCTCTGCATCGCCTGGCGGACCGGAGCGAAAGTCCACGGGATAGACCTCAAGGCAGCGCACCCGGACCGCGCGGTCCTGAGGCACCTGGGCGCTGTGGGCCTGACCCACCGCCAGGTCGGCCCGCTCGCGCTCGAAGTCTCCGGCGCCGTCGCGGGCGGACTGGAGGCGGACGCATCCGAGTGCCCAGACCTGATGCCCACGCTGGCGGCGCTGGCCTGCGTCCTCCCCGCGCCCAGCCGGTTCACGCGGGTGGGCATCCTCCGCGTCAAGGAGAGCGACCGGCTTCGCGGCATCCAGACGATGGTGGAGTCCGCCGGCGGGCGCACCGTGCTCTCGCAAGGCGACGAAGTCGTGGAGCTCTTCCCACCCGCCACTGTGGCGCCGCTGCGGCTTGACAGCCATGACGACCACCGCCTGGCCATGGCCGCGGCGACGCTGGCCGTCCTCGGGCGCACCACCCTGGAGCTGACCGGCCCGGACTGCGTGCAGAAGAGCTTCCCGGGCTTCTGGCGGCAGCTGGAGCGGGTGGGCGTTCAGCTCACCGCTTTCTGAGAGGCCAAGGCCGCACTCACCGCACAACTGCGCCGGGCGCTCCGCCGAAAATCGGGGAGGTTCTTTCCCTTCCCAATTTCGAGGTCTTCCCATGGCCACCGGCTCCATCCGTCTCTCCGCGCTCCGCACTGAAGGCAAGGAGCTCAAGCAGCACGCCCAGAAGGCAGACGCCAACGGCAACGGCGTCGTCACCCAGTCCGAGGTCCGGAAGTACGGCGCGGCCCAGAACGACGGGTTCGTGGTCGGCAACGCGCTGCTGACGATGCACAGCTGGGCGATGCGGGACTTCGACCGCGGCGGCTCGGTCACCGTCAAGCACCTGCAGGGCACGGTGGACTCGGCGCTCAAGGCCATCTCGAACAAGGACCTCAACGGCAACGACGTGCTGGATGCCGGGCCGGAGCTCACCGCGGCGAAGCGTCTGAAGACCTTCCAGGGTCTCTCCGCGATGGCGGACCGCAAGGCGCCCACGCTGGAGACGGCGAAGCTCAGGACAGAGATTGCCAAGTATGCGGGCAAGGCCATCTACATGTCGGAGGGTGATTACAATCCGCGCTTTGTTTCAGTCCCGTTCGCCACGACGCCGACGCTGAAGAACCTCGTGTCCGCGCTGCAGACCCATCTGAGCGCCTTCTACAAGCAGGAGGGCCAGCCCATCGACCCGGCGCAGTACACCGGCGAGTCGTACAGCCCGAACGAGGCCAAGGCGTTCATCGACGGGCTCTCCGCCGTCGGCCCGGACGACGACACGCTCATGCGGAACAGCGCCCAGGCGTTCGGGAAGATTACCGACCTGATGAAGGCCAACCTGAAGGACCTCAAGGTCTTCAAGTACGGGCCGAAGGATGAAGACGGCGGGCTCGCGACGGACCAGGGGCTCTACGTGCAGGTTGTTGTCGGCAAGGCGAAGGACGGGAAGCTCGCCGGGATTCTCCTGGGCGACGTCGAGACCTGATTCACACAGGGGCGATACATGACAGGCATTGGGCGGGTCGCCTCACCGGTGTTCATCCAGGGGCCGCAAGAGGTTGCCGCGCCGGCGCCGGCCGCGCCGTCCTGGGCGGCCATCCGCAAGAAGGTCATCGCGGCCATCACCACGGGAAGGTTCACCGGGCTGACGCGCGCCGAGGACATGCTGGTCGGCAAGGCGCCCCGGCCCTACAAAGAGGTGAGCGCCCAGTCCCCGCAGGACGTGCAGCGCAACGGCCCGGGGAACAAGCACAGCTGGAGCGTCGTCGCCGCGCCGGACGGGCGCATCTTCTTCCGCTCCGCCGTCGACGCCGCCAGCTACAACTACTGGCGCAAGCTGGTGCCGACAGCCTAGGGTCCCCGGCCCATGGCCATGCTCGAAGAGGGAAAGAAGGCGCCGGCGTTTTCGCTGAAAGACCAGGGCGGCAAGACGGTGAAGCTCTCCGACTTCGCCGGCAAGCACGTCGTCCTCTACTTCTATCCGAAGGACAGCACCCCTGGCTGCACGCAGGAGGCCTGCGACTTCCGGGATGAGCACAGCAAGCTCTTGAAGAAGGGCGCCGTGGTGCTGGGCGTGTCGCCCGACGGCGAGAAGAGCCACGTGAAGTTCGCGACGAAGTATTCGCTGCCGTTCCCGCTGCTGGTGGACGAGGAGCACGCGCTCGCGGAGAAGTACGGCGCGTGGGGAGAGAAGGTACTCTACGGCCGCAAGTTCATGGGCATCATCCGCTCCACCTTCCTCATCGGCCCGGACGGGAAGGTGAAGCGCGTCTGGCCGAAGGTGAAGGTGGCCGGGCACGTGGGCGAGGTGCTGGAGGCGATTGACGCGTGACGTCCCCGCGCTACCCCGTCTCGGTGGAGATTCCGGTCGCCTGGGGGGACATGGACTCTTTCGGGCACGTGAACAACACCGTGTACCTGCGCTGGTGTGAGACCGCGCGCATCGCCTACTTCGAGCGCGTCGGCCTGCTGGAGAAGATGAAGGTCCAGCGGCTGGGGCCCATTCTCGCTCGCGCCACGCTCGATTTTCGGTTGCCGGTGGTTTACCCGGACACCGTCATCGCCAGCGCTTCGGCGGTGAAGCTGGGCAACACGTCGTTCAGCCTGGCCTACCGGATTGAGAGCCGCGCCCAGGGTGCGCTGGTGGCTGAGGGCGACAGCGTGGTGGTGATGGTGGACTACGACCGCGGCGCCAAGGTCCCGCTGGATGACGCGCTGAGGAGCGCCGTCGCGGCGCTCGAGCAGACCTGATGGGTTCGCGCCTCCTCTTTGTCCTGTGTGCGCTCGGCGCGCCCGCTGCGCTCGCGCAGAGCTATCAGCCCTACCCCATCGGCGAGCGCGCCACCGGCCTGGCCGGCGCGTACACCGCGCTGGCGGAGGACGAAGCGGGCGCGTTCTACAACCCCGCCGGACTGGCGTTCACCCGCGGCAACTCGCTCTCCGTGTCGACCAGCTTCTATGGGCTTGTCTTCGGCTCCATCCAAAACGGGTTGGGGAACGGGAACGACTTCAACTACTCGACGCTGAACCTGGTGCCCATCAACGCCAGCTCGCTCTGGCACTTCGGGAAGGCCGAGGAGGGCAAGAGCGCGCCGTGGGTGTTCGCGTTCAGCGTCTTCACGCCCAGCAGCGTGAGTGTCGAGACGCGCAATGACCTCCTCGGCGGCGCCATCAACTTCTTCCTCGATACCCGGCAGAAGAACGTCCACCTCGGGCCGACGCTGGCCTACCGGCTCTCTGACCGGCTCTCGCTGGGGCTCTCCGTCTTCGGCGTGGTCCACACCGAGAGCGACCGCGCGGACTACACCGCGCTGGTGCCGTCGATGGAGGCGGGGAAGAAGAGCTTCGCGCACCTCACCGTGAGCCGGGAGCAGTTCGACGTCGGGCTCCTCGGCTCCCTCGGCGTCCGCTTTCAGGCGACCGAGCGCTGGTCCTTCGGCGTCTGCGTCCGCTCTCCCACCGTCCAGGTGCACGGCAGTGGGACGCAGTACACGCGCCTGCTGGTCGCCCAGGCGGAGCAGGCTCTCACCGAGGGCACCTCTGTCACCGAGCAGATGGAGACCGCCGCGCTCCTCCCGCTGCGCGTCAGCCTCGGTGCCGCCTACACGCGCCCGCGCGACCTGACGCTCTCGCTGGACGCGGTGCTCTACGCGCCCATCGAGTTTCGCGGCTACCACTCGCGGACGAACCCCGCGGCGGACACGGTGCACTACGGGTTGGTGGTGAACGCGGCCCTCGGCGTAGAGAAGTACGTCACCCCGTCCTTCCCGCTGCGCGTGGGGGTCTTCACCGACCTCGCCGGCGCGCCGCCTCCGGAAGTGGACGGGCCCAGCGATGACCAGACCCACCGCTTCGGCGCCACGGTGACCGTCGGCATCGAGACCGAGCGCACGTCCACCACGCTCGGCGTCGTCGGCACTGTCGCGCTCATGCAGACGTTGGGGCTTGACGTCACAAACTCGTTCGACGCGTTCAAGGCCACGGGCCAGCAGTACTCCGTCTTCTTCGTGCTCTCCTCGTCGTACTCGTACTAACCGGAGCCACGGCCCCCCCGTTCGCGTCGAGCGTTGCGCCGTCAGGCGCATAGTCGAGACGTCGGCAGTGCTTCCGAAGCTTGGCTCATGGGCCGCTGCGCTCTGCTCGAAACAAACCGGCAAGGTGCCGTGCGTAGGTTTGCGCCACCTCTCGACTATGCGCCTGACGGCGCAACGCTCGAGGCGAGCGGGGGAGGCGCCCGACTGAGAAGAGCTGTTCCTCCGACGAAATGGCCGGCCAGGGCCGGTCTCCTCCTCGAGGCGAGCGGGGG
>JBGART010000105.1:0-13882 GCA_044230055.1 Myxococcaceae bacterium | reverse complement strand
GGCTGCACCAGCTGATGGACGGGGTGAAGTCGGCCACCGGCCTGACGCCCGTCCTCTACACCGGCGCCGCGTTCTGGAACGACAGCCTCAAGAGCGACCACTTCGGCACACACCCGCTCGCGCTTGCCAGCTTCGCCGCCGGCTGCCCCACCCCGCCCACCGGCTGGCTGCGCTGGGCGTTCCACCCGTACTCGCTCACCGGCGCGGTGGCGGGCGTGACGGGCAACGTCGCGCTCTGGCGCTTCGCGGGCACGCGCGCGGAGCTGGACGCGTTGGCCACCGGCAAGCCGCTGCCAGACCCGGCCACTCCCCCAGGCGGCGCCACCGCGCGCAACGACGACGGCCGGCTGGAGGTGTTCGCCCGCGGCGTGGACGGCGCCCTCTGGCACGCCGCGCAGACGCGGCCGCTGGGGACGTGGGGCCCCTTCGAAAGCCTCGGCGGAGAGCTGCTGCTCACGCCCGCGGTGGCCCCGCTGCCGGGCGGCGACATGCACTTGCTCGCGCACGCCGTCGAAGGCGACGCGGTGGTGTTCAGCGACCGCAAGGCGGGGACGTGGGCGCCGTGGGCCCCGCTCTTCGGCGGCCGGCTCTTCGACAGGCCCACGCTCCTGGCCAACGCGGACGGGACGCTCCAGACGTTCGTGCGCGGGCTGAGCTCCGAGTTTTTCCACGCCCATCGCTCCGCGGGCGGCTGGGAGCCGTGGAAGTCCGTGGGCGGCGGGTTCAGCTCCAACCCGGTGCTCGCGCAGAATCAGGATGGCCGGCTGGACGCGTTCGGCCGCGGCTCTGGCGGGGACCTCTGGCACACCTCGCAGCTGGCGCCCGGCGGCGATTGGTCCCAGCTGTTCCCGCTCCCGGGTGGGCTGGTGACGCTCGGGGCGCCGGCGGTGGCGCGCAACGCCGACGGCCGGCTCCAGCTCGCCGCGCGCGCCGCCGACTACGGCAGCTGGCACAGCGCCCAGGTCGCGCCGAACGGCGCGTGGGCCGCGTGGACGTTGGTGCCTGGCGAGCTGCGTTCGGAG
Organism: Myxococcaceae bacterium; assembly: GCA_044230055.1. Lineage (GTDB taxonomy): Bacteria > Myxococcota > Myxococcia > Myxococcales > Myxococcaceae > JBGART01. The sequence goes on along the minus strand of JBGART010000105.1, from coordinate 12,860 downwards.
CCGGCGCTGGCGGCCAACGCGGACGGGCGGCTGGAACTGCTCGCCATCGGCGCGGACCGCACGGTGTGGCAGAGCCGGCAGCTCACCCCGGGCGGTGCGTGGGGGCCCTGGTCCACGCTCGGCGGTGCGCCCGGCTCCGCCCCGTGGCTGGCTGCGGAGTCCGACGGCCGGCTGGTGGCCTTCCACGTCGGCACGGACCGCGCGCTCCACGTCGCCTGGCAGCGGGCGCGCAGCGGCGCGTGGGGCCCGTGGTGCAGCCTCGGAGGCAGCTTCGACCTCACGGCCCGCGAGGCGCCGTCCGCGAACGGGGCGCAGGCGTGCGAGCCCTCGTGGGCGCCGCCCGTGGAGGCAGAGCCGCCCGCGCCCGACGGCGGTCAGGTTCAGCCCGGCGACGCGGGGGTGCCCCCGGCAGACGCTCCCGCGAAACGCACGGGCTGCAGCGCCACCGGAGCGCCCGGCGCGCTGGGCCTGGCCGCGCTGGCCCTGCTGCTCACGCTTCGAGCCCGAGGACGCCCGCGTCGTCCGCTGCGTTGAACGAGGTGAAGAAGTCGTAGAGGAAGAAGAGCGCCGCGGCGGAGAAGACGTGCCACAGCCCGTGCGGCTGGACCCCGCAGTTGGCGCAGCAGATGGCGTTGTTCTTGCCGTCGACGAACTTGAAGAAGACGCCGCAGCCGAAGGTGGTGACGGCGCCCAGCCCGGAGACGAGCAGGCGGCGGGGGCTGGCGCGGGGCCCGCGAATCAACCCGATGACGGCGAGCGTGAGGAAGGCCACCACAAGGCCGATGAAAGTCCACGTCGATTCGAACACGGAGTCCTTCAGCTTGCCCATCACGCTGCCGGCGACGAACGCCCCCGCCGCCAGCGACACCTGAACCCAGTTGCTCAACGGCGTGAGGCAGCCGAGCCCGTAGAAGAACAGGGCGAGCATGGCGATGTAGATGACTGCGATGTCCACCGTCTGCCAGGCGTGCGTCATCGACGCGTGGAACAGGCCGCTGCCGAGGAAGACCAGCACGATGAAGGCCCCGGTCGACGCGCGCAGGAGGGTGGGCTGGCGCACGGCGATGAGGCAGCCCGTCGCGAGGTAGGCCAGGTTCGACCAGGTGTTGAACGGCGTCCGGATGAACTCTCCGCGCCGCCAGGCCTCGCACTGCTCGTTCGAGCTGCTGTCCGTCATGCCCAGCCAGGGGTCGCCCATCAGGTGGGCCACGATGACGGTCAGCACGGTGACGCCGACGAAGAGAAGCGCGCCCTTGAGCAGCCAGTGCATTTTTTCTGTCTCCCCGCTCGGAGTGGGCGCGCATCTTCATCGGCGCGGGCGGGGAGTCAATGTATCGGGCGGGCTTCAGTCTGGCGTCGCGGGCGCGGGCTCGCTCTGGCCTGCCTTCTTCAGAATCTGCAGCTGCTGCTGCACCGCCTCAATCTTGATGGAGCTGATGCGGCGCTGCTTGAAGACCTGGTCGAGGAGGATGCCGCCCCACGTCGCCAGCCCGGCGCCGATGAGCACCAGCGCGCCGCCGGCGATGTAGAAGGTGTCTTTGAAGTTCTGGTTCGCGGGCGCCAGCACGCCGGCGGTGATGCCGCCGCCTCCGAGGAGCAGCCCGCCCACGCCGAGCCCGAGCAGCGCCACCGGCCCTCCGAGCCCGGGCTTGGACTCTTCGAGCTGCAGGCGCAGGTTCCACAGCTGGTCCCGGTTGAGCCCGGAGACGGCGAAGCTGCTGTTCGGCGACAGGGCGGGCTCGCGCACGGGCGCGTCCGCAGCGGCGAGGAGGGAGCAGGAGAGCAGTGCGAGCGGGAGCATGGCGAAGACCTTCGGTGGGTAGTGCTGATGATTGGGGTGGGGGCGGCCCGTCCGTCACTCCTGGTAGACGCGCACGTAGTCGACGAGCAGTTGCTGCGGAAATTGCGTGGTGCCGTCTGGCGGGCCCGGCCAGTTTCCGCCCACCGCCAGGTTGAGGAGCAGGAAGAAGGGGCGGTTGAACACCCAGCTAGCGCCGCCCGGGAGGTCGGCAGGCGTCCGCGTCCGGTAGACGGCGCCGTCCACCAGGAAGCGCACCCGGTTGGCGCTCCACTCCACCGCGTAGACATGGAAGTCGTCACCGAAGGCCGCGCCGGTGGGCGAGTTGAGCGACGCGGTGAGCCCGCTGCCGCCGGAGTAACCCGGTCCGTGCAGCGTGCCGTGCACGGTTGTTGGGAGGTGGCCGACGTTCTCCATCACGTCGATTTCGCCGCAGGCCGGCCAGCCCGCGGTCGCCAGGTCCGCGCCCAGCATCCAGAACGCCGGCCAGATGCCTTGCCCCCGCGGCAGCTTGAGGCGCGCTTCGATTCGCCCGTACGTCACCTCGAACTTGCCCGACGTGTTCACCCGCGCCGAGGTGTACTGGCAGGGTCCCGCGCTGCACGTGTATTGCGCCGCGTCCTGCCGGGTCGCGGTGATGACCAGGTTGCCCTGCGACTGTTTGAGGTTGACCCGGCTGTCCCGGTAGTACTGCAGCTCGTTGTTGCCGAAGCCGTGGCCGCCGGTCTCCACCCGCCACTTCGCCGGGTCCACGCCAGAGCCCTCCGCCCCGTCGAACTCGTCGGACCACACGAGCCGCATCGCCCCTCCGTCCGCGCGCCCTGCGTCCGCGCGCCCTGCGTCCCCATCCCCCGGGCCCGGCTCATCGCAGGCGAGCGCGGTCAGCAGCGTGAGGGTCAGCAGCGCGTGGCGCGTCATCTTCGGACGGGAACCTAAGCACGTCACAGGCGCAGCTTCATGCCCTCGTGGGTCGCCTCGAAACCCAGCCGCAGGTAGAAGCGGTGCGCGTCGGCCCGGCGCTTGTCGGTGGTGAGTTGCATGAGGCCGCAGTTGCGCGCTCGGGCGCGCCGCACTGCCTCCTCCATGAGCGCTTGCCCGATGCGCTGGCCGCGCAGGTCCGCCCGGACGCGCACCGCCTCCACCAGCGCGCGGCGCATGCCGCCCCGGCTCAACCCCGGGATGACGGTCAGCTGCAGGCAGGCGATGACCTCGCCTGTCCCCATTTTTCCCGGGAGCACCGTGTGTCCGAGGGCAACGCGGAGACGGGGTGCAGCGTCGGCGCGGAGGCAGCGTGGTCAAGAGACACGGGTACTACGCTTCAGGCGTCCGGGTGCAACGCGGAGATGGGGTGCGGCGCTGTGCGGAGGCAAGCATCCCTGAGGGACACGGGGCAGGCGGGATAGGAATGGGCGTTGGTTTGGGGGGGGGGGGGGGGGCCCCCCCGCCCCCAACGACCGCTGCGGCCAGGACGGACCCTGCTTCACGGACCCTCGCTGCGCTCCCCAAGGTGTTTCGCGGAAGCGCACCCACTGGCTGGAGCTGTCCCCGAGCTTCGTCACCAAGACCTCAGCATGTTCACTATGAGTGTGTCGGTCCGGGGCGCTGAGCAGCGCGTCGGCGCGAAGTGGGGAGGATTTGTTTGATGGATATAACAAAAGCTCCCCACTTCCCTTCGGGACGAATCTCCGCAGCCGTCCAGGCGCACTCAAAGTGAATAGAGGATCCATTTCGGTTGCGAAGCTCGGGGACAGCTCCAGCCAGTGGGTGCGCTTCCGCGAAACACCTTGGGGAGCGCAGCGAGGGTCCGCGAAGCAGCGTCCGTCCTGGCCGCAGCGGTCATTGCTGGCGGGGGCGCCCCCGCCAGCCGCCCATTCCTATCCCGCCTGCCCCGTGTCCCTCAGGGATGCTTGCCTCCGCACGGCGCCGCACCCCATCTCCGCGTTGCACCCGGACGCCTGAAGCGTAGAAACCCGTGTCCCCCAGTCCAAGCTGCCTCCGCGCCGGCGCTGCACCTCGTCTCCGCGTTGCCCTCGGACAACACCGTGCACCCGGGAAGCGCGGAAAGCAGCCTGTCCCCATTCTTACTCGGACCGGAGCGCGTCGATGGGATCCACGGAGGTCGCCCGTCGCACCGGCCCGGCGCAGGCGGCGAGCGCGGCGAGGACCAGCAGCCCGGCGACGGCGAGGAGGGTGACCGGTTCAGACGGGGTGACGCCATAGAGCAGCCCCGTCAGCAGCCGTCCCAGGACGACCGCCAGCGCCACGCCCGCGAGCAGGCCAAGTGCGAGCAACCGCAGCCCACCTCCGAGCACCAGCGCGCGGATGTTGCTCCCCTGCGCTCCGAGGGCCACTCGAATGGCCAGCTCTCGCTGACGCTGACCCACCGCATAGCCCACGACGCCGTAGAGCCCGACCATGGCCAACGTGAGGGCCAGCGCGGCGAAAGAGGCCAACAGCATCATCACGCCGCGGCGGTTTCCGGTGGACTGCTCGAGCAGCAGCGAGGCGGGGCGGAGCTGATTGAGCGGCAACGTCGCATCCGCGTCGCGCACCAGCTGCCGCAGCGCCGGGATGAGCTGCTCCGGAGGGACCTTCCCGCGCACCACCACGCTCATGTCGAGCCACTTGGAGTGCTGATACGGCACGTACAGCTGCGACGGAGGCTCGCGCTCGAGCGCGCTGTGCCGGACGTCCCCCACCACGCCGATGACCTCGTGCAGCCCACCCTCCATCTGCACCCGCTTTCCGAGCGCGCTCGCGTCGCCGAACAGCCGATGAGCGAACCGGGTGTTGATGACCACCACGTTGCGGCGCTCGCGCTGCTCGGCCGGGCTGAACGTCCTTCCCTCCAGCAGCGGGACCTTCATCGCGTCAAAGTACCCGTCGCTGATTTCATACATGTTGGCCGAGAGCGCCTCCGCGGCGCTGGCCGGCTCAGCGCCCTCGGCGTAGAGGCCGCTCAAGCGGGAGCTCCCGTCCTGGAACGGGAACGGGTCCACCGCGCCCACGCTCTCCACGCCGGGGAGCGCGGCGGCCTGCTCCAGGACGCTCCGGTAGCGCTCCAGCTTCCGTTCACGCGGGTACGTCCACTCCGGCAGCGGCAGCTTGAGGACCACCACGTTCGAAGGGTCAAACCCGGGCTGAATCTCCGAGAGCTTGCGCAGGCTCTGAATCATCAGCGCCGCGGCGACGAGCAGGCCGAACGCCAGCGCCACCTGAGCGACGATGAACCCGCCCTGGAGCCGAACCGTCCGCCGCCCGGCGGACGCGGCGGCACTTCCGTCCTTGAGGTCCTGCGCCACCACCTGCTGAACGCCGAGCGCCGGGAGGAGCCCGAAGAGCAGCGAGGTGAAGACGCCCATCGCGCCGGCGAACGCCAGCAGCGGGAGGCTGAGCCCGGACGCCGGGGCGTTCAACCGGAGCCAGAAGGCAAGGAGGTCCGTCAGCCAGGCGGAGGCGAACAGCCCCAGGCCCGCGCCCATCAGGCCCAGCAGGAGCGACTCCGTGAGCAGCTGCTGCACCACCTGCGCGCGTGACGCGCCGAGCGCCAGCCGCACCGAGAGCTCCCTCCGGCGCGCGGTGGCGCGCGCCAGCAGCAGGCTGCCGACGTTGGAGCAGGCGATGAGCAACACCAGCCCGACGGCGACGAGCATCAGCTGCGCGAGCGGCCGCTCCTCCTGAAGCAGCGCCTCATCGAGCGGCCTCGCACGCAGGCCCACGCCCTCGTTCTCATCCGGGTGGTCCACCTCCAGCTGGCGGGAGAGCACGTCCAACTCCCCGTTCACCTGCGCCAGCGGAACCCCGGCCTTGCGGCGGGCGAGGGCGCGCAGGTGGTGGTGCCCGCGGTCCTGGAGGAAGGCGACGTCCGGGTCTGCCTGCAGCGGCACCCAGACCTTCGGCGCGCCCAGCGTCGTCCCCGGCATCACGAGGTCCGGCACCACGCCCACGACGGTGAAGGGCTTACCCTCCACCTGCAGCGACTCGCCCAGCGCGTCCTGCCGCCCGCCAAAGCGCTGGAGCCAGAGCGCGCGGCTGATGACCGCCACCGGTGCGCCGCCCGCCGCGTCCAACGGCGTCAGCCCCCGGCCGAGCAGCGGGCGGTGGCCGTACACGGCGAAGAGCCGGTCGGTGGTGAACACGCACCGCTCGCGCGACGGCTCTCCCGGGCCGCCGATGGCCACGCTGCGCTCCTGGAACGCGGCGACGCTCTCGAGGGTGGTGGCCCGCGGCTGCCAGTCCTGAAAGTCCGGGAAGGACATCATCCCGCCCTCTCCCGTCGCGCGGTCCACGGGCTCGACGACGGCGACGGCCTCAGGGTCCGGCAGCGGCAGCGGCTCAAACAGGATGGGGCGCACGAGGCTGAAGATGGCGGTGTTCGCGCCAATGCCGAGCGCCAGGATGACCACAGAGGTCGCGGTGAAGCCGGGGGAGCGGCGCAGGCTGCGCAGGCCGAGCCGGAGGTCTTGGAGCAGGGTGCTCATGGGACGGCCGGCATAGCCAAAGACATGCCACGCGCGCGAACCGCTCAACCCCGCGTGGCGCCGGGAGCGGACGTCAGCGCGCCTGACCGCTTTCGGAACGGGGCGATGCGAGTCCGAGACGCCTGCCGGCCCCACGCTCTGCGGCGGGCGCTTCCGCGGGGTGCGCGTCCAGCCAGCGCCGGGCCTGCTCCATGCGCCAGGTGATGTTGGTGCGGACGAAGGCCTGCAGCGCCTCCTCCGCGAGCTTGCGCGCCTCGACGCGGTCCTTTCGCTGCGCCCACAGCCCCTCGGCCAGCGCCAGCTTGGCGATGCCGTGGTCCATCGGCGGGCTCTTCTCGCCCAGCAGCTGCTGCGCCCGTTCGAGGGCAGCCATCGCGCCGGGCTGATTCAGCTTGAGCTTCACCCGCCCCAGCACGGCGAAGGTGCGCGCCAAATCCGGCGCGTCCGCGCCCAGGCTCTTCTCGCGAATGCCGCGCACCTGTTCGAGGAAGCCGAGCGCCCGCGCGTACTGCCCCCGCTCCAGCGCCATCTCCGCCAGGTCGTCCAGACACAGCTGCCCGAAGGCGTTGTCCGGCCCGAGGGTGCGCGCGCCGACGTCGATGGCCTCCTGCAGCGTGGCCTCCGCGTCCGCATAGCTGCCGTGGCGCCACTGCGCCTCCCCCAGGTTCAAGCTGGCGCTGACGAAGAGCATCCCGCTGCGTCCGGTGACCTCCACGATGGTGTCCCGCGCCTGCTTCCCCAGCTCCACCGCGCGCGCCAGCTGGTTGGAGTCCGTCATCGTCTGGGTGAGGTTGAGCAGCGAGATGACCACGTCCGGGTGCTTCATGCCGAAGGCCTTCACCCGAATCTCATAGCCCTCCCGCAGAGACCTCTCGCTCTCGGCGAAGGCGCCCATGTCGTGCTGGGCCAGGCCCTGGATGTTGAGCAGGTTGGCGGCCATCGGGTCCTGCGCGCGGCCCGCCTTGCGCAGCGCCTCCAGGCCCTCGGACATCGCGGTGACGATGGCCGCGTGGTCCCCGCCCTCCAGCTTGGCCAGTCCGGTGGCGCGCAGGAAGGCGACGCGCAGCTCCAGCGGCCGCTCCAGCCGTTCGATGAAGGGCTCGGCCAGGAACAGCCACCGGTCCGCCTCCACCGGGTGGTAGATGTTGGCCTCCATCCGGCCGAGCGCGGTCGCCGCCTGGGCCACCACTTCATCGTTCCCGGTGGCGATGCCGGTCCGCACCGCCGCGGTGAGGGTGGCGTTTGGCCGTCGGCTTCCCGTTGGAGGCCAGCGCGTCCCCCACGCAGAAGAGCGCCTCCGCCTCCAGCGGGCGATAGGAGATGCTGCGCGCCACCTTCACCACCGCGTTGCCCAGCGCCTCCGCGTCGTCGAACTTGCCGGCGGCCTGGAGGACGCGCGCCTTCGCCAGCCGCGCGCGCTCCGCCTCCACCTTGCGCCGGTCCTCAAGATTGTTGGGCGGCTTGACCCGCGCGCGCAGCGCCAGCACGTCGGAGCAGAGGCCCAGGTCGCCCAGCTCATACGTCACCTTCAGCGCCTTGCCGACCATGTCCGCATCCGAGGCGGCGAGCAGCTCCGTGAGCGCGTCCAGCTCCTGCTTGCGGCGGTCCAGGCACTCCATCCGCAGCGAGAGCACCTCGTCCGACTGGGTGCCGCGCACGCGGGTGGCCTGGCAGGCCTCCTGCCGCACCGCGCTCCAGGCGGTGGTGTACGCGTCCAGCCGCGCGGCCACGCGCTCGAAGACGTCCGCGGCGAGCGGCGCAGAGGTCTTGAGGAACGCGGCCTTCACCGCGGCGGCGCGCACGGGGTTCCAGAGGGCCTGCAGCTCCTTGCCCGCGGTGGCGCACGGCTTCTCCGCGCGAGGCATCAGGGTGCGGGTGGCGACCGTCGCGGTGACCAGCAGCGCCACCGACCCCGCCGCCAAACGCCAGCGGCGCCGCGCGATGGCCGGGTCATGCCCCATCGCCTGGAGCAGCTCCCGCATGGTGGCAAAGCGCTTCTCCGGGTTCTCCGACAGGGTCCGCGCGACAATCCGGTGCACCCACGCCGGCACCGCGCTGCCGGACGGCGGCGGCGGCAGGCCAAAGCGCCGCGCCCTCAGCGCCTCCCCGTTGAAGGGCCGCGCACCGTAGAGGGCTTCATACAGCGTCACGCCGAAGCTGAACTGGTCCGCGCGCCCGTCGCCGGCCTGCCCGGCGTGCTGCTCGGGCGCCATGTACGCGGGCGTCCCAGCCGAGGGCCCGGCGGTGGTGGAGGTGGAGGTCAACGCGCGGGTGGAGGGGACGGCGAACGGCTGCGAGGGCTCTGACGCGTCCGTCTCCGTGCGGGCGATGCCGAAGTCGGTGACGCGGACGCGGCCATCCTCGGCGACGAGGACGTTGTCCGGCTTGAAGTCGCGGTGGATGAGCCCGGCAGCATGCGCGGCGGCCAGGCCCTCTCCGGCGTGCCGGAACACCTGCCACACTTCGCGCCAGCTGCGCTTGGCCTCCGTCATCCACTCGCGCAACGTCCGGCCCTTCACCAGCTCCATCGCGACGAAGACGCGGTTGGCGCCGAACGTCCCCACGTCGTGCACGGCCACCACGTTGGGGTGAGACAGACGGGCCATCGCCTGCGCTTCACGCAACAGGCCCTTCTGGCCGTGCGCCGCGCCGAACTCCACCTGGAGCAGCTTCACCGCCAGCCGACGGTCCAGCTCCGGGTCATACGCCGTGTACACAACGCCCATGCCGCCGGTGCCCAGCCGGTCCAGCACCACGTAGCGGCCGATGGCGGTGCCGCGGGCCAACGGCGCCTCCGCGGACGGAAGGACAGGCTGGCCGGTGGGCATGCCGGTGGCCTGCGAGTCCCCTGAGTCACCCCCCAGCCGCAGCAGCAGCGCCTGGCAGCGCGGGCAACTGTCCAGATGTTCGCGGTCCGAATGGGCGAGCGAGCCCCCGGCGGCGGTGGCCGCGAGCGCATCGTTGGACAGGCAGCCATCGCTCATTCGCTGGGAGAGAACGTGCAGAACGTGGGGTGGCTTTGGGGCGAGAGGGTAGCGGCTCCCCGCGCGCCCTCGAAGGCCCTAAGGACCCTACCCACACACGCCAGGTGTGTCACGGCCCGACAATCCGTGAGCGAGCGGGGCGTACGTCGGCCGCCAGCAGCGCACGCGAGCCAGCGGGGGACCTGTTCAGTGAATCTCGAAGGCGTCGCTCTGACGGGGGCGCGTGGCGAAGCCGAAAACACCTGACCTAGCGTCCGCGCCCTGGCTGAACCCCCTGGTTTGAGGAGCCCTTAGATGAGCAACCGGTTCTCATTGCTGATGGTCGCCTTGACGCTCTGCCTTGGCTGCGAGCCGCCCGCGGTCCCCGGCGCGCAGACGTGGACGCCCGAGGACGGAGGCAGCGACACCCACAACCCGCCCGTCGGCAGCACCGACGCCGGCTACGTGGACCCCGCCTGCGCGGTGGTGACGGCGGAGGCCAAGTCCACCCCGCGCCCTGTCGACATCGTCATGATTGTCGACAACTCGTGTTCGATGGCGGATGAGATCAAAGCCATCCAGGACAACATCAACGTCAACTTCTCCGACATCCTCACCAAGAGCAGCATCGACTACCGGCTCATCCTCCTCTCCCGCCACGGGGACGTGGATGACGGCTTCCGCATCTGCATCCAGGCGCCGCTCTCTGGCAACGGCAACTGCGACCCCATCCCCAGCGAGCCCATCGCCGGGCCGCGCTTCTTCCACTACAGCACCCAGGTGGAGAGCTTCGACTCGCTGGTCATCGCGCTGCGGGACTACCGGCGCGCCATCACCGTCGCGCCCAACGGCTGGGGCGCCTGGCTGCGGCCGGACTCGGTGAAGAACTTCATCGAGGTGACGGACGACAACTCCACCCAGCTGAGCGCGGAGAAGTTTGACCAGCAGCTGCTGGCGCTGGCGCCGGAGCACTTCGGCACCGCGGCCAAGCGCAACTACGTCTTCCACAGCATCGTCGGCCTGCAGTTCAACACCCCGCTGACGAAGCCCTGGCTGCCGACGGACCCGCTGCAGACCGTCAAGTGCATCCGGCCGGGCGGGACGGCCAGCACCGGCGCGGTGAATGCGGGCCTCGAATACCAGAAGCTCAGCGTCCTCACCGGCGGGCTGCGCTACCCCATCTGCGGCTACGAGAGCTTCAGCACCGTCTTCCAGACGGTGGCCCAGAGCGTCGCCGACACCGCCAAGGTGGCCTGCGAGTTCGACATCCCCACCCCGCCGGACGGGCGCACCATCTCCTACGCGCAGATTAAGTACGCGCCGGGCGACGGCAGCGCGGCCCAGACGTTCAAGCAGATTGCGACCTCCGCCACCTGCTCCGCCACCACGTTCTATGTGGACGGCAAACGCGTGAAGCTCTGCCCGGACGCCTGCACCACGGTGAGCAAGGACACCCGCGCCAAGCTCTCCATCGACTTCACCTGCAGCAGCGCCATCAACTGACGCTGTTCGCCGGAGCGGTCCCTTGAGAACATCTCAAGGGACATGCACTCCGATTCGCTGTCTCGCCGGGCCCTCCTCTCCGCGGTGGGCTCTGTCGCCACCGCCCGCGCGCTCGCAGCAGACGCGGGCGCGGGCAACTCCGGCCAGTTCCTCTACGGCGCGCCCGACGGCGGTTTCCTCCCGGTTCCTCTGGACGTCCTGGCCGCCGCCGAGAAGGTGGCCGGCGTCCAGTACACCCCGCGCGAGCGCGAGCAGGTTTCGCGCACGCTGGCAGACCAGCTGGACTCGGTGAAGCGGCGCCGGGAGTACGTGCCCGCCAACGCCGCCCTCCCCGCGCACCGCTTCGACCCGCGCCTGCCCCAGACGAAGCTGCCGGCGCGGGACGTCTTCCGCCCTTCCGCGCCGCCGCGCGTCCCCGTTCCCTCCTCGGACGAAGACCTCGCCTACGCCTCCGTCGCCCAGCTCTCCAGCTGGCTGCGCGCCCGCCGGCTCACCAGCGAACGGCTCACCCGCGTGTACCTGGACCGCCTCACCCGCCACGGCGCCGCGCTGCGCTGCGTGGCCACCCTCACCCCGGAGCTCGCGCTGGCGCAGGCCAGGCAGGCCGACGCGGAGCTGGCGAAGGGGAAGTGGCGCGGCCCGCTGCACGGCGTCCCCTATGGCGCGAAGGACCTCCTGGACACCGCCGGCATCACCACCGCCTGGGGCTCCGCCGCCTACCGCGACCGCGTCCCGGACCGGGACGCCACCGTCATCATCCGCCTGCGCGAGGCCGGCGCCGTGCTGGTGGCCAAGCTGTCTCTGGGGGACCTCGCCTACGGAGACCTCTGGTACGGCGGCCGCACCGCCAACCCGTGGTACCCGGAGGAGGGCGCCTCCGGCTCCAGCGCCGGGCCCGCCGCCGCCACCGCCGCCGGGCTGGTGGGCTTCTCCATCGGGTCAGAGACGCTGGGCTCCATCATCTCCCCCAGCATGCGCTGCGGCGTCACCGGCCTGCGCCCCACCTTCGGCCGCGTGCCCCGCGGCGGCGCCATGACGCTGTGCTGGTCCATGGACAAGCTGGGGCCGATGTGCCGGACGGTGGAGGACACCGCGCTGGTGCTGCGCGCGCTCTGCGGGGCGGACGTGGCGGACCCGTGCTCGGTGACCGTCCCGCTCGACTACGACGCGGCCAAGGGCGTGGCCGGGCTCACTGTGGGGTATTCGCCCGCCTGGTTCGAAGCGCCGTCTGGGAACGAGGTGGACCGCGCCGCGCTGCGCGCCCTGGAGAGAACCGGCGTCAAGCTGGTCCCGGTGGAGCTGCCCGCCCTGCCCTACAGCGCGCTCTACCTGACGCTGCTGGCCGAGAGCGCCGCCGCCTTCGAAGAGCTCACCCTCTCCGGCCGCGACGAGCTGCTGAGCTTGCAGGATGACGACGCCTTCCCCAACGGCTTCCGCACCGCGCGCTTCATCTCCGCGGTGGACTTGATTCAGGCGGACCGCCTGCGCCGCGTCGCGCTGGAGCGGTATCACCAGCTCTTCTCAACGGTGGACGCGCTCTTCAGCCCCTCCTACGCCAGCCGCCTGCTCTCGGCGACCAACTACACCGGCCATCCCTCGCTGACGCTGCGCGCCGGGTTCTTCGAGCTGGGCGCTCCGCGGCTGGAGACCCAGGGCCCGCCGGTCATGGGTCCCAAACGGCAGGTGCCCCACGGCGTCACGCTCTGGGGCCGACTCTACGACGAGGGCACGCTGCTGCGCCTGGGCACGGCGCTGGAGCGCGCGCTCGACGTGTGGCACCGCCGGCCGCCGGTGTGAGCCCGGAATCACTCAGCCGGAGACGGCGGGCTCAGGCATTCTTCCGACGAAAAAAACAGCGCGCCGCTCCCCTCGGCCGGCGCGGTCTGGACGGCGACGCAGAAGCACAGCGCGTCGTCTTCGCCCCTCGGCCGGCGCGGTCACATAGGCAGTTTGGACAGGGGAGCGCGGGTCTTGGGTTGAGCTGTCCGTGCACGGGCGCGGGGACGGGCGCACTGCAGGCTCGGAGGCGGCTATCCCAGAGGGTGGTCATGGGCAGGCGGGACAGTCCTGGACGGCTGCCGGCGGGCGCCCGCCGGCAGCACGACCGCCCCGGCC
>JBGART010000046.1:0-77565 GCA_044230055.1 Myxococcaceae bacterium | reverse complement strand
GGGCGCCCGCCGGCAGCCGCCCAGGACTATCCCGCGTGCCCCGTCTCCCTCAGGGATGACAGCCTCCGCGCCGGCAGCACACCCGCCTCTACGCCGACGAACGGAGGGCTCCGCCCAAGAACCCGCGTCCCCCTGTCCAAGCTGCCTCCGTACCAACGCAACCGCTACGGGCTCAACGCCTGAGCCTCCCGCGCCAGCGCTCGATACGTTTCCAGCAGGCGAGCCATCTCCTCCGCGTGCGCATGGAGGTTCACCTCCCCGCGAAAGGCGCCCAAACCCAGCGGAGCCATGGCCTTCACCTGCTCCCGCCACGCGACCCAGCTCGGAAGAGCGCTCAGCTTCCCGCCGTACGCCTGGTCAAACGCGTCAACAAGGTACAGGCGGCTCCGGTCCTCCAGCGTGTCGCCCGCTTCCGCAGCCACGACGAAGGGAACGAGCATCTCCTTCGCGGGTGGTGGCCGCGGACTGAAGCCCACGCGAGCGCGCGTCCAGTCACTCAGACCCCAGATGCCAAGCGCCGAGTCCACGGGGAACCAGGTCTCGCCCGCGGGCTCCCACACCTCCAGCCAGCGATGGTCGTTGTGCTGAAGCCCGAAGACCGAGGCACCGCGACCACGCGAGGCCACTAACCGCTCCGCGCTCGCCTGGCGCGAAGCGCTGGGCGCCTGGAAGTTGATCTCCCTGACCCAGCGAGTCCGAAAGCCCCGCTCCTCCAGAAGACTCTGAAGCACGCGCGCGTGCTCCGCGCAGTTGCCTGCGCCGCGCTCCAGAATCTCCTCCGCCGTCCGCTCCCGATAGTCCGTGGGCACCCAAGGCATCCGCGCGTGGAGCCACTCAACGAGGTGCCCGATGCGGCGCTCAGGCGACCCGGACGTGTTCAGCTGGGCGAGCGCCTCCGACCGTCGAATCGCCCCACCCGAAGCGCACCCCGCCAGCCAGAGCAGGCACACCCAAACAAGACAACGCACTACAGACTCGCCAGCGCAACGCGATAGAGCGCGCGGTAGCCCATCCGGGGGGCCGCCTCGAAGCGCTCAGCGTTGAAAACATCCTTGAGCAGCGCCTTGCCATCATCACTCTGAGCCAGCTCCAGCAGCGCGGTGCGCAGCGCCGTGGCCACGGGCTCCGGCGTCGCCATCGACACGGCAACCCCATCATTCGGCGCCTCCTCCGTGTACGCGATAACCGCGAGCTCCTTCTCACGGCCGGGGAGCACCTGGTCAATCGCGGGCGCATCCACCTGACCTACCGCAGCAATCGGCGCGAACACGCTGGTCACATCCGCCTTCCCCGCAAGCACCCCCTCCAGCGCGGCGCGATACGAACCGGCGAAGTGCTGAGAGAAGAACGCCTTCGCCGGGTCCAGCTTGTGCGCCTTCAGAAACGCCATCGGCAGCAGATACCCGGCGACCGAATCTTTATCCGCCCAGAGCGCAGTGAGCCCGGCGAGCTGCTCGACGCTGAGCGGCGAGCTGGCCCGGCACAGCAGCGCGGCGCGATACGAGGACGCCCCGTGGCGAATCCCGCGGGCGAGAATCTTCACCCCCATCGCCTCCATCCGGGCACAGACAAACGGCGGAGCCCACGCCGCGTCCAGCTTCCCGGAGAGCAGCTCCTTGGCGAGGCTGGCGTACGACGGGGCGACGGACACCTCCACGCTCCGCCCAAGCATCCGGTTCAGGTGCGTCTGCAGCCGCGGTACCTGGACGCGCGCGGCCTCGCCTGCGCCGATGGACGCCGGCAACCCGAAGCGAAGGCTCTGGCGAACACTCGTCACGGCCTTAGCTCTGGGCGCGGATGCGCGCGACTTCGTCGTCCGCCAGCCCGAACGTGGCCTGGAGCAGGTCCAACACCTGCTGCTCACCGGCGCCAATGGTGCCCGGAGCGCTCGCAATCTTCATCGCCAGCCGGAAGGCCTTGAGGCGCCGCGAGTGACTCGAGAGCCCGTGCGCCAACGCGGCCACCCGGCGCGGCAGCCCCTCCGTGGCAATCGCGGTCACCGCCGCGGTCACGAACGCCTGCGCGCGCTCCGGGCTGACGTTCTGGAACAGCGGGTCCGCCACCAGGCTCTCCACCAGCGCCAGCGCCTCCGCCTCCTTCACCTTCCCGTCCGCCGCGGTCACCAGGACCATCACCTCGGCGTAGAGCTGCTCCAGCGGCTCGCCCAGCGCTTCAGCCAGCGACCCGTTCTGGTCAATCACCGAAATAATCTGCGCCACCTCATCCTCGGAAATACCGAGCGCCGCCTGGATGGTCTTGAGCAGCCCCAGCTCCGCGCGGCTGGCCCGCTGATCCCCGAAGGCCACGGCGGCCGCCAGCCCGAACGCCAGCATCCGGTTGCGCCGGTCCGGCAGCCGCTCGCGCAGCGACTGCAGCACGCTCTCCAGGCTCTTCGCCCCGGCCAGCCGGCGGACCGACTCCTCCACCAGCGCGTTGAGCTCCTCGGGCCGGGTGCCCTCGAACTCCGGGCGCTCCAGCACGCGGCGGAGCACCGTCTGCAGCTCGTTCTCGCTCACCCGCCCGTCCGCGCTGGCGGCGAGCATCATGGCCTCAATCAGCGCGGCGTTCCGCTGCGCGCGAACACTCAGAGCCTGCTCTCGTGACATGACCCCTCCGGCGAGGTTTCTGGCTGGAACAGCTCCCGGTCCAGCAAATGGCTGAGCTTCACGTTGCCCATCGCGCCCAGGATGCTGGACCGCAGGTTCGGGATGTCTTTCCCCAGCTCGTTCAGCATGCGGGCGACGCGCTTGCGCTGCAGGTTCTCCTGCGAGCCGCACAGGTCGCACGGGATGATGGGGAAGCGCCGCGCCTCGGCGAAGGCCGCAATCTCCTTCTCCGGCGCGTAGCAGAGCGGCCGGATGACCGTGTTCCGCCCGTCGTCCGACTTGAGCAGCGGCGGCATGGACCCCAGGGAGCCCGCGAAGAAGAGGTTCAGCATCAGGGTCTCAATCAAGTCATCGCGGTGATGACCCAGCGCAATCTTGTTGCACCCCAGCTCCACCGCCGCGTTGTAGAGGATGCCCCGCCGAAGCCGGGAGCACAGCGAACACTGCGTCTTCCCCGGCTCCAGCTTCTCCAGGACGATGCTGTAGGTGTCCTGCTTGAGCATCCGGTACGGCACGCCGACGGACTGGAAGTGCCCCTCGAGCAGGTGGCCGGGGAAGCCCGGGTGCCCCTGGTCCAGGTTCACCGCCAGGAGGTCGAACTGGACGTTCGCCCGCCGCTGCAACGCCTGCAGCAAGTGCAGGAGGGTGTACGAGTCCTTCCCCCCCGAACAGGCGACGAGGATGCGGTCACCCTCCTGGATGAGGCCGAAATCAGCGATGGCCCGGCCGGTGTGGCCGAGCAGGACTTTCTCGAGGCGGGCTTCTTCCGTCATAAAGCGCCGGCATCCTACCGTCAGGCTGCCGCTCCAATAGGTCCGACATACCCCGAAGGCGGCCCTGGAAACACCAGCCTCCTGCCGCTAGGTTGCCGCCACTCCTGAATGGCGACCTACCCTGAAGGCGCAGCGGACGTGACGAACGCCGGCGAAGCGGCCGCCGCAGTGGACCGCCTCTCGCCCGCTTCCCTCCTCGCGGTGGACGTGGAGGCGGACGCCATGCACGCCTTCCGCGCCCGCCTCTGCTTCGTGCAGGTGGGGACGGACACCGACGTCTTCCTCTTCGACACCCTCTCCCCCGGCGTGGACGCGCGGGCGCTCAAGGCGCTGTTCGAGGACCCGGCCCGCACCAAGGTCTTCCACGCCGCGGGGGGCGACCTCCAGTTCCTCGCCGAGGCGGACGTGCGCGTCCGCGGCCTGCTCGACACCCACCGCGCCGCCACGCTGCTGGGCTGGCCGAAGGTGGGCCTGGCGGACCTCGCGCGGGACCTGCTCGGGGTGACGCTGGCCAAAGAGCACCAGCAGTCGGACTTCTCCCTGCGCCCGCTGCCGCCGGGCGTGCGCGACTACATCGCCGATGACGTGCGCTACCTCTCCGAGATTGGCCGCCGCGTGGAGCAGGCCTGCGTGGCCGCGGACATCCAGGAGGAGGTGCGGCTGGACTGCCAGCGGCTCGCCGAGGAAGCCGCGTCCCGCCCAGCCATCGAAGGCTTCCGGCCCAAGCTGCCCCGCGGCGGGCTCTCCCCCAAGGCGTTGAAGGTGGGAACCGCCATCGCGCAGGAGCTCCACCGGCTGCGCCTGCTCTGGGCGGAGGCCGCCAACGTCCCGATGGGCCGGATGCTCTCCAACGCCGCCATCGCCGCGGTGGCCACCCGGCCGCCCACCACCCTCAAAGAGCTGTCCCGGGCGCAGGGCGTCCGCGGCGCGGTGGTCCGCGAGCACGGCGAAGAGATTCTGGCCTTCATCCGCGACGCGCAGGCCAAGGCGGAGAAGGGCGAGCTCCACGTCGCCGACGAGGACACCGGCCCGCGGGACCCGCAGCGCCGTAAGCGCGAGGACGCGCTCAAGGCCTTCCGCGCCGAGAAGGCCACCGCGCGCAAGGTGACGCCCTCCGTGGTGCTCTCCAACGGGCTGGTGTCGGACCTGGCCACCACCCCACCGCGCACGCTCGAAGCGCTGGCCCTCATCCCCTACTTCGGGGAGAAGCGCGTCCAGCTGTACGGCGCAGCGCTGCTGGAGGTGCTGGCGAAGTACCCGGTCACTTCTTCCGAATGAGCGTCATCCCGTCCCGGACGGTGAGCTGCACCTTCTCCACCCGCGCGTCCTTCGCCACCAACGCGTTGAAGCGCACGATGGCCCGGTCAGACTCCTCCTTCGGCTCCAGCACCTTGCCGCTCCAGAGCGTGTTGTCCGCGACGATGAGCCCGCCGGAACGCAGCAGCGGCACCAGGGCTTCGTAGTAGTCGCAGTAGCTCTCCTTGTCCGCGTCGATGAAGGCGAGGTCAAAGGGCGGCGACAGCGTGCGCAGCGTCTGCAGCCCGGGGCCCATCCGGACCTCAATCTTCTTCCCGTACGGGCTGCGCGCGAAGTAGCGCTTGGCGATGGCCTCCGCCTCGGGGTTCACGTCGCAGGTGATGAGGTGGCCGTCCTCCGGCAGGCCCTCGGCAATCATCAGGGCGGAGTAGCCGGTGAACATCCCCAGCTCCACCGCGCGCCGGGCGCCGGAGAGCTTCACCAGCAGCTTGAGGAACGTGCCCTCCACCCGCCCCACCTGCATCTGCGGCTGACCCATCTTCTCGTAGGTCTCCTTGCGAAGCTCCTCGAAGAGGGGCGGCAGCGGCTCCGTGTGGGCCTCCGCGTACGCGTCGATTGCTTCGCTGACCAGGGTGAGCGCCATGTCGTCCTCCTAGAGCGGCAGCCCGTAGGCCTCCGCGTACTTGCCCCGCAGGTAGTCGATGAAGTCCGTCGTGGTCAACCCGCGCCCGGTCACCCGGGTCACCAGCTCCTCCGCGGAGTAGCGGTAGCCCTGCGCGTGGACCTTCTCCCGCAGCCAGTCGCGCAGCGGCAACAGCGCCCCGCGCGCGAGGTCCGCGTCCAGCGTGGGGAGCTCCCGCGCCGCGGCCTTGAAGAGCGACGCCGCGTAGAGGTTTCCCAGCGAATACGTCGGGAAGTAGCCGAGCTCGCCCCAGGCCCAGTGGATGTCCTGGAGCACGCCCACGCCGTCGTGCGGCGGCCGCACACCGAGCAGCGCCTCCATCCGGTCGTCCCACGCCCGCGGCAGGTCCTCCAGCGGGAGCGCGTCGCGCAGGAGCAAGAGCTCCAGCTCGAAGCGCAGGATGATGTGGAGGTTGTAGGTCACCTCGTCCGCCTCCACGCGGATGAGGCTGGGGCTGACGCGGTTCACCGTCCGGTAGAAGGCGCGCTCGCTCACGTCCCCCAGCGCGTCCGGGAACTCCGCCCGCAGCAGCGGGAAGTAGTGCCGCCAGAAGCCCGCGCTGCGGCCCACCAGGTTCTCCCAGAGCCGGGACTGGGACTCGTGCAGGCCCATCGACGGGGCGGCGGCCAGCGGCGTGCGGTGGTGGGCGGGGTGGAAGCCCTGCTCGTAGAGCCCGTGCCCGCCCTCGTGGATGGCGCCGTAGATGGAGGAGAGCGGGTTCTCCTCGTCCACCCGGTTGGTGAGCCGGACGTCGCAAGCGTGCAGCCCGCCGGTGAACGGGTGGACGCTCCGGTCCTGCCGCCCCGCCTCCAGGTCGAAGCCCATGTCCGCCAGGAGCCTCAAGGAAAAACGCCACTGCCCGTCGAACGGGAAGCGCTTTCCCTGGAGCACATCCGGCGGCGCGGGCGCGGCCTTGAGGGCCTTCACCAGCGGGACCAGCCCCTGCGCCAGCGCCTTCAGCACCGGCGACAGGCGCGCCACCCGCATCCCGGGCTCGAAGCCCTCCAGCAGCGCGTCGTACCGCTCGCCGCCGTGGCCGTAGGCGTCCGCCTGTTCGCGGCGGATGCGCAGCAGGCGGCCCAGCGGCCCGGCGAAGACGGCGAAGCTGCGCTGCTCGCGCGCCTGCTTCCAGGCGGAGATGGCCTGGGACTGGGTCTGCGCCAGCTCCCGGACCAGCGCCTGGGGCAGCTTCACCGCGCGGTCGCGCTCCCAGGCCAGCGCGCGGACCATGGCCCTTCGGTCCGCGTCGTCCTCGTCCGCGGCGGAGGCGAGCAGGTCCGCCAGCGCAGGGTCCGTCAAGCGTTCGTGGTAGAGGCCCTGAAGGGTGGAGAGCTGGGCGGCGCGCGCAGGCTCGGCCTTCTTCGGGAGGTAGGTCTCCTGGTCCCACGTCATGAGGTTGATGACGGCCTGCAAGTCGCGCAGCTCTTCCATTCGCGGCAGCAGCTTCTCGAACGGACGGGTCATGGGCGGTGGATCTACCCCGTCCTCTGGTAGGGTGCCCGCCCTTTCCCATGGCCCACACGCTCCAGTTCTTCATGACGCCCGAGGATGAGCTCGCCTTCCTCCGGTTCCTCGGCCGCTTCGAGCTGGAGGTCTACCCGGTCCGGGTGCCCCCGAACTGGAAGCCCTTCCGCGCCAACGAAACCTGCCAGGCCACGCTCCCCGAGGAGGAGGTCTACCTGGCCGCCAGCGCCCTGGGCGACGTGCTGGTCGACAAGGTCAAGCGCGGCCCGGACAAGGGCGCCTGGCGCGTGGATGAGGTCCGCTCGCCGGTCATCCACTTCGAGCGCTCCCGCAAGAACGAGGAAGGGGAGCTGGTCTCCGGCGGCCTCTGGGCGGAGCTGGACATCACGCCCCAGACCGGGCGGAAGGACGCCAACCCGGACCGCTTCCGCCGGCTCTACCTGGACATTGAGGAGTACGTGAAGAAGACCTTCCGCAAGTCAGAGCCCAAGGGCTTCCACGTCGGCCCCCGCGCCGCGCGTGAGTACAAGGAAGGCCTGGTGCTGCGCGACGGCGAATACCGCGGCGGCACCGTCAAGCCCTACGGCTGACAAGACGCGACGCGCCGGCTCCCCTCATCGGAAAGAGCGCGGCGGTCGCCTTTGAAGCGTGTCGATGGGTGCGCTTAGGCGATGCGCCGGCGCCCCGCGATCAGCTTCCACAGCCCAATGGTGATGCACGCTCCCACCAGCGCGACCAGGAAGCTCGCGATGAAGCCATTGTTGGAGCTGGAGTCGCCAAAGAGCGTCCGCGTGAGGAACCCGCCAACCACCGCGCCGATGACGCCGATGATGATGTTGGCCAGCCCCCCCTGCTGCGCGTCCGTCCCCATCAGCTTGCTGCCAATCCAACCTGCGAGCGCGCCGATGACGATCCACATGACGATGCCGTATGCCGGGTTCATAGGTGTTACCTCCATCGGGGGTTTCCTCCCCCGTCCCGCGTACGATGTGCATGTCAGTCGCTTGGGGGTAGTGCCAGACGGCGATCGTTTCGTCCCATGCAACACATGCGGGGAATACGACCGCCTGGCAGCTTGACCGCCCGCGTCAGGCGGCCGTGCTGGCGTCCACCCGCAGCTGGGGCGCCGCGGAGACGAACTTCAGCTCCGGGTGCTTCTCTTCTGCGTGCTGGAGCGCCCAGTCGTCCCGGAAGAGCACCAGCGGTAGGCCGTCCCGGTCCTGCACCGTCTGGCGGTTGCCCTCCCAGTCAAAGCTCTTGGCCTCGAACTTCTCCCCCACCACCCAGCGGGCGTGGGTGAACGGCAGCCGGTCCAGGAGAATCTGCGCGCCGTACTCGTGCTCCAGACGGTACTGCAGCACTTCGAACTGCAGCGCGCCGACGACGCCCACGATGGGGTCCTTCATGCCCATCTGCAGCTGCTGGAAAATCTGGACCGTGCCTTCTTCGGAGAGCTGCGACAGCCCCTTCTCCATCTGCTTGCGCCGCAGCGGGTCCTTGGACCGCACGACGGCGAAGTGCTCCGGAGAGAACCGAGGCACGCCTTCGAACTCCACCCGGTCCCCGTCGGAGAGGCTGTCGCCAATCCGGTATTGCCCCGGGTCAAACAGGCCAATCACGTCCCCCGGCCACGCGTCTTCAATGGAGGTGCGCTCCGCGGCGAGGAACTGGCTGGGCTTGGCCAGGCGGACCTCCTTGCCCAGACGCGAGTGGTAGGCGCTCATCCCCTTCACGTAGCGCCCGGACACCACGCGCAGGAAGGCGATGCGGTCCCGGTGCGCGGGGTCCATGTTCGCCTGAATCTTGAACACGAAGCCGGAGAAGTCCGGCGCGGTGGGCACACGGTCTCCCTTCGTCGTCCTGCGCGGCAGCGGTGCCGGCGCGAGCTCCAGGAAGACATCGAGGAACGGCCGCACGCCGAAGTTGGTCATCGCGCTGCCGAAGAACATGGGCGTCAGCTGCCCCTGGTCGCTCTTCTCGCGGGTGAACGCATCCCCGCCAATGTCGAGCAGCTCAATCTCCTCGCGCAGCGTGGCCAGCTCATTTGACGTCAGCAGCGCCGCCAGCTCCGGCGAGTCCAAAGGCAGGCTCTTCTCCGCGACTTCTGCCTCGCCGTGGGTGCCCTCGGAGGAGAAGACGTGCACGACCTTCGTCTGCCGGTCGTAGACGCCGCGGAACTCCTTGCCCATGCCGATGGGCCAGTTCATCGGGTAGGCGCGGATGCCCAGCACCTGCTCCAATTCGTCCATCAGCTCCAGCGGCGCGCGCCCGTAGCGGTCCAGCTTGTTGACGAAAGTGAAGATGGGGATTTGCCGCATCCGGCAGACCTTGAAGAGCTTCTTGGTCTGCGGCTCCACACCCTTCGCGGCGTCAATCAACATCACCGCGCTGTCGGCCGCGGCGAGCGTCCGGTACGTGTCCTCGGAGAAGTCCTGGTGGCCGGGCGTGTCCAGCAGGTTGACCGCATGCCCCTTGTAGGCGAATTGCAGCACCGACGAGGTGACGGAGATGCCGCGCTCCTTCTCCAGCTCCATCCAGTCGGAGGTGGCGTGGCGCCGGGCGCGGCGCGCCTTCACGCTCCCCGCCAGGTGGATGGCCCCGCCGTAGAGCAGGAGCTTCTCGGTGAGGGTCGTCTTCCCGGCGTCCGGGTGACTGATGATGGCAAACGTGCGTCTGCGGGAAACCTCCCGCTCAAGTTCTGAAGTGCTCATGGTGGCCTGGCGCCACGCCATAGCAAATGCGCGCTATGAACGCACAGCAGATGCCCCCCGCCCGCCCCCGCGCCCTGTTCGCGTGCCTGCTGCTCTGCAGCGCCACTGCCTTCGCCCAGCCGGCCCTCACCCCCAGCGAGGGCGCCCTCCCCTCGGCCGAGCCCGCTCCCCTGGAGCTGGTGGGCGAAACGGACGCGCCCACCACCCCCACCGTCTCCGTCCTCGCCGGCACCGGGACCATGGTCGCCGGGCTGGGCGTGGGCTTCGGCTTCCTCCAGCCCTTCCTGCGCAGCAGAGACCCGCTGATGCTCACCACCCCGCTCACCCTGGTGGGGGTGTCCGCTGGGCTCGTCCTCTTCGGCCTGGGCCCCAACATGGGGGACGCCCTCAACGGAGACCTCTTCCGCCTGGCCACCCGCGGCAGCCTGCGGACCCTGATGGCGCTGGCCTGCGCGTGGGTGGCCGTCTTCGGCGGCCCCATCGGCGCCACGCTGGGGGCGTTCGGGAGCCTGGCCGTCGCCTCGTGGACGGTCATCGACCTGCTCGGCAGCCAGGAGGCGCCCTACCGCTGGGCCGTGAGGGAGAACCGCGCCCGCGCGGACGCGGCCGGCCTGGCTTATTAGAGCTCCGCACGCGACGCATTGAGCACAGTATTCTCTCCCGTTCGCGTCGAGCGTAGCGCCCCGCAGCGGCGCGTAGTCGAGACGTGGCAGGGCCCACGCACGCCCTCTGCGCGCTCTCGGATCGCGCCGACAGGCGGGAGGGCGCTGTGCCCTCCATGGGCAGTGCCGCCGTCTCGACTACGCGCCGCTGCGCGGTGCTACGCTCGACGCGAACGGGGCTGCAGGTGGAATCAGTTCGATCCGGGCGGAGCTCTAGCCGCCGGCTGACGTGTAGTGGGCGATGGAGCGGCTCCAGACGAACCGCGAGAGACTGGCGAAGGCCACCGCGCCCAGCAGTGTGAACACCAAGGACTCCGTCGCCAGCCGGCCGAGCATCGCCTGCGCCGGATAGGTGGTCATCAAGGTCAACGGAATAAGGACCGTGAACACCCACCGCAGCGCGCCTTTGAAAACCGTCGAGGGCCAGCGCGCGGCGTCGAAGATGGCGCTGAAGAAGTAGGCGAGGTTGTCCATCTTCACCACGTAGAACGCGGCGCTCACCGTCAGAATCCACAGCGAGTAGAGCAGCACCGTACTGGTGACCAACAACAGCAGCGACGTCGCAACGCCCAGCGCTGCGGGCCCGCGGCCGAGCAAATAGAACGCGTAGGCGAAGATGCCGAGGGAGGTGAAGACGTTCATCCCCTTCCACGGCTGGAAGCGCGCAGTGGAGACGAGGAACTGCGCGTCCGCCGGCTTGAGCAGCACGAAGTCCAGCGTCCCCTGCCGGATGTGGTCCACCACACTCAGGAGGCTGGGGTTGATGGCGCCTTCGAGGATGCCCTGCAAAAGCGTGAACCAGCCGACGACCAGCATCGCCTCCGGGAAGGTCCAACCCTCGATGGCCACGCGCCCCTGGAAGACGACGTACAGCGGGACGAAGGACGTCGCCGCCCAGAGCAGCTCGATGGTGCCGTCGATGAGGAAGTCGTAGCGGTACTGGATGGCGAGCAGCGCCGAGGAACGCAGCTGGACGGTGAGCAGCTGGAAGTAGCGCAGCGGGGTCCGCACCGTTTCAGCCCCCGAACGCGGCGAAGCGGCGCACGCCGCCCCGCCAGACCGCCATCGTGATGACGAAGAAGATGCCCACCCAGAGCCACTGCAGGCCCAGCAGCGGCAGGGCCTGCGCCGGGGTGTGCATGCCAATGAAGAGCTCCGTCGGGAGCCCCACCTGGTACCGGAACGGCAGAAACTCGATGGCCTGCCGCAGGCCCGAAGGGAACAGCTCCACCGGGACCACGTAGCCGCTCAGCACGAAGTACACGGCCAGCCAGACATCCATCAACTTGAGGCTGCTCTCCATGTAGAGGGCCATCGCGCCGAGCGCCAGGTTCACCAACACCGTCATCAGCCAGCCGCCGAGGAAGCCAATCGCCACCACCGCCAGCTGCGCCGGGTGCGTGGGAACCGACTTCACGCCGACGACGAGGATCATCAGGACCACCACCGGGGCCGTCACCACCAGCCTCATCGGGATGAGCGAGAGGTTCTCCATCACGTAGCCAAAGAGCGGATGGATGGGCCGCAACAGGCGCATGGCCAGCTTGCCGCTCTTGACCTCGAAGTTCATCTCCCAGCACGCCCAGGAGCCGGTCAGCTGGCGGACGATGAAGATGGCCAGGAAGTAGGCGGTGAAGTCCTCCGCGCTGAAGGTGCGCCCGCTCTCGGAGACCACCGGCCCCGAGCGCGCCACCGCCGACCAGAGCGCCAGGTTGATGAACGGCATGGTGGTGGAGAGCACCCAGATGAGCAGCTCCGCCCGGTAGGCGATGGACTCTGCAAACCCAATTCGCAGCAGCGTGGGCGCGGCGCGCAGCGCGGACCGGAGACTCATGCGCCGGCGACCTCCAGCCCGTTGCCGTTCACGCTCTCCTTCTTCGCCTCCGCGCGGCTGCGGCTGAAGAGGTCCGCCATCACCTCCTCCAGCGGCGGGTTCTCCACGGTCAGGTCCTTCACCGGCAGCGTGGCCAGCGCACGCGACACCGCGCTGTTCACGCCGTCCTGCGCCACCTGGAGGACGGCCCGCCCCGGCTCCAGCGAGACGACGGCCCCCAGCGCCTCCAACGCGGCGCGCGCCACCTCCGCGTTGAGGTGCAGGACAATCCGCTTCTCCGGCCGCGTCCTGCGCACCAGCTCCTCGAGGGACCCGTCGTAGGAGAGCTGGCCCTTGTCGATGACGATGACCCGCGGGCAGAGCGCCGCCACGTCGTCCATGTAGTGGCTGGTCAGCATCAGCGTGGCGCCATAGCGCTCGTTGTAGCGCTTGATGAACGCCCGGATGGTGGCCTGCATGGACACGTCCAGGCCGATGGTGGGCTCGTCCAGGAAGAGCACCTTCGGCCGGTGGACCAGCGCGGCAGCCAATTCGCACTTCATCCGTTCGCCCAGGGAGAGCTGCCGCGTGGGCCGGTTGATGAGGTCTCCCAGCTCCAACAGATTGGACAGCTCCTTGAGCGTCTCCTGGAACTGCGGGCCTGGCACCTCGTAGATGGCGCGGTTGAGCTCGAAGGTCTCCGACGGGGGCAAATCCCAGAGCAGCTGCTGCTTCTGCCCCATCACCAGCATGATTCGCTTGAGGAACACGTCCTCGCGGCGCTTGGGCTGGTGGCCGTCGACGGACACCTCGCCCTCGGTCGGGTAGAGCAGCCCGGAGAGGACCTTCAACGTGGTCGTCTTCCCCGCGCCGTTGGGGCCCAGGAACCCCACCCGCTCCCCGTCGCGGATTTCAAACGAGATGCCGTCCACCGCCTTCACCGTGGTGTAAGTGCGGCGGAAGAGAGACCGCACGGCGGCCCTGAGGCCAGGCGGACGCTTGTGAACCTGATAGTGCTTGCGCAGGCCGCGGACAGAGAGCATCAGCCCCGTGGCTTTAGCGCGGAGAGAGTCGACTGAACAGCACGGACAAAGACCTCGAGCGGTGGATGCCCCGCCTCATCGCGACGTGGCGCAAGGCGCGCCGCGCCGACGGGCCGCCGGACCGCCTCACCCCCGGTGAGGTCCGCCAGGTGGGCGCCGCGGTGAAGCGTCTGTCCCACGGACTGACGCGGGAGCGGGAGCTCGCCGGCGCCCGCTACATGGATGACCCCACGCTGCTGGGCGCCTACCTGCTCTTCTACTGGCCGGTCAGCTACGCCCAGGCGCGCTCGGCACTGGGAGAGCTGCCGGGGCGACCGAGGGCGGCGCTGGATTTGGGCTCCGGCCCCGGCCCGGTCGCCTTCGCCGCGCTGGATGCGGGGGCGGGCGAGGTGACCGCCGCGGACCGCAGCAACCGCGCGCTGTCGCTGGCCAAAGACCTGGCGCTGGAAGCGGAGGAGGCGCTGGCCACCCGCGAGTGGGACCCCGCCTCCGGCCGCGGCCTGCCGGACGGTCAGTATGACCTCATCACCGCGGGCCACGTCCTGAACGAGCTCTTCGGCGAAGGCGAAGCCGCCATCGCCCGCCGCGTGGCCCTCTGCGAGGAGGCGCTGGGCCGGCTCAAGCGGGGCGGCACCTTGCTGCTGCTGGAGCCCGCGCTGCGCGACACCTCCCGCGCGCTCCTGCGGCTAAGAGACCTCCTCGTCGCCAAGGGCTACGCGGTGCGCGCGCCGTGCCTCTACCGCGGGGCCTGCCCGGCGCTCGACAAGCCGTCGGACTGGTGCCACGCGGAGCGCTCCTGGCAGACGCCGCGCACCGTCGAAGAAGTGGCCCGCGCCGCGGGCCTGCGCAAGGAGTCCCTCAAAATGAGCTACCTGGCCCTGGCGCCGAAGGGCGAGGACTGGCCCAAGCTGCCAGAGGGCCGGCTCTTCCGCGTCGTCTCAGAGCCGCTCGAAGGCAAAGGCCGCCAGCGCTACATGGGCTGCGGACCCGAGGGGCGCCTGGGCCTGGCGCTTCAGGAAAAGCACCGCACAAAGGAGAACGGCGCGTTCTTCTACCTGCAGCGCGGGGACGTGCTGCGCCTCACGGAGACGGAGCCGCGCGGCGATGGCGTGGCCCTCCAAGAGAGCTCCTCGGTGAAGGTCCTCGCCCCCGCCGGCAAGCCGCTGCCGGAGCCGTGGGAGCTGGACGACCCGCCGTCCGGCACCTGATACCGTCGCAGGCCGTGACCTTTCCCCCCGCGCGCCGCGCAGCGAGCATCACCCCGTCCGCCATCCGGCGCCTCTACGACGCCCGGCGGCCCACCTCCATCAACTTCGGCCTGGGTGACCCGGCCCTGCCCATCTCCCTGGAGCTGCTCGACGAAGGCGTGGCGCGCTTCCGCGAACACCGGCCCGGGTACACGCTGAACGCGGGCATGCTGGACCTGCGGGAGGCCATCGCCCGCATGCACGGCCTGCCGCACCTGCCGTCGGCGAAGAACTGCGTCATCACCGTGGGCGCCACCGGCGGGCTGTTCGCCGCCTTCAACGCGGTGGCGGACGTGGGCGAGGAGATTGTCATCTCCGACCCGGCCTTCCTGAACTACGCCACCACGCTTCAGCTCTGCGGCCTGGTGCCCAAGCGCGTGCCGCTGCGGCGGGACGCGGGCTTCGCGCTGGACGTGGAGGCCATCGCCGCGGCCATCACGCCGCGGACGCGTGCGGTGCTGCTCAACTCGCCGTGCAATCCGACGGGGCGGGTGGACCGCCGCGAGGAGCTCGCCGCCCTCGTAGCCGCCACCGAGCGCGCGGGGGTGTGGCTCATCAGCGACGAGGTGTACCGGGAGATTGCGTACGTGCCGGTCCCCTCGGTGGCGGAGCTGACCGACCGGGCCATCGTGGTGAGCGCGCTGTCCAAGAGCGCGTCGATGACCGGGTTCCGCCTGGGCTACGTGCTGGCGCCGGAGCCCCTTGCAAAGGCCATCGCCTCCGTGCAGCAGTTCCAGGTGACGTCCGCGCCCACGCTCTCGCAGCACGTGGCGGCCGTGGCGGTGGGCGCGCCCGACAAACACCTGCGCGGGAACCTGAGCGAGTACGTGGCGCGGCGAAGCGTGATGCGCGAGGAGCTGCACAAGCGCCTGGGCCTGCCGTTCGTGGACCCGGACGGCGGCTTCTTCGTGTTCGTGGACGTGCGTGCGCTGAGGCGGCCCACCCAGCAGCTGGCAGAGCAACTCCTGGCGGAGGCGGACGTGGTGACCGTGCCGGGCAGCGCGTTCGGCGAGAACGGCGAGGGGTTCCTGCGGCTCTCCTTCGCGGTCTCACCGGAGCACGTGCGCGAAGGCGTTCGCCGAATCGAGCAGTGGGTGCGGACGACGTTCCCGGGCTGAGAGCGTCAGCGCGAAGGCGGCGCGGTGGGGAACGCTTCGCGGGGCGAGCCAAGGCTGCCCTTCTTGAGGTCGGGGGGCCCCTCCCAGGCGGACTGGGTGCGATGTTAGAGGCGCCCGTTGTAGCCGATGTGTCTCATCGCGGCGCGCGCGTCGACCAGCACCTCGTCAAAGCCGTAGTTGCCGAGGCCGGGCGCCAGCCCGGGGAAGTCACGGAGGCTGGCGGTCGCCGCGGCGAGGGTCTTGGAGCCAACGAGCATGGGTCACTTTGGGGCCGAGGTCGGGAACACCTCGGTCGGCTTGAAGAAGGGATGCACCGTCGCCGCGTCGATGAGGTCCGTGTCGTGGATGACGACGTAGAACGCGCAGGGCATCACCGAAATGGAGGCGCCCATCTTGTCCGAGCTATCTCCGTAGTTGGAGACCACCGCGGTCTTTCCCTCCAGCGCCTCCTCCGGCAACTCGAGGAGCTTCAGATACGGTCCGTAGAGCATGCTGGTGTCGGGGAAAGCAGAAGAGGTGGTCGTGTAGAAGCCGGGGCCCAACGCGACGAACGGTCCGGATCGAGTGAGATCGATGGGGCTCTCCCACGTGCTCTTCGCGCGGTGATACAGAAACCCATTGAATTTGACCTGCCGCAAGCATGGGGAGGTTTCGAAGGGGCGTCGGAACCCCCACGGTCTTAGAGCCAATCAACACGGCGCGCCTCCTGCGATGGCGGCGGCAAGGGAAACAGCCCGCGAGCATTTGAAGGTTGTCGGCGAAGCGCTCTGAATTGTTCCGCGTCTCACGGCCCGCGACTCAGCCGCGCAAAGGCTGAGAGGCGAACAGTCCAGCCGCGGCCGCAGTTGACCGTTCCAGGGGTCGTACCCACCTAGCGTGGAGGCGCCGCCGGAGCTGACCTGGGCCGGCGAGTACGACGTGTACTCGCGCGCGATAGAGCAGCCACTGGCTGCGGCGGCAGGACCCACGGCGACGCTGGTAGGCGGCCCCACCGCGGGGGTGGCGCCCTTGCGCGTCTACCTGGATGGTACGACCTCCAAGCCCGCCGCCGACGGCTCCTGGATTGCCCGCTGTCAGCTGGACTACGGCGACGGTCAGTCGGCCGACGTCTGCTGGGGCTTTCACAACTACCCGGCCGGCGCCTTCACGGCGCGCTTCACCGCCACGGACAACCTCGGCCGCAGCACCACCGCGCAGCTCATCATCCTTGCCTCTGGGCCGATGACGCCGGACGCCGGGACGCCAGCGCCGGACGCCGGCACGGTGGTGGATTCCGGCACACCGGTTCCGGACGCCGGCGCGCCCGTGCCAGACGCCGGCACCCCGCCAGCGAATGGCCTGCGCTGGTATGGGAGCGCGGAGGGCGTCCCCTGGGCGCGCAGCGTGAGCGCCGACGAGGCGGGCGTCATCTGGGCGGTGCACGACACCGGCATCCTCACGCTGGCGCCGGGGCAGAGCCGCTTCACGTCCCACACCGGCGTGGGGCAGCTCACGCTGGGCGATTGGCCGTACACGGTTTGCGGCGGCGAGGGGAACCGGGCGTACGTGGGCTACGTGTCGCCCGAGTCGCTGCCCGTCACGGGCGGGACGCCAGAGCAGCGCCTGCGCGGGGACCTGGACCGGCTGGTGCTGAACGCGAACGGCACGGTCTCCGTGGAGAAGCACTACCAGCTGGTGAACACGAACGACGCGGCGTTCGACGAGGTGCGCACGGTCGTCGGCTGCGTGCGGCAGAACGCGCGGAGCTCGCCCTACTACGGCGAGCTGTACGTGGGCTCCAACCACGCCGTCACACGCATCCGCGGGGATGACATCGCGGACCACCGCCACGTCGTCTTCGCCAAGCCGAACGGGACGCTGGTGATTGGCTACAACTGGGCGGTGGCGCTGGAGCCGGGCGGCGCGCTCTTCTTCGCCAACGAGTACAAGCTCGGCATCCTGCAGCCCACGCCCGCACTGCTCGACTGGTTGAGCTTCCAGGTGAATCCGTATTCGCTGGACACCTACGTGGATCTGCTCGGCCCGCTGGAAGACCCGGACCGGTGGCACGCGGCGGCGGTCACGCCGGACGGAAAGCACTGGCTGGGCAGCTGGGGCAAGGGGCTGCTCTGGATGACGCCGTCACCCCGCGCGTACCAGCGCGTGCTCGACGCGCCGGACTCGCAGATCAACGCGCTGGCAGCGGAGGCGGACAACAGCGTGTGGGTGGCCACGCAGACCGCCGGGCTGTGGCGCTACGGCAACGGAACCTGGACCGCCCTGCCGCTGCCCGCGAAGAAGGTGCTTGGACTCTTCCTCGACACGCGCACCTCGCCGCGGACGCTCTACATCGCCACGGACCGCGGCATCGGCGTGTACCAGGGGCCCTAACGCAACGGCAGGGAGAGCTCGCCTTCCTTGCAGCGCAGGACGAGGACGGTGGCCTTGGGTGGCTCCGGCTCCTTCTCCTTGATGAAGTTGCCGGAGCGGATGCTCTCCTGGTCGCGGGCGGAGAGCTTCTCCATGATGTAGTGCGACTTGTCCGGCTTGCGCACGTCGCAGCGGTGCCAGTCGGTGTCGCCGGAGTTGTGGACGATGATGCGCCCGCCTCCGAGGTTCTCCACGTAGCCCTTGAGCTTTCCGGGGCTGCGCAGGTTGTCGAACATGAACTTCGTGTCGCCCTCGTCGCAGGAGACCAGCACGTGGTCGTAGAGCGGCTCCGGCGGGCCGGGAGGACGGGAGAACTTGAAGGGGAGCACGGTGTCGTCCGAGTGCGCGCCCAGCTGACCCAGCGGGTAGAAGCGGCCGTCGTCGAAGCGCAGCTCGCACTCGGTCCAGTTGATGTCGCTCTCGTTCACGATGCCAATGCGCACGCCGGTCTCGAGGCGCCCCTTGAGCTGGGGCCGCTTCTCCGCGGGCGCGGGCGCGGGCGCTGCAGCGGCTGCCGGCTTGCCCTCCGCCGGAATCACCGCGTAGCGCGCGTTGGCCTTGGCGGCCTCCTCGTCGAGGGTGATTCTCGCGAGCGCCCCCTTGAGCTCCATCACGATGGCGGAGCCGGCGGCCTTGGTCCCTGCCGCGTCCGTGGCCATCGAGAGCTCCGCGCCGACGGCGAGCGGGCGCTTCTTGTCCACGCGTACGAAGAAGGAGCCCTTGTCCTCGAAGACCTTGAGGACGTCCTGCGCGAAAGCGGCGGACGACACGGCCAACAGCACGACCCAGATGGGCTTCGTCAACGCATCCTCCATAAGGCTTCGACGGGGGTGGATGAGCTAACCCCGCCCTCCCGCGTGATGGGCAAACAAACTTCAGGCTGAAGGGACCGCCGCCACCGTGAGCGCGCAGCGCAGGCCGCCGTTGTCCACCGCGTGGGTGGTCTTGCCGGGGAGCTTCACGCTGGCCGCGTCCTCCTCCAGCGTCAGCAGCGCCACCCTCCAGCCGGTGAACGCGGCGCGCAGGTGGTCGCAGAACCCGGCGATGAGTCCTTTCACTTCGCTCCGTTCATGCACGCGCTTGCCGTAAGGCATGTTGGTGATGACCAGGCCGGGCTTGCCCGCAGGCGGCGCGAGGGTGAGCGCGTCTTTGCGGTCCAGCGTGAGGTGTTCCAGCACGCCGGCGCGGCGCGCGTTGCGGCGCGCGGTGCCCAGAGACCCGGCGTTCAGGTCGGTCAGGACGATGGGCGCCGCGGGCTTCGGCAGCGCATGGGTCTGCGCCTTGAGCGCGGCGTAGGCGGCGGCATCGAACGACGGGAAGCGCTCGAAGGCGAAGCTCCGGTCTGCACCCGGCGCGCGGCGCACGGCGAGGAGCGCGGCTTCAATCCCGAAGGTCCCGGAGCCGCACATCGGGTCCAGCAGCGGCTCGCTTCCGTCGTAGCCGGCCAGGAGCAGCGCGCCGGCGGCGAGGGTCTCCCGTAGCGGCGCGCGCGACACCTCCTGGCGGTAGCCGCGGCGGTAGAGCAGCTCGCCGGACGTGTCGATGCTGAGCGTGGCCTGGGGGCCGCTGACGCGCAGGAGCAGCTCCGGCCCGGGCGGCGTCGCCGTCGTCGAGGAGAGCGTCAGGCCAAGGGCCCGACCTGCCGCCTGGCGGAGGACCTCGGGCGGTCCCAGCCGAGTGCCCTTGGCGTGGACGACCAGCGTGACCGGACCCTGGCTCGGGTCCAGGTAGCGGGCGAGCGGCGCGGCCCGGAGCCCCTGCTCGAGCGTGGACAGTCCGGCGGCACGCAGGGACAACTCGGCCACGCGGAGGAGGACGCGGCTCGCGGTCCGCAGCTGGAGGTTCGCAGCCTGGTGCAGGCCCGCAGGTCCCTGGAGCTCCACGCCGCCTTCGACGGCGGTCGCGCGGGGGGTCAGTGCCTGGACTTCGCGCAGCAGCGCGGGTTCAAGCCCGGGGGTGGTGGAGGCGAAGAGGACCTCTTCGTTCATGTCCCGAGCACCCTACGATGGGGGTCCGTCGCCTGCACGCGGGCTTTATCTCCTCGGCATGACGGAGACGACGGCCGAGGGGCGCAGCCCTACTGGGAAGCGCACCTACCTGCTCGTCCGGTCCAGACCGAGGGCAGGTCCAAGTCTGAGGGACTTGCACGGTCCACGTCGGGCGGAACGGGGTTGCGCTAAGTTCTTCACGTGGACGTGTTGATCGAGCTCGAACGGCTGGTAGACGCGCTCGCGCGCGAGGGCATCGACTACGCCCTATGCGGTGGGATCGCCGTGAACATCTATGGTCATGTGCGTGCCACGCGGGACATCGACATGCTGGTCGAGCGAGCCTCGGTGGAGAGGGTGAGGGAGCTTGCCGCTGGCCACGGGTTCGCGCTGCGGTCAGGCCGGATCCCGTTCGGGGTGGGGACTCCCGAGGAGCGAGAGGTCTGGCGGGTGTCCAAGTCGGAGCAAGACGAGCTGCTGAGTCTGGACCTGCTCGTGGTCGCGCCGGTGTTTCAAGGAGTTTGGGAGTCGAAGGAGACGGTCGAGTGGCGGGGCCGCAAGTTGGGCATTGTCTCCGCCCGCGGCCTCGCGCGGATGAAGCGGCTGGCGGGTCGGGCGCAGGACATTGCGGACCTTGAGGCGCTGGGACTGGAGGAGGAACCCTCGTGAGCCCGTCCCCCCGCGAGGTCGATGCCCGCCTCAACCAGTTCGGGGGACTCTACCGCCTCGGACTGTCGCTGCGCGCCGCGCGCGGCCGCCTGCTGAGCCGGGCTCAGCTGCTGTGCCGCTCGCTGCAGCTGGGAAGACAGGCGTCCGCGGAGGAGACCTCACGACTCCAGCTGGGCTGTGATGAGGGCGACGTGGCGGTGACGGCAGTGTCTTCGGGTACGACGCACTGGTTGGGCCAGGGTTATTCGGCGCTGTTTGATTCGGAGAGCCTCCAGGGTTGGCGCGTCCACGCGCTCCTGGTCGGGGTTGCTCCTGCGGCCGGTGGACGGAGTGATTTCCTTGCCCGGGGCGCAGAGGCGGCCGTGCTGGTGAGATTCGTGGGGGGCACGCCCGCCGCGCTGTTGACAGCGCTCCAGACCGGCAGGCATCATCTGGTCCTCGGCGACACGCAGGCATTGCGACTTTCGGGCGGCTCCCTGATCGATTCATCACCTTGAGCCGCGACCCCAGGGTGTCCCGAGCTCCCTACGATGGGAGTTCGTCGCCTGCACGGTCCGTAGGCATTATCTCCTGGGTATGGCGGAGACGACTGCCGACTCAGGACGAAGGCGCATCAAGACGCTGGAGGTGATGGTCGCCGAGGTCATCCAGGAGACCCCGGACACGGTGACGCTGGTGCTGTTCACCGGCAACGACCGGCTCGAGTACAAGCCGGGCCACTTCCTCACGTTGGATCCACATCAGTACCCCGCGCTCGCGGGATTCATCGCGTACCTGGAGGACGTCAAGGGAAAGCGGGAGCCGCCACGCGCGTACTCGCTGACGTCCTCGCCTCACGAGCGCCACATCGCCATCACCATCAAGGAGGAGCGGTACGTATCTGGCGGCACCCGCTACCCTCCCCTGCTCTCGCCTGCGCTCGTGCGCTCCACGTTCCCCGGGATGCGGATGGTCATCACCGGCTTCACCGGCCCGTACACGCTGCCTGACGACGTGGAGGCCCGGACGGACCATGTGGTCCACCTCGTGGCGGGCTCCGGCTCCGTGCCGAACTTCGCGATGCTCAAGTACAGCCTGGTGCACCACGCGAAGCTGCGGCACACGTTCCTGTATTCGAACAAGACGTACGAGGACATCTGCTTCCGGAGGCTGCTGGACGCGATGGCGAGGGAGCACCCGGCGCGCTTGCGCGTGGTGCACAACCTCACGCGCGAGGCGGATGACCGGCACTTCGGTCCGGGGATTCTTCGGGGGCGGCTGAGTGAGTCCGTGCTGCGGGAGAACATTGCGGACCCTTCGGCTGCGCTGTTCTACGTGTGCGGGCCGGCGATTACGCCGTGGGAGCGGAGGGCTGCCCTTGAGCGCGGGACTGCAGCCACGCCGCGGTTTCTCGAGGGGTCCATCGCCCTGCTCCACCGACTTGGGGTGGGCGAGAAGCAGATCAAGCGCGAGTCCTACGGGTGACGGCCCAGTGTCGGGTTGGGGTCTGCCAGATCGCGGGGGTGCCCCCGCTACAACTCCAGCTGACGCGTGAGCTGGGTATCCACTCCCGCCGTGGCAAGCAGCGCCTTCAGCTTCTCCTTCGCCTCGCGGTCCTCGCGGTGGACCTTCCTGCCGAGGATGAGCTCGTTCTTCAGCGAGTGCTCCCAGCCGGTGAGCTCAGTGACCGTCACCTGATAGCCCTGGGACTGGAGCGCCAGCGCGCGGATGACGTTGGTCAAGTGAGACCCGAACTCGCGGCGGTGCCAGTTGTGCGCGAAAAGCGCGTCGAACGGGGCGTCCGTCGCCGCGCGCTCCTTGAGCTTCCGCGCGACCTCGGCCTGGCAGCAGGGCACGACGGCGACGTGGTCCGCGTTGTGACGGATGGCGGTGAGCAGCGCGTCGTCCGTCGCCGTGTCGCAGGCATGCAGCGCGGTGAGCACGTGGATGCGCGGCGGGTACTCGGCCTTCTCCACCGCAGCGGCCTCGAAGCGCATCCGCTGATAGCCCAGCCGCTGCGCGCGCTCCTTCGCCTTCTGGGTCAGCTCCGGCCGGCTCTCCACCGACCAGAGCTCGCCCTTCTGCGCGTCCTTGAAGAACAGCTCATAGAGGATGAAGCCGAGGTACGCGTTGCCGCTGCCGGCGTCCACCACCACCGGCTGGCCGAAGCGCCCGAACGCGTCGTCCAGCGCGGGCGTGAGCAGGTTCACCAGGTGGTTCACCTGCTTGAGCTTGCGCAGCGCGTCCGCGTTGAGGTTGCCCTCGCGGGTAAGCAGGTGCAGCTCGCGCAGGAGCGCCGGGGACTGCTCCGGCAGAAGCTCGTGGCGGACCCGCTCTCCCTTGACCTGGCGCCTCAGAGCGAGACGACCTCGTTGACCTCAGGGATGACCTCGCGCAGGCGGGTCTCAATCCCCATCTTCAGCGTCGCCGTGGACGACGGGCAGCCGCTGCAGGAGCCCTTCATGTTCAGGTAGACGATGCCGGCTTCGAAGCGCTCCAGCGTGATGTCGCCGCCGTCCATCATCACGGCGGGGCGGATTTCAGCCTCCAGAATCTCCCGGATGCGCTGCTCGACCTCAGTACCGCCCTCGGCGGACGCCTTGCGCTCGAGCGCTCCCTCGTTCACCACCTTCTCTCCCGCGGTCAGGTGGCTGTCGAGCGTCTGCATGACCGCGTCGTTCAGCTCATCCCACTCGCCGGACTCACCCTTGGTGACGGTGACGAAGTTGGTGCCGAGCATCACCGCGGTGACACCGCTGATGCTCATCAACTTGAGGCCCAGCGGGGACTTCTCCTCCGCCGCTGCCTTGTCGGTGAGGTTCAGCGCACCGAACGGCAACAGGCTGCGGTCCACCACGTACTTCAGCGTGCTGGGGTTGGGGGTCCACTCAAGCTGGATGTTCACGGACATCGGGTTCTCCTTGGAACAACACCTGTAAGCGCCTGGCCTTTAAAGATCAACAGGTCGGCGGCTAACCGAGCAGCTCGCCCTCTGGGCGCAGCTGAAGCTCCAGCTCTAACGGGAGAACCTCGACATCGACGGCCAGCTCCTCCTCCGGCGGCGGGGCCGGAGGGGCGATGACGGCAGGCGGCGGCAGGGGGGTAGGCGTCCCAGCAGGCTCCGCGACCAGTGGGACGCGATCGTTCGTCATCCGGATATACGTGACCAGCTGTCGAGCGACGAGCTCGACAATCTGGTACGCGACCCGATTGCCGTGAGCGAACAACCAATCGAACTCCTTGTCTTCCAGACGCAGCAGCACCGCCGGGCCGGCGCTGAGCACGGTGGCGGACCTCCGCCCGCCGTCGATGCAGGAGACCAGGCCGATGAGCTGTCCCGGCCCCAGCGTCGCCAGCGTCTTCCCGCCGCGCGCGACCGTCACCTCGCCCTGCGTCAGGAAGTAGGCGCAGCCGCCCGGGTCCCCTTCGCCGAACAGCGGCGCAATGCCGGGCAGCTCCAGCACCTTGAGCTTGTGCGCCAGCGCGACCTTCGCCACCGCCGGCAACTTGGCGAACGGCTGAAACCCGTCCACGTCCGCGGGTTCCGCGGGGCGCAGGGGCAGCGGCGGCTGGCCCTGAATTGGCGGGCCTTCAGGGGCCACGCGCTCGTTCGTCGCGCGCAGGCGGGCGCAGAGGTCCGCGCAGATGCGGCGGAGCACCTGGTAGGCCACCGGGTGAAGGCCGTCGCGCAGCGTGTGAAAGTCGATGGACTCAATCTGGTACGCGGTGCCGCCCTGCATCACGACGGCGGTGGCGGAGCGTTCGCCGTCATCCACCAGCGCCATCTCGCCCACGACTTCGCCTGCTTTCACGTAGGCGAGGACGATGGGCCGGCGAGCGCCTCCAGGCGTAGCGGAGACGGAGACCTCGCAGCCCGTGCCCAGAACCCACATCGCTGTGCCGGGCGTGCCTTGCCGGAACAGCACCTGGCCCGGGCTCAGCGTCACGGGCCGGAGCAGGCGCAAAAGGTCCATCATCCCGTCGGGCTCCACCAGGGAGAACAGGGGGATCGACCGGATGAACTGCTCGAGGGCGGAACTCGGCGAGACCATTGGACCCGGAAGACTGTATCTTCGATGGGTTCGAGATGAACTACCCACCCCGCCTCTCCCATCTGGCCACACGCGCGGTCATCGTCGCCAAACTGGCGCCGACGTATGCGCACGCCCATCACGTCGACGATGAAGAAGCGGCCATCCGCCTGGATCGTGCGCTCCAAGGGACGCTGCTGCCGCGGCTGCTGGAGGCGGCGTGGCAGGAGATGCGCGGCAAGGCCAAGCGTCTGAACGACGATGGTCTGCTGGAGAAGGTGGCCCAGACGCTGCGGGACCGGCCGCAGCGCCCGGGGAAGCAGGTGGAACCTACCCCTGCGATGTCGGCGTTCCTGCTGCTGGCGGACCTGGAGGCCGGGACCGCCAGCGACGCCGCGCGCAGGGCGCTGGAGACGGAAGGCGGCCGACGGCTGGCGGAGCAAGGGCTCCAGGCCGTGGGCGCGCTGCTGGCAACGGAGCTCACAAAGGGTCGATGAAGATGCGTAAGTGGAAGCGCGGTCTGTGGACCGCACAGTGTGTAGGTCTTCTGGTGCTCTCGACGAGCACCCTCGCAGCGCCCCGGGTGGTGGTGGCGCCGTTCACCGGTCCCAAGGGCGCCCTGGTTCGGGAGCAGGTCGTCAAGGAGCTCTGCAAGAAGCTCGACTGCGTGCCTTCGAAGAGCGTGGTCGAGAAGGGCAAGCTCGACTGGAAGAAGGTGGCCAAGCAGTCGCCCGCCGCGGTGGTGACCGCCAACGTGAACGCGGTCGGCAAGCTGGCCGCCGTCTACGTCACCATTCTGGGCGCCGACAAGAAGGAGCTGGCCGGCAAGAAGCGCTGGGCGCTCAAGGCGTTCAAGCTCTCGAGCAACGACCTGGGGAAAATCATCGCCCACGTGAGCGACCACGTGGAGGGCGGGGAAGCGCCCCCGCCGAAGGAGCCAGAGCCGGAGCCGGTCGCCAAGCGCGGCAAGACAGAGCCTGAGAAGGAGCCCGAGGAGCCGCCCGCTGAGCCGGAGCCAGAGCCCGTGGCGAAGCGCGAGAGCGCCCCGGCACCCAAGCCGGAGCCGGAAGCGCCCGCGCCGGTCGCGACGGGCGAGTCACTGAAGAGCGCGCCGCTGGATGACCCGGAGGCGATTGTGGAGCCCAAGCCGCGGGCCGGTCCCCTCTTCAACGGCAGCGACGACGTCCAGCTGCGCGGCGGGAGCCCGACGGTGGCCACCATCGAGGTGGGCACGGACCTGTATTCCCGGCGCTTCGACTACACGCTGCTCAGCAGCACCAACCTGCGCCGGTACAACGCCGCGCTGGTGGTCAGCCCTCAGGTGACGCTGCAGGTCTTCCCGCTGGCGGGGACGAAGAGCCTGCTGGGGGGACTGGGAGTGGAGGGCGCCTTCTCCCTGGCGGTGGGGCTCTCTTCACGCACGGCAAAGGACGCTCCCCCGCACCCCACCAGCCTCACCCGACTGGACCTGGCGCTGAAGTACGGCCTGCGGCCCATCAAGGCTTCTGACCTGGCCATCACCGCCATCGCCGGCTACCGGCGGGGGACGTTCTCCGTTGGCGCGGCCGAAGACGGGACGCTCATCGAAGGCATTCCCTCGGTGACCTATTCGGCGCTGCGGTTTGGCCTGTCGGTCGAGGTGCCGCTGGCGGAGCGGTTCTCGCCCTTCCTCAAGCTGTACTACCTGCCGGTCCTCTCCAGCGGCGAGCTGGTGAGCGCCAAGTACTTCCCGAAGGGTGGCGCGTCCGGGCTGGAGCTGTCGCTGGGCACCGGCATCGTCATCATCAAGCACTGGGAGGTGCGACTGGCCGCGCAGCTCACGCGCTATGGGTTCGATTTCAAGACCGAGCCCACGGATACCTTCGTTGCGGCGGGCGCTGTCGATTTGTATGTCGGTGGAACAGTCGCGCTCCGCTACGTGTTTTAGTCCCCTCCGGATCAGGCGTACTTTCGAGCGATGGCAGGCAAGAAAACGGATCCCGACTCAGACGTCGCGACGCAGACGCGGACCGAGAAGAAGGTCGACAAGCCGCGCCTGTACAAGGTCCTGTTTCACAACGACAACTACACGACGATGGAGTTCGTCGTGTACGTGCTCAAGGAAGTGTTCCACCGGTCGGAGGCGGACTCGGTGCAGATCATGCTCCAGGTACATCATCAAGGCGTGGGGCTGGCCGGCGTTTATACCTATGACGTCGCACAAACGAAGATCAGCACGACCGAGGCGCTTGCCCGGGAGCAGGAGTATCCCTTGAGGCTGTCGATGGAACCCGAGGAGGTCTGACGTGCCGGCCCCGATGATTGCGAAGGAGCTACAGGCCTCCATCCGCTACGCGCTCTCCGAGGCCAAGCGGATGCGGCACGAGTACCTGACGCTCGAGCACCTGCTGCTCGCCCTGCTCAAGGACACGCGCACCCGCGAGGTCCTCCGCGCCTGCGGGGCGAACGTGAAGCGGCTGCAGGAGAACCTCGAGAACTTCTTGATGGAGACGGTGGAGCAGCTGCCCGAAGGCGTGGACAGCGAACCCCAGCAGACCATCGGCGTGGAGCGGGTGCTCCAGCGGGCGGCCTTCCATGCCCTCTCCTCGTCCCAGAAGGTGATGGACGGGCCGGATGTGCTGGTGGCGCTCTTCCGGGAGGAGGAGTCCCACGCGCTCTTCCTGCTCAAGCAGGAGGGCATCAGCCGGCTGGACGTCCTCAACTACATCTCCCACGGCATCACCAAGGAAGGCGCCGCCGGCGAGGGTGGCGCGGAGGGCCCCGGCGCCGAGGGGATGTCCGGGATGGAGGATGAGGAGGGTGGGCTTCAGAAGGACCCGCTCAAGGCCTACACCACGGACCTGCTCGCCGAGGCGCGCGAGGGTCGCATCGACCCCTTGATTGGCCGCGCGGCGGAGCTGGAGCGCACCGTCCAGGTGCTCTGCCGGCGCAAGAAGAACAACCCGCTCTACGTGGGCGAGACCGGCGTGGGGAAGACGGCCATCGCCGAAGGCTTGGCGCTGCGCATTCACGAGGACAAGGTCCCTGAAGCGCTCAAAGGCGCGTCCATCTTCGCGCTGGACATGGGCGCGCTGCTGGCCGGGACGAAGTTCCGCGGTCAGTTCGAGGAGCGGCTCAAGGGCGTGGTGAAGGCGCTGCAGGACCACCCCAACGCCATCCTCTTCATCGACGAAATCCACACCATCGTCGGCGCGGGGGCCACCAACACCGGGTCGATGGACGCGTCCAACATCCTCAAGCCCGCGCTGGCCTCCGGGCGGCTGCGCTGCATCGGCTCCACCACCTACCAGGAGTACAAGGGCTCCTTCGAACGCGACCGCGCCCTCTCCCGCCGCTTCCAGAAGATTGAGGTCGGCGAGCCCACCATCGAAGAGACCGTTCAGATTCTGGAGGGCCTGAAGGCCCGCTACGAAGAGCACCACGGCATCAAGTACGAGCCCGCGGCCCTGCGTGCGGCGGCCGAGCTGTCGTCGAAGCACCTCAACGACCGCTTCCTCCCGGACAAGGCCATCGACGTCATCGACGAGGCGGGCGCCGCCGCGCGGCTGCGTCCCCCGGCGGAGCGCACCGGCGTGGTCACCGCGCACGACGTGGAGCTGGTGGTCAGCAAGATGGCGAAGGTCCCGCCGAAGACGGTCTCCGCGTCCGACAAGGTCCAGCTGAAGAACCTCGACGGGGAGCTCAAGAACGTCATCTTCGGGCAGGACAAGGCCATCGACGAGGTGGCCGCGGCGCTCAAGCTGTCACGCTCCGGGCTGCGCAGCCCGGAGAAGCCGATTGGCTCCTTCATGTTCGCGGGCCCCACCGGCGTGGGGAAGACGGAGCTCTCCAAGCAGCTGGCCAAGGTCCTGGGCGTGGAGTTCCTCCGCTTCGACATGTCGGAGTATTCCGAACGCCACACGGTCTCCCGCCTCATCGGCGCGCCGCCGGGCTACGTCGGC
Organism: Myxococcaceae bacterium; assembly: GCA_044230055.1. Classification (GTDB taxonomy): domain Bacteria; phylum Myxococcota; class Myxococcia; order Myxococcales; family Myxococcaceae; genus JBGART01. Next base: position 49,172 of record JBGART010000046.1, on the reverse strand, counting down.
TTTGACCAGGGCGGCCTGCTCACCGACGCGGTCCGCAAGCACCCGTACGCGGTGGTGGTGCTGGATGAAATCGAGAAGGCCCACCCGGACCTCTACAACATCCTGCTCCAAATCATGGACCACGCCACGCTCACCGATAACAACGGGCGCAAGGCGGACTTCAGGAACGTCATCCTCATCATGACGACCAACGCCGGAGGGAAGAACACGTCCTTCACGGTGGTGGCCGGCTTCGGCAAGAGCGAGAGCTACTCGGACACCACGCGGATGCGCAACGCCATCGAAATGGCGTTCCCGCCGGAGTTCCGCAACCGGCTGGACGGGTGGATTCAGTTCAGCCAGCTGGAGCGCGACGTCATCCTCCGCGTCGTCGACAAAGAAATTGGCCTGCTGCGCGACGCGCTCGCCGACAAGAAGGTGCGGATTGAAATCTCCGACGCCGCGCGGAACTGGCTGGCGGAGCACGGCTACGACCCGGCCTTCGGCGCGCGGCCGATGGCCCGCCTGGTGGAGCAGAAGGTGAAGAAGCCGCTGGCCGAGGCCCTCCTCTTCGGCGAGCTCAACGGCGGCGGCGTGGCCCACATCGACGTGAAGGGCGAAGAGCTGGCCCTGCGCTTCGACGCCGCGCCCGCAACCGTGTTGGCGTAGCGCTTCGCACCTGCCTTCACCTCCGCCGGAGGTGAAGGCAAAGGTGCGAGACTCCTGTCCCAATCCGAGGGACAAGCGTCGTGCGCGCTCCACACCCGAGGGGTGCTCCAGCCGGGGAAGGCGCAGTCGTTCCAGGGCCTTGGCAGCCGATTTCGTGGCGTGTTTCTTGGATTAGCCGGGGGCATGAAACGGACGCTCCCGCCTTTGGCAATGATGGTTGTCCTCATGGGTTGTGAGGGCGCCGCACTGGTCGCAGACCCCAACGGGCCGGAGGTGCCTCCCACCACCGAGGTGCCTCCGAATACGCCGTTCGTTCCGCCCACCGGTGGGGAGAACGCGCCGGACGCGTGCAAGGGCATCAGCGTGTCTGCGGCGCCGACGGCGCTGCGCCGGCTGACCCTCGAGGAGCTGCGCAACTCGTACCGGGACGTGCTGGCGGACGCGACGCTGGCCCCCACCCTCGCGCCGCCCACCGGCCCCATCATCACCGAGACCGAGGTGGAGAAGCTGAACCTCGCCACCGCGGAGATGGTCGCCAAGCGCGGTCACCTCACCTACCTGCCGTGCGACGCGGCCGGCGCCTTCAACGCTGCCTGCGCGGACACCTTCATCGCCGAGTTCGGCAAGTTCGCCTTCCGCCGCCCGCTGACCGACACCGAGAAGACCTGGCTGCGCAATGACGTGTACAACGCCATCCGCACCGCCGCGCTCTCCCCCGCCGCCACCTTCCGCGAGTCCATCGACGCGGTGGCCCAGGCCGTCCTGCAGTCGCCGCAGGTCCTCTACATCCGCGAAGAGGGCGCCGTCGACAGCGCGCTCCCCGCCGGCGTGCGCCGCCTGACCGGCTTTGAGCGCGCCACCCGGCTCTCGTACCTCATGTGGCGCACCACGCCGGACGCCGCGCTGCTGGCGGCCGCCACCGACGGCAGGCTGGACACTGCCGCCGGCGTGCGCACGGAAGCCGAGCGCCTCCTGGCCAGCCCCCGCGCGAAGGCGGCGCTGCGCGGCTTCGTCAGCAACTGGCTGCAGCTGGATGGCAACACCCACCAGTCCTCTTTGGAGCTGGCGCCCAAGACCGCCTCCCTCTTTCCGATGGACAGCCCCACCCTGCGCGCGGCGATGCGCGAAGAGGTGCTCTCCCTCTTCGACAGCACGGTGCTGGCGCCCGGCGGCTCCTTCAAGAGCCTGATGACCAGCCCGAAGGCGTACGTGAACCGCACCCTGGGCCAGCTCTACGGCGTGGCGTCGCCGCCGGCCAATGACACGACGTTCGCCTGGGTGGACCTGAACCCCGCGCAGCGCGGCGGCCTCTTCACCCGCGCGGCCTTCCTCTCGCTCTACGCCCCGCAGGACCGCCAGTCCCCCATCCGCCGCGGCGTGTTCCTCTACCGCGAGGCGCTCTGCCGCCCGCTGGGCGCGCCCCCGGCGAACGTCAACAACGCTCCGTTCACCTTCACGGACCGCCCGCTCACCGTCCGCGAGCAGGTGGACGCCCGCACCTCCCCGGCCGAGTGCCAGGGCTGCCACAAGAGCATCAACAACCTCGGCTACACGCTGGAGGGTTACGACGCGCTCGGCCGCCACCAGACGTCCGAGAAGGGCACGTTCAAGGGCACCGCGTACGACCTGCCCATCAACAGCACCGGCACCCCGGCCGGCACGGACTTCGACGGCCCGGTGCAGGGCGGCGCGGACCTGTCGGCGAAGCTGGCCGAGAGCGGCCAGGCGCACGACTGCATGGCCCGCACCTGGTTCGAACAGGCCAACCCGCGCGAGCTGACCGCGGCCGACGCCTGCAGCCTGCAGAAGCTGATGCAGAAGTTCCGGCAGACCGACGACATGCGCGAGCTGCTCCTCGGCCTCGCCTCAGACGACAGCGCCCTTTTTATCCAGGAGACCCCATGACGTCCGCCCGCCGCTTCCCCCGCCGCATCATCCTCCGGGGCTTCGGAGGGTTGGCCATCGCCCTGCCTCTCCTCGAGTTCACCGAGAGCCGCGCGTACGGGCAGACCGCTGCCCCGCTGCGCTTCATCACCTTCTTCGAGCACGGCGGCACGCTGTCCAACCACAGCGCCGGCGTCTACGGCTACTCCGGCTTCACCGACGGCAGCAGCGAGATGCAGGAGATGGACGGCTGGCGTCCCACCAGCACGCCCGGGCAGCCGCTGGCGCTGGGCGCCATCCACAAGCCGCTCGCCGACGCGGGGCTGACCAACGACGTCCTGGTCCTGCGCGGCATCGACAACAACGCCGCCATCCGCCAGGGCGACTACGGCTCCAACCACGGCGTGGCAAACACCACCATCCTCACCGCCGGCAAGTGCAAGAACGCCGGTGAGAGCGACGACAAGTCCGTCGCGCAGAGCGCCTCCATCGACCAGGTCATCGGCGCCCGCTGGGGCGCGCCGGCCGGCGGCCTCGCCGTCACCAACCTGAACATCGACGCCCACAACTACGGCACGCCCTACTTCCGCGGCCCGCGGCAGACCGCGTCGCTGATGCGCAGCCCGACGGACGCCTTCAACACGCTGCTGGCCGGCGTGCAGACCGGCACCAGCGGCCCGGACCCCGCGGTGGTGCGCGCGCAGCTGCTGCGCCGCTCCATCCTGGATGGCACCGGCAAGGGGATGGAGCAGTACAAGAACCAGCTCACCTCGCAGGACCGCCAGACGGTGGAGGCCCACCTCGAGCACATCCGCTCCATCGAGCAGCGCCTGGCCACCACCGCGCCGCCCGTCGCGCCCAGCTGCTCCAAGCCCACGCTTGGCAACTACGCGAACACCATCCCGGTCATCTCCCCCCTGATGGTGGACATCGGCCTGGCCGCCCTGCGCTGCGGCCGCACCCGCGTCCTCAACATCGAGATTGGCGACTTCCACATGACGTGGGACACCACGCCCATCCCGTTCGAGGTCGGCTACGACATCGGCCACTCGCTCCACCACATGTCCCGCGACCTCGGCCGCACCGGCGCGCTCAACGTCCAGCACCCCGACTGGCGCGCCCCCTGGCAGCAGGCGATGATCCGCAACCGCCAGTTCCGCTCGCAGATTGTCGCGCGGCTCCTGAAGGGCATGAAGGACACCCCCGAGGGCACCGGCACCCTGCTCGACAACTCGCTCTTCCTCTGGACCAGCGAGTTCAGCAACGGCGCCGTCCACTCCGGCTCCGACATGCCGTTCATGCTCGCGGGGAAGGCCGGCGGGAAGCTCCAGACCGGCCGCTACCTCAACTACAACACCAAGGCCGCCACCAACGACTTCACAGCGCAGTACGAGTCGAAGAGCACCAACAACAACCTCTTCATCTCCGTGCTGAACCTGCTCGGCTTCGCAGACACGACGTTCGGCGAGATGACCTACGCACGTCAGCCCGGGCCGCTCGCCGGGCTGGTCTAAGGGCTCAGGGGGCACCTCCGAATCCGAGGCCCCCCCGCGCCCGGGGCACCCCCGCTCGCCTCGAGCGTTGCGCCGTCAGGCGCATAGTCGAGAGGTGGCGGGTGGCGCAAACCCACGCACGCCACAAGCCCGTCTCGGCTCGGAGGGCACCCCCGCTCGCCTCGAGGGGGAAACCGGCCCTGGCCGGCCATTTCGTCGGAGGCACAGCTGTTCTCAGTCAGGCGCCTCCCCCGCTCGCCTCGAGGGGGAAACCGGCCCTGGCCGGCCATTTCGTCGGAGGAACAGCTGTTCTCAGTCGGGCGCCGCCCCCGCTCGCCTCGAGCGTTGCGCCGTCAGGCGCATAGTCGAGAGGTGGCGCAAACCCATGCACGGCACTTTGCCGGGTTTTTTCGAGCAGACCGAAGCGGCCCATAAGCCAAGCCTCGGGAGCGCTGCCGACGGCCGACGTCTCGACGATGCGCCTGACGGCGCAACGCTCGACGCGAACGGGGTGGTTCACTATCCGGGGCGGTTCGCTATCCGCAGCGGCAATCACTCCCGCTTCGTCTCAGCCTCGCGGACGGCCTTCGCCAGCTCCAGGTCCAGCGCTGCGCGCGACGCGCGGTCGTCGTCGCGGTACGAGGCGGCAATCTCATCAATCGTGACCGCCGGCTCCGCCAGCACCACCTCGTCGCGCGGCGGAAGCTGGGCCTTAGGCCCGCGGAACATGCGGGAGATGAGCGTGGCGCCAAGCACCACTCCCAGCGCCAGCGTCCCGTACTTGATGAGCACGGCGAGGAGCGGAAACACCATCACCGTCACCACCGCTGCGATGCCGAGGCCCACGCCCAGCTTCAGGAGGGACGGGCCGGACTGTCTCTTGAGGACGCGCTGGGTCATTTCGAGCCTTTCAAAGCGATGAAGGCCCTTACGCCCGGCGGGCGGGTCGATTGCAGAGGCGTTGCGCGCTCGTGACCGCAGGTGGCCCGGGTCGCAGTAAGGTCCGCGCACTGTGCGCACCTGGCTCCTGTCCGCCCTGTTCTGCCTCCCGGTCTCCGCTGCCCCGCTGATTCTGGAGGGTGAGGTCCCTGAAGAGGGGCCGGCCTACTTCCGCGTGCCGTTCGAGGTGAGCCCGGGGACGCGGGAGGTGGAGGTCCGCCACAGCGACCTGTCGGACGCGAACATCCTGGACTTCGGTGTGGAGGACCCTGCCGGGATGCGCGGCTGGGGCGGCGGCGAGGAGGAAGCCGCGGTGATTGGGGATCTGGCCGCCTCGCGCAGCTACCTCGCGGGGCCGGTTCCCGCCGGCACCTGGAACGTCCTCATCGGCAAGGCGAAGCTCGCGCAGACGCCCGCGCGGTACCGCCTGGAGATTGAGCTGCGGACGACGCCGCGGCTGGCACCTCAGCCGGAGCGGGCGGCGTACTCCCCTCCTCCCTCAAAAGGCGGTCCCGCGCGCTGGCTCGCGGGCGACTTCCACGTCCACTCCAGCGAGAGCGGGGATGGCGACGCCTCCATGGACGACGTCGCAACCTACGCCGAGGGCCGCGTGCTGGACTTCGTGGCGCTCACCGAGCACAACACCACCTCGCAGCTGCAGTGGCTGAGCTCGGTCCAGGCGCGCCACCCCACCGTGCTGCTGCTGCCAAGCGTGGAGCTCACCACCTACGCCGGCCACGCCACGGCGGTCGGCGCCACCCAGCCGGTGGACTTCCGGATGGGCCTCGACGGCGCGGACATGGCGAAGGCGGCCGCCGCGCTGCACGCGCAAGGAGCCGTGTTCACGCTCGCGCACCCGGTGCTTGACCTCGGCAACCTCTGCATCGGCTGCCCCTGGCGGCACCCCATCCCGGCGGAGACCGGCGCCATCGAAATCTCCACTGGCGGCTGGCGGCAGTCCGGCGTGCTCTTCGCGGAGACCGCGATGGCGTACTGGGACCGGCTGTCGAAGAAGGGCGTGCACCTCACCGCGCTGGCCGGGAGCGATGACCACCGCGCCGGCGAAGGCCTGGGCCAGACGGAGAGCCCCATCGGGGAAGCCACCACGATGGTCTTCGCGCGGGAGAAGAGCCTGGAGGCCATCCTCGAGGGAATCCGCGAAGGGCGCACGGTGGTGAAGCTGCAGTCTCCGGCGGACCCCATGATTCAGCTGGACGCGGCGGGAGACCGCCAGGGCGACACGGTGGCGGGCGACAGCGTCGCGCTCACCGTCCTCGTCTCCGGCGCCCGGACCCGGCAGCTGCGCCTGGTGAAGAACGGCGAGCCGCAGCCTCCTGTCGAAATCACCTCCAGCGAGTTCACCTACCAGATGGACTTGACGCCCCCTGAGTCCGGAGAGGACTTCTGGCGGGCGGAGGTCCTGTTCGACGGGCGGCCTCGAACCGTCACCAGCAACCTCTGGGTCACCCGCCGCTTCCCCGTCGCGCGCGGCCAGAAGGCCATCGAACAGGCACCTGCCAGCTGCACGTGCGGCGCGGCTTCTGGGCCCTCTCTGGGGTTCCTGCTGGCGGCGCTGCTCTTTCGAAGGCGCCGCGCGCGGGGTCAGGGGATGTCGCTGGTGAAGTAGGGGTCTGCGGCCAGCGCTTTGTAGGCGTTCTGAACCGCGACCGAGCTGTCGACCTGCCAGACCGCGCCGTCCTGGTTCTTGTTGAACCAGGTGAGCACCTTGATGCGGGGAAACTTCGCGCTCTTGACGCTGGTGCGCATGCTGGCAATCCACGCCGCCTTGTCGCCGGGCGCCGTGTGCGACAGGTACTCGCCGATGATGAGCGGCTTGGCGCTGAGCGCGGTGATCTCCGCATACGACGGCGCGTAGATGTCTTCGAAGCTCGTCCAGGGGCTGCTCTGCGCGGTGCCCCAGTTGTAGCCATCGAGGCAGAGGTAGTCGACGTACGCGTCCGAGGGGTAGTAGCTCGCGTATGCGTCCGCCTCGCCGAAGCGGTTGTTCGGACACCACGCAAACTTCACGTTGTTCGCGCCCTCCTCGCGGAAGAGCGTGACCATCCGCCGGAACGCCTGGACATGACGCTGCGGCGTGTTCGTACCCACGCGGATGCCCCAGGAGAACCAGCCGCCGTTCATCTCCCAGAAGGCCCGCAGGATGAGCGGACCGCCCAAGGCCTTCGCCTGCTGGGCGAAGCTGCGGAAGCACGCGTCGAAGTTCCCCGCCAGGATGCCCGCGTAATCGAAGCCGGCGTTGCTGCCGCCGTAGTTCAGGAACGACCAGCTCAACAGCGGCGTGTAGCCCTCCCGCAGAGCGGTGCCGGGCCCCGCCGGCAGCGCGCCGCAGGTCGAGTTGTTGAACATCGGGTAGAACATGTGCACGAGCTTCGGCTTGCTGTTGGTCTGCTGCTCGAAGGTGTGCACGGCGCTCATCGTCGTGGCTTCGTAGGCCCCGCCGTCGCCGCCGTTCTGTCCGGCGAGCACGCCCAGCGCCACGCCGGAGTAGTCCGGGACCTTCACCGTCCACTGCCGCACGCCCGGCGTGTCATCCACGTTGCCCGCGGCGTCCTTCGCCCGGACGCGGAAGGTGTGCGCGCCATTGGCGAGGTTCGCGTAGACCTTCGGGGACGTGCAGGCAGCGAACGCCGCTGTATCCAGCTGGCATTCGAACGTCGCGCTTTGCGGCGTCCCGGTGAAGGAGAAGCTCGCGTTGCCCGTGGCCTGCGTGGAGCCTTGCGCCGGGCCCCCGGAGAGCAACGTGTCCAGTGGCAGGGGCTCCGGCGGCGGCACAACTTCGAACTGGGCAGACGCCGGGGTGGCGTCCGCGACGCCGTCGAGGACGTAGCGGACTTCGAAGCCGTACTGCCCCGCGGACAGGCTGTCGTACTGCGCGGGCGACACGCACGACTGCCAGGTCTGCGCGTTCAGGCGGCACTCGAAGCTGCCGCCCTCGGGGGTGCCTGCGAACTCGAACCGCGCAGAGCCAACTTGCAGCGGAGAAGCAGGCGCCGAGGTCAACCGGGTCTCCGGGGTCCCAGGCTCCGGAGGAGGCTCAACGCCGGGCTCGACTTGACTTCCGCAGGCAGCGAGGACGAGCAGGCAGGCGGACCACAATCGGCGCATGCGACAACTGAAGCACCAAGCACACCAGCGAGGGGTGGCAGTGATTGCGGCGGGTTCGCCATCCGACGCGATGTAGGCATGGATAGGGGATGCGCCATGGCTGGAGCAAACCCGGTCGCTCGCTAGGGCGTGAGCGCGACGCCCAAATAGCCGTAGGGCCCGGCGTCCGCGGGCTGGCCCATCACGTAACCGCGCGACTTGAACGCCAGCTTGCCGAAGACGCTCCAGCGCTGGGTGAGCGGATGACCGCAAGGACGTGCGGCCCCGTTGAACCGAATGGCCCTTTGAGGGGTGGATTGAGCGCAGGAAAACGATCGTGCTAAGGCCCTCGCTCCTTCGGAGCGCACATGCCCCTACCCTCTCAGCTATCGGTTTTCTGTCTTGTTCCTGCCCTGTGCCTCGCTCTGAGCTGCGGGCCTGCGGACACCACTCCGAAGGACGGTGGAACCACCGGCTCCACCGACGGCGGCACCGGCTCCACCGACGGCGGCACTTCTGACAGCGGAACTCCCATCGACAGCGGCACTCCTGACAGCGGCACTCCCATCGACAGCGGCACTCCTGACAGCGGCGCTCCTGACAGCGGCACTCCCATCGACAGCGGCACTCCCATCGACAGCGGCACTCCTGACAGCGGCACTCCTGACAGCGGCACTCTCGACGCTGGCAATCCGGACGGCGGCCCCCCGGATGCGGGGACGACGTGCGCATCCACCTGTGCGGGCTGCTGCACGCCCACGGGCGTTTGCGTGAACCCAGCGAACACGTCCGCTGCCTGTGGGACAGGCGGAGCGGCTTGCACCGCGTGCGTGGGGAGTCAGCAGTGCGTGCAGGGCGCCTGCGTGATGTCTTCCTGCAGCGGCTGCGTGGATGCTCAGGGCATCTGTGTTTCCGGGACTTCCAGCACGGCGTGCGGCAGCGGCGGCACGGTGTGCCAGCCCTGCCTGGGCGGCGCCACCTGCACGCCGGCGCAGGTCTGCTCACCCGCGACGTGTCTGGGTTGCGTGTCTCATACCGGAGCTTGCGAGCCCGGAACCACGTCCCAGGCCTGCGGGAAGAACGCGAACCTCTGCCAAGTCTGCACGACCGGGTCCACCTGCACGGCCGGAGCTTGCGCCGGATCGTGCAAGGCCGACGGCAACTCCTGCATGTTCAACTTCGACTGCTGCACCAACTTCTGCAACCCAGACAAGAAGTGCGGCTCGCTCACGGTCCCTGGAGGAACCAGCGCTGACACCTGCGCGATGGCCGGGCCGCTGACGTTCACCAATGGCACCGCGCGCGTCTACGGCACCACCGCGCAGAGCCTCAACGACTACACGCCGACCGCGTGCTCGCTGAGCGGCAAGGATGTCGTCTACACCTTCACCAACCCCACGGCCGCTGCCTTCAAGGCGCGGGTGGAGCGCGGGACGACCACCTTCCTGCCCGGCCTGTATCTGCGGAAGGGCACCTGTGGCAGCGGCCCTGAGCTCTCCTGCGCCACCTCCAACAGCGTCGGGGGCAGCGCCACCATCGAGCACGCCGCCCTGGCTCCGGGCACGTACTATCTCTTCGTGGATGGCGTCAGCAGCGCCGACACGGGCGGGAGCTTCCTCGTCACTGCGACGCTGACTCCGGTCGCCGGCCCCGTCGAAATCAAGAACGCGCCCATCTGCTCCTTCTACCACGCGTTTCGTCCTGACGCGGCGGACCTCGGGAGCTGGTTCGCGGTCCGCATGGTGCCGCCGTTCACGCCTTGGACGGCGACGAAGGTGAAGTACTTCGTCAGCGGCGTCACAGCGGACTGCGACGGCACGCTGGCGCACCGGGCGCTCGTGTTCAAGGCAACCGGCACCACGCCGCCCACCACACCGGTGGTTCATCAGGCCTTCAATGTGCCGACCGGCACCGGGACCACCGCCAAAGGTATTGAGCACACGCTCACCACACCGCTGCAGCTGGGGACCGGCGAATCCTTGTTCCTGATGATTGAAATGGCGGGCAGCGGCGCCAAGGGGTTGTGCCCGTTGATGTGTGAGGACAGCCCGGTGGTCCAAGACCGGCAGTTCTGGAGCACAGCGAAGGCAACGCCCTACTCGTGGACGCCCAACCCGACCGTGCTCATCGGCAACGGGATGCAGTGGTCGTCCATGTTCGGAAATTGATCGTAGTTCCGGCGGGATTCGAAAACGTACGCGACGTTTATTGCCTCCGTTGTCATTGAGGGAACCAAGGAGCCTTTCTTCATGTCGCGTTCATTGATTTTGTTTGTGTTTATCGCTCTGCCGGCCGCCGCGGATCCCAAGCCTGAGGCGCTCGACGCCATCAAGTGGGGCTTCTCCTACTGCAAGGACGCCCTGAACCCGGAGAAGGGGATCAGCGAAGCCGAGGGGAACTACGAGAAGTGGAAGAAGAAGCTGGCCGCCGCCGAGGCCGCGGACCCCACCATCCGCGAGTGGACCGGCGTGCAGCGGGACTGGAAGGTCAACGAGGGCATCGTCAAGTGCGAGAAGGAAATCCCCGCCCGGATTGAGAGCAGCCAGCAGGCGATGGACACCGGCAATGCGGTGGACTCGCTGCGGACCGCCTGCCGCACCTCCATGACGGAGTTCGGCAACTTCGAGAAGTACAAGCAGGACAAGGAGGCGCTGCTCAAGAAGAACCCCAACGCCCTGACGCCGGACGCCGCGGCCAAGCTGGACGCGTGTGAGAAGGAGTACGCCGCCTGGGCCGCGGAGAACGCCAAGCGCCACGCGGACATCGTGGCGATGCAGAAGAAGCGCGAGGCGGAGGACCGAGCCGCGGTGGAGCGCGCGGAGCAGGAGGAGAAGAAGCTCGTCGCCTCGCTCAAGGGCGACCGCGCCCGCATCTACAAGGCCTACGGCAAGCCCACCAACTGGAAGGGCGACAAGACCGTGGAGAAGGCCAACATCTGGGAGTGGTACCTGGACAAGGAGCTGGGCGCGCTCAAGGGCACCTGCTGGACGACGGTCACCTTCAAGGGCGACACCAAGGCCAGCGAGAAGGAGAGCGGCGCCGCCTGCAAGTGGTGAGTCGTGGGTAACGTTTCACGTCGCGACGTCGGGCTCTACGGTGAGCCCGGCGTCGCGCAAATCCGCAGGCCGATGGTGTTCTCCCGAATCTCCGGGTCCAGCGGCGTACGGTTGGTCGTCATCAGGATGATGGACGAATAGTAGAACGCGCCACCACGGGTGACGCTCCCGCTGTCCCCGAGCGTCCCCACGGTCCACTCCTGGATGTTTCCGGCGAGGTCCTCCACGCCGTACGGGCTGGCGCCCGCGGGGTGGCTGCCAATCTCATCCGGTCCGAAGGCAGACGGCGTCTTCCCGTAGGTCTCGTCGTAGTTCGCGTCCTGGGGGACCAGCCGCTCGCCGTGCGGCCACGTCCGCCCATCTGCCCCGCGCGCCGCCTTCTCCCACTCCACCTCCGTGCACAGCCTCGCGCTCGCGACGCCGCCGCTCTCGCGCAGCCACCGCGCGTAGTCCTGCGCCTGCGTGAACGACACCCCCATGACCGGGAAGCGCAGCCAGTCCTGCGTTGCTCTCCTCATCCGGCCCAGGTAGGTCACCGGTTGCCCCTGCAGCGCCCGGTATTCTTGAAGTCCGCCCTGAAAGCTCAGCTGCCAGGCTCCGTTTGACAGCCGCGTGAGCTCTGCATGCCCGCTCGCGGACTTCTGGCCGCCGACGAGCTTGGCGCGCGCCGCAACTGGCAAGCTCTCGAGGTAGCGGAGCCAGTCGCTGTACGTCACCTCGTTGCGGGCGATGAGATAGGGCTTCGAAGTCACCGCGTGCTCGGGGATGTGCGCGAAGAAGCGGCGCAGCGCTTCGGGGCCTGGATGGCCGAAGCGCGAGGGCCCCGGGGCGACGTAGACGAAGCCGGGCGGGACGTCGTTCGCCGCCGGGAGCTCCAGCTCCACCTTCGCCGCCTCGCTCCGTCCCAGGACGATGGGATAGCTCACCAGCGCCCTGCCGGGAGCCATCAGCGTGAGCACGTAGGAGCCCTGCGGCAACGGGCCGGAGCTGGCGGGCGTCGCAGCCAGCTCCACCACCCGCACCCGCGTGGCGCCGCCGTCCTCGAAGCGCTCAATGCGGACCGACGCACCGGCAGGGCGGGTCTCGACCTGAAGGGTGGCAGGCGCGGACCAGCGCGACGCCCACGTGCCGTCCACGTCGTGAACCTTCAACCGGTCGATGAGCTCATCTCGCGCGCCGGCCCTGCCCTCGCGCTCTGCCCGAAGCGCGCGTTCATAGAGCAGCGCGTTCATCGCCTCGCGCGGCGCATGGGCAGTGGGGTCCAACCTCATCGCCAGTTCCAGCTGGTTGCTGGCGCGGGCTGCGCGGGCGTCCCACTGCTTGGCCAGCGCGAGCGCTTCGGTCCAGCGCTGCTCGCCCCGCTCCAACTGCTGGCCATCGAAGGCCGCCATCGCCTCCGCGCGGGTGGTGGCCCAGGCCGCCTCGAGCTTCGACGCCTCCGCCAGCTCTGTTCGGGCGCTGCCCAGGTTTTCGTCCAGCTGCGCCTGGAGGTCGCGACGCGCCTTGAGTCGAAAGCTTGCCCAGGTGCCGGCCAACACCAGCATGACGGCAAAGAGCGCCGCGCGCCGGAGCCACCGCGAGCGGACCTCATCGCGGAGGCTGGCGGCCACGAACTGCTCTTCAGCCAGTGTGAGCCGCCCCGCATAGCGGGCGCGCCACAGCCGGTACTCCACCAGCACCTCGCCTCGCCAGAGCAGGCCCTGCGCGCGGCCGTGCTCTTCCCACTGTCTCCCCGCTGCGCGGAGCTGGTCGCGCATCCGCACGTTCTCCGCATCCTCGCGCCGCCACTCCACCAGCCGCGGCCAGGACGTAAGCAGCGCCTCGTGGATGACCTCCACGCGGTCCTCTCCCGACACCGCTTCAGAGCTCACGAGCAGCCGCGCGTCGATGAGGGCGCTGAGCGCTCGCTCGGCGGCGCCGCCCGCCCCCAGCACCTCCGCCATCTCCTTGCGCGAGAGCACCGCACGCGTCCCTTCACCCGTCACCAGGTGACGGAAGGCTTCGCGCACCAGCGGCTGCTCATCCGGCTGCATCCGGGAGAGCACCTCTTCGGCGTGCTTGGCCAGCGCGCCGCCCACCCCGCCCAGCGCGGTGTAGGCCGACCGGGTGAGCTGCCGCAGCTGCCGGTCTCGCAGCGCCCACAGCTGGGCGGCGGTGAATGAAAGCAGCGCCAGGGCGCCGGGCACGTCCGCCACCTCCCGCACCATCTCGTCCGGGAGCTCCGGGCTCTGAAACTCGAAGCCCAGGCGGCGGGCCGGCTCCACCAGGACCCGCCGAAGGTCCTCGGGCGCGGGCGTGCTGAGCAGCTGCAGGCCGGGCGTCAGCTTTTCGCGGAGCGCCGGGAGTCCCTGCGCGCGGATGAGGAAGTCGTCACGCAGCGTGAGGATGACGCGGACCCGCGGGTTGCGGGCGTAGGAGGCCTGGGCGAGGGCGTCGGCGTAGAGGAGGCGCTCGGCGCGGTCCGCGCAGAGCGTCAGCAGCTCCTCGAACTGGTCCACCACGAGCAGCACCTGCCCGCCCCGCGCGACGGCTGCCTCCTCGAGCTTCCTTCCCAGCATGCGAGGGTTGGCCGTCAGCTCCCGCCGCAAGCCCTCCAGGCGGATGCCCTCCTGTCGCAACCGCGTCTCCAGCGATGCCAGCGGATTGGGCCCGGGCCGCACGGTGAGGACGTGCGCGCCCTCCAGCAAGGGGACAACGCCGGCCTGAACGAAGGAGCTCTTCCCCACGCCCGATGGTCCGACGACGGCCATCAACGGGAGGATGCGCAGGCGGTTGGCGAAGGCCTGGGCTTCGCGTTCGCGCCCGAAAAAGTTGGCGCTGTCCGCCGCAGTGAAGGAGGAGAGGCCGCGGTAGGGTGCCTGCGCGCTGGGGCCCTCGCCGCTCTCCTCCTCCGTCCGCTCGGAGAGCCCATTGGCGAGCAGCCAGGGCTCAAGCTCGTCGTCGTAGCGCTCGAAGCCATGCGGACGCGCTCTCAACCGGCTGCCGAAGCGGCTGGCGCCCTGGAAGAGAAACAGCTCCTCCGGCGCACCAGGCGTCGCCGGAAGCATCTGCGCCAGCGGCCAGAGCACAAGGGCGACGGCGCCTTCTGCGCCCAGGAGAAATACCTGGCCGGGCCGGAGCTCGTCGGGCGCCCGTTCAGCCGCGGGGCGCGCGCGACGAAGCCCCATCAGGACGTCCGCGCCCTCCTCGCGCCGGACGCACAGGCGGTACTCCAGCAGAAAGCCGAGTGAACGGAGCAGCGCCTCCACGTCCTGAAGCAACCGCTCCAGCGGCACCCCGTCACTCCCCTGCCCGCCACGAACGAGGCGGGCCAGGGCCGTCCCGGCGAAGAGCTGCACCAGCTCCGGTAGAGGATGCGCGTCGCTGATGCCGCGCCAGGGCGCGCACAGCGCCGTCCCCAGCTCCAACCACTGTTCCTGGCTCAGCGCTTTGCCGCGAAGCGCCTGGAGCGCGCTTTGATTCGAGGCGGGGTCATCCCCTGTTCCGGGGCCCACGCGGGCCCTGCTGGCGAGCGCGTAAATGCCCAACAGCTCCGCCGCCGCCTCCGTCAAAAGCTGCACCGCCTGTCGCAGCTGATTGGCGCTGCGCGCGGCGTCCACCTGCCCCACCGCTTCGGCGATGGGCTGCGGCCCGCGCGTGGTCCACAGCTCGCTCAAGACGGCGTCCAGCTTGGGCAGCTCGCCGACGGTCGCGGTGGGCTCGATGGCGCCGCGGAAGGCCTGCGCGAACTCCATCGCCGTCGCGTAGCGTTCCCGCGGCTCCTTCGCGAGGGCCTTCGTCAGCACCGGCGTCAGCGCGGCGGGAAAGCTCGCGCCCAACGGAGGCACCGGCGCGTTGAGGTGCATCAGCATGATGCTGTCCCCGGAGGCCGGCTGGAACGGGTAGCGGCCGCTCACCGCGCGGTATGCGAGTACGGCGAGCGCGTAGATATCCACGCGGGCGTCGACGTTGGCGGAGTTCTCCCATTGCTCGGGGGCCATGTATGTGGGCGTCCCGACGCGCAGGCCTCCGTCGTTGGTCGTGGAGGCTTGCGAGGTGTGGAAGGTGCCGGCCTGGGTGGCGGGAGGGGGCGGCAGGACACGGGTCTGGCCCTCGGTCCCCAGGGTCTGCTCCTGAGGCGTTGGCAGCTCTTGCGGGGCAGGTGCTGGCGCAGGCGATGGACGAAGGGCGCTCGCGCTCGCGGCCGCCTCTGAGCTCAGCTTCGCAATGCCCAGGTCCAACAACTTCGGCAGCAGCCGGCCCGCGCGCGCGAGGACCATGACGTTTGAGGCTTTGATGTCGCGGTGAATAACGCCCTGCTCGTGGGCGCATTGGACCACCTCGCACAGGCGCTCCAGCAGCGGAGCAAACTGCGTGACGGGCATCCGCTCGCGCTCGAGGAAGACGTCCAGCGGGGTGCCGCGGACGAGCTCCATCGCAATCCACAAGAGGCCGTCCGGCTCGTGGCCGAACGCGTAGATGTGCGCGGCGAAGGGGTGGTCCAACCGGGAGGCAAGGTGCGCCTCACGCAGGAACGCCTCGCGGAAGCGGTCGGATTGCTGCGTGGCGATGAGGCCGACCTTCACCGCCGCTTCGCGGTTCAGGGAGAGCTGGCGCGCGCGGTACACCTCGCCGAAACCGCCACGCCCAATCACCTCCAACAACACGAAGTCGCCCAGCTCGCGACCAATGAGCCCGGAACCTTCCATCTGGGCAGGCGGGGTGGGGGCCAAGGAGGGCTGTTCTCGCTCCAGAGCATAGGCATCGGAGCGACGGCGCGAACAGCCGCGCGGGTACGCCTCGCGGGCTCAGGGGGCGCGCAGCTGGGAGGCGTTGAACAGGAGCGCGCCGGGGAAACGGGCCCGGGCAGCTTCGGCGGAGGTACATGCGTGCTCCCGGGTCAGCAGCTGTGGGCATTCGGCCTCCACTGCGCTCCGCTCTTCGGGCCAGCGCAAGTGACCGAGGCAGAGCGCGCCCTCCGGACCCCACGCCCCCTCGAAGGGCAGCCGAAACGGCGCGCTGCGGATGCCCGCCACGTCCTGGATTTCAATCTCCGTTCCCTCGCGCGTGTGTGAGCGGCCGTTCCCGCAGTAGTCGGCTCTCGCCATGCGAGCGCACGCAAGGTGGAGCTCGCGCGCAGGTGGGCCGACGCGCTTTTGCCAGGGGCGGTAGCCCCAGCGCACACACTTCGCCAGGACGCCCGCGGTGCAGGCGAAGGTGATTAACGTGTCGTCGCTGTTGAACGCGCCGCGCGCGTCCCAGGCGCCGGCGAGTGGAATGGCGCGAGCGAGACCGGCAGCGTCCGCGCGGCACCAGCTCCGCCACCCGCCGCCCGCCTCCCAGTAGGAGACCGCATAGAGCGCGAGGTCCGCGTTGCCAGGGAGCGGGTCCGGGATGGACCCGCTGACCTTGAAGAGCACCGGCGCGCCGGTGCGGTCCTGGCCGCTGAGCACGCGCTCGCCGTTGGAGAGCTTCTGCTGCTGGGGGAAGACCTCGCCACCGACGGGCGCCAGCTTGGGCTCCACCGCCGCGCGCGTCAGGACGGAGTAGACACCCGTGGCCGGACACGCGAAGGCGGCGCGGAGACAGCCGGGTCCACACGTGCCGGCGCGCAGCTTGAGCGCAGCGCTGGACGCGTCCTCGCAGAGCCCATCGCCGGCACAAACCCGCAGCGCGCCTGCTGCGCGTCGAAGTACAACGTCCCTTCCGGCCTGGCAGCGGCCGAGGCCCTGCCACCGCCAGCCGCAGTCACGCTCGCCCGGCCGGCAGGCGGAGAGCACCGTGCGAGCCGGTCGCGCACCGTCTTCGTCCTCGGGCGGCGTACCCGCGCCGAGGACCACCATCAGCCCGAGGAGCGCTCGCAGCATCCTGCGACGACTATCCGGTTACGACGCGGGCAGTCGATGTCGTCGTTCTCCGACCTTTCGGGCGCGCTCGATCTACAGGTCGCTCAGCCGCCCGTCGACCGCGCGCAGCCCAGGCACCCGGACGGCGCTCACGCCACCGGCCCGCCCGCCGAGCGTCCGGCCCTGGATCATGCCGCAGGCCTTCACCCAGGTCGTGATGACTTCGGTGACAACCTGGGAGCCGACGGGGCCGTTCGAGAGGATCTGCCCGGTGGAGGCGGTCTGGGTCGGGGTCCCCACGCAGGTCGTGCCAGCCCTGCAGGCCGCGCCGCTGCGCTGGCAGGTGCCCACGAAGTTGATCGCCTGCTGACAGCTGGTCTGATCTGCGCAGAACCTGCCGTCGTTGCCACAGCCGCCGTGTGCTCCCACCTCTCCAAGGTTTGCCCAGGCGTAGGTGCAGCCGTAGATCTGCAACGGCTGCGCCCGGTTCGGGTCATACGTCGCCCAGAACGCCGCCTCGGGCGCGTCGTAGGTCGTTTGTTCTGAGGCAGTGGCAGCCAGCTCCGTGCGGGCGCCACGGATGGAGAAGTTGACCGCAACCCCGTCGGCGTTGGTGTGCGCGCCCAGACAGGCCCCCCACCACCGGCGCTCCGCAACGGTCATGCTGCCAGTGGCCCAGCCCGGCGCCAGGCCCAGCGCGCCAGCGTACGTCTCCGTCACCTGGGTGCCGTTGGCCTTCTTGTAGGTCACCTTCACGCTCTGATCCGGCCTGAGCATGCAGCGCGCGGAGTACTTGATGATTTGCGCGGCGTTCTGCCCATTGCTGACCCCAGAAGAGGACAGGGTCTTGTCGAGCAGCGCGGACGTCATCAGGGCATTGGTGGACAGCGCGTTCGTTGACAGCGCGTTTGTCGACAGCGCATTTGTCGACAACGCATTCGTCGACAGCGCGTTCGTTGACAGCGCATTTGTCGACAGCGCGTTGGTGCTGAGCACTTCCTGGCTGGTCGAGCTCAAATCTTCGCTCGGCTCCAAGGTGCTCTGACCACACGACACCACCGTCAGCCCCACCATCAGATAGCTTGTCTTACGCAGTGCGTTCAACACGGACATTTCGCTCTCCTGGACGGAGAGTCAAAGCAAGACGGACACCGCGGGAGAGGCCCGGCGGCGCAACGGCTTACGCGGGCCGGTTGTGCAGGGCGCGTGAAGCGAATGCGCTTCGCGCGCACGCACCGGGCTGATACGCGATGTGCAGGGTTTGGCCTGGGCTCAATACACCGCGCGCAGCCCCAGCATGGGCAGCGGCGGAATGGGCGAGGCGACCGCCTTGCGGACCAACCTCACGTCGCCCTGTTCCCGGGCCTCCAGCGAGTCCGCCTCTACCGCATAGTCGTAGCGGAAGATCTCCTTGGCGAAGGTGAGGTTCTGCACGTCGAGCCACGCCTCCAGCGACCAGGCGCCGAAGTCGAAGACCTTGGCCACGCGCAGGTCGAGCCGGAAGAAGGGCGGCAGCCGGCTGCGCTCATCCTCATCCGCGTCCAACCAGACGGGCGTCCCCGCCTCATCCAGCGACCGCCGCCGCGTCACCGAGGTGAGGCCGCCCGCCTCCAGCGCGCCGCTGTTGAGGTGCAAGGAGCCGCCGAGGACGAAGCCCCACGGCAGCCGGACGCTCCCTGCCGCGGTCACTGTGTGCACTGGCACGTTCGCGAACGGGAGGTCCTGGAAGTGAAGCGCAATCTGCTCACCCCGCTCGTCCCGGCGCGGGTACTGCCGCTTCCGATAGGACTGCTGGAAGGAGTAGCTCAGCCATCCGTACCAGTTGCCGCGTGGCGGGCGGCGCGCGAAGAGCTCGAAGCCCCAGGCGTTGCCGGTGCTCACCTTGAGCCGCGTGGCGTCCTCTGCGGACGCAGTCAGCGAGGGCAGCAGGTCCCCGTCGAACGGGCTGCTCTCCGCGGTTCGCAACAGGGGCATATAGAAGACGTCTGCAGAGAGCTCGACGTTGGCCAGCGGCCGCCACTCGAGGGCGACGTCCACCTGGAAGGCCTCCTGAACGCCCAGGCGCAGCAGCCCCGCTTCGCTCCCCGGGAGCCCCACCAGGCTGGTGGGCGCCATGTGGAAGAGGCCCACGCCGCCTTTGAGGGTGAGGTCATCCGTGAGCGCGCGCTGGACGAGCAGACGCGGGTCCGCCGTGAGGTACCCGTGGCCGCGGTCATCCGAGACGCTGTCCACCCGGAGGCCCGGAATCCACGCCCAGCGGGACTCGCGCGCGTAGAAGGCCTGCGTGTGGAAGGAGACGGTGGTGACCGCACCCAACGGCCGGCTCGCGGAGAGGGCCACGGGCGGGTCTTCGGAACCGTCCACCACCGGCGCCGCGATGGTGGCACCCTGGCGATAGCTCGCGCCGCGCCGCTCCAGCTCCAGGCCGAAGCTGATGCGGATGTCCTCGCGCAGGAACCGGCTGTAGGCCGCCCGCGACCCCACCGACTCCTCGCTGACGCCCAGCTCCCACGTCGTCGCGGGGCCGCCCCCGGTGAAGCGCGCGCGGTCCACGCCCACCG
The DNA here is from genome assembly GCA_044230055.1 of Myxococcaceae bacterium. GTDB lineage: Bacteria > Myxococcota > Myxococcia > Myxococcales > Myxococcaceae > JBGART01. The sequence continues at coordinate 29,661 of JBGART010000046.1, read as the reverse complement.
TCGCCGCCGCCTCCAGCTCACCGCCCAGCAGCGGGTAGAGCACGCGCACGTCGAACCGGCTCTGTGCCGCGCCGAGCATCAGGTGCTCCACCAGCGGATTGTTGGAGCCCACCCCATCCGAGCTGGTGAAGGCGAGCAGCCGCACCTTCCCCGCGCCAACCGTCTGCTCCACGCGCAGCAGGCCGTCCACGAGCACGGCGCTGCGCTGGGTGTCCGGAGAGGACAGCGCGCGGGCGGCGAGGAACGGCGTGTAGAAGAAGCGCCCGGAGAGCGTGACGTTGGTGCCGGTGGCCAGCAGGGGCACGTCCGCGATGAGCCCTCCGCCGAGCGCGTCCAGCGTCGCCGTGACGTGCACCCGGTCATCCCTCGGTGGCGCCAACTGGAGGTCGACCACGCTCAGCGCGCGGCCAAAGCGCACCGGCGCGCCGCCGCGGTAGACCTCCAGGCTCTCGAGGAGGTCCGGGGAGACGACCGAGGGCCCAACGAACAGATGGTACGGGTTGGTGAGCCGCACGCCGTCCAGGAAGTACGCGGTGGCCGCTGGCTGCATGCCGCGGATGCCTGCGTTGGGCAGGCCGGAGAGGAGTTGCGAGGTCCCCGGCAGGAAGAGCACCGCGCGCAGCGGGTCACCCAGCGTGCCCGCGGTCTCGTGCAGCTCGCGCTGGCTGAGCGTGATGCGCGCCACGTCGCCGCGCCGCCGGAAGACGACGGCGGGGCTCTCGGGCGAGAACGGCAGCGGCTGGACGGTCAGCTCCAGCGTGGTGGTTTCGCCCGTACGGATGGTGACGCGCGGCGACTCCGGCAGGTAGCCCGGCGGCGAGAGGAAGATGCGGTGGCGCCCCGGCGGCAGCTCCAGGCGGTAGCGGCCTTCGCTGTCCGTCGTCGCCAGCCGCTCCAGCCTTTCCACCAACAGCGTGGCGTTCGAGATGGGCTCGCCCGTCGCCGTGCGCACCACGCCGACGAGGGCGCCCGGCTTCGCCGCCGCCTGCGCGGGCGTGGCGATGAGGCGCTGGTGTTGATCTCCGATGAACGTGGGTCCGCCGTCGGCTGGCGCGGCATCCACGCTTCCGCCGTCCGCTGGCGCGCCCGCGGCCAAGGCTTCCATGCCGCCGAGCTCACTCGCCCGAGGGAGTCCGCCGTCGACGGCGGGCTTGCGAGTACTCACCGTGTTCGCTGCAGAGACGTACCCGTCGTCGAGCGTGCTCGCGCGCAGCTCCGTGCTCGCTGCAGAGGCGCCGCCCTCCGCCTGCAGCACGCTGACAAACCCGGCGTCCGCGACGCCGGCATCCGCAGGGCCGAGCGCGCTCGCCGGCAGGGCGAGCAGCGTCAGACAGACCGCCAGCGGTGCGACGGAGGGGCGCGCGGTCATGACGGGCGCGCGTTACGGCTTGGCTTCCGCCCGCTTCTTCTCCGCCTCCGCGTCCACCGGGGCCGCGCCCATGCAGTGGTAGCCACCGTCGACGTGGACCAATTCGCCGGTGGTGGAGGGAAACCAATCCGAGAGCAGTGCACAGGCGGTGCGAGCGACGGAGTCGTGGTCTTTCGACGTCCAGCCCAGCGGCGCGGTCTTGCCCCAGCTCTCCTCGAGGGTCTTGAACCCGGGGATGCCCTTGGCGGCGATGGTGGACAGCGGGCCGGCGGCCAGCGCGTTCACCCGAATCCCCTTGGGGCCCAGGTCGCGCGCGAGGTAGCGGACGGTCGCCTCCAGGCCAGCCTTGCAGACGCCCATCCAGTCGTAGATGGGCCAGGCCACGCGGTTATCGAAGTCCAGCGTGACGACCGCCCCGCCGTGGGTCATCAACGGCAGACAGGCCACGGCCAGCTCTTTCAAGCTGAAGGTGGAGACGCGGAACGCGGTCTGGACGCTCTCCCACGGCGTGTTGAGGAAGTTGCCTCCCAGCGCGTCCTCGGGCGCGAAGGCGATGCCGTGCAGCACGCCGTCGAGCCGGTCCCAGCGCTGCTTGATGGCCGCGGTTAATGCGGGGAAGTGTGCGGGGTTGGTGACGTCCAGCTCCAGGATGTTCGGCACAGGCTCGAGCCTGCGGGCGCTGCGCTCGGTGAGGGACATCCCCCGGCCGAAGCCGGTCAGGAGAATCTCCGCGCCCTGCTTCTGGGCCAGCTCCGCGATGGCGAAGGCGATGGACTGCGGGGTCAAGACCCCTGTGATGAGGAGCTTTTTGCCTTGGAGGAGCATCCGCCGAATCTCCGGTTCAAATGGGACGGTGTGGGCGGGGGTCTAGCAGATGGGCCGGGCGCCCACAGGGGAATTTCCGCGGCCGTTCCAAAGCGGCAAGTGCATTTGCCCAAGGCACCCGTACGAGGGAAAACGCAGGGAAAACGGTGTGGTCAGCAACCCCGGTGAAGGTAAAAGGGCAGCCGTCATGTCGAACTTCCAGGATTCGTATCTCTCGGGCGCGAACATCGAGTTCATCGAAGGTCTGTACGCCCGCTACCTCGAGGACCCCGCTTCGGTAGACCCCAGCTGGCGGGAGCTCTTCTCACGCAACGGGCACGGGTCCCCCATCTTCGTGGACGCCGGCGCCGCGCCGCGCAAGCAGGCGCCGGCCGGCGCGGTGGTCACCGCCCCGCTGGTCACCTCCCAGGCAGAAGAGAACATGGAGCTGCAGTCCCGCGTGGACCAGACGGTCTACGCGTTCCGGCTGCGGGGCCACCTGCTCGCCCAGTTGGATCCACTGGGCCGCCCGCGCCCGTCGCTGGACCACGTGGCGGATGTGGGCATGGTGAACACGCAGCACTTCACCCGCGAGGAGCTGGAGAAGACGGTGGACGCCGCGCTGGTCTTCCCCGAGAGCCGGGTGAAGCTGCGCGAGCTTCTGGACCGCCTGCGCCGCACCTACTGCGGGAGCATCGGCGTCGAGTACATGCATGTGCTCGACAGCGACCGGCGGCGATGGCTGGGCAACCGGATGGAGCACTCGGAGAACCGGACCGAGTTCACGGTGGAGGAGCGCCGGCGGCTGCTCACCAAGCTCACCTACGCGGAGGCCTTCGAAAACTTCCTGCACACGAAGTACGTGAACGTGAAGCGCTTTGCGCTGGACGGGGCGGAGAGCCTGGTCCCGATGATTGACACGCTGTTGACCGACGGCGCGGAGCTGGGCGCACGCCAGGTGGTCATCGCGATGGCGCACCGCGGCCGGCTGAACATCCTCAACAACATCCTCGGCAAGAGCGCGGATGAGATTTTCAGCGAGTTCGAAAAGAAGGCGAAGGGCGAGCCCAACTTCCGCGGCGACGTGAAGTACCACCAGGGCTTCTCCAGCGACTACCAGACGGGCCGGGGCAAGGCCATCCACCTCACGCTGGCGTTCAACCCCAGCCACCTGGAGGCCGTCTACCCGGTGGTGGAGGGCCGCGTGCGCGCCAAGCAGGACCGCACGCGCGACGAGGAGCGCACCCGCGACGTGCCGCTGGTCATCCACGGCGACGCGGCGTTCATGGGCCAGGGCGTGGTGGCGGAGACGCTCAACCTCTCCCGCCTCACCGGCTACACCACCGGCGGCACGGTCCACATCGTCATCAACAACCAGGTCGGCTTCACCACCGACCCGCAGGACGCGCGCAGCTCGCACTACTGCACCGCCATCGCGCAGATTATCGACGTCCCCATCTTCCACGTGAATGCGGACGACGCGGAGGCTTGCGCGCACGTGATGCGGCTGGCCACCGAGTACCGGCAGCGCTTCCGCAGCGACGTGGTGGTGGACCTCATCTGCTACCGGCGCTACGGCCACAACGAGGGCGACGAGCCCGCCTTCACGCAGCCCCAGATGTACGAGCTCATCAAGAAGCACCCCACGGTGCGCGTGCTCTACAGCCAGGACCTGGCGCGCCGCGGGGTGGTGTCCCAGGCGGACGCCGACGGGCTGCGCCAGCAGGCGATGAAGGACTTTGAAGAAGCGCTCACCCGCGCGCGGACGTCCTACAAGTACCAGGGCGTCAGCTACATGCAGGGCGTCTGGAAGCCGTACAAGGGCGGCCCGGACCGGGAGACGCCGCAGCCGGAGACGGGCGTGCCGGAGCCGCGCCTGCGGGAGCTGCTGGGCCGTCTGGCGCGGGTGCCGGAGGGCTTCACGCCTCACCCCACCGTGGCGCGCACGGTGCTCGCTCGACGCGAGTCCATCCTGGCCGGGAAGGCGAAGCTGGATTGGTCCGCTGGAGAGAACCTCGCCTACGCGTCGCTGCTCGACGAGGGCTACACGGTGCGGCTCACCGGGCAGGACACCGAACGCGGGACCTTCACCCACCGCCACGCGGTGATGCACGACGCGAAGACGGGCGAGCGCTACGAGGTGCTCAAGCAGTTCGCCAAGAAGGACGCGCTGTGCGCGGTCATCAACAGCCCGCTGTCCGAAGAGGGCTGCCTGGGCTTCGAGTACGGCTACAGCCTGGACACGCCAGATGGCCTGGTCGTCTGGGAGGCGCAGTTCGGCGACTTCGCCAACGGCGCGCAGGTCATCATCGACCAGTTCATCTCCGCCGGTGAAGTGAAGTGGCGCAGGCTCTCCGGGGTCAGCCTGCTCTTGCCGCACGGCTACGAGGGCATGGGGCCGGAGCACTCCAGCGCGCGGCTGGAGCGGTTCCTGGGGATGTGCGGAGAGGACAACATCCAGGTCGTCTACCCCACGACGCCCGCGCAGATTTTCCACCTGCTGCGCCGCCAGGTCATCCGGCCGCTGCGCAAGCCGCTGGTGGTGATGTCGCCCAAGAGCCTGTTGCGGCTCCCCGCGGGCGAGTCCGAGCTCTCAGAGCTGACCACCGGGCGCTTCAAGCGCGTCATCCTCGACCGGCCGGAGGTGGAGGCGAAGGGCGTCACCCGGCTCCTGCTCTGCAGCGGGCGCGTGTACTTCGACCTCGTCCACGAGCGCGACGCGCGCAAGGACTGGGCGACGGCCCTCGTCAGGCTGGAGCAGCTCTACCCGTTCCCGAAGGAGGAGCTGGAGGAGCTGTTGCGCAGCCTGCCCAAGCTTAGCCAATTGATGTGGGTTCAGGAGGAGCCGTGGAACATGGGCGCGTGGCGCTACCTCATCCCGCTCCTTCAGGAGCTGGTGTCAGGGCTGCCCACGAAGCCGGTGGTGGAGTACGTGGGGCGGACGGCGAGCGCGAGCCCGGCGACGGGTTTTGACAAGGTGCACGAGGCAGAACAACAGGCGATCGTGGAGCAGGCGCTCCACCGAGGGGTGAAGAATGGGCGTTGAGCTCACGGTTCCGCAGCTGGGTGAATCCATCAGCGAGGCAGTGGTCGGCAAGTGGCACAAGAAGGTCGGCGAGTCCGTCACGGCGGATGAGCCGCTGGTGGTGTTGGAGACCGACAAGGTGACCATCGACGTGCCCGCGCCCGCCGCGGGCGCGCTGGAGAACATCTCCCGCAAGGAGGGAGACCGGGTGAAGGTGGGCGAGGTTCTGGGCAGCATCGCCGCCTCCGCCTTCGCCGCCGCCGCAGGCAAGAGCGCCGGGGTGGGGCTCACGGTGGCGCCGGCGCTCACCACCACGCCGCTGCCGTCGCAGACGCCGCTCAAGGCGTCTCCCTCGGGGCCGCCGCCGTCGAACGCGGAGTCCAGCCGCGCCGCGCACGCCACGCCGGTGGCCAGCCGGCTCATCGAGGACAACGGGTTGGATCCGAAGAAGATCCAGGGCACCGGCCCGGGCGGGAAAATCTACAAGCAGGACGTGCTGGGCGCGATGGACACCGCCAGCGCTCCGGTGCGCACCGCCGAGGTCATCCCGCTGCCGGGTCCCGTCCCCTCCGCCCCCCGGGCGCGCAGCGAGCGCGAGGAGCGGGTGAAGATGACCCCGCTGCGGCGCAAGGTGGCGGAGCGGCTGCTCGCGGCACAGTCCAACGCGGCCATCCTCACCACGTTTAACGAGGCGGACCTGGGCGCCGTGATGGGGCTGCGCAAGCAGCACGCAGAGCGGTTCGAGAAGAAGCACGGCGTGAAGCTGGGCTTCATGGGCTTCTTCGTGCGCGCGGCCGTCGAAGCGCTCAAGTCTTTCCCGCTGGTGAACGCGGAGATTGACGGCGAGGACGTGGTCTTCAAGAAGTATTACGACATCGGCGTGGCGGTCTCCGGCAGCCGCGGCCTCGTCGTCCCCGTCTTGCGGGACGCGGACCGCCTGAGCATGGCGGAGATTGAGAAGCAGATTGCCGAGCTGGCGAACAAGGCCCGGACCGACAAGCTGGCGCTGGCGGATCTCCAGGGCGGGACGTTCACCATCTCCAACGGAGGCATCTTCGGCTCCATGCTGTCCACCCCCATCCTGAATCCCCCGCAGGTGGCGATTCTGGGGATGCACAACATCCAGGAGCGGGCTGTCGTCCGGGACGGGCAGATTGTCGCCAGGCCGATGATGTACCTGGCGCTTTCCTATGATCACCGGCTGATAGACGGGCGCGAAGCGGTCCAGTTCCTCGTGCGAATCAAGGACTGCATCGAAGATCCGCAGCGGCTCCTGCTTGAAGTTTGATTCAGGTACGACCCGCGACGACACTGTCGGATAGACAATCGTGTCGTCGCGGTTCTGGACTTCACAACGCAGCCTTCATTAGAACGCGAGCGTCCTCCCAATGCCTACGGGGGTGGAGGAACCAGCGTCCCTTTTGGCCGCCGAGCAGAAGAACAAGGAACAGTGCATGGCAACCGGTACCGTGAAGTGGTTCAACGATGCGAAGGGCTTTGGCTTCATCACTCAGGACGGCGGCGGTGAGGATGTGTTCTGCCACCACACGGCCATCCAGGCCGACGGCTTCCGCAGCCTCGCGGAGGGTCAGAAGGTGTCGTTCGACGTGACCCGTGGCCCGAAGGGGCTGCAGGCCGCGAACGTGAAGCCGCTCTGAGCTGCAACCGCATCGCTTAGAGAACAGAAGGGCCCGTTCCTCGAGGGGGGCGGGCCCTTTCTCTTTTCCCAGACGTCCATTTTTGCGTCGTCGCCGCGCGCCGCCCCACCCCGCCGCGCGTCCGCGCAGGCGCTGCGCGCTTGAGCACGCCGCTGAACTGGTCGGCGATGCGCTGGTGCAGGCGAACGGTGACCAGCGGATCCGGCACCATGTGCGTCAGCCCGCTGAGCGCCAGCAGCTCATGCGGCTTGCCGGCGCGGAAGAGCGCGTCGGAGAGCTTGAGCGAGTGGAAGAAGTAGACGTTGTCATCCGCGGTGCCGTGGACGATGAGCAGCGGCCGCGACAGCGCCTCCGCGTAGGTGAGCAGCGAGCTGACCTCGTACGCCTTGGGCAGGGCCTGCGGCAGGCCCAGATAACGCTCGGTGTAGAACGTGTCGTAGTCCCGCCAGTCCACCACCGGCGCGCCCGCCACCCCGGTGTGGAAGACGTCTGGGCGGCGCAGCACGGCCAAGGCCGCCATGTATCCGCCGAAAGACCAGCCCTGGATGCCCACCCGGGTGAGGTCCAGCTCCGGAAGGGTTTGCGCCAGCGCCGTCAGCCCGGTCACCTGGTCCTCAAGCGCCGCCGTCGCGAAGTCGCCCCGGATGGCGCGCTCGAAGGCCCGGCCACGGCGCGGCGTGCCCCGCCCATCCACGCTCACCACCACGTAGCCCTGGTCCGCGTACCACTGCGAGAGCAGGTACTCGCGGCAGGTGTGCCGGACGTGCTGGTGGTGCGGCCCGGCGTAGACGTCCACCAGGACCGGCAGCTTCTTGGCCTTCTGCGGCGTCCGCGGTCGGATGACGGCCGTCCACAGCCCCTCGCCCGGGCCCACCTTCTGAATCTCCACCTGCGGCAGGAACGGCGGCTCCACCGCCACCGAGGGCAGCGTGGCCAACCGCGCCCCGTCCGCCTTGCGGACCTCCACCGCCGGCATGGCGTCCAGCGCGGTGCTGGCGACGACGAGCAGGCTGCCGTCGTCGGAGAGCTTGGCGTCCTCGAAAGCCGGGCGCTGCGTCAGCCGCTCCGGCGCGCCGCCCTCGCGGACCCGGTGCAGCACCTGCTCCGTCGGGTTCTGCCCGCCTGTGAAGTAGAGCGTCCGGGTGCGGCCGTCGAAGCCGGAGAAGTTGCCGAAGCCGGCGTCCGGCGAGACCCAGGTGCTCACCCGCTCGCCCGTCTTGCTGCGCAGCTCCACCTCGGGCGCGCCGTTGCGCTCGGTGCGCCAGAGGAAGCCAGAGCCGTCCTCCAGCCACTGCGGGAAGTCCTGGTCCAGGTTCAGCCAGGCGACGTCGGTCTCCTTGAGCAGCTCCCGCGTGGCCCCGGTGGCCACGTCCACCGCCAGCAGCGATTCCTCTTGCTGCGAGCGGGTCTGCACCAACACCGTCAGCGGGCCGCCCTTCTGCCAGACCACGCTGGTGAGGTACGGGTACTTCTCCGCGTCCCAGCCCACCCAGCGGACCACGCCGGCCGCCGCGGAGACCAACCCCAGCCGCACCTTGGCGTTGGCCTTGCCCGGCCGCGGGTACGGGAAGAGCGTGGAGCCCTTCTCCGGCCGCATCACGTCCACGATGGCCAGCTTCTCCACCTCGCGCGTGTCGGACTCCTCGAAGGCCAGCGTCTTCGAGTCCGGAGACCACCAGTAGCCCGCGAAGCGGCTCATCTCCTCCTGTGCGACGAACTCCGGCAGCCCGTGGCTGAGCAGCTCGGAACCGCCGCGGGTGAGCCGGCGCTCCTGGTGGGTGGCCAGCTCCACCACGTAGAGGTCGTAGTCGCGGACGTAGGCGATGAGCTTGCTGTCGGGCGAGAAGCGCGGGTCCAGCACGCCCTCCCCTGCGTTGACCGCCTGCACCTTCCCGCTCGCCCGCTCCACGACGTAGAGCCGGCCGGAGAGCGTCACCGCCAGCAGCGCCCCATCCTTCGACAGCTGGTAGGAGGTGATGCCGCGCGCGGAGACCCGCTGCCGCTCCATCCGCGCCTTCTCCTCCACGGAGAGCGTCTGCTCAGCGCCCTTGAGCACCGTCGCCGGCGTGAGCACTTCGCGCGTGTGCCCACTTGCCAGCTCCAGCTCGAAGAGCGCCTGCACCGGCGACCTGGGCTGCGAGCGCAGGAACAGGACGGCCTTGCCGTCCGGGGTGATGCGGGGTTGGGTGGGACGACCGAGCAGGAACCGCCCGGTCTCGGCGTAGAGCTGGAGGAAGCTGTCGGTGTCGGCCATAGCGGTGGGGGCAAGCAGCGCGGCCAGCAGGAGGCTCGTCATGCGCATGTGGGCGTCATAGGCCCATCCCAGCGCGCGCGGCAATGGTTGTGCTCTAAGCTTCCCTTGAACCGTGGCCACACCGCCCCTCCACCTCCGGCTGGCCGGCGTCACCCGGCTGCGGCTCTCGGGCGCGAAGGGCCCGGACGACGCGTTCCTGTTCGACCCGCACCGCCTGGCCCTCCCCTGCTGGGCGCTGGCGCAGGAGGGCCGCGGCCCCGCCCTGCTGGTGAGCTTTGACCGCCACTTTGACCTCGTCCCCCCGGCGGAGCTGGACGCGGTGCCCCAGGCCTCCGCGGGCGTGCGCGCGCTGGATGAGCACGCGCGCTGGAGGCTGGACGTCCGCAACCATGACCACATCCTCGCGGCGATGGAGGCCGGCCCCGTGGGCGACGCGCTGCTCATCGCGCGGGCCAGCCCGGGCGGCGCGCACCCCGGCGAGCGCTGGGAGGACCGTCGCGGAGGCGCGCACGCGCTGATGCGGGCCGCCAGCCTGGACCGGCTCCTCCAGAGCGAGCAGGCCGGCGCGGCGCTGGAGCGGCTGTCAGACGCGAAGGACGTGCTGCTGGACCTGGACCTCGACTGCTTCACCACCTGCAGCGACGCGGACCCCACCGCGGTGGTGCCCTGGACGGAGGAGCTCATCCGGCAGCACCTGCTGCCCTCGGGGAGCGAACCCTTCTGGGAGCTCTTGCTGCCGCGCTGCCGGGCGCTCACCTTTGCGCTCGAGCCGCCCCACTGCGGCGGCGTGGTGGCGGCGCACGAGCTCTTCCGGCGCGTCGCCCAGGTCGTCTTCCAGGAGCTTCTCGGCGCGGACCTCCCGTGACGGGCTGAACGAACCCACATGTGCTACCGCCTCCTCGCCGCCGTCCACCTCCCCGCAGGCGTCGCGCCCACCGGCGTGGAGCCGCTGCAGGCGCTGGCGGTGGCGCACGGGCTGGATGTCCGCGCCCATGAGGCGGGGGCCGCGCTGGGCTACCTGGAGATTGCCTGGGGGGACTGCGCCTGCTCGCTGTACACGCGCAAGGATGGGCGGGAGCGGGTGGTGGCTTTCGTGGAGGCGCTGGCGGCCAAGGCGCTCGCCCCTCAGCTGCTGCTCTTCAACGACGGCGACGCCCTGGCCCTGCAGGGCCCGCCCGCCACGGTGCCGCTGGGCGACTTCCTGCGACGGGGCCTCCAGGCGCTCCCCGAGGGCCAGGTGGCCCTCCTGACACGCGACTGAGGGCGGCGGCTAGAATCCCGCGGCGGTGCTCTTCAAGAAGAAACCCTATGACCGCGGCGCGGTGCTGGACGCGGCCGAGCGCGCGCGGGCGAAGGGCAAGAAGTCGAAGGCCATCTCCGAATACCGGAAGATTCTGGCCAAGGACCCCGAAGACGCCGTCGTGCACGGGAAGATTGCGCCGCTGCTGGCGGAGACCCGGCAGCTGCCGGACGCGTGGAAGAGCTTCGTGCTCGCCGCGCAGGGGCAGGTGCAGGACGGCTTCGTCGACCGCGCCATCTCCATCTACCAGCAGGCCGCCACCCACTTCCCGCGCGCGCCGGAGGTCTGGGAGACCATCGCCAAGCTGCACTTCGAGCGCGGCCGCAAGGCGGACTCGGTGAAGGCGCTGCTCGCCGGGGAGCGCTACTTCCACCGGAGAAAGAAGGACGCGGCGGTGGCCACCCGGCTGTTGCGCGCGGCGCTGAAGATTGACCCGCTCAACGTCGCCGGGACGCTGGCGCTGGCGCAGGTGCTCAAGCGCAGCGGTGAGCGGGCGGAGGCCGTCGCGCTGGTGGAGGCGCTGTCCGCGCAGCTGGGAGGAGAGGCGCGCAAGCAGCTGCTCGGCGCGCGCTTCAAGCTGCAGCCGGGGTTCGGGGCGCTCTGGCGGTGGCTGAAAGCGTGAGGGGGTTTTAGCCGCCGAACCGGTCGCCGCGGGCGACGGGGGAGGGCCGGAACCGGACCTCCATCCAGGCGTGGCCGCCGTGGGGGTCCACCTCGACGTTGAGCCGGCCGTGGGAGGCGAACACCAGGCCCCGCGCGGCGAGCGCCTGCCGGGTGTGGTGGAGCCAGTCATCCACAGTCACCAGCTCCGGCGCGGGGGTGGCCTTCTTTCCAGAGGAGGCCGGGTGGATGAAACCCTGGGCGGCGGCCTGCGGGCTCGCCACGGGCTCGCGGGGCACCCTGGGGTCGTCCAGGTTGACCATCGTGAGGTCAAAGCGGTTCTGACCGCTGACGAGCTTGTTGAGCTGCTCGTCGACCGCCGAGCGAATCCACGGGCGCTCCAGCGTGATGTGGGGGGCGAGCGTGACGCGGCCACCGCTGGCCCGCTCCACAAACCCCGCTATCCCTGCTGGAATCCTCATCCTTCTCCTTTGCCTCCCCGGGTGGAGTCCTGTTCTCGGGCGGAAAGCCCCTGGCGTTTCGGGAGAAAAATGCGAACCCAGCTGACAGACCTGGCAATTTCTGACGGTGGGTGCGGATTGCCGCGGTGCGCTACTGGGGGGCGGTCCAGGCGGTGCGGTCTGGGTAATTCCCGCTGCGCCAGTGCTCCCGGACCTTCACCGCGGAGGGGAAGAAAATCTCCTGCGGGTGCGGGTGGGGGGCGCCGGTCAGCTCGTGGACGTCCCCGGTCTGCTTGTCCAGCTGCAGCAGGCCGAGGTGCTGCTCGTCCGGCCCGAAGCGGTAGCGGACCGACTGGGCGTCGTCGCGGTCCTTGATGAGCAGGAGGGAAACGGCCATGCCGGAAGTCTACGCGCTCTAGTCCCCGAAGAGATCCAGCGAGTCCGGCTGCAGCTGGGTGGCCTGGCCCAGCGTCGTCACGAAGTGGTCCAGCGGGGAGCTGAGCGGCGGGCCGTTGAGCGCCCAGGCGAAGTCAATGCGGATGGGCTCGCGGTCCACCTGCGGCAGCAGGATGCGCAGCCCCACCCCCAGGCTGTGCGTGAGCAGCGGACGGCGTTCGAAGGCGCTGCCCGCGTCGTAGAAGAAGACCAGGCCCAGGTGCGCGGTGAAGAGCTCCAGGGACCTCGTGCGGTACTCCACGTTGAAGAGCACCAGGTGCGTGCCCTGCAGCTGATCCGGCAGCACGCCGCGCAGGCCGTTGGCCACCCCGAGCGACGCCACGCTGCGCGAGAGGTCCGCGGCGCGCAGGTCCACCAGACCGCGGAACACCAGCCGGCCAATCCAGAGCGGCGGCGAGAGCTCCTCCACCTGCGCGACGAAGTGGCGGTTGACGAACGGGCCGTCCACCTCCGCCTGGGTGAGCCCGGTCTGGTAGCGCGCGCTCGCCACCGCCGTGGCCGTGATGAGGTTGTCCCGGAAGAGCCACCGGTAGCGCCCGCCCACCACACCCTGCACGAAGCGGCTGGGCGAACCCCAGAACGGGTTGGCCCAGCGCAGGCGCAAGTAGGCGGAGTAACCCAGCCGGTAGTCCTCCGAGAGCGCGAAGCTCTCCCGGTCCTTGAGCACCACGTAGCTGGCGTCGAAGAGGGACACGGAGGTCTGGAGGTAGAGCGCGTCCTCGCTTCGCGGCAGGTACCCCGCTTCCAGCCAGGCGCGTTGCGCGTCGTCCAGTCCGGTGGTGAGCGGCGCGCGGTACTGCAGCCAGTAGCCGCCCACCCCGCCGCTGACGTTGGCCTTGAAGCGGTGGCCGAAGGAGCGGGTGACGGTGGCGCCGAAGACGCCCTCGCGCGAGTCGTAGGCGTAGGGGACGGTGACGCCGCTGCCCTCGTCCGGGTACGGCAGCTGGCGGACCTGGAAGCCCTCGTAGCGCCGGCTGGGGCGGATGGACCAGCTGCCGTCCACCGTGAAGCCCCACTTCGTGTCCACCGAGTAGAGGGGCCGGGCCAGGAGCAGGCTGCCCCGCGTGCCCTCCAGGTCCCAGGTGTAGCGGTTGAAGATGAGCGCCGCGCTTTGCTCCAGGTACAGCCGGGTGCCGAAGAGCCGGCGGTCGATGTAAATCTCCCCGAAGGACACCGCCCCGCGCTCGAGGAAGTAGTCCAGCGAGAGGACCTTCCCCAGCCCGAAGAGGTTCTGCTCGCTGGGGCGCAGGCGCAGGAAGAGGAACGTGGTGCCGATGACGCTGTACGCGCTGTTGAAGCGCAGGCTCCAGATGTCCTTGGTGACCACCAGCACCGCCACCGCGTCCGGCGTGCTCCCCTTCACCGCGACGACGCGGGCCACGGCGAAGAGGAACGTGTCGCGCAGGTTCCGCTCCGTCTCCTCCGCCAGCTCGCCGTTGAACGCGCCGCCCACCGGCAAGAGCACCTCCTGGCGGACGATGCGCTCGCGCGTGCGGACGTGAATCCAGTTGACGAAGTCCGGGTACGGGTCGCTCGCGGAGACGATGTCTTCGGAGGCGATGAGCACCTCCTCCACCCGCTTGTTCTCCGGCGAGGGGTCCTTCTCCCGGCCGTACAGGTCCAGGCCCCACTGGATGATGGAGTCCTCGTAGGCGGAGACCGGCGGGCCGTCCGCCAGGGCGGGCCTGCAGAGCAGGAGGAGGAGGAGAGGGACCCAGCGCATCGGCCGGGGGAGCCTAGCGCCGCGGGGCCCTCCCACCTACGGCCGGCTACGTCGCAGATGGCGCGGCGGGCTTGCGGGCGGCTTCCCCGGCGAGGTCAATCTGGAACGCCTCGCGGCAGTCGTTGGCGATCTCCTCATAGTTCGGCCCGGGGATGCGCTTGAGGCTCACCGAGGCGGAGCTCATCCCCTGGTCCGTACCCACCTCGACGAACTGCACCTCGCCCGCTTTGACCTGGGCCACCATCGAGGCCTGCAGGGCAATCCCGCCCCCGCTGCCCGAGATGCGCAGGGAGTGGCGGCCCGGAGAGAGCTCCAGAATCCCGTACGTGTCGTCCTCGATGTCGCCCACCGGGACCTCGTTCACGAAGAGGCTCCCCTTGTACGTAATGGGCCCGAGCATCGAGCCGAACCGCTTGTTCCGGTAGAGCACCACGACCCCTGACTCGGGGTTGGCGGGGCGCAGGGCGGTGAGCTTGGCGGTCGTCGCCGCGATGGACGCGCTGCTGCGCGAGGGACCCGAGGTGGCACAACCCCAGAGCGAGAGGAGGACGGCGGCGAGGCAGAGACGGTTGAGCACGAAGACATCTCCTGGAAGGTGACGTGCCTTGAGTGGAGGGACGTGCGCGCATTTCTGATCCCTCGTTTCGACCGCGACTTCGGGACCTGTTCGTGCCGCCGGCAGGGATTTCCGCCTTCGCACGCCCCCGCGACGAGTTGACCTCGGCAGGCGCACAACCATACGGTTGCGTATGGACATACTGGACCGTATGGATAAGCCCCATGGTACATGAAACCCTGGAAGAGCTGGCGAAGCGGCTGGGCGCACCGGAGGTGACCGCGCTCACCCGCGGCGCGAACCACCTGGATGTGAAGGCCTTCACCTCGGCGAGGCCGTTGGCGGAGCTGGTCCCGGCCATGCTGGGGAGACGACCGCGCGCCCTGCGGGCGCTCTTCGCGATACGAAACGCAGCGGTGCGCGTGCTGGGGCTTCGTCCTGTGCACGCGGTCGCCAGCGACAGCGCTTCGGTGGGGCCCTTTCGGGTCCAGCTGGCGCGGGAGGACCTCTGGGTGGGCGGAATTGACGACGCGCACCTGAGCGCCTGGCTCTGCGTCCTGCGCGAGCCGCGCGCGGGCGCGGCGCCTCGAATCCACCTCGGCACCATCGTCCGGTACAACGACTGGCGCGGCCCGCTGTACTTCAACGTCATCCGGCCCTTCCACCACCTGCTCGTGGGTGCGCTGGCGAGGAGCGTGGCGGGATGAAACCCAGGCAGACGCGCGCGCCCGTGCGCACCGCCGAAGACTGGGAGGAACTGGCCCTGCAGGCGCTGGGCGAAGGCGGCGTGGCGGCCGTCGCGGTAGAGCCGCTCGCGCGCAGGCTGCAGGTGACGAAGGGGAGCTTCTACTGGCACTTCACGGACCGGAACGAGCTCCTGCGCCGCGCGCTCCGTCGCTGGGAGCGGGTGGGAACGGATGAAGTCATCGCGTCGCTGGAGGCCCTGTCCGACCCGCGCGAGAGCCTCACCGTGATGCTGCGCGGGGCGTTCGGCGGAGAGCGCTACCTGCTCACCGCAGTGGCGGTCGTCGCTGCCGCGGAGCATCCCGTCGTCGCACCCATCCTGCGCCGGGTGGCGCGCAAGCAGCTGGACTACGTGGTGGAGAGCTTCCGCCGGCTGGGGCTGCGGCCCACGGAGGCGCTGGACCGCGGGACCCTGGCGTACTCCGCGTACCTCGGGTTGCTGCACCTGCTGCGCGTGGCGCCCGAGCGCTTCCAGTCCAAGGCCGGCCGCGGTCGTTACGTAGAGCAGGTGCTGCAATCCCTGCTGCCACCGCGCCGGTAAGGGCCTCCGCAGGGGCCCTCGGCACGAACGTCCCCCGTTCGCGTCGAGCGTTGCGCCGTCAGGCGCATAGTCGAGACGTCGGCAGTGCTTCCGAAGCTTGGCTCAAGGGCCGCTTCGCTCTGCTCGAAACAAACCGGCAGAGTGCCGTGCGTGGGTTTGCGCCACCTCTCGACTATGCGCCTGACGGCGCAACGCTCGAGGCGAGCGGGGGAGGCGCCTGACTGAGAACAGCTGTTCCTCCGACCAAATGGCCTTCCGCCGGTCTCCTCCTCGATGCGAACGGGGGAGCCGCCTGACGGCGCAATGCTCGAGGCGAACGCGGCGGAGGCGCCTGACTTGGAGAACAGCCCGCGGCCTACCGGAGCGCGCTCGCCATCTGCGCCGTCGCCAGCGCCTGCGGCATCAAGCGCAGCGTCCAGTCGCGGGCCACGGCGGCCACCGGGTTCGAGGCCTGCGCGATACGCCCCATGACGCGAGAGGCTCGCACCACTGCGTACGCCTGCGAAAGACGGCGTTGCTCGTACCGCGCGAACGCGCGGGCGGGCTCCGCGAACGTCTGGGCCAGCTCGCTTGCCAGCACGACCGCGTCTTCGATGGCCTGGCAACCGCCCTGCCCCAGGTTCGGCGTCATCGGGTGCGCCGCATCTCCCAGGAGGGTGATGCGCCCGTTGCTCCACGTTTTCAGCGGCGGACGGTCCGCGATGTCGGTTCGAACGATTCGCGCTTCGTCTGTCGCGTCCACCAGGGCAGAGATGGGCGCGTGCCAGCCGGCAAAGCGGCTCAGCACCGCCTGTCGCGCTCCAGCGATGTCGGCGGCCCGCGCGGGCTCATCCGATGTCGCGAACCAGTAGACCTCGCAATGGCCGATGGGGACGATGCCGAACCGCTTTCCCCGTCCCCAGGACTCACTCGTCTCACGCTGCTGCGAGAGCGCCTCGGACGCACAGACGCCGCGCCAGCTGGTGTAGCCCGAGTACCGGGGCAGGTCCTCACCCCAGAGGGTGGCACGCACGCGCGAATGCAGCCCATCCGCTCCGACGAGGATGGCCCCTCGCACCGCCTCGCCGCCCTCCAGCCGCAGCTCCACCCCCGTGGCCGTCTGGGTGACGCCTGTGACCTTCGCCCCCAGGTGGAGACAATCCTCCGGGAGGCCCTTGCGCAGCACCTCATGCAGGCGAGCGCGCTGGAGGGTGACGATGGGCGCTCCGGCGCGGCGAGCCACCTCGCCCAGCGACACCCGCGAGAGCACCCTGCCCCGCCCGTCCAGAATCGCCGCGGTGTCGGGCACCCGCCCTGCTCCGGCGACGGCCTCGTCCAGCGCCAGCGCCCGCAGGGCCCTCATCGCGTTGGACTGGACCGTGATGCCGGCGCCGAGGGGACGAAGCTCCGGGGCGCGCTCGAAAATCCGGAAGGGAATGCCGTGGCGCAAAAGCCCCTGCGCGAGGGTCAACCCGCCGATGCCTGCACCCGCGATGAGGACCTCTGCGTCTGCCATGCCCTCTTGTAACTGCGTTCACCCTTGGGAGCACCCGCGTCTTCACGCGCGACGGCAGTCCTCCGGGCGGGGGGCGGGGAGCCGCTCGCCCCTGGCCACCGCGGCGACGATGCGCGCCAGCTGGTCCACACCGTCCGTGAGCGCGGCGGGGCCGGGCTGGAGGATGTACGTGCTCTTCACCTCGTAGAGCTGATCCTCCCGGACGGCGGTGACGTCCGCCCAGCCAGGCCTTGAGACCATCTTCGCCTTGGACACCTTGCGGCCGCACCAGCTGGCGATGACGACGTCCGGGTTTCTGCGGGCAATCTCCTCGGGGGCGAAGATGCGCCCCTTGGCGCCCTGCTCTGTCCGCGTCTGTGCGCAGATGTCCTCGCCGCCGACCAGCTCCACCAGCTCCGAGCACCAACGGATGCCGGAGATGAGCGGCTCATGCCACTCCTCGAAGAAGACCTTCGGGCGGCGCGGCAGCCCGGCCGCCGCTTTCGCGTGGGCGCGCAAGTGCTGCGACAGCTCCTCGGCCAGCGCCTCGCCCTCGTCCCGCAGGCCGGCGAGCGCGCCCACCACCCGCACTGTCTGCAGAATCTCCGAGAGGGAACGCTGGTTGAAGACGTACACCGGCACGCCGCGCTTGATGAGCTCCCGCGCGAGGTCCGCCTGCAGGTCCGAGAAGCCGAGCACCAGGTCCGGCTTGAGCTCCAGAATCCGGTCGAAGTTCGCGTCGAGGAACGAGCTGACCTTGGGCTTGCGCCGCGCTTCGGGCGGGCGGACGGTGAAGCCAGAGACGCCCACCACCCGGTCTCCCGCGCCCAGGCGGTAGAGAATCTCCGTCGTCTCTTCGGTGAGGCAGACCATCCGCGTGGGGTACTTCGGCGCGCCGGAGAGCAGGTCCACGCTCATGGCGGCGCCCCCACGGCGAGCAGGTCCTGGAGGTCCTCCACCTGCTCCAGCGCCTGCTCAAGCATCCGCTGGAGGGTGAAGATGCCCGCGCGCTTGGGGTCAAACCCGCGCGCCTCCGCCTGGCGCATGGCCGCGAACACCAGGCTCAGGCCCACGGTGACGGTGTTCTCGAACTCGCTGTCGTCCTGGCGCTCCGAGAAGAAGTGGAACAGGCGACCCGGCTGGAAGCGCTCTTTCACCACCTCCATCGCCTCCTTCGTCTCCACGGAGGTGAAGAAGCGGTGCGCGTCCGACCAGCGCAGGCGCAGGAACTTCCAGAGAAACAGCTCCACGCGCTTGCAGAGGGCGACGCGGCTGCGCTCATCCTCCTGCAGCACCTTGAGGCCCGCGATGGCGGACAAGGCCCGCTCGCTGGCCTCTCGGTAGCGGCGGATGTCCTCGTCGGTCGCCATCGCGTCTTCGCGACGTAAGCGACTAGCTGAGCTGGAGCGAGCTTCCGGGGAACGCAGGGGCCTGCATCAGCTGCTCACCGGTGACGCGGGTGCCGCGGACAACCATGCTCTCCACCGCGCCCCCCGAGGTGTCGATGGAGCCGTACTCGAAGAGGAAGGTGGTGCGGCCCTCGGGGTAGTCACAGCCCTCGAACGCGCCCAGGCGGTGCCGCAGCGCCAGCTCCACCCAGTCCCGCCGCAGCTGGACCGGCCGGTAGCCGCGGTACGCGTCGCGCAGCACCACTCCCGCGAACACACCCTTGTGGTCCAGCACGCTCCCGTTCTGAAAGCAGAACCGGTTCCGGCCGAAGGGCTCGACCTCGAGCTTCACAAAACGCCCGAGCATCAGGTCCTGCGCCAGGATGGCGTACTCGTTGGGAAGCGGCTGCGTCTGCACGGTCACGTCCTTGTTTTCGGGGCGCCGAATACTGCACCGGCCGTGGCGCTCCGCGAGAAAACACCCGCTCGTACGACAAAGTGAAAGCGATGTTCAAGGGGAAGCTTCAGAAAGGGGCCTCACGGGTCCTGCGTCGAGCGAATCCGAGCCAGTAGCGCGCGTGCGGTGGTGGAAAGGCCTTGTGGATCCAACGCCGCCTCGAGTGCTCGGGAACGAACGGTCTCCTCGTACGCGCGGACGCGATTTTCGAGGGACAGGTCGTACCAGGCCGGGTGCCCGCGCAGCGCGCCCAGCGGGTCCCGTTCGCGGTGGGCGCTGACCACCCGTTCAATCAAGAGCTCCGTGTCGCTGGCCATCTAGAGCACCTCCGCCAGCGCCACGCCAGCGCGCTCCAGGCACTTCGCAAGCAGCGAACGGGCCCGGGTGAAGTTCTGCAGGAAGGTGTTGAGCTTCATCGACAGGCCCTCGGCCAGCGCCTCGTCGCTCTGGCCCGCCCCGCACAGCCGTGCCAGGAGCGCCAGGGCCGGCTTCTTCGGGAGCTTCTCCCGGCACTCCAGGATGCGCGCGCGCAACAGCGGGTCCGGCCCTTCGCGCACCGTCACCGGGAGGGACTCCGCGGCGCGCAGCAGCGCTTCGTCCGGCAGGAGCGAAGGCCTGTGGCGCCGCACTTCGGAGACGGCGAGGTTGCGCGCTGTCCGGAGGGCAAAGCGGAGGAGCGCGTTGGGCTGCCCGTCCGGCTGGAACTTCGGCGCCACCTGCCACACGCGGAGCATGGCCTCCTGGAGCACGGCTTCGGTGTCCACCGACGCCGCGAAGTCGCGCAGGCTGGCGCGCACCGGGCGCTCCGCACCCGAGAGCCAGCGCGCGAAGGCCTCAGGGTCCCCCGCGATGATGCCGCTGCGATGGCAGTCGAGATCCAGCAACCGTGCTCCGCTTCATGATGTCGAGGAGAACCACCCCCCGCTCGCCTCGAGCGTAGCGCCGTCAGGCGCGGAGTCGAGAGGTGGCGCTGCGCACGCCGCACTTGCGCTCCCGGGAAGACGCTCGAGTCCTCCAGAGTCAGTGCCGACGTCTCGACTATGCGCCTGACGGCGCAACGCTCGACGCGAACGGGGTCCATCCTTCTACGAGTCCATCCACGGACAGGGTCCATCCGCTTGATGACACGGGGGAGGTTCGCCCTCCCCCGCATCCTCTTAGAGCTCCACCGTCAGCTCGTCCTCTCCGTCGGCGAGCGCAAGCCGAACCAGGTCTCCCTGCTGGAGCGGGAACGGAAGCGCGATGGAGAGCCGGAGCGTCAACCCGGCCTCGAGCTCCCCTGCGCGGGTGCTCTCCTCCGCCTTGAGCTGTGCGGTGACCGTTCGCCCGTCCTTGAGGAAGAGCGTGACGGGCTGTGACGGGTCGAACGCGAAGCGCTGGCCCAGCGCGAAGGACACCACCACCCGTCCCTGCTCCAGCAAAACCACAGCTCCCCGCGCGCGGCGCCGCTCCCGCCGCTTCTTCGCCACGCCGGCCTTGGTGCTCTCCTTCTTCTCCAGCCGCGGCACGTCGACCTTGGGGGCGGCGTAGAGCTCCTCCTCGGCCGGCGGCTCCGGCTTCTTGCTGGGCGCGTCACCGCGACTCGGGGGACGGCGCATCATCACCGGCCGCATGGGGGCTGGCGCCGGCGTACGGCTGAAGGAGACGTCCGCTGCGTCGGCGACCGCGAAGCCCTTGGGCGCCGCCGCTCCCACCCGCAGCATCCCTCCGTCCGCCTGCGCGCTGGCGCGCAGCCCCAGCCCTTCGACGGAGACCCCGAAGGGGACCTCCTGCGGCTGCTCCACGGAGCGGCCGGGGTCGTTCGGGTTCACGGTCCGCTTCTGGCTGACCGCCACCCAGGACGTGAGCCGGGTGGAGATTTGATAGTCCACGCCCAGCCGCTCAATCGCGGGCTCCTGGTCGCGCGCGCGGGCGCCGCCGGCCAGCTCCATCTCCAGGTCCTCCACCCGCTCGCGGGCGAAGAGCGCGCCCAACGAGGTCGAGGTGGCGGTGGCGGGCGACAGGCGCAGCGTGCGCTCGAAGGTGCCGTCCGCGGTGCGACCGATGACGCGCAGCTCGCCGCCCTCTGGCCGCAGCTTGACCGGCAGCAGCGCCGGCGCGCCGGCATAGAGGTCCGGCAGCCGCGAGGGCGCGTGCTCCACCAGCGCAGAGCCGGTGAGCGTGAGCCCTACCACCTGGGGCGCGTCCGTCGCCGCCACCAACCGCCGCGCCGCGCGCTCCGGGTCCTCGCCCAGACCGATGAGGACCTCGATGCCGCGCCCTGCCCGCGCCGCCGGGCCGGTGAGCGACCGGTTCACCGCGCTGCCCACGCCCACGGTGTGTACGCGGGAGCCGGGCGGGAGGCGCTTGAGAATCTCCTCCACCACCTCCCTCTCGAAGCCAATCATCCCATCGGTCACCAACACCACCTGCCGCACCGTCTCTCCGGAGAGCGGCTTCAGCGCCTCCAGAATCCCCTCGCGCATCTCGGTGCCGCCCGCGGCCTGCAGCGCGTTGAGCCACTCATGCGCCTTGCGCCGGTTTCCCTCGTTCGCCGCGACAGCGCCGCGCTTCCAGCGCCGCGGCTCCAGGGAGAACTCCACCATCTCGAGATTGTCCTCCTCTGTGAGCGTGTCCACCAGCGCGCCCACCACCGCGCGGGCCTGCGCAAGCGGCTCGCCGCCCATGGACCCGCTGGTGTCGAGCAGCACAATCAAATCCCTCGCCACCGGGGTGAGCCGCGCGCCGCGCGCCGGTGGGACCAGCGTCACCAGGCCGTGCGCGAAGCCGCCGTGCCCCGGGCGCGTGGCCGCCTCCGTTTCGACGGAGAGGCCCACCTCCGGCGTGACCACCTTCCAACGCACCACCACGTCGCGGTCCAGCCGCGCAGGCCCGGCGCCCAGGCTGACGCGGGTGCGCTGCACCGCGCGCTCCACATCCACCGCGTGCGAAGGCGACTCCGGCCGCGCGTCCGCCGACAGGACATCGCGAATGGAGAGCTCCAGCTGCAAGCGGCCCGGCAAGGCGCCCTCGGCCACCGGCACGCTCACCGCGCCCGCATCCGGCACCCGGCCCTGCTCACCCAGGTAGCGCGGCGCGACGACGGTGGGGAAGCGCCACTCCCACGCGCCCTCGTCGAGCCAGGCCAGCCGCTGGTCCACGCTCACCTCACACAGCACGTCCTGTCCGGGCGGGATGTTCCCCACCTCCTGCGTGAACAGGCTGCTGCGCTCCTGCTCCAGCAGCGCCGCGCTGCGCCCTTCCACCAGCGCGCGCTCGAAGCGCTCGCGGGCCTGGGCCTTCCCCTCCACCACGCCGACGCTCTTCTCTCCTGCGACGGTGAAGGCGAACCCGGCCACCGCGCCGTCCGCGGGCAGCGCCAGCTTGTAGAGGACGCGGAGCGGCTCTTCGTATGGGTTCTTGAACCGCTGGACCAGGACGGCCCGGGCAACACCCCCGCCCGCGGTGACTTCAAGGCGGCTCTCCTGCAGCGGCAGCGTGCGCCCCTCCGGCGTCACCAGCCAGCCCCCGCTGGACTCCTCAACCCCACCGCACGTCGTCTTCATCGCTCGCATTCTTGGCTCCTTTCGCGTCAGCCAGAGCTTCGAACGCGCGGGATGCGAGTCTTGTGACAGCGGTTTATCCGGCCAGCTCCAGCATCGTCTGGAGCAGCGTATTCACTCCGTTTTCGCACTGCTCCGGGGTGGAGTATTCGCGGGGGTTGTGGCTGATGCCCTCGTGCTCGCCGGGGATGAAAATCATCGCCGTGGGGCACAGCGTGGCCAGCTCCTGCGCGTCATGTCCGGCCCCGCTGACGATGTGCTGTTGGGACAGCCCGGCGTCCTTCGCCTTGGCGGAGATGAGGGCCTGCACGGGCTCTGAGAAGCCAACGCGCGTGGTGCGGGCCGTCTGGCGGGTAGAAATCTCCACGCCCAGCTCGGCCTCCAGCGTACGCAGGAAGGCGGCGACCTCGGCCTCGGCCGCCACCATCATCGCGTCGTCCGGGTTGCGCAGGTCCACCGTGCAGAGCACGCGCCCGGGGATGATGTTCACCATGCCCGGCGCCGGCTGGAAGCCGCCCATCGTGGCGCGCAGCTCGCCGAAGCGACCGGAGACCGCCAGCTGGTGCAGGTGCACGTTCAAGCGGGACGCCGCCAGCCCCGCATCCCTGCGCAGCGACATCGGCGTGGTGCCCGCGTGGGCGGAGCGGCCGATGACGGTCACCTCCTGCCAGGAGATGCCCTGCACGCCGGTCACCACGCCCAGGTCCACGTTCGCCGCGCGGAGCACGGGCCCCTGCTCAATGTGGCACTCGACGTACGCGTGCGGCGGAGGCAGCGCCACCTCGTGGCTGCCCAGAAAACCAATCTTCTCCAGCTCGCCCTTCACCGTGAGCCCGGCGCGGTCCTTGATGCCCAACGCCTGCTCCAGCGGGATGCGGCCCACCGCCACCGCGCTGCCCAGCATGTCCGTCCCGAAGCGCGCGCCCTCCTCTTCGGTGAAGAAGGCCACTTCGATGGGCCGCGCCGTCTCCACGCCGGCTTCGTCCAGCGTCCGCACCACCTCCAGCGCACCCAGCACGCCCAGGCACCCGTCGAAGGCGCCCGCGGTGGGCACGCTGTCGATGTGCGAGCCGGCCATCACCACCGCGTCCTCCCGCCGGCCCTTGCGGCGCCCGTAGCAGTTGCCAATGCGGTCCACGCGTGTGGCTAGCCCGGCCTCTTCGAACCACCGCTTCACCAGCGCGCGCCCGCGCCCGTCCGCTTCGGTGAGCGCGAGCCGGTTCACGCCCATCAGCCCCGTGCGCTCGTCGCGGTAGGCGCCCACCTCGCCCAGCGCCATGAGGGACTTCCAGAGCCGCTCCCGGTTGATTCTCAGCGCCGCGCTCTTCATGGGGCGCACACTGCCAAAGGCCTGCGCCCGCAAGCCAGCGCGCTCGCTCCCTCGGTTGGGCGGCACGGCTCAGGGGTTCTGAGAGCGCGAGAGCGAAGGAAGCCCCCGAATACAGGCGGTGCGGGGACTGTCGCCCGCGGGAGTCAACCCGGAGACGCAGGTGTACGACAATGAAGGAGCAGGTTCTCCGATGAGGGACGGAAACAGGACTGTGGGTCGGACCGTGATAGATCCACACCCTGTAAGCCGCGGAAATCCCTCGGTGGGGTGCGCAAAACGATGGTCGGAAGTGACTCGGCAGAACCCGGCGCGGCCGCCGCTACGGGGGACCCCCTCCTCGGGAAGGTCCTCAACGGCCGCTTCACTGTGCTCGAGCAGATCGGCACGGGCGGGATGGGCCGCGTCTACAAGGCGCTGCAGGCGCCGCTGGACCGCGTCGTCGCGCTGAAAATCCTCAACCCCAACTACGGGGCGGGGAAGGACCCGGGGTTCCAGAAGCGCTTCTTCCTCGAAGCGTCGATGACGTCGAAGCTCCGGCACCCCAACACCATCACCATCATCGACTACGGCAAGACCGAGGAGGGCATCTTCTACATCGCGATGGAGTACGTGGAGGGCCAGACCCTCGGCGCGCTCCTGACCAGCGTGGGCGCGCTGCCGTGGGAGCGGGCGCTCTACATCGGCCAGCAGGTCTGCCGGTCGCTGCGCGAGGCCCACAAGCACGGCATCGTCCACCGGGACCTGAAGCCGGCGAACGTGATGATCCTGAACGAGGAGACGGACCACGATCAGATCAAGATCCTCGACTTTGGGTTGGTGAAGTCCTTCGCGCCGGACAAGCCGAAGGCGCCGAACGAGACGGAACTCACCCAGTCTGGCGTGCTGCTGGGCTCGCCACAGTACATGGCGCCGGAGCAGGCGCGCGGCGTGTCGGACCCGCGCAGCGACATCTACTCGCTGGGCATCGTCCTCTACCAGATGCTGGCGGGACGGCCACCCTTCGTCGGGCGCGAGTCGATCGACGTCATCGTCAAGCAAATCCGTGAACCGCCCCCGCCGCTGCGCTCGCCGCGCCCGGAGCTGGACCTCCCCGCCGAAGTCGTGGCCATCGTGATGCGCTGCCTGGAGAAGGACCCGGACAAGCGCTTCCAGAGCATGGACGAGATGCTGGAAGGCATGCGCCGCGTGGGCATCAACGCCGGCCTCTCCGGCGTCTTCTCCGACCCGCGCTCTTCGCCCAACAGCTCGCTCTCGATGGCGAAGGTGAGCGGCACCCGGCGCGCCACCGGCCCGGTGCCCCTGCGCACGACCGTCACGCCCCGCCCGCAGACGCCGTTCTCCCACGAACCCTTCGTCCCCCGGAACGATGAGGAGGACGTGAGCCCCAGCACCCGCCGCAAGCGCCAGCTCATCGCGCTGGGCTGCCTGGCGCTGGGCGCGGGCGCGGGACTGGGCGTGCTCTTCGCCTCCACGCGGGAACCCGCGCCGCTCAAGACCACCCAGCTGCCCACGTCCAACGCCCGGGTGGCCGCGCCGCCCGTCGTCCCGCCGCGCCCGGAGCCGCCGCCGCGCGATGACATCCCGCCGGTGATGCCCAAGCCGGTGGTCTTCCACATTGGCTCCGAGCCCTCTGGCGCCAAGGTCCTCCACAAGGGCCGCGCGCTGGGAATCACGCCGCTGCAGTTCGAATTGCCGCGCGAATCCGACGGCTCCACCACCGCGCAGCTCACCTTCTCGCTCGACGGCTACGTCTCCTCCACGGTCACCGCGGAGGGCCCCGGACCCGAGGTGACGCTCACCCAGCGCCTGGAGAAGAAACCGCCGCTGCAAGTCAAAGTGAAGAAGACCAAGGGCTACAAGGACGACCCCTACCAGTGAAGGTTTCGCGCGCGTGTCTCTTGCTGTGTCTCTTGCTGTGCGGCAGGGCGCTGGCGGACGCGCGCATCGAAGCGCGGCGCCATTTCCTCACCGGGATGGAGCTGATTGACGACGGCGAGTTCGACCGCGGCATCGCCCACCTGAAGCGCGCGTACGCCATCAAGCCGCACCCCAACGTGCTCTTCAACATCGGCCGCGCGTACCAGGACGCGGGGCAGCTGCTGGAGGCCCTCGACTACTTCAAGAAGTACCTCGCGGGCCGTCCCCCGGACGCGGGCTCGGTGCAGGCGGTGGTGGACCGGATTGAGGCGTCACTGCCCAAGCCGCCGCCCATTGAACCGCCGCCGCTGGTGGTGGTGGAGCCGCCGCGGCCGACGCGCGACAACGGCCGCGACAGCTCGCCCATCAACGCCGAGCAGCTGCGGCGCTTTCAAGGGCTGATGGACCGGCTGGACGCGGCGGTGGCGAAGGCGGAGGCGGAGGCCAACCGCCCGCGGCCGGCGCCGGCGCAGGAGCCCGACGAGCGGCCCCTCTCCAGCTCACCCACGGACTCGCTGGACGTGGAGGGCGAGGCGGGCGCAGCGCCGTACGAAGAGGTGGTGGTGACCGCCTCCCGCCGCGCGCAGTCCACGCTGGAGGCGCCCAACTCGACGACCATCATCACCGCGGAAGAGATTCGCCTCTCCGGCGCCACCAGCCTGGTGGAGCTGCTGCGGCGGGTGCCGGGCGCGGACGTGATGGCGATGGGCGTGGGCAGCGCCAACGTGTCCTTCCGCGGCTTCAACCAGCGCATCGCCAACAAGGTGCTGGTGCTGGTGGACGGCCGGCCGGAGTGGCAGGAATTTCTGGGCCTCACGCTCTGGCCGGGGATGCCGGTGGGCATGGAGGAGATTGAGCGGATTGAAGTCATCCGCGGCCCAGGCTCCGCGCTCTACGGCGCCAACGCCATGCTGGGCGTCATCAACATCATCACGCGCACCCCTGGCGCGGGGCCGAAGGCGGTCCTCAACGGCTATCTCGGCTTCGGCGCCACCGCGGGCGGGGCCTTCGTCGCATCCGGCGGCGACAAGACGCTGCGCTACCGCGCGGGCGTGGGCTTCCAGCAGGCCAACAAGTGGAGCCGCGACTACGCGAGTGACCGGCCGGACGTGGAGCCCGCGTCGGACGACCCCGCGTTGGGCATGCGGGCGGTACGAGGGAACCTCGCCGGCACCTATCAAATCTCCCGCGACGTCCAGCTCTCCGTCTTCGGCGGCATCAACCGCGTCTACACGGAGCTCTACCCGCTGGGCATCCTGCGCAACTTCTACCTGGATGGCCTGGTCGCCTCCGCGAAGGCGGACCTCACGCTGGGGCCGGTGAAGCTCAAGGCCTTCTGGAACCACATGACCGCCGAGTCCGGGCCGCAGTATCCGGCCATCGGTCAGCGGTCCGTCGTCGCGCAGCTCTCGTCCAACCTGTTCGACTTAGAGCTCCTGTTCTCCCGCCGCTTCGAGCTCGCCGGCGAACACAACTTCACCATCGGCATCTCCGGCCGGCTCAAGCGGGTGGCCTGGAACTACCTGGACGACACGCACTCGGAGCTCCACGCCGCCGCGTTCCTGTCGGACGAGTGGAAGATTGTCGACCCGCTCTTCGTGATGGCGAGCTACCGGCTGGACCGGCACCCGCTGCTGGACCACGGCCAGCCCGGCTACGCGCACTCGCCGCGCATCTCCCTCTTGTGGAAGCCGCACCAGAACCACGCGCTGCGGGCCAGCTTCGCCACCGCCTTCCGCGAGCCGACGTATCTGGAGAGCTACACCGCGGTGCGCGTCCCCATCCCGGGCGTGAACGGCGCCTCGCTGCTCACCACCGGCGACATCACCCTGCGCCCGGAGCAGCTGCTCTCCTTCGAGCTCGGCTACCGCGCGGACATCCCGGCGTATGGCCTGGAGTGGGACCTCGCCGTCTATCAGAACAACGTCAGAGACCTCATCGCCCTCTCCAACGTCACCCGCCTGAACGCGCCCGCTGCTTGGGACACCCAGAGCCAGAGCTACCTCATCGCCCAGTCGCGCTTCCAGAACGAGCCCGACGACTACACCGGCCGCGGCGTGGAGCTGGGGCTGCGGCTGTCGCCGGTGGACGGCCTGGACATCAAGCTCTCCGGCGCGTTCCAGGGCATCACCAGCAGCGCCAACCCGTGCGTGCCGTGCAACTCGGCGCCGGCCTTCAAGGGCTTCGTCGGCGTGGGGTTCCGCACGCCCATCGACCTCGACTTCTACGCGGACGTGTCGCTGGTCACCTCCACCCTCTGGATTGAGCGTGAGCCGCTGCCCTCGGACCCCACCAAGTTCGTCAACCTCCAGCAGCCGCTGCCCGGCTACGCGGTGGTGAACGCGCGGGTGGCCTACCGCTTCTTCCAGGACCGGGTGACCTTCGCGGTGGTGGGCACCCAGCTGGGGCCTTCCCACTCGGAGCACCCGCTGGGCAACCTGATTGAACGCCGGGTGCTCGGCACGCTGACGGTGGTCCCATGAGCTTCAAGCCCCTCTTCCTCGCCGCGCTGACCCTCTGCGCCTGCGAGCTGCCGCCTGTCGTCCCCACGGTGGACGCGCGGCAGAACCAGAAGGCCAGCCGCATTGAAGGCACCGTCGTGGTCCAGAGCCGGGCGCGGGGCAACGCCGTCGTCCTGCTCTACGACGCCGCGCGCCCGCCGCCGCCCGCGGGCACCGGGCGGCCTATCTCCTTCGACGTCATCCCCAGCGCGCGCCTGTTCCAGGACGGCCTGGGAGACCCCAACCGCTCCGGCCCCTTCACCGCGCCGTTCAACTTCAGCCTCGTGGCGCCGGGCAACTACCTGGTGCAGGGCTTCATCGACCACGACGAGTGCCTGACCAACGCGCCCGGCTGCGTGCCGCCGGACTTCATCCCCTGGTACAGCGTGACCGCGGAGCCCAACCGCGGCGACGTGGGCGGCGCGGCGGTGGACGCAGTCACCCGGCTGCCGCGGGTCATCCCGGTGGGCACCACCACCGAACGGCTGAACCCGGTCACTGACGTGGTGGTGTCCTACTCGGACCTCGCCGCCGTGCCGGTGGACCGGCCCAGCTTCGCCGTCGCGGGAGACCCGCTCTTCTCTCCCGGCACCACCACCAAGGTGCTGGAGCTCTCCCCCACCGCCATCAACGACGGCCTCATCCACCAGCGCCAGCCCGTCTTCCTGGCCAAGTACATCGACGAAGACGGCAACGGCGTGCCGGATGATGCGAACGGCGATGGCGTGGGCGACTTCTGGCCAAAGGTGGTGGTGCGCAAGCTCAAGGACGCGCCGCCCTTCCTCATCGACGAGAACGACGAGGACCAGAACGGCATCGTGGACGCCACCGGCCCGGACTACCCCCGCTACGACGGGACCCTGGATGGACGGCCGGACATCGTGGTGCTCGCCGCGGGCCTGGACCCCTCGCTCATCCTCCCCGCGCTGACCGACGCGATGGGCCGCCCGCGGCTGGACGCCGTGCCGGTGCCCAAGCTGCGCCTCGTCATCCAGATGCGCGCGTTCGACGCGTCCAACCCCGCCGCGCCCACGCCGCTGGCCAACGTTCCGCAGGGCCGCTACGCCCTCATCGTCATGCAGTTGACGGGGCAGACCTGGCGCGTGCCCAACGAGCTACAGCCCGTCGTCGCCAACGCCGCGGGCCTGCCGGCCGTCGAGTCCCAGGCGTTCATGCTCGAAGTGCGGTAGCGGTTCGCCCTGGAGAGGCGCCTCGAGCCGCGCTCGCCTCGAGGGGGAGACCGGCCCTGGCCGGCCATGTCGTCGCAGGAACAGCTGTTCTCAGTCAGGCGCCTCCCCCGCTCGCCTCGAGGGGGAAACCGGACCTGGCCGGCCATTTCGTCGCAGGAACAGCTGTTCTCAGTCAGGCGCCTCCCCCGCTCGCCTCGAGGGGAAACCGGCCCTGGCCGGCCATTTCGTCGCAGGAACAGCTGTTCTCAGTCAGGCGCCTCCCCGCTCGCCTCGAGCGTTGCGCCGTCAGGCGCATAGTCGAGAGGTGGCGCAAACCCACGCACGGCACTTTGCCGGGTTGTTTCGAGCAGAGCGAAGCGGCCCATGAGCCA